>NZ_CP030918.1:2042999-3250998 GCF_003324675.1 Paracoccus suum
CCAGTCTCAAGGGGCTCGGGCTGCAGCAACTGCGCCGGCGGCTGCAGTTCATCTTTCAGGACCCCTTTTCGTCCCTGAACCCGCGTGCCAGCGTGGCGACGCTAATCGGCGAGCCGCTGGAGACGCACGCGCCCGGCCTTTCGCGCCAACAGCGGCGCGAGCAGGTGGCGCAGATGCTGAGCCGGGTCGGCCTGCGCCCCGAGCACATGCAACGCTACCCGCACGAGTTTTCCGGTGGGCAGCGGCAGCGCATCGGCATTGCCCGCGCCCTCGCCTCGGGCCCCGATCTAGTGATCGCGGATGAGCCGGTCAGCGCGCTCGATGTCTCTGTCCAGGCGCAGGTCGTGAACCTGCTGGGTGAGTTGCGCGACGAATTGGGCCTGACCCTGGTCATCATCGCCCACGACCTGGCAGTGATCCGCCACATGAGCGACCGGGTCGCGGTGATGTATCTGGGCCGCGTCGTCGAGACCGGCCCGACCGACGCCCTGTTCGCAAGCCCGCGCCACCCCTACACCCGCGCCCTGCTGTCTGCGATCCCCGAGGCGGTGCCCGGTCAGCCGCGCCGGCACGAAGCCCTGCGTGGCGAGATTCCCAGCCCGGCGCGCCCGCCCTCCGGCTGCCGTTTCCACACCCGATGTCCATTTGTCCAAGACCTGTGCCGGACCAGCGAGCCGGCATTGACGCCCGACGCTGGTGGCCATGCCACCGCTTGCCATTTCTGGCCCGAAATCGCCGCTCGCCACCCGGCCCCCGGTTTTGTCCATGCCGGCGGTCGCGGCGCCACGGCTGAGGCGCGGCTGGCGCTTTATCGCCAGGCCGTCGACGGGCGCATCGTCCAACAGGCACCACCGCAGTCCCCTCAGCAGCAGCCCTCGCAAAGGAATCCCGCGTGATGAAAAGGCATATCCCGACTCTCGCCGCCCTGATGCTGGCGGCCAGCACACTGGCCGTGTCGGCCGCCGAGCTGCGTATCGGTCTCGAAAGCGATCCCGACGCGCTCGACCCGGCGAAATCGCGCACCTTTGTCGGCCGGATCGTCTTTACGGCGATGTGCAACAAGCTGATCGACGTGAACGAAAAGCTCGAGTTCGTGCCGCAGCTCTCGACGGCGTGGAACCTGTCGGAGGACGGTCTGACCCTGTCCTTCACCCTGCGCGAGGGGGTCAAGTTCCACGACGGCACCCCCTTTGACGCCGAGGCGGTCAAGGCCAACATCGAGCGCGCCAAGACCCTCGAGGACAGCGTACGCAAGTCCGAACTGGCCTCGGTCGAGAGCGTCGAGGTGGTCTCGCCGACAGAGGTGCGAATGCACCTGACCGGCCCGGACGCGACGCTGCTCGCGCAGCTTTCGGACCGGGCGGGGATGATGCTCTCGCCCACTGCTTTCGCCAATGGCGCGGATGTCGGCGCGAACCCGGTCTGCTCGGGGCCGTTCAAGTTCGTCAGCCGCGTCAGCCAGGACAAGATCGTGCTGGAAAAATTCGCTGACTACTGGAACGCCGACGCGATCAAGCTGGATCGGGTGGTCTTCCTGCCGATCCCCGACAGCACCGTGCGTCTCGCCAACCTGCAGTCGGGCGATCTGGACATGGTGAACCAGCTGGCGGCGACCGACATGGCGGCAGTTTCCGCCAGTGGCAACCTGCGGGTCGAGCAGGTCGTCGGACTGGGATACCAGGGCATCACCTTCAACACCGCCAACGGGCCCCGGGCTGACAACCCCGCCGGCAAGGATGCCCGCGTGCGCGAGGCGCTGAACCTGTCGATCGATCGTCAGGCGCTGAGCCAGGTGGTTTTCTCGGGCGCCATGCCGCCCGCTGGCCAACCGTTCCCGCCGGACAGCATCTATCACGATCCGGCCTTCCCGCCGCCGGCCCGCGACGTCGAGAAGGCCAAGGCGCTGCTCGCCGAGGCCGGCGTCAAGACTCCGGTGCGCATCGACGTGCAGACGCCGAACACGCCGGTGCAGATGCAGATGATGCAGGTCGTCCAGTCGATGGCGGCCGAGGCCGGCTTTGACATTCAGATCACCGCCAAGGAGTTTGCGACCCTGATCGCCGACGCCGGCAAGGGCGATTTCGAGGCCAGTCAGCAGGGTTGGTCCGGTCGGGTCGACCCGGACGGCAACATCCACCAGTTCGTGACGACCGATGCCGGCTTCAACGACGGAAAATATTCCAACCCCGATGTCGACCGCCTGCTCAACGAGGCGCGCAAGGTGTCCGATGTCGAGACCCGGAAAGGGCTCTACAACGAGGCCCAGCAGATTCTCAGCCGCGATCTGCCCCTGATCTACCTTTACTACCTGCCGTGGCTCTATGGGGTTGACCAGGGCGTGCAGGGGTTCAAGCCCTATCCGGACGGCATGATCCGTCTCGAGAACGTCACCGACGCCGACTGAACGCGGGGGCGCGCGGTGACGCGCGCCCTTCACCGCTGCCCGCGACGCTCTGCCCGGAAGGGGTCCGATGCTCAGCCTGTTTCTGCGCCGACTGCTGGTTGCGATCCCGACCGTGCTGCTGATCACGGTGCTGGTGTTCGCGCTGCAAAAGATGCTGCCGGGCGATCCGGTGCTGGCCCTTGCGGGCGAGGATCGCGACCCTGCGACCATTGCCGCCATACGCGACCGGCTGGGGCTGAACGATCCGCTGCCGGTGCAGTATTTTCGATGGCTCGGCAACGCGGTCACCGGCGATCTGGGCGTATCGCTGCGCACCGGCGAGCCGGTCTCGAAGATCATCGCGCAAAAGCTGCCGGTGACGCTGCAACTGGGCACCATGGCGCTGCTCATCGCGCTGATGATCGGCATTCCCGCCGGCATCCTTTCGGCGACGCGCAAGGGCACGGCGGTCGATTACGGCGCCAACCTGCTGGCGCTGGGGGGCATGTCGATCCCGAACTTCTGGCTGGGGATCATGCTTATCATGCTGGTGTCGGTGCGATGGAAACTGCTGCCGGCCTCGGGTTATGTGCCGCTGTTCACGGATCCGCTACAAAGCCTCAAGACCATGATCATGCCGGCTTTCGTGCTGGGCACGGCGCTGGCGGCGACCCTGATGCGGCATACCCGCTCCGCGATGCTGGGGGTGTTGGGCAGCGACTACATCCGCACCGCGCGGGCCAAGGGGGTGCGCGAGCGCACCGTCATCCTCAAGCACGCCTTTCGCAACGCACTGACCCCGATCGTGACCCTGACTGCGCTTCTGTTTGGCGAGTTGATGGCGGGCGCGGTGCTGACCGAGCAGATCTTTACCATTCCCGGCTTCGGAAAGCTGGTGGTCGATGCGGTGTTCACCCGCGATTACTCGGTCGTGCAGGGGGTCGTGCTGGTCACCGCGGTCGGCTTCATCGCCATGAACCTGATCGCTGACCTCCTCTACATCCTGCTGAACCCGCGTCTGCGGAGGTCGACATGACCGATATCGCCACCCCCGATCCCGCGATGGTGCTGGCGATGCCGGTCAGTCCGGCACGTCGCAGCTGGCGCAAGTTCCGCGGCAATCGCAGCGCCCTGTTCGGGGCGGCGATCATCGTGGTCTTTACACTCGCGGCCCTGCTGGCGCCGGTGCTGCCGATCCCGGCGCCCGCCGCGACTGACTGGGCGGCGGTGCGCCACGCGCCCTCGGCCGAGCACTGGCTGGGCACGGACGAGATCGGCCGCGACCTGCTCTCCCGCCTGATCTGGGGCGCGCGCGCCTCGCTGGCGGCGGGCGTCATCTCGGTCGCCATCGCCATCGCGCTGGGCGTGCCCCTCGGCCTCGTTGCCGGCTATTTCGGCGGCTGGATCGACGCCATCGTCTCGCGCATGACCGAGGCTCTGCTGGCCGTGCCGTTCCTGATCCTGGCCATCGCGCTCGCGGCGTTCCTCGGGCCGAGCCTTACCAACGCGATGATTGCGATCGGTATCTCCGCAATGCCGGTCTTTATCCGCCTGACCCGTGGCGAGGTCATCAACCTGCGGGCCGAGGATTATGTCGAAGGCGCCCACGCCATCGGCCTGCCGACGCGCAAGATCCTGGCGCGCTATATCCTGCCGAACGCCTTGCCGCCCATCCTGGTGCAGGCGACGCTCACCATCGCTACCGCCATCATCGCCGAGGCCTCGCTCTCGTTCCTCGGCCTCGGGCAGCAGCCGCCGGCGCCAAGCTGGGGCTCGATGCTGAACACCGCCAAGAACTTCATGACCCAGGCGCCATGGATGGCGCTGTGGCCGGGGATCGCGATCTTCATGGTAGTCCTCGGCTTCAACCTGCTCGGTGACGGGCTGCGCGACGCGCTTGACCCGCGCGACTGATCGAAAGAAGGACCCTCCATGAGCGATTTCACCACCCGTCCCGAGATTCGCGGCACCTTTGGCGCGGTCACCTCGACCCACTGGATCGCCTCGGCCTCCGGCATGGCCATGCTGGAGCGTGGCGGCAACGCGTTTGATGCCGCGGTGGCGACCGGCCTGGTGCTGCAGATCGTCGAGCCGCATTTGTGCGGGCCGGGCGGCGATCTGCCGGTGATCTACAAGACCGCCGACGGCGAGCCGCAGGTGCTGTGCGCGCAGGGCACCGCACCCGCCGCGGCGACGGCCGAGGCCTTTGCCCCGCATAAGGTCATCCCCGGCTCGGGGCTGTTGGCGACCGTGGTGCCCGGCGCTTTCGATGGCTGGATGTCGCTGTTGGCCGAGCATGGCCGTCTGCCGCTGTCCGAGGTGATGGGTCCCGCGATCTTTTACGCCCGCGAGGGCCATCCGGTCCTGCCGCGCGTCGCCGCCACCATCGCCGGGCTGAAGGATTTCTTTGCCTCCGACTGGCCAACCTCTGCGGAGGTCTGGTGCGCCGGCGGCAGCGGCCCCGCGGTCGGGGGCCTCCTTGCAAA
Source organism: Paracoccus suum (assembly GCF_003324675.1). Lineage (NCBI taxonomy): Bacteria > Pseudomonadati > Pseudomonadota > Alphaproteobacteria > Rhodobacterales > Paracoccaceae > Paracoccus > Paracoccus suum. The sequence goes on from NZ_CP030918.1 coordinate 2,047,869, forward strand.
CCCCGCGCTTGCCGCGACCTATCAGCGGATCGTCGACGAGGCCGAGGCCGCCTCCGACGACCGCACCGCGCAGATCGAGGCGGCGCGCGCCATCTGGTCCGACGGTTTCGTGGCCGACGCGATCGGCGCGTTCACCAGCACGGCCGAGTTGTCCAACAATATCGGCGGCCGCGACCGGGCCCTGCTGTCCCGCGATGACCTGGCCGGCTGGCGCTGCCGCACCGAGGCGCCGCTGTCCATCGACTATCACGGCTGGCAGGTGTTCAAGACCGGACCTTGGGGGCAGGGCCCGGTGCTGCTGCAGGCCCTCGCGATCCTGCGCGGCATCGACCTGGCGGCCATGGACCCGATGGGTGAGGAGTTCGTCCACACGGTGATCGAGGCGATGAAACTGGCCTTCGCCGATCGCGAGGCCTTCTACGGCGATCCCGATTTCGCCGACATTCCGATGGATGTGCTGCTGTCCGAGGAATATGCGAGTGCCCGCCGCGCGCTGATCACCGACGTCGCCTCGCGCGAGCAACGCCCGGGCCGCATCCCTGGGTACGAGCCACTGGCAGATGCGGCCATCGCCCGCGCGAGCGGCGATTTTGCCGCCGGTCCCAGCGTCGAGCCGACCATGGCCCACATGACCGAACGGCGGGGCGACACCGTCCACCTCGACGTCATCGACCGCTGGGGCAACGTCGTCTCGGCCACGCCCTCGGGCGGCTGGCTGCAAAGCTCGCCTATCGTGCCGGGCCTGGGGTTTGCCTTGAACAGCCGCGCGCAGATGTTCTGGCTCGAGCCGGGCTCGCCCTCGTCGCTGCAGCCGGGTGCGCGGCCGCGCACGACGCTGACGCCTTCGCTCGCCACCAAGGACGGCCGCTGGCTGTCCTTTGGCACGCCCGGCGGCGACCAGCAGGACCAGTGGCAACTGATCTGGTTCCTGCGCTTTGTCCACCATGGCGACAGTGCCGGCAGCGCGCCCGAAACCGGCAACCTGCAGGCGCTGATGGACATGCCGCTGTTCCATTCGACCCACTTCCAGGGCAGCTTTTACCCACGCCGGGCCGAGCCCGCGAAAATGCTGATCGAGGAGACCATCGGCGAGGACGTGATCGCTGCCCTGCGCGCCCGCGGGCACGAGGTTGACGTTGCGCCCGCATGGTCCATCGGCCGCCTGACCGCCGCACTGCGCGAGCCGGACGGCGTGATCCGCGCCGCCGCCACCCCGCGCCTGATGCAGGCCTACGCGGTCGGACGCTGAGCCATGACCCGTCCAGTCTGCGTCCCTGACCCCCTCTGCGGCGAGACCCGCGCTGCCGCTCGGGGCATCCGGACTCGCGCCCGGCCTTATACCCCACAGCGCTTGGGCCAGCTTCTGGCGGTGCCACGATGATCGCCGGGATCGACAGTCACGCGCTGATCGAACTGACGGCCCTGGCCGCCGTCTCGGGTGTGTTCGGCGGCGTTCTCGCCGGCTTGCTGGGGGTCGGGGGCGGCATCGTCATCGTCCCCACGCTCTATTTCGCGCTGACGCTGACCGGGATGGACCCGGCGCTGACGATGCAGGTGGCGGTCGGCACCTCGCTTGCAACCATCGTCTTTACCGCGCTTTCTTCGAGCTACGGCCATTACCGGCGCGGGGCGCTGGACATGGCCCTGATGCGGCGTTGGGTACCGTGGATTGTCCTGGGGGTGATCTTCGGCAGCCTCGTCGGCGGCTATGTCTCGGGCTGGGTGCTGGTGGCGGTATTCGCAACGATCGCCATGATCGTGGCGCTGGACATGATCCTGCGTCGGCCGCACGACGCGGCCGAGCCGCGCGGCTTTTCCACCCCGGTATGGGCCATCCTCGGCTTTCTGACCGGCGCGATCTCGGCCATGATGGGCATCGGCGGGGGCACGGTCGGCGTGCCGATCCTGAACTTCCTCGGCTATGACATCCGCCGCGCCGTCGGCACCTCGGCCGCGCTGGGCTTTGTCATCGGCGTTCCGGGGGCGATCATCTATGCAGCGACTGGCCTCGGCCAGCCGGGCCTGCCGCCGTTTTCGCTGGGCTATGTGAACCTGTTCCTGGCGGCGATCATCATTCCTCTGTCGACATGGTTCGCGGTCTATGGCGTGCGGCTGGCGCATAGCATTGATCGGCGCCGCCTGCGCATGGCGTTTGGCGTGTTCCTGCTGCTGACCTCGCTGCGGATGTGGATCGACCTGATGACCGGCGCCAGCTGATGGAGACCGCGACCCTGGCCGAGCGCCTGCGCCAGACCCTGGCGTCGGCCGGGGGCGACGGCCGCCTGCCGTCCGAGCGGGTGCTGGCCGACCGCCTCGGGGTCGGCCGCAGCCAGCTGCGCCGCGCTCTGTCAGAACTGGAGGCGCGCGGCCAGATCTTTCGCCGGCAGGGGCAGGGGACCTTCGTCGCCCCACCCCCTGCGCCGGGCGCCGAGGCGCTGCGGGGCCTCGCGACCGCCATCTCACCCGCCGACGTGATGGAGGTGCGCCGCGAGATCGAGCCGGCGCTCGCCGCACTCGCCGCGGCGCGTGCCTGCGACACCGATGTCGCGAGCCTCAAGCAACTGGCGATGCGCGGGTTTTCCGCTGACGATCCCGGAAACTACGAGTTCGCCGACGAGATTTTCCATCACCGCATCGCCGAGATCGCGGGCAACCCGCTGTTCCTGCGCATCTATCAGGAGATTCGCGCGGTCCGGCAGATGACGCATTGGTATAGCGAGCGCGCCCAGACCCTCAGCCCCGAGCAGATCGCCGACCGCAGCGGCGAGCATCTGGCCATTGTCGACGCAATTGGCAGCGGCAAGCCTGACGCCGCGGCCGACGCCATGGGCCGGCACCTGTTGCGGGTCGACGAAACGATGCGCCGCTGCCGCAGTTGAGGCCGGGCAGGGCGACGCGGCCTATTCCATAGGATGGATTACGCGATGCAGAAAGTCCTGCGTCCGTGGATGCTGGGGATTGCGCAGCACTTCCTGCGGCGGGCCTTGCTCGATGATGGTGCCCGACTCGAGGAACAGCACGCGGTTGGCGACGGCGCGCGCAAACTCCATCTCGTGGGTCACGACGACCATGGTCATCCCCTCCGCCGCGACGTCCCGCATCACCGCCAGCACCTCGCCCACCAGTTCGGGATCGAGGGCCGAGGTCGGCTCGTCAAAGAGGATGGCCTTGGGCCGCATCGCCAGGGCGCGGGCGATCGCGACCCGCTGCTGCTGCCCGCCCGAAAGTTGGGCCGGATGCACATCCAGCTTTGAGCCGAGGCCCACCTTGTCGAGGATGGCCGCCGCCTCGTCCCGCGCCTCGGCGCGGGGGACGCGCTTGACGTAGACCGGTCCCTCCATGACGTTTTCCAGCACGGTGCGGTGCGGAAAAAGGTTGAAGCGCTGGAACACCATCGACACCTGGGTACGGATTGCGGTGATCGACGGTGCGGTGGTGTCAACCTTGACCCCCTCGACCAGAATCGCGCCCCGGCTGTAGGTCTCCAGCCCGTTGATGCAGCGCAGGATGGTCGATTTTCCCGACCCCGACGGGCCAATGATGCACACCACCTCGCCCTTGGCGACGTCGAATGACACGCCCTTGATGACGTCGAGCGCGCCATAGGATTTGTGAATGTCCTGGACAGCGATCATGTCTGCGAAAACCTCCGCTCGAGGTGACGGGTCAGGAAGGTCAGCGGCAGGCTGAGGGCCAGGTAGATCAGCGCGACCAGCGTAAACACCGTCATGTTGTCAAAGGTCGAGGCGGCGACCAGTTGCCCCTGGCGTGTCAACTCGGCCACCGTGATGGTCGAGACGAGCGAGCTGTCCTTGAGCATCATGATGATGGTGTTGCCAAAGGGCGGCATGACGATGCGCAGCGCCTGCGGCAGGATCACACGCCGCATCACCAGGCTGTCGGTCATGCCGATCGAATAAGCGGCCTCGATCTGGCCCTTGTCGATGGCCTCGATCCCGGCGCGAAAGTTTTCAGCCTGATAGGCCGAATAGGCGATGCCAAGGCCGATGATGCCTGCCTGCACGGCGGTCAGGTTGATACCGATGTCGGGCATCACGAAATAGATATAGAACAGCTGCACGATGATCGGGATGCCGCGGATCATGGTGATGAAGCCGCGGCTGATCCCGACCAGAACCGGTTGCTTTGTCCAGCTCATGACGGCCCAGACAAAGCCGAGCGCGGTGCTGAGGATGACCGAGAAAAAGGTCACCACCAGTGTCAGCACGACACCTTCCAGAAGCAAGGGCAGGTATTCACCCGCCCGCGCGAAAAACCCCATCAGTCTGTCCCTCCCCGACGTGCGGATGGCGCGGGGCGGCGGTGTGCACCGCCGCCCGCGCCTGGCATCATTCGATGCCCCATTTCTTGATGCTTTCGTCCAGCTTGCCGGAATCCTTGATCTTTTTCAGGCCGTCGTTCATCTTTGCCAGCAGCGCCGGATCATCCTGGCGCACGGCGATGGCGACGTTGCCGACGTACTGGCTGTCGTAGTCCGTCACCAACCGCACCTTGGCCGAGGCGCCTTGCGAAAGCTGGTATGCGACGATCGGCTTGTCCCCAAAGCCGGCGTCGATCCGGCCGATAGCGACGTCGCGCATGATGTCGGAGATGGTGTCGTAGACCTTCACCTCCTTCAGCTTGTCACTGGCCTGCAGCGGCGCGACATAGGCTGTCCCGACCTGGACCCCGGCAGTCTTGCCGGCCAGATCGTCGAGGGTCTTGTAGTCAGTCTTGTCGTCGCTTTTGACGAACAGCCCTTCGCCATAGGAATAGACGGGCTCGCTAAAGGCGACGATCTTGGCGCGTTCAGGCGTGGCATACATGGCCGCCGCGATGACATCGATCTTGCCGCTGGTCAGGGACGGCAGCAGCGCATTGAACTGGGTCGCCTGGATCTGCGGGGAAAAGCCCTCGACCTCACCAATCGCCTTGATGATGTCGACCATCACGCCGTCGATCTGGTTGGTCTTGACGTCGAGGAAGGTGAACGGGATCCCCGAGGGGGTCGAGCCGATCTTGAGCACGTCCTGCGCCATGCCGGCGCCTGCCGTCATGGCAGTTGCCGCCAGTGCCAGGACAGTGCCGCGAACGAGTGAAGCGATTGTCGTCATCCCTTGTCTCCCCTTTGGACGCCACGACCAATATTCATCAGTATTGAAATTCTATCATCATTATTTCATTGTGACGAAACAAACTTCAGGTTGTCAATAAATGTTGTCATCGCCCGCCACGTCCGATGCGCCGTCTGTCGCCGAAGCCGATCCGGAGCGCCCCGACAGCGATAGCCTGGGCGCGCGGCTGCGCCAGCGGCGCAAGGTTCGCCGCCTGTCGATCGCCGAGGTCGCCCGTCGGGCCGAGCTTTCCATCGGCCTCATCAGCCAGATCGAACGGGGTCTGACCATGCCCTCGGTCCGCTCGCTCGGGGCGATCTGCGCGGCCCTGGAAATGCCGGTCGGCTGGCTGTTCGATGCGCCGGGCGCGCCGGACGAGAGTGACATCGTCGTGCGCCGCCACCAGCGGCGGGTCCTGGACCTCGGCGTCAAGGGCATGGCGAAAGAGCTGATGACCCCTGACAGTTGCACCGGCATTCAGATGATGCGGTTGGTGATCCGCCCCGGCGGCTCGACCGGCGAGACACCCTATAACCACGCGACCGGCGCAAAATGCGGCACCGTCCTGAGCGGCGCTCTGGCTTTGGAGGTCGATGGCGAGGTCCACCGCATCGGCGCCGGCGACAGCTTTTCCTTCGCTGCGACGCGCATGATCCGGTTCTGGTGCGCTGGCGACGAGACGACCGAGGTGCTGTGGGTGGTAACCCCGGCCGTATACTGACGGGAGGGTCAGGCATGATCGAGAATGAAGCCGGCGTCATCGCCAATTCGCTGTGGACGGCGACGGCCAACCCCGCGCCGGACTGCCCGCCGCTGCAGGGCAAGGCGGATTGCGATGTCGCCATCGTCGGCGGGGGCTACACGGGACTCTCTGCCGCGCTGCACCTGGCCGAGCGGGGGCTGCGGGTCATCCTCCTCGAGGCAATGACCCCCGGCTGGGGCGCGTCGGGCCGCAATGGCGGGCAGGTGAATCCGGGCCTGAAAGAGGATCCCGACACGATCGAGGCGCAGCATGGACCGGACATGGGCGCGCGGATGGTCGCGCTGTCCGGCGGGGCAGGGCAGTTCGTGTTCGATCTAATCGCGCGGCTCGGGATCGAATGCGATGCGCACCAAACCGGCTGGATCCAGCCCTATCATAACCAGCTGTCGGAGGCCGTGGTCCGCAAGCGCGCCCAGCAGTGGAACCGCCGCGGCGCCCCGCTGGACCTGCTCGACCGCCAGACGACCGCCGAACTGTTGGGCACGGATGCATATCTAGGCGCAATGATCGACCGGCGCGGCGGCAATCTGCATCCGCTGAACTACGCGCTCGGCCTCGCCCACGCCGCGCTTGCTGCCGGGGCCGTGATCCATGGCCACAGCCCCGTCATCGCGCATGAGGGAAGCGGCGTCGGGCACGTCCTGCGCACCGAGGCGGGCCAGGTCCGCGCGCAAAAGGTGCTGATCTGCACGAATGGCTACACCGGCAAAACGTTTGGCAAGATGCGCCGGACCGTGGTCCCGATCCGCTCGGTCCAGGTCGCGACCGAGGTTCTGCCGCCCGAAGTTGCCTCGACCATTCTGCCGCAGGGGCATTCTGCCTCGGACGCGCGCCGGTTGCTGCTCTATTTCCGCAAGGATGCCGCGGGCCGTTTCGTCATGGGCGGGCGCGGGAAGTATTCGGAGTCCGGCACCGCCGAGCAGATGCGGCGCCTGCGCGCCGCCTCGGTCGCGCTGTATCCCGCCCTGCGTGACGCCGAGTGGAAGTTTGCCTGGGGTGGCTTTGTCGCCATGACGCAGGACCACTACCCGCACCTGAACGAGTTAGGCCCCGGCGTCATGGCGGCGATGGGCTACAACGGGCGCGGGGTCGCCATGGCGTCAGTGATGGGCAAGGTTCTCGCCGATTGGGCCAGTGGCACGCCGACCGCGGCGCTGCCCTTCCCGGCGACCCCGCCGCGTCCGATTCCGTTCTATTTCATGCGAAAGCCGGCGGTGACAGCGACGGTCGCCTGGTCCCTGCTGAAGGATCGGTGGGAGGAGCGCCAGGGGTGACGCCGGCCTTCAAAGCGCGAGCGGACGTTCGTCGAAAATCGCTTCCATGGTGAAGTAAGAGGTGACCGTCTCGAGATCCGTGCGCTCGATCAGTTGTTGGTAGACCCGATCGTATTCGGCGATATCGGCCACGACCACCTTGAGGATGTAGTCGAAGTCTCCCGAAATCCGGTAGAACCCGACGATCTCAGGGATGGCGACCACCCGTTTGCGGAAATCGCGCAGCCACTCTCCGGAATGGCTGCGCGTGCGGATCATGGTGAACACGGCGAGGCTGGCGCCGACCTTGTTCCGGTTCAGGCGGACGGACCACCTCTCGATGATCCCGTCGTCCTCAAACGACTTCAGCCGTCGCCAGACCGTGTTCTGGCTGAGCCCGACCCGGTCCGCCAGCTCGCGCTGTGACTGCGAGGCGTCGCGCTGAAGCTCGCGCAGCAAGCTGCGATCAATCTGATCGATATCCTTGGTCACGGCCAATTGTTTCCATCACAGGGGCAGGCGCAGGCTATGATGGATCAGATTTAACTGGCAACTATTAACTTCTGCCCCGCATCGGGGGCGGCGCTACCGTCGTTTCCCGGGCGCCCTCAAGACCTTGTTGCCGCGTGGACCCGTGCGAACCGGTGTGTTGGTCCGGTTTTCCTCGATGAGCTTGCGCCAACGATCCAAGCGTGTTGGCTGTAAGGTGCCCGCGGTGATTGCTGCTTGGACCGCGCAGCCAGGTTCATGGTCGTGGGTGCAATCGGCAAAGTGGCAGTTCGGCGCTAGTTCGGCGATCTCGGCGAACACCACTTCCAGGCCCTCGGCAATGTTGCTGACATGCAGCGTACGCATGCCGGGCGTGTCGATCACCCAGCCGCCCGTGTTGATGGCGTGCAGAGAGCGGGACGTCGTCGTGTGGCGCCCCTTGGCGTCCTGCTCGCGGATGCTGCCGGTGAGCTGGGGCTTTCCGGGCGTCCGAGAGGACAGCGTGTTAAGAAGGGTAGACTTTCCCACGCCCGACGAGCCGACAAGCGCAACGGTGCGTCCCGGACCGCACCACGGCGCCAGAATCTGCGCGGCATCCGGCGCCTTCGCGTTCACCGGGACCACGTTGAGGCCGCGCTGCAGCGCCTCGGCAGCGGCAACATAGGGGGCCGCATCCGGCGCCTGATCGATCTTTGTCAGGACAATGACCGGCTGGGTCCCGGCTTCGTTTGCCAGCGCCAAGTAACGCTCAAGCCGCGCCGGGTTGAAATCGTCATTGCAGGACGTGACGATGAAGAGGGTGTCGACATTGGCCGCGATCAGTTGTTGCGCATGTCCCCCTTCGGTCCGCCGCTGCAGCAAGCTCTGTCGGTCCAGCCGGCGGGCGAGCGTCTCGCTCCCCGCGTCGACCAGAACCCAGTCGCCGACCGCAAACTCTGTCGTTCGCGCACCGGGCGGTAGTTGGACACCCGTCGCACCCGCCTCGCCAATGGCGGTCAGCCTGCTGCGGTGGACCGTCGCAACGCGCATGGGCACCAGTCCGAGTTCCTCGGCGCCGCGTTGACCAGCAAAGAAAGCCGACCAGCCGAGGTCGGCCAACGCGCGAGAAGCTGGGTAATCGGAATGTTCCACGATGCTTTCGCATGGCGGCGAGGGGGAAGGGGTGCAAGTCTTTTTTCAGGTCGCCCCTCCACGAGCAAACCCTGGTAGCGGCGCGGAAGCCAATTCGGGCGCGCGCGAGCTTTCTCCAAGGGAACGAATTCCACTGAACTGGCGCTGGCGTCTGTAATTCCCGCCCGCCCAAAAGATCGCGGCCTCAGCCTTTGGCCCGCTGCTTGCCGAACAGCACCAGCTGGTGGTCGACAATGTCATAGCCGAACCGGTCCGCGATCTTTTGTTGCAGGGCTTCAATCTCGGCCGACACGAACTCCATCACCGCGCCAGTGTCGACATCCACCAGATGGTCGTGATGCTGTTCGGCGACCTCGTAGCGGGCGCCGCCGGTGCCGAAGTTGTGGGTCCGCAAGTAGCCCTTGTCCGCCAGCACGGCGAGCGTGCGATAGGTGGTCGCCTGCGAGATGCTGGGGTCGATGGCGCGGGCGCGGGCCAGCACGGCCTCGGCGTCGGGATGGTCCCAGGCCAACAGCAGCACCTCGGCTATGGCTTGACGCGGCCGGGTGACGCGCAGTCCGGCGCCGGCCAACATGTGCTGGATGATCGCCGCGCGCGCAACGGGATGGTCGGGGAGGCGCGTCGCGCGGGCCATGGGCGAGGGCGGCGGCGAGGTTGGCCGCGCGGCGGGGCCTTGCGGCTCTGGTGGTCTGGCAGGTGGCTGGGCGTCCGACATGGCCAAAGTTTCGCATGCAGCTACGGTCAGCGCAACTTGCAAGCTGTTTGCATCTGTCATAGATGATGCAAGTCATTCTCAAAAGGAGGCGTTATGGCGGGCGGGATCGGACGATTGGCGGCGGGGGTCGCGGCGCTGGCCTTGATGTCAGGGGCGGAAGCGGCGGGCCCGAACGGGAAGATGAAGGTCGTGACCACTTTCACGGTGCTGGCCGACATGGCACAGCATGTCGCCGGCGATCACGCCGAGGTCGTCTCGATCACCAAGCCCGGGGCCGAAATCCACGGCTACGAGCCGACGCCGCAGGACATTGTTCGCGCCAGCGATGCCGATCTGGTCCTGTGGAATGGCCTCGACTTGGAACTGTGGTTCACCCAGTTCCTCGAGGGGCTCGGGCCAAAACCGGCTGTCGTCGCCTCGGAAGGGATCGAGCCGATCCCGATCGGCGAGGGAAAATACCAGGGCAAGCCGAACCCCCATGCCTGGATGGGCCTGACCAATGCCGGCATCTATGTCGATAACATCGCCCGCGCCTTTGCCGCCCATGACCCTGCGAACGCGGCTGCCTATCAGGCCAATGCCGCGGCCTACAAGCAGACCCTGACCGATGCCATCGCTCCGCTGAAAGCCGAGATCGCGGCCCTGCCCGAGGATCGCCGCTGGCTTGTCAGTTGCGAGGGGGCGTTCAGCTATCTCGCGCGCGACCTCGGCATGCACGAGCTATATCTGTGGCCGATCAACGCCGACCAGATGGGCACCCCAAAGCAGGTGCGAAAGGTGGTTGACGGCGTGCGCGAGCACCAGATCCCCGCTGTGTTCTGCGAAAGCACGGTCAGCCAGAAGCCGGCTCAGCAGATCGCCCGCGAAACCGGCGCGCATTACGGCGGCGTCCTCTATGTCGACAGCCTGTCCGAGGCGGGGGGCCCGGTGCCGAGCTATCTGGACCTGCTGAAGGTGACGACCGATACAATCGCCAAGGGTCTGACAGAGGGCGCGGCCAAGTGAGTCTTCCAACCGACGCGGACAGCAGGGCGGACAGGTTGCGTCAGGATGAATCGACCGGGCCGCTGATAACTCAGGCGTCGCCCGAGCCTCGGCGCGCCGCGGAGGATCAGTCGGGTTTCGACGGCATCGTCGCGCGCGATGTGACGGTTACCTACCGCAATGGCCATACTGCGCTGCACCACGCCAGCTTTGCCCTGCCGCGCGGCACGATCACTGCGCTCGTGGGTGTCAACGGGGCCGGGAAATCCACGCTGTTCAAGGCGATCATGGGGTTTGTTCCGGCCGGTGGCGGCAGCATAAGCCTGCTTGGCCGGCCGGTCTCGCAGGCGCTGCGCCAGAACCTGATAGCCTATGTCCCGCAGGCCGAGGAGGTCGACTGGTCCTTTCCGGTACTGGTCGAGGACGTTGTGATGATGGGCCGCTACGGCCACATGGGCCTGCTGCGCCGACCGCGCGCGTCGGACCGGGCGGCCGTTGATGCCGCCTTGGCGCGGGTCGGCATGGCGGATTTCCGGCACCGCCAGATCGGCGAGTTGTCGGGCGGCCAGAAAAAGCGCGTGTTCCTGGCGCGCGCCCTCGCCCAGGACGGGCAGGTGATTCTGCTGGACGAGCCCTTCACCGGCGTCGATGTCCTGACCGAAGAACAGATCATCGCCCTGCTGCGCGATCTGCGGGCCGAGGGGCGGGTGATGCTGGTCAGCACCCACAACCTCGGCTCGGTCCCCGAGTTCTGCGACCGGGTGGTGATGGTCAAGGGAACGGTCCTTGCGGCCGGACCAACCGCGAGCACCTTTACCCACGATAACCTCGAGGCGGCGTTCGGCGGCGCCTTGCGGCGCGTGACGCTGGGCGGCTCGGACCTGCACCACGACGCCGGCGACGACGCCCGTCGCCTGACCATCCTGACCGATGACGAGCGTCCTTTCGTCCATTACGGCCAACCCGGAGACAATGGCGTGACCGAGCCGCCCGGTCCGGGCGCCACTGAGGCGCACGAGGCTGCGCCGCGAGGCCGGCCATGAGCGTGCTGCTCGAACCCTTCGCCTATGGCTACATGATCAACGCGATCTGGGTCTCGGCCATGGTCGGGGGGGTCTGCGCCTTTTTGTCCTGCTACCTGATGCTCAAGGGCTGGTCCCTGATCGGCGACGCGCTGAGCCATTCGGTCGTCCCCGGCGTCGCGGTCGCGCAGCTGTTGGGCCTGCCCTTTGCTCTCGGCGCCTTTGTCGCCGGGGCCCTCGCGGCAGGCTCGATGCTGTTTCTGTCGGACCGCTCGGGCCTGAAGACCGACGTGGTGATCGGGCTGATCTTCACCGCGTTCTTCGGGTTGGGGTTGTTCATCCCCTCAATCAACCCGATGGCGATCAGCATCCAGACCATTACCCAAGGCAATATCCTGGCCATCACCCCCGGCGACACGCTGCAACTGGCGCTGATTGGCGGCGTCACGATGGCGGTCCTGCTGCTGCGCTGGAAGGACCTGATGGTGGTCTTCTTCGACGAGACGCACGCCCGCGCCGTTGGTCTGCGGCCGCCCCTTCTGAAGGGGCTGTTCTTTGCCCTTCTGGCGGCCAGCGTGGTGGCGGCGATGCAGACCGTCGGCGCCTTTCTGGTGATCGCCCTCGTCGTCACGCCGGGCGCCACTGCCTATCTGCTGTGCGAGCGGTTTCCACGCCTGCTGATGCTGGCCGTAGCGATAGGTACCCTGACCTGCGCGCTGGGCGCCTATGTGAGCTATTTCCTCGACGGCGCGACAGGCGGCGTCATCGTCGTGCTGCAGACGCTGCTGTTCCTTGCCGCCTTCACCTTTTCGCCGCGGCACGGCTGGGTGGCGGCGCGCGCCCGCGCCAGAGCCGCCCTGAGTGAGGGGGCCGCGGCATGAGCGTCGAAGCCCTGCTGCAACCGCTGCAGTTCCCCTTCATGCAGAACGCCTATCTGGCGGCGCTGCTGATCTCGCCCGGCGCGGCGATGCTGTCGTGTTTTCTTGTCCTCAAGGGCTGGGCGCTGCTCGGCGATGCCGCCAGCCATGCGACCATGCCCGGGGTCGTGATCGCCTACCTTCTGGGTCTGCCCTACGGATTGGGCGGGTTCCTCGCCGCAATGGCCTGCGCGCTGTCGGTTGGGTTTCTGGCCAGCAACAGCCGCATCAAGGCCGACACCGCCATGGGCATCGTCTTTTCCGGTATGTTTGCCCTTGGCTTGGTCATTCACGCCTGGACCGGATCGAGCATCCACCTCGACCACATCCTGTTCGGCAACATGCTGGGTATCGACCGCCAGGAGCTGCTGACCAGCGGGCTGATCGGCCTTGGCGTCGCGGCGGTGCTGGCGCTCAAATGGCGCGATCTGCTGCTGTTCAGCTTTGATCCGATACAGGCGCGGGCCAGCGGGCTGCGCACCGGCTGGCTGCATTACGGGTTGCTGGTCATGCTCGCGGGGGTGATCGTGGCGATGCTGGCCTCGGTCGGGCTGATCCTCGCGGTCGGCCTGCTGATCGCGCCAGGGGCCATCGCTTTCCTGCTGGCGCGGCGCTTTGCCGCCATGATGGCGGTTGCAGTGGCGGTCTGCCTCGCCGCGACGCTGGGCGGGGTCCACGCCAGCTTTTATCTCGACAGCGCACCGGCGCCGACAATCGTACTGATCCTGACGGCGATGTTCCTCGCTGCGTTTGCACGGCGGATGGTCGTGACACGCAGGGCCAGCCGCGCCTGATGCGGGCAATGGTCGCCGGACTGTCATAATTCCGCCATCAACCCCGGCGACAAGCGTCGCCGGAACGCTCACCCCCGCCGGTCACGCGTTCTGCCTTGCTTTTCAGCGCTGTTGGCCCAAAAAAATCGATCATGACCCAAGCAGACTTCCTCCGCTCGCCCTTTCCTGCCGCGCGTGACAATCCGGGCGATCCACCCGAGGGCCCGGCTCGCTATTTCAACCGCGAGCTGAGCTGGCTCAGCTTCAACTGGCGGGTGCTGGACGAGGCGCGCAACCCGCGCGTGCCCTTGCTGGAACGCCTGCGGTTCCTGTCCATCAGTGCCGCCAATCTGGACGAGTTCTACACCGTCCGCGTGGCCGGCCTGCGCGAGCTCGCGCGCGAGGGCAATACCCGGCTTAGCGATGACGGTTTGTCGCCGGCTGAGCAGCTGTCGCTGGTCAACGCCGACGCGCGGCGGCTGATGGACGCGCAGCAGGGCGTCTGGAACCGCCTGCGGAGCGAGATGGAAGCGGCGGACATCACGCTGATCGCGCCCTCCAACGTCACCCGGGCCGAGCGTGAATACCTCGCGCAGCAGTTCCGCGAGCAGGTCTTTCCCGTGCTGACACCGCTGGCCATCGACCCCGCGCACCCGTTCCCGTTCATCCCGAACACCGGCTTCGTGCTGGCGATCGAGCTGGCCCGCGAGGCTGACGGCCGGCAGATGGAAGCCCTGCTGCCGATCCCGGCGCAGCTGCCGCGTTTTGTCGCGCTGCCCGGCAAGGCACGCTTTGTGCGGCTGGAACACCTGCTGCTGATGCATCTGAAAGAACTGTTCCCCGGCTATCGCGACGCCGGCCATTGCACCTTCCGCGTCTTGCGCGACAGCGATCTGGAGCTTGAGGACGAGGCCGAAGATCTGGTGCGCGAGTTCGAGACCGCGCTGAAGCGCCGGCGCCGCGGCGAGGTCATCCGCCTCAAGATCAGCGCCGGCGCGCCCAACCGTCTGCGCCGCCTGATCGAACATGAACTGGACGTCGGCCCCGATGAGGTGATCGAGGTGCAGGGCCTCGTCGGCATGGCCGATCTGCGCGAGCTGGTGCTGGACAACCGTCGCGATCTGCAATGGCCCGCCTTTACCCCGCGCGTCCCGGAGCGGGTGCAGGACCATGACGGCGACATGTTCGCCGCGATCCGGCAAAAGGACATGTTGCTGCACCACCCCTACGAAACCTTCGACATGGTCGTGCGCTTTCTTGCCCAGGCGGCACGCGATCCCGACGTTCTGGCGATCAAGCAAACCCTTTATCGCACCAGCCGCGATAGCCCGATCGTCGACGCGCTGTGCGAGGCGGCCGAGGCCGGCAAGTCGGTGATGGCCCTGGTTGAACTCAAGGCCCGCTTTGACGAGGCCGCGAACATCCGCCAGTCGCGCCGCCTGGAGCGCGCGGGCGCGCATGTAAGTTACGGCTTCATGGCTCTGAAAACCCACGCCAAAATCAGCACTGTCGTGCGTCGCGAGGGGGACCGGCTGGTCACCTATACCCACTTCGGCACCGGCAACTATCACCCGATCACCGCGCGCATCTATACCGACCTGTCGCTGTTCACCTGTGACCCCGCGCTGGGGCGGGACGCGACCAAGGTCTTCAATTACTTGTCCGGATATGTTCAGCCGGAGGGTCTGGAAAAACTGGCCATCGCGCCAATCGAACTGAAACCCGCCCTCCTTGACCTGATTGCGCGCGAGGCGGATTTTGCCCGCCGCGGCCGCCCGGCCTCTATCTGGGCAAAGATGAACAGCCTGACCGACAGCAAGGTCGTGGATGCCCTTTATGCGGCCTCTCAGGCCGGCGTGAAGATTGACCTAGTCATCCGGGGTGTTTGCGTTTTACGACCTGGTATCAAGGGTTTGTCAGAAAATATTCGCGTGAAATCCATCGTAGGAAGGTTCCTCGAACATTCCCGCATCCTGTGCGTGGGCAACGGCCACCAATTGCCCTCGCACCGGGCACGGGTGTTCATGTCTTCGGCCGACTGGATGAACCGCAACCTCGACCGCCGCGTCGAGACGTTGGTCGAATGCGTCAACGAGACCGTCAAGGATCAGATCGTCAGCCAGATCATGGCCGCGAACCTTGCCGACGAGGCCTCGTCCTGGGTGCTCGGGCCGGACGGTCGCTATCTGCGGCACCTTCCGGCGGGACGCGACGATCTGTTCAGTTGCCACCGCTTCTTCATGGAGAACCCGTCGCTGTCCGGCCGTGGCTCGGCGGGGGCGCGCGATGTGCCGGCCCTGACCCATTCGCAGGAATGACGGTCGCCGGGCGCAGCGCACATCCGCTCTGCGCTCGGTGCCGACTGACGCCGGGTCATCGGCTCCGCACTTGCGCCGCGATCTTGCCAGCCTGCCACGCCATAGCTACGAGGCCGACATGACACGTCCCCAAGCCGACGGCATTGCAAACCTCCTCCTTGACCCTTCGGCCCGGGCGCTGAGCCGGGTGGGGGTGGTGGACGTAGGATCGAACTCGATCCGCATGGTGGTGTTCGACGGGGCGGCCCGCTCACCTGCCTATTTCTACAACGAAAAGGTCATGGCCGGCCTTGGCGCGGGGCTTTCGACCAGCGGCCGCCTGAACCCAGAGGGTGTCGTGCGCGGCCTGGCGGCGCTGCGCCGCTTTGCGACGCTCGCCGACGGCATGGGCCTTGCGCCCCTGACCTGCGTCGCCACGGCCGCTGTGCGCGACGCCGAGGATGGTCCCGCGTTCCGCGAGCAGGTCGAGGCCGAGACGGGGCTTAAGCTAATCGTCATCGATGGCGAGGAAGAGGCGCGTCTGTCGGCCCAGGGCGTGTTGCTGGGCTGGCCCGATGCCAAGGGGCTTGTGTGCGACATCGGCGGCAACAGCATGGAACTGGCCGAGGTCGAGGGCGGCAAGATCGGACGCCGTGTCAGCTCTCCTCTGGGGCCGTTCCGCCTGCAGCAGGTCAAGGGCGGCAAGGCCGGATTGCGAAAATATATCAAAGAGGTGCTAGAGGATCTTGCGAGCAAGATGGGCACCGACTACGAGCGCATCTACCTGGTCGGCGGCAGCTGGCGGGCGATTGCGCGGCTCGACATGGAACGCCGCAACTACCCGATGACGGTGCTGCATGAATACCGCATGTCGCCGGACGACATCGCCGCGACGGTCAAGGTCATCGCTGACACCCAGATCTCGAACCTCAAGGGCAAGAGCGGCATCTCCAACTCGAGGCTCGAACTGGTCCCACTGGCGGCCGAGGTGCTTCGGCAATTGTCGGCCACCTTTGCGCCGGCCGAGTTCGCTGTTTCGTCCTACGGGATTCGCGAGGGGTTGCTGTACGAGCAGATGGCCCCCGACCTTCGCCGGCGCGACCCGCTGATCGAGGCTGCACGCTTTGCCGAGGCCCATATGGCGCGCATGCCCGGGTTTGGCAAAAAACTGCACAAGTTCTTGTTGCCGCTGTTCGCCGACGCGCCGCCGGAGCGCGCCCGGCTGAACCTGGCTGCCTGTTATCTGCACGACACCACCTGGCGTGCGCACCCCGACTACCGCGCCGAGGCCTGTTTCGACAATGTCACGCGCGCCAACATGGCGGCGATGAGTCATTCGGAACGTGTGTTCCTGGGCGTTGCCCTGCTGCACCGATATCGGTCCAGCCGTTCCGGATCGCCCATGGCCGAACTCTTCGACATGCTGAGCCCGGAAGAGCTCCGCGAGGCCGAGGTGCTGGGCAAGGCGATGCGGTTCGGGGCGATGTTCTCGGTCGACGATCCCGCCCGCGCTGGCAAGCTGTCGCTGCAGCCGGGCAAACTGCGCCTGAAGCTGAGCAAGATCGGGCGCGATCTGATGGGTGAGGTCGCGCTGGCGCGTTTTGAATCGCTGGCCGCCGCGCTGCAACTGGAGGCCGAGGTCGCCCTCTAGCGCTGCGCCGCGGCTAAAGTCCAAAAGGGCCGACTAGCGCTGCGTTGCAGTTGGGGTCGCAGTCGCTTCTTGCGCCTCCTGTCAGTCCGCGCTGTCGTGATCAGCCTCTGGCCCTGAGCCTTCGCCGCTGTGGTCCGGCATCTCTTTCAATGCGGCGGTCATCATCTCTACCGCATGGGCGACGCTCGCCTCGCGGACCTTGTCGCGGCCGCGGGGGCCGAACTCGACGGTTTCCGTGCGCGTGCCGGCCTCGGTCGCAACGCCAAAGCAGACCCGGCCCTCGGGCTTGTGTTCGCTGCCGCCCGGACCCGCGATCCCCGTCACCGACACAGCCAGCCGCGCATTGCTGCGCGTCAGGGCGCCGATGGCCATCTGCCGGGCCACGGCCTCGCTGACCGCGCCCTCGGTCTCCAGTGTCCGGGGTTCGACGCCCAGCAGTTCGATCTTGGCGTCGTTGGAGTAGGTGACAAAGCCGCGCTCGAAGGCTGCCGACGAGCCGGGGGCCGCAGTCAGCCGCGCCGACAGCAGCCCGCCGGTGCAGCTTTCCGCAGTGGCGACCGATACGCCCTTGCGGAGCGCGAGGTCCAGCAGTGACTGGGGATCGCTCATGGCAGCAGCACCAGATGCGACAGCGCGGCCGCGAGGATGGTGCAGAGTGCCGCCATCGCGCCGGCCCACAAGTCATCCTCCATCACCGAATTGGCCGTGCCGCGGCGATCGGCGCGCCCGACCAGCCATGGCTTCCAGATGTCGAACAGGCGAAAGAACAGGAACGCCGCCACCCAGCCGGGATAGGGAAAGCGGTCGGCCGGTAGTCCCGCGAACCAGAATCCGGCCGAGGGCGCGCAGAGCGCGATCCACTGGCCGGCCATCTCGTCGATGACAATTTCCGGGCGGTCCTTGTCGGTCATGCCGGCGGTATAGCGGCGCACCGACCAGAAGCCGGCAATGATCACGACGACTGTGCCCGCCGCCAGCAGCGGGAAATGCCCGATGCGGTGCAGCGCCAGCCCCAGCAGCACGGCGACCGCCGAGGCGACCGTGCCGGAAGCCGGCCTAACCCAGCCGATGCCGCCCATGGTGGCGATGAAACGGTCCATGCCTCAGTTCCCGATCAAGGTTGCGGTGGCGATGGCGGCAATGCCCTCGCCCCGGCCGGTGAAACCCAGCCGCTCGCTTGTGGTTGCCTTGACGCTGATGCGGCCGGGCTCGCAGCCGAGGATTTCCGCCAGCCGGCTCCGCATCGCGGCGGCATGGGGTCCGATCTTGGGTGCCTCGCAGATCAGCGTCACATCGGCATTGCCGAGGCGATACCCACGGGCGGCGGCGATCTCGGCCGCGCGTGCAAGGAAGATGGCGCTGTCGGCACCTTTCCATTGCGCGTCGCTGGGCGGGAAATGGCGGCCGATGTCGCCCTCCGCCAAGGCGCCGAGGATGGCATCGGTCAGCGCGTGCATCCCCACATCGGCGTCGGAATGGCCGACCAGCCCGTGGCTATGGGGCAGGCGCAGGCCGCACAGGGTGACATGATCCCCCGGCCCAAGCGCATGCACGTCAAAGCCGTTACCCATGCGAACATCCATCGCGTGCCCCCCAAGCAGTCGCTCGGCGCGGGCGAGATCGTCCGGCCAGGTGATCTTCAGATTGTCCTCGCAGCCCGGCGTCAGCGTGACCTCCAACCCGTTGCGCAGGGCAAGTTCGACATCATCGGCAGCCCCCTCCGGATGCGCGCGATGCGCGGCGAGGATTGCGTCCAGCGCAAAGCCCTGCGGGGTCTGCGCGCGGGCCAGGTTGTCGCGTGGCGTCGCGGCGACGATGCGCGTGCCCTCGGTCCGCCACAGGGCGTCGGTCACCGGCAGGCCCGGCGCGGCAGCGGGCGCGCCGCCCGACAGCGCGGCGATCACCCCGTCGATCACGACCGGCGACACCAACGGCCGGGCGCCGTCATGGATCAGCACATGCGTGACGTCCGAGCCCTCCAGCACCTCGAGCGCGGCACGCACGCTGGCCGAGCGTGTCTCGCCCCCGGCGACCAGCACCGCGGTGCCGGCAAACAGCGCAACGCCTTCCGCCATGTCGTCCGGATGCAGCACGATGATACAACACGCGGCGCGGCCTTCGAATGCGGCGGCGGCACGCGCCAGCACTGTCTGGCCGGCCAGGTTACGCCATTGTTTTGGCGCGCCCGGCCCGCAGCGCAGGCCGCGCCCGGCGGCGGTGATGATGGCGGCGATTTTCATGCGCGAGGATTAGGCGATGGCGGGGAAGGGTGCAATTGCGCCTTGGCCGCAGGCCGCCTCGCTCAGCCCTGACAGGCCAAAGGCAGGCCGGACCCTTTCCCTCGGGCAAGGATGCCCTTATGTCAGCCCAAATCCATCCTGCACAGCGGAGAGCTTTTGCCATGGCGACCGATGCCCGCCTCGATCCTGCCCGCCCGACCAGTTCGTGGGACAAGGACGGCTGGCGCGCCTATCCGCGTGTGCAGATGCCGGATTATCCCGACGCCGCCGCCCTCAGCGCGGTCGAGGCGCAGCTGTCCAAGTTTCCGCCGCTGGTGTTCGCCGGCGAGGCGCGGCGGCTGCGCGCCCATCTGGCCGACGTCGCCGCCGGCCGCGCCTTCCTGCTGCAGGGCGGCGATTGCGCCGAGAGCTTTGCTGAGTTCAGCGCCGACAACATCCGCGACACCTTCAAGGTGATGCTGCAGATGGCGGTGGTGCTGACCTGGGGCGCGCAGATGCCGGTGATCAAGGTCGGCCGCGTCGCCGGCCAGTTCGCCAAGCCGCGCAGCGCCCCGACCGAGGTTGCGGGCGGCGTCGAGCTGCCGTCCTACCGCGGCGATATCATCAACGGCTTTGACTTCACCCCCGAGGCACGCATCCCCGATCCCTCGCGGATGCTGCTGGCCTATACCCAGGCAGCCGCGTCGCTGAACCTGCTTCGGGCGTTTTCGACCGGGGGTTATGCCGACATTCACCGCGTCAACAGCTGGGTCACCGGCTTTGCCGAGGGTCCAGAGGCCGAGCGTTACCGCGACATCGCCGACCGACTGTCGGATGCGCTCGCCTTCATGCAGGCGGCGGGCGTCACCGCCGACAGCGCCCAAGAGTTGGCGATGGTCGAGTTCTACACCAGCCACGAGGCGTTGTTGCTGGAATACGAGGAAGCGCTTGCCCGGATCGATTCCACCACCGGTCTGCCGGTGGCCGGCTCGGGCCACCTGATCTGGATCGGGGATCGCACCCGCCAGGTCGATGGCGCGCATGTCGAGTTCTGCCGCGGCGTGCAGAACCCGATCGGCCTGAAATGCGGCCCCTCGATCACGACGGATGACCTGAAGCGCCTGATCGAGCGGCTGAACCCGGCCAACGAGGCCGGCCGGCTGATGCTGATCGCCCGCTTTGGCGCCGGCCAGGTTGGCGATCACCTGCCGCGCCTGATCCGCGCGGTGCAGGAGGAGGGCGCCAATGTCGTCTGGTCCTGCGATCCGATGCACGGCAATACCGTGAAGTCGGCCTCGGGCTACAAGACCCGTCCGTTCGAGCAGGTTCTGCGCGAGGTACGCGAGTTCTTTGCCGTCCATGCGGCCGAGGGCAGCATCCCCGGCGGCGTGCATTTCGAAATGACCGGCCAGGACGTGACCGAATGCACCGGCGGCGTTCGCGCGGTGACCGACGAGGACCTGTCCTCGCGCTATCACACGGCCTGCGATCCGCGCCTGAACGCCAGCCAGTCGCTGGAGCTGGCGTTCCTCGTCGCCGAGGAACTGCGTAACCGCCGCCGCACCGCGCCTCAAGCTGCGGTCCGCGCCGGCTGATCGGTCCTACTGCCGCCGCTTGGCCCGCTCCGCATCGCGGGGCGCGCCCCTATCGCCGGGCCAAGGACTTGTCGGGCAATGCGTTTTGCCCAGTGCGCGGCGGCCTGAATACAATTGAGGATTGTCTTGCGGCGCGGATCGCGGCTAAGGTCGCCTCGTGCGCGGGATGCGTCGGCCCCGGCCGGACACCGCCCCTGCGCTTACGGTTTCGCAGCGTGGCAAGATGCGCCCCAGACAGGGCGATCGAGCTGCGCGGAAAGCAACGCGTGCCGAGGCTTTGATGCCCGGACGCATTCTCGCGCCCCTCCCGGCTGTGCCGGATTTCGGGGTAGACAGGACAACGGACGCGATGGATCGCGCAGGGCGGATGACGGCAAGGCAGGTTGCGGGTGACCGCGGCCCGATACTGCCTCCATTCTGCCTGGCGTCCCTCGCTCCCCAGACCAGCCGCAGCGTTGCACGATCCGCATCCCCTGACAGGGGCGGGCGGCCGCTGCGTGAAAGAAAGTTACATGGCCAAGAAAATGCTTATCGACGCGACCCATGCCGAGGAGACTCGGGTGGTCGTGGTGGACGGAACCCAGGTTGACGAATTCGATTTCGAGACGGTCAACAAAAGGCAACTCGCCGGAAATATCTACCTTGCCAAGGTAACCCGGGTCGAGCCGTCGCTGCAGGCGGCGTTCGTGGACTACGGCGGCAACCGGCACGGTTTCCTCGCCTTTGCCGAGATCCACCCGGACTATTACCAGATCCCGGCCGAGGATCGCCGCGCCCTCCTGGAGGAGGAGCGTGCCGCCGCCGCCGCCGCCGAGGCCGAGGAGGACGCGCGCGAGCACCGCGCTAACCGTCCCCGCCGCAGCCCCAAGCCCGAGCGCGCCCGCGCCGAGAGCGTCGGAACCCTCGACGCTGCCATCGCCTCGGAAGCCATCGCCGGGATGGAACTGGCCGAGGCCGACCCCGAGGACGACACCCGCGACGAGATCATGACCATCGGCGAGGATTCCTCCTCGGACGAAGAGGCCGTCGAGGTCGCCTTCACCG
The DNA here is from genome assembly GCF_003324675.1 of Paracoccus suum. NCBI lineage: Bacteria > Pseudomonadati > Pseudomonadota > Alphaproteobacteria > Rhodobacterales > Paracoccaceae > Paracoccus > Paracoccus suum. The sequence continues at coordinate 2,069,836 of NZ_CP030918.1, forward strand.
AGGTCGATGCGCCGGACGCGTCCGAGGCAGACGCGGACGCCCCGGAAGCGGAAGCCGAGGGTGACACCCCCGAGGCCCGCCGCGACGCCTCGCAGGACGACGAATCCATCGAATCCGTGGGCGAGGCCGATGTCGCGGACGACATGCCCGCCCCGCGCAAGCCCCGCGCGCGCCGCTACAAAATCCAGGAAGTCATCAAGGTCCGGCAGATCATGCTGGTCCAGGTCGTCAAGGAAGAGCGCGGCAACAAGGGCGCGGCGCTGACCACCTATCTGTCGCTCGCTGGCCGCTATTGCGTGTTGATGCCCAACACAGCGCGCGGCGGCGGTATCAGCCGCAAGATCACCAATGCCGCAGACCGCAAGAAGCTGAAGGACATCGCGGGCGAGCTGGAGGTGCCGCAGGGTGCCGGCCTGATCATCCGCACCGCTGGCAGCCAGCGGACCCGGACCGAGATCCGGCGCGACTACGAATACCTGATGCGCCTGTGGGAGCAGATCCGCGAACTGACCTTCCGCTCGATCGCGCCGGCGCCGATCTATGAGGAAGGCGATCTGACCAAGCGCGTGATCCGGGATCTCTACTCCAGCGAGATCGACGAGATCCTAGTCGAGGGCGAGCGCGGCTATCGCACCGCGCGCGACTTCATGGCGATGATCATGCCCGACCAGGTCCGGACGGTGAAGCATTACACCGACCCCATGCCCCTCTTCTCGCGCTATCAGGTGGAAAGCTACCTGACCGGCATGTTCAATCCGGTCGTTCAACTGAAGTCGGGCGGCTATATTGTCATCGGCATCACCGAGGCGCTGGTCGCCATCGACGTGAACAGCGGCCGGGCGACCAAGGAAGGCAGCATCGAGGATACCGCCTACAAGACCAACTGCGAGGCGGCCGACGAGGTCGCGCGCCAGTTGCGCCTGCGCGATCTGGCCGGCCTGATCGTCATCGACTTCATCGACATGGACGAGCGGCGCAACAACGCCGCGGTGGAAAAGCGGTTCAAGGACAGGCTGAAGACCGACCGCGCGCGCATCCAAGTCGGCCGCATCAGCGGCTTTGGCCTGCTCGAGATGTCGCGCCAGCGGCTGCGTCCCGGCATGCTGGAATCGACCACCCAGCCCTGCCAGCACTGCCACGGCACCGGCCTGATCCGCTCAGACGACAGCCTGGCGCTGTCGATCCTGCGCGGCATCGAGGAGGAAGGCACGCGCAAGCGCTCGCGCGAGGTGCTGGTCCGTGCGCCGGTCGCGGTGGCGAACTTCCTAATCAACCAGAAGCGCGAGCATATCGCACTGATCGAGGCGCGCACCGCAATGTCCGTGCGGATCGAGGCCGACCCGGCGCTGATCTCCCCTGACTGGTCGCTGGAAAAGTTCAAGACAGCAACCCGGATGCTGGCCGAACCGTCAGAGCGCCATGCGCTGTCCGTCGATGCCTCGCTGATGGCTGCCATCGATGACGAGGGCGACGACGATACCGCAGCGCGGATCGCTGCCGAGGCCGCGGCCGACGCTGCGGACCGCGCCGCCTTCGAGGCCGAAGCCGCAGCAGCGGCCGAGGGTGCCGATGTCGTGGGAGAAGCGGAGAGCGACGACACCGAGGACGGTGGCGAAGATGGCGGCCGCAACCGCCGCCGCCGCCGCCGCCGCCGGCGCGGTGGACGGCAGGACGAGGCGGGCACCGAGGGCGAAGGAGTTGCCAGCGAGGCCGAACCCGAAATCGCGGGCGAGGACGGTGATACCGACGCGCACCCGGCGGAAGCCGCGGCCAGCGGCGAAGGTGACGAAGGCCCGCGCCGCCGCCGCCGCCGCGTGCGTGGCGGCAAATACGGCGCGGCTGCCGAAGGTTCGGCCGCGGGCTCTGCGGACGTGGACGAGGCGGCGCAGCACCTGCTAGCCCCGGCACCTGAAACGGCCGAGCTCGACGAGCAAGCTGGGGCCACGGGCGACACTGCCTCGGGCGCTGCGTCCGACGAGGCCGCGACTGTCCCGGCCGAGGCCCGCGAGATCCCGGCGGAAACCATGATTGCGCCGGTCGTGCCTGACCATGTCGAGGCAAGCATCGAGGAGAGCCTGTCGGTTCTGGGCGAGACCCCCGTCGAGCAAACGCCGGCTGAGCAAGCTTCGGTGGTCGCCCCAGTGGCTCCTTCGCCGGTCCCGGCCCCTGCGCCCGCGGCGAATGCCGATGCCGAGCCAGCCGTCGAAGAGGCGAGTCCCAAGCCCAAGCGACGCGGCTGGTGGTCCTTCGGCGCCTGACACCATCGCACATGCCTTGGAGAGCCGCTGGTCCAGCCAGCGGCTTTCTTCTTTCTGGCAGCACGCGCGTCTCGCTGTTTCACGCCAGCACACACCTCTCGCTTTTTGGGCCAGCGCTCGCGTCTCGGCTTCAGGACGGGCGGGTAATCCACCCATTCTCATTGCCAGTCCGCGCCGCGCGTTCAACGTTTTCGATCCAGTCGGTGTGCCGACTGGCAGGATCGATCATCCTTACCGAGGGCCGGGGAAGCAGCGTAAATCGCCCGGTCTTTCTCGGCGGTCGCGTAAATGGCCGCTAACGTGGACCCCGCCAGTCGCGCATCCGATAAACCCTACCCTCAACAAAAAGAGCCGCCGGTTTCCCGGCGGCTCCCTTTCTTGGGTCTTTGGCCGCCTCAATTGCTGGGCGCGGTCGTGCCCGGCGTCGTCGCTGCCGGAGGCGTCGCCTCGGGCGCGACCGGCGTGGCTCCGGGGGTCGCCGGGGTGTCGGTCGCTGCCGGGGCTGGCGGCGTCACGCTCGGCGCCGCGCTATCGGGAGCGGGTGTGGCCGGCGCGGTGGCATCCGGGGCGGGGGTTGAGGCGTCGGGCGCCGGGGCGGACGGCGCAGCCGCGTCGGGTGCCGGCGCGCCCGGCGCCCGCGCGTCGTTAGGCGCGCCGTCGGGGCGCGGCGGCATGCCGCCGGGGCCCATGCGCGGGCCCTTGCCACCCATGTCACCCATGCGCTTGGCCGCGGCGGCGGCCTCCGCCTGATCGATCTTGCCGTCGCCATTGGCATCGAGGCGCTGGAAGGCGCGCTCGGTCATGGGACGCATGATCTCGACCTGCAGCGCCTCGTATTCCGGCATCTGCAGCGCGCCGTCCTTGTCGGCGTCGAACTCCGTCACCAAGGCGGCAATGCCGGCCTCGGTCTCGGCCGGGGTGATCTTGCCGTCCTTGTCGGTGTCGAAACGCTCCATCAGGCCGGGCATCATCACCATGCCGTGCCGATCGCCCTTGCGGTCCTTGCCGCCGCGCTTGCCGTCATGGCCGGGGCCGCCATGTTTGCCTTTCCGGTCCATGTGCCCCTTGCCCATGTCGTCCTTGGACATGTCGTCGGTCGCGGACGGGGCTGCAGCGTCGGCGGCCGCGGGCGCGGCGGCATCGGGTGCGGGGGTAGCGGGAGCAGCTGCGGCCGGGGGCACGGGGGTCGCCGGCGTCGGGGCTGTCTGCGCGAATGCAGGCATCGTGCCGACCAGTGCGGTCGCGGCAGCGAGGGCCAGCATGCTCATCCTGGAATTGGTCATCAACAGGTTCCTCTTGCTTCGGTGCCCTCAAACTGGGGCGCGTCGGTATCACAACGATCCCCGCGGCCCTTCGGTTTTGTATCAAAGTGTCATCGCGTCCACGCGACGCTCGCGCGGCGGCGGCCCGCCGCTTATCCTCGGGACATGAGCCTGCCGCACATCCTGGTCGTCGATGACCACCGCGAGATCCGTGACGCCGTCACCCGCTATCTGGAACGCAACGGGATGCGCACCAGTGCCGCGCGCGATGCGGCCGAGATGGACGTCCGTCTGGCCGAGGCGCGGGTCGACCTGGTGGTGCTTGACCTGATGATGCCGGGCGAGGACGGGCTCTCGGCCTGCCGCCGCCTTGCTGCGGCGGGCGGACCGCCGGTGCTGATGCTGACCGCCCTAGGCGACGATACCGACCGCATCGTCGGGCTGGAAATCGGGGCCGACGACTACTTGCCCAAGCCCTTCAACCCGCGCGAGTTGCTGGCCCGGATCAAGGCCATCTTGCGCCGTGCCGAGCGCCCCGAGCCGCTCGCCGGCGGCCTGACCGGCAGCGCCGTCGCCTTTGCCGGCTGGGTGCTGGACACTGATCGGCAAACCCTGAGTCGCGAGCCGGATGTCGCGGACGACGGAGCGGCCAATGCCGAGGCCGACAGTGAGGCCATGCGCCTGACCACTGCCGAGTTTCGCCTGCTGACGACGCTGCTGGAGCGTCCGCGCCGCGTCCTGTCGCGCGAAACCCTGCTCGACGCGGTCAGTGGCCGCCAGCCCGCCGCCTTCGATCGCAGTATCGACAACCTCGTCAGCCGCCTGCGCCGCAAGATCGAGGCCGATCCCGCCAACCCGGCGATAATCTCTACGGTGCGCGCCGGCGGCTACTGCCTGACCGCAGACGTGAGGCGGTTGTGACCGAGCCCGCTGACCGCGGCCCGCTCATCCCCCTGCCCACCAGCCTGCGGGGCCAGCTGCTTCTGGCGGTGCTTCTGGCCCTCGCGGTGGCGCAGGCGATCAGCGCGGCCATCACTGTCGTAACCCGGACCGAGGCGGTGCGCGCCGCGCAGATCGGCGAGGCCCTCGACCGGACTGCGGCTCTGATCTTTGTCCTCGACCGCACGCCTCGCGATCTGCACGCCAACCTGCTGCGGGCGACAGAAACGCCGTTGACGCAATTGGCTATCGAGGCACGCCCGACCCTCGACAGCGACGGCCCGGGGTTGAAGCGCGCGCGGCGTCGCCTGGCGGCGGCGATGTCGGACGTGGGTGAGCGCACCATGCGCATGGCGCTGACCGACATCAGCGGCGCGCAGGTCATTGCCCCGCCTCAGCCGCCACCGCAACGCCTCGACCGCGACGGCCGCATGCGGCGCAGGCCGCCGCCGGACAGCGTCGATCCGCGCGCGCTGACGATCAGCTTGCAACTGGCTGATGGCGACTGGCTGAACGCCGAGATCCGCTTTCCGCGACCTGATCACAGCCTGCCGGTGCTGCCGCTGGTCAGCTTCATTCTCGCCGCTGCCGCCATCGGCGTCGCGCTGTGGCTGACGCTGGGGCGGATGCTGGGACCGCTGCGCCGCCTCGCCGGCGCGGCCGAGCGTCTCGGCCGCGGCGAGGAGGTGGGTGATCTGCCCGCCACCGGCCCCTTCGAGATGCGTGCCCTGACCGAAGCCTTCAACCAGATGCAGCAGCGCCTCCATCGGATGGTCAGCGACCGCACGCAGATGCTGGCCGCGCTCGGCCATGACCTGCGCTCGCCCCTGACTGCGCTGCGGGTGCGGGCCGAGATGGTCGATGACGACGAAACCCGCGAGCGGCTGCTGATCTCGCTGGCCGAGATGGGCGAGATGGTCGAGCAGACGCTGACTTATGCCCGCGGCGTCTGGACCCGCGAGGCGGTCGAGAGCGTCGACGCCCGCGATCTGTTGCGCGATCTGGAGGACGAGGGCGAGCACAAGGGCGTCGGCATGCGGCTGGTCCTGCCCGATGCGCCAGTGATGCTGCGCCTGCGCCCCGCCACGATCCGGCGCGCGCTGCGCAACCTGATCGACAACGCCCGCCGATATGGCGGCGCGGCGGATGCGGTCGAGATCACCCTGCGGGCCGGTGCGCAGACCGCCACGATCGAGATCGCCGACCGTGGCCCCGGCATCCCGGAGGCAGAACTGCCCCGCATGTTCGACCCGTTCGTGCGGCTCGAGGCGTCACGCTCGCGCGAGACGGGGGGCACGGGGCTGGGCCTCTCGATCGCGCGGAGCATCGTGCAGGCGCATGGCGGCGAGGTAACCCTGCTCAATCGTCCCGGCGGCGGGCTGATCGCGCGGCTGACGCTGCCGCGTCCCGTTGAGGCGGCGGTAGAGGGCTGAGGCAGACAACGCGATTGCGCGGTGCGTCGGCGCGGCCCCCTTGGCGGGGATGCCGCCGTTCCGGGTCGATAAAGGTTCTGCGAGATCTGGCGTCATCCGCTTGACGATATGGCGCGCCCCGGCGTCCAATTCCGCAGCCTTGTGAACGCCGGCTTTCCGCCGCCCGACTGAGGAGAGAAGCATGAAATCCGCCCTCGCTGTGACCCTGACCGCCCTGACGCTTGGCGCCAGTGCCACCTTGGCCCAGACCACTGCCACGCCTGCCGCGCCGGAAGCCGCACCGATGGATCATGCCGCCATGGACCATTCTGCCATGGCCGAGCCGGCGATCCCTGAGGACGCCACGCCTTCGACCCGCGCCTACATGGAGGCGATGGACAAGATGCATGGTGACATGATGATCGATTACACCGGCGATGCGGATGTGGATTTCGTAAAGGGCATGATCCCGCACCACCAAGGCGCCATCGACATGGCCAAGATTGTCCTCAAGGACGGCAAGGACGCGCAGATCCGCAAGCTTGCCGAGGAGGTCATCAAGGCTCAGGAGGCCGAGATCGAGACCATGAAGGCGTGGCTGGCGGCCCACGGCCACTAGGCGCCCCGCTGCGCCAGAAACTCGGCCGCCCGCGCACTGGAGGGGGCGGTGAAAAAGCACTCGGTCGCGGCGACCTCGACTACCTGGCCGCGATCCATGAACACCACGCGGTCGGCATTCTGGCGCACGAAATCCAACGATTCCACGGCGCTGAGCATGGTAGTCCCTGCGGCCTTGACCTCCGACATCAGGTTCAGGACCGCCTGCGCCTCCGCGCCCGAGAGGCAGGAGGCAGGGTCGTCCAGCAGCGTCACCTCGCCCCGCGCCGCGACCGCCCTCGCAATCGCCGCCCGCTGCTGGTCGGCCACGCCAAGGCTCTCCGTCATCCGCGCCATTATCGCCCCGAGGCCAAGGCGATCCAACACTTCGGCCGCCTCTTCCTCGGCGACCGTGGGCTTCGTATCACCCTGCGCAGCCGTACTGGCGCAGCAGCTCAGCACGGTGCAGCCGGCTGGCAAATCCGGCTCGGCCGCGACAAACGGCAGGCGGCGGCGCATGCGCGCCAGAAGCTCGGGCGGAGGCGGGGCAGGCGCTGCAATGAATTCGCCCGCGACCTCGACTCGGCCGCGCTGAAAGCTGTCGAGCTCGCGCAGGCAGCGCAGCAGCATCGCCTTGCCGCTGCCCGAGGGGCCGATCAGCGCCACATGCTCGCCGGGCTCGATTCCCAAGGAAATGCCGCGCAGCGCGGGAAAGGCACCAAGTTGGCGGCAGAGGCCAGTGATCTGCAGGGCCGGACGGCTCATCCCCGGACCCGCCGCGGCAGGGCGGGGACGGTTAGGACAATGATGCCGTTTGCGTGATCTGTCATGGACATGACGCAATCACCCCGCCGCGAGAATGTCGAGAGGGCGGATATGCGTTCACCTGCCGATCCGCGCGGCGGGACAAACTGCCTCAATATTTAGCGGTCCCGCTGACGAATTTGCGCGGCCGTGCCATAGCGCGACGAACAGTCTCGCACGGATGGCCGGATGGAAACCTACAGCATCGACCGCTTCGCCAGGGCGCTTGTGACCGGCGATGGTCCCAGCGGGTCGATCCGGCCGGGCGCGGACGGCGCGATTTCCTACAATATCTCGGCGCTCACCGGGCAGGAGCAGGCCATGGCCCGCGCCGCGCTGAAGGAATGGGCGGCCATCGCCAACCTGCGCTTTGCGGAAACTGCTGGCAGCGCGCAGATCACCTACACTCACGCTGGCACCGGTGCGCATACCGTGACCACTTACCGGGGGAGTCAGATCACCCGCGCCCTGATCGAGATTGACGACGCTCGCGTGCGGCCCGGCGATGGCATCGGCAGCTACGCCTTTCGCACCTACATGCACGAAACAGGGCACGCGCTGGGCCTGAAGCATCCGCAGGACTACGGCACGGTCAAGAGCTTCGCCCAGTCCGCCGTGGCCAACGACAGCTGGCAGATGAGCCTGATGAGCTATTTTGACCAAATCGAGAATACCGCGGTCCATGCGAGCAAAGCCTACAACCTGACTCCGATGGCCGCCGATTACACGGCGATCCGGGCGCTTTGCGGCACGTCGGCCGTGCGTGCGGGCGACACCGTCTATGGTGTCGCCTCGACCGCAGGCGGCACGCTCGACAGGGCGGCTGCCATCGGCGCGCGAGCCGCCTTTCTGATCGCCGACAGCGCCGGAAACGACAGCCTGAACTTCTCCGGTTTTACCGAGGCGCAGCGGATCGACCTGCGCCCTGGTGCGATTTCCAACGTGATGGGCGGCATCGGCAACATGCAGATCATGCCGGGCAGCATCATCGAAAACGCGACCGGGGGCCGAGGCGCCGATCTGCTGATCGGAAACCCGGCTGCCAACCGGCTGAACGGTGGCGGCGGCCATGACCGGTTAGAGGGCGGCGCGGGCAACGATACCTATATCATCGACGGCGACGACACGGTGGTCGAGACCGCGACCGGCGGCGTCGATACCGTAATTTCGTCGGCCAGCTACGTGATGGCGCCCTGGACCGAGAATCTGGTCCTGACCGGCCGCGCCACCCATGGCACCGGGAACGCGCTGGCCAACACGATCACCGGCACCGCGGGGGCGAACGTGCTTGATGGGCGCGAAGGTGCGGACCGGCTGATCGGCGGCCTCGGCAACGACACCTACATTCTCGGCACTGGCGACGTGATGATCGAGGCTGCGGGCGGGGGCATCGACACGGTCCGGTCCGCCGCCGACCACCGCCTTGGCGCGGCCTTCGAGAATCTGGTGCTGACCGGGTCCGCCCGCGTGGGGATCGGCAGTGCAGCGGCCAACCAACTGACGGGGACGGCCGGGGCAGATACCCTGGATGGCCAGGGCGGGGCGGACACGCTCGTCGGGGGTGCCGGCAACGACCTGTATATTGCCGACGCCAGCGACCGAATCATCGAGGTTGCCGGTGGCGGCATCGATACAGTCCGGACGGCCGCCGCCTTCCATCAACTCGGCGCGCAGGTGGAGAATCTTGTCTTCAACGGCGGGCCGGGGGCCTGCGGGATTGGCAATGATCTGGCCAACTGCATGTGGGGAACCGCGGGCGCCGACCGTTTGGACGGTCGAGGTGGCAATGACATGATGGCCGGCGGTGCTGGGAACGACATCTATTTCGCTCAATTGGGCGACCGAGTGATCGAGGTCGCAGGCGGCGGTATCGACACGGTCTACAGCGCCACAAGTTTCGTGTTGCCGGCGCAGGTCGAGCTGCTCGTCCTCACCGGTACCGACAAGAGCGTTGGCTATGGCAACGCAGAGGCGAACCTCTTGCAGGGCAGCGCGGGGATCAACACGCTGGACGGCAAGGGTGGCAACGACATCCTCACCGGCGGCGGCGGTGCAGACATCTTCGTCTTTGGCGACGGCCGTGACCGGATCGCCGACTTTGCCGACAACGTCGATGTCATCGCGCTGCGCTCGGCTGAGCTTGGCGGCCTGACCATTGATCAGGTCTGGTCTCATGCACGCGACAGCAGCATTGGGGCGATGTTTACATTTGGCGAGGACGTGCTGGTGGTTTCCGGGGCAACGGTCGCCAGCTTGCGGGATGATCTGGTGCTGATCTGAGGAAGGCGGGCTGCTGCCGCGGATCAGTCGGGGATATTCATGGCGCGACGCCGCCGAGAGCGCGCCAAGTTGGCATCAGGGCACGGCGGCTTGGTTCCAATCTCAACTGCCGCCGGTAATGCTGAACCCGACACGCTGCGAGCGGCCGGTCGAATCGATCACGGCCAATGCGGCATAGCCCGGCCCAGAAACGGGAATGGCGGCGGTCTCACCACCATCGCTGCGGGCGACGGGGGCGCCGTCCAGAAGCCACAGGTAGGGCGGCGCGCCGCCGCGCAGACGGGCGGTGATGGCCGCACCTGCGCGCGCCTCCAGCGCGGCGCCATCAGGGGGAAAGAGGATGGCAAGAGGCTCGGGCGCACCGACGCGGGAGGAGCCGGGGCGCATGGGGGCAGCCTCGCCAGGCGCCAGGAAACGTCGCAGGGGCGCCGGCAGGCGGGGATTGCTGACCGTCAAGGCATCGGGCGGCGGCGGCGGCAGGGGCGTGGCGCGGGAGCCCAGCGCGTCGAAAAGATCGAACAGTGCCGGCGCCGCCAGATCGCCGCCGAACGCCCCTGGCACCGGCGTACCGTCCGGCCGTCCCAGCCAGACCGCCCCGACCTGGCCGCCGTCATAGCCCACGGCGAGGGCATCGCGGTGGCCGTAGCTGGTGCCGGTCTTGAAGGCGAGCCGGCCACGCTCGGCCCCAGTCGGCGGGGGCACCTGCGCGAGGATCGCGCCCGTGTACCAGGCAGCGACCGCCCCCACGATCCGTGCGGCAGGTGCGCCCGCGTTCGCCGCCGCTTGGCCTGTCATCCCGAGCTTTGGCGCGAGGGAACCGGCGTCGGTGGCGCAGCCAACTGCTGCATCATGACGCCCGGCCGTCGGGGATTGCACAGCGCTCGCCCCGGGCATTGCGGATGGCCTGGTGACCAGCCCGCACTGAGGGCCCGAAGGAAGGTCAGCCCCGGATGGGTCGGCCGAGGCCACTTGCCCCAACGGCCGATCATGCAGCCGTACCGCCAGCCCGCCATTCGCGAGCCCGGCATAGCCCTGCGCCAGATCCTGCAGGCTGACCCCGGCGCCGCCGAGGACCACAGCGAGACCCGGCACGCCGCCTGCGTAATCGAGGCGCATGCCGGCGCGGTTCAGAACGCCGGCGATCCGCGCCGGGCCGAGCGCCGCAGCAACGCGCACGACCGGAATGTTCAGCGATTCGGTGAGCGCCTGGCGGATGGTCACGGTGCCGCGAAATCGGCGGTCGAAATTGACCGGTTGCCAGCGGCCAAAGCTGGCGGGCCGGTCCTCGATCAGCGTTTCCGGATGGATTAGCCCGTCGTCAAAGGCCATCGCGTAGACGAATGGCTTCAGGGTCGAGCCGGGCGAGCGCAGGCTGTGCGTCATGTCCACATAACCGGCGGAGGATTCTCCCGTCCATTCTGCGGTGCCGACGCTGGCCAGAATCTCGCCGGTGCGAAAATCGGCCAGCACCGCGGCGGCCGAGACCCGGGCCGTCTGGCCCCGGACGGCGCGGGCGACGACGGTTTCGGCAGCGCGTTGCAGGTCGGGATCGATGGTAGTCTCGATCCGCGGTGCGCCTGGCATCTCGCGATGCAGCCGCTCGGCGAGCAGCGGGGCGAGGGCGGGGAATGCGCGGCGCTGGTCGGGCAGCGGCGCGGCGCGGGCGTCGGCCAGCGCCTCTGCGTCGATCAGGCCGACCGCATGAGCCTGGCCCAGCACCCGGTCGCGCGCCCGGCGCAGGGCAGCGCGGCCGGCCGGGCGGTCGGGGCGCCGCGCCTCGGGGGCCTGGGGCAGGGCGACGAGGACCGCGATTTCAGCCGGGGTCAGCCGCGTCGGCTCGTGCCCGAACCACATCAGGCTTGCGGCGCGAACCCCCTCGACGTTGCCGCCATAGGGGGCGAGGCGCAGGTACAGATCGATGATCCCGGCCTTGCCGACCCGCCGCTCCAACGCCATGGCGAGGCGGGCCTGACGGATCTTGCCGCGCCAGTCGCCTGTCGGCCCACGCTCGATCAGGCGGGCGACCTGCATGGAGAGGGTCGAGGCGCCGGACAACACGCGTCCGTGGCGCAGCGCCTGCGCGGCGGCGCGGATGATGGCGCGCGGATCGACGCCGGAGTGCTGCGCGAACCGCCGGTCCTCCCAAGCCAGCAACATCGGCAGGAACCGCGGATCGATCCCCTTGGCCGGTGGGGCGAGGCGCCAGAGGCCGTCCTCGACCTGAAAGGCGCGCAGCAGGCTGCCATCGCGGGCCAGCACCTCGGTTCCCGTGATGATCCCCAGCGGCGGTAGATCGGCGCTTGCGATCCAACGGTCGAGCCGCGCCCGTGCCGTATCAGCGGCGAAGGCGCCAAGCCCCAGCGCCAGAACGAGCGCGGTCAGGCCGCGCGCCGCCCGCCGCCCGAGCCGGCCGTCGTCAGCGGGTGATCCGGGTCTGGCCACTGTCGGTCCAGCCGCGCCGTTCCGGGCGATACATATCCTCGACCGTCGCTGCCGGATGGCGGAAATCGCCAAGACTGACCGCGCGCAGCCGATATGCGAGGTTAAAGGGCGCGCTGTCCGACCAGTTCACGGCCGCGGCAAAGCGGTCCTGGCGGAACTCGGCCATCTCGGCCTCGGTCAGGTCGTCCAGCCAACTCAGCCCGCCGCCCTCGCCGGAGGAAATGAGGTTCGGGTTGTCGATCTCGAACCCTGCGGGGAGGGGGTCAGCGATGATCAGCCGGCCGCCACCTTCGGCGAGGGGCGTGACTGTCAGCACCGCGACGAGGCGCGTGCCTTGCGCCACCTGTGCCGGATCGACCGGCGCGCCCTCGGGGGTGAAGTAGTTGCGGGTGATCGACCAAGCGGTGCCACCGGCGGCCGGAGGCTCGGTCGGCGTAGCGGTTGCACTGAGAGTCACCGGCAGCGGGGTCGCGCCACTGTTGGTCAGGCGCAGCGGCGCAAGGCCCGCGGCGTCGCCGAGGGGGGTCAGCGCGCCGCCGGCAGGACTGTCGCCGATCGCCAACCCGGGCGCGCCTGCCGCCTGCAATGCGTGCCCGGCCAGGACCACCCACAGCGCCTCCTGCGTGGACAGATCGGCACCCTCGGCCTGGCGGCCCGCGATCAGCCCGGCGACGGCGGTTGCGGTTGCGGTGCGGTCCAGTGCCTCACTGCCGGCCTCGGTCGCCATGGTCAGGGCCGCCGCGGCATCGCGCAGCGCGGTGCCGTAATCGCCGCGCATGTCGCCCTTGTCGGCGCCACCGCGCATCAGCATCGCCTGCGCGCGGCGGAACATCGCATCCGCCCGGCCGACATCGCCATAGGCCGCGAGGGCGGCGCCAAGCTGGGCGGCCGCCATCGGCGTTGCAAAGCTGTCACCTGCAGTATCGACGTAATAGCGCAGATCGCTGACCACCGCCGCCCGCTCGCGCGCCAGCACATAGGCGGCATAGGCAAGCGCCGCATTCTCGGACGGATCGGCATACTGCGGCTCGCTGGCCGCGTTGAGGGTGTTTTGCAAGTTCGCCAGGGCGCGCCGGAAGGCTTCGTCCGGGACCTGATGGCCCGTGGTACGGGCACGCGACAGGAAGTCGGTGGTATAGGCGTCCAACCAGGCGTCGCCGGGTTCGGCCTGCCACAGCCCGAACGCCCCGGACGAAGTCTGGCGGGTCAACACCGCCGCAATGGCCTGATCGATATTGCGCGGCGCCTCGTTGCTGCCGGGCAGGGTGATGCCAGGCAGCAGGCCCTGCATATACAGCTGCGGCATGGCGGCCGAGGCTATTTGCTCGGTGCAGCCATAGGGATAGGTCGCGAGGCGCAGGGCGGCGGCACCGACGTCGAGCTGCGCCCAGGCGCCGGCCGACAGCGTCGCGGTGCCGGTTCCGGGGCGGAACGCGCCGAGGGCCGCCGGATCCAGCATGGCCGTCTCGCCCGGCGCCAGCGTGATGCGGGCGCTGCGGGTGATCGCGGCCTCTTGGCTTTCGACCGGAATGCTGAGGTCCTTGGTCAGCACCTCGCCATTCGGCAGCCGGGCGGACAGGCGCAACTGGGCCACGCCCTCGTCCTGCGGCGCGGTGAGGGTCAGTCCTGCCTCGCCGCGGCCCTTGTCGGCCAGCGGCACTTCCGGCGCAAGGTTGGCGAGGCCGAGGGCTGGGCCGCCCGCGACCTCGGCCGTCAGGCCCACCGCCCCGGCCGGGCCGGAGACATGGGCGAGGGCCAGTTGCACCTCGGCGGTGTCGCCGGGGGCGAGGAAAGCGGGCGCAGTCACGGTCATGACGACCGGGTCGCGGACCAGCAGCGTGGTGTCCGCCTGTCCGACCGCGCTGCGCGTCCAGACCACCGCCATCGCCTTGACCGAGCCGTTGAAGTCGGGCAGCGGCACCGCAACCTCGGCCGTGCCATCGGGCCCGAGGGTGACGGGACCCGAGAACCAGGCCATCAGCTTTTCCGTCGGCGGCGGGGCATCGAGCCGCCCCGAGGCCGCGTCGCCGCCGCTGCGGATCGCACCATCCGCGACGCCCGAGGCCAGCAGCAGCCGGCCGTAGAGATCGCGCAGCGCAACACCCAGCCGGCGCTGGCCGAAATAGTGATCGAGCGGGTCCGGGGCCTTGAAGCCGGTCAGGTTCAGGATGCCTTCGTCAACCGCGGCGACCGTGGCATGGACCGTTTCGCCCGGCGCGGCGCCGCGGACGGCGAGGCGCAGGCGCGTCTCGCCGCGCGGGCGAACCTCGGGCGGGGCGGTCAGTTCGGCTTGCAGGCGACGCGCGCCGGGATCGACGGCGGCATGGGCAAGACCCAGTGTGCGCACCGGTGCGTGGCTGGTGGCAGCAGTGGCGTCCAGCGGCCGGATGGCGCTGACCGCGACATAGACGCCCGCGCCCCAGTCATCCGTTACAGGCAGGTCGAGGTTGTTTGGGCCCGCCTTGACCGGCACTGTCTGCATCGCCACGACCCGGTTCGACAGGACCGAGACCACGGCCACGCCATCAGCCGCCGCGTCCATCGTCAGGCGCGCGGTGTCGCCCGCGCGATAGGCGGGCTTGTCCAGCGTCACGGTCATGCGGTCCGGCGTGTCGGTGCCGGTATCGGCCGCACCCCAACCGGCCCAGAACCGGACCGCGGTCTGTGCGCCGTCTGCGGCGGTCACGACCAGCTCATACTCGCCCCACTGGACCGGCATCGCGAGCTGGGTCGGCGCGCCGGCGGCCAGTTGAACCTGACCGGAAGCCGCGCGGCTGCGGGTGGTCACAGGCTCCCACTGCCAGTCGCCTTCTAGGGCATACCATTGGTATTCGGTGTCCACGCGGTTCAGCACCCAGCCGACGGTGCCGGCCAGCGGGGTCAGTTCGGGGCCGAGCGAGACCAATTGGAATGCCGCCTCGCTGCCCTCGGGAACGCTGCCGTCGAAGCCCGGCTTGATCCCCAGGACGGGCGTCTGCGGCATGACCAGCCGCGTCTCGCGCCGCTCGACCGGGCGGCCTGCGCCCTCGCGGACGGACAGCGCGAAGGTCGCCTCCATCGGGCGCCGGGCCTCGGCCAGTGCGGGCGGGACCGGCAATTCGGACTGCCAGTGCCCCTCGGCATCGGTCATGCCGGGGTCGATCTGGACTGTCGTGCTGTCGTCCGGCGCGTCGTAGCGGCCAAAGGCGTAACCGGCCCAGCCGGTCACCTCGGTCGCGGGGGCAAGTCGCAATTCGCCCTCGACGGGCAGTTCGGCACCCGGCGCACCATAAAGCCAGCGCGCGGTCAGCGCGACGTCCAGCGGGCGGTCGGTGGGCAGCGGGGCCGCCGTCAGGACCGGTGTAAGGTCGATCCGCTCGGGGCGGAAATCCTCGACCAGCACGCGCAGGGTAGCGAGCGGCGGAGCGTCGGACTGGGTGTCGACCTTCAGATCGATCCGCCAACTGCCGCGCGGGGCGCTGGCCGGGATCGGCCAGTCAAAGACATAGCCGCCGTCGCCAGCAAACGGCACCAGCTGACGCTGCGCCTCGACGCCGTCGGGCCGGGTCAGGATGGCGGTCATCGGCAGATCCGACAGCGCCGCGACCGAGCTATCGCGTGCGAGGATCGTGGCGTGCACCGTCTCGCCGGCGCGATAGGCGCCGCGGTCGGTGGTCGCAAAGACGTCGATCGGCGGTGCAGGCGGGGCGCCCTCGACGCCGCGGTCGGACAGGTCGAACTCGGGCTCTGTCAGGGACAGGAAGGCCATGTCGGTGATCGCCCCGTCAGTCCCGATACTGGCGGTCACCATTGCCGGGGCGGCGCTGTCGCGGCCGCGCGACAGGCCTGCCGCGAAACGGGCGATGCCGTCCGCATCCGTCTGGGCGCTGCCCAGGACGGCGTTGGCACGCGAGACCAGTTGCACTGTCACGCCCTCGCGCGCGGCGGCATCATCGAGGCCGCGGACCGCGACCGTCAGCCCGTCGGTGCCGCCATAGCTGGCAAGCCCGAGGTTCGAGATCATGAACCATTGCGTCGCCGGTGGGCTGCGGTCGGCGTCCTGGCCGGGGACCGCGGCGGTCAGGGCATAGACCCCGGGCGCCAGTGGCCCGGCGGCACGGGCGATGTCGAGGCGGGTTGCAACCTCGGTATTCACGACGGCCGGCCCGCCGCCCTCGCCCGGGGCGACGTCTGCCTCGCCGGTCCAGACCTGCTGGCCCAGCTCATCGGTAAAGCTCTCGGCGCGCCAGTCATCCAGCGGCTGGCCAAAGATATCCTGGCGCAGCGCCCGCACGATGTTGCGGTCGGACATGCGATAGAGCGTCAGCGCCACGCGGTCGGTATTCACCGTGCGCACCGTGACGCCCTGATCGCCGCCGGCCGGCAGGACATAGGCCCGCCCGGTAAAGCGCGCCTGCGGGGTGCGATCCCGGACATAAAGATTGACGGGCACGTCGCGGGCCAGGACCTCGCCGTCAGCGGCGGGCAGGCCCTTGCGCAGGGTCAGTTGCAGCCGCTGGCCATGGGTGATCCCGGCGATGCACAGCTGGCGATCCTCGGCCTCGACCGCGAGGGTCTGGTCGGGCAGGACGACAAAGCTGCGATAATCGGTGCCCGGGGCAAGGGCGTCGCTCATCCGCAGGCAGGCGCGTGGGGCGGCGGCATCAGCGTCGACCTGCGTGTCCTCCATGCGGAACCCGTTGCGCTCCTCAAAGCCGGCTAGCATCTGCGCAAGTTCGGGCGAGGTGTCGGTCGTCGCGGCAAGGCGCAGGGCTTTCAGGCCGTCGCGGCCGCGGTTCTGCTTCTCCGCAAGCTCTGCCCAGCGCCGCAGGGCGAG
The DNA here is from genome assembly GCF_003324675.1 of Paracoccus suum. Taxonomy (NCBI): domain Bacteria; kingdom Pseudomonadati; phylum Pseudomonadota; class Alphaproteobacteria; order Rhodobacterales; family Paracoccaceae; genus Paracoccus; species Paracoccus suum. The sequence goes on from NZ_CP030918.1 coordinate 2,086,646, forward strand.
ACTGCCGGCGCCGGGGTCGCGCAGCCAACTGTTGATCGCGGCCGACATGGCGGCATCGCTACGCGATTCGCCGTCATCGCCGGTGGTCAGCCATTGCGACAGCGACAGCCAGTCGCCCGGCTCGTCGCTGATCGCTGTGGCGGCGCCGATCCAGCGGATCACCGCCTCGCCGCCCGTGCCTGAGGCTTCTTGCGCCAACTGCCGCAGCGCAGGTGCGCCCTCGCCCGTGCCCGGCCAGGTGGCGCCGATGTCATTGGCCTGCTCGCGGGCGGCCTTCAGATCGGCGGCGCTCAGCCAGTCCTTGGCGGCCGCGGCCCGGGCGGTCGCCGCGGCGATAACGGTCGGGTCAGTGTCGATCACCGTCCCGGACTGCGCGCCCGGAAACGGCGTCAATGGGCCGGCCGCATCGCCCTTGGGAAAACACGCGCGCGAGCCGACGTTGTAGGTCAGAGCCGAGCATTGCGCATCTGCGAGGCAGACGGCGACACAAGCCTCGCGCGTGGTGTTGAAGAGCTGCTGCAGATCGCCGCCGGGACGGTCAAAGCCGTCGTCCAGCACGACGCGCCGCGCCGGTAGCGGACCCTCGCCCATGGGTTGGGCCAGGCCAGGCGGCGCAAATGCAAGGAAGGCCAGCGCCGCGATCAAGGCCCTTGGGCCGGTCCGTCCCACCATCGTGCGCCACCCATTCTGGAGTCACGCCTACAGTGGCACGCCGGCCCTGCGGAGGCAAACCCGCCGCATATCAGTGGGCGCGTTTAAATCGCCGTCGCAGAGGCCCTAGAGTGCTCAGTTCGAGGCCACGCGCTGGGATTTGCCGGGGCGGTAAAAGATGTGGCGGCCGATCCGGGCGGTGCGGGTGAACCGCTTGGACCAAGACGGGCGTACGGCGGGGGTATGGAAATAGGTGGCGCCGCCCGTCAGGTTCCGGGGCGAGCCCGCCAATGCTGCCTCGGCCACGCGCTTGACGCGCATATAAGCGCTCTTTTCGCGGATCGCGCGGTTGGCGCCGCCGCAGTGGTAGCTGAACTGGCAGCCGCCCTTGCCGCCCTGCTTGACGACGCCGCAGATAGAGGTGGGAAAGCGGCCGCTGTCGCGCCGGTTCAGGATCACCTCGGCGACTGCTTTCTGGCCGGCCAGCGGTTCCCCGCGGGCCTCGAAATACAGGGCCTCGGCGAGGCATTTCAGTTCGGCGGGCGAGGAGTTCGTCGGGCTGGCGCTGGCCGGGTCGGGCAGGGCGAGACTGACGGTGAAGGTGGCGGCAAAGACGGTGGCGGCAAGAGTCGCGCGGGCAACGCGAGCGAGCAGACTATACATAAACAAACTATCCCTATGCCCCGGAAAGCATTGCCTTTCGGGCTGGTCCGGAGATCAGGCGTGGTTATGGAGCCGGACGGGACTTGGCAGCTCGGCCGGCGAACGCCCGAAACCTAGACATCGCCGGCAAGCCGTTGAAGCGCACAGGGGCGTGAGGGAGGGAACCGGGCCAATATGGCCCAAAAACGGCGGGATCTTGCCGGCAGATCAAACGCTTCCGGCGTGATCGTGCCAGAAATCAGCTCAAGGGCGAGCCGAGGGGATCCAAAACTATAGTACCCCGGGCGCGAATCGACTCTTGAGCCGCGGCCAGCCGGGCGATCGGCACCCGGTAAGGCGAGCAGGACACGTAGTCGAGTCCGGCACGGCGGCAGAAGGCGATCGATTCGGGGTTGCCGCCATGCTCGCCGCAAACCGAAACGGTGATGCCGGGGCGCCGCTCGCGCGCGCGTTCGGCCCCCAGCAGGATCAATTCGCCGACGCCGTCCTGATCGAGGATGTGGAACGGGTCCTCGGGCCAGACGCCTTCGCGCAGATAAGTCCCCATGAATCTGCCCGCGTCGTCCCGCGACAGGCCATAGGTCATCTGCGTCAGATCGTTCGTGCCAAAGCTAATGAAACTTGCGTGCTCGGCTATGTCGCCGGCGCGAAGGGCAGCGCGCGGCGTTTCGACCATGACCCCTAGGCGGTAGTCAAAGCCAGTGCGCCGCGCATTGCGGACCGCTGCGGCCACGGCGTCGATACGGGTCTTGACGATCTCGACCTCGCGCATGGCGCTGACTACCGGGATCATGATCTCGGGCACGACCTGCGCGCCATTGGCCGCGCTTTCGATAGTTGCCTCGAAGATCGCGCGGGCCTGCATCTCGTAGATTTCCGGAATGGCGAGGCCCAACCGGACACCGCGCATGCCCAGCATGGGATTTGCCTCTGCTACAGCCTCGACGCGGCGCACGACGTCCGACAGGGGTATTGCCAGCGTCTCGGCCAACTCGCGCATCCCCTCTCGGTCCTGGGGCAGAAATTCGTGCAGGGGCGGGTCAAAGAGGCGGATGCAGACCGGAAAGCCGGCCATGATGTCGAACAAGGCGACAAAATCCTCGCGCTGCATCGGCAGCAGGCGGTCCAGCGCCAGCCGCCGGTCGGCGGATTTGTCGGCGAAAATCATCTCCTGCATCGCGGGCAGGCGGCGCTCGTCAAAGAACATGTGTTCGGTGCGGCAAAGCCCGATGCCCTGGGCGCCAAAGGTGCGGGCCATGCGCGCATCCTCGGGCGTGTCGGCGTTGGCGCGCACGACCATGTCGCAGGCGGCGTCGGCCCATCCCAGCAGGGTGCGGAAATCATCGTCGATGGCCGGGTCGAGCATGTCGGCCGCACCCGCCAGCACCTCGCCGGAGGTGCCATCGATGGTGATCTCCTCACCCTCGCGAAAGCTTCGCCCCGAGGCAGTCATGATTCCCGCGCGGGCGTCGATCACCAGATCGCTCGCCCCGACGATGCAGGGCAGGCCGAAGCCGCGCGCGATGACCGCGGCGTGCGAGGACATGCCGCCACGCTCGGTCAGCACACCCACGGCGGCATGCATGCCACGCACGTCTTCCGGCACCGTTTCGCGCCGCACAAGGATCGCGGCCTCGCCCCGGGCCTGCGCGTCCTGCGCCCGGGCCGAGCTGAAGACGATGCTGCCAGTCGCGGCCCCGGGTGAGGCGGCGATGCCGCGCAGGATCAGATCGCGCGGCGCGCGCGGGTCGATCTGGCGGTGCAGCAAGTCGCTGAGGGCGCGGGGCTGCACCCGCATCACCGCCTCCTCTGGCGGGATGATGCCGTCGCGGCCCAGCGCGACCGCGATCTTGACCGCCGCGCGGGCGCTGCGGTTGACGCGGACTGCGTCAATGATGCTGAGGGCGCCGTTGCTGAGCGCGAACTCGACCTTCATCTCCTCGCGGAGCCGGGCGCGGGCGGCGGCGCCACAGCGGATCAGCTCGGTCAGGATCTCGGGCGCCTCGTCCTGCAGCGACGGGCCGCGGGGGTCCTTGGTCAGATAGATTTCGCGCGCGCCCTCGCCGCGGGTGCGCCCCTGGGTCTGGTGGTTGAACCGCCCCGCCAGCCGCGGCGCGCCGGTCACCGGATCGACGAAATCGATCCAGCCCGAGCCGCTGAGGCCCGGTCCCAGTGCCAGCGCCATCTCTTGCACGACCAGCCCCAGCGGCGCGTCCGCGGGCGCGCCCTTGGCCTGGCGCAGCAGCCGGGCGGAGGGACCGTCCCAGGCGCGCGCCATGGACCGAAGCACCTCGCCCAGTTGCTGGGCGGGGTCTTGGGGGAAATGCTCGTCAGTCTCGTCGCGATAGGCGGCCAGCGCGCCTTCCAGCGTCGCGGCCCCTTGCTGGGTGAAGGTGTCGGGATCGAGGCGGGCGACATTGACCGCATAGGACTGGACGAAGGCCAGGTACATCGCGTCTGCCGCGACCTTGCCCAGCCGCTCGGCCAGGATAGCGTGGCAGCGATCGTTGATTCCGACGTTCAGCACAGTGTCGGGACCGCCCCAGTCGGGGTTCAGCGCAGAGGGGCGCACCCCTAGCAGGCCGTCCGCTGAGCCGATCACCGCGGCCAGCGCCTCGCGCGAGGGCAGGTGTCCGGCGGCGATCAGGCGCACCGCCTCGACCGGAATGGCGAAGGTGGCGGGGACGGGCAGTTCCATCCGGATCAGGCGCTGCAGGCATTTCGCGCGCCATCCGTGACGCTCGCGGTCGATGCGGGCAGTCGGGGTGATGCGGACAAAGGCGCTGGGATCGATCTGTGCGGTCATGGCCGCGAACCTTAGGCCAGCGCGCGCGTGCTGCAACTGCGAAATGCGGCGCCGGGCTTGCGCTGCTGCGGCCTTTTGGCAATGACCGTAACAACAACGCTCCGCCGCTCTGCCCCTGCACCAAAGGTCCAACATGGTTCCCGACCGCATCCACCTGCGCGAGCATGTGATCGAAGCCGAGATCGGCGCCTTCGCGTCCGAGCGTGACCGTCGCCAGCGCCTGCGCTTTGCGCTGACCGCGACGCTGGCCAGGCCGGGGACCGGGGCCAGCGACAATGTCGATAGCATCCTCAGTTACGATGTACTGGTCGGCGCCATTGCGGATGCGCTGGGCGCCAAGCGGTTCGACCTGCTCGAGGCGCTGGCCGAGGACATCGCCGCCCGAATCCTGGCACATCCGCAGGCGGCAGAAGTGCAGGTCTGCGTTGAGAAACTGGACCGCGTGCCCGGGGCGCTGGGCATCACCATCACGCGTGCGCGGGGCGATGCGGCGGTGCGGTCCGTGTCGGCCGTGAAGATTCCGGTGCTCTCGGCACGCGACAGCCGCCCATCGGGCGCCGCGGTCATTGTCCCCGATGCCCCGGGCCTGCCGATGCCGCAGGGGGGCGATCCCGTGCAGATGGCGCTGCTGGCCCTCGATCAGGCGGCTTGGGCGCTGGCCGCGCAGCTGGGACTGGAAATCGCGGCAACCCGGACCGAGATCCAGGCCGCCGCAAGCGAGGGCCGCGCCGTGGTCTGGGCGCCGGTGCGCATGGTGCGCGAAGCGCAGGACCTTCCCCCAGCCGACCGCGACCGCCCCGAGGCGCTGGCGCGCTGGCTGGCCGCCCGGCTGAGAGACGGGGGATCGGCCACCTGAGCCGAAAATAAGAACGTCCCGCCACGCGTGCCGCAGTGCAGCGGACGCTCGCGGGCTGCGTTGTCATCACGGGAACGCCTGTCCCGACTGGCGCAACCGGCCGAAACGCTCGTTCCCATCCTGCGACCGCGCGCGCCAAATGTGACTCTTGCGTCACGGCAGCGCAGGCGCCAACTGCCTGCCAAATCCGCGCCCGAAGGAAGTCCCATGCCAGAGTTTCTCGCAGGTTTCACCGTTCCGCAGCTCGCCGTGGGCCTCGGCCTCGTTATCGGGCTGGCCTTTGGTGCCCTGGCCGAGCGCAGTGCCTTTTGCTTTCGCCGCGCGCTGGTCGGCAGCGATCGGCGCGAGGCGATGGGCGTGTGGATGACCGCCTTGGCCGTTGCCATTCTCGGTACGGAAGCGGCCGTGATGGCCGGGCTGATCACCTTTGACGGCCATCGCCTGCTGGCCCCCGACCTGCCGATCGCGGCGGTGATTTTGGGGGGCTTGCTGTTCGGCGCCGGCATGGTGCTATCGCGCGGCTGCATCTCACGCCTGACGATCCTTGGCGGCAGCGGCAACCTGCGCGCACTGACGACGATCCTGGTGGTCGCGGTGATCGCCCATGCGACGCTGAAGGGAATTCTCGCGCCGCTGCGTACCGCCATCGGCTCGGTGACAGTGCCGCTGGGCGCACGGGCCAGCCTCGCCTCCCTGCCGGGCGGGCCGCTGCTCTGGACGCTGGTGCTTGCCGCGCTGGCCATCCTGATCGCGCTGCGCTCGGGCGGGCGGCCGCGCCTGCTGGTGCTCGGCGCGCTGATCGGGTTGCTTGTCCCCGCCGCCTGGATCGGCACCGGCTGGCTCCTGGCTGACGAGTTCGATCCGATCACCATGGAGGCACTATCCTTCACCGGCCCCGGCGCCGAGGCCCTGTTCTGGGTCATCGCCGCGACTTCGATCCCTGCCGGTTTCGGTACAGGGCTGGTGGGGGGCGTCCTGCTGGGTAGCCTCGTCACGTCATTGCTGGCCGGCAGCTTTCGGACCGTCAGCTTTTCCTCGCCGCGCGAAACCAGGCGTTACATGGCCGGCGCGGCGCTGATGAGTTTTGGCGGCGTGCTGGCGGGCGGCTGCACCTTGGGTGCGGGCCTCTCGGGCATCCCGACCCTGTCTGTTGCGGCGATTCTGGCGTTGGTCGCCATTGCGGTCGGCGCCAAGGCGACCCATGCGCTGGTCGATGGCCAGACGGCGGACCTGCACGGCGCCCCTATCCGCGCCTGAACGCGACACCCACAAAAGCAACCGGGCGGCCGCATCAGCGCGCCGCCCGATTTTGTTGTCAGACCGCTTTTTTCAGCGCCTCGGTCAGGTCCGTACGCTCCCAACTGAAGCCGCCATCGGCCTCGGGGGCGCGGCCGAAGTGGCCATAGGCGGCTGTGCGGCGGTAGATTGGCCGGTTGAGTTGCAAAGTGTTGCGGATGCCGCGCGGGGTCAGGTCCATGACCTCGGCGATGGCCCGCTCGATCTCGGCCTCCGGGACCGCGCCCGTTCCGAAGGTGTCGGCATAGATCGACAGCGGCCGGGCAACGCCGATGGCGTAGCTGAGCTGGATCACGCAGCGCCGGGCGAGACCGGCGGCGACGACGTTCTTGGCCAGGTAGCGCGCCGCATAGGCGGCACTGCGGTCCACCTTGGTCGGATCCTTCCCGCTGAAGGCGCCGCCGCCATGCGGGGCAGCGCCGCCATAGGTATCGACGATGATCTTTCGTCCGGTCAGGCCGGCGTCACCGTCCGGCCCGCCAATGACAAAGGTGCCGGTCGGGTTGATGTGCCATTCGGTCGCCTCGGTCAGCCAGCTTTCGGGCAGAACTTCGCGGACATAGGGCTCGACGATGGCGCGAATGTCGGCGCTGGTCTGGGCCGGGTCCTTGTGCTGGTGGCTGACGACGATCTGCGAGACCTCGACCGGGCGGCCGTCCTCATAGCGCAGGGAGAGTTGCGACTTGGCGTCGGGACCCAGGCTCGGTTCGGCCCCGCTGCGGCGTGCCTCGGCGAGGCGGCGCAGGATGGCGTGGGAATAGAGGATCGGCGCGGGCATAAGCTCGGGCGTCTCATCGATGGCATAGCCGAACATGATGCCCTGGTCACCCGCGCCGTCACGGTCCACGCCCTGAGCAATGTGCGCCGACTGTTCATGCAGAAAGTTCAGCACTTTGCAGCTGTTCCAGTGGAACCGCTCCTGCTCGTATCCGATGTCTCGGATCACCCCGCGGGCGATTTCCGGGATATGATCGTTGAACTTGCTGAGGCGTCCGGGATCGCTGAGGCCGATCTCGCCGCCGACCACCACCAGGTCCGAGGTTGCAAAGGTCTCGCAGGCGACTCGGGCGCCTTCCTCTTCGGCCAGCAGCGCATCAAGGACCGCGTCCGAGATCTGGTCGCACAACTTGTCCGGATGCCCCTCGGAGACCGATTCCGAGGTGAACACGTAATTCTGTCTGGCCATGAGATGCTCCATTAGATGACCCCGTCACGCCAGGAAGCCGTTGTGACGGTCGGCAAGACTTAGGGGTCAGCGCGGCGGGCGTCAATGCGGCGCAATGGGCGCCGCGACGCTGTGATTGCCGCAGCCAGGACGATCAGCGCGAAAAGGACCGCGGGCAGGTTTCCCCAGGCCAGCCACAAGGTCGGCGGCAGCGGCGCCGGCAGGCGCGCGTCTATCCGCCCCTGCTCTCCCAGATCAAGCCGCGCGGTCAGCCGTCCCATCGGGTCGATGGCCGCGCTGACCCCGGTATTGGCCGCGCGCATGACCGGCAGGCCGGTCTCGATAGCGCGCAGGCGGGCCTGCGCCAGATGCTGCCATGGCCCCGAGAACTTGCCGAACCAGGCGTCGTTGGTGACCTGCAGCAGCCATTGCGGGCGCTGCGGCACCTCGCGCAGGTGCTGGGGAAAGACTGCCTCGTAGCAGATCAGCGGCTGGAACGGTGGCAGCCCGGGGATATGCATCACCTGCGGACCCGGACCGGGCGTGTAGCCAAAGCCCGCCTGCGCCGCGAAAGCGCGGATACCGAACCGGGCGAGGGCATCGCCGCCGGGGATATATTCGCCGAACGGGACCAGGTGGAACTTGTCATATGCCGCGCCGACCGTGCCCTGCGGCGTGATCTCGACGAGGCTGTTGAACCAGCGCGGCCCCTCGGCCCGCTGGATGCCCGTCAGCAGCGGCGCGCCGCCGGCCGCCTCGGCCATCTGGGGCAGCGCGGGGCCGGCGTCGTTGAGCAGAAAGCTGACCGCGGTTTCGGGCCAGATGACGGCATCGGGGCGGCGCCCCTCGGACGTAGGGCCTTGGGACAGGGTGATGAGGCGGCGATAGAATTCGGCCGCCCAGTCGGCGTCCCACTTCAGCGCCTGATCGGCATCGGGCTGGACCAGCCGGATCGTCAGGCCGGTGTCGGCGGCGGACGCGCGATGCAGCCGTGCCTCGCCCGCGATCCAGGCAAGGGCAAAGAGGGCCAGCGCCAGCGTGATGCCGAGCCAACCCTGGCGGCGGGTGCGCAGCGCGAAGGGTAGCGTGGCCAGTGTCAGGGTCAGGGCCGTCAGTCCGAGCTGGCCGCCTATGGCGGCGAGTTGCGCAACCGGGCTGCCGAGCCAGGCCTGTCCCGGCTGTGCCCATGGAAAACCGGTGAATATAAAGCCGCGCAGCCATTCGGACAGCAGCACAGTGGCCGCCATCGCCGCGGCGCGAGGGAGCGGGCGGGGTCCGGGAACCAGACGGGCGGCGAGCCACAGGGGAGCAGCCCAGAACAACCCGCCGCCGAGGGCCATCAGGACCAGTGCGAACGGCGCCATCCAGCCGGTCACCTGCGGCTCGACCAGGAAGGGGTCCACGATCCACGACAGCGCCGCGCCGAAATACCCGGCGCCGAGCAACAGGCCAAATATGCCCGCAGCGCGCGCGGTCGGAGCCTGCGCAGCAATCGCCAGGCCGAGCGCGAGCGCAATCGGCGTCGCGGGCCAGAAACTGAACGGCGCAAAGCCGAGCGAGGCCACCGCACCGATGGCGACCGGTGCAGCCACGGCGAGCGCGCGTTGACGTCGGCTCATCATGCGGTGCGGGGCTGGGGGTCACCAACCCCCGGGCGGGAAGCGCGTTTTGCGAAGGAAGCCGAGGTCAGAGTGCGCGCCGGCGGCAGATTTCGTCCGGCGCGCATCAGGCAGGGCTCAGGCGTCGCGCTCGGCGGCGGGGGCGGGCGCGGCGTCGGCCGCGGGCACGGCTTCGAGGGTTTTGGCGCGGGGTTTGCGAGTCCGGGCGGGTTTGGCCGCGGCCGGCTCGGCCGCTGTCGCGACCGAAGTTCCTTCCGGAGGCGCGTCGGCTGCCGTTGCCTTGGGCTTGCGCGTGCGCTTCGGCTTGGCCGGAGCCTCCGCTGCCGCAGCAGCATTTGCCTCGGGCGCGGCCTCGGCGGCAGCTTTGGGCTTGCGCGTCCGGGTTCGCTTGACCGGGGTCGCAACCTCGGCGGCGACCGGGGCGACGGTCTGCGGATCGGGGTCAAGGACGACCTCGACGCTCGGCGCGGTCTCGTCGAGGACCGGCTCGCTGACCGGCTCGACGGTGGTTTCCGGCAGAGCCACGGTTTCCAGCGACGGCGCAGCGTCAGGCAAGGCGGCCTCGGGCGCGGCCAGCGCCTCGGGGATCACAGCCTCCGGGACGGCCGACTCGCCGCCAGCAGCCTCGGGGACGGCGGCTTCAGTCACGGCCTCCCGGGCACGATCTTCCCCGCGATTGCGGCCCCGGCCGCGGCGCGAGCGGCCCCGTTTTTCATCGCGGCGCTCTTCACGCGGCTCGCGCTCGACCTTGGGGTTTGGTTCGACCGCGGCTTCGGCCGAGCCGGTGTCGGGCGCGGGCGAGGTGCGAAAGCTGCGGGTCATGAAATCGGGCACGTGATCGCCCAGTCCGACGATACCGTTGCGGCGGTCGTCCCCGTTGCGGCGGTCGTCGCGACGTCCGTTGCGATCATCGCGGTCGCGGCGAGGTTCGTCACGACGCTCGTCGCGGCGTTCGCCATGATGCTGGGACCGGGGCTCGTCGCGACGCTCGCTGCGGTGGTCGTCCCGGCGCTCGCTGCGCGCCTCGGACCGCGGCTCACGGCGGTCGCCTTGGCGGCCATTCTGGCGCTCGCCCCCGCGTGGCTCGGATTTTGCGGCGGCCGCGACGTCGGTATGAGCAACAGCCGGGGCAACTCCGTTCGCGACCGGCGCCGGCTCGACCGCGGCGAGCGTGACGGCGGGAACCTCCAGCGGCTGGGTGCCGGCCGAACGTTCGATCAACTCGTCCTTGCCGCGTGGTCCGCGGCCGCGGTCGGCAGGTTTGCGACCCGATCGGCTGGAGCGGTCCTCGCGCGGCGCGCGGGGTGCCTCGCGCGAGGCATCGCTGATCGCAAAGCCCTCGGGAACCTGCACGCGGGGCAGCGTCGATTTCACCAGGTTTTCGATCGCGGCCAGATACTTGTCGTCTGACGGAACGGCCAGCGAAATCGCGGTGCCCTGACGGCCGGCGCGGCCGGTGCGGCCGATGCGGTGGACGTAGTCCTCGGCATGGCTCGGCAGGTCGAAGTTGAAAACATGGCTGACGGCCGGGATATCCAGGCCGCGCGCGGCGACATCCGATGCGACCAGGAAGCGCAGCGTGCCTTCACGAAAGCCATCGAGCGTGCGCATGCGCTGCGCCTGTTCGAGATCGCCATGGATCGGGGCGGCGTCAAAGCCATGCGCTTTCAGCGACTTGGCGACGATGTCGACCTCGGTCTTGCGGTTGCAGAAAATGATCGCGTTTTTCAGCGCCTCGCCTTCGGCATTGATTACGGCGCGCAGCAACTCGCGCTTTTGCTTGGCCGACTGATCCTTGCGGGTGGGCGTGATCTCGATCAGCTTCTGGGTGATCGTCTCGGAGGCGGTGGCCTGGCGCGCGACCTCGATCCGCTCGGGAGCGTGCAGGAAGGTGTCGGTGATGCGCTCGATCTCTGGCGCCATTGTGGCGCTGAAGAACAGCGTCTGGCGGGTGAACGGCGTCAGCTGGAAGATGCGCTCGATGTCGGGGATGAAGCCCATGTCGAGCATGCGGTCGGCCTCGTCCACGACCATGATCTGGACGCCCTGCAGCAGCAGGTTTCCGCGTTCGAAATGGTCCAGCAGGCGCCCGGGGGTGGCGATCAGAACGTCGACGCCGCGGTTGATCAGCATCTCCTGATCGCGCATCGAGACACCGCCGATCAGCAGCGCCTTGGTCAGGCGGGTGTGCTTGGCATAGATGTCAAAGTTCTCGGCCACCTGCGCGGCCAGCTCGCGCGTGGGACACAGCACCAAGCTGCGCGGCATCCGCGCGCGCGCGCGGCCGCGGCCGAGCAGGGTGATCATCGGCAGCGTAAAGCTGGCGGTCTTGCCGGTGCCGGTCTGCGCGATCCCGAGCACGTCCCGTCCTTCCAGCGCCGGCGGGATGGCGCCCGCCTGGATCGGCGTTGGTGTGGTATAGCCGGCCTCGGTGATGGCCTGCAGAACCTTGGGGTCGAGCTTCAGGTCGGAAAATTGGGTCATTCAAGGGCTTTCGATCGGTCAGGAGGCGTCCGTGGCGACCGTGCCGCGGCAATGCCGCGAGGCCACCTGTCGGGACGCTTGATCCGCACGTCCCTTGGCTGTCCGCCGGATGCGGACGCACGGCCATTAGGCGAAATGGCGCCCCGCGTCAATCCGACTCGGGTTGTCGGGGCATGGGTCAGGCCGAGGCGGCTGCTGCTAAGGGCCGGGAATTGAGGCTGTCTCCATGGGCTGCAACGCGTCGGCACGCCTCTGCCAGGCGATCATCAGGCACTGTCAGCGACAGCCGGACAAAGCCCGCAGCCTGCGCGCCAAAGGCGTTACCAGGCATGACCGCGACCGACTGCGCATCCAGCAGCGTTTCGGCAAAGCCGAGGCCGTCAAGGCCGGTGCCGCGCACGTCGAGCATCAGGAACATGCCCGCCTGCGGCAGCATCGCCTTCAGCCCCGGCGCTGCGGCCAGAATATCCGCCGCCAGTGTCGCCCGGCGGAGGTAATCGCCGCGCAGCGCCGCTGCGGTCGGCGAGGGTTGGCGCAGAGCATGCGTGGTCGCGTCGGCGATGAAGGGCTGGTTGCCAAAAAACATCATCTCGACCAGCGGCTGCACGCGCGTGCAGAAGGCCGCCGGCCCGGCGATCCAGCCGCTGCGAAAGCCTGGCACCGCCTCGCTTTTCGAGATCGAGCTGACGACGACGGTCCGCTCGGCATGTTCCGCCATGTCGAAGGGAGAGGCGAAAGCGGACTCGGCGTCAAAGATGAGCGCTTCATAGACCTCGTCGCTGACGATCCACAGATCGTAACGGGCGCAGACTTCGGCGACCGCTGCGACCTCTGCCGCGGTCAGAACGGTGCCAGTCGGGTTGTGGGGGTTGTTCAGCAGCAGGACGCGTGTCGCCGGCGTGATCGCCGCCTCGAGCGCGGCGGGCGTCAGGCGAAAGCCGTCCTCGGCCAACATCGGGACCGGGCGCAAGCTGGCGCCGGAGGCCGCAATCACCCCCTCATAGGTGGCGTAATAGGGATCGGGCAGGGCGACCTCGGTCCCCGGTCCGGCCAGCGCGGCAATAGTCGAAAAGAGGGCGGCCTGGGTGCCCGGCACGGCAAGGATATTGTCGCGGGCGACCACCCGGCCGCTGCGAGCGGTGTATTTCTCGGCCAGCGCGTCGCGAAGTGCCGGTTCCCCGCGGCCATCGGAATAGCGGATGCGGCCGGCGGCCAGCGCGTCGGTCAGTGCACCGAGGATCGACGGGTCGGGGGCGCGATCCGGCTCGCCTATGGTCAACTCGATGATCTCGCGCCCAGCGGCGGCCAGCGCGCGGGCGCGGAAATGGACCGCCCATTTTTCGGCGCCAAGGCCCTGCAGGCGGTTCACGGTATCGGAAAAGGGTAGCATGGCGCGAATCCTGTCAGGTGTGGTCGGTGCAGAGCCGGTCGTACGGACAAGCTGGGGTCAGTCGAATGGTGCATGTCGCGGGCGGCCCAGCCGTAGCCGGGGAGGGGAGGCAATGTAAACGCGGAGCGCGTTCGGCAGGCGTGCGCCCCTCCGGACCCCGTTAGCGCAACCGGCGTTGCCGCTGGGGGGCGAGCCGGGTAGGCAGGCGCCAACGTCCGCACGAGAGGTTCTGCCATGAAAATGACCGATGAAGTCCGACGCATTCTCAGCAATTACGAGGGCGACAACCCCGGTGTGAAAGGCAACCTCGCCCGCATGCTGATGCAAGGCAAGCTTGGCGGCACCGGCAAGATGGTCATCCTGCCGGTCGACCAGGGGTTCGAGCACGGCCCGGCGCGCAGCTTTGCCAAGAACCCGCTCGGCTATGACCCCCACTACCATTACCAGCTGGCGATCGACGCGGGGCTGAACGCCTATGCGGCCCCGCTGGGGATGCTCGAAGCGGGGGCCGATACCTTTGCCGGCCAGATCCCGACAATCCTAAAGTGCAACAGCGCCAACAGCCTGATGAGCGACACCGCCGGCAAGAACCAGGCGGTGACCGGCACGGTCGACGACGCCCTGCGCCTCGGCTGCGCGGCCATCGGCTTTACCATCTACCCGGGCAGCGACATGGCCCTCGACATGTTCGAGGAGATCAGCCAGATGCGCGCCGAGGCTGCCGCGGTCGGCATCCCGACCGTGATCTGGTCCTACCCGCGCGGTGAGGCGATCAGCAAGGACGGCGAGACCGCGATCGACATCGCGGCCTATGCCGCGCAGATCGCGGCGCTGCTGGGCGCGCATATCATCAAGATCAAGCTGTCGACAGACGTTCTGGAGAACAAGGACGCCAAGAAGGTCTATCAGGAGCAGGGGATCGACATTTCGACCCAGGCGGCACGGGTGCGGCACTGCATGCAGGCAGCCTTTGGCGGCCGGCGCATCGTGGTGTTCTCGGGCGGCGCGGCCAAGGGCGAGGATGCGGTCTACGAGGACGCCCGGGCGATCCGCGACGGCGGCGGCAACGGCAGCATTATCGGCCGCAACAGCTTCCAGCGCTCGCGCGAGGATGCGCTGGCCATGCTGGGCAAGCTGGTCGAGATCTATCAGGGCGCCTGAAAAGCCCGACCTTGAAAGCGACTGCGGCGTCCTTCGGGGCGCCGTTTTCATTTGCCGGGAGGCCGGTTGCCGTCGGATGCCACGGCAAAAGCTGGGAGCGCGGCGGTCGGGTGCATCCTCCGCCTGGTCAAAAAAAACGGCGCCATGATGTGATGGCGCCGTTTTAATTCGATCCAGTCAATCTGCCGTCAGGGGGCGTTGACCGTGCATTTCTGCGAACGGGCCTGCAGTTTGTCACAGGCAAGCTGGGCTTGAGCGCGGCTGAGGTTGACGAAACGCGCCTCGTAGCCGCGCTTGCTCTCGCCGACTTTGCGCAGGCCTTCGCCCAGCGCGTCCGCCTCGCGCAATGCGGTTTTCAGCAGCATCTGCTCAGCCTCAGCTTTGGAGCGGTAGCGGCCAAGGGTGATGCCCCAGTTGGTCGACGCCGCCTTGCCCGCCGCCGGGCGATCGCCCGACTCGAGCGAGGCGAGTTTTACGGTCCCGCCGTCAAGGGAGGCGGCGCTATCGCGGCGCGCCGGCCGGGCCGGGGCGAGTGCCGGTTCCGCTGAGGACTTGGCGGGCGGCGCCGCCGCGGCGCTGTCCGGGCTCAGGTCGCTGTCGGGCGACGAGCCCTCGGGCTTGGTCGGGGGGCGCAGGCTGGCCACGGCGCTGCCACTGTCGTCGCCCTCGGCGACCGGAGCCGGGGCGCGGGTGCGGGCCGGGACCGGACGCTCGGGCGACGGTTCGGGGCGGGTGGCCATCGCCTCGCGGAGTGCCTCGGACAGGTCGATCCCGCCCGGCGAGGGTGCGGCCGCGGCGACGCTCTGGGTGCGACGCACCGGCGCGACGCTGGTCGCGATCGAGGCAACGTTTGCCGCGGGACGCACGGTGACCGTCCGCGGCACCGCCGCGACGGCCTGTGCCTGCGGCACGGTCGCGCGGCGCACGCGCTGCGGCTGGACGACGACGGTCGCCGGCTTGACCACCGCGACCCGCGCCGGGCTGCGGCTGAAGCCGGCGTCCAGCAATTGCGCCATGATCTGGTTGCGCTGCGCGGTCGAGGTGCCGCCCATGACGGTCGCCATGACGCGCTGCTGGCCGCGCTGAGCCGAAGCGGTCAGGTTGAAGCCGGCGGCACGCGTATATCCGGTCTTGATCCCGTCGGCGCCCTGGTAGTTGTCCAGAAAGCGCGCGTTGGTGCTGTTTACCGTGCCCACGCCAGCATCGGCGCTGCGGCGCGAGAAGATCGAATAATACTGGGGGAAGTCGTAGAACAGGTGCCGGCCGAGGATCGTCAGGTCATGCGCCGACGAGTAGTGCCCATCCGCCGACAGACCGTTGGCGTTGCGAAACTGGGTGTTGCGCATCCCCAGAGCGCGCGCAGTCGCGGTCATCTGCTGGGCGAACGCGGGCTCCGAGCCGGCGAGCCCCTCGCCGATCACCGTGGCCGCGTCATTGGCCGACTTCACGGCGGCGGCGCGGATCAAGTAGCGCAGCTCGATCTGCTGTCCGGGGCGCAGACCCAGCTTGGACGGCGGCATCGAGGCGGCGTGCTGGCTGACCGTGAAGCGGCTGTCGAGGCGCACACGCCCCTGCTCGATCGCCGCAAAGGCCAGATATAGCGTCATCATCTTTGTCAGCGACGCAGGATGCAAAGGCGTGTCGCCGTTTTGCGAGTGCAGCGTCTTGCCCGTTCGTCCGTCCATCACGTAGGCCGCAAAAGGCGCCGCGCCTGCCTGCTGCGCAGTGGTCGCGGCCGTAAGTGCAACGGCGATCATCAGCAGGCCCGCACGGACCCTGAGCTTTAATGCATTCACTGTCCCGGTCTTTCTGCCTGTGAGGCCCCGTCATGATGCGCGGCCTTCGTTAATAAACCGACAATACCATGGTGCTTTGCAGGAAGAAACTTGCAATTTGCCAAGTTTTTCCGTCGGGCGGCGCAAAATCGCCTTCCCCGCCTGCCTGCGCTTGCTCTCGACGGCCGCATCGCCGGTCGCAATTGCTACCCGGCGCGGCCCTTCCATCGGCCGGCGTTCGCCCTATATTCTGGTGCTGCCGCAATTCCTCCATCGACACCGAGGCTTCGTGATCGCGATGAAAATAACCGCCGTCTTGACCCCGGACCGGCTGATGGCCCGGCCACCGGATAACCCCGGTGGCGATCACCACCATGACGACGAGATCGATCTTGACGTTCGCACCAAACCGCGCACGCAGCGCCCACCGATGTATAAAGTTCTGCTTTTGAACGATGATTTCACGCCCATGGAATTCGTCGTCCATGTGCTGGAGCGATTGTTCGCAATGTCCCACGCCCAGGCGATCGAGATCATGCTGGCGGTCCATCGCCAAGGCCTCGCCGTAGTTGGTGTCTTCAGCCACGAGGTGGCCGAGACCAAGGTCATGCAGGTGATGGAACTCGCCCGGCGCCAGCAGCACCCGCTGCAGTGCACGATGGAAAAAGAGTGAGCGCCGGCACCGACGCGCGACTGGCGCTGGCATTTTCCGAACCGCCCGCGGCGCCGACCCTTTTGCTTGGGGCGCCGGCGGACCTCGAATCTGAACGATTCGCGCCCGACACTCTCGCCGTCCAGACCGACGCCGGGATGAATGGCGCGCTGACCCGTGCCGGGTGGCGCACCGATGTCTCAGCGGGGCAGGGACCCTATGCGAGCGCGGTCGTGTTTCTGGCCCGCGCCCGCGCGGCCCAACGCGCGCAGGTGGCCGAGGCGGCCCGGCTGCTGCCAGCGCGGGCCTCGCTCTGGGTGGACGGGCAGAAATCGGACGGGATCGAGACGATGCTGCGTGATCTTCGCGGGTTGGCGACGGTCGATCCTCTGATCAGCAAGGCGCATGGCAAGCTTTTTCGCGTGACCATTCCCGAGGGACCGTGGTTGCCAGACGACTGGACCGCCACCGAGGCGCAGGTCGCAGACGGTTTCGTCACCCGGCCCGGGGTCTTTTCGGCCGATGGGCCCGACCCGGCCTCGCTGCTGCTGGCGCAGGCGCTGCCGCCCCGGCTGCCGACGCGGATGGTCGATCTTGGCGCCGGCTGGGGTTGGCTGGCGGCACAGGTGCTGGCCCGCGAGGGGGTCGACGTGCTGCATCTGGTCGAGGCCGACCACGATGCCCTGACATGCGCGCGCCGCAATGTGAGCGACCCACGGGCCCAGTTTCACTGGGCCGATGCGCTCGCCTTTCGTCTGCCTGAGCCGGTCAACGGCGTGGTGATGAACCCGCCGTTTCATGGCCCCGGGGGCAATGCCGACCCACGGCTTGGCGCGGGGTTCATCCGCGCGGCAGCGGGCTTGCTGACCGGGGCGGGACGCCTGTGGATGGTAGCCAACCGCCATCTTCCCTATGAGGCCGAACTCGCCAGCCATTTCCGCCAGGTCGAGGAAATCGGCGGCAACGGCGCCTTCAAGGTCATCACAGCCAGCGGTGCCCGCCGCAGCTAGTCCTTGGACTTGAGCAGCTTGTCGAGGTTTGCGAAGGGCCGACGCGGAGCCTCGGCCTCGGCCTCCGGCTGCTCCAGCCCGGCACCCGGCGCGCGGGGATACAGCGGCAATGCCAGGCTGAGGGATTCGGTCGCGACCTCGCCCAGGTCGATCCACTGTCCAAGCGCCTCGATTTCGTCGCTCGTCATCTCGGTCTCGCCGCCCGCTTCGGGCTGGCGGACATGCGGCGACCAGACCCGGGTCACTTCCTCGTCCAGATGCGCGGGCACCGGCGCCAGGCTGACGACGCAGGGCTGCACGACATCGGCGGTCATCCGCCCTTCCAGCCGCCAGCCGTCGCCGTCGGGCATCAGCTTCCCTTCGAGGCGTAGCGCAGGCAGCGACAGCAGCCCCAATTCGCCAGCAATCACGGCCCGCGCCTCGGCGTCCGGTGCGTAATCGACCGCAAGCGTGGCGCGGCGGTTGAGGCGGGCGACATTGAGGCGCGCACTCGCGGCCGGAGATTGCGACATCGGATACCTCGGTTGACCATGCCGCGGCATTCTTGAGCGGCGGTGACGAGTTTGCTAAGGCGTGCAAGGCGCGTCAACCGCCTGACATGATTGCGCACGCGCAGTGGCCAGACCGGCCAGGATAGGGAGCTTCATGAACCACGCCCGCCTCACCCCGCTGGTCCTCCTCTTGGCCCTCATCCTTTCATCTTGTGCGCCGGTGTTCCGAAACCACGGATATGTCCCCGACGATCAGTCGCTGGCCAGCATCGTCGTCGGGCAAACGACCCGCGACGAGGTGCCCTCGCTGATCGGCAGCCCCTCAGCCGAGGGGGTGCTGACCGGCGGCGCCTGGTTCTATGTAAAATCGCGCTTCGAGCATTTCGGCCCTTATCGCCCGGCCGAGATCAAGCGTGAGGTGGTGGCGATCAGCTTTGCCGAGAGCGGCACCGTCGCCAATGTCGAGCGCTTCGGGCTGGAGCGTGGGCGCGTCGTCGTTCTGTCCCAGCGCGTCACCGACCCGGGCGTCAGCGCGGCGAGCGCCTTGCGCCAGATCCTCGGCAACTTCGGCAAGTTCCGCGCCGATCAGATCTTCGGCCAGTAAAGGGAAGTTCGCCCGTGCCCGCCGTCAGGCGAGGCCGGCGGGTGCGTCAGGCGTCGGGCACAAACTCCAGCGCGACCCCGTTGATGCAGTATCGCAGATGCGAGGGGGGCGGCCCGTCGTTGAACACATGGCCGAGGTGCGCGTCGCACTGGTGGCAGCGGACCTCGGTCCGGACCATGCCGTGACTGCGGTCGGACAATTCGTCGATCTCGCCGCCGGCACGGGAAAAACTGGGCCAGCCGCAATGGCTCTCGAACTTCGCATCGCCCTCGAACAGGCGCGCGCCGCATCCGACGCAGACGTAATGGCCCGGCCCGTTCGGAAAGCCGGGGTGAGAAAACGGCCTCTCGGTGCCCGACTGCCGCGTCACGCGATATGCCTCGGGCGAGAGGGCCTCGCGCCACTCTGCATCGGTTTTCACAATCTTGCTTGCCATGCCATCCTCCTGCCGCGATATCGTCTCGCTTTCGACACAAACTAGGCGCAGGATAGCGCGGGGCAAGGGTTGCCACCGGCCCTGTGGCCTGCGCGGGTAGAAAGATGCTGTCCTTGCTGAAGGGGCGCTATGTTGTTCGTGTCGCCGCGGCCGAGGCCGACCTGCAAGCCGCCCAGCGGCTGCGGTGGCTGTGTTTCATCGGCGCGCGTAATGGGACGCAGGATGGGACCAACGGGGCGCGATTGGACGCCGACCACCTTGATGACGTCTGCCAACATGTCCTGATCGAGGACCGCGCCAGCGGTACGCTGGTCGCCTGCTTTCGCATGCTCCTGCTGCAAGGGGGAGCCGAGATCGAACGCAGTTATTCTGCCCAGCACTACAACCTCGCGGCGTTGCGCGAGTTCAACGGACCAATGGTCGAGATCGGCCGGTTCTGCATCCATCCCGAATGGTCGGACCCCGACATCCTGCGCGTTGCCTGGGGGGCCCTGGCGACGCATGTCGAGGCCGAGGGGGTCGAATTGCTGTTCGGCTGCTCGTCCTTTTTCGGCACCGAGCCGGGGGCCTATACCGATGCCTTTGCCATGCTCGCGGCGCGTCACCTGGCGCCGAAGCGCTGGCTGCCGCGGGTCAAGGCGCCCAACGTGTTCCGCTTTGCGCGTGTCTTGAAGGCGATGCGGCCCGACGCGCGCCGCGCCCAGGCGGGCATGCCGCCGCTGCTGCGCAGCTATCTGGCAATGGGCGGCTGGGTCAGCGATCACGCTGTGGTCGACCGCAAGCTGGGCACGCTGCACGTCTTTACCGGGCTCGAGATATCGGCCATTCCGCCTGCCCGCCGCCGGCTGCTGCGCGCCATCGGCGGCTAGGCGTCTTCGCAGGAATATCGCTGTGCGGTCATTGTGTTGGGAACATCGCGGCCCCCGCGGGGTTTTGCCTCGAAGCCAAGCCGGAGGTCGCCGCGATGTCAAACAACGAACCAGATCTCAAGAAATCTGCCCGCTGGCATCAGCCGGCCATCTGGGGGATCGGCTTTGCGGTTCTTGCCGCTATCATCGCCGCTGTCGTTTTGCTGATTACCCCGTGGGAGGGCAAAGGTACGTTGGAGCAGGTGGTCCCGCCCTCCGTCACCGGCCCGGCAGGCGATACCCCGGCGCAGACCAACACCGCGCCGCAGGCCGCACCCGAGGGGACGGCCCCCGCCACGACCGGCGGCTGAGAGCGCCGCGCCAGAAGTGCAAAAGCCCCGGTCTGGCCGGGGCTTTTTTACTTTAGCGGCGGGCTGCGATCAGTGCAGCGACGCCAGGCAAGTCGCGCCCCTCCATCCATTCGAGGAAAGCGCCGCCTGCGGTCGAGATGAAGGTGAAATCATCGGCCACCCCGGCCTTGTTCAGCGCCGCGACCGTATCGCCACCGCCTGCAACCGATACCAGTTGGCCGTTGCGGGTCAGTTCGGCCGCGGCTTTCGCGGCGGCGTTGGTCGCTGTGTCGAAAGGCGCGATCTCGAAGGCACCCAGCGGACCGTTCCAGATCAGCGTGCGGCACTGGACAAAGACGGCGGTGATCGCCTCGACCGTGCGCGGGCCGGCATCCAGAATCATCGCATCCGCCGGGCAGGCATCGGCGGCCACGACCTCGGACGGTGCGCCTTCGCGGAACTCGCGGGCGACGACCACGTCCACCGGCAGATGAATGGTGCAGCCCTCACCCGTGGCGCGCGCCAGAATATCGCTCGCGGTGGCGGCCATGTCGCGTTCGGCCAGCGACTTTCCGACCTCGATCCCCTGCGCGACGAGGAAGGTATTGGCCATGCCGCCGCCGATCACCAGATGGTCAACCTTGGTGATCAGGTTCGAGAGCAGGTCCAGCTTGGTCGAGACTTTCGCGCCGCCGACCACCGCCACAACGGGCCGGGTCGGCTGGCCCAGCGCGGCATTCAGCGCCGTCAGTTCGGCCTCCATCAGGCGGCCCGCGGCGGCCGGCAAAAGCCGCGCGAGCCCTTCGGTCGAGGCATGGGCGCGGTGCGAGGCGGAAAAGGCATCGTTCACGTAGGCCTGCCCGAGGGCGGCGAGCGAGGCGGCGAAGGTCGGATCGCCAGCCTCCTCGCCCTCGTGGAAGCGGGTATTTTCCATCAACAGGACCTCGCCCGGCTGCAGCGCCGCCACGGCGCGCTTGGCCGGCCCGCCGATGCAATCCTCGGCGAATTTCACCGGAACGCCCAGCGCCGCCTGCAGGGCAGGGACCACCTGCTGCAGGCTCATCGCCTCGACCCGCTTGCCCTTGGGCCGGTCGAAATGCGCCAGAAGCACCGGCTTGCCGCCCCGGGCCATGATGTCGCGGACCGTCGGGACGATCTTTTCGATCCGGGTGGCGTCGGTGATCTGCCCGTTCTCGACCGGCACATTCAGGTCGACGCGCACCAGAACCACCTTCCCGTCCAGTTCCAGATCGTCGATCGTCAGGAAATCGGCCATTCGCGCATCCTCTCGTCCCGGTGATAACTCGCGAGGGGTTGTGCAAACCGCAGCCCGCCGCGTCAACCGCGACAGTCGCCTTGGACCCGAGGTGTGACCCCCGGCGTTGCACCCGTGCCGCCCGGCCGCTACGCCTGCGCCCGAGGCAAATCCAGAAGGGAGATCGGCATGGCCGAGATCAAGGACCCCGAGAACACCATCGTCATGGAGCTGAAGGACGGCGGACGCGTCGTGATCGAGCTGCTGCCCGATGTCGCACCCCTGCACAGCGCACGCATGAAAGAGCTGGCGCGCAGCGGTGCCTATGACAACGTCGCGTTCCATCGCGTGATCGACGGCTTCATGGCGCAGACTGGCGACGTCCAGCACGGCAACATGGAAAAGGACTTTGACCTGCGCCGCGCCGGAACCGGCGGCTCGGACCTGGGCAATGTGAAGGCCGAGTTCTCGAAGCTGCCGCACGGGCGTGGCACCATCGGCGCCGCCCGCAGCCAGGACCCGAACAGCGCCAACAGCCAGTTCTTCATCAATTTCAAGGACAACGATTTCCTGAACGGGCAATACACCGTGTACGGCCGGGTGATCGAGGGCATGGAGCATGTCGACAAGATCGCCCGCGGCGAGCCGCCGGCCAGCCCGGACCGCATCGTCTCGATGAAGGTGGCCGCCGATGCGTAAGCTGATCATTGCGGGGCTGATGGCCTCGGTCGCCGGCATGGCGCATGCGCAGGCTGCGCCCAAGGACGGGCCCGGCCCGAACCTGGTCATCCAGATCGCGGACGCCGAGGGCAAGGACAAGGGCACGATCACGCTCGATCTGTTCGCCGACAAGGCGCCCGAGCATGTCAAGCGCCTGACCGAACTGGCCAAGGCCGGCAAGTATGACGGCGTCGTCTTTCACCGCGTGATCGATGGCTTTATGGCTCAGACCGGCGATGTCCAGTATGGCAAGGCGGGCGGCGACACCGGCATGGCCGGGATGGGCGGCTCTGACCTGCCGGACCTGAAGGCCGAGTTCAACGACGTCAGCTTTGGCCCGGGCGTCGTCGGCATGGCGCGCAGCGCCAGCCCCGACAGCGCCAACAGCCAGTTCTTCATCGACCTGGCGGCAGCGCCCTTCCTTGACGGGCAGTACACCGCGGTCGGCCAGTTGATCGACGGCATGGACGTGCTGAATGCCATCAAGAAGGGCAGCAGCAGCGATAACGGCAAGGTCGATGGGCCAGACGTCATGGCCAAGGTTACCGTGACCGAGTGAGCGCAGCGTTGGCGGGGCAGAGTCCCAGCCTTCTCAGTCGATAAAACAGAACGGGCGCGGCATGATTTGCCGCGCCCTTTTCCTATCAGCCCAGCGTCACAAGCGCGTGGCGCTTGCGCCCGGCGGTCAGCTTGATCGGCTCGGCCAGGTCGGCGGCGCTGATCATGGTGCCCTCGCTCGCCGGCGCGTCGTTCAGGCGCGCGCCGCCTTCGGCGATCAGGCGCTTGGCGTCCTTGCCCGATTTTGCGAGGCCCGCACGCACGAAAAGCTGGGTCAGGCTGATCCCATCGGCCAGTTCCTCGGCCGAGATCGTCAGCGTAGGCAGGTCCTCGCCCACGCCGCCCTGCTCGAATACCGCGCGGGCGGTGGCTTCGGCCGCCTCGGCTGCCTCTGGCCCGTGCAGCAGCCCAGTCACCTCGTTGGCGAGGATAATCTTCGCGGCATTGATCTCGGACCCTTGCAGCGCGCTGAGGCGCTCGCACTCGGCGAGCGGCAACTCGGTGTAGAGCTTGAGGAACCGGCCGACATCGGCATCCGTGGTGTTGCGCCAGAACTGCCAGAACTCGTAGGGGCTGAGCATGTCGGCGGACAGCCAGACCGCGCCGCCTTGCGACTTCCCCATCTTGCGGCCGTCGCTGGTCGTCAGCAGCGGCGAGGTCAGGCCAAAGATCTCGCGGTCCAGCACCCGCCGCGTCAAGTCGATGCCGTTGATGATATTGCCCCACTGGTCCGACCCGCCCATCTGCAGGCGGCAGTCGTGGCGCCGGTAAAGCTCCAGGAAATCATAGGCCTGGAGGATCATGTAGTTGAATTCCAGGAACGACAGCGACTGCTCGCGGTCGAGGCGCGACTTGACGCTCTCGAATGCCAGCATCCGGTTGACCGAGAAATGCCGGCCAATATCGCGCAGGAAATCGAGATAGTTCAGCCCGTCCAGCCATTCGGCATTGTTCAGCATCACGGCGCCGTCCGCGCCGTAATCGAGGTAGCGGGCAAAGACGCGCTGCATGCCGTCGATGTTCGACTGGATCTGCTCCGGACCCAGCAGTGGGCGCTCGTCGCTGCGAAAGCTGGGATCGCCGACCTTGGTCGTGCCGCCGCCCATCAGCGTGATCGGCCGGTTGCCGGTCTTCTGAAACCAGCGCAGCATCATGATGTTCAGCAGGTGGCCCACATGCAGGCTGGCCGCCGTCGCGTCATAGCCGATATAGGCCGTCACCGGCCCGTCGAGCAGCGCCTCGTCCAGCGCCTCGATATCGGTGCAGTCGGCCAGATAGCCGCGGCTCGTCATGACGGACAAAAACTCGGATTTCGGCTTGTTTTGCATGGGTCGATCCTCGCGAATGGTGGGGATATACGGCCCGTGGCGGGCAAGGGAAAGCGCGATGCTGGTATTGGGAATGATGTCAGGCACCTCCCTCGACGGGGTTGACGCTGCCCTGATCGAGACGGACGGCCGCGCCATCACCCGCTTTGGGCGCAGCGAATATCGGGCCTATAGCGGCAACGAGGCCGCCGCCCTGCACGCCGCACTGGGCCGCTGGCCCGGCGAGGAGGGCGCGGCGGCCGCAGCCGAGTTGTCCGTTGCGGCGCACGCGGCGCTGGCCGGCCGTTTTCCCGAGGCCGAGGTGATTGGCTATCACGGCCAGACGTTGGCCCACGACCCGCATGGCCGCGGCACGCATCAGGCTGGCAGCGGGGCCGCGCTGGCCCGCGCCACGGGCCGCCGGGTCGTGTGGGATTTTCGCAGCGAGGACGTGCGGCGCGGCGGTGAGGGCGCGCCGCTGGCGCCGTTCTTCCACCACGCCTGCGCCGCGTGGGCTGTGTCGGCCGGGCATCTGCCGGCGGCGCCAGTTGCGTTGCTCAACCTCGGCGGTGTCGGAAACCTCACCTGGACCGACCCACGCATCCAGACGCCAGAGGCGCCGGGCGCTTGTCTGGCCTTTGATACCGGCCCGGCGAATGCGCCGCTGAACGATCTGATGCGCGCGCGGCGGGGCACGACGCGAGATGAGGGCGGGGCTTTGGCTCTCGCTGGCCGCGCAGACACCGCGGTTGTCGCAAGCGCGCTGGCCCATCCGTTCTTTGACCGCCAGCCGCCAAAGTCGTTGGACCGTGACGCGTTCGCCGCGGTCGATGTTGCGCATCTGCCGGATGCCGATGCCGCTGCGAGCCTTGTAGCGATTGCTGCGGGCGCGGTGGCGCGGGGCCTGCAGTTCGCTCCTCAGATGCCCACGCAGGTGCTGGTCTGCGGCGGCGGCAGGCATAATGGCGCAATGATGGCCGCGCTGGGAGAGGCGCTGCCCTGTGCCGTGGTGCCGGTCGAGGCCGCCGGTCTGGACGGCGACATGCTCGAGGCGCAGGCCTTTGGCTGGCTCGCCGCGCGCGTGCTCGCGGGGCTGCCGACCTCCGGGCCCGAGACGACGGGGGTGCCCGGTCCCTGTTGCGGTGGCCGGATTTCGTCGCCGGACTAGTTGGCTCTTCCAAGGCGATTTCCGAATGAGGATTGCGGGGGAGGTCTGGCCGCTTCGGACGAGGGCCGAAGGATGCGGAGCGACCGTCTAGGCGCCGTCGCCCTGAAAAATCACGCCCAAATCCAGCCCCAGACCGCATATGACCGTTTTCTTTCGCGCGCCGGGGAACTGCCCTTGACGGGGCAGGGGGGTTTCCGTAAATCGCCGTCACCCCGGAGGCGATCCGGGGGTGGTTATGCGCGGTTGTAGCTCAGTTGGTTAGAGTACCGGCCTGTCACGCCGGGGGTCGCGGGTTCGAGCCCCGTCAACCGCGCCACCACCATCCATCGCCAAACATGCGCGGTTGTAGCTCAGTTGGTTAGAGTACCGGCCTGTCACGCCGGGGGTCGCGGGTTCGAGCCCCGTCAACCGCGCCATTGTTTGCAGGCCCTTCAGCCCTGACCCTAGTCCCCTGATCCCACGGCAGAAATTTCCGCACCCAGCGCCATGCGCGTGGTGCGCGGACGGATCATCTGGCATCATGCCACCATGTTGTCCGTCCTTTTGCTCACCACGCCCGTGGACATCTATTGCGAGCGCACCTCGGCCGCCTTCTGGTCCGAGCCGGTGAACGCTGTGACCAACCTTTCGTTCATCGCCGCGGGCCTGTGGGGTGTCGCTACGGCGCGTAGTCGGGGCGAGCGCAGCCCCGCCGTCTGGCTGCTGATCGCGCTCGCTTTTGCCATCGGCATCGGCAGCTTCCTGTTTCACACCGTCGCGCAGGTCTGGTCCAGCTTTGCCGATACCATCCCGATCTGGATCTTTGTCGCGCTGGCCTGTGGCATCTGCGCGGTGCGGATCGGCGGCTGGCGCCCCGGTCGGGTGGTGATCGGCGCGCTGATCCTCGCGGCGCTGGCGGCGGTCCTGATTGCATCGGGCGATGGCAGCGGCGGCCGGGACAGCGGCCCGCCGGCGCTGAACGGCTCGCTGCAATATGCGCCTGCCGTCGTCGCGCTGGCCGCCTTTGCGGCGCTGGCGCAGTGGCGCGGCCATCCGCTGCGCTGGTGGATCACGGGCGCGCTGGCGACGTTTTTGGTCTCGCTGACGGCGCGGACATTCGACCAGGCGGTATGCGGGGCATTTCCGTTGGGACTGCACTGGATCTGGCATCTGATGAACGGGGTGCTGATCGGCCTCGTGCTGCAGATCGTGCTGCGCGCAGCGCCCCCGGGCGTGCCGCGGACGCCCGCCCAGCCCGGCATCCGTTAGCGCACCCATCCTTGCCCCGACCGGCAGCCTTGCCTATGAGCCACGCAGACCCCATTCCCACGGCCGAGGCAGGTAACCATGAGCGACCGCAAGGATTTCAACGACCGCATGCTGTCCCTGGGCCTTGCCCGAGTGTCCGAGGCGGCCGCCCATGCGTCGGCGCGGCTGATCGGCCGGGGCGACGAAAAGGCCGCCGATCAGGCCGCCGTCAATGCCATGCGCGAGCAACTGAACATCCTCGACATCAAGGGCACCGTCGTCATCGGCGAGGGCGAGCGCGACGAGGCGCCGATGCTGTTCATCGGCGAGGAAGTCGGCACCGGGAACGGCCCGGAGGTCGACATTGCCCTCGACCCGCTGGAGGGCACGACCCTCACCGCCAAGGACATGCCGAACGCGCTGACCGTCATCGCCATGGCGCCGCGCGGCACGCTGCTGCACGCGCCCGACGTCTATATGGACAAGCTGGCCGTCGGCCCGGGCCTGCCCAAGGACGTGGTCTCGCTGGCGATGACCCCGGCCGAGCGCGTCCACGCCCTCGCCGCCGCGCGCGGCGTGAAGGCCGAGGACATCACCTGCTGCATCCTCGAGCGTCCGCGCCATGAGGAACTGATCGCCGAGGTGCGCGCGACTGGCGCCTCGATCCGCCTCATCACCGACGGCGACGTCGCCGGCGTGATCCATGTCGCCGAGCACGAGCTGACCGGGATCGACATGTACATGGGCAGCGGCGGCGCACCGGAAGGCGTGCTCGCGGCCTCGGCGCTGAAATGCATGGGCGGGCAGATGTGGGGCCGGCTGATGTTCCGCAACGACGACGAGCGTGGACGCGCCCGCAAGGCCGGCATCACCGACTTCGACCGCATTTATTCGCGTGACGAGATGGTCACCGCTGACGTCATCTTTGCCGCGACCGGCGTGACCAACGGCAGCATCGTAAAGGGTGTGCGCCGCGAGCCGAACTTCATCGAGACCGAGACCATCCTGATGCGATCCAAGACCGGATCGGTCCGGCGGATGATCTATCGCAACCCGATCAAATAAGCGGACATAGTCCAGCTGGCCTGGCCGTCGGGGCGTTGACTTCTCCAGATGGCTGCCTCTGTGGTGCGGTACCCTCGGGGGCTTGCACCTGACGCGGCGCGGGGCGACAAACGCGCCATGCCAGCATTCCTCAACGTAGAGACCTCGCTCTCCGGGCGGCGCTGGGTCGGCCCGGATGACGCGCTCGAACGGCGGGCCGCCGGGCTCGCACAATCCGCCGAACTGCCACTGCCGGTCGCCCGAATCCTGGCCGAGCGCGGCGTTGAGTCGGATGCCGCCACCAAGTTCCTCGACCCCAAGCTGCGCGACCTGCTGCCCGATCCACGCGGTCTGCGCGACATGCACAAGGCCGCCGCCCGGCTGTTGCACGCCGCGCGCGCCGGAGAGCGGGTCGCGATCTTTGCCGATTACGATGTCGACGGCGGCGCCTCTGCGGCGCTTTTGCTGGACTGGCTGCGCCTTCAGGGCCGCAGCGCGAAGCTGTATGTCCCCGACCGCATCGACGAAGGGTATGGCCCGAATGCGCCGTCGATGGCAGCGCTATCGGCCGATCACGACCTGATCATCTGTGTCGATTGCGGGACCATGTCGCACGAGGCCCTGGCCGCGGCGAGCGTTGATGTGCTGGTCCTAGACCACCACATCGGCGCCGAGACGCTGCCCCCGGCGCTGGCCGTCGTTAACCCCAACCGCGCCGACGAAAGCGGTGATCTGGGCTACCTGTGCGCCGCCGGCGTGGTGTTCCTGACCTTGGTCGAGGCGAACAGGCAGGCGCGTGAGGCTGGCATTTCCGGCATGCCCGATCTTGTCCCAATGCTCGATCTGGTGGCGCTGGCGACGGTTGCCGACGTCGCGCCGCTGGTCGGCGTGAACCGTGCCTTTGTCCGGCAGGGCCTCGCCATCATGGCCCGGCGCGGGCGCGCAGGACTGGCGGCGCTGGCCGATGTCGCGCGCCTTGATTCGGCGCCCGGCGCGTTTCACCTGGGTTACCTGATCGGGCCGCGCATCAATGCTGGTGGCCGAGTCGGCCGGGCCGATCTGGGCGCGCGCTGCCTCGCCGCGACCTCGGCTGACGAGGCGGCGCGCCTTGCCGCGCAACTCGACGGCTACAACGGCGAGCGGCGCGCGATCGAGGCGGCGGTGCGCGAGGCCGCCATGGCCCAGGCGGAAGCCCGCGCCAGCCTGACGCCGGGCCTCGCTTGGGCGGCGGGCGACGGCTGGCATCCCGGGGTTGTCGGAATCGTCGCCGCCCGCCTGAAGGAGGCGACGAACCGCCCTTCGGTTGTCATCGGCGTCGAGCGAGGTATCGGCAAGGGCAGCGCGCGCTCGGTGCCCGGTGTCGATTTGGGCCGCGCGATCCATCGCCTCGCGGCCGAGGGTTGGCTGCTGAAGGGCGGGGGGCACGCCATGGCGGCGGGGCTGACCGTCGCCGAGGACCGGATCGAAGGCGCCATGGCGCGGCTGGACGCCCTGATCGCCGCCGACCTGGCGGCGGCGCCCGGCCGCAGCGATCTGCGAATCTCGGGCCTGCTCGCGACCGAGGCGGCCAGCCTCGACATGTTCGAGATGCTGGATCGCGCCGGCCCCTACGGACAGGCGGCCCCGGCGCCGCGCTTTGCCTTTGCCGACAATCTGATCGACGCCATCACCACCGTCGGCGACGGCCAGCACCTGCGCCTGAACATCCGCGCCGCGGGCGCTCCGCCGCTGGAGGCGATGGCCTGGGGCGCGATGTCGGGCGCGCTCGGGCCCGCCCTGCTGGCCGCCCGCGGCCGCCGTTTCCACCTTGCCGGCAAGTTAGAACTGTCGAGTTGGAACGGCCGGCAGCGCCTGCGCCTGCGCCTCGATGATGCGGCGCCAGCGATCTGAAAATGTAGTCGCTTTTGACGATATTTGCGCTTGCACGCCTTGGTAGGCTGCCCTAAACACCGCCCACGCCGCGCGACACCGTCGCTGGCGGACTTGGATGGCCCGTTCGTCTATCGGTTAGGACGTCAGGTTTTCAACCTGAAAAGAGGGGTTCGACTCCCCTACGGGCTGCCATTCTCCAGAGAAAATCACTGGTTTGAGGCCGCGCCCAAAATCCGGCTTGGTCTCTGAAGGGTTAGGTGGACCCCGCCGCCGCATCTGTTTATGCGCCGTGCTGCCACGTCCACTTCCCTGACGGACCCTTTCCTCACGTAAACCGATAGACACGGTCGGCGGCAGTGCAGTGCCGCCGACGCAGGTCCCAGACGGACTAAAGCTTGATTTCCTCCAACAGGCCGCCGTTGGCGCTGGTGCGCCGAAAGCGGGTCAGCCGCTTGCGCATCGTCTTGACCGCGGGCAGCACCAGGTACCAACCGCCCTGGCCCGTCCCGTCGTCAAGCGTGTTTGCGCTGGCCGTGAAGATGACGTCGAAGTCTGCCCGCCGCCATGGCGAGCAGATACCGACCAGAACGACCTTGTCGCCGCTGTCGAGGTCGGCCGGGGTCAGGGCGCTGTAGCCCTTGTTGATCAGACGGCGCAGCGCATCCTCTGACAGGCGCGCCCAGATTCCGAAGGCCACCGGGTAATCTCCGCGCCGCAGCACGATCACCTGCTTGTTCGCAGCGTGATGGGTCAGCATCTCGACCAGCCGCAGACCGGTCTGTTGCGAGAAGGCGTCATCATGGACCGCGAGGTACAGCATGTCGCGGACCGAACCGCAGGTTTCGACTTGCGGTATCGGCATGCCGGTAGGCGGCTCGCCCGGCAGCCGATTGACATCATTGCCGTCTTCACCGGCGATCATTCCTTCGGGTTTAACATTCACACTGCGGCCCTTCTTAAAACATTAACTGGCGCGATGTTTGCGCAACTATTCTCCAGCTTTGAACCAGACCTGATTTAACAATTGATAGTTAACAATTCGGAAACTGTAAACTAAACAACCATAGGTAGAAAGGTCGCCCGGACTACGTGCCGGGCGACCTCGTTAATTAAAATGCCCAGAAGATCGAAGGCTATTGAAGGGTCGCACCCGCATCGCGGTACTTGGCAATGATCTTTTCGGCCAGAGGGCCGCGCGCCACCGGGCGCACCAGATCCTGACGGCCGGAACGCACGATTTCCGCCAGTTCGGGGAAAAAGGCTTCCAATTCCGCAAGTTGGGCAGCGCCAACTTGGTTCCGGGATAGCGGCGATACACAGAAGCTCTCGCTCTGCACACCGTTCGCAGTGATGATCTCATGCCGATCAAACATGAAGTGGACATACTCGATACGGTTAACGTCTTGAACGATCTCGACCCCATCGAGTGCGATCAGGAAGCGGGCTGCGATCAGAACCTCGTCGCTGTCGAAATGCTGACGCGCGAGCGTGCCGCGCACGACGACGCGATGCAGTTGCGAGACCTGCAGGTCGCTCGCCGGCAGGCCGGTGCCGAGCGATCCGGCGCGGATCAGCACCGGCTTCCAGCTGGGGAAGTGAGTGAACTCGGCGCCCGCCACCACAGTCTTGCCGACCCAACGCACGGGACGCGCGCCATTATCCAGCGTCGCGACCATGTCGCCGACATTGATGTCCGCGGCGCGGCGTTCGCTGCCGTCCGCCATGCGGATCAGGCTGTCGGCGGTGAAGCAGGTCTTCACGAAGGTCAGCGTGATCGTCATCGAGTCGCTGTCGGTGTGACCGCCGTGAAGGTACTCGAATGCATCGAGCTTGTAGGTCACGGTGACGCTCTGCCCGATGGCCAGGTCGTGCCAGGCCTGGGACGAGGTGTCGAAGGTGAACTGGAAGGTGTCGTGCTGCCAGTCGTTCTCGTTCGGCCTGGTGGACCGGCCGATGTCCTTCTGATCCGCGTCACCGTCCTTGTTGCTGCCGTTCCCGAGGGTCGCCGAGCCGACATTGGCGGGGTCAGAGGTCTCGGTCAGAGTATATTTATCCCATTCAGGGTTCGACGGATCGACCTTGCCTGAATTGGGGTTGGTGCGATTGAACTCGATCGAGATCGGGCCTGGCGTGCCGTTTTGATCAACCTCGATGGTTTGGTTGATGTCGCCGGTCGTGTTCCCGAAAAGCGTGTCGTAACCGAGTACCGTGAAATTCGCCATTGTCAGCTCCAGTATCACCAATGGGCCGGTCGAAAACGCTTCGGTTGGCCCTGGCGGCAATTCGTTGGAGGACGGCATTTAAAGCGACAATAGAACTCAACCCAGGCGTGCAATCAATTTTGTCAGATACATTTCTGGGAAGAACTCAAAACGATCCAAAATTTGGGAGTACACGCATAGGATGATACAGAGGACGGCCACATCATGTCGTCTCCCGAGACCGCTCTCCGTGGGAAACGAATCACCTCGCGGGATGATCTGAATTGGCTAGGATGGGCGAGCGGGCACGGTTTATGCAGCCCCCGATTGCAATTATCAGCGTTAACTATTGTCACGCCCGGTTGGCATGTCGCTCTGCTGCTCACGAGGCCGCGGGATTGGCACTCCGCCGTTTCCCCGCTCCCTGTCTTGCGCTTTCGGTCAACAGCGTTCCTCCGTCGACCCACACGCGCCTTTCTGGACGTTCGTGCTGGAACTGGGCAGGGCGGCGGAGGGCTAGGTTCTATACGGATCTGGACCCACGCTCGGCCCACAGCTTGCGCCACGCCCCCGTCCGCGGCCCGAACCCTTTGGCGCCTTGATCGCCGTCCGGGGTTGGCCGATAACCGGTTTCTGTGTCGTCGATCGAAGGTAAGCCATGCGCGCCCGGATTTATCAGCCTGCCCGCAATGCCATGCAGTCGGGCAGCGCCCGCAATCATTGGGTCCTGGACTATGATCCGACCGGCGAGCGCGAGATCGATCCGCTGATGGGCTGGACCAGCTCGGGCGATACCCAGCGGCAGGTACGCCTGCGGTTCGAGACTCGCGCCCAGGCCGAGGCCTATGCCAAGTCGCGCGGCATCGACTTTGTCGTGCTCGAGAACCAGCGCCGCGCGCCCAATATCCGCTCGCGCGGCTATGCCGAGAACTTCGTTCCCGATCGGCGGATGCCGTGGACGCATTGACCACGATCGCTATCGCTGAGGCATCGCCGCTCGACGAGGCGGCCGACCTGCTGTTCGCGCGCCACACCGCCGACATGCATGCTGACACGCCGCCCGAGTCGATCCATATGCTACCGCGCGAGGCACTGGCCGCGCCCGGCATCAGCTTTTACCTGCTGCGCGTTGATGATGGCGCCGCCGCCATGGGCGCGCTGAAGCGCAGTGGCAGCTGGGGCGAGTTGAAGTCGATGCATGTGCTGTCCGAATATCGCGGGCAGGGGCTTTCGCACCGTCTGCTGTCGCATCTGATCGAGGTGGCGCGGGCCGAGGGGCTGGCGCGCCTCTATCTGGAGACGGGCGCCCCGCCGACCTTCGGCGCCGCCCGCGCGCTATATGCCCGGGCCGGATTCGTCGACTGCCCGCCATTCGGCAACTATGCGCCCGATCCGAACAGCGTCTTCATGACCCTGCCGCTTGCCCCTGCTGACACACCGGTGCAGAACCGCGCCGGCACGGCCCCGTAGCTCAACTGGATAGAGCATCCGACTTCTAATCGGATGGTTGCAGGTTCGAGTCCTGCCGGGGTCGCCAGCCGCGTTTTTATCGAAGCGATAACAAACGGTTGGCGGCTAAATTGTATCACTTCGGCGCAGTGATACAGCGTTCCCTTCCTGTTCTGTTCCCATTACGAGCCGGCGCGTCTGCGCCGCTGAGGTATAGCGCTGCGCCTCCGACAGGCTCTTGTGGCCACCCCACGCCATTATCGCATGCGCCGAGCCGCCCGCTTCTGCGATCGCGGTCAAGCGCGCCTTTCGCAATCCGTGGGCGGTGCGATTCGACAAGCCCGCGGCGCGCGCGGCCTCGCTGATCGTGTTGCTGAGGCCCTTCACGCTTCGAACTCGGCCATCCACCGCGAGGAAGGTGAAGCCGCCCGCCAGGCAGCGAAGCGAATCGTGGACTTGGGCGCGCTCCGGGGACCAAGCCTGCGCCCAGGCGGGCAGGGGCATGACCAGGGCACATGGGCCATGCCGCCTGTCTTGGTCTGCCGAAAGGCAAGCACGCCGTCGGTCCCGACATGTGCGGGGCTGAGCACCACGGCGTCGCAGGTCCTGACCGCGGTCCAGTAGATCAGCTCGAAGCAGGCCCGAGCCGGCGTCCCGATTGGATGCTGCGAGCGAAAGGCGGCAACGTCGTCTGCGCTCCATGCGATGTGGCCATCAGTGCGAATCCTCCGCTTGGCGACGGCGAGAGAAGGGTCGTCCTGAATGACCCCTTGGCGCACTGCGATTCGGCACAGCATGCGCCACGCCTTGAGTCGGGCGTTGGCCGGGTTCGGGTCCAGCTTTTCTAGGTCGGCCTCGATGTGCCGGCGGCGGATGCCAGCAATGGGCAGCGTGCCGTGTGCGGACCCGATGCCATCAGTCGCCCGCAGGATGATTGACTGATAAAGCGGTGACAGCGCTTTCCACTCGGCGCCTTGCCGCATCGACCGGATGGCCGCCGCAATTGTGCCCTCCCTGATCGGCGCGCGGCGCGCGGCGCGCGCCTGTGGGTCGTCGGCATCAGCTTCCGCCCGGGCCCAGGCTGCGATGAAGTCGGGGTGCGTCTCCGGGAGGTCATCGGGCAGGCGAGTGCCCGTGGCGCGATGGTAGCGGACCACGCGGTCCCCGCGCCTCTGGCGACGGATGCCCTTCAATTTCGGATACCAAACGCCCTGTCGCACGCATCTTCCTCGGCCTCGATATTGGGCTGCCCCTCAGAAGGCAGGGCGTAGGCATAGGCGTCAAGATCGTCGCGAAGATAGAGGCGGCGCGCGCCCAAGACGCGGCGGGGGATGGACAAGGCACGAAGGGTGTTGGCGGACACGCCGATGTAGCGCGCGGCCTCGGCCTCGCCCAGCAGCCGGGGCAGGTAGGTGAGGTTGGCGCGCGCGGTCATTAGATTGTCCCCGCAGCAAGCCGCCCCGCATCCCGCGCGGCGTTGAGGTCAACGGATGCCCCGCCCGCGGCACGCGCCTTGCTCTTATATGCTGCGTCGATCTGGTCGCTCGTGGCGTTGGCTTCCACGCCGAGGACAACCCACCACGCGCGCGCAGCGACTTCGGCACCGGCGCCGGGTGGCGGAAGGGCAGCAAAGCCTTCGAATGCCTGATCCACGATCTGGCCTGCCCCCCATCGCTCCATGTCGCGATAAGCTTTCACCGAAAGGCCAACTGCTCGGATGTTCTCAAAGGGAAGGGTGAAGCTGTCACACGACAGGCAGACCAGCCGCTTCTTCCGCACGAAATAGACGGCGACGCCCGGATCATCGAGCCGATCATCCAAGGCGTCAGCGTAGGGCGCGCCGTCGCGCCGGAGCGGGGCGTTGCTACTGACGACCACATTGCCCGCGCCGTAGCGGCGCAACTCTTCCATCAGATCCTCGTATGCGGTCCGAGGCGTGACTTTGAACGCGCTCTTGACGCGGGCCTTGGTCCTCGGCCGCCCGACAGGCCATTGAAGCGGGAAAGCTTGGGTCATCAGCGCCTCCCCGGCGGCCGGGAGCCGTTGCACGCGGCATAGGCACCCTTTGAATATCGCGGCCAGTCCTTGGCCTGTCCCGCCGCGACCATGACGCAGGCGATGTCCCTGCCGTCTGGCAGCACGCAGCGGCTGACGGTGCGGCCGTAGCGGTCAGGGCCCCGGTCGTCACAGGCGAGCACCTTGCCATCGATCAGGGCGGCCATGGCTGCGCTGGAGGCGGGGCCGTAGGGGTCCATCCGCTCTGGTGCGTCGATCCCCCAGATGCGCACGCGCAGGTCACCCGCGCGCAGGGTGTCGCCGTCGACGGCGAGGGCCCCGATCAGGCAGAGGGCAGCGAGGCAGGTCATCAGCGTCCGCGCTCCTCGTTCGTCACCACGCGCAGGGCTTCGCGGCGGACCCGCCGATGGGCCGCGTTCTTGAGATCGTGCAGCGGGGCGCCCTCGTCCAGTTCCTTGGATACGGCGTGCGCCAATCGCTCGGCGCGGGATCCATCCCCCGCATGGCCGATCGGTCCATCCAGCATCCCTTCCGGTATCGGCCGCGGACTGGCACGATAGAGGCGGTCGTCCTCCGCAAAATCGCACACGCAGATCACTTCGACGCCCTCGTCCGCAAAGACCTCGAAGTCCCCGCCAATGTTCACGTTGATCGCCACGCGGAGCAGCTTCCGCTTGTCAGCCATCGCTCCGGCCCTCCAGCGCGGCACGGGCGCGTTCCCCGCCGTCAGCGGAAAGTGCGTGGCGTGCAGCATCTCCATCGGGTATGCCGCCTAGCTTGATACACAGCCGAACCCGCGCTTCATACCATTCCAGTGCCACCCGCATTCGCTCGATCTCGGCCGACAGTTGCGCCTCGCGCTCCAGCGAGGCGGTCAGGGCGGCGTGCAGGTCGGGGGCGGCGGAGATTAGACGGGCCCCTGCCTCGCATGTAGAAGCCTGCTCATCCAGTAGTTCGCTGGCCCATGCCACCAATCCTCTGGTTGGATTGCCGGGGAGAGGTCCGCAGTCGGTTCGGGCCGCGATGATGGCCACGCCGTTTTCGGCGGGATTATATTTTCCGTCAGTCCACCACGGCCCCGGCGTCCATCCGGTCAGCCTTTCCAGCAGTTCGCGGGCGCGCTCGGGTGTCCAGTCAGCGGGCATTGCGCGCCCCCTTGTCCGAGGACGCCTCTGTCAAGGCGTCCAGCCCTTTAGATTTTCGCCATGGCTCGTAGGTGTGATCGCCGTCTAGAACGATGCGCATAGCCATGACTGCGACCTGGATTGCTTCTTCGCGGACACGCTCCGCCGGTTCTTCAAAGATGGCTGTCGCGAGTTCGCCCACTTCCTCAACAAGCGCCGCGAACGTGACGTTCTTACCGGGGAACTTGGCACGCGCCCGCTCCAATTCCAAAGTGATTTCAGCGGCCAAGTCTTCGGGTCGATTAGCACTCATTTCTCGTCCCCTTGCCCAAATGCGGCCTCGATCATCTCGACCGCGCCCATGTCGTGATCGGCCAGCAGCGCAGCGACGCGCGGCAGGAAATCGGTGTCCGGGCCATTCGTCGCCACCCACAGCGCCTTGTTCCCGTGGATCGAGAACGGACCCTCGCGATGGTGTCGGGCGCAAAGCGGGATCGTGTCGAAGTCGGACACCCGGCGCTGGCCGAACCGGCCGCTGATGCAATGATGGACTTCAACGGGCCGGGCACCGCAGATGATGCAAGGCAGCTGGGCGACGCGAGCCATATGCGCGCGACCAGCAGCGCGGTCGGCGGCGGTGGGGCCGTCTGGCTTGAGACCAACGGGACCGCGACGAGCGAGGTTACTCATGCCGCCACCTCGCCTGGTCCCGACCACCGGACCCCGTGCCGGTCGCCATACTCCGCGATGAAGGTGATCAGGTCCGCCATCTGCGCCTTGGTCAGCCGCGAGGAACGGAAGCCGGCAGGGAACGGCGGATTGCCGTCCAGCCCCGGCTGCCACATGATCTCGTGCCCCAGCGCTGACATGAACGCGGCTTTCCATGTCTCCGTGGGCATCTTCCGACCCTCGGGCGCCGCGCGCGCGATATCCGAGAGCATCGCCCACATCTTTGCGTTTTGCTCTGACGAGCGGGTGGCCTCGCGGATGTTGGCCACCGCACCTGCCGGCGCGATGTCGATCAGGTGCTTGGCGAGGATGCGCTGATCCAGATCGGCGAGGATGACGGTCTGTCCTTGCATCATCCCCCCCAATCCGTGTTGAACCGGGTGCGCCACACGGCCTGCACGGCGGCAGAGACAATGCCCCGCTCGTCCTCGTCGGCGTCCTTGGGCGCCAACAGCCGGGCAACCTCGGGCAGTATCTCCGGGTCATAGCCGGCCAGCTCGGCCACCTTGTGGATCGCGTCCACGATGGCGTTTTCAGATGGGATCGCGTGCGTCACAGCATCACGCACGGGGCAAATGGGATGTCGTCGTCAAAGGTCGGGGCGTTGCTCGGCGCGCCGCCGGCCGGAGCGCCGCTGGCGCGGGCGCCCCCGGTCTGTTGGCTGCCACCCAGCAGAGTGACCTGATCGGCGCGAACGGTCAGGTAAGTGCGGCCCTCGTGCTCTCGCGTGGACAGATCTCCAGACACGGCAACACGGCCGCCTTTTGTCAGATACTGCGCCAGGGCCTCGCCGCGTTTCCCCCACAGCGAGCAGTCGAACCAGATCGTGCGCTTTTCCTGCCCGGCACGTTCCTCGACGGCGACAGTCCAACTGGTGACCTTGTCACCGCCCTGCGTGGTGCGGGTCACAGCGTCTTTGCCGATATTCCCGGCGACAGTGATCGTCTTCATCACGCGGCCTCCTTGTTCTGGATCAGGTGTGTCTTCCGAACAGCCGCCGCCGCTTTCACGCGCTCGTCCTGTCCGACGTGTTGAGGCAGCGCGCGCCACGCGGCGGTCAGCGCTTCCACGGTTGTCGCAGCGGCCATGATCGCGACCGCACGCTCGACATCGGCCGGGGACGCATCCACCCCGACATCGGCGCGGGACTTGTCGTAGAGGGCGAGGCCGAAGGGGTTGCCGAAGGTCATCAGCGCCCGCTTCATGGCGTCCGTCTCTGCCTCCTTCAGTGCGCTTTCGTGCGCCTGGCCAACGTCCCGGTCGATGCCCTGGCCAAACCCGCAGCCTTCACGGACCACCGGGGGGCCATCGAGCCACACGGTGATGCGGACGCGGGCGAGGTATTCGACACGGAACTTGCCTTCGGTCTCGCGAGGCTCGCCCAACTGGCGCAGTTCGACAGTTTCACGCGCCCATGCGCCGTGACCGAAAATTCGGTTCGCCTCGGCGATCGCGTGCCAGCCCTCCACATACTGGACCTGCCCGCCGCCCTGCTTGCGGCTGCTGACGTGCTTCGGGTCGAGCTTGCGGGTCAGGGCATCTGTTGCGGTGAGCCAATCCATCACGCCACCCGCATGCTGATGCTGTCCGACCCGCGCGCCAGCACGGCACCCGGCACATCCTCGCCGGCCTCCAGGGCCTTGCGGATCGCGGTGGCGTCGGGCTGCCGCTTGATCTGGCACAGCTGGGTCGGGACGGCGTCGGGATCCACGATATCTGCATGTGTGCGGCCTGCCGTGCGGCTGACGGTCGCCCGGGGTCGCTCAATCTTGCGCACCTGCATGGCGTCCAGCAGTTCACCGATGACTTGTCGGCCCCGTGCGGCACGATCCGCGTAGCGCTTGGCCCGGGCCTGCAACTGCTTGGCCTCGACGCTCGCGGCCTCGCTCATCGTCTCGTCGCGAAGAACGCTGCGGATCAGCCGATCGGCAATGTCCAAGGCGTCTGTCTCGCCGTCGAGCGTGTCCAGATACCCGGCCTCGGTTTCGGGGTCGTCGGTCTCGGCGATCTGCGCGGACCAGCGGCGGATATGGTCGAGATCGATCATCCGCATCACACCAGCCCCCACACTTCGCGCGCCGCGCGGTGCTCGGCATTGGCGCGGCTGACGCCATCGCGCACCACCGCCATGAAGGTCGCCCTCTGCGGGGCGTCCGGGTTCGCGCGGTTGTAGCGGGCCATCTCTTCCGCGATGGCGCAGAGCACGGCCGATGGCGTCGGGTGCTGATGAGGGCCGGGATGATCCGGCATCTGGCTCATGGCGTTCATGGCGTCCTCTCGGGGATGGGATGGCCGCCCCGGCTGCGGTCGTGTTCGGTCAGCCGGGGCGGGTGCCGCGGGAGTGCGGCGGGAATAAAAGGCCGGCGACGTGCGGCGCAGAGGCCGCCGGCAGTTGGCGCGGGAGATACAGGCACCCCGCGCGGGCAGTCACATCAGCAGCAGCCCGGCCACCGCCACGGCCAGGGCGCCGGTCACGCAGTAGGTGACAACAAGGGCGGTGACGAAGTGGCGCTCGACCTCGGCCTCCGCCGCCGTCCGTTCCATCATGTCGCGGCGCTCGGCGAACCATTCGTCCAGATGGGAAGGGGTGCGGGTGTCCATCATGCGGCCTCCTCGAAAGGGGTGCGGGTGTCCTCGATGTCGGTGACCGGGGTCTCGCCGAGCAGCAGCACGGCGTCGTCGCGGGTCAGGTCGTGGCAGCAGAGCGACCAGGACGTGAGCGTGATCGTGGTCTCGGTGCCCCGACTGCCGCCCCAGCTGTAGGGCTCGGCGTGATACGTCTCGGCGCCGTAGCTGCCATCGCGGACGGCATCCTTGATCCGATCGATCACCAGCTCATGCGCGCATTCGTCCAGCGCCGCCGAGGTGTTGATCGTGGTCAGCAGGTCGCGCAGGAACACGTCCTTGGCGGTGGCCACGCGGTCAGCGCGTCCGGTGCCCTCGCAGATCGGGCAGATGCCGGTCTTGGCGATCCCGGTGGCAAGGTCGCGGGCCTGTATGACGCGGGCGCCCTTGCAGCAGTGGCAGGAGGTCACAGCATACCCCCGATCAGGCGGTCGCCGTTCTGGATGAGCCAGCAATAGGTCGGGGCACCGAAGATCAGGGCCAAGGTGATAACCGCGCCGGTGAGCGCGGACACGGGGTTCTCGCGCCAGACGTTGAGCAGGTCGCGGATCATTGCGTTTTCCCCGACAAGAACAGCTCAGCTTCCGCGATCAGCTCGCGGGCAGCTTCGGCGCGCTGTTGCTCGGTGATCTGGCGCATCGCCTTGCCGGCCTCGCGGCGCTTCTCGGCGGCGGCTGCCTTGTCCAGATGGTCGGTGCAGCAGTCCAGCATCATCGCCATGCGGCGGATCAGTTCATCGGGATCAGCCATCACAGCGCGTCCCCCACCGCGTCCTCGCAGGTGGCGCGGACGAAGGCCCCGTAGACATCCGGCTCGCCTTCCCAATCGAAGCCATTACTGACGATGGTCTTCACGAGCGGCTTGACGGAGACGGGCATGTCGCTGGCCGAGAGCATGGCGACGGCCTGACGCTCGGTCAGGGTGCCGGACTGGTGCGCCTCGACCATGAGGCTGCCGAGATCGCCCAGCGTGTCGCAGACATCAGAGGCGTGGGCCGGGCCGGTCAGGGCGATCAGAGCGGCGGCGGCGAGGATGCGGTGCATGGTGGTCTCCCTCTGCGCCGGGGTGGCGCGTTGGGATCAGGTCTACTAGCAAACTAGTATGCCGTCAACGACAAAAACAAGAAAACTAGTGATCGGTCATCGACGCGCATGGCCCATGCGCCCAGAATGGGTGCAAAAGCCACGAAGCGCGCAGCTAGAGGTCGATGTAGGAGCGGTAGACGCGACCTATAACGCGGACTCCGGCGGGGAAAGCTGGCGGCTCTATCCCCTCCTTGTAGGTGAGGGGTTGAAACACCGGATCGCGGTCGGGCTGGTAGGCCTTGTAGGTGGCCTCCCCTGTCTCGGGGTGGGCGACGATGTAGCACCGTCCAGCCACAAGGCGAGTATCATCGAGGTTCACGAGTAGCACAGAATCCGGTGGAGACAACTTGCTCATCGAGAACCCTTCGACACGCAGCCCGATCCAGCGACCAGGAGGAAGCCCAGACGTTGCTACGGTTGGATAGTCCGAAAGATTGTCGACGCTATCGTGGTCCTTGATCTGGCCGGCGCTCACCCATGACACCAGAGGGACCATCTCGACCGACGGTGGCGACACGGAAGCAAACCGTCGGTCAATATCGGACGCCTGCACCCCGAGCGCTGCCGCAATGTCTGGCAGTTTCTTCGTAGAGGTAGGCGCGTCGCGCTCAAGCTGTGAGATCAGTTGCTGAGAGACCTTGGCCCGGCGCGCAAGCTCCGCCTGGGACATGCCAGCTTCTTCTCTGAAGCGCTTGAGATTCCGACCGATCGTCATGGCGCGGGAATAGCAGATCGGACTTTTCCCGTCCGACAAGATTTCTAGTTGCAATGCAGTCGGCCCTCAACTAGATTTCTAGTATGACGCACTTCCGCCCCCACATCGAACGCGCCATCGACCTGCTCGGCTCGCAAGCCAAGCTGGCAGAGGCGGCGAAATGTTCGCAGCAGCAAATCTCGTATCTCCTGCGCGCGCCCTCGATCACCGCCGAGATGGCCCTCGCGATCGAGGCTGCGACCGGCGGGCAGGTCAGTAAGTCGGTTCTTCGCCCGGACATTTTCCAAGAACGAGGCGCAGCATGACCCGTCTCGGCAGCGCGACGGTGCACGCCGCTACCGGCATAGGGTATGTGATCCTGGCCTATCGGTCGGAGCCGGGACCTCTGGCCGCTACGCTCGCGACGTGTGGCGTGTTGTTCGCTGCTCTTTCCCTCGTCGAACTTTTGGGGTCGCGCAAATGACCGCCCCCTCAGACACACGCAGCGGTCCTCCCTCCGCGACGCCCGAGCCGGGGCGGGTGCGCGTGCACCCCGGCACATCACATCCCCAGCAAAGGACACGCCATGATCCTTCTCGCGGCCGTTGTCGGCCTCAACGTGCTGGCGACCGCCGTACTGGCGGCGTGGGCGATATACAGGATTCGGCGCCTGCGTGTGAGCGTCAGGCTCGCGCACGGCGATCTGGAAGATCTGAAGCACTACAGAGAGCGCCACGGCTAGCCGTATCTCTGCTCCGCATCGTGCAGCGCAGCGAGCAATCCTCGCCCGGTTGTCGCTCCCTTCAGCGTAGCGATCTCCCGAACCAGCAGAGCGACCTGCTTCTCCAGGCGCCGCAATGCGCTCCTCCTGATCCTTGGATTCCATTCGGCATCTCCTTCGCATGAGCCGGGTGGATACGTGCCGTCCCTGTTCCCGCAGGGGCGGCACGGGCAAAGTCGCTTCGCGCAGGCTCTGACGCAAGAGGCTCGCTCATGACCCCCTCACATCCCCTCCACTATCCGCGCGACCAGATCGCCGATGTGGATCCAGTCGTTCTGCCCGCCCCGCTCGCGGCGCTGTCGTTCGACGAACTGATGGCCGTTCGCGAGATGTTGGACGCCAAGGATCGCGCAAGCGCCGCCATCGGTGACGACGAGTCCTGCACATCCGTCCACGTCGATGACGAGGCCATCACCGTCACGCTGACCGCTGGCTATCGGCGGACCTCCGGGGGCGCCCGATGATCCATCAGGCCACCCCCCATTTCTCTGCTGCTGTCGATCGGTCCTCACACCCGATCAACAGCACAAGGAGTGACGACATGTCGTCCGGATTTAAGTCCGACCCTCGCAGCTTCGACCAACACCTGCGCGACGCCTGGATCGAGCTGACCAACAAGCACTTCCAGAGCGCTGAGCATGTCGCCGTGTTTTTCGGCGTCACCGAGAAGGCCGCGCGCAACTGGCGCGATGGCGTCACCGGGCCCAGGGGCGGCGCTGTCGCCTACGCGATCAAGAACGTGCCGGGGGCGGCTGAAAAGCTGCTGGGCGCATGATGGACGATCTCATCATCGCCGTCGTGCGCATCGAGGCGCGTGCTGCCGCCGCCGTTCGTGCTTTCGGCGGATGGTGGTTCGCGAGCGCCGTAGGTCGGGGGCTTCATGCCCTCGCCCGCCGGGAAGAAAAGTCCGTCGCTTTGTCCGCCGGCCGCCGCGACGGGGGCGAGGCATGAGCCAGAACCGCAGCACGGCCGTCATGCAGCGGCGCGTCGAGGCGCATGACAGCCTCGATGATTTTCCGACTCCGCCATGGGCTACGCGCGCGCTGTGCGAATGGCTGCGCGACCGCGAGGGTTACAGCCTCGGCGACATGACCGTGCGCGAGCCGGCCGCGAATCGTGGCTACATGGTGAAACCTCTGGCCGAGTACTTCGGCACGGTCGAAGCATCCGACGTTCACGACTACGGGGCAGGCTATCCGGTTCAGGACTACCTGTTTCCCGTGCCCCTCGCGCCGGTCGACTGGACCATCACGAACCCGCCCTTCCGCTTGGCTGAACAGTTCGTCCACCGGGCCTTCGCCACGTCCGACGTGGGGGTCGCGGTCATCGTCCGCAGCGCCTTCCTGGAGGGGATCGGTCGTTACGAGCGGCTGTTCCGCGACAATCCCCCTTCGCTGACCCTGCAGTTCACCGAGCGCGTGCCGATGGTGAAGGGGCGCCATGACCCTGATGCCACGACGGCCACCTCCTACTGCTGGTTGGTCTGGATGATGGGTGAATCCATGCCTCGCATGGGCTGGATACCGCCCTGTCGTAAGCGCCTCGAGCGGGCAGGGGACGCGGCATGACGCTTCCCGCTCCCACCCCCGAACAGAAGCGCGCCGTCTGGAACGCAATCGCGCCACCCGCGCAGCTGAATGTCGACGGCATTATCGCCGCCACCGGCCTGTCCGACCGCATCGTGTGGGAAGTGATCGCCCTCGGCCGCGCTGCGGGGCAGATCGAGATCCACGACGCGGACCGCCAGGCCGTCTGGATCAGCCGCAGCGAGGTCGCGGCATGACCCGGCGCGGCTTCAAGAAGTTCGGCAACATCCCGGTCGAGTACGACGGCATGCGCTTTGACAGCCAACGGGAGATGGCGCGCTACGCCGCTCTCAAGCTGCTCGAAAAGGGCGGCGCTATCCGTGATCTGCGCCGGCAGGTCCGCCTTCCCCTCGAAGGGCGTGACGGCCCGGTCCGCTTCCAGCCGTCGAACCGCGTCGCCGTCTACGTCGCTGACTTTGTCTATTTCGACACCGCGCGCGGGCTCGAGGTGATCGAGGACGCCA
This sequence comes from Paracoccus suum, assembly GCF_003324675.1. NCBI lineage: Bacteria > Pseudomonadati > Pseudomonadota > Alphaproteobacteria > Rhodobacterales > Paracoccaceae > Paracoccus > Paracoccus suum. The sequence continues at coordinate 2,130,808 of NZ_CP030918.1, forward strand.
AGGGCCACCGTACCCCCGAATACAAGCTCAAGAGGGCCATTCTGGCCGCGCAGGGCGTGGAGATCATCGAGACATGAGCGCTTTGACCAACCACCGCCACGAGGTGGCGCTGACCGGACTCTGGCACGACTATGCCAACCTCTTCCCGATGCTCGATGCGGCTGCGCAGGATCGACTTCGCGATGACATCCGACAGTTCGGTGTCCGGGAGCCGATTGTTCTGTTCAACGGGCGCATCTTGGATGGTCGCAATCGCTATATGGCAGCGCGCGATCTGGGGCTGGAGTTTCCGGTGGCGGATTATGCCGGCACGGACGCTGAGGCTCTGGCCTATGTCCTGTCGACTAACCTGCACCGGCGGCACCTGACCGAAAGCCAACGCGCGGCGGTTGCGGCCAAACTGGCGAACATGCCTCAAGGCGCACGAACTGATTTGGAACCTTCCGCAAATCTGCGGAAGGTCTCGACCGCAGAAGCTGCCACTATGTTGAACGTCGGCACGCGCACAGTTGAGGCGGCGAAGGCGGTACTCGACCATGGAGCGCCAGAATTGGCGGCCCAAGTCGAAAGCGGAGAAGTTGCCGTTTCGGCCGCAGCCGAGGTTGCGCGACTGCCAGGAGCCGAACAAGCCGAGGTGGTCGCAGCTGGGCCACAGGCCGTGAAGGCTAGAGCGAAAACAATCCGCGACGAACGCAAGGCCAAGTCTACAACCGCCAACCCGCACCCGACCCGCGCCCTGACGCGCGAGGCGCTGACCGACGATCTGGCCGGGCTGCGCGAGGAAAACGCGGAGCTGCGTTCGAAGCTGGTCGCTGCCGAGGCGCGAATTGCCGACCTGGAGCGTGCCAACGCCGAGCTGGCCCACAGCGAGAGCGGCCGCATCATTGCCGACCTGCAAGCCCAGCGAGACCGCGAGAAGGCGGCAAAGGGCAAGAAGATGGACGAGCTGGCCGTCGAGGCCCGCAAGCTGCGCGCCGCCGATAAGCGGATTGCCGATCTGGAGCGGGAATTGGCCGCCTCGCGGGAGCGGGAGGCAATCCCGCTGTGAGCATCCTGGCCCGCATTCGCGCCCATGGCGGCGACCTGACCTTCGACCAATGGCGGCCGACGCTTGTGCGCGGCCGGTTGGACGATGCCGCAATCGCCTGGGTCAAGCACCACAGGGATGCAGTGATGACCGAGGCATGGCCGGCCTATGACGCATGGTGCGAGCGCGCGGCGATCCTTGAGTTCGATGCCGGAATGACCCGCGCCGAGGCGGAGGCCGCGGCCTACGCGGAGGTGGCAGCATGATGCTCGATCTTCGGCCCACCGAAGCAATCAGCCTGCGGCCATATCAGGCCGATGCCGTTGACCTGCTGCGCGAATGCGTGCGGCGGGGTCTCAAGCGCCCCGTGCTCTACGCCCCGACCGGGGCCGGCAAGACCGTCATCGCGTCGCACCTGTTGCGCGAAGCCAATGCCAAGGGCAGCTATGCGCTGTTCCTGGTGGACCGGGTCGAACTGGTCAAACAGACTTCGGCCACCCTCGACCGCTATGGCATCCCGCACGGCATCGTGCAGGGCATCAACGAGCGGTGGATGCCGCGCGAGAACGTACAGGTCTGCTCGATCCAGACGCTCGAGCGCCGCGTACTGCCGCGCCGGCCCAGCCTGGTGATCTACGACGAGGCGCACTGCAGCTATCGCAAGACCTTGCGGTTCATCGCCGACAACCCGGAGGCCGTCGCCATCGGTCTGACCGCCACCCCATTCACCAAGGGCATGGGCGATCACTGGGACACCATCGTCAATGTCGCCTCCACCCGCACCCTGATCGACGCCGGCAACCTGATCGAGCCGCTGATCTACGTCGCGCGCTCGCCGCAGGACAGCGAACTTGCCGTCTCGGGCATGGGTGAGTTCACCGATGCCAGCGCGACCGGCGCAGGCATCAAGATCATCGGTGACGTGGTCGCGGAGTGGATCGCCAAGACGTGCGAGCATTTCGGCGGACCTGCCAAGACCATCGTGTTCAGCCCGACCGTCGAGCACGGGCGCGAGTTGTGCGCAGCCTTCGCCGACGCCGGGTTTAACTTCCAGCAGGTCAGCTACCTGGACCGCAACGAGGCCGAGCGTGACGCCAAGATCGCCGAGTTCCGCCGCCCCGACAGCATCATCCACGGGCTGGTGTCCTGCGGCGTACTGACTAAGGGGTTCGACGTGCCAGACGTGCTGGTTGGCATCGGCTGCAAGCCATACCGCAAGAGCCTGTCGAGCCACATGCAGGAGATCGGGCGCATCATGCGGCCGGCCGAGGGCAAGGCGAAGGCACTCTGGCTCTGCCACAGCGGCAACGTCGAGCGGTTTGCCCTCGACACCTACGATGTCTGGGAGAACGGCGCGGGCGACCTGTCCAAGGCCACGAAGCGCGACAGCACTCCGCGCAAGCGCGAGCCGGGCGAGCGGGCCAAGGTGGTCTGCCCGGAATGCAGCGGGGCCCTTTACGGCGACACCTGCCGCTCATGCGGCTGGCAGCGCCCGGCGCGGTCCGGCATCCATTCCGTCGACGGTTCGCTTCATGCCTTCGATCCAGCGACGCTGGCGATGGCGACGCGCCCAGGGCTTCGGGCCGAGTGCCTGAATGACCCACGCGGCGTCTGGAGCGCGGCCCTGTCCTATTGCCTCGGCAACAGCCGCTACGGCGAGGACAAGGCACGCCGCTGGGCTGCGGGGATCTGGCATGGGGTTTATCCCGACGCGAAGCTGCCCGCTGGCTGGTACTCCGCCGCGCCGGGCCCGATCAGCGACAGCGCGCTGGGCCTGATCGACCGAGAGGTCAAGCGCTTTCGCCAGTCGAAGCGGAGGGCAGCATGAGCTTGCGTGTTCTGATCGGTTGCGAAACCTCGGGCGTGATGCGGAGGGCATTCACTGCGCTCGGACACGACGCCTGGTCCTGTGATCTTCTAGCGGCCGAGGACGGCAGCAATCGCCATATTCGTGGTGACATTCGCGACCATCTGGGGGACGGCTGGGATTTGCTGGTTGTCTGTCATCCGCCCTGCACCCGCCTATGCAACAGCGGAGTTCGCTGGCTCAGCGTCCCGCCGCCTGGCCGGACGCGCGCCGAAATGTGGGCCGAACTGGACGAGGGCGCCGCGCTGTTCGCGGCTTGCTGGGAGGCGCCCGTTGCGCGCCTCGCAATCGAGAATCCGGTCATGCATCGCCATGCGCGGGCGCGCCTCCCGGAGGACCTGCCAAAGCCGCAGATCGTCCAACCCTGGTGGTTCGGTGAGCCAGCTAAAAAGGCGACCGGCTTCTACCTCCGGGGGCTGCCGCCTTTGGCTCCAACCGATCGGCTCACACTGCCTTCGAAGGGCTCACCAGAGGACCACCGCTGGCAGGCCGTCCATCGGTGTCCGCCCGGACCCGACCGGTGGCGCATCCGCAGCCGAACATTCGAAGGCATCGCCGCGGCCTGCGCTGACCAGTGGGGCGGCCATGCACTGCGTGAGATTGCGGCATGAGCGTGCACGATGCGATGGTTGAGGCCTGCCGCGCGGTCGGGATCGTTCCGCCGGCTCGCCCCGTTCCCGGCCGCTGGGTTCTGGCGGATGTTGAGGGCAAGGCGAACGGGAAAGGCGATGGCCGCGTCAAACTGGACCCAGATGGTCGCGGTGGCGTGTCGTGGAATCACCAGACCGGGCAGCATGCGCGGTTCCGGGATCAGGCCGCACCGGCATCCCCGGCGCGCCCGCGGGACCTTGCGCGCGAACGCGAGCAGGAGGCCGACCGCCGTGCCGTCGCCGCGATCTACGCCGCCCTGGTGGGCGCGAGCCGGCAGGAGCGGCACGCTTACCTGGCGCGCAAGGGTTTCCCCGAGGAGCGCGGGCTCGTGCTCGAGGATGCGCGGGCGGTCCTTCCCGCCACTGGCATGGGCCCGCGGGTTGCCGCGGCTCTGCCGGAGGGGGAGGGGCCCCTGCTGCTGATCCCTGGACGGGCTGGCGGCGAGGTGACCACCGTCCAGTTCATCACCGCCGAAGGCATCAAGAAGAACATCCTCGGCGGCCGCATGGGCGCCGCGGCCCACAGGATCGCCACAGGGCGCGAGACCTGGGTCTGCGAGGGTATCGCGACCGCGCTCAGCGTCCGCGCGGCCCTGAGGCTGCTGGGTCGCTCCGCAACGGTCCTTTCGGCTTTCAGCGCGCAGAATGTCGCCAAGGTCGCGGGAGCGATCCCCGGCGCCATCATCGCCGCTGACCACGACAAGACCGTCGACGTTTTCGGCACCGGCACCGGCGAGCATTACGCGCGCCAGTCCGGCTGCCGCTGGGTCATGCCGCCCGAGATGGGCGACTGGAACGACCATCACACGCGGCACGGCCTGCGGGCCGTCGCGCTGCTGCTGCGCGAGGTGAAGCCGCCGTGAGAGGGCCACAGTCCGGCGCGGTGGGCACCCGCAAAGGACGCAGTTTGACCCCCATGAGGCAATCAAGGGGCGTCAGGGTGAAAGGTCGGGGTGGTAACCGACTGGCACGGCCTCAAGCGACCATCATAGCCGCTCAGCATCCTGCACAGCAGGCCCAGCCCCGGAACATGACGGGTATGGGAAACCCCGGCGGGGGACGCGGCAAGCCCATTACCCGCATAGGACGCACCCACGAGGTGCAGCCTGCCCCGTCTCGCTCTCCGAGGATGGGGAAAGGTGCCGCCAGGTCCCGAAAGGGAGTGAAGCGACAGGTACGGACCGACAGCCTGACCCCGGTCCCGCGTGCAAACGACGCGCCTGTTCGGAGAGAGCGTTGCGTCCGTGTCCCCGGCTCCATGCCAGCACGAGCAGCACTTCATCCTGACGACGGGTGAAGTGCGCCCATCCGGAACCCCCCACCTTCCAGCAAGAGCAAGAGAATGAGAGCCATCACCGCACAAGAGATAGAAGCCGCGCGGACACCGAACGGCGGCTGGACGCGAGAAACCCTGGCGGGCTGGGGCGTGGACTGGCCCCCGGCGAAAGGATGGCGAGCCGCGATCATGAAAGGACACCCGGCGCCCACGACGAGAGATGCCAGTGCAGTTCCGATGGGGAGGGTGTTGTCATGAGCGCCTGCAAGCCTCTCGCCCCGACCTCAAGCGCCGCCTTCGCGGTGGCGTTCCGCGCGCGCCAACTGACCCCCGCGCTAGAGGCTCTGCTGGGCAAGGCAATGAAACGCCAGGCCGCGGCCGAAGGTCACGCGCCGAAACAGATGCGGCGCGCCCCAAAGCCCGCAGAGTACGGACGCAAGGTGTCCCCGGCCGCCGTGGTCGCTACGCAGATGATCGCGAGTGGCGAGACAGATCGCGCGGTCATTATCGCGGCAACCGGGCTCTCGGACATCCACGTGAGCAGGCTGATTGCTGCGCAGCGCAGCGGGGACGCCGCATGAGCCTCGCCAGCAGCATCTACCGCTGGACCAAACCCGAAGGGCTGACCCCTGAGGAAACGGCGGCCCGCAACGCCGCCTGTCGGCGCGACATCGCCGCCGGCACCGGCTGGGCCGTCATCGACATGGATCAGGTGCCCGGCTGGCCCGAGCGCGAAATCATCGCCCGCGAGAACGCGCGGCAGAACGGGGTGGCACGATGGGCAAGATGAGGTCTCGCCGGATACGCAAACAGATGGGCGCCTGGCAGCACGGCTGCGCACCACGGCCAGCTGTGTCGCTGCACGCCGCCCCATGGGACCTCGGCGCCAATGGTCCCGCCATGCGTGCCGGGCTGGTGCTGGAGGACCGGGGCGAGGTCAACGCCGAGACCGGGCGCCGGGTCAACCCGAACAAGGTCTACGGCGCGCGCCGGGTCGATATGCTGGAGGTCTGGCACCGACGCGGGGTGATCAGCACCGCCGGGTTCACCGCGGCCGAGAAGCTGCGCGATGCCTTCGAGGGCACACAGCGCGGCCCCGGATGGCCCGAGAACGATCGGGTGCAGTCGAGCCCCAAACCGGACCACGCGGTGACGATCCAGGTCGACCGCATCAGCCGCTATGCCAAACTGGCGGCTTACGTCACTCGGGAGGACTGGCCCATCGTCGAGGCGTGCGTCTTGGACGGCCGCACGCCTGCGGCGATCCGTGGGTTTCGCGGCAAGGGCTATCAGACGGGACTCGTGGCGCTACATGATGCGCTGGACCGCATGGCATGCGCGATGGGTAGTTGACAGGTAAATGGTAATCGGCCATTTTGACCACACTCGCGCGCGACTTTTGGGAAACGCGCGCCCGGCGCCCGGCGAGGAATCGCGCGGGCGTTTCGTTTCAACGGGGTTGCGATGCGCAATTGGGATATGAGGAACGCAGGCTTGCAGCTAGCCGACTTCGCCGCCAGCGGCCCGCGTGACCCGCTCTGGTATCGCGTCTGTCGCATCCTGGTTCTCGCGACCGGCAGATAGCCGTTTTCCACCTGCCAGCCACGTGCGGCAGATAGCCCCGCCCGCAGAGATGCAGGCGGGGTTTCCATCTAGAGGGGCTCATCCACCAGGCGCAGCGCTCCATCGGGCAAAGGCCTTTGCAGCTTGCCTGCAACCTCCCATGGCGCAGAGAGCCATGTGTCCCACTCTTCCCGCCGCGTGAGGATGACCGGCATCGCCTTGGGATGAATGGGCCGGACCTCTGCATTGGGCTCCGTCGTGAGGAAGGCGAACAGATCGTCGGTGGTGGCGCCATCCTTGATCTTGCGCACCGAGGTCCAGTTCGGAACCTGAAGCCCTGCGAAGAACATGGGCTCGCCATCAGCAGCGGCGAACCACTGGTTGCCGAGGCCGGCGCCGCGGGGTTCTGCAAACGCTGTCAGCGGCACGAGACAGCGATACGCGGGCCCCAGCCAACGCCGCCAGTGGGGCGAGCTTGCATTGCGCACGTTCGTGACGCCGGGGTCACGGACGGTCTTGAGGAGCGACTTGGGGGACGGCAGCCCCCAGCGCGCCCGCACGATCTCCAGCCCCTCGTCGGCATGGCGAATGATAGGCGCCGGCCGATCAGGGTATATCGGGCCGGGTTCAACGTTGCCTGCCCGGTCATGTACCGTCAGGTCCGCGAACAGCCGGCGCATCGCCTCTTGCGTCGTCGTCTGGTTGTAGAGGTTGCACATCCTGTATCCCTCGCAGGTCGCAGCGGCCGACATTGCCCGTGCAATAACATCGCTGTGGGAGGCATAGCCATGACGGTCGTCTCCCTAGTCGGAACTCAGCTAACGGACGACGGCGCCAACGCTGACGTGATCCGCGAACTGGAGGACCTTCTGAGGCAAGCCCGTCGCGGCGAGATCAAGGGGTTCGCCATCGCTGCCGGGCGCCCCAACGGGCACGTCCATACGGGATGGGCAGGTATCGGTGCGCTCACCGTCCTGGGCGGCGTGCAGGTCCTTGCGACCCGCCTCGCATCGGCCTGCTGGCACGACACGTAGCGCAAAATGCGCCGTTTGGCGTACTGAGCGACAACCGTGAGACGATCTATCAGGCGCGCAACAGCAGTGGGTCCATTAGCGCGCGATGCTGTGAGCGCTGCAAACTCCCCGCGACTACATCCAGCTGAGTTTGGCTGATCCCCAGTTGTCTAGTCTCCGAATTGGTAGATGTTGCGATGGTGTCGCATGTGAGAGATCTGACCGGCACTAAGGCTAACGGTCAGACCTTTGACCCCCAGCGCTCGCTTCGAGTTGGACGAAAGCCGTTCCGAGACCAGCAGCTCACCACCATCTGAAAAGCTGACGAAACCCTTGTCAAACAAGGCGTCCCACGTCGGCGACAACAGTAGAGCGTTGTCGGCGCTCAGGCACTCGTTTGGGTTGTCCCAGCAGTCTCGCCACGGCTTTATATGCGAGGCAACCAGTAATCTTTGCTCATTGAGGCCGGTCACGAGGCAGCTGCCGTAGCTTTGAAGAACCCGGCGCCGAAACAGCCCTTGGCCCACTCGCGCTTTTATAATGGCATCGCGAGTCGTCGCCGGTAGCGTCTCGTCGCGGAGAACTCGCTCTTCGATCTCATCCACGTTGTTGGTGCCATGCGAAATGAAGGCCTCTTCGTCGCCAAGATGGTCCGCCAACCAGTTGGCGACCTCGGGCGTAATCCAGAATGTGCGTGCTGCATTGTCTGGCTCAGCGCGCAGGGAAGAACAGAACCGGTGAAATAGTCGGTCGACCGCATCGTCGGGTGTATTCGTAATGGTGAACCCAAACTGTTTGCTTAAAACCTGCCGAATGCGGGGCGTCGTCTCGCGGCCGTCGAGTTGCTCGCGTTTTACATGCTCAGAAACCGTGTTGTCTTTGTAGCCCAGGAAGCGAGACGGACCGAAAGCGATTCCGTCGCCGCTCAAATAGGGGAGCAATACCCGGCCCTTGGATACTAGAGAACGGTAGATCTCATAGTCCCCGCCACGGGAGGAAGCCCGTGCAGTCTCGAGTGCTGTGATGTTCGCTTCAAGATCGCGATATTCTGTGATGAGACTCATGTGCATTCTCCCTGATAGGCACACCCCAGTTCTATTGCATGTCCCAGCGCGAGTCTCGGCGAGTTGATAACACGCTGACTTCTTCTTGTCCGACGACCCGCACTATTGCGGCGCATTAAAGAGCGAGCATGGAGCAATGGGTCGTCTGGCTAAACTTCCGCCTCGGATGGCAACGGTACGCCAGTCCATTGCGGCCACCGGCCCCATCGCAGAACTGCCGACATCCGGCGAGCGCTCGGCATGGTCAGGTAAAGGCAGCAGGCACGAACGGGGCTACGGCTCCGCATGGGTCAAGACCGCGGCCCGCATCCTCAAGCGCGACAGCTACCTGTGCCAAGAGTGCCTGAGGCACGACAGGCTGACAGCGCTCAAGGTCAGGCCACGCGACCATGCCGTCGACCACATCGTCCCCAAGGCTCATGGCGGCAACGACGAGGACAGCAACCTCGAGAGCCTGTGCGCGCCCTGCCACGCCGCCAAGACGGCTAAGGAATGGATGAGATGAAGGTGAAGGCAAACGATGCCGTATCCGTCGGAGACCGCTTCCACGATTGGGTGCTGGTTGCCACCGGCTCTAAGAGCATCTGGGACGCATGGTACTTCTTGAGCGATTCAGGCGAGAAGTACCACTATCGGACGGCGCCGGGGTTCCCTCTGACCAAGTCGCAAGCGATGGCTGGGTTGCGGGATGCTTCTGAGAGCCTTCGTCGTCAAAGATGCGAGCGAGAGCTGGCGCTTGAGTACGCGCGGATGTGCTGACTTGAAGGGGGGGAGGGCAAAAGTCGGCAACCCAAGGTATCTGGGTACCGGCGTCCTCCTCACGCAGAGATAAAATCCCGGCCGTTTGATTATCCAGCGGCGAAATCAATCCGAAATCAAAGGTGCTGACATGGCCCGAGGTGGTGCCCGGCCTGGTGCTGGCCGCCCTCGTAAAGAGGCTGGCAGTGTCCCGGCGGTGAAGAACGAGGCGGCAGCGAACCGTCCGCGCAAGTCCCTCGGTGGGATGACCCCGCTGGAGTACATGCTGGCGGTGATGAACGACGCTGAGCAGGAGCCGACCCGGCGCGACCGGATGGCGATGGCGGCGGCACCCTTTGTGCATGCACGGGCATCCGATGTCGTCCCCGGCAAGAAGGAGCAGAAGCAGGACGCGGCGGAGAAAGTGGCGGCCGGCAAGTTCGCTCCGCGCGGCGGCCCGCGCCTGGCGGTCAGTAACGGGTGATGCCGGTGTGGTCGACGGCCTGCCCGGATTGGGAGCGCCGGATCGTCAATCGTGAGGGACTGATCCCGTTCGCCCCGCTGTTCCAGTCAGAGGCCGACTATGCCCTCGGCGTATTCAAGTCGCTGCGGGTGCCAGACCTGCCCGGCAAGCCTACCTTCGGTGAGGTGAGCGCGCCGTGGGTGTTCGAGTTCGTCTCGGCGATCTTCGGCGCGAATGACCCTGAGACGGGCAACCAATTGATCAGCGAGTTCTTCCTCTGCATCAGCAAGAAGAACACGAAATCCACGATAGCTGCGGCGATCATGCTGACGGCGCTGATCATTGGCTGGCGAGAGGACGAGGAGCTGCTGATCCTCGCGCCGACAGTTGAGGTGGCGGGCAACAGCTATAAGCCGGCGGCGGCGATGGTCCGGGCCGACGAGGAGTTGGCAGACCTGCTGCATGTGCAGGACCATGTGAGGACGATCACGCACCGGGTGACCAAATCGTCGCTCAAGGTCGTGGCCGCGGACACGGACACGGTGGGCGGCAAGAAGTCGGGCCGGATCCTGATCGATGAGCTGTGGATCTTTGGCAAGCGGCCGAGCGCGGATGCCATGCTGCGGGAGGCGACGGGCGGCTTGGTATCGCGGCCCGAGGGCTTCGTAATCTACCTGACCACCCAGGCGGACGCGCCGCCGGCCGGGGTGTTCAAGGATAAGCTGGACTATGCGCGCGACGTGCGGGACGGCCGCATCGAGGACAAGCGGTTCCTGCCCGTGATCTACGAATACCCGCAGAAGATGCTGGATCGCGAGGCGTATCTGGAGCCGGCCAACTTCTACGTCACGAACCCCAACATGGGGCGCAGCGTGTCGCAGGACTGGCTCGAACGGGAGATGGGCAAGGAACTGGCCAAGGACGCCAGCACCCGCGCGACGTTCTTTGCCAAGCATCTGAACGTCGAGATCGGGATGAACTTGCGGGCCAACCGCTGGCCCGGGGCGGATTTTTGGGCGCGCCGCGAGAGGCCCATGGATCTGGGCGAGGTTCTGGACCGCAGCGAGGTGGTCGTGGTCGGCGTCGACGGCGGCGGCTTGGACGATCTGTTCGGGCTTGCCGTGCTGGGGCGCGACCGAGAGACAAAAGACTGGCTCGCCTGGTGCCATGCGTGGTGCCACGACGGCGTGCTGGACCGGCGCCGGGCAATTGCGCCGCGTCTACGGGATTTCGAGCGGGAAGGGTCGCTCACTATCGTCGATGACGAGCTGGCCGACATCTCGGCGATCGTGGAGATCGTGGGCGAGGTGAAGGCTCGGGGCTTGCTCGCCGCGGTTGCGGCCGACCCGGCAGGCCTCGGCGAGTTGATCGACGCGCTGGCTGCGATCGGTGTGACGCCGGAGGACGGGCAGGTCATCGGCGCGCCGCAGGGCTACGCGATGATGAACGCGATCAAGACGGCCGAGCGCAAGCTGGCGAACGGCACGCTCTGGCACGACGGCTCGGCGCTGATGGCGTGGGCCGTGGGTAACATCAAGATCGAGCCGACCGCGACGGCGATCCGCGCGACGAAGGCGAACGCCGGCGATGCCAAGATCGACCCGGCCATGGCGCTGTTCGACGCGGTCACGGTCATGAGCCGGAACCCCGAGGCGCAGAAGGCGCCCGAGTACCAAATGCTGGTCATCGGCTAGACCTGTCAGCACTATCCAACAGCAGGAGGCCGGCATGAACCGTGCCTATTCGATCCTCACCGCCAAAGCGCTGCAGGACGGCGACGAGCGTGTGATTGAAGGCGTCGCGTCTACTCCCTCACCCGACCGCATGGGCGATGTCGTGGAGCCCATGGGCGCCAAGTTCGCGCTGCCTCTGCCGCTGCTGTGGCAGCACAACCATGACGAAGCGGTCGGCACTGTCGAGTTCGCCGAGCCGAACGCCAAGGGCATTCCCTTCCGGGCGCGCCTCGCCAAGGTCGAGGAGGACGGCGACCTCAAGAAGCTCGTGGACAAGGCATGGCAGGCGGTAAAGGCCGGCTTGGTGCGCGGTGTGTCCATCGGCTTCAACGCCAGAGAACCTGAGCGGCTCAAGACTGGCGGATTGCGGTTCACAGATTGGGAATGGCTCGAGCTTTCGCTCGTGACCATACCGGCCAACGCGGAGGCCACTATTTCCGCGATCAAGAGCATCTCGCGCCAACAGATCGCCGCGTCCGGCGAGGGCGAGATCAGTCCCGGCGCTTCGGGAACCCCGGTGAAAATCAGCACGAAAGGGGTGCCGAAGATGGCTCTCGCTGAACAGATCGCCTCCTTGGAGGCAAAACGCGCCGCGAATGCCGCGCGCATGGAAGAAATCGCCACGAAGAGCATCAACCGCGGCGAAACGATGGCGGCCGACGAGCACGAAGAGTTCGACGGCCTGCAAGCCGAGGTCGATCAGGTCGACGCAGATCTGAGCCGTCTCAAGGCGCTGGAGCGTGTCAAGTTGGCTGCGGCGAAGCCGGTTGCTGGCCAGAAGGCCTCGGACCACGAGAGCCGTGACCCGGCGACTGTGCCCGGCAAGGTGCGCCTGGCCGAGAAGGTCGACAAGGGCATCAACTTCGCCCGTCTCGCCAAGGTGAAGGCTCTGGCGCAGCTGGACGTGGAGAACCCGCGCGAGATCGCCAAGCGCCTTTATGGCGAGGACTCGGCCGTCTACGGCGTCATCACCAAAGCAGCTGTTCCGGCCGGCGCCACGCTGGACGGCAACTGGGCGGAGTGGATGGTCACCGATGAGGGGCGCGTGTTTGGCGACTTCCTCGAGTATCTGCGGCCCCGCACGATCCTCGGGCGCTTCGGCCAAAACGGCGTCCCCAGCCTGCGCAACGTGCCGGCGGATACCACCATCGGCGCGCAGACGGGCGGCGGTGAAGCCTATTGGGTCGGCGAGGGCAAGGCAAAGCCGCTGACCAAGTTCGAGGGCGAGACCAACAAGCTCAGCATCCTCAAGGTCGCGAACATCGCGGTTGTGACCGAAGAACTGCTGCGCAAATCGGGCATCGCAGCGGAGGCGTTCCTGCGTGACCAGCTCACCGCTGCGATCGCCACGCGTCTGGACAAGGACTTCATCGACCCCGCCAAGGCTGCCGTGGCCGGCGTGTCGCCAGCCTCGATCACCAATGGCCTGACGCCGATCGTTTCGGCCGGCGGCACGGCTGACAATATCCGCGCTGATATTCAGGCGCTGTTTGGCAGCTTCATCGCCGCCAAGAACGCGCCGACGAACGGTGTGTGGATCATGTCGGCATCGGCGGCACTCTCGTTGTCGATGATGATCAACCCGCTGGGCCAGCCGGAATTCCCCGGCCTGACCATGACCGGGGGCACCTTCGCCGGTCTGCCGGTGATCGTTTCCGACTATGCGCCGGCGGGTCTGGTGGTCTTGGCGAACGCCTCGGACATCTACCTGGTGGACGAGGGCGGCGTGCAGGTTGCCATGTCGCGCGAGGCGTCGCTGGAGATGTCGGACAGCCCGACCCACAACAGCACCACGCCGACGCCCATCCAATTGGTGTCGATGTTCCAGACGAACAGCGTGGCCTTCCGGGCCGAGCGGTTCATCAACTGGGCGCGCCGCCGGCCGTCCGGCGTGGCGGTCATCACCCAGGCGACCTGGGCCGGCTACGACGCCACCCCGTGACAATGACTGGAGAGGCGGGTCCGCCCGCCTCTCTCCCTCTGCGGGAGGCTATCACATGAAGAAATCCACATACATGGACCGGGCGATGCGGGCCAAAGACCCGCGCTTCGCGGCCATTCTCGGCAAGCTGGGCTATGAGCGCACCGACCTGCGGGCTGACGACGCCGCGGAAGCTGAGGCGAAGGAACTGGCTCAGCTGCGTGATCGGTACCAGGAAATTGTTGGCAAGCGTGCTTATCACGGCTGGAACGCCGACACCCTGCGCGAAAAGATTGCCGAGGCGGCGGAATAATCATGGCTCTTTGGGGATTGTTCGGGCGGCAAGAAAAGGCCGTCTCCGCATCACCAGTCCCCACGGGCCGTGGCAGCGGCTGGTTCACCGTTCTCGAGGCGAACTCGGGCAATTGGCAGCGCAATGTCGAAGTCGACTATGACGGCGTCCGTGCGTTCCATGCGGTCTACGCCTGCATGACGCTGATTGCGTCGGACATTGCCAAGCTTCGGGTGAAGCTGGTGCAACAGGATAACAGTGGCGTCTGGTCCGAGATCGACAGTCCCGCCTATTCGCCGGTTCTGCGCAGGCCAAACCACTTCCAGAACCGCATTCAGTTCTGGGAGCATTACATGCTCTCGAAGCTATCCACCGGGAACGTCTATGTGCTCAAGCGGCGCGACAATCGCGCGGTGGTCACGGCGCTTCACGTGCTCGACCCGCGCCGGGTTACGCCGCTCGTCACAGACACTGGGGACGTCTACTACCAACTCGCAGCCGACAATTTGGCGGGGCAAGAAGGCGACGTTGTCGTGCCGGCATCCGAGATCATCCACGACCGGATGAACACGATCTATCATCCGCTGGTCGGCACCTCGCCGATTCACGCGGCTGGTCTGGCCGCGATGCAGGGCATTCGGATCCAGACCAACTCGACCAACTTCTTCGCGAACGGGGCCCGGCCGAGCGGCATCCTGACTGCCCCCGGCGCCATCAGCGATGAGACGGCCCAAAGGCTCAAGGAGCACTGGGAGAGCCGCTACACCGGCGACAACGCCGGTAAAGTCGCGGTGCTCGGGGATGGGCTGAAATACGAGCCGATGACCATGACGGCGAGCGACGCTCAGATGATCGAGCAGTTGAAGTGGACGGCGTCGGTCATCTGCAGCGTGTTCCACGTTCCGCTCTACAAGGTGGCCATGGGCGAGGGACAACCGAACTATAACAACGTCCAGAACCTGAACGTCGAATATTATAGCCAGTGCCTGCAGCAGCACATCGAGGCGGCTGAACTGTGCCTGGACGAGGGATTGGGCCTGGACGCCTATGTTGGCGACCGGATCGGCACCGAATTCGATCTGGACGGGCTGCTTCGAATGGACAGCAAGACCCAGATGGAGACCTTGGCCGAGGCCAAGAACCTGATGACGCTGAACGAGCGCCGTCGCCGGATCGATCTACCGAAGATGGCAGGTGGAGACACGGTCTACCTGCAGGAGCAGGATCACAGTCTCGATGCGATCGCAGCACGGGACCGCGCGCTAATCGAGGGCCCGCCGCCCGCACTTCCGACGCTTCCGCCCCCCGACGAAGGGGACAAGGGCGTGCCTCTGGCGCTCGCTATCCGTGCTCTCACTCACAAAAGGACGGCGCCCGATGCTCGACAGTGAATCCGTCGCTGCCGCGATGCTGGATGCCACCGAGGCCCTGATCGCGAAGCATCTGTCGCCCGTCCTCAAGGAAAACGAGGGGCTGCGGCAAGCGAATGCCGCGTTGGTCGGACGGATCGCAGCGCTGGAGGCTGCGGCAGGCGACGATGGCTTGTCCGAGGTCCGTGGAAAGATCAATGAAATGGACGCCGCGCTCAAGCGTCTGGGCGATGCTGAGCCAGCGGTCACGTTGACCGAGATCAAGGGGTGGATCGCAGAAAGCACCGCTGCTGCCGTTGCAGCGCTGCCACCGCCAGAACCGGGCTTAGATGGGCTGAACGGCCAAGACGGCACCAGTGTCGACTTGGGAGATGTCATGCCACTGCTTACAATGCAGGTGCAGTCATTCTTGGAGGCCCTACCTCTCCCGGAGGACGGAAAAGATGGCGAGCCCGGTCGAGACGCTGATCCCGCCGAGGTTGAGCGGCTCGTAGCCGAGGCGGTCAGCAAGGCGGTGGGAGCGATCACGGTGAAGGATGGCTCGCCCGGTAAGGACGGCGTAGGCCTGGCGGGCGCGCTGATCGATCGTGAGGGCTGTTTGGTCGTTACGCTGACCAACGGAGAGACAAGAAGCCTAGGTCGCGTTGTCGGCGAGCCGGGGCGCGACGGCCAAGACGGTCTCGGCTTTGATGACTTGACCCTCGACTACGACGGTGAGCGGACCATTACCTTCCTGTTCCAGAAGGGCGAACGGATCGAGGAGCGTCACTTCGTGGTGCCGGTGGTGCTGGATCGCGGCGTTTACGCGCCGGGCGCGGGTTATCAGAAGGGCGACAGCGTCACCTTCGGCGGCAGCGTATGGATCGCGCAACGAGAGACAAAAGCGCGGCCGGACGGTTCCAGCGATTGGCGCCTCAGCGTGAAGAAGGGCCGTGACGGCAAGGACGGCGTCGCAAAGGCGCCGGCCGATCGCAGCCCGCTAAGGGTCGGAGGCGGGAATGCTGATTGACCTCGAGACGGCCAAAGAAACCCTGCGCATTACACACGACGATGAGGACCTGAAGGTTCAGCGCGAAGCCGAGATGGCTGAGCAGATCGTTGTCGACTACATCAAGCGGCCGGACCATGGATGGACGGCGCACACCGTCCCTTTACACGTCCAGGCCGCCATGGTGCACGTCCTGCACCGGATCCACGATGACCCGATGGGCGAACTCGAAGGTGGCTGGCTGTCGCCGGCGGCGAAGGATTTGCTCCACCGTGAGCGGGATCCGGCTCTGGCATGAAGCGCACTGTTCCCAACCTCGATTACCAGGCCACCTTTTCCGCCCGCGAGACGGTCGAGACGGACATGGGCGGCACCGAGGACGCATGGGTGCCGCAGTTCACCGAATGGGCGGCCGTGAAGCATCTGCGGGGCGGGGAGAGCGTCATGCAGGCGCGGCTGGCGTCGCGGAACCCCGTGATCATCACGATCCGCAACAGCGCGCGCGCGCGGCGGATCACGAGCGAGTGGCAGGCTGAGTTGCGGGACCGGACCGGCATTCGCAAGGTCTATGCGATCAAGGAAGACCCGCGCCCGACCGAAGCGAACGGGTATCTCGAAATGCTGGCTGAGGGCTGATCATGGCCACGTGGACTTCTTTCACTAGCCGGGCGATGGGCTACGAGGGCGACCCTGTGATCGTCAACGTAGACCTAATCGAGACAGTGGCGCCGCACGAGCTTGGGGCCTGCATCTATATGTCGAGCGGGAAGCTGGTCGCGGTCAATGAATCGGCCGCGGACGCTTTTATTAAGATCGCGCAGGCGAGTGGCATCCCGCCCGTCGAGGGTGCGCGGGCCTGACATGGGCATCAGCAGCGCCCTGCAGCGGCTGATCGTCGCCCGGCTCAAGGCCGAGGTGCCCTTGGTCAGTGGCCGCGTATTCGACGGCCCCAACGAGACTGCGACGATGCCCTACGTCAGCATCGGCCCGAGCTACTGGAACGATGACAGCGCCGAATGCATCCGCGGCCGCGTCGAGACGGTCCAGGTCGACATCTGGGCGAGCAACAAGCCCGACAAGCGGGCCGCCAAGGACGCTACCGACGAGGTGGTCGCTGCACTGGACGGCTGGGAGGACACCGCGGCGCTGACCATGCACCCGCTGCGGGTCTCGCTGGTGCGGGTCATGGACGATCCGGCGCCGGGTGTGATCCACGGCGTGGTGCAGGTCGAGGCGATGGTCGAGGGTTAGGCCTTTACCTTCATTCGTCCGGTAGCGGCTAAACTGCATGCTTCGATGGCCATTTGGCCGTCAAGATCGTACTTGGCTCCAGACCCCACAAACCGAGAGGCTAGGGCGCCATCGCGAATTCGGAGATAGAAGGGCTTGTATCCGATATAGGCGCCAAACGAGTTTTTGCCATTTATCTCGCCGCAGATCGCTCGGCCTTGGCCGTTGCTGAGATCAAACGCGGCGACATTGCGCAACTGCGCCGACCCGGGGTCCTTCAAAGAGTCTACGATAGCTGACTGAATGTAACCGCGATCCTTCGACGTCACGGCCGCCGGGCGCGCGTTAACCTCAGTGTCGTTTACATCGACGCAGGCACTTACGCCGAGGGCGACGAGGACGACCAAACTAAAGCGCATCAGTGATTCCTTTGTTCACGGGTTCGTTATGTCACAGCTATCCCCACGGCTTCGCGCCAGTCTAGAGCGAGTTCCAGATATTGCTCGCGCC
The DNA here is from genome assembly GCF_003324675.1 of Paracoccus suum. Classification (NCBI taxonomy): domain Bacteria; kingdom Pseudomonadati; phylum Pseudomonadota; class Alphaproteobacteria; order Rhodobacterales; family Paracoccaceae; genus Paracoccus; species Paracoccus suum. Next base: position 2,148,513 of record NZ_CP030918.1, read on the forward strand.
GCCGCCGCACAGGCGATGGAGGAGGGCGCGCAGGAGATCGTGGATGCGATGCGGGCGACAGTTCCGGTCGAGAGTGGCGCCCTGCGCGACAGCATCGGGTGGACCTGGGGCGAGGTCCCTGCCGGGTCGTTCACCATTGCAGATGTCCGTAGCGGCAAGAACCGAGGCAGGCAGTATGCCACGCTCCGCCTCAAAATTTATGCCGGCAACCGAGACGCGTTCTACGCGCGGTTTATTGAGTTCGGGACGAAAACCGGCACCCCGGCCCAACCTTTTTTCCATCCGGTCTGGAAGGCCAAAAAGGCGGCCTTTCGCAAACGCATCCGCGGCGCAGTGAAGCTCGCGATCAAAAGGGAGATGCCCAATGGCTAAAGCCATTTTCCACAAGCCGGTTGGCTACACGCAGCCCAAGGGCGGCGGCGGGTGGTACGCCGAGGCCAGCAAGGACCCGCAGTCGTTCCCCGAGGAGTTTATCGCCTATGCCGTGGAGGCAGGCGCAGCAACTCGCGTCGGCGAAAATGCGAAGACCGGCGACCAAGCTTCGGCGGCCAAGCCGGCGGCTAACTAAAGCCGTAATCCCCAACCGGGGCCAAACCGCACCGCCCGGAATGGCGGTTTTTTTTATGCCCAAAGGAGGGTTGCAAAATGGTGGCTCCGGTCACGGAACGTTTCGAGCAAATGACGCTCGAAGTCAGCGAAGATGGAACTGTATGGACCAAACTCTGCGGCATGATCGGCGTGACCATCACCCGCGGAGCGCAGTTTGAGACCAGCGAGGTTCCCGCAGACTGCGCGGACGAAAGCCTGCCCCTCAAGGTCGACCGCGCGCTGCGGTCGGTGGATGTGACCGTTTCGGCGGACGGTGCTTGGGCGCAGCAGTCGCACAAGACGATGATGGACTGGTTCTACACGGGCGCGACCAAGATGGTCCGCGTCGGCCATGCCGCCACCCTGACCGGCGACCCGCAGTACGAGCAGGGCCCTGCCTTCCTCACGTCTCTGAACCACGCTCGGGTCAAGGGACAAAAGGTCACCGCGAACATTGAAGTCGCCTTCGACGGAACCCCTGAGCGCGTGGCGAAAGTCTGATGCTCGCGCTCACCATGACATGGCCGGGCGGGGAGCATCCTTTCCGCCTGGCGCTCGCCCAGCTTGAGGGCTTGCAACAGAAAACGGACGCCGGCCCAGAGTGGCTCCTTTTCCGGCTTCAATCGGGTCAGTGGTTGGCGACCGAGATTTTCGAGACCTTGCGGTTCGGCCTGATCGGCGGCGGTATGGGCGACAGCGAGGCAGCGCGGCTCGTCGGCAACGCACTCGACCGGCACCCGCTGATCTCGTTCAAGGTGCCGGCCCTCCAGGTCCTTACGGCCGCGCTCTATGGCCCGCTGGACGATATGCCGGGAAAGCAGACGCTGGCGAGCGAAGAGACGCCGGAGACAACCCCCGAGGAAAGCTAAGGTTTAGCCAGCTGTACGGGATCGGGGCCGTGATGGGCTGGGGACCTTGTCAGACCGGACTTTGCAGCCTCTGGGAACTGGCGGCGTCGTGGGACGTGTACAGCCGCGCCAATGGCTTCAAGCCCGGCTCGGGCAGCAACACATCGGCGGACAGCCTGACCGAGGCGCAATTGCGCGCGATGGGAATTGAGGGATTCTGATGGCTGAACCTGATCTCGTCCTAGACGTCGGCTTTTCCGCGTCCAAGCTAGCTGCTTCGGTGCAGCAGGTCGTCAGCAAGTACAAGGCGGCAGGTGAAGCGGCGCAGAAGGCGTTTCAGGACTCGACGGGGGCCGTATCGAACAGCCAGGCCGCCCGGGCGCACGCGCGTGAATTGGACGCGCTCAAGCGCGCCTATGACCCGGTCTACGTCGCCACGAAGAAATATGAGGCCGAGGTCCAGAGGCTCAATCTCGCACTGAAGAACGGCGCCATCGGTAGCCGTCTTTACGCTGAGCACATGAAGCGCGCGACCGTCGAGATGGGGACGGCTGCCGGGATCATCCAGAAAACCACCGCGCGCGCGCAAGGCGGGGCAGACGGCTTCCGCAACCTTGGTTTCCAGGTGCAAGACTTTGCGGTTCAAGTGGGGGCTGGTACGTCCGCCAGCCAAGCCCTTGCGCAACAGTTGCCTCAGCTTCTGTCAGGCTTTGGCGCGCTGGGGATTGGCATGGGGACGGCAGCCGCCATCCTGATCCCGGTCGGCCGCGCTCTTATAGGTCTCGTGCGCGACACCGACACGCTTGAGGAGAGCCTGAAGGCTCTCACGACATCGACCGATGACATGGTTGCATCTGCGGAGAACGCCTCCCGTCCGATTTATGAATTGCAGACTGCTTTCGGTGGCCTCGCTGATGAAATCGCGCGAGCAGATCAAGCGCAGGCCATGTTCGCGCGCATCCGCGCGGAGAACGATCTCTCGGGTGCAGCAAAGAAAGTCGGACAATCGGTTGGCTACGACACGAGCCCACAGCCTGTGAAGGTGTGGACGGGATCGGGATACACCGAAATCGAGGCTGCCAGTATCGCGCAGCAGGCCGATGCGATGGATAACCTGCGCGAAAAGACCGGGGCGACCGTCCCTCAGGTCGAGGCCTTGAGCCAAGCCATGAAGCGGCTCGCCACGGCCAACAGCGCGTCCGCCTATGCGAAGGAAGCCGCCAACCTTCAGATTGTTCTGTCCGACATTGCCGGAAACGCCAAGCTTACCGAAGGCCAGATGGAAAACCTCAACACTCTCGTCGTCGAGGCCGGCGCAATCCGCACCCAAGCCGAGCGGCAGGTTGCTGCTGTGATGGGCGAGACGCAGAAGATCATTGACAAGTTCGCTGGGAAGACCCGCGAACTAATGGACCTGGCGCGGCAGAAGGGCGTCGTTGACGAGCAACTCGAAAAGGCACGCAAGAGCGGCAACACCGCGCTCGTCGCCCAGCTCGAAGAGGTCGCGCTGAACATCGACGTTCAGATCGAAAAGACGCGCGAGCTAGGCCGAGTGAGCGATGAAGTGTTCGCGCAGATGGCGAAGGCCATCAACTCGACCCTCGGGGCATCTGCCTCCAATGGCCTGAGCGCGCTCAGCGACAAGCTGGCGAACATGGGCGCGCCCTTTGCGACCGAGATGGCGACCGTCGCCAAAGAGGTGGAGGCGGCCAATCAGAGCCTGCGCGAGCTGATCAAGCTGAAGGAGAGCGGTGGCAACTATAACGCCACCCTCGACAACGGCCAGTGGACCGGCGGTCCCAAAGACCTGATCAACATGACGTTGAATGAGGTCCGCGCGCTTCAGAACCAGATGCTAGCGAACCCGGCGAACCGGGCCAAATACGGCAACGGCAAGGGGTCCTCGGCTCTCGGGGCTTACCAGATCGTGGGCCAGACGCTCGAGAGCCTGATCAAGGAACTCGGGCTGACCGGGAACGAGCTGTACGACCAGAACATGCAGGACCGCATGGCGGACCAACTGATCCGCCGGCGTCGCGGACAGGGCTTGCCCGGCCTGCGGAACGAATGGACCAGCCTGCATAATGTGGGCGACCCGATCATCGAGCGCGCTATGGGTGCGCAATCGACCCCCTTGATCGACCCCGAGGTGGCAGCGAAGCGAAAGAAGGATCTGGACGAGGAAATCCAGAGGCGAAAGCAACTTGCCGATCAGGTCACGCAGTATGCGGAGCAGCTTTCGTCCTCCTACGTCACGCAGCAGAAACAGGCCGAGGAAGAGAAGAAACGCGCCGACGCGGTGGCGCGGATCAATGCGAGCAATCTGTCCGAAGCGGACAAAGCCGCGGCCATCGCCGAGGTCAACGGCGAGATGCAGAAGCAACTGACGATCTTCGCGCTGATGGAGGAGGCCAAGCGTCGGCAGGTGAGCCTCGACGCCATGATGACCGATGGCAGCATGACCTACAAACAGGCGATCGAGGCGCTTGGCGAGGGCAAGAAACAGCAGATCATCATCGACCAGCAAGTGCAGTCGGCGCAGCAGAAAGCGGCCGAGACACAGGAGTTCTGGAACGGCGAGCAGAGGAAGTTCCAGGACGGTTTGGTCGATGCTATAGTCGCCGGCGCGAGTTTCTCCGATATGCTGAAGAGCATCGCTCAGGACATTGCCAAGGCGGCGCTTCAAGCGGCGTTGTTCGGTCAGGGACCGATGTCCAGCGGGGGCGGCGGGCTACTGTCCGGGCTGTTCTCGATGTTTGGCGGCGGCGGGGCTGTGCGCGGCAACGACGCCCTTTCGCAGGCGTTGCGCGGTGCGATTGGCTTCAGGGCCAGCGGCGGCCCGATTAACGCCGGTGCGCCCTACGTCGTCGGCGAGCGCGGTCCTGAGCTGATCGTTCCCCGACTGCCAGGCACCGTCATTCCGAACCACAGGCTGGGCGGCAGGAGCAGCAACACGATCACTTTCGCGCCGGTCATCCATGCCAATGGCGCCGTGTCTCAGACGGACCTCGACATGGCCAAGCGCCAGATGGCGGAGTTCATGCATCGCGAGTTCGTTCCGATGCTGCGACAGAGCATGCCTGAATTCAACGCGCGGTATGCCTGATGGCAGTGATCGTATGGCCCGCCGGGCTTCTGCGCCCGGTCGAGGGCTCGTTCTTCATCCGCAACATCAGCCGGTCAGGCGGGGTGTCGCTGAATGGCGTGGAGCAGGTCCTGACCAGCACAGCGTCGTGGTGGGAGATTTCCCTGACGCTCAGCCGGGAGTTCGACGGGGAGCGGCTCAAGGCGTTCGAGGCGTATATCTCGCGGATGCGCGGCCGACAGAACGTCGCCGCGATCCCGCTCTGCGATCCTTACCGATACGGCGCGAAAGTGTCGCCACTGCAGCAGCCGTGGTCAGACGGGACGTATTTCAGCGATGGGACAGGGTGGGTCGACGGCACCGCAAGCCAGCCCATGACGGTCGTGAACGCGGCCGGCGTCGGCTCGCGGTTTCTGACATTCAAGTTGACCCAACCTGTCAGGCCGGCACTGCGCCTCGGCGACATGTTTTCTATCAACGGGTTCCTGTATCGGGTCACTTCTGCGGGCGGAAACGATATCTATTTCGAGCCTCCTTTGCGGCAAGCGATCCCGGCAGGACAGGTAATCCAAACCGACCCCCCTGTATTTTATGGCCGGTTTGCCACGGACGACGAGGGCCGGAGGTCGCGCGAGCTGATGCGCTGGGGCGGTCAAACGACCCTTACCCTCATTGAGGCATTCGACCGGTAATGGCCTTCACCCCTGCGCAGGTGGACCTGCTCGACAGCAACCGCGAGATGGTCGAGGTGCGGCGCCTGTTCACTGTCGCGTTCAAGAGCCAGACCTTCCGCTTGGTGGATGACGTGATTGCGCGGACCATCGGCGGCGAGACCTATCAGCCGGCGTTCGGGTGGCTGGAAGCCGGAGCAATCAATCGCGGCGCGGTGCTCGACGCGGAACCTGCCATCTATCGGGTGACGTCGCTGGGGCCGGACACCCCCGGCGAGTTCGCCTCGCTGATGATCGCGGCCCTGCATGACGAGGCAGAATGGCGGGCGGCCAAGGCGACCTATGCAGTGCAGTTGCTCTTGGACGGCGCCGCAGTTGGCCCGGCCATCGTCATGCACACTGGATGGATCGCCGACATCAAGCCTGCGGAGAGCGTGGCGCAGGCGGGCCTGACGATCCGTGTCGAGAGCAACCTCGCCCGGCGCAACTGGACCCCGCTTGGCGAATATACCGACCGCGACCAACAGGCCCGCTACCCCGGCGACAAGGCGATGCAGTTCGTGGCCTCGCTCAAAGACAAGGTGATTACCGGATGGCTGAAGGGCTGAACGCTTATTTGGCCCGGACATGGGATCGCCCATTTGTCTGGGGCGAGTGCGACTGCACGCTCTGGGTGGCCGACTGGTGCGCCGAGCGGTGGGGACAGGACCCGGCGGCATCGTTCCGGGGGCGCTACAGCACGCAGGACGAGGCCGAGGCCCTGACGGCAGGCGGGCTGCTGGAAACGATACGCCCCTTCATGGGCTTCCTGGTCGAGTGGACCGAGGCCAGGCCCGGTGACGTGGGGGTGGTGATGATTGACGGCCGAGAAACCGCCGCGATCCGCACTGAGAACGGGTGGGCGGTGAAATCGCTGGCCGGCATGGGGGAGGCCAACATGCCTGCCCTCGCGATCTGGGGCAGCTGATGCCTCAGGTAGTAGGCACTTGGATCATCAACGCGGCCGTGGCGTCTGGGGCGCTGGCTAGCGCGACTGGCATTGGAGCGGCCCTCATTTCAGCGGGGGCGGCGCTCGCGTTCAATGCCGCCATCGCGAAGATATTCGCGCCCAAGGGGCCCAAGCCGAAGGACCTGCAGAACGAGTTGCGCCAGTCCGACGCGCCGCGGGTCCGCTACTTGGGGACAAACCGGGCGAGCGGTGCCGTGCTGTTCTGGGACTGGCGGTCGGTCGGCTCGAAGCGGGTGCTGTTCAAGCTGATCGCGATTGCACAGGGGGGCATGACGGATGTGCGCCGCTGGTGGCTGAACGACGTCGAGGTGACCGTCGTCAGCGAGGGCGTGACTGGCGGGATTGGGGATCGGGTGCCGGACTACGGCGGCAACGTCAACCTGCGTTGGCGCAGCGGCAAGGGCTCGTTCATTGACGGTGGCCAGTATCCGTCGCTGCTCAGCGCGGTGACCGAGTGGACGGCTGCCCACAAGGCGACGCGGGTCGGCACGATCCTCGCCGAGTTCAAGAGCGTGTCCTCAGAGGATGCGATCGAGGTGTACCCCGGCGGCGAGCCAAAGGTGCTGGTGGAGTTCGACGGCGACATCGCCAATGCGCCGGGGCGCACCCCCACCCACACTCTAAACTTGGCTTGGCAGCTCTACGACATCATCACGCATGCTGACCATGGTTGGCTGGCACCTTCCGAGATGGACGATGCCTCATGGGCACTCGCGGTCTCCGACAGTTTCCAGACCGTCCCGTCCGCCGGCGGAACGACCCGCGCACGCTACCTCGGGGGCGGGGGATACCAACTGGCCGAGCCGCTCAAGGACGTCGCGCAGCGCTGGCTGGATGGTATGGACGGCCATTTGTTCCTGACCACGGATGGCAAGCTGGGCATGCGCGTCGGGAAGTGGCGCCCGCCGACCTACACGATCACCGAGGACAAGATTGTCTCCTGGGATGGCGGGTCGGGCCGCGATGGCCTCGACGTGGTGGCGACGCTGGTGCCCAAGTTCACCAGCCCGGAGAATATGTACCAGGAAACCTCGGCCGACCCATGGGAGGACCCGGTTGCATTGGCCCGCTATGGCGAGGTGGCGCCCAAGGAGATCGACCTCCCCGTTGTCCAGCATCACGGCCAGGCGCGGCGGATCGCCAAGCGGCGCGCGGCGGCGATGAACCCGAAGTGGCGGTTCACCATCAACCTGCGCTTCTGGGGACTGCTGCTCTACGAAGAGGAAAACGTCTATCTGCACATGCCGCGGATCGGCATCAACAACCAGCCGTTCGCGATCCGGCGCTGGCAGTGCGACATGAACGGTGGCGATCAGGTCGTCACTGTGACGCTCGAGCACGTCCGGCCTGAGGCGGATGATTGGACGGCTGCTGAGGAAGGCACCGCACCAGTGGCCGCGAAGGCAACGCCGGGCCCGAAAGTGGTGCCAACCATAAGCATCATCTCGACAACCGTCGTGACCGGGCTCGGCTCGCCCTACGTCCGGACCACATTTACCCAGCCCGCAGGGGAATCGGTCATCGGCCAGTATCGCCGCGCAGGCTCGGTCGATCCTTGGACGGAGATGATACGCGAAGGGACGGCGGGCGGCGTCATGCGCACGCAGGCCCTGTTCGATCGAGAGCCGATCGACATGCGGTTCGGCGTCCGCCGGGCATCCTGGGGGACTGCCATTGTGGGCACATGGACCGAGGTGAACAACATCGAGGTCGTGGCGAACGGCACGCCGCCCGCTCCGCCGACGGTGGTCAGCTGGTCCGGCGGCATCGGGACGGCGGTCTCGGTCACGTTCCGGCCCGATCTGGGGGCCAACTACAGCCGCACGAGCCTCTATCGCGGCGAGCCAGATAGCGCTTTCGCTTCGGCCGCTCAGATCGCGACTACCTACGCCACTGGCGCCGAGGTGACTATTGGCGGCGGCACCGTCCCGACCGGCGGGGCAAAATATTGGTTGCGGTCCGAGAACGCCAGCAACGTGGCATCGGCCGAAGTGCTGGTCGCCAATATCTCCTGATCACGAGGGAAACCATGGCATTTACCTACACCCCCCCTCTGCCCAAGGGGCTGGGGGCAAGCCCCGTTCAGAAGGGTGATCAGCGCGCTTGGTTCGACCAGATCCGAGCGGCGTTTGATGCGGGCGAGTTCAGCAGCGGTAAAATCTTCGGTTCCCGGCAGTCCGCCATCGATCTGGGCCAGGACAAGCTAGCGAGCAACCTCAGGCACATTTTTGTGCTGGAGGACGGCTGGATGACGCTGCGCAGCGCGGGTTCGTCCAGCGCTGACCCCCTTTTCGGAACATTCCCCAATTGGGGTGTGGTCGACCGTTGGCCCGCGGCAAATGCGCTGTCGACGATCTTGCGCAACGTCGGCATGGTCAATTTGGTGAATGTCACCGGGATGGTAGTCGGTACGTCTGCGTCTATCAAAGGCGACTTCCCGGCGGACGTTGCTCAGCTGACGGGCGATGGCATCACGGCCAACATGCAGATTGGTTTTGTCAGCCCGGTCACCACCACTACCGGCGACGTTACCCTGACGATCGGCTCTGATGCACGAAACCTCCGCCAGGAAAACGGCGACTATTTCAACGAGAACGTGGGCCTGAAGGCGTACCTTTTCTACGCATTCCGGCGGGCCAGCGATGGCTGGCGCATGATCTATGGCGGGGTTACCGCAAAGGAGGTCATCGACCGTGTCGCTGCGGGGGTCTCGGCTGAGGCAACAGCACGAGTGGCATCTGTTGTCGCTGAGGCTGAGGAGCGCCGGAAGATCATCCCTGCGCTTGCCACGCGAATCACGCGACTTTCCGGGCAGCGGGGAAACCGGATCATCGCCTCAGATGCCTCGGGCAAACCAGTCGTCGCGGCGACACCCACAGGCGAACTGGAAGCCTTCCTGTCCGAATTCACACGCACTCTGCGCAGCAAAAGGCGGCGCGGATCGCTCACGGATTTCCTCACCGACGGTGCCGGACTGCCGGTCATGTCTGTGACCGCCAGCGGGGATCCGGTTTTCCGTCTTCTGCCGGATGTCCTCGGGGCGCGGTTCAATCAATCCCGCCGCCGGCGCGGAACGGCCACCGTGATCGCCTACCGCGCTGAGGACGAGAAGCCTTTGCTCTGGATCGACACCAAGTTCAGGACAGCTTGGGATGGCGAGACAACTCCGGGAACCCCGCCCGCTAATACCCCGGCGAGCGGGCATACAGGGACCAATGGAACCTGGCCGGATGTTGATGCATGGGATCTGGCGGTGAGTGGTAGCGTGACGCGCTACTCTTCGCCGCAGCTGCGCGGGGAAACGCGCCGCTACGCAGTCACACCTGCGACGAAAATCAGCATCGCCGAGAGCGATGGCACCGTCATGGGTATCCTCGGGGTCGGGCAGCCTTGGGCGGCCGAGAGTTCCGGCGATAACCCGTGGCCTTGGCATGTTCTTGGCCTCTCGGGTAGCGACATCGCCCCTGTATCGACCCTAGCGCTTCCTCAGACCGTTGCTGCTGCAGCCCTCGAGAAGGCGTGGAGGGCGCGAGCGCGGATGCCTGCCTATGTCGCTGATGCCTTGTCCATGACGGCATCCGTGTCGACGTGGCAGGGCCCTACGGTCACCAACTGGCTCACCGCATTCAAGAACGCGGTTGCGAAATATGGCGAGGCGGCCGCGCTTCGTTATGCCGTCCTGACCTTCGGTGCGAGCGACAAGACCGGGGTGCCTGGTTCGCTGGCGCAGTCCATGTCCGCCTTTGTCAAATGGCTCGGGGAGCAGGCCGCATCGATCACCGGCCAAACGGCTGCAATGTATGCGCTCTATACGCAGTTCAGCGGCACCCGCACCGACGGTGCATACCAGGGAACCCTAGCGGCGGCTGAGGCTTGGCGCCTCGATCCTACCGTCGAGATGTGGCCCGTCACGCCGCTCTATCCGTATGCGCTCGCGGCTGGCTCGCCCCATGCCCCCGGAGCCGCTGGCCTGAAGGCCATCGCGGGCCATATGGTTCTGGCGGCGGAGGCGACGGCCAAGCTCGGGCAGTATTACGCCCCGACCCCGACCCTGGCGCGCCTCGAGGCCGACGGCCGCGTCCGAGTGGACTTCGACGCAATGTCGAAGCTGCGGAGTGTCAACTACGGTGCGTCTGTTGATGTTGCCGGTTTCGCTGTCGAAGGCGCGACCGTGACGGACGTGACCATTGCGGCCAAATCCGCCTTCCTGACCGTATCAGGCACTGTCACCGCGGGCAGCAGCTACGTCACCTACGCCTGGGGGCAGGCCGGCGACAAAGGCGACGGCTTCACCGCCGCGCGCGGAACTATTTGCGACGGCTATTCGGCCGTCAACCCGCTCGATTCGACGCAGACCCTCACCCGCTACGCCCTGTCCGGGCGGCTTCAAATCACCTGAAAGGATTAGTCATGGCCACAACGGGCATTCCTCTGAAGGGCGTTACCGTGCCTCCAGGCGTTACCCTACCGATCACTGATTGGGTGCAGGAGATCGCAAAGATCCCCGACCTGCTAGGTCTTTGGGTTGCCGATGAAGACTACCTCATCCGCAACTCTTCAGGGGGCGTCACCAGCATCCTGCCCGAGGCGGGGAACACCGCAGTCACCGCGATGGGCACCTCTCTGGCCACGACCTCGCAGTCGACCGCCCTCGGGGATCAGGTGTTCTCGTTCCCGGCCGCATACGCAGCCTATGGCCGCGTCCCTCTCAAGAGCGCGAGCAAATTCACGATCCTTCAGGTGTGGCGAGTGGAGGCTACGGACACTGTGGACGATCACCTTTTCACGGTGACTGGCTCGACGACCGGAGGGGAAAGCTTTGTTCGATTGACTGCGAACGGCGGGCACTTCTGGACAGTCCCGGGCGGCATTTCCGCCGGTCTCGGGACGTCAAAGCTTGATATGGCCAAGTGGCATTGCACCCTTCACCGCGCCGACGGAACGGGCTTGAGCACGTTCGACAACGGGGTCAAGGCGAAAGACATCGCTCCTACGACAACCCCCACAGCAGAGACCGGCCTTGTATCTCTCTGGGCACGGGACGACGCCCCCGCCGCCGGCGGAGCCATCATCCGCGGCTTTGTCGGATACTCGCCTCTCTTCGCGGTTTGGGACAGGGCGATAACAGATGCCGAGGCGGCCGCGGCATGGACTGCCGTCCAAAGGATGCACCCGAACTCCGCTGTCGGGGTCTGGTAATGCGCCACGTTTTCTCGATCGCGATCGATGACATGGTGAACTACCCGAAATTCGGGACCATGTATGGCGTCGCGCCGATCACACCGGAGCTCGATGCGTTCACGGCAACGAGCACGCATTTCCCAAATGCCGTTTGCGCGGTGCCCGTGTGCGGGCAGTCCCGCTGGTCGAAGGTTACCGGCTTCACGCCGGCGGAGAGCGGCATAAACTATAACCAGCCGGGCGTTATTCTGCGGTCACGCGCGACCGACACATACACGTATCTCTGCCGGAAGGCTGGCTTCCAGGTTGTCTCGGTCGGGAAGTACACCGACGGCCGCCACCAGGCGGCAAACTACAACACGATCGCCTGCGACTATGTCCAAGGCCAGATCAACGACGACCTCGCGGACGGTATTAGCGTCGATTACGGCGGCATCAACGGCACGGTCAGTCTGAACGACCCGACCGACTATGGCGACCTGAAGGTCGTCCTATGGTGGGAAGATTTCCTGCGCAACTACAGCGGCACGCGCCCTCTCATGGGCTGCATGGGGTTGTTCAGGCCGCATGATGATTACGTCGTCCCGGAGTCCTACTACAATCTCTACAGCCTCTCGGACTTCACGATCCCTGCCGATCTCACCTCCACCGACTTGTGGTCTTTGCCGCAGGACATCCTGCAATACGAGCTCGGCCGCGCTGCGGCGCCCGGCGGGGTGATTGATCCTGTCACCCAGGCGGACAAGCTCAAGCGAACCGTTTGGGGTTACTTCGCGGCGCTCAGCTTCACGAGCAACAACTTCGGGCGTCTCGTCCAGGCGATCGAGGATATGTGCGCGCGCCGCGGCGATGAGTATGTCATTGAGGTCTGGTCCGATCACGGGTTCCACCTCGGGTCGCACTTCCATTGGCACAAGCTGACGACGCTCTCGGAGGCGGCAAACCCGCCGGTCTGGTATCGAGCGCCAGGGCAGACCGTAGCGCGCACCGTGCAGCAACCGGTCGGTTGGTACGACATGTTCCAGACAGTGCTGGACTATGCTGGGGTGCCATCCCCCGCGCGTTCTGTCGGCAAGTCGCTGCGGCCGCTGATCGAGGGGGCCAGTGCCATCGGCGAATGCTACTCCATCACCGAGGTATTCGGCGGCATGTCGGCGCTTCTCGAAAGCGCGGACGACGGGACATATCAGGCCGGTGGAACACGCTACCGCGTTGGGGAGTACCTGTCCGGCGAAACGGTGGTTTTCAACGACAGCACAGACTGGCGCAATATCAAGAACATAGCCGGCCAGAACCCGACCCGCACGGCGAACCTGCTGAGCCGGCTCCGCGCGATGGCCGAACAAGGGGGGATGCGCTACGCCAACACACCCGCCGGTGCTGCCCGCCGTCGCGCGACCATGCTGGTCGGTAACGCTGCGCAGCAGCAGCTCAAGGGAAGCGGCGGCGACGACATCGTTTTCTCCCATGACCTGCTCGGCCCCGGCAGCAACCTCGGGGAGGGATGGGATATTCTATGGTGGCTTCCGACCGACGGGGTGGAATTTGTCCTGCCTGAAGGCATCGAGGGCGTCACTCGCGCCTCGGAGAATTTTTGGAAGTCAGGCAGCAGCACCGAGGCTCTGGCGCGCCTGGTCGCCAATTCGGAAGATAACAGCCTGATCATGGGCTGGGGAGCGAGCGCCACTGTGAGCGCCGGCGCGGGGGATGACTACGTCGAGAATGCCACCAACGTCGACGGCGGCTTCGGCAACGATCACATCGTCACGCAATGGAAGAACGACACTGTGAGCGGTGGCGAGGGAAACGACACAATCGACACGTCAGGTGGGCACGATGCGATTTCCGGCGACGGCGGAGACGACGTCGTTTTTGCCGGGGACGGAAATGATACCATTCGCGGCGGCGCGGGAAATGACAGCCTGCGGGGAGATGCCGGCAACGACAGCATCAGCGGTGGCCCGGGAAATGACACTCTGCTCGGCGGCGCAGGAATGGATACCCTCGTTGCGGATGGTGGAGCAGATTTGCTGACCGGAGGCACCGAAAACGACACCTTCGTGATCCTGCGAAACGAACAGCAATCCACCATTACAGACTTTGCCGTCGGGGACATCATCGACCTGTCCGCATGGTCGGGGATCGGCCCTGTCACGGCGGCCAGTTCGGGCAGCGATGTCATGGTCAGCGCCCGCTTGGAGCGCCTTCTCGTCAAGGCAGCAACCGTCGCCAACGTGAAGGCGGCAATCAGGGGAGTCACCGTCGCATGACCTATGAAGAGCGCGAGCGGGAAGCCTTGCTAGCGGGTGCCCGCCGCTACGAGCAGGTGATCGGAGAAGACCCCGCGAGCCGGGATCAGAAGATTGCGGCAATGCGCGAGGCGATCGAGGTCTACCAACTGACCCTCACGGACTGAGGTCGCACCTCGGAACCGTGTCACGCTGGCTCTTCTGTAAGCACCGCTACCACACCGCGCGGGCGCTCATCCGATGTGCTCTCGCGCGGCGCGAACTGGATAACCTTGCCTTCGCCGGTCCCTATTTTGTTGAAGCCGCGATGCCCCAGGATCGACTTCAGCAGCGTCATCGCGACTGGTTCCTTTGGTTCAAGTAGTGCGCCCGCGACCCCTGTAGGCGTGATGACGTCGCATTTTCCACCGCCCGGGCTGACAAGGGTGATTGCAGCTATCACCCTTCCGTACCGGGTGCGCGGATCGAAGGTGACGGTCTGGTTTCCCCTCGTATCCCTATAGCACACGCTTAAAAGACTGTTCGTGAACTCTGACACTGTCCCGCCCGAAAGGTCGGTTCGCACGCGGGGCAGGTAACCTTTCCGCGCGAACAGGGGCGCGGGCAAGGTGCCAGCCGGCGCAAGACCCTTGGCGATCTGCTCGGCCATCTTCTGGGCGATCAGCTTGCACACCCGTCCGCCGGGCAAGTAGTGCGACAGATCACGGAAGTCGGACTTGGGCAGCACCGCCACATTGAAGGCGATGTGAGCCTCTTGCGCGGCGTCGATCGGAGTGACGCCATAGGCCCGGAAAAGATAGTGCAGCGCGGCCCTGTAGGGGGTGATCTCCTGATTGTTCTCGATGTCGCGGGTGGTGAGGATCACCGGCAAAAAAAGACAGCCCCGATCCCGTGCATGAATGAGTGTCTGCTCGATGACTGACAGGTGCCATTCAACGCCGCGCGTCGGCAGGCTGAAGGTGTCATTCAGCGCGTATTCCCAGACGACGATGTCGCCTTCGGACAGGTCCGGATAGCTGAGCAGACGGAACAGTCCCATGCTGCAGTTGGCAGCACCGACCGATCGGTTGACGAACACCGCCTCGGGTAGCAGCGCCTGCAGGTCGCCCAGATAGCCATTCTTAAATACGGTGTTCGACCCACCGACGGCGATGATCTTCATTAATCGCGCCCCTGCTTTCTGCGCTCGGCCTGACGCCCTTCATGCACGACACCGGCCCCGCCTTCACGGGGCTTTTTCATATTCGGAGCCGAAGATGCCCCAAACACTATCCTACCGGAAGGGCGACACGCTGCCCTTGATACTCGACCCGCGCGACGAGGCGGACGCGCAGGTCACCGGCACCATGGAGTTGCGTTTCACCGTGGCCGGCGCGTGCGTGCCGCTGCCCTGCACCAAGGTCGCGGAGGGCTACAGCGCTGACCTGTCCAGCCTCGATCTGCCGGCGCGGGTTTACCCCGTGGGCGTGTGGATGGACCGCGACGGATGGGAGCATGTCGCGGATCTGGTGATCAACGTTCAGGGGGGCTGCTGATGACCGCCATTGTTAAATTGCTCGTCTCCCGCCAGGGGCCGCCCGGTGGCCTGACGCCAGAGGACCGGCAAAGGGTCGACCATGCGGTTGAGGTCGCAGGGACGATCGAGGGGCACATCGCAGAGGCCACGCAGGCGGCACAGGATGCAGTAGCAGCCCGCGATGCCGCTGCGGGCGCAGTGGGGCAGGTTATCCCTGCGAGGGATGCTGCGGTCGATGCTGCGGGTCGTGCGGCGCAAGCCGAGGGGGCCGCCGCTGACTGGGCGAGCAGGGCAGAGGCCGCGCCGGCGGCAGTGACTGACGTGGTGCCGCCCCAGTTCTTCACCATGGCAGATGCGCGCGCGGCAATCCTGCGGGTCGCGAACCGCTTCAACCTCGACATGATCGACCACTACACGCCCACCAAGCTGCTGCTGGACGCGGGCGACAGCGCGTGGCTGGCAGACGGGCTGCACCCGAACGAGATCGGGCACAAGGCGATGTTCGACCGTATCCGCGCGGCCCTGGACGCAGCCAACCGCTAAAGGCCTTCCCGCTTCCCTGATCTTCTCAGTCGCCGCCCTTCGCCCGCTTCGAGCGGGATTTTTCATGCCCGGAACGCGACATGCTCGGCCCGCCGGATGAATGAGGCACCCATGCAGACCTACACCTACCGCCTCGGCGAATCCGCCGAACCGATCACCATGCGCCAGGACGACGGCACGCCCTATGACCTCTCCGGCTGCAGCGTGCAGATCGCCGTCGAGACTGGCCCGACCTGCCTGATCGTCCCGGTCCAGATCCCGGACCCGCTGCTCGGCACGATCATGCCCGATACGGCCGTGCTCGACACGCTGACGCCGCGGGCGCGTCGCGCGTCCATTCACATCACCTGGTCCGAGGGCTCGAAGGACAGTTCGCCGGATTTCGCCCTCAATATCGTGGAGGCCTGCTGATGATCCTCAACTTCGGCACGCAGGCCCGGCCGGCCGGCCTCTCGACGCTCGAACAGGTGATGCAGATCCGGGACCAGGCTGTCGCGGCCGCCAAGACCGCAGCAGATGATGCGGTGGCGGACGTCGGACGCCGCGCGGATGATGCGGTCACGGCAGCTGAGCAAGCGAGCAGGGACGCGGCCGAGGCGTCCCAAAGGATCGTAGATGCGGCGGCAACAGCGGGGTCAGGTATCAGCTCTGCGTCGCTCAGCCCAAGCACTCGTGCCTTGACGCTTAACCGGCCGCTTATGCCCTCCGTCGTGGTGCCGTTGGAGCCAGAGTTCCGCGGCTTCACCGCGACGGAATACGCCACAAGGGATGAAGCGCTGGCAGCGAAACCACCGACGAAGGCAAAATTCCTCTGGGTGAACGGCCTTCTGTATCAGCGGGACTCGTCCGGCGCGGCCTTGCAGGTGGCAGACGGGACAAAGTGGTCCCCTGCGATTAACTGCACGCCGATGCACTTCGGTGCTGTCGGCGACGGAGTGGCTGACGACACAGTTCCCATCGAGAAGGCCCTAGAGTGGATGGGCGCGGCAGACGGTCGTCCACAGTTGCTGGACGGCCTGAACAAGTTCTACGCTCTCTCCAGGACGATCGCGCCGACGGGCTTCCGGGAGCGATCCTTTCGGTTCGCCAATATCAAGCCGCACAGCACCTGGGTTTCCCGCTGGCCCGGCGATGGTAACAGCATCTGGCCGATCTCGGGTCCCAATGGCATCGTCGCCGCCTTCGGCTCCGTGCTTAAGCCCGGCGAGATCGCATCCCCTAAGCCGGAAGACTATGCCACCTATCCCTTCTTCTACCTCGGTGTCGGCCTGGGCGGCTTCACGCTGGACACGATTTCCTTCGATGGCCGCGATGCCAACAAGCAGCCCGCCGCAGATTTCGTGCTGTATCACGGCGGCTCCAACACGCTCAGCCGCCTGAAAGGACGCGGTTGCGCAAACTTTGGCGTCTGGGTCGCGGGAGGCACAGACGGCGCGGCGCAGGACCTGAAGATTTCTCAGTGGAACCTGACCGACGTCGAGAACGGCCAGCATGCCAAACGTACGGCCGCCGCCCTCGTTCTCGGCACCGGTGACATCACCTGGCGCAACAACATCGGCCGCTACTGCAAATACCCGCTGGTCGTCTACGGTACCGGGGCGAGCCAGCTGATCGGCGACCACTATTATAACGGCGCCCGCGACGGCGATGTTCTGACCACGGGAAAGACCTATGGCCGACTGGTCTATAAGGGCGCCTTCCCGGTGTTTTCTGACTGCTACACGGACAAGTGCATCTCGCGCTTTGAAGAGCCGCGGGTCCAGGACAGAAATACCCGCCACCTGACCTCCGGCGCGGCAATCAACGATCCGTTCTATTACGAGCTGGTGCCCCGGGCCCCAAACACGAAGCTCAACGGCCTCATGATCGTCAACGGGGATTTTCAGGGGACGAAGACGGGCAACAGCGACAGCCTACTGCCGGGCGACTTCTTCCGCATCGATGCCTGGGGCTCCCACAACTACTTTGTCGGCCCAGCGC
Organism: Paracoccus suum; assembly: GCF_003324675.1. Lineage (NCBI taxonomy): Bacteria > Pseudomonadati > Pseudomonadota > Alphaproteobacteria > Rhodobacterales > Paracoccaceae > Paracoccus > Paracoccus suum. The sequence goes on from NZ_CP030918.1 coordinate 2,166,183, forward strand.
AGATGGTGGTCGCGGATAACGTCTACCACGTCGGAACGAATGCTGGAGTGAGCGTGCCATCGACCCGAGGCACAGTTGTCCAACGGGTTCTTCCCACTACCTGGGCTGCGTCGAGCGGTGCGTACAAGAGCGGGATCGTTGAACTGGCCGACCGTCTGTTCCTTCCGAACGCGCTCGACTACAGCATCGTCTATTCCGTGAGCGCATCCTCGACACAGGCCTCGGCACCCTACGCTTTGCCCAACATCCGAATGCAGCGGCTCGGACGAACCCAGGTGCAGTTCTGGTGCGACACCAACCCGGACGTGCATATCAACATCATGTGGCACTCGGTGGGGCAGTCATTGTCCTGAGGAGGAATAGGGCTGTCCATGCCGCGGCGGGACCTTCGAGACCTCGCGCCCTCTGACCCAAGTCCGGGGTGGGCGCAAACCGGCGCCTCCAAGGCGATGTCACTTGGCGCAGGGCTCCTGGCTCACTATAGGGTCGAGGCGTCGTATCGCAGGCGCGTAGCGCTAACGGTATGCTGCGCACCTGATAGATTTTATGTCGCCGTCTGGAGCGGGCATGAAGAAACTCATTTTGCACATCGGCCAGTACAAGACTGGCAGCACTTCGATTCAGAAGACGCTCGATCATAATCGTGCCCGTTTGATCGATCACGGCATCCTTTATCCCGAAACTGGTTGCCGCAAGTGGCAGCACGGAGCGCTGATAAGGGGCCTCAAGAATGAGTTTCACAAGGACCTGCCGGGTTCGTTCGACTCTGCGCCGTTACTGGAGGAAATCGGAACCTCGGGCTGCAAGCACGTGATCATCAGTTGCGAAGGGATCTCGGGCGGTCGCATCACGCACATGGACCCGCCGTTGGTCGAACATTTGCTCCGCCGCTTGGGCGATTTAACCGAAGGCTGGGACACCACGGTTGTGTGGTACTATCGGCGCCAGGACGATGCGATCGAAAGCCGTATTATTCAGACCGTGAAGGGCAAGATCGCGGTGTCTCGGCCCGACCCCGAGAGTTATATGAAACTCGGCGAAGCGCTGGACTATTCGTTCTTTCAATCGGTTGTGCAAAGGGCGCTGCCACAAGCAAAAATTGTGCCGCGGTGTTTTTCGCGAGCATTGCTGGCGGAAGGCGATGTCGTGCGCGATTTCTGCAATATCGCGGGCATCGGCGAAGCGCTAGGCCCCGAGCACATCATCGAGGGTAATGTTAGCCCGACAGCTTCCAGTGTTGGCCTGCAACTGGCACTGAACCTGCTGATAGGGGCCGGTTACAATGTCGACCCGATCATTCGCAACATCCGCCGCATGGGCAACCAAGAGGTCGGAGAGAAGGCAAGCGTCTTTGGTCCGGAAACGCGCCGGGAGATCATGGAGTTCTTCGCTGAGAGCAACGCCAAGTTCATCAAAGAACACGTCCCCGCAGAAGACCGGGAAAAGGTCGCCGCGCACTTCAGCACGCCCGTCAGCCAGCGGCCGAAAAATGTCACCGTTAGCGCTGAAGTGCTGGCGCGCGCACTTATGCAAGCTGGCGCGGCGATCACATTCGATACCGTCAAGACGCGGCGTGCGCCTCAATGAGGTCAATATAGAATGAAGTTTAAATGGCCGCGAACCAGCTAGCACCTGGCGCCGTCTCAAGATCCTTAGTGGCCAATTCTAAAGAAACCCGCCCCGTTTTCAGGAGGCGGGTTTCGCATTTGAGGTCGGCGGGCCGAGATCGCCCCTGCCGCGAAGGAGGAAGCATGACCAACATCGAGAACAAGATCACGCTCGACAACATGCTGACCGGCCATGCTTAGCCGCATCCGCTGGTTCACCAAATTCCCCGAGCGCAAGCTGGAGTTCGGCCTTGCGTTCTACACGCTCGGGCTCGGGCTCTGGCTGGCCCGGCCCGGCCTTTCCTTCAGCGGCAGTGCCGGCTTCTCCGGCGTCACCAGCATCATGCGAGAGGATTATTGGGCGGCGCTGTTCATCTGCGTCGGCAGCCTCCATGCCTACGCGCTGCACATCAACGGCCGGGCGGCGTGGACGCCCTTCGCCCGGCTCGTCGCGCTGTTCGTGAACGGCCTGGTCCTGTTCAACCTTGCCTTCGGCTTCTGGCTCTACACGCCCCTTTCCTCGGGGGTCTACACCTACGGCTTCATGGCGTTCGGGTTCTGCGGGATGGCGATCTACGCCGCAGCCAAGGATTGCGGCCGGGAAATTGCGATCTGGCGGAGCCGCGTGAATGGATAAGGAACACCTGCAGGCAATCGGTACCATTGTCGGCGCGCTCGGGGCCGCTGTCCTCGCCGGGTTCGCGGCCGTGCGGCAAGCGATGAAGCCCGCCGCCCCGCCGCCTGAGCGACCGCCGACGGTGAACGAGACCAAGGCCGCGCTTGAGACGCTGCGCGACCGGATCGACCACGGCCACAGCATTGCCGAGGAAGACCGGCGAGACATGTCGCGGCAACTGGACCGGCTGGAACGCCTCATGCAGCGTGCCGACGACCGGCTGGAGCGCATCGAGGACCGGATGGTGTCCGACACGCGGCTGGGCACCGCCATCGCCCGGCTGGGTCGGCCAGAGTGACCCACTGGCGCATCTCGGCAGCGTTCGGGCTGCTGCTGACCGGGCGGCCGATTCCTATCTGCGCAATTGCCTACGCTGCCCCAAACTGCGCCGCACGGCGGGCCTTCATCCGCGCCACTGACTGGTGGTTCTGCGAGGACCAGCACGCCCGCCGCATCTGGCTGACGTGGCGCGTGGGCCGGGCGATCCGCGCCGCCGTCTAAGGCCCGTCTAACATCCGTCTAATGCTGCCCGCCCTGACCGGCGGGCTTTTTCATGTCTGGAGCCATATCCATGCGAGGCAATTTCGACGCGTGTCTGGCCGAAACCCTCAAGCATGAGGGCGGCTGGGCGGAAAGGCGGGGTCTTTTTCCTATCTGGACAAGAGCCGCGCCGCAGCTTCGTCCGGCTCCATGCCCTTGTATCGCACATAGTTGTGGAGCGTTTTGTAGTTCACGCCCTTGAGGGCAGCGAAGTCCTTTAGGATCATCTTTTTGCCGTCGTGCTCTACCAGCACATTATCGGTCCTTGTTCTCGCCTGCTGCGAAGTGGTGGCCCACCGGCAGTTATCCGGGCGATATCCGTCATCAGGGTTGATCCGATCAATAGACTTTCCGGGCGGGCACTCGCCCATGTCTCCAAGAAACGTCTCAAAGTCTCGACTCCACTCGGGGCACATTTGAATGCCGCGACCACCATAGATGGAAAACTTGGGATCGTTCGGGTTCTCGCAGCGAGACTTTGCGTGCCTGTAGCACTTGAGGGTTCGGCTTTCCTTCCTGCCGACCTGATGCCCGTGCCGCAGTGACCGGGCGGCGATATCTTCTGCCTTTTTGCATCCGCAACTGCGCGTGTGTGAGTGCCTGACGTTCTCTAGGCGACACTCATAATCGTTCCCGCAGTCACATCGCCAAAGCCAAAACGTCTTTCCGCGAACGGGCGGAAGACGGCGAACCGCTACGAGCCGTCCATACCGCTCGCCGGTGATGTCGATAGCCGCAACCATTCCAACACCTCACTTCGTGACACAAGGACAGTCTACCATGCGAGGAAACTTCGAGGAATGCCTTTCTGAGGTTCTCAAGCACGAGGGCGGATACGTCAACGATCCGCGCGACCCAGGCGGGGAAACCAACATGGGCATTTCCCGCCGAACTTACCCCAACGAGAACATCAAGGGCATGACCCGCGCCCGCGCCGCTGTCCTTTACCGGCGCGACTTCTGGGACGCCGTGCAGGGCGACGCGCTGCCGCCCGGGCTGGATCTGGTGGCCTTCGACGGTGCAGTCAACAGCGGGCCCCGGCGGGGCGCGGAGTGGCTGCAAGCGGGAATCGGCGGGCTCGAGATCGACGGCAAGATTGGCCAGCGCACTCTGATCGCCGCGACCGAGACCCCCGCTGTCGTCGCGATCGACCGTGCCTGCGACGCGCGTCTGGCCTTCCTGCGCCGGCTCGGCACCTGGCCGCACTTCGGCGTGGGCTGGAGCCGCCGCGTTGCCGCCGTGCGCGCCCGCGCGCTCCAGATGGCCTCTCAGCGGCCTTTGCCGCGTCCCACGCCTGATCCCGCAGCGCAACCTGCCGCCCAGACCAGTTTCTGGGCGTGGCTGACCCGTATCTTCGGAGCATAACATGACTCACCTGATCCTCGAATGGCTGCAGCCGGCCCTCACCCTCATTATCGAGGCCGGCGCGGCCGCTGTCCTCACTCTGCTGGCCCGCTATATCCCGCTGGTGGCGCGCCTCTACTCCGACCAGCGGAACCGAGACGCGCTGCACAAGGCGATCGACACCGGCGTCGACCGGGCGCTCGCCGCAGGCGAGCTTGCCGTTGGCACTGTGCCCGGCGTGGCGGCAATCGACCTCGCGCTGTCCTATGTCGAGAAGTCGGTGCCCGGCGCGATCAAGCACTTCTTCAAGACGAACGCGGACGCGGCGCGGGACCAGATCACCCAGATGATCGTGGCCAAGATGGGCGCGAAGGCAGCACCGATGCCGGTAGCCGTCGAGGCGGGCGATCCGCTCGCCGAGGCGTTGACCGAGGCGATGGCTATCAGAAACTAAACCGGCCGCTCTGGCGCGCCGGGCGGACGCATTCCGGGCACGGTCGTCTCGCGCATCACCGTCATGGAGATCGCCCCGCGCCGGTCGCACACGCTGCACCGGGCGCGGGCAAGCCGCTCGTCTCGGGGCCGCCACGGGCCGGAGGGCAGTTCCACCTCACCCACATGACCGCACCCGCACTCGAATCGAATCCAGTGCCCTCCGGCGAGGGGCCGAGCGCTCAGGTCGTGCATTTATCCCTCGATCGGCTCGGGGGCGGCGCGATCCAGGAGAACGTCAGGTGATATTCTCGGCAACTGCTGCAACCAAGTCGCCGGCGTGAGCTTCGTCCATCACCACTGGCTGCAAGGGACTGGCGCGCAGAAACTCGACCATTTTACGGTACCGAGGCATGAGTGACTGAATCGAGGGTTTTCCCGTCACAAAGTAGGGGCGCACCTTGCCCTCACATTCTGCGATCCCCTGTAGACGCCCAGCCCACTTAGCGGCCTTATCCATCATGCGCTCTTCATCAGCGGAGTCGAATGAAAGTGGCTGTATCACATGCCACACACCGTTCTGAATGGCGTGTTCAAACTCGATCGCCGCGAACTTAGAGCGCACTACATGAGGCTGCAAACGATCATGCAGCTCGGCGATTTCTAACTTTCGTCGAACGCTCTCGAAGACCATTTCATCAGTGCGAACCTCTCGCCCCGCCGCTTTGTCATATCGTCCGACAAACCGAGCATAAACCTTCTCCAAGGCGGCTTCAGGGTCATCGGCGACACCCGATCCCGTCATGCCCCATGACAGGCTGCTATCGTCAGGAATGAGTACCTTTCGGCCAATGTCGATCGCGCTGCCACTGGGCATCAACAGTCCTGAGGCGGCTGCGATTTTGTCGAAGCGTCGTTCCAAGGCCTTCACTGCGTCACGCAGCGCCCCGTGGTTCAGATCGGGGTAGGCGTTTGCGAGTCGCCCTTGACCTGTCCGGGCTTTGAGCTTCAGGAATCGCGCACCCTCACTGAGCAGCAGCACACCCGCGTTCAGCGCCTCGCCGACCCAGACGTCGTGGCGGTACTGTAAAACTGCGTAAGAGTAGGCATGCTTGGTCATCGGTCGAAATTATGCTCTATGTTGGCGACGATTGCGTCCACGTTTGCCACTGCCTCCGCCGTATAGTGGGCAATCCGCGAAGCTGCTACCTTGTTCCAGCAGCCGGGAACATCATCAGCGATAAGGGCGAAGGTGTCGTCCGGCAAGGCCCTCCACAGTCCTGCCGCTGCCGCGAAGTTCACGTGGGTCTTGGGGCGCAGCTTTGGCCAGAGAGGGTGCATCTCGTACTCCCCCGCATGATTTTCAACACCTCCAAGGTGCCAGGGTATCTTATGATAGTCGCGTTCGACATCTGTCCCGGTCGCAGCAACAAAGGCTTCCCCGTGATCAATCATCAAGAACTGATCACCTTTGACGAGCAAGTTGGGGTTGGCTGCGCATCTGTCCCAATTCTGCACAATTGTATCGAAAAGGTATATCGCCGCTGCCAGTTGCAGTTTGTCCCGCGCAACCGACATGGAGTCGCTCCACTCGAACCAGCCAGCGCCACCGCTGAGCGAGCCGAATAGAATTTGCGGCCCCTGCCTCAACCGTCGCCAAACGCCGAGAGCGCTCGGTCGAGCTGTTCGATCTAATGCTTCAAAGGCATATTTGTCTCGTTGCTTCCGGCCGTGGATTCGCGCCGCGCGACCGACCGTAGACCGCCGCGGATCGTCCGACTAGAGGGGCTCCGGCTCCGCGGGCAGGGTTTCAAGGGTGATACACTCTCTGGCGCAACCCATTGATTTATCAAGGCGCGCTTTTCCCGCGTGATACAGGGCAACCCATTGAGACTGCTGCTCTCTTGCAATCCTGCCGGGGTCGCCAGCCCGCGGATCAGAAGCGCAAATGAAAAGGCCGGGGAAAATCCCCGGCCTTCGTTCTGTGCGATTTAAGGTACGGATCAGTTGCGCTGGCCCATGAAGCTGAGCAGGAACTGGAACAGGTTCAGGAAGTCCAGGTACAACTGCAGCGCGCCCATGATGGCAGCCTTGCCGAGGAAATCGCTGTCGGTGTTCGCCAGCTCCAGGTAGGCGCGCTTGATGTTCTGCGTGTCGAACGCGGTCAGCGCGGCGAACAGCAGCACGCCAATTGCCGAGATCGCCATCTGCATCGCCGGCGAGCGCAGGAACAGGTTCACCACCATCGCGACGATCAGGCCGATCACACCCATCACGAGGAAGGTGCCAAAGCCCGACAGGTCACGCTTGGTCGTATAACCGTAGAGTGACAGGCCGGCGAAGGCGATCGCTGTGACCAGGAAGGTCTGTACCACCGAATAGCCGGTGTAGATCAGCAGGATCGAGCTGAGCGATAGGCCCATCATCGCCGAAAAGGCGTAGAACATTGTCGTCGCGGCAGAGATCGACAGGCGATTCAGCGCAGCGCCGAATGCCATGACCATCGCCAGCGGGGCGAAGATGATGACCCACTTGAGGGGCGAGGCGTAGATAGCGCGACCGAAGTCGGTCAGCGTGCGACCCTGATCAGTATCGATGACTGCCAGCCCGTTGATCGCCCACGCGGCGAGTGCGGTGATGGCCATGCCCGTGGCCATCAGGCCATAGACCTTGTTCATATGGGCGCGCAGCCCCTCGTCGTAGACCGCCCCGCGCGTGCCCACCTGAGGCTGGCGGATCGTGTTGTATTCGGCCATGAGCAAATGCCCTCCGGATGTCCGTCATGGGTGTCACGGGGGCGGCCCTCTGGGCCGTCCGCTTGCGGACAATATCGGTGTAGCCGTCTGAAAATTCAACGCCGCCTGGCTGACAAACGCGTTGGCACCTCATCTTTTGCCCGGGCCGGCAGTTCTGCAGGCATAGGTTGAAGGCGGGGTTCCGCCGGCCGGCGTTGTTAACACTTGTTAATCCCTATTCAGTCGGGCACCCCGCAAGGTGAGTTAACCTGTTCATGCCTTTCACCGCTGGCTGATTCGCATGAATCTGGGGACCTTTTGGCGGCGCGAGGCATCCGTGGACGGCACCCGTCACGGTTGTTGACCTAATTTAATGTTAAGGACCTGTATATTTCGGCAGGTTCACGCCAGTTCACTGTTTTTTTCCTCGCTGGCACACAGGACCAGCGCTACCCACCTCAGCAGCGGGTGAGGAAGTGAGATGACACACAACGTAGATGTTCATGTAGGTAAGCGCATCCGGCATCGCCGCTGGATGATCGACATGACGCAGCAGCAGTTGGCCGAGAAGGTCGGGATCAAGTTCCAGCAGATCCAGAAATACGAGACGGGTGCGAACCGCGTCTCGGCCTCCCGCCTTTGGGACATTGCCCACGCGCTGGAGGTTCCGGTGTCCTTCTGTTTCGAGGGCCTGGAAACCGGCGGCGTCCCGACCGGTCGGATCGAGGGTGATATCCTCGCCGACAAGGAAGCGCTGCAGCTGGTGCGTGCGTATTACGCGATGCCCGAGGCCCAGCGCCGCCAGATTTTCGAGCTGGCACGGGTCCTATCCGACGCCGCCTGACACCGGGCGGCTCGGACAGAAAACCCGGCCCCGCGAGGGGTCGGGTTTCTTTGTTCGCGCCCTGGTCCTCTGGCCTGCGGCGCGCTTTGCGGTTAGACCGCCGGCGCGCGCAATCGGGATCGGGGGCCTGGCATGGATGATGACGCAGCCGACATCGTCGCTACCGCTCACGCGCTGGCGGATGCCGCGCGGGCACAGACCCTGCCGCTGTTTCGCAGCCCGGCGCTGAAGCCGGACAACAAGCTGACGAAGGGCTATGACCCGGTCACCGAGGCTGACCGCGCGGCCGAGCGTGCCATGCGCGACATCCTGGCCGTGCGCCGGCCGCACGATGCCATCATCGGCGAGGAATACGGTGCGGCCCCTGGCACTAGCGGGATGACCTGGGTGCTGGATCCGATCGACGGCACCCGCGCCTTCATCAGCGGCGCGCCCAGTTGGGGCACCCTGATCGGCGTGACGGACAGCGATGGCCAAGCGCTGTTCGGCCTAGTCGACCAGCCCTTCACCGACGAGCGATTTGCCGGCGGGCTGCAGGTGGCCGAGGTGACGGGCCCTCGCGGCCGCCATCCGCTGCGCGTCCGCACCGACGTCGATCTGGCGGACGCCATCCTGATGACGACCTTTCCCGAACTCTCGGGCGTGGGCGCGGCGGCAGCCTTTGCCCGTGTCGCGGGCGCAGTCCGACTGACGCGCTATGGCCTTGATTGCTATGCCTATGCGTTGCTGGCCGCCGGGCATGTCGATCTGGTGGTCGAATCCGGATTGCAGACCTATGACGTCGTAGCACCCATCGCCGTGATCCGCGCCGCCGGCGGGATCGTCACCGACTGGCAGGGCGGCCCGGCCGAGCCGGGCGGCCAGATCATCGCTGCCGCCAGTCCCGCCCTGCATGCCGCGGCCCTGCACCTGCTGGGTGCCCAGTGAACGACCGCGCCCCGCAGACCGCCGAGGCCGAGGACGAGGACGACTTCGCCCCCTCGCGGGCCGAAGTCGTGGCCATCGAAGCCGCTGTTGACGCCGATGACGGCCCGCAGTTGGATGCCCTGCTGGAGCCGCTGCACGCCGCCGACATCGCAGACATCATCGAGCAGCTGACCCCGACGCGGCGGCGCGCCTTGCTGCGACTCTATTCCGGCGAGATCGACGGCGAGATCCTGTCCGAGATCGACGAAGCCATCCGCGAGGAGGTGATCGACGCACTGCCCCGCGAGGTGGTCGCCGAGGCCGTCCGCGAGATGGACACCGACGATGTCGTCGACCTGGTCGAGGACCTCGACGCCCCGGACCGGGCCGAGATCCTCGCCGCGCTCGACGAATCCGACCGCGCCGCGGTCGAACAGTCGCTGGCTTGGCCCGAATATTCGGCCGGCCGCCTGATGCAATCCGAGGTGGTGACCGCGCCCGGCCACTGGACCGTGGGCGAGACCATCGACTACCTGCGCCGCGAGGAAGAGCTGCCGGACCAGTTCTACCATGTGGTTCTGGTGGATCCTCGCCGCCATCCAACGGGCTATGTGACGCTGGGCCGGCTGCTGAGTTCCGCGCGCAACGTCCGTCTGGCCGACATCACCGAGGACAGCTTTCGCACCATCGACGCCGACGAGTACGAGGGCGACGTCGCCTATGCGTTCAACCAGTACCACCTGATCTCGGCGCCGGTCGTCGACTCTCACGACCGGCTGGTCGGCATCATCACCATCGATGACGCCATGGCCGTGCTGGACGAGGAGCACGAGGAGGACATGCTGAAGCTCGCCGGTGTGGGCGAGGAGAGCCATGTCACCGACAACGCAATTCAGACCGCGCGGCAACGCCTGCCGTGGCTGGTGGTCAACCTGTTTACTGCCTCGCTGTCGGCCCTCGTCATCTCGCGGTTCGAACACACCATCACCTCGCTGGTGACGCTGGCGGCGCTGATGCCCATCGTCGCTTCGACCGGCGGCATCGCCGGCACGCAGTCGCTGGCGGTGGCAGTGCGTGCGCTTGCCACACGCGACCTGACCAGCGGCAACGCCCGCCGCGTCGTCCTGCGCGAATTGCTGGCGGGCATGCTGAACGGCCTCGGGCTCGCCCTCATCCTCGGGCTCGGGGGCAGTCTGCTGTTCGGCAGCCCCTGGCTGGGCGTGGTCCTGGCGGGCGCGATGATCGTGAACCAGATCGTCGCGGCACTCGGGGGCGTTCTGGTGCCGCTGACGCTGAGCCGTCTGGGCCTCGACCCGGCGCTCGCCTCGGGGACATTCGTGACGACGCTGACCGATGTCATGGGCTTCTTTGCCTTCCTGTCGCTCGCGACATGGATCCTTCTCTGAAATCCGCGCTGCGGGCGCAGGCATTGGCCGCCCGGGCCGCGGTGCAAAACCGCGACGTAGCAGAGGCGGCGATGAATGCGCATCTTGCGGCGCTGCTGGCGCGCCATCCGGAGGTCGTGGTCGCAGGCTATGTTCCGATGCGCGGCGAGGCCGATCCGCGCCCCGCGCTTTCCGGGCACAGCGGTCCCGTCTGCCTGCCCGTCGTGATGGCCCCGGCGGCGCCGCTTGCGTTTCGCCTCTGGCGTGGGGGCGATGCGCTGGAGGGGGGCGCCTTGGGGACCACCCACCCGCCCGAATCAGCCCCAGTTGTGACCCCAGATATTGTGGTGGTGCCCTTGGCCGGATTTGACGGGTCCGGGGGAAGGCTGGGCTATGGCGGCGGCTTCTATGACCGCACGCTAGCGCAACTGCGGCGCGCAGCCCCAGTGCTTGCAGTGGGATTCGCCTTCGAGGCGCAACGCCTGCCGCTGATTCCGGTCGAAGACACGGACGAGCCCCTTGATTTAATCGTCACACAATCCGGCTGCCACAGCATCGCCAGGGCGTGAGGACAGGTCTGGGGACAACTCCGGAACGACTCGCAAGGTGATGCCGCAAGCCCTTGCAACTGTTGGCGCGCGGCCTGTCCCGCCTTGTGGCGCCGTCTGTGGACCGCCGACCTGTCAACGAAAACCCTTCGCTAAAGTGCGAAAAATATTCGTTGCGATGGCTGCGCGAACGCGGCACTTAGTGTAAAAGGTTTACGGCACCACAAGATGTGGTGCGGACAAGCACCGACCCCTTCATCCGCCTACCGCATCCCATTGGGACGCGGCCCCTTCTGCTGACGGCAGAGGCGGGGTGGACTTTGGGCCGGTGCAGCGGGTGGCGGCACATGGCGAACAGCCGGGTCGCGGGACGAGGGACAGGGGCGCAGCCATGCAGATCGAACGGCATTTCACCTCCGAGGCCAAGGGCGGCCAGGGCAACGCCTATGGCGGTATCGGCTTTACCATCACCACCTCGGAAATCCGCAACCCGGACGGGACTGTCGTCTTCCGCAACGAGGCAGTCGAGGTCCCCCGCGGCTGGAGCCAGGTCGCCAGCGATGTCATCGCCCAGAAATATTTCCGCAAGGCCGGCGTTCCCGCGCGACTGAAGCGCGTCCGTGAAAAGGACGTCCCCGAGTTCCTGTGGCGCAGCATCCCCGACGAGGCGGCGCTGGCCAGCCTGCCGGAGGACCAACGGTTCGTGGGCGAGACCTCGGCCCGCCAGGTGTTCGACCGCATGGCCGGGGCCTGGGCCTATTGGGGCTGGAAGGGCGGCTATTTCACCACCGAGGCCGACGCGGAAGCCTACTACGACGAAATGCGCCACATGCTGGCCCGGCAGATGGGCGCGCCGAACAGCCCCCAGTGGTTCAACACCGGGCTGCACTGGGCGTATGGCATCGACGGACCGGGGCAGGGGCATTTCTATGTCGACTACAAGACCGGCAAGTTGACCGCCTCGACCTCGGCCTACGAACATCCGCAGCCGCATGCCTGCTTCATCCAGTCGGTCAGCGACGATCTGGTCAACGACGGCGGCATCATGGATCTGTGGGTCCGCGAGGCGCGACTCTTCAAATACGGCAGCGGCACCGGGACCAACTTCTCGTCTCTGCGCGGCGAGGGCGAGCGGCTGTCGGGCGGCGGCAAATCCTCGGGCCTGATGGGCTTTCTGAAGATCGGCGACCGGGCGGCGGGCGCCATCAAATCGGGCGGCACCACGCGCCGCGCCGCCAAAATGGTCATCTGCGACATGGACCACCCCGATATCGAGGCCTTCATCAACTGGAAGGTCATCGAGGAGCAGAAGGTGGCCAGCCTCGTCGCCGGCAGCAAGGCGCATGAGCAGAAGCTGAACTGGATCTTCACTGCCGTGAAGGGATGGGACGGCAGCATTGAGGACGCCACCGACCCGGCGAAGAACGCCGCGCTGAAGGGCGCGATCCGGTCGGCCAAGAAGGCCATGATCCCCGAGACATACATCAACCGGGTTCTGCAATACGCCCGGCAGGGTTTTGATTCGATTGAATTCCCGACCTACGATACCGACTGGGACAGCGAGGCCTATGTCACCGTCTCGGGCCAGAACAGCAATAACTCCGTCCGTGTGACCGACGCCTTCCTGAAGGCCGTGCATGACGACGCCGACTGGGCCCTGTTGCGCCGCACCGATGGCAAGACCGCCAAGACGGTGCGGGCGCGCGATCTGTGGGACCAGATCGGCCATGCCGCCTGGGCCTGCGCGGATCCGGGTATCCAGTTCCACGATACGGTCAACGCTTGGCACACCTGTCCGGCGGACGGGGCGATCCGCGGCTCGAACCCGTGCAGCGAATATATGTTCCTCGACGATACCGCCTGCAATCTGGCGTCGATGAACCTGCTGACTTTCTGGGCCAACGGCCGCTTTGACGCGGATGCCTATGTCCACGCGACGCGCCTGTGGACCGTGACGCTGGAGATCAGCGTGCTGATGGCGCAGTTCCCCTCCAGGGAGATCGCCCAGCGCAGCTATGACTACCGCACGCTTGGCCTTGGCTATGCCAATATCGGCGGCCTGCTGATGAACATGGGCCTTGGCTATGACAGCGCCGAGGGGCGGGCGCTGTGCGGCGCGCTGTCCGCGATCATGACCGGCGTTGCCTATGCCACCTCGGCCGAGATGGCGGGCGAGCTTGGCGCGTTCCCCGGCTATGGCCGCAATGCCGACGCCATGCTGCGCGTCATTCGCAACCACCGCGCTGCGGCGCATGGCACGGCCTATGAGGGGTTGAACGTCCCGGCCGTCGCGCTCGACGCGGCGCACTGCCCCGACCGCCGGCTGGTGGATCTGGCCCGCGCCTCTTGGGACGAGGCGCTGCGCCTCGGCCAGGCGCACGGCTATCGCAACGCCCAGACCAGCGTTGTCGCCCCCACGGGGACTATTGGCCTGGTGATGGATTGCGACACTACCGGGATCGAGCCCGACTTTGCCCTGGTCAAGTTCAAGAAGCTGGCCGGTGGCGGCTATTTCAAGATCATCAACCAGTCGGTCCCCGAGGCGCTGCGGGTCCTCGGCTATGGTCCGGCTCAGGCGGCCGAGATCGTCGCCCATGCCGTGGGTCACGCATCCTTGGGCAACTGCCCGCATATCAACCCCACCGCGCTCGCCGGTCACGGCTTCGGTCCGACCGAGATCGCAAAGGTCGAGGGCGCGCTCGCCTCGGCCTTCGACATCCGCTTCGTGTTCAACCAGTGGACCCTGGGCGAGGATTTCTGCCGCGGCACGCTGGGTATTCCGGCCGAACGGCTGGCTGACCCGACCTTCGACCTGCTTGCACACCTCGGGTTCACCAAGGCGCAAATCGCTGCTGCCAACGATCATGTCTGCGGCACCATGACCCTTGAGGGCGCTCCGCATCTGAAGCCTGAGCACTACCCGGTGTTCGACTGCGCCAATGCCTGCGGCCGGACCGGCACGCGCTATCTGTCGGTCGACAGCCACATCCGGATGATGGCGGCGGCGCAGAGCTTTATCTCGGGCGCGATCAGCAAGACGATCAACATGCCCAACGATGCCAGCATCAGCGATGCGCTGGCCGCCTACGAGTTGTCCTGGTCCCTCGGGATCAAGGCCAATGCCCTCTACCGCGACGGCAGCAAGCTGAGCCAGCCGCTCGCATCCGCGCTGGTCGAGGATGACGACGAGGCCGAGGAGGTCATGGCCACCGGCTCGCTGCACGAGAAGGTCACGGTCATGGCCGAGAAGGTGGTCGAAAAGATCATCGTCAAGGAAATGGTCCGCAGTCACCGCGAAAAGCTGCCCGGCCGGCGCAAGGGTTATACCCAAAAGGCCATCGTCGGCGGCCACAAGGTCTATCTGCGGACGGGCGAATACGACAGCGGCTCCTTGGGCGAGATCTTCATCGACATGCATAAGGAAGGTGCCGGCTTCCGCGCGATGATGAACAACTTCGCCATCGCGGTGTCGGTCGGCCTGCAATACGGCGTGCCGTTGGAGGAGTTCGTGGACGCGTTCACCTTCACCAAGTTCGAGCCCGCAGGCATGGTCCAGGGCAACGACAGCATCAAGTCGGCGACCTCGATCCTCGACTATGTGTTCCGCGAACTCGCGGTCAGCTACCTCGACCGCACCGACCTGGCGCATGTCAAACCGGAGGGCGCCAGCTTTGACGACCTTGGCGGCGGCGTCGCCGAGGGCCGCAACATCGCCGAGGTCAGCGAGGAGAAATCCAAGGGGCTGGAGATGCTGCGCCAGATCAGCAGCACCGGCTATCTGAGGAAGCGCCTTCCGCAAGAGCTGATGGTCCTGCAGGGCGGCGCCTCGTCGACTGCGCTGGGCCGGGCGACCAGCGCCGGATTTGCCGAGGGTGCGGTCAGCTTCGAGGCGGCGTCGATGACCGTCACCATGGATGCCCGCGCAAAGGCCAAGATGCAGGGTTACGAGGGCGAGGCCTGCGGCGAATGCGGCAACTTCACGCTGGTGCGCAACGGCACCTGCATGAAGTGCAACACCTGCGGCGGCACCAGCGGCTGCAGCTGATCGAAGGGAGAAGCGTCATGGCGACAAACACCGGGGACGGCCACCGTATCGGTTCGGTCAAGGATCGCACCCAGATCAAGGGCGAGGACGGTCACCACACCAAGCGCGACCGGACCACGGGCGAGTTCATGGACCGCAAGGCCGATGACAAGCCCTTCAAGGGCGTCGCGAAAGAGCCTGACAAGCGTCAGGACAAGTAATCCCCGCACGCGGGGGTAAACAGGCGGCAAACCGCGAGCAGAACAAGACTTGGCCCGAGGGGTGAACCCTCGGGCCTTTTTTCAGGCCCGCTGTGCGACGTGCCTAGTCCATATGCGCGGCCGCCGCAGGGCCGCCACCACGCTTGGGCCGGCGGAGCAAAAACACCAGCGGCAGGGCCGCAAGCGTCACCCACATCATCGCCAGGAAGTTGTTGAGATAGCTGATCATCAACGCCTGAACGTTGATCATCCCGTCCAGCACCGCCAGCGCGCTGCCGCCCGGCAGGCGGCCTGCGACCGGCAGCATCGATTGCACCTCGGGCGCGGTGGGCACGATCAGCGCCGACAGTTCGACATGGTTCACCTGCACGTTGCGCGTCAGCAGGAACGAGACGACCGAAATCCCGATCGAACTGCCGATGTTGCGCACAAGGCTGAACAGGGCGGTCGCGTCGGCGCGCAGCCGCGGCTCGATGGTGGCAAAGGCGACGGTGGACAGCGGTACGAACACCAGACCGAGGCCAATGCCCTGGATGATGCCGCTCTCGATGATTAGGCGGTTCGACATATCGGGGCTGAACCCGGTCATCAGATACAGCGACCACGAGGTCAGCAGCAGGCCCGTGACGATTAGCGCCCGCGGGTCGACGATCTGCACCAGCCGCCCGACGAGGATCATCGAGAACATCGTTCCGACCCCGCGCGGGGCCATAACAAGGCCGGTGGTAATGACCGGATAGCCGTAGATGCGCGACAGCATCGGCGGCAACAGCGCCATGCTGGCAAGCAACACGACGCCGATCACGAAGATCAGCACCAGTCCCGTCGAAAAGTTACGGTCGCGGAACATGCGCGGCTCTAGGAACGGCTTTTGCGCGGTGGCGATATGGACGATGGCAACCCAGAAGCCGGTGATGGCGAGGCCAAGCTCGATCCAGACCTCGGTCGAGTTGAACCAGTCGACCTCGCCGCCCCGGTCCAGCATCAGTTGCAGCGAGCCGACCCCGAGGGCGATGAAGGCAAAGCCGATCAGGTCGAAATAACGCCGCACGGTGGCCTTTTCGGGCAGCGTGGCCAGACAGCCGAGGAAGGCGGCGATGCCGACCGGCAGGTTGATGAGGAACACCCAGCGCCAGTCAAAGCTCTCGGTCAGCCAGCCGCCCAAGGTGGGGCCGATGATCGGGCCGACCATGATTCCGGCGCCCCACAGCGCCATGGCCTGGCCCTGCTTTTCGGGTGGGTTGATGTCCAGCATGAAGGTCTGGGACAGCGGCACAATGGCCGCGCCGAACACGCCCTGCAGCAGGCGAAAGGCGACCATGCTGTTGAGGTTCCAGGCCAGCCCGCAGGCCAGCGAGGCGACGACAAAGCCTGCCACCGACACCAGAAACAGCCGCTTGCGGCCAATCCGGTCGGCCAGCCAGCCAGTCATCGGCGTCATGATTGCGGCGGCGACGATATAGCTGGTCAGCACCCAGTTGATGGTGTCCGCGGATGCCCCCAGGTCGGCCTGCATCGAGGGCAGGGCGACGTTGGCGATGGTGGTGTCCAGCACCTGCATCACCGTCGCCAGCATGATCGAGATGGTGATCAGGCCCTTGTTGTTGACCTCGATCGAGGCGCGGCCGGGCTGCGGGCGGGGTGACGCCGTGGCCGCGCCGGAGGGGGCCGCGCCCGCCATGGCAGGCGCGCGGCTCATGGCGCTGCCGTGGCCGGCGTGCCGGTGGTGCCGTCAGGCGTCACCGGGGCAGGGGCCGTGGTGACGGGGGGCGGGGCGGCGGCCGGAAGCGTCGCCGGCAGATGCGCCGCGTCCGAGGGGCCGGTGGTCTTGGTTGTCGTGGTCACGCTTGCGCCGGCGGTCGCCTTGCCATTGCCGATCTTGGCCGCCGCGGCATTCGCGCGATCACCCAGCCGCTGCAGGCCGGTCTGGCGGCCGGTATCGACCTTGACCGTCGCGCTGAGGCCCGAGCGCAGGTCGCCAATTTCCTGCCCTTCGGTCAGACGCAGGCGAACCGGCACGCGTTGGGTGACCTTGACCCAGTTGCCGGACGCGTTCTGGGCCGGAAGCAGCGAGAATTCCGCCCCGGTGCCGGCGCCAACCGCCTGGACAGTGCCGTGGTAGGTGCGGCCCGGAAAAGCGTCGAACTCGACCTCTGCCGGCTCGCCGGGGCGCAGGGCCTCCAGCTGGGTTTCCTTGAAGTTGGCATCGACCCAGGAATCGCCGGTCGCGACCAGCGAGAAGGCGGGCGAGCCCGCGGCCACGAATTGGCCGGGGCGGAACGACGCGGCCTGATAGACAATCCCCGCCATCGGCGCGCGCACCTCGGTCTGGGTCAGGGTGTAGGCGGCTTTGTCACGGGCAGCGATGGCCTGGAGCACCAGCGGATGGCTGTCGACCGGCGCCTGCGGATCGCCGCCAAGTGCGGCGGCCGCGCCCTGCACACCGACATCGGCCGCGGCGAGCGCCTGCTTGGCGCGCAGCAGGTCGTGCTGGGCGCTGTCCTGGTTGGCCGCGCTGCTGACGCCGCGCTTTGTCAGCGTCGCCTGGCGTTGGGCCTCGGTCTCGACGAAGTCCAGATCGCCCTGCGCCAGATTGCGCTGGGCATCGGCCGCCGACAGGGCCGCCTTCAGCTGCGCGACCTGCACACGGGCGGCAGCGACCGATGCATCGGCCTGTTGCAGGGCCAGCTTGTAGGGCTCGGGATCGACGCGGAACAGCAACGCACCCTTGGCGACGGGCTGGTTGTCCACCGCGCCCACCTCGGCGACCCGGCCGGACAGATCGGACGCGATCAGCAGCCGGGCCTGGTGCAGGTTGGCGTTATCGGTTTCCTCGTAGCGCCCGCCGCTGAGCCAGACATACCCGCCCACCAATGCCAGCAGCATCGGGACAGAGAACATGAGGATGCGCCGGCGGCCGCGCTTTGGCGCGGGCTCGACGGTCGGGGCGATGGCCGGGGCAGGGGGCGCAGTCGCGGGTTTCATCGGTTCGGCAGCAGCCTTGGCATTGCTCGAATCAAGGGGTGTCTCGGCGTTCATGCCTCAGCTCCGATTTTGGATGTGCCGCAGGCCGTCTCGCCGTCAGCGGTCGCAAGGTTCAGGTTCATGCGGTCGATCAGACCCATCAGGGTGTCGATCTCGGACCGCGAAAAGCCGCGCAGCGCCTCGGCATAGACCGCCTCGGCCACGTCCCCCAGCCGCGAGAGCGAGTTCATCGCGCGCGCGGTGGGCCGGACGATGCGGGCGCGGCGGTCGGTCGGATCGGGCTCGCGGCTGACCCAGCCACCCTGTTCCATCCGGTCGATCATGCGCGAGACACTGATCGGCTCGATCTCCAAGGCTTCGGCGAGGCGCGCCTGCCGCATCTCGCCGGCGCGGCGCAGCAGCACCAGCAGACGCCATTGCGCGCTGGTTAGCGACCGGTCGCGCGTACGCTCCTCGAAGCGGCGGCTGAGGCGGCGGCCAATATGATGCATCATGACGGCAAGGCCGTGGGCGGGATGTTCCATGAGCGGCGATATAATAAGCCTGCTCACCGTGTGCAAGCACAGCATGTACCCCAAACCCAGCGTGAGCGCGGCTCATGATTTGGGTGAGGATTATGCGTTTCCCTCATCCTGCGTCAGGCGTTAGACAGGCTGGCCCCTTTTCCGCCGGAAACCCTAGCCATGTCCCTGCCGCTCTCGCCCGTGTTCGACGCCCTGCGCAAGGCCGCAGCCGAGCGGATCTTGATCCTCGACGGGGCCATGGGCACGCAGATCCAGCAGCTCGGATTTTCCGAGGATGATTTTACCGGCGTACGTAGCCACGGTTCGGGCTGCGCCTGTCATCACGCGCAATCGCTGCACCACGGCGATGCCGACCATCTCCAGCAGGGCAACAACGACCTGCTGATCCTGACCCAGCCCGAGGCGATCGAGGAAATCCACTACCGCTACGCCAAGGCCGGCGCCGACATCGTCGAGACCAACACCTTCAGCTCGACCACGATTGCCCAGGCCGACTATGGGATGGAGGGGTCGGTACACGACCTGAACGTCCACGGTGCGCGCATAGCGCGGCGCGCACTGGACCGGGCCACGGCCGAGGATGGGCGCGTTCGATTTGTCGCCGGCGCGTTGGGGCCGACCAACCGCACCGCGTCAATCAGCCCGGACGTGAACAACCCGGGTTATCGCGCGGTCACCTTTGACGATCTGCGCATCGCCTATGCCCAGCAGATCCGCGGCCTGATCGAGGGCGGCGCAGACATCATCCTGATCGAGACGATCTTTGACACGCTGAACGCCAAGGCGGCGATCTTTGCCTGCGAAGAGGTGTTCATTGAACACGGCATGCGCCTGCCGGTCATGATCTCGGGGACCATCACCGATCTGTCGGGCCGCACGCTGTCGGGCCAGACGCCCACCGCCTTCTGGTATTCCGTCCGCCATGCCCAACCGCTGAGCGTCGGACTGAACTGCGCGCTGGGCGCCAATGCCATGCATGGCCACCTGGCCGAGATTGCGGGCATCGCCGACACCCTGACCTGCGCCTATCCGAACGCGGGTCTGCCCAACGAGATGGGCGAATACGACGAATCCCCCGCTGCCATGGCCGCGCAGATCGAGGATTTTGCCAAGGGCGGTCTCGTCAACATCGTTGGCGGCTGCTGCGGCTCGACCCCCGATCATATCCGCGCTATCGCCGCCGCGGTCGCGCCCTACAAGCCGCGCCCGCTGGCCGCACCCGAGCCGCTGATGCGCCTGTCGGGGCTGGAGCCGTTCGTGCTGACCCAGGACATTCCCTTCGTCAACGTCGGCGAGCGGACCAATGTCACGGGCTCTGCCCGGTTCCGCAAGCTGATCACCAACGGCGATTTCAGCGCCGCACTGGATGTCGCCCGCGACCAGGTCGAGAACGGTGCCACGATCATTGACATCAACATGGACGAGGGCCTGATCGATTCGCGCCAGGCGATGGTCGATTACCTCAACCTGATCGCCGCCGAGCCGGACATCGCCCGCGTGCCGGTGATGATCGACAGCAGCAAGTGGGAGGTGATCGAGGCCGGCTTGAAATGCGTGCAGGGCAAGCCGATCGTGAACTCGATCAGCCTCAAGGAGGGCGAGGAGCAGTTCCTGCACCACGCGCGCCTCTGCCGGGCCTATGGCGCCGCGGTCGTCGTGATGGCCTTCGACGAGACGGGTCAGGCCGACACCGAGAACCGCAAGGTCGAGATCTGCACCCGCGCCTTCGAGCTGCTGACCGGCGAGGTCGGCTTTCCGCCCGAGGACATCATCTTTGATCCCAACGTGTTCGCCATCGCGACCGGGATCGAAGAGCATGACAATTACGGCGTCGATTTCATCAACGCCACGCGTCGCATCACCCAGACCCTCCCCGGCGTTCACATCAGCGGCGGCGTGTCGAACCTGTCCTTCAGCTTCCGTGGCAACGAGCCTGTCCGCGAGGCGATGCATTCGGTGTTCCTGTACCACGCCATTCAGGCTGGCATGGACATGGGCATCGTCAACGCCGGCCAGTTGGCGGTCTATGACCAGATCGAGCCTGACCTGCGCGAGGCCTGCGAGGACGTGATCCTGAACCGCACGCCCAAAGGCGGCGGCACCGCGACCGAGAACCTGCTGGAGATCGCCGAGCGCTTCCGCGGCGAGGGCGGCACCAAGGCGCGGGAAAAGGACCTCAGCTGGCGCGAATGGCCGATCGAAAAGCGGATCGAGCATGCGCTGGTGAACGGCATCACCGAATACATCGACGCCGACACCGAGGAGGCGCGGCAGGCGGCCGAACGTCCGCTGCACGTCATCGAGGGGCCGCTGATGGCCGGAATGAACGTCGTGGGCGACCTGTTCGGCGCCGGCAAGATGTTCTTGCCGCAGGTGGTCAAATCCGCTCGTGTGATGAAGCAAGCGGTCGCCCTGCTGCTGCCCTACATGGAGGCTGAAAAGGCCCTTGCCGGCGGCAGCGGCAACAGCAGCGCCGGCAAGGTGCTGATGGCCACCGTCAAGGGCGACGTGCACGACATCGGCAAGAACATCGTCGGCGTCGTCCTGGCCTGCAACAATTACGAAATCATCGACCTCGGCGTCATGGTCCCCGCGACCAAGATCCTCGAGGTCGCGCGGGCCGAGAATGTTGACATCATCGGGCTGTCCGGCCTGATCACCCCCAGCCTCGACGAGATGGCCCATGTCGCGGCCGAGATGGAGCGAGAGGGGTTCGAACTACCGCTACTGATCGGCGGCGCGACCACCAGCCGGGTGCATACGGCGGTCAAGATCCACCCGCGCTACAGCCGCGGGCAGACCGTTTATGTCACCGACGCCAGCCGCGCGGTTGGCGTCGTCTCGGCCCTGCTGTCCGGCCAGAAGGCGGGTTACGTCGCCAACGTTCAGGCCGAGTACCAGGAGGTTGCCGCGCGCCACGCCCGTGCCGAGGCCGACAAGCGCCGTCTTCCGCTGTCCGAGGCGCGCGCCAACGCCGCGGTCGTCGACTGGCCCGCGTACCAGGCGACGGTGCCGCAGTTCCTGGGCACGCGGGTGATCGACCACTGGGACCTGGCCGATCTGGCGCGCTACATCGACTGGACGCCCTTCTTCCAGACCTGGGAGATGAAGGGCGTCTATCCCCGCATCCTCGAGGACGAGCGGCAGGGCGAGGCGGCGCGGGCATTGTTCGCCGACGCACAGGCGATGCTGGCCAAGGTGGTGGCCGAGGGCTGGTTCAAGCCGCGCGCCGTGGTGGGCTTCTGGCCGGCCAACACGGTCGGCGACGACATCCAGCTGTGGACCGGCGAGGATCGCGCGATGCCCCTCGCGACATTCCACACGCTGCGCCAGCAGGTCACAAAGCGCGACGGGCGCCCGAACGTGGCTCTGTCGGATTTCGTCGCCCCGGTCGGCCAGCCCGATTATGTCGGCGGTTTCGTCGTCACCGCCGGCCCCGAGGAACAGGCCATCGCCGAGCGTTTTCGTGCCGCGGGCGACGACTATTCTGCAATCATGGTCCAGGCACTTGCCGACCGCTTTGCCGAGGCGATGGCCGAGGCGCTGCACGCCCGCGTGCGCCGCGACTACTGGGGCTACGCGCCGGACGAAGGTTTCGATCCGCAGGAACTGATCGGCGAGCCCTATGCGGGAATCCGTCCGGCGCCCGGCTACCCGGCACAGCCCGATCACACCGAAAAAACCACCCTGTTCTCGCTGCTCGACGCGACGGCGGCGACCGGGGTCCAACTGACCGACAGCATGGCGATGTGGCCGGGCTCTTCCGTCTCGGGCATCTATATCGGCCATCCCGACGCCTATTATTTCGGCGTGGCGAAAGTCGAGGAAGATCAGGTCCGCGACTATGCGGCGCGCAAAGGCATGCCGATTGCCGAGGTCGAGCGCTGGCTGGGCCCGGTGCTGAACTACATCCCCCGCAGCAACAGCGTCGCCGCCTGAGGCTGCGCTGAGTATCGCGCGGCGACGGGACACCTGCTTTCCGTAGCCAGTCCGCGCGATCGCTGCGGGGCGTCCCAACCCTCCACAGCGGCCCTTGCCCGACGGTCACATTTGCGACAATCTCGCGGCATAAGCCGACGCGTCGCGTCAGGCCAGAAACAGCAACAGGGTCCACGACATGTCATTTCTGAAGCCCAGCGCCCGCGCGGTTCTTTTCGCCACGGCCGTCGCCTTCGCGCCCGCCGCCTTTGCCGCTACTCCGGCCGACACGCTGGTCGTGGCCGCGACAATCGACGACATCATCAGTCTCGACCCGGGCCAGAGCTTCGAGTTCTCGGGCAATGACGTTGACCAGAACCTCTACGACCGCCTCGTGGATTTTGACCCGCTGGACCTGGAGAAGGGCTTCCAGCCCAGCCTCGCCGAGAGCTGGGAGGTCAGCGAGGACGGCAAGACCATCACCTTCACCATGCGCGAGGGGGTCAAGTTCCATTCGGGCAACCCGGTCCGGGCCGAGGATGCCGCCTGGTCGCTGCAGCGTGCGGTCAAGCTGGACAAGTCGCCCGTCTTTATCCTGACGCAGTTCGGCCTGACCGCCGACAACGTCGAGGAGATGGTCAAGGCCGACGGCAACAAGCTCAGCATCACGATGGACAAGCCCTATGCCGAGAGCTTCGTTCTGAACTGTCTGACCGCCAACGTCGGCTCGATCGTCGACAAGGAACTGGCGATGCAGCATGTCGAGGGTGACGATCTGGCCAACACCTGGCTGACCACCAACGACGCCGGTTCAGGCCCCTTCACGCTCGGCGCGTGGAAGCCGAACGAGGCGGTCCAGTTCATCGCCTTTGAAGATTACTGGGGCGGCGCGCCCAAGCTGAAGCGGGTTATCGTCAAGAACGTGGCCGAATCCAGCTCGCAGCGCCTGCAACTCGAGCAGGGCGACATCGACGTCGCGCGCAACCTGTCGCCGACCGATGTCGACGCAGTCGCGGCCAATGACAAGCTGAAGATCCAGGACGAGTTGCGCGGCCGCATGGTCTACATGGGCATGAGCCAGAAGGACCCGATCCTGTCCAACCCGGCCGTGATCCAGGCGATGCACCACCTGATCGATTTCGAGGGCATGGGGAACAGCTTCCTCAAGGGTCAGTGGCGCATCCACCAGAACTTCCTGCCGGAAGGCTATTTGGGTGCCTCGGACGACAACTCGTGGAAGTTTGATGTCGAGGCCGCGAAGAAGATCCTGGCCGATGCCGGCGTGACCTCGGGCACGATTACCACCAAGATCCGCGACCTGCCGGAATATATCAACATTGCCCAGACCTTGCAGGCCGCGATGGCCGAGGCCGGCCTGACGTTGAACATCGAGCAGATGACCGGCGCGCAGGTGCTGGACGCTTATCGCGCGCGGCAGGTGCCGATCTTCATCGGCGAGTGGGGTCCGGACTATTCCGACCCGCAGACGAACGCGAGCGCCTTTGCGCTGAACCCGGACAACGCGGCCGAGAAGGGCTCGACCATTGC
The DNA here is from genome assembly GCF_003324675.1 of Paracoccus suum. Classification (NCBI taxonomy): domain Bacteria; kingdom Pseudomonadati; phylum Pseudomonadota; class Alphaproteobacteria; order Rhodobacterales; family Paracoccaceae; genus Paracoccus; species Paracoccus suum. The sequence goes on from NZ_CP030918.1 coordinate 2,190,420, forward strand.
CTGGCGCAACTCCTACGCCGTCCCGCAGGAGATGCAGGACAAGGTGAACGCCGCGCTGCTGGAGCCCGACAGCGACAAGCGCAAGCAGATGTATATCGAGATCCAGAAGGAATTTCACGACACCGCGCCGATCATGCCGCTGTTCCAGCGGGTCGAGCAGGTCGGCATGCAGAAGGGCGTGAAGGACTGGTCCGGCGGCGGCTCGGTGGCCTGGGTGATGTACAAGCAGGTCAGCAAGGGCGAGTAAGTCTTGTCCGTCACAGACACCGGCGGGGGGCAGCAGGCGCTGCCGCCGAAGGCGCCGCGCGGCGCGACCCGGACGGGACGGCGCCTCAGAAAAACCGGTGGCTTGCTGCTGTCCCTGCTGCTGACGCTGCTGGGCCTGCTGCTGGTGACCTTCATCATCGGCCGGGTGATGCCTATCGACCCCGTGATGAAGGTGGTGGGCGAGCGTGCCTCGCCCGCGCAGATCGAGGCGGCGCGCGTGGCCATGGGCCTCGACAAGCCGCTGATCGTTCAGTTCTTCAATTATATGGGCGATGTCCTGCGCGGCGATTTCGGTCGCTCGATCTCGACCGGGCATCCGGTGGCCGAGGATCTGCGCCGCGTGTTCCCCGCCACGCTGGAACTGGCGAGCCTCGGCACATTGATCGGCGTCTTCGTCGGCATCCCGCTGGGCGTGATTGCCGCCGCCAATCGCGGCGGATGGATCGACCAGGTCGCGCGGGTAGTCGCGCTCGTTGGCTATTCGGTGCCGATCTTCTGGCTGGGACTTATGGGCCTGCTTGTGTTCTACGGCATCCTCGGCTGGGTGGGGGGACCGGGGCGGCAGGACATCATTTATGACGGCATGGTCACGACCCACACGGGCCTGTTGCTGATCGACACCCTGATCGCCGGCGACTGGGGTGCGTTCCGCGATGCCTTCAGCCACATCATCCTGCCGGCGTCCCTGCTCGGCTACTTCAGCCTCGCCTACATCAGCCGCATGACGCGCAGCTTCATGCTGGAGCAGCTGTCGGCCGAATACATCACCACTGCGCGCGTCAAGGGGCTGAGCGAGAGCAAGGTCATCTGGCGCCATGCTTTCGGCAATATCCTGGTGCCACTGATCACCGTCATCGCTCTCAGCTTCGGCTCGCTGCTGGAAGGCTCGGTCCTGACCGAGATCATCTTCAGCTGGCCCGGCATCGGCAGCTACATCACCAAGACGCTGCTGGCCGGCGACATGAACGCGGTCCTTGGCGGCACGATTGTCGTCGGCACCTGCTTTGTGGCGCTGAACCTGCTGAGCGACATCCTTTACCGCGTGATGGACCCGAGGGCGCAGTGACCGACATCATGACCAATTCCCAGCCGACGCTGCGCGCCTGGCTGCTGAGCCCCGCGCCCCAGACCGCGCGGCAGGCCCGGCTTGGCGCCATCTACCAGGGTTGGCTGGTGTTCCGCTCGAACCATCTTGCGGTGCTCGGGCTGATCATCCTGATCCTGCTGATTGGCATGGCGATATTTGCGCCGCAACTGGCGCCCTATAGCCCGTTCGCGCAGCGCTTGCCTGACCGCCTGCAGCCGCCCTCGTCGGCGCATTGGCTGGGCACGGACGCGCTGGGCCGGGACATCCTGTCGCGGCTGATCTGGGGCAGCCGGATCACGCTGTTCATCGTCGGCACCGTCGCCCTGATCTCACCGCTGATCGGGCTGCTGGTCGGGACGATCGCCGGCTTTGCCGGTGGCTGGGTCGACCAGGTCCTGATGCGGATCACCGACATTTTCCTGGCGTTCCCGAAGCTGATCCTGGCACTGGCCTTTGTCGCGGCGCTTGGCCCCAGCGTGACCAATGCGGTGCTGGCCCTCGCGATCACCGGCTGGCCGCCCTACGCCCGCCTGTCGCGGGCCGAGACGCTGACCATCCGCAACGCCGATTTCATCGCCGCAGCGCGGATGCAGGGGGCAGGACGCCTGCGCCTGCTGATCGGACATATCTGGCCGCTATGCTTGTCCTCGCTGATCGTGCGGGTCGCGCTGGATATGGCGGGGATCATCCTGTCGGCCGCCGGCCTCGGCTTTCTCGGCCTCGGGGCGCAGCCGCCGGCGCCGGAATGGGGGGCCATGATCTCGGACGGGCGGACCTATATCCTTGATTTCTGGTGGGTGGCGGCCATGCCGGGTATCGCCATCTTCATGGTCAGCCTCGCCTTCAACTTCCTCGGTGATGGGCTGCGCGATGTTCTCGATCCCAAGGGGTCCAAGGAATGAGCGGCGCTCCGATCCTCAGCGTGCGCGATCTACGCGTGACCTTTCCGACGCGGCAGGGCCCGTTCGAGGCGGTGCGCGGCATAAGCTTTGACCTCGGGCGCGAGCGTCTGGGCGTGGTCGGCGAATCCGGCAGCGGCAAGTCGATGACCGGCCGCGCCATCCTTGGACTGGTACGGCCGCCCGGCCGCGTGACCGCCGCGCGGATGGAACTGGACGGCGAGAATATCCTGAACCTGCCCGAACGGCAGATGCGATCCATTCGCGGCAACCGCATCAGCATGGTCATGCAGGACCCAAAGTTCAGTCTGAATCCGGTGATGCGCGTCGGCGACCAGATCGTCGAGGCCTACCGCCTGCACGCCGGCGGCAGCCGCGTCGAGGCCCGTGCCAAGGCGATGGAGATGCTGCGCGCGGTCCGCATCCGCGACCCTGAGCGTGTTTATGACGCCTATCCGCACGAGGTGTCCGGCGGCATGGGCCAGCGGATCATGATCGCAATGATGCTCGCACCCAACCCCGAGGTGCTGATCGCCGACGAGCCGACCTCGGCCCTCGATGTGTCGGTCCGTAGCGAGGTCCTGCGGATCATGGACGATCTGGTCCAGGACCGCGGCATGGGACTGATCTTCATCAGCCATGACCTGCATCTCGTCTCGCAGTTCTGCGACCGCGTGCTGATCATGTATGCCGGCCGCGTGGTCGAGACACTTACGGCATCACGCCTTCACGAGGCGCGCCACCCCTATACGCGCGGCCTGCTCAGCAGCCTGCCGCAGCTGTACGCCCCCGTCGACCGGCTGCCCGTGCTGGACCGCAAGCCCGAGTGGCGCGACGGCGCGATCATCGAGGACAGCATGATCGAAGCCTTTCCGGGTGGCATCCGATGAGCGGTGCCGTGCCCGACCCCGTGATCCAGATCCGCGATCTGAGCGTCTGGTTCGGCGATCCGCCCGAACGTGTCGATGCGGTTCGCGGCGTGTCGCTGGACGTGGCGCGGGGCGAAAGCTTCGGCCTTGTGGGCGAGAGCGGGTCGGGCAAGTCCACCATCCTGCGCGCCATCGCCGGCCTGATCCCGACCTGGTCGGGCAACATCACCGTCGATGGCGAGGAGCTGTCGGGTATCCGGCGCAGCCCGACGTTCAAGGGCCGGGTGCAGATGGTGTTTCAGGACCCCTATGCCAGCCTGCATCCCCGGCACACGATTGACGCGGTGCTGCGCGAAACCCTGCATCTGCAGGGCAAGACCGATGTGGACGCCCGCATCGACCAGTTGCTGCAGCAGGTCGGCCTCGGGGGCGGGTTCCGCTTTCGCTATCCGCATCAGCTGTCCGGCGGCCAGCGGCAGCGGGTCGCCATCGCGCGCGCGCTTGCGGCCGAGCCCGAGGTGCTGCTGCTGGACGAGCCGACCTCGGCCCTTGATGTTTCGGTTCAGGCCGAGATCCTGAACCTGCTGGCCGACCTGCGTGCCGAGCATGGCCTCAGCTACGTCATGGTCAGCCATGACCTCGCGGTGGTCGGGCACCTCTGCGAGCGTCTGGCTGTCATGCAGCAGGGCCAGATCGTCGAGACGCTGACGGTCGAGGCGTTGCGCGCGGGATCGGTCGCGCAGGATTACACGCGCCATCTGCTGGATGCCTCGACCACCTACCGCCGGTCGGCCTGAACAGCGGCTTTCCCGCAACATCACGGCACCCTGATTTTGTGTTCCGCACCAGCCGCTACCCAAGCCCTTTGGGCCAACCTATAGTCATGGGGTCCAGCGCGGCACGGCCGCCGAGATGAGGGGTCCTGATGCGCTGTCCGTTCTGCGGCAATATCGACACTCAGGTAAAGGACTCGCGCCCGGCCGAGGATAACGTCGCCATCCGCAGGCGCCGCTTTTGCCCGGCCTGCGGCGGGCGGTTCACCACTTACGAGCGGGTCCAGTTGCGCGATCTTGTGGTCATCAAATCGTCCGGCCGCCGTGAGGATTTCGATCGGGACAAGTTGTCGCGCTCGATCCGGATCGCCATGCAGAAGCGGCCGCTGGAACCCGAACGGATCGACCAGATGATCTCCGGCATCGTGCGCCGGCTGGAATCGCTGGGCGAGACGGACATACCCTCCAAGACCATCGGCGAGATCGTCATGGAGACGCTGGCCCGGATCGATACCGTGGGTTACGTCCGTTTCGCCAGTGTTTACAAGAATTTCCAAGCCGCTGACGACTTTGACCGCTTCGTGGCCGAACTGCGCCCCCAGACGGGAGATGCGTGAGTGTGCCTGATCCGGATGCGCTGAACGGGCCCATGGACCACGCGCTGCGACTGGCGGCGCGCGGTCTGGGCAATGTCTGGCCAAATCCCGCTGTCGGTTGCGTTATCCTCGATGCCGGGGGCCTCGTCGCCGGGCGGGGCTGGACGCAGCCCGGTGGCCGCCCCCATGCCGAGGTCAGGGCCTTGTCGCAGGCCGGCGAGCGGGCGCGCGGCGGCATCGCCTTTGTCACGCTCGAGCCCTGTGCCCACCATGGCAAGACACCCCCCTGCGCCGAGGCCCTGATCGCGGCGGGCGTCGCCCATGTCGTAACCGCGATGACCGACCCAGATCCCCGGGTCGCCGGTCGTGGCCACGACATGCTGCGCTCGGCCGGCATCCGCGTTACCGAGGGCGTGCGCGGCACCGAGGCCGCGCGACTGAACCGCGGCTTTGTGCGCCGCGTCACGCAAGGACTGCCGCTTGTCACGCTGAAGCTCGCAGCCTCGCTCGACGGCCGGATCGCAACGGCCTCAGGGCAGAGCCAGTGGATCACCGGCCCGGAGGCGCGGCGCGCCGTCCATGCCCTGCGCCTGTCGCACGACGCGGTGCTGGTCGGCGGCGGCACCGCACGCGCCGACCTGCCACGCCTCGATGTGCGTGGCCTTGGCACGATGCGCCAGCCGGTCCGCGCGGTCCTCTCGAGCGGCCCGCTGCCGGTCCTGCCGCAGACGGGCGCACCATTCTGGCACCTGCACGGGGCCGCCGATCCTACCGCCGACGGTGCCAAGGGCGTCGTCATTTCAACCGCCGAAGGTCGCCTGGACATTGATGCCGCACTTCGCGCGCTGGCAGAGCGGGGCATCACGCGCGTGCTTTGCGAAGGGGGCGGGACGCTCGCCGCCGCGCTGATCCATGCCGGCCGGATTGATGATCTGGTGCTGCACAGCGCCGGCATGATCCTCGGCGGCGACGGCGCCGCGGCGATTGGCCCGATGTCGCTGGACGCCCTCAGCGGCGCGCCGCGGTTCCGCTTGATTGGAACCCGCCGATTGGGCCCGGACCTCGAACAGACCTGGACCGCAGCCTGACGCGCCGGCGCGTTCCCTTGCCGCCGCGCCACCGCTCGCCACCTTGCCAGCCCCGCGCGCGGTTGCTACCCACGGGGCCACCCTGCTGGATGGACCGCGACATGCCCGATACCCCCCAAAACCCTGCCCAGCCATCCACGACCGAGGCCGATCTCGCCCTGATCAAACGGATCATCCCGCACCGCTACCCCTTCCTTTTTATCGACAAGGTGACCGGCATCGTGCCGAACAGCCGCGCCGTCGGGATCAAGAACGTCACCTGCAACGAGCCGCATTTTCAGGGCCATTTTCCGGATCGCCCGATCATGCCGGGCGTCACCATCATCGAGGCAATGGCCCAGACCGCCGCCGTTCTGGTCGGCATCAGCATGGATCTGGTCGACAAGTCGGCGCTGACCTATTTCATGGCCATCGACGATTGCCGGTTCCGCCGGATGGTCGTTCCCGGCGATGTGCTGTCGCTGGAGGTCGAGGTGGTGCGCGGCGGCGGCAAGGTCTGGAAATTCAGCGGCCGGGCAACGGTCGATGGGCAGCCGGCGGCCGAGGCGAATTTCACGGCCATGATGGACCTCAAGGGCGACGCCGGCCGCAATGGCTGACACCCGTATTCACCCGACGTCCGTGATCGCGCCCGGCGCCGAGATCGGCGTGGGGGCCGAGGTCGGGCCGTTCTGCGTCATCGGCCCCGAGGTGGTTCTGCACGACGGCGCGGTGCTGAAATCGCATGTCGTCGTCTCCGGCCAGACCGAGATCGGTCCGGGCACCGTCATCTTTCCCTTTGCCAGCATCGGCGAGGCGCCGCAGGATCTGAAGTTCCGCGGCGAGCGCACACGCCTTGTCATCGGGGCCCGCAACCGCATCCGCGAGCATGTGACGATGAACCCCGGGACCGAGGGCGGCGGCGGCGAGACGCGCGTCGGCGACGATGGCCTCTACATGACCGGCTGTCACGTCGCCCATGACTGCCAGGTCGGCGACCGCGTGGTGCTGGTCAACCACGTTGCCCTCGCCGGGCATGTCAGCATCGGTGACGACGTGGTGGTCGGCGGCCTCTCGGGCGTGCACCAGTTCGTGCGCATCGGCCAGGGCGCGATGATCGGCGCACTCAGCATGGTGACGGCCGACGTCATCCCCTTCGGCTTGGTGCAGGGCCCGCGAGCGCGGCTGGATGGGCTGAACATCATCGGCCTCAAGCGTCACGGCGCATCGCGCAGCGAGTTGTCGGCCTTGCGCGCGATGCTGGCGGCTCTGGGCCACGGGCCGTTCCGCGAGGCGGCCCGCGGCCTTGCCGGTCAGCCGGATGCAGGCCCACGTGAGCGCGCCATCCTCGATTTCATCCTCGGCCCCAGCGAGCGCAGTTTTCTGACGCCCCTCGGCGGCGCCGAGTGATGCCGGGGACCCCCGAAGCCAACCGCACCGCTATCATCGCCGGCTCCGGCGGCTTGGCTGCCGAGGTCGCGGCAGGCCTGGACGCGCCAATTGTCGCCGCGCTGGAGGGCTTTGCCCCCGACGGCATCGCGGCCGAGACCTTCCGGCTCGAGCGGTTGATCCCGTTCCTCGACGGCCTGATGGATCGGGGCGTGACCCGGGTCGTGTTCGCTGGCGCCGTCCGCCGCCCGGCGCTCGATCCTGAGGCGTTCGACCCGTTGACCGCACGGCTGGTGCCGCGGATCGCCATGGCGATGCGTCAGGGCGACGATGCCGCACTGCGCGAGCTGATCGCCATCTTCGAGGACGCCGGCCTGGCCGTCGCGGGCCTCAGGGAGGTCGCGCCGCAATTGTTGCCGGCCTCGGGCATCCTCGCCGGCCGGGTCACCGCGGCCGACGATGCAGACGCCTCCCGCGCCGCCGAGGTCGTCGCCACCCTCGGCGCGCTCGACATCGGCCAGGGGGCAGTCGTCGCCGGCGGGCTGACGCTGGCGGTCGAGACACTGCCGGGCACCGCGGCGATGCTGGAATTCACTGCCCAGAGCCGCTCCGGTCGCGGAGGGGTGCTGTGGAAAGCGCCCAAGCCCGGCCAGGACCTGCGTATCGACCTGCCGGCCATTGGGCCCGACACCATCGACCAGGTGGCCGCCGCCAAACTGAACGGAATTGCCTGGCGCGCCGGTCACGCGGTGCTGCTGGACCGAGAGCGGACCATGGCGGCGGCGGAGGCAGCAGGGCTGTTCCTGTGGTCCCGCCCGGATGACTGACCCGGTATCACAAGCCGATGCCGGCCCGCGGGTGTTCCTGATCGCGGCCGAGCCCTCGGGCGATCGCCTCGGCGCCGCGCTTATGAAGGGATTGTCAGAGCTCGCTCCCGGTACCCGGTTCGACGGCATCGGCGGCCCCGAGATGGGTGCCCTCGGTCTCGAATCCCGCGTGCCCATGTCCGAACTCGCGGTCATGGGCCTGTGGGAGGTGCTGCCCCGCTACCGCGCACTCAAGCGGCGGATTTCCCAGACAGCGCAGGCAATCACCGAGATCCGGCCCGATGTGTTGATCACCATCGACGCGCCGGACTTCGGCCTGCGGGTTGCCCGCCTGGCACGCGGCGTGCGACCCGATCTGGCGACCGTCCATTACGTCGCGCCCTCAGTCTGGGCGTGGCGCCCCGGCCGGGCGAGCCGCATGGCCGAGGTCATCGACCACGTCCTGGCACTGCTGCCGTTCGAGCCGCCGCTGATGCGGGCGGCCGGAATGTCTTGCGATTTCACCGGCCATCCCGTGGTTGCCGAGCCCCGCGCCACCCCGGAGGAGGCGGCAGCGTTTCGAGCTGAGGTCGGGCCCGGCCCGCTAATGCTTGTCCTGCCTGGCTCGCGCATGGGAGAGGTGACGCGGCTTGGCCCGCGCTTCGCGCGCGCGGTTGAACTGCTGCGCGAGAAGAACCCGCGTCTGAGCGCGGTCGTGCCCACCGTGCCGCATGTCGCCGATGCCGTCAGGGCGATGTTCCCGCAGGCGCGGGTGGTCACAGATGCACAGGAAAAGCGCGCGGCCTTTGCCGCGGCCGACCTGGCCCTTGCTGCCTCGGGGACGGTCAGTCTGGAGCTTGCGGCCAACGATGTGCCGATGGTCATCGGTTATGACATGGCGCCGCTGACCCGCTGGATCATGGGCCGCCTGATCCGCACGGACACCGTGACGCTGGTCAACCTCGTCTCGGAGACGCGCGCGGTACCGGAGTTTCTGGGACGCGCCTGCCAGCCCGAAACATTGGCGGCTGCGGTACAGCGGCTGTTGAGCGACCCGGCAGCCGTCGTCGAGCAGCGCGCGGCGATGGCGCTGACGATGCAGAGGCTGGGGCAGTGCGGTCCGCTGCCCGGGGTGCGGGCTGCGGCCTCGGTGCTGGCCTATTTGGACCGGCGGGCCACGATCCAGCCGCCGCCGAACACCCGACTGCCATCCAGCGCATAGAACACGCAGGCCTGGCCAGGGCTGACGCCTTCCTCGGGGTCCAGCAACTCGACCTCGGCCGTGCGCCGGCCTGTCGCGCGCAGGATCGCTGGCACCGGCAGGCGTGTAGAGCGCACGCGCACGGCGATGTGCCGCTCGGGCACCGCGTCAAAGGCCTCGTCGCCAAGCCAGTTCACCTCGCCCACTGGCACAATGCTGGTCGCGAGCGCCGATTTGGGACCGACAATGACCTGCCGCGCCGCCGGATCGAGGCGCACGACATACATCGGCTCTGCCAACCCGCCGATGCCGAGACCGCGGCGCTGCCCAACGGTGTAGCGAATCACGCCCTGATGCGCGCCGACGACATTCCCCGCCTGATCCACAATCTCGCCCGGCTCGCCAGCGCCGGGGCGCAGCTTTTCGATGACGCTGGCATAATCGCCGTTCGGCACGAAGCAGATATCCTGGCTGTCGGGCTTGTCCGCCACCGCAAGGCCATAGCGTGCCGCGAGCGCCCGCGTTTCGGACTTGTTGGCGAGGCCGCCCAGGGGAAAGCGAAGAAAATCCAGCTGTTCGGGGGTGGTCGAGAACAGGAAATAGCTCTGGTCGCGGGACGGGTCGGCGGCCATGTGCAGCTCGGGTCCGGCCGCGCCATCAACGCGGCGGATGTAATGACCCGTCGCCATGCAATCGGCGTCGAGATCGCGCGCCGTGGCGAGCAGGTCGCGAAACTTGACCCGCTCGTTGCAGCGGATGCAGGGAACGGGGGTAGCGCCGCCAAGATAGCTCTCGGCGAACTCCTCCATCACCGCTTCGCGGAACTTGTTTTCGTAATCAAGGACATAATGGGGCACACCGATGCGCTCTGCGACGCGGCGGGCATCATGAATGTCCTGCCCGGCGCAGCAGGCCCCCTTTTTCGCGAGCGCGGCCCCATGGTCATAGAGCTGAAGCGTGACGCCGATCACGTCATAGCCTTGCTCGGCCAGCATGGCCGCCACGACCGAACTGTCGACGCCGCCCGACATGGCGACAACCACCCGCGTTTCCGCCGGAGATTTCGCAAAACCAAGCGAATTCACCGCATCGAGCGGCGCATCGGACATGGAAGCGGCGACGGTCATCGAAGGGTCCAATAAGTGGGGCAGGGCAGGAATGGGTAAAAGTAGAGGCACTAAGGGCGTCAAACAACCCCGCAACCGGGTTTGACGGTACATTGCTTCAACCCGATCTTAATGCGCCGATCGTATTTACGGATGGCAATACAATGGGATGCTGTCATGTATGTCCGAAAGAACCGTGGCCCGCGGGCGGTGACCTTGCCCGATGGCCGCATCCTCAGCCTTGCTGACCTGCCGCCGCCCGACACTCGCTGGGTCGCCAGCCGCAAGGCGATCGTGGTCCACGCGGTCAGCCGCGGCCTGATCGAGCGGATTGACGCGCTGTCACGCTATCAATTGACCGATGAGGAGTTTGATAGCTGGATTGATGCCGTGGCGCGTTTTGGAACGGGCGCCCTTAGGGTCACGGCAATACAAAAGTATCGGCAACCCAGGATTGAAGATTAGAAATGTTTGCCTTCCGGTAACGTCCTGTTAACCTTTCGGTGATACGAGTGTTACACACAACAAGAGCTTTGGAACGGAGGGCGTGTTGAGAATCCTTCTGGTTGAAGACGATCCCAGCACGGCGCGCAGCATCGAATTGATGCTGACCCACGCCAGTTACAACGTATACCGGACCGATATGGGCGAGGAGGGCATCGATCTTGCACGCCTCTATGATTACGATCTGATCCTTCTCGATCTCGACCTTCCAGACATGCACGGGATGGAGGTGCTGAGGCAGATCCGCCTCAGCCGGGTCGACACGCCGATCTTGATTCTGACCGGCTCGGACGACACCGAGAGCAAGCTCAAGGGCTTTGGCTTCGGTGCCGATGATTACATGACCAAGCCCTTCCACCGCGAGGAATTGGTCGCCCGCATCCAGGCCATCATCCGTCGTTCCAAGGGCCACAGCCAATCGGTGATCCGCACCGGCCGCATGATCGTCAACCTGGACGCGCGCACGGCCGAGGTTGACGGCCGTCCGGTGAACCTGACGGGCAAGGAATACCAGATTCTCGAGCTGCTCAGCCTGCGCAAGGGCACCACGCTGACCAAGGAGATGTTCCTCAATCATCTCTACGGCGGGATGGATGAGCCGGAGCTGAAGATCATCGACGTCTTCATCTGCAAGCTGCGCAAGAAGCTGGCCGAGGCGCTGGGCGGCGACAACCATATCGAGACGGTCTGGGGGCGCGGGTATGTGCTGCGCGAGCCAACGCCGCAACAGATCGAGCGCCTGGCCGTCGGCGCCTGACTCGCCCCCTTTGGTCGGCATGGCGGTGCCCGCGCTGGCACGGCTGGACATGCCGGCACAGGCACCGGTATCACCTTCGTCGCTGCCGGCATCTCCGTGCGGCGTCGGATGATGGCACAGGGCAAGGCTGACGATGGCACGCGGCAGCGAAAACACCGGGTCCGGGGCGAGCGCGCCTGATAGGGCGGCTATCGGCAGTCCCGATGTCGAAGCCCTGCCGCCCGAAGACGCGGCAGCGGAGATCGTCCGACTTAGCACACAGATCGAAGCGGCGAATCTCGCCTATCATCAGGCGGACGCGCCCGAGATCGACGACGCGACCTATGACTCCCTCAAGCGCCGTCTGCAGGAACTTGAAGCTGCCTTTCCGGCGCTCTCCAGCGCAGCCAGCCCTACGCAAAAGGTCGGCGCCGCGCCTGCCCCTGGTTTTCGCAAGCTGACCCATGCCCGACCAATGCTGTCGCTGGAAAATGCCTTCGCGGACAGTGAGGTCGACGAGTTTGCGGCGCGCGTCAGGTCGTTCCTGCGCTTGGCCGCTGACGCGCCTTTGGCGATCACTGCCGAGCCCAAGATCGACGGCTTGTCACTGTCGCTGCGCTACGAGGATGGCCGGCTGGTCAGTGCCGCGACACGGGGCGACGGGGCCACGGGCGAGGATGTGACCGCCAACGCCCGCCACATCAGCGGACTGCCGCTGGAATTGCACGAGGCGCCGAAATTGCTGGAGGTGCGGGGCGAGGTCTATATGACCCATGCCGATTTTGCCGCGCTGAACGCCTCCGGCGCGGTAAGCGGTTCCGGCAAGCCGTTCTCGAACCCGCGCAACGCCGCCGCCGGCTCGCTGCGGCAACTCGATGCGACGATCACCGCTGCGCGGCCGCTACACTTCTTCGCCTATGCGTGGGGCGCGACATCCGAGCCGCTTGCCGCCACCCAATTCGGGGCGGTCGCGCGGCTGGGCGCCATGGGATTTCAGACCAACCCCCTGATGCAACGCTGCGAGACGACCCAGTGCCTGCTGGTCGTCTATCGCAAGATCGAGGCGCAGCGCGCCAGCCTCGGCTACGACATCGACGGCGTCGTCTACAAGGTCGATGACCTCGCGCTACAGGCGCGCCTTGGCATGCGCTCGACCACGCCGCGCTGGGCACTCGCGCACAAATTCCCGGCCGAAACCGCCTGGACCACCCTCGAGCGGATCGAGATTCAGGTCGGCCGGACGGGCGCGCTGTCCCCCGTCGCGCGTCTCGCTCCAGTCACGGTCGGCGGCGTGGTGGTCCAGAACGCGACCTTGCACAACGAAGACTACATCGCCGGCCGTGATGCCACCGGGGCGATGATCCGTGAGGGCCGCGACATTCGCGAGGGCGACCGGGTGATGGTCTACCGGGCCGGCGACGTGATCCCCAAGATTGCCGATGTCGATCTGACAGCACGCGGCGCAGGGGCGCGGCCCTATGCCTTTCCCAATCTTTGCCCCGCCTGCGGAGCGGATGCGGTGCGAGAGCCGGGTGATGCTGTGCGCCGCTGCACGGGCGGTCTGGCCTGTCCCGCACAGGCCATTGAAAAACTGCGCCACTTTGTCTCGCGTGGCGCCTTTGACATCGAGGGGCTGGGCGCCAAGCAGGTCGAGGCTTTCCATGCGCTCGGCTGGATCAGCGAGCCGGCGGATATCTTCCATCTTGGCGAACGGCACCGCGACGCGTTGAAGACCACGGCGGGCTGGGGCGAGCGATCGGTGGGCAACCTCCTCGGCGCGATAGAGCAACGGCGCCACATCGGGCTCGACCGGCTGATCTTTGCACTCGGCATCCGCCACGTCGGCGAGACTGCCGCCCGTCTGCTGGCCCGGCATTATCATGACTGGCCCAGCTTTATCGCGGCGGTGGACGAGGCGCATGACGAGGCTTCCCCGGCCTGGGCCGCGCTCAACGCAATCGACGGTGTCGGCACAGTCCTGGCCCGGTCGCTGACCGCCGCCTTTGCGCAACCGACCGAACGCGCTGCCATCAACCGTCTGGTCGATCAGCTGACGGAGATCGAGCCGGTCGCCGCGCCAACCGCACAGACCGAGATTTCCGGCCTGACGGTCGTCTTTACCGGCACGCTAGAGCGGATGACGCGGGCCGAGGCGAAGGCGCGGGCCGAGGCCATGGGCGCCAAGGTGGCCGGGACGGTTTCGACGCGGACCGATCTGGTGGTGGCCGGGCCCGGGGCGGGATCAAAGGCGAAGAAGGCGGCGGATCTGGGCATCAGGGTCGTCGACGAGGACGAATGGCTGACGATAGCAGCCAGTTGACCCCGCCGCGCGGTCGGCCCGCGGTGCTGTTTCCGCTGTTTGCCGGCGTCGAGACTCTGCCCGGGATCGGGCCGCGCGCGGCCGAGGGGCTCGCAGGGCTTGGCGTCACGCGGCCGCGCGATTTGATTCTGACGCTGCCCCAGAATGGTATCAGCCGCAGGGCAATCGACCGCCTGTCCGAGGCCCGGCCACCCGAGGTGATCAGCATCACGCTGACCATCTCGCGGCACCTGCCACCGTCGGGGCGTGGCCGGCCATGGCGGGTTGTCACCTCGGACGGCACGCAGGATCTGACGCTGGTTTTCTTTCACGCGAAGGAAGCGTGGGTCACCGCGCAAATGCCGGTTGGGGGGCAACGGATCGTTTCGGGCAAGATCGAACTATTCGATGGCCTCGCGCAGATGGTCCATCCCGACCACATTCTGGCCGTTGGCGCACAGCCCTTGGCGGCGTTCGAGCCGATCTATCCGCTCTCCGGCGCCCTGACCCAGCGCGTGGTCGCCAATGCGGCAGAGGCCGCGCTGGGCCGCGTGCCGCCGCTGGCCGAATGGATCGACGCGGCCCTGTTGGCGCGCGAGGGCTGGCCGGCCTTCGACGCGGCGCTCGCTGCCGCGCACGCGCCCGGCAGCCGCGCCGCGCTCGCGCCCACCGATCCCGCGCGGGCGCGCCTCGCCTATGATGAACTGTTCGCCCACCAACTGACGCTCGCCCTGCTGCGGCGGGAACGGCGCCGCGCCCCCGGCCGGGCGAGCCCCGGCGATGGCCGACTGCGGGCAAAGGCGCTTTCCGCTTTGCCCTGGGGCCTGACAGCCGCGCAGGAGCGTGCGGTGGCGGAGATTGCCGGGGATATGGCGGCGCCGATGCGGATGAACCGCCTGCTGCAGGGCGATGTCGGCTCGGGGAAAACCCTGGTTGCCTGGTTGGCGCTGCTAATCGCGGTCGAGGCGGGCGGACAGGGTGTGCTGATGGCCCCGACGGAAATCCTCGCGCGGCAGCACGCCGCGGGGCTTGCGCCCTGGGCCGAGGCCGCAGGGGTGCGAGTTGCGACCTTGACTGGCCGGGACCGTCCCGATGCACGCGCGCAGATCCTCGCCGACCTCGCGGCCGGGCTGATCGACGTTCTGGTCGGCACGCATGCGGTGTTCCAGGAGGCCGTCCAGTTCGCCGACCTGCGCCTTGCCGTGATCGACGAGCAGCACCGCTTCGGTGTCGCCCAGCGCATGGCTCTGGGGGCCAAGGGCGGCGTACCGCCAGATGTGCTGGTCATGACGGCTACCCCCATCCCGCGCAGCCTCGCCCTGACCCAGTTCGGCGATATGGAGTTGTCGGTGCTGGACGAAAAGCCGCCCGGCCGCCAGCCGATCACCACCACCATCGTGCCCGACAGCCGCCGCGAGGATATCATCGCCCGCCTCGGCAAGGCGCTGTCAGAAGGTGCGCGCGCCTACTGGGTCTGCCCGCTGGTTGAGGAAAGCGAGGTCAGCGACCTGACCGCCGCCGAGGAGCGTTTCCGCAACCTGCGCGCCATCTTTGGCGACTCCGTCCGCCTCGTCCATGGCCAAATGCCAGCCGAGGCGCGGGACGCGGCGATGGCCGATTTCGCTTCGGGCCGAGCCAATCTGCTGGTCGCCACCACGGTGATCGAGGTCGGGGTGGATGTACCCGCCGCCACCATCATGGTGATTGAGCGGGCCGAAAGCTTTGGCCTCGCGCAACTGCACCAGTTGCGGGGCCGGGTCGGGCGCGGCACTGGCGCGTCCTTCTGCATCCTTCTCTACCAGCCGCCACTGGGCGAGACTGCCACCCGGCGGCTGGGCATCCTGCGCGAGACCGAGGACGGGTTTCGGATCGCCGAGGAGGACATGGCGATTCGCGGGGCGGGCGACGCCATTGGCACCGCGCAGAGCGGGCTGCCCCGGTTCCGCATCGCCGATCTCGAACGGCAGTCGAATCTGATGGCACTGGCGCGCAGCGACGCGCGCGCGCTGCTGGAGGGGGATCCGCAGCTTGCCTCGTCCCGGGGGCAGGCGGCGCGACATCTGCTTTGGCTGATGGAGCAGGACAAGGCGATCCGTCTGATTGCTGCGGGATAGCCCGTGTCCGGCACGATGTTCTTAAAAAGTTCTTTACGCGCGGCTGTGATCGTGAGAACAAAGTGGCAACACTGTCGCCACAGGGAATCGCCATGGACCGCCAAGCCCTCTCCGACCTCGTCAGCGTAACCGCGCTTTTCGGCGCCATGATTGCCCTGCTGTGGCTGCCCGCGCTAGTCCCGGCCTGACTGTTCACTGCCCCGCGTTGCCCGGATGGTCCGCTCGCCTGTGGACCCGTCGACCGTCCCCTCGGTAGGTAATGCGCAACTGGCCGGCCGCCTTGCGGCCGGCTTTTTTATGCGCGCGTCGCCGCATCCGCGATGGCCGCCAGCGTCGCGTCCCAGGCGAGCATGATCGAGGCGTGCCGGTTGGGGAAATCGCGCGCCGCTGCCAGCACCGCAAGATCGGCAAAGGCGCCCTCCGGTGCGGGCCCCCCGGCGAGCATCCCTGCCAGTGCAGCGCGTGCGGCTTGGACCTCGTCCAGAGTCGGGCCCGGCATGTGCTTGCCGAGCAGACCCGCCGAGGCTTGCCCCAGCGCGCAGGCCCGAACCTGCTGGGCAAATTGCGCGATCCTGCCGCCTTCCATCGCCACCTCGACCCGTACGGTGGAGCCGCATTGCGGCGAGCGACGCTCGGCCGCGCCCTCGGGGTTGTCGAGACGACCGAGATGCTCGATGTCGGCCGCAAGCGCCAACAACTGCCGCGAATAGAGGGCCATCAGATCGGTGTCGGACATTGCGCGAGCCTCCCTTGGCGGTAGATAGGGGCGAGCGAGCGAAAGGAAAACCATGTTCGATCCCATCACGCTGCGCTTTGATGCCCAAGGCTTGATCCCTGCCATCGCCCAGGACGCTAGGGACGGCGCGGTGCTGATGATGGCCTGGATGAATGCCGAGGCAGTGCAGAAAACGCTTGAGGAAGGACAGGTAACCTATTGGTCACGCTCAAGACAGGCCTTCTGGCGCAAGGGCGAAACCTCGGGCCATCGGCAGCGGTTGGTCGAGATGCGGGTCGATTGCGACCGGGACTGCCTGTTGCTGATGGTCGAACAGACCGGTCCGGCCTGCCACACCAACCGCCGCAGCTGCTTTTACACCGCCGTCCGCGACGGGGCCGAGGTCGAGATCATGTCGCCCGAGAAACCGGCAGCCTGAGCGACCTGCGCCGGCGTCCAGCCGGCACGCCGCAACTCCTCCAGGCTGCGCGCATCGTCGCGCTTGGCGAGCCGCCTTCCCTCGGCATCGCGGACCAGCGGATGATGCCAATAGGCCGGGGTCGGCAGGTCCAGCAGCCGTTGGATCAGGACATGGATCCAGGTCGCATCGAACAGATCGCTGCCCCGGCTGACGATAGTGATGTCCTGCGCCGCGTCGTCCACCACGACCGCGAGGTGATAGGCCGCGCCGAGGCTTGGGCGTGCCAGAACAGGATCGCCGATAAAGCGAAGAAAATCCGCTTCATTCATGTGCTTTATTCCGGGCTCATGGCAACATTCGTTGAAGTTCAGCGGCCCTGTCAGGGCGAGCGCCCGTGCAGCGTCGAGGCGCAGCGCATCGTTGGAACCCGCCTTGGACAGCGGCCGCCCGCGGCAGGTTCCCGGATAGATCAACCCGTCCGGCCCGCTCAGGGGACTTCCCTCTTGCGGGGCGGAGAGTGCAGCACGGATATCGCCCCGGCTGCAGCGGCAGGGATAGATCAACCCTCGGCGGGCCAGCCGGTCCAGCGCCTCGGCATAGGTCGCACCGCGTTCTGACTGGCGCATGACCGGCCGCGGCCAGTCGAGGCCCAGCCAAGCCAGGTCGGCAAAGATAGCCGCCTCATATTCCGGGCGGCAGCGGCTGCGGTCGAGATCCTCGATCCGCACCAGGAAACTGCCGTCCCGGGCGAGGCTGGCGGCGGTCAGCGCGGCGAGCGCATGCCCCAGGTGCAGCGGCCCGCTGGGCGAGGGGGCAAACCTCGTGCGCGGCCCGCTCAGCCCGCCAGCCACTGGCTGAAATCCGTTTTCGCACGTTCGGTATAGGCCGGATAGCGGTCCTTGCGGCCGCGCCGGCCCGCGCGCGCCTCGATCGGGGGAAAGAGGCCAAAGTTCACATTCATCGGCTGGAAGGTCTTGGCCTCGGCGCCGCCGGTGATGTGATGCACCAACGCACCCATCGAGGTCGTTCCCGGCGGCGGGCCAAGATCGCGCCCCAACGCCTCGGCTGCGGCCATGCGCCCAGCAAGCAGGCCCATGGCGGCGCTCTCGACATAGCCCTCGACGCCGGTGATCTGCCCGGCGAACCGCAGATGCGGGCGCGAGCGCAGGCGCATCCGTTCGTCCAGCAGGGTCGGGCTGTTCAGGAAGGTGTTGCGGTGGATTCCGCCGAGGCGCGCAAATCTGGCTGATTGCAGGCCGGGAATACTTTTGAAAACATCAGTTTGCGCGCCGTATTTCATTTTTGTCTGAAAGCCGACGATGTTGTAGAGCGTACCCAGCGCATTGTCGCGGCGCAACTGGACCACGGCATAGGGCTTTTCCTCCGGGCGATGCGCGTTGGTCAGCCCGACCGGTTTCATCGGGCCAAAGCGCAGCGTCTCGCGCCCCCGCTCGGCCATCACTTCGATCGGCAGGCAGCCATCGAAATAGCCAGCCGTCTCGCCCTCATGGAACTCGGTCTTTTCGGCGGCCAGCAGAGCGTCGATGAAGGCGTCATACTGGGTGCGGTCCATCGGGCAGTTGATATAGGCAGTTCGTTCCTCTTCGGTCTCTCCCTTGTCATAGCGCGACTGGCGCCAGGCGATGTCCATGTCGATCGTATCGGCATGCACGATCGGGGCGATGGCGTCGAAAAAGGCTAGTGCCTCGGCGCCGGTCTCGGCGGCGATGGCGCGGCCGAGGGCGTCCGAAGTCAGGGGACCTGTGGCGATGATCCAGTGGCCGTCCGCAGGCAGTCCAGTGATTTCGCCCGGGGCAAAGCTGACCAGCGGCTCGGCGCGCAGAGCCGCGGTGACCGAGGCCGAAAACGCGTCCCGGTCCACCGCGAGTGCGCCACCGGCGGGCAGGCGGTGGCGTTCCGCCATCGCCATGATCAGACCGTCCGCGGCGCGCATTTCCCAGTGTAGCTGGCCGACGGCATTCATGACGTCATCATCGCTGCGAAAGCTGTTCGAGCAGACCATCTCGGCGCAATCGCTGGTACGGTGGGCAAAGGTCGCGACAGCCGGGCGCATCTCATGGATCACGACCGGCACGCCCGCGCGGGCGATCTGCCAGGCGGCCTCCGATCCGGCAAGGCCGGCGCCGACGATATGGACGGGTTCGGTCATGGCGGGTCCGGATCACATTCTGGCATGAAAAAGGGGGCGCGGCCATAAGCCCCGCCCCCTCGTGTCAGCAGGGGCGAGGCTCAGGCCTCGGCCGCCTCCGCTTCGCCTTCTTCGGCGGCAGCGGCGTCATCGGCATTGTCCGACGCGCGCAGGCCCGAGGGCGCCGCGATGTTGGCAATGACGAAGTTGCGCTCGATGGTCGGGCGCGCGCCGGCGGGCAGCGTCACGTCCGAGATGTGGATCGAATCGCCGATCTCGCGGCCGGTCAGATCGACGGTGATGTGATCGGGGATATCGGCCGCGGTCACCATCAGCTCGACCTCGGGGCGGACAACGACCAGCGTGCCGCCGCGCTTGAGGCCGGGCGCGGCCTCCTCGTTCTCGAAGTTCACGTGGATGAACAGGTTCACCCGCGTGTTGCGATGCACGCGCATGAAATCGATATGCGTCGGCAGGTCCTTGACCACGTCGCGCTGGACGCCGCGGCAGACGACGCGCACGTCGTCCTGGCCCTCGACCTTCAGGTTCCACAGCGTGGACATGAAGCGGCCGGCGCGCAGTTTGGTCAGCAGCGGGTTGAATTCGAGGCTGATCGGCGAGGGGTCCTTGCCGTCACCGTAGACAATGCCGGGCACCTTGCCGTTGCGGCGAGCTTGACGGGCGGCCCCCTTGCCTGTCCCCGTCCGTGCCTCGGCCACCAGATCCGGGATCTCTTTGGCCATGATACGTTCCTTCGTTTGGATGATAGACATCGCCCCTCCTCCAAGGGTGCAGGCGGCGACGAAGCTGGGCGTTTAGCAGGCCGCACCGCGGACGGCAAACGGAATTCCGCCCCTCGCCGCCCTGCCTCGGCTGAGATAGTCAGGCGCGGCGATCACGTTGCGGGAAGATGTCATGTCAGGGCTGCGCCGAGCGCTGCAGATCAGTCACCGGCCGGCCGCGGGCCTCGCCGCGTTGGGGGCGTTCTGGGGGGCCTATGCCGCCTGGCTGCCCGCGGTGAAGGCGCGGGCCGGATTCGAGGACGCGACCATGGGCATGGTGATGCTGGGCGCGGCGGTCGGCAATATCGCCGCGATGGCGGTCTATCCCGCCCTGGCGCGGCGGCTGGGTCCGCGCATGTTGCCGCTGACGGCGCTCGCGCTTTCGCTGGCCGCCCTGGCGCAACTGGCGGGCGCGGGCGGGCCGGTGGCGCTGTTTGCGGCATTTGCCGTCATGGGCGTTGCCATGGCCAGCATCGATGTCGCCTGCAACGTGCGGATCTCGGTCCTTGAGGCGCAGTATGGCGTCCCGCTGATGAACCTTGGCCACGGACTTTACTCGCTCGCCTTTGCCGTCTCGGCGGCGCTTGCCGGGGTGGCGCGCGCGGCGGGCGCGCCGCAGGCGGTGGTGGTTGGCGTCATCATGCTGCTGCTCCTGGGGGTGGCCGCGCATATGCGCGGTGACGGCGTTGCCGGACCCAGGGAATCGGCGGCGCTTGCCCCCACGCCGATGCCCTGGGCCGCAGTGCTGCCGGCCGCCCTGATCCTGATGGCCGCCTTCATGTCCGAGAACGCGACCGAGACCTGGTCGGCCCTACATATCGAGCGCACGTTGGGCGGTCAGCCCGGCGAGGGGGCGTTCGGGCCGGCGATGATGGGACTGATGATGGCCATTGGTCGACTGTCGGGTCAGGCGGTGGCGGCGCGTCTGGGCGAGGCGCGGCTGGTCGCGATCTCGACCGTGATCGCCATGGCCGGCGCCATGATGCTGGCGGCCGCCCCCAGTCGCGAGATCGCAGTCGCCGGGGTCGCGCTGATCGGTATCGGCGTCGCGGTGGTCGTGCCTTCGGCCAATTCCCTCCTCGGCCGGCGGGTCGCGCCGCAGGATCGCCCGCGCGCCATCAGCCGCGCCTTCATGCTGGGCTTTACGGGTTTCTTCATCGGCCCGGTGGCGATGGGCTGGGTGTCGCAGGGCGGCGGCCTGCGTCTCGGGTTTGCCGCCGTGACCGGGGTGATGGCGCTGATCTTGCTGGGGTTGTGGGCGCTGCTGCGTCGTCCCGTTCTGGCTTAAAAACCAGCATGTTCCGCGAATAAGCCTTTGGCATTGCACCACTCCGGTGCAGGATCTGCGCGCCGTCCTTCCACTCCGTCGCGAGAGGTCCGTCATGTCCGTCCCCATCTTCTCGGCCAGTGTCGATGCGGGCGTGCTGCGCCTTGCCGGCCATGCCGAGATTCATCCGCTGGTCATCTCGCGCTCGCCGTCCGGGGTGATCGCTCCAGTCTTTGGCCTCGGCGCCGAGGAGCTGGCCGGGGTCCGGATGGTTGACGGCAGTGGGCTTTTCCAGACCGCAATGCGGATTTACTGGGACGGACCGGGGGCCGTAACCCTGATCGGTGGTGGGCGCGGTGACGTGATCTCGATCGAGGGGACGGACACCAGCGGCGCGCTGATCGAATCGGGGTTCGGCCCCGACATCGTGCGCGGGGGTGCGGGCAATGACATCATCCGCGGTCAGAATGGCAACGACGAGCTGGACGGCCGCGGCGGTGACGACCGGATCGAGGGCGGGGTCGGGGGCGATTCGCTGATCGGCGGCTATGGCCGCGACAGCCTCTTCGGCTTTGACGGCGATGACTGGCTGTGGGGCGATTTCAGCGTCCCCAGCCCCGCCGACGGCGGCCGCGACATGCTGAGCGGCGGGCGCGGCAACGACAACCTGTTCGGCGAGCGCGGCAACGACACCCTGTTCGGCGGTCCCGGCGACGATATGCTGTCGGGGGGTGCGGGTGCTGACCGCCTTGACGGAGGCGAAGGCTTCGACGGTGTGGATCTCGCGGCGAGGCGGCAGGATTTCCAGCTGACGCTGGAGGCGGACGGCTGGCACGTCACCGACCTTCGCGATGGCAGCACCGATCGCCTGTCCGGGATCGAACGGGCCTATTTCACCGATGGTTTTGTCGATCTCACTGCGCCTCTGGTGGCGATCCATAGCGACGGCCGGCTGACGGCAACCGGCATTGCAGCGCGCGCGCCCGGCGGCGATGCAAGCCTTCAGGTGCAGGTCAGCGACGCCAGCGGGGATTTCAGCGTAAGGGATGCCGACGGGAACTTGATCGGTGCGCAGGTCGAGGGCGGGTGGCCGATCAGGGTCCTCGATCTGGTCGGGGTCCAGAACGCGGGGGTTCAGGTCCAATGGGACAACACCACCGATTTGCTGGTGATCGGCAGCCATAATGACGATCTGATCGCGTTGGCTGGGCCGGCCACGGGCGAGGGGGTGCGCACCCCGACAACGCGCACGGTCGGCTGGGGCGGCGATGACGTGATCCAGTCGGCCGGCAACAATGACGAGGCGGACGGCGGCCCCGGCAATGACCTGATCGACGTCGCCCGGCCCAGCAATCTGGTCGGCGGCGGCTGGGACAAGGTCTGGGGCGGCACCGGGGACGATACCATCGTCCTTGACGGCTGGCAGAAGGACGTGATGCCGGCCGAGACGATTGACGGCGGCGCCGGCAGTGACCTGATCCTCGGTTATCCCGGCTTTGCCGACGATTTCGTTCTGATGGACATCGGCGCGCCGGGCGGCGACTGGCAGTTGGTCGACCGCGCCACCGACCACCGCATCACCTTGCGCGGAATCGAACTCATCGACCCGGACGGCGCCGGCGGCCTGCCGGCGCTCGCGCTGGAGGATTATGCCGCTGGTCTGGCTGTCTGAGGTCCGCCCTCAGACATATTCCTCGACCCAGCCGCGCTTGAGCAGGACGTTGTGCCGGCCGACCTTGCGGATGTCGCGCTCGCCGCACAGCGCCATGGACACGTCCAGTTCCTTGCGGATCACGTCCAGCGCGGTGGTCACGCCCGCCTCACCATAGGCCCCAAGGCCGTAGACGAAGGCGCGGCCGATATAGGTGCCCTTGGCGCCGAGCGCGATTGCCTTCAGGACGTCCTGACCGCTGCGGATTCCGCTGTCCATGTGGACCTCGACCCGGTCGCCGACCGCCGCGACAATCCGTGGCAGCATGCGGATGCTGCTCAGCGCGCCGTCCAGCTGGCGTCCGCCGTGGTTGCTGACGATGATCGCATCGGCCCCGAAGTCGGCAGCAATGCGGGCGTCCTCCTCATCGAGGATGCCCTTGAGGATCAGCTTGCCGCCCCACATCTCGCGGATCCTGGCGATCTTTTCCCAGTCGAGTTGCAGGTCGAAGTTATCGTGGTTCCAGGCAGCCAGATCACTGACATTGGCGACATTCTCGACATGACCGACGATATTGCCGAACTGCCGGCGCGGGGTGCGCAGCATGCCCAGGCCCCAGCGCGCCTTGGTCGCCATGTTGGCCAGCACCGGCAGCGTCAGCTTGGGTGGGGTGGACAGGCCGTTCTTCACATCCTTGTGGCGCTGGCCGAGGATCTGCAGATCCAGTGTCAGGACCAGTGCGCTGCACTTGGCGTCCTTGGCGCGTTGGATGATGCGCTCCAGGAAGCCCTGGTCGCGCATGACGTAAAGCTGGAACCAGAACGGCTTTTCGACATGCGCCGCCACATCCTCGATCGAGCAGACCGACATGGTGGACAGAGTGAACGGCACCCCGGCCTTTTGCGCCGCCCGGCAGGCCTTGATCTCGCCATCCGCCGCCTGCATCCCGGTCGAGCCGACCGGCGCCAGTGCAACCGGCATCGCAACGGTCTCGCCGATCATCTCGGTCCGCAGGTTGCGGTCAGCCATGTCGACGGCGACCCGCTGGCGCAGGCGGATGTCGGCAAAATCATTGCTGTTGTCTCGGAAGGTCTGCTCGCTGTAGCTGCCGCTCTCGGCATAGTCATAGAACATGCGCGGGGCGCGGCGGCGGTAGACGCGCTTGAGATCGTCGATGCAGGTTATGACGGGCATGGCGCCTTTCCCGAGGTGAGCGGTTCGGGGCTTTGTGGCCTGCACGGCGGACGCTCGCAAGCCTGACGGCGGTCTCAGCAGTTGGGTCCGGGCGTCTCCCCCTCACAGCGCATCTCGGCGGCGCGGGCGCGCAGCGCGCGGGTCCGCGCCGCGAGGTCGGGGGTCATGACCGGGGCGATGGGCGCCGTGGCCTCGGCCCGCAACTCGCGGTTTGCCGCATGCAGGTCAGCGGCGACGGCGTCGGGGTCGGCCGCGGCATGCGGGGGCAGGGCAGGCTCGGCCAGAACTTCCTCGGCGGGGACGAGGCTGGGATAGTCATCCATCGCTCGGTCCCCGCAGGCGGCGAGCGCGAGGCATGCTGCAAGCCATGCGGCGGGGCGAAGGGTTGGGCGAGCGGCGTTCATGGGGCGCAGACTAGGGCGCGCGGCACCGGCCGGGCAAGATCGGAACGCAGGGCGATGAAGGGGTCGGGCCTTTCCCGGGACGGCATCGCGGACTAAAGGGAAAGGATGGCACGCACACACGGCTCCCGCGCCGGGACCACCGGCCCGCTGATCCGCGCCGCCGCATTGCGGCTGTTCGCGCGGCACGGCTATGACGGCGTGAGCATGCGCCAGATCGCGGCCGAGGTCGGGCTGCAGGCTGGCGCGCTCTACGGTCATGTGCCGGACAAGCAGGCGCTGCTGTTCGGGCTGCTGTCGGATCACATGACCGCGCTGCTGGCCGCATGGCAGGACGACCCGGCCGCCGCGCCACTGACGCGGCTGGAGGCCTTCGTGCGCTTTCATGTCCGGCTGAGCCTGGAGCATGCCGACGGGGTCTTTCTCAGCATGATAGAGTTGCGTTCGCTGACGCCGGAAAACCTGGCGCGGATCACCGCCCAGCGCCGCAGCTATGAGGATGCCTTGCAGGTCATCCTCGATGCGGGTCGGGCCGATGGCACCATGCATGTGACCGAACCGCGGCTGACGGCGATGGCGCTGATCGCCATGCTGACCGGGGTCACCAGCTGGTATCGCGCGGGCGGCCGCCTCGACCGCGAGCGGATCGAGGCCCTCTACTGGGGCCTGGTGCGCGGCGCCGTCACCGGCGGGGACCGAGCATGAGCCTTCCACCCGGATTTCTGGACGAGCTGCGGGCGCGCGTGCCGTTGAGCCGGGTGATCGGCCGGCGCGTGACCTGGGACCTGCGTCGTAGCAACCAGGCGAAGGGCGACTGGTGGGCACCCTGTCCCTTTCACCACGAAAAGACTGCCAGCTTTCACGTCGATGACCAGAAGGGGTTTTATTACTGCTTTGGCTGCCACGTGAAGGGCGATGCCCTGACCTTCCTACGCGAGGCCGAGGGTCTCGGCTTCATGGAGGCTGTGGCCGCCATGGCGTCCGAGGCCGGCATGGCGATGCCCGAGCGCACGCCCGAGGCGCGCCAGCAGGCCGACCGGCGCGGCCAGCTTTACGAGGTGATGGAGGCAGCGGTGCGTTGGTTCCGGCTGCAGTTGCAGACCGGGCCGGCGGGGCCGGCCCGCGATTACCTGACCGCGCGCGGGCTCGATGGCGAGGCGTCGGAATGCTTTGGCCTCGGCTTTGCCCCCGGCGCAAGGCGGGCGCTGACCGAGGCCATGCTGGCCAAGGGCATCAAGGCCGAACTGCTGGCAGAGGCCGGGCTGACGATCCAGCCCGACGACGGCGGCGCGCCCTATGACCGCTTTCGTGACCGGATCATCTTTCCGATCCGCGACGCGCAAGGCCGGGCGATCGCGCTGGGCGGGCGGGCAATGGACCCCAATGCCCGTGCCAAATACCTGAATTCGCCGGAAACACCGCTCTTCGACAAGGGTCGCAACCTCTACAATCTCGGGCCGGCGCGGGCGGCTGTTGGCAAGGGCCAGCCGCTGCTGGTGGCCGAGGGCTACATGGACGTGATCGCGCTGGTGCGCGCCGGCTTCGAGGGGGCAGTCGCACCGCTGGGGACCGCCATCACCGGCGATCAGTTGCGCCTGATGTGGCGCGTCTCGCCCGAGCCGGTGATCGCGCTGGATGGCGACGCCGCCGGCCTGCGGGCCGCGCTGCGGCTGGTCGATCTCGCCCTGCCGCTGACCGGCCCGGGGCAGGCGCTGCGCTTTGCCATGCTGCCGCCCGGCCTCGATCCGGACGATCTGATCCGCCGCGAGGGCGCCGGGGCGATGCGCCAGGTGATCGAGAGCGCGCGGCCCTTGGTCGACCTGTTGTGGCAGCGCGAGACCGAGGGGCGCGTCCTCGACAGCCCCGAGCGGCGGGCCGCGCTGGATCACGCGCTGCGCGCAGCGGTCCAGCAGATTCCCGACCCCGCGACCCGCAGCCACACCGAGGCCGAGTTGAACGCACGCAAGCGCGCGCTGTTCGCCCCCTTGCCGCGCGAGGCGGCGGGCGCCCCCCGAAACTCCGGGACGCGCCGACGCGGCGCACCTGCGGCCCCTGCGCCGGCACGGGCGGAGACGCGCGCCTCGGTTCTGGTCGCCTCGGACGAGGGTGAGCGGCTGCTGGAGGGGCTGATCCTCGCGATTTGTGCGCGCCATCCGGATCTGGTCCATGGGCTGGAGGGGCGGCTCGAACGCCTCGATCCGTCCGATCCGCCGCGGGCTGCGCTGCTGCATGATCTGCTGTCGGGCCGCGAAAGCCCGGCCGGGCGTGCCGCCCTTGACGCACTGCTGGACGATCCCCATCTGCGCACCGCACCGCCCCTGCAAGGCGGCGCAGGTCCCGATCTCGCCGGCCCGGTCCTTCAAAATGCCCTCGACAAACTCGAGGCGCGGCGGGCGGCGCGGGCCGAACTGGTGCGGGCCGAGGCGGAAATGTCCGGGTTGGTGGACGAGGGGCTGACCTGGCGCGTTGCGCAGTTGGCCCAGGCGCGCGAAGCGGCCGACCGTCCGCAGTGGAACGATACCGCCGATCTCGGCGAGGACAGCGAGGCCCTGAGCGCACATCTTTCGTCGCTGCTGGAGGACGAAGTGTGGCGCAAGAAACGGACCTGAAGCTGGCGCGACGGCGTTTTACCTGCCGCTGATGCATGAGCATCTGCCTGACGAGGGCGCCTTTGCGAATCACCGGGGCGAATCACCTGCGGTTTCAGGCAGGCATTTACCGCCGGCTGGGCTTTCTCAGCCGCCGGCGACACGATAGACCCGGCGGGAGCCGCTGTGATTCGGGCCAGCAACCGAATCACCCAGCGCCCCGACCATTGTCAGGAGAGCCTCGATGGCCGCCAAGGACGAAGACGACGACAACATCAAGTCCGACGCCCCCGAGGCGGAGCATTCGCTGGACATGAGCCAGGCGGCGGTCAAACGCATGATCGCCGAGGCGCGCGAGCGCGGCTACATCACTTACGACCAGTTGAATGCCGTCCTGCCGCCCGAGCAGGTGAGCAGCGAGCAGATCGAGGATGTGATGTCGATGCTGTCCGAAATGGGCATCAACGTCATCGAGGATGACGAGGCCGAGGAGGGCGAGACCCCAGCCGGCGCCGTGGTCCCGGTTTCAACCTCGCGCGAGGTTGCCGTCTCTACCGCCGAGACGGAAAAGCTGGACCGCACCGACGATCCGGTGCGCATGTATCTGCGCGAGATGGGCAGCGTCGAGCTGCTGTCCCGCGAGGGCGAGATCGCTATCGCCAAGCGCATCGAAGCCGGCCGCAACACCATGATCGCGGGCCTTTGCGAAAGTCCGCTGACCTTCAAGGCCATCACCATGTGGCGTGAGGAACTGCTGGAAGAGGACATCCTGCTGCGCGACGTCATCGACCTCGAGACGACCTTCGGTCGCTCGATGGACGAGGACGAGGGCGACGAGGAGGAATTGACCCCCGGCGGCGCGACGGGGAGCGCCGACAAGGGCGCCTCCGCCCCCGAGGTCGACGCCGACGGCAATCCGCTGGCGGGCGATGACGACGAGGACGACGAGGGCGTGAACCCCTCGCTGGCCGCGATGGAGGCGACGCTGAAGCCGCAGGTCCTCGAGACCCTCGAGGCGATCGCGCGCGACTACGAGGACCTGGCCGACTTGCAGGATCAGCGCATGTCAGCGCGCCTGAACGAGGACGGCAGCTTTTCCAAGAAGAGCGAGGCGCATTACCAGGAGGTCCGCACCCGGATCGTCGGGCTGGTGAACGGCCTGCACCTGCACAACAACCGCATTGAGGCACTGGTCGACCAGATCTATGGCATCAACCGCCGGATCGTGACCATCGACAGCGGCATGGTGAAGCTGGCGGACGCCGCCCGCATCAACCGCCGCGAGTTCATCGACGCCTATCGCGGGTCGGAACTGGACCCCGCCTGGGTGGACCGCATGGTCCGCAACAAGGGCCGCGGCTGGCAGGCGCTGTTCGAGCGCTCGCGCCCACAGGTCGAGCAGTTGCGCAGCGACATGGCCGTGGTCGGCCAGCACGTCGGCGTCGAGATCGACGAGTTTCGTCGGATCGTGAACCAGGTCCAACGCGGCGAGAAAGAGGCCCGTCAGGCCAAGAAGGAGATGGTCGAGGCGAACCTGCGCCTGGTCATCTCGATCGCCAAGAAATACACGAACAGGGGCCTGCAATTCCTTGATCTTATTCAGGAAGGCAACATCGGTCTGATGAAGGCCGTCGATAAGTTCGAATATCGCCGCGGCTACAAGTTCAGCACCTATGCGACCTGGTGGATCCGCCAGGCGATTACCCGAAGCATCGCCGATCAGGCCCGCACCATCCGCATCCCGGTGCACATGATCGAGACGATCAACAAGCTGGTCCGCACCGGCAGGCAGATGCTGCACGAGATCGGCCGTGAGCCGACCCCCGAGGAACTGGCCGAAAAGCTGCAGATGCCGCTGGAGAAGGTTCGCAAGGTGATGAAGATCGCCAAGGAGCCGATCAGCCTCGAAACCCCGATCGGGGACGAGGAGGATAGCCAGCTTGGCGATTTCATCGAGGACAAGAACGCCGTCCTGCCGCTGGACAGTGCCATTCAGGAAAACCTGAAGGAAACCACGACCCGCGTTCTGGCGTCCCTGACGCCACGCGAGGAGCGCGTGCTGCGGATGCGCTTTGGCATCGGCATGAACACCGATCACACGCTGGAGGAGGTCGGCCAGCAGTTCAGTGTCACCCGCGAGCGCATTCGCCAGATCGAGGCCAAGGCGCTGCGCAAGCTCAAACATCCCAGCCGCTCGCGCAAGCTGCGCAGCTTCCTCGATCAATGAGCGAGGAGTTGCTGCGCCCGCCGGAGGGTGTATCTGCCGGTTCGCGCGAGGCTTGGACCCTATTCACCACCGCGCCGCTGCCCGAAGGCTGGCGGCGCGAGCTGAGGTCCAACGGCTTTATCCAACACGATCTGCGCTTTTACCACGGCGAGGACTGGATGTTCTCGGCCATCCTCAACGAGGGCTGGGTTCTGTTTTCCCTCCGCAAGCCGGCGATCCGTGGGGGCATCACAACGCCCGACGCGCTGTTGGCGCGCTTTCCCGCCGCGCGCTGGAAGGACAAGGGCGAGGTCAAGCTGCGCCTCCATGACGAGGCGGAGGCGCAGGCCTTGTGGGACTGGCTGAAGGTCGGGGCCTAAGTCCTCGACCTAGCCGTGCTTGTCGACGAAAGCCGCGAAAGCGTCGACAAATCCTTGCAGCAGCTTGCGTGTGTCGTCGGACTTGATCTCTCCGTCCGGGCCGAACCGCTCGCTGTTCCAGGTGATGTACATCTCTGGCGCGTGCATCACGATCATCCCCAGGTTCACCGCCGCCAGCCGCAGGTGCTGCTGGCCGGCAGCGGTCCCCGTCGCGCCCCCGGTCGCGCCGATGATGCCAACCGGCTTTCGCGTAAAGGAGCTTTGGCCCGACGGCCGGCTGCCCCAGTCAAATGTGTTGGCGAGAATCCCCGGATAGCCGCGGTTGTATTCAGGCGAAACGATGAGGACGCCATCCGCGGCCTCGATCTGGCGCTTCATCCGCGTCACCGGGGCGGGCACCTCCGCCCACAGATCCTCGTTGTAGAGCGGCAGATCGCCGATCTCGACATTCTCGAATGTCAGCTTGTCCCCACCCAGTCCCTCAAGCGCATGGGCGAGCTTGCGATTGATCGACCCACTTCTGAGCGAACCCACTAAAACGGCGACGTTTTTAGGCATTGGCCCTCTTTCCGATAGCATACCGGGCATAACCGGGCGTTGCCGGCAGGGTTCCCGGGGGTTAGGAAACGAAAGAGGAACAACCGGAAAGAAGGACGGTTTGCATGACGTTGGATGCGCCCATGATTGCAATCGTTCTGCTGCTCGCGGTGCTGGGCCTGCTTCTGTTCTTTTGGCGCGGCGCGGTTGGAACGGCCGCCCGGGCAAGGCTTGAGGCCGAGGCGCGTTTGCGTGCGGCCGAGGAACGGCTGGCGGCGGCGCGCGAGGGGCTGGAAGTGGCGGCAAACACGCAGCGCGGGTTGGAGGCGCGGCTCGCCGATGTGTCCGATGCACGCGAGGTGCAGGCCCTGCGCGCCGCCGCGGCGGAAACGCGGGCCGAGTCGCTTGCTGGGCAACTGGCCGACCGAGCGGCCGAGCGCGACAGCCTTGCGGGCCAGTTGCGCAGTGAGCGCGACGCCGCCAACGACCTGCGGCAGCAGCTGGGAGAGGCCCGCCTTGCCGCGCAGAAAGACGCTGAGGCCATGGCGCGTGAGATCGCAACCCTGCGCGGCCTGCGTCAGGAGATGACGGACCAGTTCCGTCTGCTGGCCGACGAGACGCTGAAGTCGACGGGGACGGCGCTGCACGAACGCCATGCAGAGCAACTCTCGGCCCTTTTGACCCCCTTTCGCGATCAGGTCGCGACCTTTCAGACGGAACTTCAGAACCGCGAGGATCAATCCAACCGCGAACGCGCGCGCCTGGGCGAGCAGATCCGCCTGCTGCACGAGCGCTCGGAACAGATCAGCGTCGAGGCGGTGGCCCTGACCCGCGCATTGAAGGGCGAAAAGCAGCGCCAGGGCGCCTGGGGCGAGATGATCCTTGCCCGCCTGCTGGAGGATTCCGGGCTGGATGCGGGGGTTCACTACCTGACCCAAGAATCCCGGCGGGACGAGGAAGGCAAGCTGTGGCGCCCGGACGTGATCGTGCGGCTGCCGCAAAAGAAGGTGCTGGTCGTCGACAGCAAGGTCTCGCTGAACGCTTACGCCGAGGCGACCGAGGCTGAGGATCCGCTGATGCGTGCCGCCGCCCTGAAGCGCCATGTCGCAGCCGTGCGCACGCATGTGCAGACCCTGTCCGACAAGGGCTACGAGCGCCTGGACGAGGGCTCGGTCGACTACGTCATGATGTTCATGCCGATCGAGGGTGCCTATGCCGAGGCGGTCCGCGCCGACGGCGATCTGGTCAGCTGGGCAATGCAGCGCCGGGTTGCGGTCATGACGCCCGCGACGCTGATGCTGGCGCTGCGGATCGTCGATCACATCTGGACGGTGGAGCGCCGGGAAAGCAACGCCGCCGCCATCGCCGACCGGGCCGGCGCGCTCTACGACAAGTTCGCGCTGTTCATAAAGTCAATGAATGACGTCGGGACAGCATTGTCGCGCGCCCACGAGGCCCATGGCATCGCCATGGGCCGGCTGACCTCCGGGCCCGGGAACATCACCGGGCAGATCGAGAAGCTGCGTCTGCTGGGGGCCCGTGCCAAGCAGCGCATCGGCATCGAGTTTGACGGCGGGGACGACGAGGACGAGCAGAGTTGATTCGCCACTCCAGCTTATGGTTGAATTCGATATCTGCTTTCGCCTTATTGATTTCATCCGGTAGATGAAATTCCTTTCTCGACCTACAATCCTCGCCGTAAATCCTGATACAATTTATATTGGAATTTTCACGTTCCATTAACTATTGTTAACGGGCTAATTGACTGATTTGCGCACTTGCCGACCTTATGAGCTCGCCGCGCTGATCCGGTTGATCAGGCGGCGGCGCCAATCGACCGCGCGCCACCCCTGCGGTCGAAAGTCAGGGAGCGTAAATAAATGGCAAATGCCTTCAGAATCGCTGCGATGTCGAACGAAGGCTCGGTCGAAATCGGCACGCCCGGCGACGACTTGATCTGGGGAAGCACCCAGGATGATCTTCTGCGCGGCTACAACGGCGATGACTACATCTTCGGGGATAACGGCAACGACGTCCTCACCGGCGGCAGCGGCAATGATTTCCTCGACGGCTGGAACGGTGCCGACCTCCTCCGCGGCGGCAACGGCAACGACGTTCTGCTCGGCTGGGAAGGCCGCGACACCCTCTTCGGGGGGCAAGGCAATGACCAGCTGGCGGGCGAGAATGGCGATGACATGCTGTACGGGAACGCCGGCAGGGATACCTTCTGGTTCGATGATGCGTGCGAGACGACCGATGCAGACAAGGTCATGGACTTCCAGGACGGCAAGGACCTGATCGGAGTCAGTTACGGCGCCGACGTGGACGCCATCCTGAACAGCGCGGTAACCACCGAGGACGGCCTGATGCTGACCCTTGACGGGGACAGCACCGTCCTTCTGTGGCACTTCAACGGAGCTCTGTCCTCGGCAGACTTTACCATGTGAGGAAAATGGGGCGGCGGCGGCCGCCCCATTCAATTTGAGGGTTCTGACCCCGGAGCCGAAAGTTATTTGTTATTTCAGAGTATTCTGAGACAGGCCGCTTGCCGCCCGAGGGTTGCGCAATTTCGTGTCTGATACTTGCGCCTGGGTCTTTTCAAAGCACTGCGTCTAACGGTGAAATCCGGGGTCAGTTCTTCAGATAAAGAGTCGGGCGCAACCCGGCTCAAATTCAAGCCCTAATTCGGGCGCCCCCCCTTGGCACACGAAGCGTGAAAACCGCCGAGAGCTACAGCTATCGCGGGTGTTTCAAATCAAATGAATGTAAATTTGGTAGGGGCGGCCGGGATCGAACCGGCACTCCTTGCGGAAGCAGAGTTTGAGTCTACCGCGTCTACCATTTCGCCACGCCCCCAGCACGGCGCCGATGATCAGCGATCTTCGACAGTGCTGCGCTCCCGCTACCGGCAAATCCGCATCGACGCAAGGTTTTCGTCATGCCGGAGGCGGCGGAACTCCGCGGCGCCGTGGCCATCATGCAGCTTTGATAGTCGACGAGTGGGCTGCCCCCGCACCTAAGGTTCGGCTAGAATCTTGGCGGACAATTGTGGGACCCCGGGCAGAGCTTCGGACCGCTGTCGCTGTGCCGCAGGCTCACGCCCGTCATATGCTTTCGGCGCCAGGACTGCAGAGCGGGTATTTGGGTCGCCAACCCTTCGCTAGTAGCTGCGGATCAGACCCACCAACCTGCCCTGAATCTTGACCTTGTCCTCGCCGAGGATCCGCGTCTCGTAGGCGGGGTTCGCAGCTTCAAGGGCAATCATGTTTCCCTTGCGGCGATAGCGCTTGAGGGTGGCCTCGTTGCTCTCGACCAAGGCGACCACAATGTCGCCGTTATCGGCCGTAGTCTGCTCGCGGATGACCACAACGTCGCCGTCGTTGATGCCTGCTTCGATCATCGAGTCGCCCTTCACCTCGAGGGCATAGTGATGCGTCCGACCGGAGATCATGGTCCCCGGCACGGCGATATGGTGCGAGACCTCGCTGATCGCCTCGATGGGGACACCCGCCGCAATCCGGCCCATGACGGGCAGATCGACCGAGGACGATACGACCGGCATGGCGTTGCGTGGCGGTGGCCGGCGATCGCCTTCGATCACCTCGGGGCGGAAAGCAGAGGCCGCATCCGGCCCGGCGATGGTGCCGGGGGGCACGCGGCCGCCGATACTGTCAGGCAGGCGGACAATTTCGAGAGCGCGCGCCCGGTGCGGAAGGCGGCGGATGAAGCCGCGCTCCTCAAGCGCGGTCACCAGTCGATGGATGCCGGACTTGGAGCGCAGGTCGAGCGCCTCTTTCATCTCGTCAAACGAGGGAGGAACGCCGTCACGAGCCATCCGGGACTGGATGAAAGTGAGCAACTCAACTTGTTTTTTCGTCAGCATGGCATCCCTCGGCCCCGCCTGTGTTCGGGGATTGTTCTACCCTTGCGGGGGTCCTTCGTCAACGAGGTTGACCGATTCGCGTAAATATCGGGTTAACCGCCGATCCAGGTGAAGCGCGGCTCGGCGTCGCGGTTGTCAAAGAATGGCACGCTTGAGGGCTGCACCAGGGCATCCGCCCCTGCCATGGGGATCAAGGATGCGACTTGAGCCAAAACGACTTCCGTGATGAACGGCAGGTCGAGCCGAGGCGCTTCGTCAAGCCGAACCCAGTGCAGGTGCGAAAGCTCGTCACAGGCAGCTGAAAAATCATCGGGATCCGCCGTCAGATCACGGGCGTCCGCGAGCAGGAAGCGGGCGTCGAACCGGCGCGGTCGGCCGGGCGGAGTGACGGCCCGAAAAAAGAAGTGAAGCCTCGAGTTCGATGACAACTTCAGCCCCGTTTCCTCGGCCAGCTCGCGCCTTGCGCAGGTCAGGATCGCATCCGCCGGACAGTCGCTATCGATTGCGAGGGGACCGGAATTGGTGGATGCCCTGGCAAAATCCTCCGGATCAACCGCGCCGCCGGGGAAGACATATTTCGATGCCATGAAGGCGGCTTTCGCGCCGCGCATGCCCATCAGGACCCGCGTGGGTCCGTCACGGCGAACCAGAACGACGCTGGCGGCGTCGCGGATCGGAGGAGCCGGATCAGTCAGCGCGGGCCTCGCCGGAGCCGAAGCCGTGCATCCGGCGCGCCCACTGCATGCCCACAAGCGCGCCCTTGATGACCGGCAGTAGCGCCAGCGACATCACAACGGCGGCCCCCAGGAACCCGATCAGCATGTAGGACACGCTCGGCCGCCAGGTAATAAAGACCGCCATCAGCACCGGGGTCAGCAGGTGCGACACGATCAAGATCGTGAGGTAGGCCGGTCCGTCGTCTGCTCGCTGGTGGTGCAGCGGTTCGCCGCAGGAAGGGCATTCGTCGCGGACCTTGAGATATCCTTGAAAGAGCCGGCCCTCGCCGCAGGCAGGGCAGCGACCCAGCGCGCCACGACGCATGGCAAGACCAGTGATGCGGTCATTAACGATCGCAGGCTGCACGACTTCGATCTGGCTCAGGGACATCGGACCAATTTCGGTTGGGGCGACCCGGCTGGCCGCACCCGCGTCAGATAGCGCAGGCAGGGAAAATTTTCCATGCCGGATTGCGTGACATGCGATCAAACGCCGCAGAATGCGTCAGGCTGCGACCACAAGGGGGCAGCGACCACGCGGTTGCGTCCCATGCTCTTGGCACCAAGCAGCGCCCGGTCTGCGCGCAGCATGATGATGTTGGCCAGTTCGCCCTGCATCCCGCGGGCAAGGCCGATCGAGGCGGTCACGGCGATCTGGCCGCCGCCAAGAATGGCTGGCAGTTCGACCGGCGCAGCGGCAACGCACCGGCGCAGACCATCGGCGGCTGCCTCGGCGCCGCCGGGTAGGAGGTTTGGTATGGCGATCAGAAACTCCTCGCCGCCGATCCGGGCGAGCAAGGCGGAAGGGGGAAGCACATGCGCGAGGCGGCACGCAACTTCGGTCAGGACGGTGTCGCCGGCGGCATGGCCGTAGGTATCGTTGATGGCCTTGAAGCAGTCGAGATCGACGACCATCACCGCCAGTTCGCCGCGCTCGGCCTCCGCTGCCATCGCTTCGAGGCGCGGCATGGCGAAGCGGCGATTGTGAAGGCCAGTCAGTGGGTCGGTGACCGCCCAGTGCCGTTCCGCCTCAGCGGCGAGGCGGCGGTGGTCGGCTGCCCGCTTGCGCTTGAGTTGCGCGGTGATGCGCAACGCGGCCTCCTCGGCGACCGGACGGTCGCGCAGGGACATGGGCAGTACGTCTCCCGCGCCGAGGTCGAGCGCGACCGGGGCCAACGCGGCCCGCTCGTCACTGAGCGCAATGATGAAGGCCGCGCCGCGAGAGGAAGGCCTGGCGCGCAATTCGGACAACAGCCGCAGGCCATCGCCGGGCAGGGCGAGGTCGGCGGCGATCAGATAGACATCGCCCGGGCGGCCGGCTGCGGCATCGTTCAAGGCGCGCTCGGCCGAACTTGCCTCGATAGAGAACGGACCGTGTCCGCCAAGCGCCTGCTTCCAGCCGATGACCGTGGCGCCATCAGGGGCGACCAGGACCAGCCGGCCTTTCGGCGAGGGCGCGGGGGCAAAGCTTGCCGGCGCCTCTGCGAGACCGAGCGCCGCGAATGCGTCTGGCACCGTTGGTGTGTCCGGGCCGGCAAGGGGCCGGCCGCCACCGGCCATCAGGTTTCGAATCCGGGCGAGCAGCAAAAATTCGTCGACCGGACGCTCTAACACCGCGTCTGCGCCGGCACGCACGGCTGGGAGGCGACCCGAGGCATCGCAAAGGGCAATGACCGGGATTGCGCGGGTCAGGGGATCGGCCGCCAGGCGCCGGAAAAGCTCGATCGCGCCTCCGCCGGGTAGTGCATCGTCGACCAGGAGCAGATCCGGAACCTGGGCCCGCGCCCCCGCCAGCGCCGTGTCGACGTCGGTGGCCACGCAAGTATCATAGCAGGCCGCGGACAGCTTGACCTTCAGCGCGATCCGATTCCTGGATACAGCATCGGCGATGAGAATTGTGCCTGACATTGGGGTCTCGTACCTTGAACAGGTCTCGTGTCTTGGGGTCAGACTGCGCCCAAGTCGTTAACAAATCGTTTCCCGCCCGCGGCGTAGTGCCCGGGACTGGGCGAAAGGCCGCCGATGACCCCCCTCGCTGCGCGCGAACTTGCTGACGATGCTCTGCATTTTGTTGCCACCGATCCTGACCTCGCCGCTGCTCTTCTGGCGGCGTCTGGGGCCGAGGCGGGTGGGCTTAGAAAAATGGCTGTAGAGCCTGAATTTGCCCTGTTCTTGCTTGACTTCCTGCTCGAAAACGACGCCCGCGTTGTTGATTTTGCAACCGCGGCGGGCGTGAAACCAACGGAAGTCATGGCGGCGCGCCAAGCGCTTAGCGGGCCCGAGGACGGCTGGGATTGAGGTTTTCTTAACCCAAGGGTGCTAGCGCTGGGCCAAGGACAGCTCCAGGGCACACAAATGCACGGTCTCATCAACCGCTCGATCGAAAGCTTTCTGCGCGACAGCTATGGAGAGGCTGCGTGGAACAGTGTTGCCGATGCACTGGGGATCGAGCGCGAGGGCTTCGAGCCCTTTCGGCGCTATCCTGACGCGGACACCCATTGCCTCGTCGCGATCGGCGCTCGGGTCTTGGCAAAGCCCGAGGCCGAGTTCCTGGAGGATGTCGGAGCGTGGCTCGCCCGGATAGAGCCGGCGCGACGATTGCTTCGCTTTTCTGGCGCGGATTTTGCCGATTTCGTCCTCGCGCTGGAGGAGTTGCCGGGTCGCGCCCATCTGGTGTTGCCCGATCTCGACATGCCGAGGATCAGCGTGCTGGTGCAGGGTGAGGCGCAGTTCTGTGTCGCCGTCACCCATTCCTTCCCGGAGTGGCGCTGCGTCCTGGCGGGCGTCTTGCGCGCCATGTCGGATGAGTATGGCGCCCTCGCGCTCATCGTGGATGAGGGGGCCTATATCAGTGTCGACGTCTCTGACGACAGCTTCGGCGCGGCGCGCGACTTTGACCTCGGCGCGGGGCCGCGCGCGCACAGGGAGGCGATCTGATGCGCGACGAGGCACTGGATTTCGGGGACGTCGGCAGGCTGATGCCAATGCACCTGCTGATCGACGAGGACGGCTGCATCGTCTCCAGTGGGCCGACCATTCGTAAACTGACCAAGGGCGCCGCCAACCTGACCGACAGCTTCGTAGTTGAGCGCCCGCACCCCGGGGACGGACCGGCCGCGGCTGCGCTGGCCGAGGCTGCGCGCAACGGCGCGCGCGTCTTTCTGCGCCAGATACAGACGCCGTTCACCGTTTTGCGCGGCCACGCCGTGCCGGTTGGCAGGGGACGGCTGCTGGTAAACCTCGGCTTTGGGATCAACCTGCCGCAATCGGTCCGCCAGTTTGACCTCACAGACGCCGACTTTGCCCCCAGCGACCTGGCGATGGAGCTGTTGTTTCTGCACGAGGCCAATGCCGCCGCGACGGGCGCACTGTCGCATTTCAACGCTCGCCTGGACGAGGCTCGCCGCACCGCAGAGGCGGATTCCACCACCGACGCGCTGACAGGGCTCTGCAACCGGCGCGGCCTCGATGCCGCCTTGCTTGGGCTGACACGGACGGCCGACGGGACGGCCACGCGGCGCCAGGGCGATCCTGCCGGTCATGCGGTCATGCACATCGACCTCGACGGTTTCAAGGCGATCAACGACGCCCATGGCCATGCGACGGGCGATCTTTTGCTGCGGCACGTCGCGGCAGTGCTTGTCGAACAGACCCGCAGCAGCGATGTCATCGCGCGTCCTGGCGGAGACGAATTCGTGGTGGTGCTGCCGGGCACGACCTCTATCGCCTCGCTGGATTCTCTGGCGGAACGGATCATCACCCGGATCGAAAAACCGGTCGCCTTGGGCGCGGTCGCGGTTTCCGTCTCGGCCAGCATCGGCATCGCGCTCAGCTGCGACTATCCCGGGGTCGGGCACGAGACGCTGGCGCGCGAGGCGGACGCTGCCCTCTACGCCGCCAAGCGCGCCGGACGCGGCCGGGTCTGCCGCTGCACCGGCTTTGGCGCGGCGACGGTCTTTAAGGGCCCGTGGCGCGAGCGGCCGGTGCTTGCGCTGGCGCATGACAGCCGGGGTGGCGCTTGAGTGGGGTCTGGCTTGCCCCACAATCTACCGCAGTCTTGCCTGAAGGCCTGCGGCATGAGACAGCGCCCCATGCGATCTGGTTTTCCTCTGGCATTCGCGGGGCAGTCCATCGGTTTGCTTGGCGGGTCTTTCGACCCGCCGCACGAAGGCCACGTCGCGATTACCCGTGCTGCGTTGCGCGGCTTTGGGTTGGACCGAGTGTGGTGGCTGGTCTCGCCCGGCAATCCGCTGAAGGCACACGGACCGATGCCGCTGGAGCATCGCATCACTGCGGCGCGCAAACTGCTGCGCGACCCCCGGGTTGTCGTCACCGCCATCGAGGCGCGGCTCGGCACGCGCATGACGGCCGACACCATCGCGGCGTTGCAGAAGCATTACCCGGGGGTCCGGTTCGTCTGGCTGATGGGCAGCGACAATCTGATGCAGTTCGACCGCTGGGACCGCTGGCGCGAGATCGCGGAGCGCGTTCCGATCGGTGTCCTGTCGCGCCCTGGCAGCCAACTGGCCGCACGGAGGGCGCGGGCGGCGCAGATCCTGGCGCCGTGGCGCATCCCCGCTCGGCAGGCCGGCAAACTGGCGCAGATGAGGCCCCCTGCCTGGGCGATACTGGATTTGCCGCGCAACCCTGCCTCCTCAACCGCGCTTCGGGCAGCCGCCCACGGAGTGCCCCCGCTGAGGAGCGGGATCGGCAGAGGCGTTAGCGCTTAAAGTGTGCGATGCCGCGCGCGGGCGCTCAATTCGATGGCGGCGGCGTGCAAGCGGTCGATCTCCAGCTCGCTGCGGATTTCAGCCAGCAGGGCGCCCTCGGTCTCGCCCATGCGGCCGTCGGCGGCAGCGACGTCACAGGCGAGGGCATAGGCGGTGTCGTGCAGACGCTGGGGCAAAGCCTCGCGGATCAGGCCGAAAAAGGCGTCGAGGCCGTCCTCTTCCTCAAAGAGGCTCACGACCGTTTGCGACACCGCCCGCACGCGGTCGGCGTCGTAGTCCGCGAACACCGGGGCGTGGTTCACCATACGCTCGATCGCGACCAGCTCGGACGTGCGCATGCGCGCGTCGGATGCCGATACCGCGACCATCACCGCAACGAGCGCGTCGCAGACCGACAGCGAGGGCAACTCAAGGGACATCGATCTCTCCGGCGGGGATGCAACGGCGCGTGGACCGGCAGATTATTGACGCGCGGCGGGGCTTTCAATATGGCCGGTGTCTGCCCGCACACCGCCGATATTCCCGGAGATCCGCCATGACCCCCTTGCGCGACGCCGCCATGACCTCAAAGGCCTGGCCGTTCGAGGAGGCGCGCCGGGTGCTGAAACGTTATGAAAAACGCGATCCCGAAAAGGGTTACGTGCTGTTCGAAACCGGCTACGGCCCCTCGGGGCTGCCGCATATCGGCACCTTTGGCGAGGTCGCGCGTACGACGATGATCCGGCGCGCGTTCGAGATCATCAGCGACATTCCGACGCGGTTGTTCTGCTTTTCCGACGATCTCGACGGAATGCGCAAGGTGCCCGAAAATGTGCCGCAGCAGGAAATGCTGCGCGAGCATCTGCAATTGCCGCTGACCTCGGTCCCCGATCCGTTCGGCGAGCTCGACAGCTTTGGTGGCCATAACAATGCCATGCTGCGCCGCTTTCTGGACACTTTCGGATTTGAGTACGAATTCATCAGCGCGACCGAATTCTATAAATCGGGCCAATTCGACGCGACGCTGCTGAAAGTGGCCGAGAAATATGACGCCATCATGGAAATCATGCTGGCCAGTCTGCGCGAGGAGCGTCAGCAGACCTATTCCTGCTTCTTGCCGATCAGCCCGCGCACCGGCCGCGTCCTGTACGTGCCGATCAAGCATGTCGACCCCAAGGCCGGCACGGTGACGTTTTACGAAGAGGGGGTGGAGACCACGCTGCCGGTGACAGGCGGCAATGTGAAACTGCAGTGGAAACCTGACTTTGGCGCCCGCTGGGCCGCGCTCGATGTCGATTTCGAGATGTATGGCAAGGATCACAGCACCAACACGCCGATCTACGACGGTATCTGCAAAACCCTCGGCGGCCGCGCGCCGGAGCATTTCAATTACGAATTGTTCCTGGACCAGCACGGCCAGAAGATCAGCAAGTCGAAAGGCAATGGCCTATCGATCGACGAATGGCTGACCTATGCCGCGACCGAGAGCCTGTCGTATTTCATGTACCAAAAGCCCAAAACGGCGAAGCGCATGTATTTCGACGTCATTCCCAAGGCCGTCGACGAATATCATCAGCAATTGCGGGCCTATCCCGACCAGACACCGGAACAGCAGGCGGCCAATCCTGTATTCCATATCCATGGCGGGCAGGTGCCGCCCTCGGACATGGTGGTGCCGTTTTCGATGCTGCTGAACTTGGCGTCGGTTGCCGGCGCCAAGGACAAGGCGGGCCTCTGGGGCTTCATCCAGCGCTATGCGCCCGAGGCGAGCCCGCAGACCCACCCGGGCCTCGATGCTGCCGCGGGTCATGCACTGCGCTATTTCAACGACTTCGTCGCGCCGACCCGCAGCTACCGCGCCCCGACCGAGGCGGAGCGCGCGGCACTGACCGACCTCGCGGCGCGGCTGGGCGAATGGACCGAGCCGGCAGATCCGGAAAAGCTGCAGGAAATGGTCTACGCCGTCGGCCGCGACCACGCCTTCGATTCGATGAAGGACTGGTTCTCGGCCCTGTACCAGGTCCTGCTTGGGGCCGAACAGGGCCCGCGCTTTGGCGGCTTTATCGCGCTTTATGGCCTGGCGGAAACCAAGGCACTGATCGAGCGCGCCCTGGCCGGAGAGTTGACGACAGCGGCTCCGCAGCCCGCCGCCTAAGGCTGCGCATGCGAGGCCCGTCGCAAATTGCCCTGTAGGGCGCGGCACCCCACCCGCGCCCGATGTTGCGCGTTTGGCCGTTGCAGCGCCCTCCTCGGTCAGGCCGCATTAACCATTCGCTGACACTGTGCCCGCAATACGGGGTGACAGCGGCCCCGGCCGGTCAGCAAGGGGAACTGCACATGAACATCGCCATCACGGACGGCATCCAGCTCAGCCCGCCGGGCTTTGCCGCGGGTCTGTCGGTCTGGTCGCGTGAGGATGGCACCGCCGGCAGCGCCACCTGGGCAAACGCGACCAACGCCGCCGTGGTGCCGGCGGACCAGGATTTCGGAACCTGCCTCGAGATATTCAAGCAGGACGACCTCACCAAGCTGCGGTTCATGGCGGAAACGCCGATCCTGCCGGGCACCTATCTGCGCATCAGCGCGCGAGTGAAGGCGGTGGCTGGCATGCTGCCCTCAGTGCGCATCGCCGCCTTTGCCGGCAACGGCGCGCGCCAGCGTGTTACCAACCTCGTCGATACCGGCCCGGCCGCCGCGCTGTCCGGCTATGGCCGCATTGTCGAGGTCAGCGCCATTGTCGGCACCGGCCGGCGCACCGGCGTCAACATGGCCTGGGGTTCGGCCCCGATCTACGGCCACTTTGGCCTCGATCTGTTTGGCGCCAACGGCGGCTCAGTCCGGATCGAGTCGATCAGGATCGAGGATGTCACCTCGGCCTTTCTGCGCACGATGATGGACTGGGTCGACGTGCGCGATTTTGGTGCGGTCGGTGACGGCGTGACCGACGACCGCGCGGCCTTTGCTGCCGCCGACGCCGCCGCACGCGGGCGGCAACTGGTCGTCCCGGCCGGCACCTTTCGCATCGGCAGCGATCTGACGATCAATGCCCCCATCCGATTTCAGGGCAAGCTGGTGATGCCGCGCACCGCGCGCCTCGCCCTCGTCGCCAGCTTCAACTTTCCGACCTACGCCGAGGCATTCGGCGAGGAGACCGAGGGGTTCAAGCGCGCCTTGCAGGCGCTGCTGGGTTATACCGACCACGGCACGCTCGATTTGTGCGGCCGCCGGGTTGACCTTACCGGCCCGATCGACCTCGCTGACGCGGTTCCGGGTGTGACCAATTTTTCCAACCGGCGCGTCATCAGCAACGGCCAGCTTTGCGCCGTGCCCGGCGCTGCCTGGAACACTGGTAGCGTGAGCTCGGTCGCGACATACAACGTCGGCCAGTCCACGCTGCTGACCGGTGTTGCCAATGTCGCGAACATCGAGGTCGGCAGCCTCGTCACTGGCGCCGGCGTCGGACGCGAAGTCTATGTGAAAGAGCGCAATATCGGCGCCGGCACCCTGACCCTCAGCCAGCCGCTGTTTGGCGGGTCCGGCACGCGCACCTATGCTTTCAAGCGTTTCCGCTATATCTTCGACATGTCCGGCATGGCCAAGGTCGACCGCCTGAACTTTGCCGACATCGAGTTCCTGTGCGACGGCGTTGCGAGCGCGGTCATGCTGCCGCCCGCCGGCGAGATGATCCATTTCCGCGACTGCTACGTCGTGCGGTGTCG
The DNA here is from genome assembly GCF_003324675.1 of Paracoccus suum. Lineage (NCBI taxonomy): Bacteria > Pseudomonadati > Pseudomonadota > Alphaproteobacteria > Rhodobacterales > Paracoccaceae > Paracoccus > Paracoccus suum. The sequence goes on from NZ_CP030918.1 coordinate 2,233,451, forward strand.
CGACCGGGGGATCACCTCGATCGGGCGCGGCTGCCAGGACATGCTCGTCGACCGCTGCCAGTTCCTGTCAAACGAGATGGACGAGCTTTGGCAGAACCGCACCAACGTCTGCATCAACGTCAACGCCAACGACACCAAGATCTGCGAGAACCGCTTTGTGCGCTTTCGCCACTTCATGGTCGCCTCGGGCACGGGCCACCTGATCAGTGGCAACCACTGGTTCCAGGGCGATGCGGCCGATCCGGGCGTGCGCGGCGGCGGCCTCGTGATCGCCAACACCACCGTCCAGATAACGGTGACTGCCAATTACATCGACAACAGCAGTATCGAATGGACCAACGAATACGCGCCGCAGCCGACGTTCAACGGTGCGCAATGGTCGTTCGGCGGGCTCGTAGTTACGGGCAACACGTTCCTCTGCTCGCACACGGTGAATTATTTTTCGTTCATCGTGGTCAAACCCTATGGTCCCGGGCACTTCATTCAGGGACTTACGGTGACGAGCAACGTGTTCCTGGCGACAGATCGCAACATCACCCGGGTAGACCGCGTGGATACGACCTACGCGGCGCTCGACAACGGCTGGATGCGCAACATCACCTTCGACGGTAACACCTATAACGGCGTCGACGTGTGGACCAGCAACCCGCTGCTGGTCGAACATAGCCAGGCCACCGCCTCGACCGGCTGGACCGTTCCGACCGCCGACCGCCTGCCATTCAACGGCTGGGCCAAGCAGGCGGATTCGATCATTGCCACCACGGCGATTACCGACAGCGGCAATGCCAGGCTGAATGACATGCCCTATTTGCAGGTCCGACAGGCGAGCGATCAGAAATCGCTGAAGGTCAATTGGTCGAAGGCGGCCAAGGGCAGCATCTCGGTTAGGGTGCGGATGGACAACAAGAATTGACCGCAGACGTGGACTGATCCTGCCTCCGGGCCGCCCGCCGGCCCGGAGGCTTTTGCATGTCAGGCCCGGAGCGCGCCCGCGATCAGATATTTACTTGCTTTTGCGCCTCGCCTTTAGTGGACCCAATCCGCCTCGCGACGCTGGTTGTCGGTCTTGGCGGAATGCGGGACTGCCCCGGAACCGAAGCGGCAGTCGCCGGTGGTCATGAGGGGGGCAGGATGTCGGTTCAGGATGTGCAGAAGGTCAAGATCCCGGCGGGCGCCGAGGCTAGCAGCATCGATCCCGCAGGATACCAGCGGCTCTATTCGGACTCGATCACCGATCCGGATGCGTTCTGGGGACGCGAGGGTCAGCGCCTCGACTGGATCGAGCCCTACACCCGCGTGAAGGATACCGACTTCACTCTGGGCCAGGTCTCGATCAAATGGTTCGAGGACGGCGTTCTGAACGCCTGCGTCAATTGCGTCGACCGACACCTTCCCACTCGCGCCGATCAGACCGCCATCATCTGGGAACCGGATGATCCCTCCGAGCCCGCGCGCCACATCACCTATGCCGAACTCTCGGATCAGGTGAACCGCATGGCCAACGTCCTGCTGAGCCAGGGCGTGATGCGCGGCGACCGGGTGGTGATCTACCTTCCGATGATCCCCGAAGCCGCCTTTGCCATGCTCGCCTGCGCGCGGATCGGGGCGATCCATTCGGTGGTCTTTGCGGGCTTCTCGCCCGATGCCCTGTCGAACCGGATCAACGATTGCGAGGCAAAGCTGGTCATCACGGCCGACACTGCGCCGCGCGGCGGCCGCCGGACGGCGTTGAAAGCGAACACCGATGCCGCGCTGCTGCATTGCAGTGACCGCGTGCGCTGTCTCGTCATAAAGCACACTGGCGATCAGACCACTTGGATCGACGGGCGCGATGTCGACGTGCTGGCCCTGATGCGCGAGGTCAGCCCCGACTGCCCGCCGCGGCCGATGCATGCCGAAGACCCGCTGTTCATCCTTTATACCTCTGGCTCGACCGGGCGGCCCAAAGGGGTGGTGCATTCCACGGGCGGCTACCTGGTCCACGTCGCGATGACCTTCGATACCACCTTCGACTGGCGCGATGGCGAGGTGTTCTGGTGCAGCGCCGATGTCGGCTGGGTCACCGGGCACAGCTATATCGTCTATGGCCCGCTGGCGAACGGCGGCACGTCGCTGATGTTCGAGGGGGTCCCGACCTGGCCCGACGCGGGCCGATTCTGGGCTGTCTGCGACAAGCACAAGGTCACGCATTTCTATACCGCGCCAACCGCCATCCGGGCGCTGATGGGACAGGGGCCGGAGTGGGTCGAGAAATACGATCTGTCCAGCCTGCGCATCCTTGGCACCGTCGGCGAGCCGATCAACCCCGAGGCTTGGCACTGGTATGACACCCATGTCGGCAAAGGCCGCTGTCCGATCGTTGACACTTGGTGGCAGACCGAGACGGGCGGGCACATGCTGACCTCGCTGCCCTATGCCATCGAGGCCAAGCCCGGAAGCGCGACCCTGCCTGTGTTCGGGGTGCGGCCGGTGGTCCTGGATGCCGCGACCGGCGAGGTAATCGAGGGCAACGGCGTCGAGGGCGTCCTGGCCATCTCTGACAGCTGGCCCGGCCAGATGCGGACCCTGTGGGGCGATCACCAACGCTTTGAGGAGGCGTATTTCCAGCAGTATCCCGGCACCTATTTCACCGGCGACGGCTGCCGGCGTGACGAGGACGGCTATTACTGGATCACGGGCCGCGTCGACGACGTCATCAATGTCAGCGGTCACCGCATGGGCACCGCCGAGATCGAAAGCGCGCTGGTCGCCCATGCCAAGGTCGCCGAGGCGGCGGTCGTCGGCTATCCGCATGATCTGAAGGGGCAGGGCATCTATGCCTATGTCACGCTGATGAACGACGTACCCGCCACGGACGAGTTGCGCGCCGAGTTGGAGGGCTGGGTCCGGGCCGAGATCGGGCCAATCGCCCGGCCCGACCTGATCCAGTGGGCGCCCGGCCTGCCCAAGACCCGCAGCGGCAAGATCATGCGCCGGATCCTGCGCAAGATCGCTGAAAACGACTTCGGGGCGCTGGGCGACATCTCGACGCTGGCCGATCCTGCCGTGGTCGAGGAACTGATCGAGAACCGCATGAATCGCGGCTGAGACGGAATTGCCGGCCGCCGGGGGGCGGTCCGGCCAACGCAGGGCCGACCCGGGGCGACAAGCGAACCACCGGGCGGCCCGCAGAGGGGGAGGAGAGACCCATGGACGAGGCGGTGCTTCAACGCATCGTGTCAGACCCGAACTATCAGGCGCTGCGCACGCAACGGCTGAGGTTCGGGTGGACACTCACGATCATCATGATGATCGTCTATTACGGCTTCATCCTGATGATCGCGTTCGGGAAATCCTTCCTGGCAAGGCCGATCGGCAACGGCGTCACGACGCTCGGCATTCCGCTGGGATTCGGCGTCATCATCGTGACCGTCATCCTGACCGCCATCTATGTGCGCCGCGCCAATACCGAGTTCGACGCGCTGGCCGAGCAAGTCCGCCGCGAGGCGCTGCAATGAGGTCGGGGCTCTCTGCACCCGCCCTGGTGACGGCGGCGGCCCTGCTGGCCCTGCCGACCCTGTCCCTCGCCGCCGGCGCTCTCGAGGGCGAGGTGGTCAAGCAGGCGACCAACTGGACCGCCATCGTGATGTTCGGCGCCTTTGTCGTGATGACCCTGGTCATCACGCGCTGGGCCGCGACGCGCACCCGCTCGGCTTCGGACTTCTACACCGCGGGCGGGGGGATCACGGGGTTCCAGAACGGCCTCGCGATTGCCGGTGACTACATGTCCGCGGCCTCGTTCCTTGGGATCTCGGCTGCGGTCATGGCCAACGGCTTTGACGGGCTGATCTACTCGATCGGCTTTCTGGTCGGTTGGCCAATCCTGACCTTCCTGATGGCCGAACGGCTGCGCAACCTGGGCAAGTACACTTTTGCCGATGTCGCCGCCTTCCGCTTCGCGCAGACCCCGGTGCGCATCTTTGCCGCCTGCTCGACGCTGGTTGTGGTGGCTTTCTACCTGATCGCGCAGATGGTGGGCGCCGGTCAGCTGATCCAGTTGCTGTTCGGGCTGGAGTACTGGATGGCGGTCGTCATCGTCGGCGTGCTGATGATGGTCTATGTCCTTTTTGGCGGCATGACCGCGACCACCTGGGTGCAGATCATCAAGGCCTGCATGCTGCTGGGCGGCGCGACCTTCATGGCCTTCATGGTGATGGCCCGGTTTGGTTTCAGCCCCGAGCGCATGTTCGCCGAAGCGGTCCGCATCAAGACCGACATCGCAAGCGCGGCCGGCCAGCCGCCGGCCGAGGCGGCTGCGACCGGACGCTCGGTCATGGCACCCGGCAACTTCATCCACGACCCGATCAGCGCCATCAGCTTTGGCATGGCGCTGATGTTTGGCACCGCCGGCCTGCCGCATATCCTGATGCGCTTTTTCACCGTTCCCAGCGCCCGCGAGGCGCGCAAGTCGGTGATGTGGTCTACCGTCTGGATCGGCTATTTCTATCTGCTGACCTTCATCATCGGCTTTGGCGCGGTCACCTTTGTCCTCAGCAATCCGGACTTTCTGGACGCAAAGGGGGCGCTGCAGGGCGGCAACAACATGGCGGCGGTCCATCTGGCCCATGCGGTTGGCGGGAACGTCTTCCTGGGGTTCATCTCGGCCGTTGCCTTCGCCACCATCCTTGCGGTGGTGGCCGGCCTGACGCTGTCGGGCGCCTCGGCCGTGTCGCATGACCTCTATGCGACGGTGGTCAAGCGCGGCAATCCGGCACCGGGGTCAGAACTGCGCGTCTCGCGCGCGACGACCGTGGCGCTGGGGATCGTGGCGGTGATCCTGGGGATCGTGTTCGAAAAGCAGAACATCGCCTTCATGGTCTCGCTCGCCTTCGCGGTTGCGGCCTCGGCCAACTTCCCGGTGCTGCTGCTGTCTCTGCTTTGGAAGGGGATGACCACGCGCGGCGCGGTGATCGGCGGCTTCCTCGGCCTGATCTCCTCGGTGATCCTGACCGTGCTCTCGCCCTCGGTCTGGGAGGCGACGCTGGGTCATGCCAAGGGCACGGCGCCATTCCCCTATACCTCGCCGGCGCTGTTCTCGATGACGCTGGCGTTCCTGGGGATCTGGCTGTTCTCGGTCACCGACCGCTCGCGGCGGGGCGACGTCGACCGGGCAGGCTACCTCGCGCAGCAGGCCCGCTCGGAAACCGGGATCGGCGCGACCGGCCCCTCGGGTCACTGAGCCGGCAGGCAGGAATTGAGAGGGCGCCCGCGGGCGCCCTTTTCGATTCAGAGCTCGATCTGCGTGCCCGGTAGCACCGAGGGGATCGGTGCGGCCAGCGGCGGCGGGTCGTTGGGCGCAGTCGTATCGGGCGCCATCGGAGCCGGAGGCGTGGTCGGCTGGACCGTTCCAGGAGGCGAGGTTGCCGGCGGCGTTGTGCCGGGCGTGTCCTGCGGCGTCGTCAGATCGCGCAACGCGTTGCTGGCCGGCGGCGGCGGGGCATCGGCGCGACGGCGGATCAGGATGTCGCCATTCGGCAGCCGCTCGGGTGTCTGGTAGTTGTGGATGTCATCAACCAGCGAGCCGAGGTCCTCCAGCGCGGGGCCGAACTTGTTGGCAACGCCATCAAGGCCGCGCGCCATCTCCTCGAAAGTCGGCTGCATCTCGGTCAGCAGGTTGTCGAGAAGGATCCCAGCGCCGCGTTCGATCAGATCGGCGCCAGCCTCGGGCGGGGCCGGGGTCGGCGAGGGCGCCTGTATCCGCACCTGGGGCGGTGGCGGGGCAGTCTGTTGCCAGCCCGGCGCCGGCACGACGATGATCGGCGGCTGCGGGGCGGGAACGCGAACGGGCGGGGTCGCCTGGACCGGGGGTAGCGGCACCGCGAGCGGATCGAACTGCTGCGCCGGCGCGAGTGGTACCACCCGTTCGGCCAAAGCCAGGCCTGGCAGAACAAGGGCGCTGAGCGAGGAGATCAGCAGCGGGCGAAGGTTGAAGAGACGCATGGCGCGGCCTTTCATAGGGGCGCAACGGAGGGCGCGAACGAGGGGCGCAGGCAACGAGGGAAACCCGCCGCGCCGCGCCCGGTTCCGCTGCTAGACACTCGGATGGCGGGCCTGAAAGGCCTGCCACGCTGCGTTGATGCGGCGGGTGCGGGCCTCGGCCAGGCGCACGGCCTCGGGCGGCAGGCCGCGGGCGATGGCGCGGTCGGGATGCGCCTCGAGGATCAGGGCGCGATATTTCTGGCGTGCCGCCGCCATCGGCGTGTCCGGAGCGATGCCCAGAACGGTGCAAGGGGCGCAGCCGGCCGGGTCGTGGCGTTCGATGATGGCTTTGACCACGGCGGCGGGCAGGCCGAAGATCTCGCCGACCTGGGCGATGAAGCCGCGCTCGGCCGGGCCGACATTGCCGTCGGCGGCGGCGATGATGGCCAGCCCCTCGATCACGTCGGTCAGGACCGGATCACCAGGCTCGAACAGGCGCACGAGGCGGTTGGCCCAAGCGTCAAATCCCGCCGGGGTCTGGCGGGCCAGATCGAAAAGGCGCGCGGCGTTCTTTTCCTCGGCGCGGGGGATGACGAAGATTCGGCGGAAGGCGGCGACCTCCGAACGCTTCACCTCGCCATCGACCTTGGCGAGTTTGGCCCCGAGGGCAATGACAGCAATCGAGAAGGCGACCGAGCGTTCGGGCGGCAGCGCGGGGTCGGCGCGGCCGATGAAGGCCGCGACGCGGTCGGCCAGACGTCCCCAGAAGCCGCGTTGGGGCGGCAGTCGCGGGACAGTCGAAAAGGGGCCAGGCTGATCGAGCATGTCCCCAGCCTAAGCCGCGGGGCGGCGGCTGGCCAGCCGCCCGAGGCACCCCCGCGCGCGGCAGACCGTCGCGTCACGCGGATCGACGCGTGCGACGCGCGGATCTGCGCCATTTCGTGACGCAACGTCATTTGACGGCTTCCCATCTCGGGCCAAACATGCCCGAATACTCCTCAGGGTTGCAGAGGGGGAGACCATGAACCGTTTTCTGGGATGTGTTGGCGCCGGGCTGCTGATTGCTGCCGGGCCCGCCTGGGCGGATTTGCCGTCGTCGGCAACGCATGAGGCGATGGACGTGCCCGGTCTGGAAAAGCCAGCCGAAATCATCGTCGACCAATGGGGCGTGCCGCATATCTATGCCGGCACCGACCGCGATGCGCTGTTCCTACAAGGCTACAATGCCGCCCGCGACCGGCTGTGGCAGATCGACCTGTGGCGCAAGCGCGGCCTGGGCAAGCTGTCGGAGAGCTTTGGTGACGCCTTCGTCGCGCAGGACCGCGCCGCGCGCATGTTCCTTTATCGCGGCGACATCGAGGCGGAATGGGCCGCTTATGGCCCGAACGGCAAAGCATATGCCGCTGCTTTCGTCGACGGCGTGAACGCCTATGTTCAGCAGGTCCTGGATGGCGATCGGCCCATGCCGGTCGAGTTCGGGCTGACAGGCTCTAAACCCTCGATTTGGGAGCCTGAGGACGTGGTGCGCATTCGCAGCCATGGCCTGACCCGGAACGCCGCCTCGGAGGTTGACCGCGCGCGGATCACCTGCGGCAAGGACATCGAGGCCGACCGTCTGCGCCAGAAGCTGGAGCCGGAATGGACCCCCATGGTGCCCGAGGGCCTCGATCCCTGCTCGATCCCCGAGGATGTCTTGAAGGATTACGAACTGGCGACCCAGAACGTGAAGTTCGAGGTTCCGAAGGCGGATGGGGCGGCTGCGCCGGCTGGAGCGGAAGCCGCGAGCGGCTCGGCCGCGCCGGCCGCAGGCGCGACCTCCGGAACCGAGGCTGCGGCGCCAGCGGCCGCACCGGCCGATCCGGCTGCGGCAACGCCCGCCGACGCGACTGCGACCCCGACGGCGGAGCCTGCTGCGGGCGAGACGCCCGCCAACGATACCGCCGTGCCCAACGATGATGCGGCAGCCGCGCCCGAGCCGGCCGACGCACCCGCAGATGCTGCGACTGACGCATCGGCCAGTGGCGGTACTGATACCGTCCCCGGCGCAGCTGACGCGCCGGCCGGAGCCGCGGCTGATGCCCCAGCCGACGCGCCGGCCGACACCTCCGCGGACGCCCCGGCCGAGCCCGCCGCGCCTGCGGCATCAGACCCAGCGGCGTCGCCCCTGGTCCCCGCGGCCCCGGACCCTGCGGCTCCTGCGAGCCACGAGAACGGCCAGTCCTCGGGCGACAAGCAATCCGCCCTGAAGCCGGCCGATTTCCTGCGCGAGGTCGCGGCCGAGGTTCACGAGATTGGCTCGAACAACTGGACCATCGCCCCCTCACGCACGGCGACGGGCCGCCCGATACTCGCGAACGACCCGCACCGCGCGCATGGCGTGCCGTCGCTGCGTTATGTCGTGCATCTGAACTCGCCGGGCATGTCCGTCATTGGCGCGGGCGAGCCGGCACTGCCCGGCATCTCGATCGGGCATAATGACAAGATCGGCTTTGGCCTGACGATCTTTGCGGTCGATCAGGAGGATATCTTTGTCTACGAGCTGAACCCCGACAACCCCGACCAATACCGCTACAACGGCGAGTGGGTCGACATGGAGGTCGTGCGCGACACCATCCCGGTGCGGGATGGCGAGGCGCAGGAAGTCGAGATGCGGTTCACCCGGCACGGCCCGGTGCTGAAGGTCGACGCCGAGAACAACCGCGCATTCGCCTTCCGCAGCGTCTGGTTCGAGCCGGGCACCTCGGCCTATTTCGGCTCGGTCGACTATATGGGCGCCAAGAATTGGGACGAATTCCGCACGGCGATGGCACGCTTTTCGGCCCCGTCCGAGAACCAGGTCTATGCGGACACCGATGGCAACATCGGCTGGATCGTCGGGGCGATGTCGCCGTTGCGCAAGAACTGGGACGGGCTGCTGCCGGTGCCGGGCGATGGTCGGTACGAGTGGGGCTTCCTCGAACGTTCGGAACTGCCCTCGGTCTACAATCCCGAGGCCGGGTATTTCGCCACGGCCAACCAGATGAACCTGCCCGAGGGCTATCCCTACAAGGAGAACAAGGTCGGGTTCGAATGGTCCGATCCGGCGCGGTTCAACCGCATTACCGAGGTGCTGTCGGCCAATGACAAGGTCACGCTGGCCGATTCGATGGCGCTGCAGAATGACGACAACAGTCTGATGCAGCGGCGGCTGGTCGCGCTCTACAAGGGCGTGAACTTGCCGGAGACAGCGCCGCAGGCCGAGCGCGATGCGCTGGCGCTGATCCAGGGGTGGGATGGCGTGACGGCGGCTGACAGCGGCGCGGCCGCGGTGGGCGAGGTGCTGTTGAGCAAGCATCTGGTCCCGACAGCAGCGCCCCGCGTGCTGGACGCGCCGCTGGCCGAACTGCTGGGCAGGGGCGCGATCACGCCGATCATGGACCTGATGGAGGCGCCGGATGATCGTCTCGGGTCGGACCCCGCGGCGGCACGCGACGAGATCCTCGCCAAGGCGCTGAGCGGGGCGGTCACCGAAACGACCGAGCTGTTGGGCGAGGACCAGGCCAACTGGCAGTGGGGGGACATCCACAAGGGCAAGTTCACCAGTTCGGTCGCGGGTTTGGCGCGGCCGGGGCGGGCGAGCCAGCTGAACGTCGGGCCGCTGTCGATGGGCGGGTCGGCCTACAGTCCCCGCGCGGCCAGCTATAACGACAAGTTCGAGGTCACCTCGGGCGCGTCGTTCCGCATGGTCCTGGATGTCGGCAACTGGGACGCCAGCCGGTTCGTCAACACCCCGGGCCAGTCCGGCGATCCGATGAGCGCGCATTATCGCGACCTGGCGCCGCTGTGGGCCGCGGGCGATTACGCGCCGCTGGTCTATTCGCGCGAGGCAGTCGAGGCCGCGGCCGAGCATGTGATCGAGCTGAAGCCCGCGTCCTAAACTGCCGCCTGGCCGCGGAGCGGGAAATTCCTGGAAAGCCGGCAGGGAGACCTCTGCCGGCTTTCGCTTTGTTGGATGGAGAGTCGGCACGCGATGGTCGAGTGTTCGATCGGTCTATTCAGCGTGCCCCTTTAGGCCTCGTCACGGAGTGTGTGCGTGATGACAGTCGATGGACTTCCCGATTCCCGCAGGTCGCGTCGGCGTTGCTGGGCGAGATCCAGACGGTGTTGCGGGGGTGTTGCGCGCCGTGGCGCCAGTAAACGCTGGGAAACAAGCGGTTAACCGTGCGCCCTCGGGCCGCCAGATTGACTTGGCGAACGGTGCGGGGTACAACAACGACATGCTGGGAGAGGTGGGCAAGCGGCCGGGTCGGGAACGACCGACGGGCCGTTTTTTCATGTCTCGCGCCTGTGCGGACGGGCCCTGAGGCAGGACAACCAAAGAATGACAGTGATGTGCAACCGTGGCCTTCAGGCTGCGGACGGACCCTATGTGCCGGGACAAGGCCAAGGGTCAAAGGATGGCGAGGCGGTCCGCATCAGTCCGGAATCGGGCTGCGCCGGAGGGACCGAGGACGTCGACCTGGAGGACGTGATCCGTCAGGCATTCGGAACGGTCGGCGGCCTGTTCAACAGCTGCGCCGACAAGATGCAGGCGATGAATGACCGGTTCGACCGGGGCGAGCTCGACGACCTGAAGGACGCGGTCAAGCTGGCGCGCGAAATGCGCGGCGCAACCCTCGTCATGATCGAGGAGAGGAATCGCATTGAAAAACTTCGCAAGGATGTTGCCGGGGGATGCGGCGGCGCAGGCGCCCTCGACCTTGACGCAGCACGAGAGGAAATCGGGCGCAGGCTGGCTTGCCTGCGCCGCGCCGCAGGAGGTTGACGCCTTCCTCGGCGGGCTGAGCGACAATGCCCTGGCGGCATTGCCCTGGCTGTTCGAATTCTGGGCGCTGCCGCACCAGTTGCCCCCCGAGGGCGACTGGAAATCCTGGGTCATCATGGGCGGGCGCGGGGCGGGCAAGACCCGCGCCGGCTCGGAATGGGTGCGGCGCATGGTCGAGGGCACCACGGCCACGGCCCTCGGCGCGGCCCGGCGCGTCGCGCTGATTGGCGAGACCATGGACCAGGCCCGCGAGGTGATGATTTTTGGCGAGAGCGGCATCCTGGCATGTTCGCCCCCAGACCGGCGGCCGGTCTGGGAGGCGACGCGCCACCGCCTGGTATGGGCCAATGGCGCCACCGCCTCGGTGTATTCGGCGCATGAGCCGGAGGCCCTGCGCGGCCCTCAGTTCGATGCCGCCTGGGTCGACGAGCTGGCCAAGTGGAAAAAGGCCGAGGATACTTGGGATATGCTGCAGTTCGCGTTGCGGCTGGGCAGCCATCCCCAGCAGGTCATCACCACCACGCCGCGCAATGTCGCCGTGTTGAAGCGGATCCTGGGCAATGCCTCAACCGTAACGACCCATGCGCCGACCGACGCCAACCGCGCCTATTTGGCGGAGAGTTTTCTGGCCGAGGTCGAGACCCGCTATGGCGGCACGCGCCTTGGCCGGCAGGAACTGGACGGCGCGCTGCTCGACGATGTCGAGGGCGCGCTGTGGACCCAGGCGATGCTGGAGGGCTGCCGCGTCGCGCGGCCGCAGAAGCTGTCGCGGATCGTGGTCGCGGTCGATCCGGCCGTCACCGGCGGCAAGGCCAGCGATGAATGCGGCATCATCGTCGCCGGCGTCGTAGCCGAAGGCGATCCTTCGCAATGGCGGGCCTATGTGCTGCAGGACGCGACCGTAAGGGGCGGCCCGACCGACTGGGCGCGGGCGGCGATTGCCGCCGTCGACCGGCACCGGGCCGAGCGGCTGGTGGCCGAGGTGAACCAAGGCGGCGATCTGGTCGAGAGCGTCATCCGGCAGGTCGATCCGCTGGTCCCGTTTCGGGGCCTTCGCGCGGGTCGCGGCAAAGGCCTGCGGGCCGAGCCGGTTGCCGCCCTCTACGAGCAGGGGCGGATCAAGCATGTCGCGGGGGGCCGGTTCGGCGCGCTCGAGGATCAGATGTGCCAGATGACGGTCCGAGGCTTTGAGGGGCAGGGGAGCCCCGACCGGGTCGATGCGCTGGTCTGGGCGATCCACGAGCTGATGATCGAGCCGGCCCAGGGCTGGCGCCGGCCGCAGGTGCGGATGCTTTAGCAAGGTCGGAGTCTGCGGACCGCTGACGTGGCGGAGACAAGGAAGGGCTGGCGATCCGCCGGCCCTTTTGCTTTTTGTGATGGAGGACGCGAGATGGCGTTGCGACTGTTTGGCCGGGGCGGCGCGCCCGAGCCTGCCGCGCCCGCCCCGGTCGTGGAGCGCAAAAGCTCTGCAACCGGGCGGGTCGTGGCCTTGGCGTCTGGATCGGGCCGCGTGGCGTGGTCCCCGCGCGACACTGCCAGCCTGACGCGGGCCGGTTTCACGAACAACCCGGTCGGCTTCCGCACCGTCAAGCTGATCGCCGAAGCCGCGGCCGCCGTGCCTTTGGTCTGCCAGGACGCGGACCGGCGCTACGAGGTGCATCCGGTCCTCGACCTTCTGCGTCGTCCGAACCTGGGGCAGGGCCGGGCCGAGCTGTTCGAGGCGCTTTACGGCCAGTTGCTGCTTACCGGGAACGGCTATCTGGAGGCCGTCGGCGAAAACGACGGCGGCCTGCCGGACGAGCTGCACGTCCTGCGTGCGGACCGGATGGCGCTGGTGCCCGGCGAGGACGGCTGGCCTGTCGCGTTCGAGTATCAGGTCGGCGGTCGCAAGACCCGGTTCGACATGACCGGCAGCCCCGATCCGATCTGCCACATCAAGGCGTTCCACCCGCAAGACGATCACTACGGGCTGTCGCCAATGCAGGCGGCAGGCGTGGCGGTGGACGTTCACAACAGTGCCTCGGCCTGGTCTAAGGCGCTGCTGGACAATGCCGCGCGGCCGTCGGGCGCGATGGTCTACAAGGGGGCCGACGGGCAGGGGGTCATGTCCCCCGAGCAGTTCGAGCGCCTGCAGTCCGAGATCGAGATGCACCATCAGGGCGCGCGCAACGCGGGCCGTCCGATGCTGCTGGAGGGCGGGCTCGACTGGAAGCCGATGGGGTTCAGTCCCAGCGACATGGAGTTTCACCAGACCAAGGACGCCGCCGCGCGCGAGATCGCGCTGGCTTTTGGCGTGCCGCCGATGCTGCTGGGGATACCGGGCGATCTGACCTATGCCAATTACGCCGAGGCCAACCGCGCCTTTTATCGCCTGACGGTCCTACCGCTGGCGACGCGGGTGTCGGCCGCAGTCGCGTGGTGGCTGTCCGAACATCTGGGCGCCGAGGTCGATCTGAAGCCCGACCTGGACCAGATCCCGGCGCTTTCGGACGAGCGTGACCAGCACTGGCGCCGGGTTGCCGCGGCGGATTTTCTGACGCCGGCCGAAAAGCGCGCCGCCTTGGGTCTGCCGCCGCTGGCGCCGGACCTGCTGCCGACGGCCGAGGGCTGAGGCCGTGGATGGGGGCGGACAGATGCCGCACCGCATGCCCGATTGGCGCGACCACCGCTTTGACACGCAGGAGCGGATCATGGCGCTGCAGTTCGGCCAGGTCGAAAAACGGCTGGAGCGCATCGAATACCTTATGGGCGCGCTGGAAAAACGGCTGTGGGTCACGGTTTACGGTGTGGTTGCCGTGATCCTGACCCAAGCCGTCCAGTCGATCCTGACCTATGTGCCGAAAGGGGGCTGATGGTGGAGACTGGCGATAGGCTGAATGCCTGGGGGCTGGAGACGAAATACGCGGCAGGCGTGGCCTGCCCGGTGATGACCGACGGCGCCACCATCGAGGGCTATGCCAGCCTTTTCGGCATTCCCGACCAGGGCGGTGACGTGGTGCAGCCCGGCGCCTACAAGGCAGGGCTGAGGCGGCTCTCTGGCAAGGGCGGGCGCGTGCGGATGCTGTGGCAGCATGATGCCACCGCCCCGATTGGCGTCTGGGAGGAAATCCGCGAAGACGAGCGCGGGCTGTGGGTCAAGGGCCGGCTGCTGACCGAGGTTGCACGGGCCCGCGAGGCCGCCGCGCTGATCGCGGCCGGGGCCATCGATGGGCTATCGATCGGATACCGCACGATCAGCGCCGAGCGCGACCAGAAGGGTCGCCGGGCGCTCACCGAGGTCGAGCTGTGGGAGGTCTCGCTGGTGACTTTCCCGATGTTGCCGGACGCGAAACTCGCGGCGGCGGTCCGGCCGGAGGATGCAAAATCTGCCGCTACCGTTGGCCCGGGTGCTCTGGCCAACCTGTTCATGCGCGCCGCAACGATGCTGCGCGCCGACTGAGACCGGGGAGGGGCGCGCAGCCGCGCCGCCCGTCCCGGACCTGCGTGACGCCGCGGCCCCAGTCGCCGGCGAATGCAACTTTCCGACAAGGAGATCGAGGGATGACCGAGGTGAAAGCCACGGCCGAGGCAGACGCGCCTGCCGACCTGAACGAAGCCGTGATGGGCTTTGTCCAGGAACTCAAGACGTTCCGCAAGAATGTTAACAATCGCTTGCAAGTACAGGAAAATCGCATGACCATGTTCGACCGCAAGACCGCGCTGCGTGGCCGCTCGCCCCTGGCCTCGAGCGCCGAGGCCGAGGCGCCGCATCAGAAGGCGTTCAACGCCTATGTTCGCAGTGGCGACGAGGACGGCCTGCGTGGCCTGACCTTGGAAGAAAAGGCGATCAGCGTCGCCGATGGCGGCTTTCTGATGCCGACAGTGGTTGCGGAAAACGTGCAGAGCGCGCTGCGCTCGGCCACCTCGATCCGGGCGTTGGCAAATGTCGTGCAGATCGACGCCTCAAGCTATGACGTTCTGGTCGAGACCGGCGATACCGGCACGGCCTGGACAAACGACATTGCCGCGACGGCCGAGTCCGCGAACGCCGGCCTCGCCCGTATCTCGATCCCGCTGAACGAGCTGTCGGCCATGCCGAAGGCGAGCCAACGCCTGCTGGACGACGCCGCCTTTGACGTCGAGGCCTGGCTGTCCGAGCGGATCGCCGAGCGTTTCGGCCGGGCCGAGGCTGCAGCCTTCATGACCGGCAACGGCACTGACAAGCCCAAGGGCCTGCTGACGCAGGCAACCGCGACCCTCTACACCGAAGATCCGTTGAAGATCGGCGTCACCGCGACCACCACGCCCGGCGATTTCGACGTCGCCGACCCGATGGGCAAGCTGATCGAGGTGATCTACGCGCTGGGCGCGGGTTACCGCGCCCATGCCTCGTTCGTCATGAACAGCAAGGTCGCCGCCCGCCTGCGCCGCCAGAAGGATGCCGATGGCCGCTTCCTGTGGCAGGACAGCGTCTCGGCAGGCGAGCCGTCGCGGCTGCTGGGCTATCCGGTGGTCGTGTCCGAGGACATGCCCGACCCGGTCGGCGGCGGTGTCGCGCTGCTGTTCGGCGATTTCCGCGCCGGCTACACCATTGTCGAGCGTCCGGAGCTGCGCATCCTGCGCGATCCCTTCAGTGCCAAGCCGCATGTCCTGTTCTACGCGACCAAGCGGGTCGGCGGCGCGGTCACCGACGCCCGCGCGATCAAGCGGCTGAACTTCGCCTGATCCAAGGGCGAGGAAGGGGCCGCGCGCTGACGCATGCCGGTCCAGCTGTCCGCGCGCGCCGGCAGGCGCGCGGGCGCGGCCCCGTTTTCATTCATTCAGCCACGCGTCCGTGACGGGAGAACCGAGAGATGATGCTTGTCGAGGAGACGGCCCCCCCGGCCGCGGCGCTGCCCGTCGAGGCCTTTCGCGCCTACCTGCGACTTGGAAGCGGCTTTGATGTGGCGGTTGATGCCGCCGAGGATGCGGCCCTCGCGGGCTTTCTGCGCGCCGCCATCGCTGCGGTCGAGGCGCGCACCGGCAAGGTGCTGCTGACACGCCGCTTTCGCATGCGGATCGAGGACTGGCGCGACCCGGAGGCCCAGCCGCTGCCGCTGGCGCCGGTGCTGGCCATCGACAGCGTCGTGATCGACGATGGCCGCGGCAGCGAGACCAGCCTTGCCGCCAGCGAGGTGCAATTGCTGCCCGACAGTCAGCGTCCGCTGCTGGTCCCGGCCGGCTCGGTCCTTCCCGTGGTCCCCGAGCGCGGCTTCGTGACGATTCTGTTCACCGCGGGGTTTGGCACCAGTTGGACGACCATTCCGGCGGATCTGGCACAGGCGGTCATGATGCTTGCCGCGCACTACTACGAAGATCGTGGCGGTATGAGCGTGTCCGCTTCGTTGCCCTTCGGGGTCGCGGCGCTGATCGAGCGGTGGCGCGCGGTGCGCACGCTGGCCGGGCGCGGCGGGGCAGCAAATGTCCGGCGGAGTGCGTGGCGATGAGCGGGCCTGATCCGCGGCACCGCCTGATCCTCGAGGCTCCGGAGCGGGCGTCCGACGGGATGGGCGGGCAAACGACGGTCTGGCGCGCACTCGGGGCAATCTGGGCCGGGATGCGCGCCTCGACCGGGCGCGAGGCGCGCGGTGAGGTCGGTGCGGTCAGCGTGGTGTCCTGGGCCATCACGACGCGCGCGGCACCCGCGGGCGACCCGCGCCGACCCCGGCCGGGGCAGCGCCTGCGCATGGGCGAGCGCCTCTTCCGCATCGAGGCGATTGCCGAAACCGATGCCGGCGGACGCTGGCTGACCTGTCATGCCCGCGAGGAGGGAGGCGCATGAGCTATATGGGTTCGATCGCCCTGCAAGGCGCGGTCTACGCGCAGCTTTGCACCGATCCGGCCGTTACCGCCCTGATCGGCGATGCGGTCTATGACGCCATGCCGGTGACGCCCCCGGCCGGCACCTATGTCTCGCTAGGACCCGAGGTCGTGCGCCCGGCGGGTGATCAGACGGGCGCGGGCGCGGAGCATGAGTTCGTGGTGTCGGTCCTGTCCGGCTCGGACGAAGACAATGGCGGTTTCCAGGCGGTCAAGTCCGCCGCGGCGGCTGTCGCAGCCTCTCTGGAGGCTGGCGATCTGCCGCTGGACGAGGGCCATCTGGCAGGCCTGTGGTTCCTGCGCGCCACCGCCCGCCGGGCCGAAAGCGGTGCCGGGCGGAGGGTCGACCTGACCTTTCGCGCCCGCGTCGATCTGGGCTGACAGACAATCAAAGCATGAGGAGGGCCTGCAATGGCTGTGCAGAACGGACGTGATCTGCTGATCAAGATGGACATGACCGGCGGCGGTCAGTTCGAGACAGTGGCCGGGCTGAGGGCGACTCGTATCGGCTTTAACGCCGAGACGGTCGATGTCACCAGCCTCGACAGCACCGGCCGCTGGCGCGAGTTGCTGGGGGGTGCGGGCGTGCGCTCGGCCTCGATCACCGGCTCGGGCGTGTTCCGGGACAGCGGTTCGGACGCGCGCGTGCGGCAGGTGTTTTTCGATGGAGAGGCGCCGCGTTGTCAGGTCGTGATCCCGGATTTCGGCATCGTCGACGGGCCGTTCGTCATTACCGGCCTGGAATATGCCGGGACCTGGAATGGCGAGGCGACTTACGAGCTGACGCTGGCAAGCGCGGGAGCGCTGACCTTTACCGCCGACGCGACCCCCGCCCCGGTTCCCTAAGATGGCCGGCGCAAACCCCTATGCGGGCGAGGTCGAGGTCGTCCTGGACGGCGTTCCGCACCACGCCCGCCTGACCCTCGGGGCGCTGGCTGCGCTGGAGGGAGATCTCGGCGCAGAGAGCCTGGTCGCGCTGATCGAGCGGTTCGAGGGTGGGGCGTTCTCTACCCGGGACGTGCTGGCGGTTCTGATCGCGGGGCTCCGCGGCGGCGGATGGCGTGGTCGGTCGGAGGATCTGCTAACCGTCGAGATCGAAGGCGGCCCCCTGGCCTGCGCCCGCGCTGCGGCAGAGTTGATCGCCCGCGCTTTTCGCATCACGCGATGACGGGCGCGGCGGGTGATGTGCACCCCGACGGCCTCGACTGGCCGGGGCTGATGCGCGCCGGCATCCAGGGGCTGGGGCTGAAGCCGCGCGAGTTCTGGGCGCTGACCCCGGCCGAACTGGCGCTGATGCTTGGCCTCGACCTGACGGGTGGCGGGGGCGGGCCGATGAACCGTGTGCGGCTGGCCGAGCTGGCGGCGCGCTTTCCCGATGCGCCCGAGGGCGCCGCGCCTACGGGGTGACAAACTGAAATGCGAGGATGGAGGCTGTGATGGCGGACCAGGATGGACTCGACCGGCTGGAGCAGGGCCTCGGCGCCTCGGGCCGTATGTCGGCAGAGTTTGAGGCCGAGCTGGCACGGCTGCGCCAGTCGATGTTGTACACCGCCCGCGAGACGGGCCAGTTGTCGGCCGGAATCGGCGGCGGGCTGCGGCGTGCGTTCGACGGTCTCGCGCTCGACGGGATGAAGCTGTCCGACGCATTGAAGGGGGTCGCCCGCAGCATCGTCGACACCGCCTTCAGCATCGCCATGAAGCCGGTCCATCAGGCGCTGGGCGGCGCCATCGCGCAGGGCATGGGAGCCATGCTGGGCGGCACGATCGGCGGCGCGCAACCCTTTGCCAAAGGCGGCGCCTTTACCGAGGGGCGCGTCATGCCCTTTGCCCGCGGTGGGGTTGTCAGCCAGCCGACGTATTTCCCGATGCGCGGTGCAACGGGCCTGATGGGCGAGGCTGGCCCCGAGGCGATCATGCCCCTCCGGCGTGGTCCGGACGGGCGCCTCGGCGTCGCCGCCGCGGGCGGGCAGGGTGGACGGGCGGCCGTGAATGTCACGATCAATGTGACCACCCCCGACGTCGCAGGTTTCAGCCGCAGTCAGAGCCAGATCGCAGCCCAGATGAGCCGCGCCCTGGCGCGCGGCGATCGCAACGCTTGAGGGCATGATGGCATTTCACGAGATACGGTTTCCCGCCAACCTGTCCTTCGGATCGGTGGGCGGCCCTGAACGGCGCACCGAAATCGTCGCCCTCAGCAACGGCTATGAGGAGCGCAACACCCCTTGGGCCCATTCGCGCCGCCGCTATGACGCGGGGCTGGGCCTGCGCTCGCTGGATGACTTGGCCGACTTGATCGCGTTTTTCGAAGCGCGGGCGGGGCAGATGCACGGCTTTCGTTGGAAGGACTGGGCCGATTTCAAAAGCTGTGCGCCATCAGGGACGCCTGCGATGGACGATCAGATCCTCGGGCACGGCGATGGGGTCACGCAGGTGTTCCAACTGCGGAAGGCCTATCTCAGCGGTCCGGCAAGCTATGTGCGGCCGATTGCCAAGCCGGTGCGCGGGACGGTGCTGGTGGCGATTGCTGGTGATGCCATGCGCGAGGCGGTCGATTGGACGCTGGATTATGCGAGAGGCGCGCTGACTTTCCACGCGGCCCCGGGCGCTGGTGCCGAGATCACCGCGGGATATGAATTTGACGTGCCCGTTCGGTTCGATGCGGATCGGATCGCCGTTTCGGTCGCCTCGTTCCAAGCTGGCGGCATGCCCGATGTCCCGGTGCTGGAGGTACGGGTATGAGCGCGCTCGATCAGGGAACGACGCGGGCACGTGCCTGGGCGGTGACGCGCGCAGACGGCCTGGTCCTCGGGTTTACCGATCACGATGTCGCGCTCGAGTTCGAGGGCATCCGCTTTCGCCCCGACACGGGGATGAGTGCGGCGGCGGTGATGCAATCCTCTGGGCTGTCGGTGGACAACTCGGAGGCCGCTGGGATGCTGTCGGATGATGCGATCACCGAGGCTGATCTGCAGGCTGGTCGCTGGGACGCGGCCGACGTGCGCTTGTGGGAGGTCGATTGGGCGAAGCCGGCGGCGCGGCAGTTAGTATTTCGCGGCGCGCTGGGCGAGGTGACGCGCCAGGGTTCGGCTTTCAAGGCCGAGCTGCGCGGCCTCAGCGAGGCGCTGAACCGGCCGCAAGGTCGGGTCTATCATCCGCGCTGCCCGGCGGTGCTGGGTGACAGCGCATGCCGCATGAACCTGGGCCTGCCGGGTTATCGTGCCGATACGGTCGCGGTCGCGGTCGAGGAGGGACGGGTATTTCGGATTGGCGGCCTGCCGGGGTATGACCTGCGCTGGTTCGAGCGCGGTACGCTGGAGGTGACCTCCGGCGCCGCCAAGGGCCTGCGTGGTGCCATCAAGCGCGATCTGGCCATGCCCGATGGCGGCCGCGAGATCGAACTGTGGGCAGGTATCGGCGCTGCAGTCGCTGCCGGGGACGGGCTAAGGTTGACGGCGGGCTGCGACAAGCAGCCGGACACCTGTCGGCTGAAGTTCAACAACTACCTGAATTTTCGCGGCTTCCCCCATCTGCCAAGCGAGGATTGGTTGACGGCGCCGAAGGCCACCGGCGGCCGCGCAAGGCCTGCACCGCGGCCCGGCACTCCGCTGCCGGGAAATGGCGGCGGGGACCTTGGGCTGGCCGCGGGCGAGGACGACGGGGACGATGGTGCGGGTGGACGCGGGGGCAACGCGTAATGGACGAACATCCCGCGGTCGCCGCCGCCCGTGCGTGGATCGGCACGCCTTACGTTCATCAAGCCTCGACCCTCGGCGCCGGCGCCGATTGCCTGGGGCTGGTCCGCGGCGTCTGGCGAAGATTGTACGGGCCCGAGCCGGAGGCGCTGCCGGCCTACAGCCCCGATTGGGGCGAGGTCGGCGGGTCCGAGTTGCTGCTGGCTGGCGCGCTTCGGCATCTGCTTGCTGTTCCCCCGGACGCTCCCGTGGCGGAGGGGCAGGTGATCCTGTTCCGCATGGTCGAGCGCGCCAGTGCCAAGCACCTGGGTATCGTCTCGTGCGCCGGGGCTGCGGGTGCCTTTATCCACGCCTACGACCGCCATGGCGTGGTCGAGAGCCCGCTGTCGCGGCCCTGGGCCGCGCGCATCGTGACCCGGTTCACCTTTCCGGGCCAGTGAGCGCAACACCTTCAAGCCTTGAGAGGACGCGATGGCCACCATTCTTCTGTCTGCCGTGGGTGCTTCGATCGGCGCGGGCATGGGCGGGACCATGCTCGGCCTCTCGACCGCGGTCGTGGGCCGGGCAGTCGGCGCGACGCTCGGCCGGGTCATCGACCAACGACTGCTGGGGACGGGCTCGCGCGCGGTCGAGACGGGGCGGGTCGACCGCCTGCGTCTGCAGAGCGCGGGCGAGGGCACGCCCATCACCCGGGTCTGGGGCCAGATGCGCCTGCCCGGCCATGTCATCTGGGCCGCGCCGCTGGAGGAAGTGCGTCGCGATCAGGACGGCGGCCGCGGCAAGGGTGCCGCCAGCGGGCCCAAGGTCACCGAGATCAGCTATCGGCTGAGCGCGGCCTTTGCCCTGTGCGAGGGGCCGATCGGCGGTATTGGCCGGGTCTGGGCCGACGGTGAGGAGGTGGACCCCAATGACTTGAACCTGCGCGTCTATAAGGGGGGAACTACTCAGCTGCCCGACCCCTGCATCACCGCCCATGAGGGCGAGGCTGCGCCCGCTTATCGTGGCACCGCCTATGTGGTGGTCGAGAGCCTCGGGCTTGAGCGCTGGGGTAATCGTGTCCCGCTCCTGACCTTCGAGGTGACCCGCGCCGTGCCGAATGGCCACGGCCTCTCGCAGCATGTTCAGGCGGTGGCGATGATTCCCGGCACCGGGGAATACAGCCTGGCCACCACAGCTGTTGGGCTGGACCTGGGTCTTGGCGAGACCCGGATGATCAATCGCAACACCGTGTCCGATGGAAGCGATTTTGCGGCCTCGCTGCGGACGCTGCGGACCGAGTTGCCACGGGCGGGTTCGGTCTCGCTGGTGGTCTCATGGTTCGGCGACGACCTGCGCTGCGGCAATTGCACGGTGCAGCCCAAGGTCGAGGATGTGATCGACGCACCGGCGATGCCGTGGCGCGCGGGCGGTATCGGCCGCGATCAGGCCATGACGGTTGCCAGGGTGAACGATCGGCCGATTTATGGCGGCACGCCCGCGGATGCGGCGGTGATCGAGGGGATCCATGCCCTGAGCGCCAGCGGCCGCAAGGTCGTATTTTATCCCTTCATCCTGATGGAGCAGCGGGCGGGGAACAATCGCCCTGATCCGCATAGCGGCGCAAGCAGCCAGCCGGTCATGCCTTGGCGCGGGCGGATCACCGCGTCGGTCGCCCCGGGGCGCCCCGGCAGTCCCGACCGCACGGCTGCCATGGCGGCCGAGGTCGCGGCCTTCTTTGGCGTCGCCCAACCGTCGCATTTCACGGTCAACGGCATGCGGATCGATTATTCCGGTCCAGCCGAGTGGGGCTATCGGCGCATGATCCTGCACTACGCGCATCTTTGCGCACTTGCGGGCGGGGTCGACGCGTTCCTGATCGGATCCGAGATGGTCGGGCTGACCACGCTGCGCGGCGCGAGCGGATCCTATCCGGCGGTCGCTGAACTGCGGCGCCTCGCTGGCGAGGTGCGCGCCATCCTCGGGCCGCAGGTCAAGCTCAGCTATGCCGCCGACTGGACCGAGTATGCCGGTCACATGCCGGGAAATGGCGAGCGGCGTTTTCACCTCGACCCGCTCTGGGCAGACAAGAACATCGATTTCGTCGGCATCGACAACTACCTGCCGCTGACTGACTGGCGCGATGCGGAGGAGCATGCAGACGCGCATTGGGGCCGGATCGACGATCCCGCCTACCTGCGCAGCGGTGTCGCCGGTGGCGAATTGTTCGATTGGTACTATGCCGATCCCGCGCATCGCGACGCGCAGATACGCACGCCGATCACCGATGGCGATTTCAACGAGCAATGGGTCTGGCGGCTCAAGGACATTCGCGGCTGGTGGGAAAACCCGCATCGCGACCGTGCCGCCGGCGGGGCGCGCAGCCCTGTGCCGACGGCCTGGGTCCCGCGTAGCAAGCCGGTGTGGTTTACCGAACTCGGCTGCTCCGCGCTCGACAAGGGGACCAACCAGCCGAACAAGTTCCTGGATGCGATGAGCTCGGAATCCATGCTGCCGTTCTATTCCGACGGCAGCCGCAACGACGCCATGCAGGCGGCCTATGTGCGCGCCGTGACCGAGCATTGGTCGGATCCGGAGAACAACCCCGTCGGCGCTTGGGGCGGTCGGATGATTGACACCGCGCGACTGCATGTCTGGTGCTGGGATGCGCGGCCTTACCCAGCGTTTCCGGCGCTGGGCGAGTTGTGGTCGGATGGCGCCGCCTGGGCACGGGGCCATTGGCTGAACGGCCGCGCGGGCGCGGCACCGCTAGGTGACGTGGTGACCGAGATCTGCCGCGATGCCGGGGTGAGCGAGGTTGACGTCTCGGGCCTGTCCGGGATCGTGCGCGGCTATGCGCTGCAGGGTGCTGAGACTGCGCGCGCGGCTTTGCAAGTGTTGATGCTGGCGTATGGCTTTGACGTGACGAGCGGCGCGGGCAAGCTGGTCTTTCGGATGCGGGGCGCGCGTCCCGCGGCGGAAATTGGGGCCGATGATCTGGCCGAAAGCCAGGATCTGTCCCGCCCGGAGGTGTTGCGCGCGCCGGAGGCAGAACTCGCGGGCCGCGTCCGGATCACGCATGTCGAGGCGGGCACGGATTACGAGACCTGCACTGCCGAGGCGGTGCTGCCCGATGAGCGCCGGCCCGGCACGACCACCGATTCCGAGTTCAGCCTGGCGCTGACCCGCGCCGAGGGGCGGGCGATCGCTGAACGCTGGCTGGCGGAATCGCGGGTTGCGCGCGACAGCATGCGCCTGGCGCTGCCGCCGTCCCGGGCAGCCGGATTGCAGCCCGGGGACGTGATCCGGTGGCAACCGGCTGCTGGTCAGGGTCCTGCTGGCCGTTGGCGCATCGACCGTATCGAACGTGCGGGCGCTGCCGTCGTCGAAGCGGTCAGGGTTGAGCCGGGGGTCTATCGCCCGGTGGACACGACCGAGGACGCCTTGGCGCCGCGCCGCTTCGTGCCGCCGGTTCCGGTCTGGGCGGAATACCTCGATCTGCCGCTGCTGACCGGGGACGAAGTTCCACACGCGCCGCATCTGGCGGTCACGGCGATGCCTTGGCCCGGTAGCGTGGCTGTATATTCGGCGCTGAGCGAGGAGGGCGGGTTTGCCCTCAACCGCGTGCTGCCGCGTCCCTCGGTAATGGGCGTCACGCTGACGGCGCTGGATGCGGCGTCCGCTGGCGTGCGCGACCGGGGTCCGGCGCTGCGGATTCGGGTCAAGGGCGGCGCGCTGCGCTCTGCCACTGAGACCGCGCTGCTGGCAGGGGCGAATGCCATTGCGATTGGGGACGGCACCCCGGACCGTTGGGAAGTGTTTCAGTTCGCGACGGCGGTGCTGGTCGGTCCGGGCGTCTGGGAGGTCTCGGGTCGGCTGCGTGGACAGGCTGGGACTGACGGGGTGATGCCGGCGGTGTGGCCGGTGGGCAGCAAGGTGGTGCTGCTTGATGGGGCCTCCGCACAGTTGAGCCTGCCAGCCTCGAGCCGTGGCCAGTTGCGCATCTGGCGTGCCGGACCGGCCCTGCGCGGGGTCGATGATCCGAGCTATCGCCAACGGGCGCTGTCCTTTAGGGGCGTCGGCTTGCGGCCTTACGCGCCGTGCCACCTGCGGCTGTCGGCGCGCCAACTGACCTGGGTGCGCCGCACGCGCATCGATGGCGATGGCTGGGACGGTGTCGAGGTCCCGCTGGGCGAATCGCGCGAGGCCTATCGCGTACGCCTGGTGAGAGACGGCGGGCGCCTGGCCGAGGCGCTGGTTAGCGAGCCGCGCTGGACGATCCCCGAAGCATCCTGGGCCGCTGCGATCGCGGGCGGCCCGTTCGAGGCCGAGGTCGCGCAACTATCCGATGCCTATGGGCCGGGACCTGTCGCAAGGAGAACGATCGATGTCTGACACCACGTCCCGCCTGAAGCTGCCGCTGCTGCAGGCAGCGCAGGCGCAAAAGCACGTCACCCTGAACGAGTCGCTGGTTCGGCTGGACGGTTTGGTGAACCTGGTTCTTGAGGAAGCCAACCGTCTGGCGCCGCCCGAGGTGGTGGTCGATGGACTTTGCTATGGTGTGGCTCCGGGTGCGGTGGATGCCTGGGCAGGGCAGGGCGGCCAGATCGCCATCGGCAGCAACGGCGGCTGGGTCTATGTGGCTCCTCGACCGGGGATGAGTGCTTGGGATCGATCGACCGGCGCGCGCCTTGTCTGGGCCGGCAGCGGCGGCTGGATCGTGGGGGCGCTGACGCTGGCCGCCTCGGGCGCTGGCATGGTGGCGGGCGTTGCCGAGTTGGAGGTTACGCTGACCGCTGGTACGAGCATCACGACGGGGTTGGTGATCCCCTCCGGCGCCATGGTCATTGGTGCCAATGCGCGGGTCAAGCAGACCGTGACCGGGACCCTGACGAGCTGGCAACTCGGGACCGCCGGTGCGCTCGACCGGTTTGGCAAGGGGCTGGGACTGACCGTAGGCTCGTGGGCGCGGGGTATTTTGTCGGCGCCCATGACCTATTGGGACCCCGCGCCGTTGATCCTGACCTCCACCGGAGGCGCGTTTGCCGGCGGAAAAATCCGTCTCGCCATCCATTGGTGGGAGTTGCGTCTGCCGGATTGACGCACCGGCACAGCGGGGTGCCGCGCGCCCTGCCTCGCACCCCGGCGGGGGATCGGTTAAGATGCTCGCCACAGCCTGCGAGGTAGACGTGGACGCCCTGGTGAAACGGCCCCTGACGAGCAAGACCATGCACGATGTCTGGCACCGCATCCGCGAGGAAGCTGAGGCCGTCGTGCGGGCCGAGCCATTGCTGGGCGGTCCGGTCCATGCCGGGCTGCTCCACCACACACGGCTGGATCAGGCGCTCGCCTATCGCTTTTCGCTGAAACTGGCCTCGGCGGAGATGAGCGAGCAGATACTGCGAGAGATTGCCGACGAGGCCTATGCCGAGGATCCGACGCTCAGCGAAACCGCGCTGCGGGACCTGCTGGCGGTGGATGCGAGGGATCCGGCCGCACACCGGCTGATCCAGCCCTTGCTTTTCTTCAAGGGTTTTCAGGCGATCCAAGCCTATCGCATCGGCCATTGGCTGTGGGGCCAAGGGCGCGAGGACATGGCGTATTTCGTGCAGATGCGCATCTCGGAGGTGTTCGGCGTCGACATTCACCCGGCTGCGCGCCTCGGGCCGGGGCTGATGATCGACCACGCCCATTCAATCGTGATCGGCGAAACTGCGGTCGTCGGCGAGGACGTGTCGATGCTTCATAGCGTGACGCTGGGCGGGACTGGGAAGGAAAACGGAGATCGTCACCCCAAGATCGGCGATGGCGTGCTGATCGGGGCAGGGGCCAAGATTCTGGGCAATATCCGCGTCGGCTCGCGCAGCCGCATCGCGGCTGGCAGCGTGGTCCTGTCGGACGTCCCGCCCTGCGTGACAGTTGCGGGTGTTCCGGCGCGGGTCGTCGGGGTCGCGGGTTGTGACGAGCCGGCCGAGACGATGGACCAGCGGCTGGACGACGCCTGAGGCTGAGGTGCCAGCGATGCTTTCCTTTGACCCTGGCTTCCGCTAATTCCCGTCCACTCCGAGGGACCCGCCAGCCATGACCCAGCCCAAGCGCCTGTTCATCAAGACCTATGGTTGCCAGATGAACGTCCATGACAGCGAGCGCATGGCCGCCGCGATGGGCGCAGAGGGCTATGTCCAGACCGATAGCGTCGATGATGCTGACATGGTGTTGCTGAACACCTGTCACATCCGAGAGAAGGCCTCGGAAAAGCTCTACTCCGATCTTGGCCGGTTGAAGCCGCTGAAAGCCGGGCGGCCGGACCTGCGCATCGGCGTTGCCGGCTGCGTTGCCCAAGCCGAGGGCGAAGAGATCATTCGGCGCGCGCCGATCGTCGATCTGGTCGTCGGCCCGCAGGCTTATCATCGCCTGCCAGCCATGGTCCGGGGCGAAGCGCCGGCGGTCGTCACGGACTTTCCCCGGGAGGACAAGTTCGACCACCTGCCGCCAGCGACGCGCCGTGCGCCAACTGCCTTCCTGACCGTTCAGGAGGGGTGCGACAAATTCTGCGCCTTTTGCGTGGTGCCCTACACCCGCGGCGCGGAAGTCAGCCGCCCGGCAGCCCGCATTGTCGAGGACGCGCGCGGCCTCGTCGCGCGTGGCGTGCGAGAGATCACGTTGCTGGGCCAGAACGTGAACGGCTGGCATGGCGAGGACGCGACTGGGCGAGCCATGGGTCTGGGCCACCTGGTCCGCGCCTTGGCCGAGATCGAAGGGCTGGCGCGCATCCGTTATACCACGAGCCATCCTAACGACATGACCGACGATCTGATCGCCGCGCATGCCGAAGTGCCAGCGTTGATGCCTTATCTGCATTTGCCGGTCCAATCGGGCAGCAACCGTGTGCTGAAGGCGATGAACCGTCGTCATACCGCCGAGCAGTATCTGCGCCTGATCGAGCGCATCCGCGCGGCGCGGCCCGATATTCTGTTGACCAGCGATTTCATCACTGGCTTTCCGGGCGAAACCGATGCCGACCATGCCGCCACCTTGGAACTGGTCGAGGCGGTCGGCTTTGCCGCCGCGTTCAGCTTTCGTTATTCGGCCCGGCCCGGCACGCCGGCCGCCGACCGCCCGCCTGTCCCGCAGGAGATCGCCGAGACCCGCCTGCACGAATTGCAGGCCCTTCTGACGCGCCAGCAGCGCGCGGCGCAGGAAGCGATGGTCGGGCGCACGGTCGGGGTTCTGTTTGAAAAACCCGGGCGGATGGGCGGCCAGATGATCGGCAAATCTGACTACCTGCATTCGGTGTTCGTCAAGGCCGACAACGTGAAGGTCGGCGACCTGCTCCCGGTTCAGATTGTGGCCAGTGCTTCGAATTCTCTGCAAGGGCGGTTGGCTGCATGAACATCCCGCCGAACGCCCTGTTGGCCCTCGCCATTGCGCTCGAGGTGGCCGGCACCAGCCTGTTGCAGGCATCTCATCACTTCACGCGGCTGGTTCCCACGATCGCCATGGGCATCTGCTATGGCCTCGCCTTCTGGCTGCTGACCATCGTGCTGAAATACATTCCCGTCGGCATCGCCTATGCGATCTGGAGCGGCAGCGGCGTGGCCGCGATCGCCTTCATCGGCTGGGCATTCTTCGGTCAGCGGCTGGACCTGTGGGCGATCCTCGGGATCGGCCTCATCATCGTCGGGGTGCTGGTCCTGAACCTGTTGTCAGGCACCGTCCGGCACTAAAGCGAAGCGAAATTGCAAAAGCGCCGCCCGGGATCCGGGGCGGCGCTTTTTGTCGTTTCAGCCGACCGCCGCGTCGTAGCTCGCGGCCTTGATCGGGGCGTAGATGGCAGCCAGTCGCTCGACCGCATCGGCGGGGGCGAGCGTCACGGTCTCGCCGGTGCGGCGGCTGGTCAACTCGACCGTGTTGGTCGCAAGGCCGCGCGGCCCCGCGGTGATGCGCCACGGCAGGCCGATCAGGTCCATGGTGGCGAACTTGGCGCCTGCGCGCTCGTCCCGGTCATCATAGAGGACCGAGAGCCCGCGCGCCTCAAGCGCGGCGTAGAGCGCCTCGCAGGCGCTATCGGTGGCACTGTCCCCCTGCTTGAGGTTGACGATGCCGACGTCGAAGGGGGTCACGCCCTCGGGCCAGATGATGCCCTTGTCGTCGTGGCTCGCCTCGATGATCGCGCCCAGAAGGCGCGAGACGCCGATGCCGTGGCTGCCCATGTGGACCGGAACGCGGGTGCCGTCGGGACCGACGACCGTCGCGCCCATCGGCTCGGAATACTTGGTCCCAAAATAGAAGATCTGGCCGACCTCGATACCGCGGGCGGTACGGCGGCGCGCCTCGGGGATCTTTTCGAACACGGCCGGATCATGGGTCTCGTCCGTGCGGGCATAGCGGCTGGTGAACTCATCCAGCACGGCCTGGCAGGCGGCGGGATCGGCGGGATCGACCGTCCGGTCGCCGAAGGTCAGGTCGGTGATCTCGCTGTCATAGAACACCTCGCTTTCGCCCGTGTCGGCCAGAACCAGGAACTCGTGCGTGTCCTCGCCGCCGATGGGGCCGCTGTCGGCCCGCATCGGAATCGCCTGAAGGCCCATCCGCTCGTAGGTGCGCAGGTAGCTGACCAGATGGCGGTTATAGGCGTGGAGCGCGTCTTCCTTGGTCAGGTCGAAGTTGTAGCCGTCTTTCATCAGGAATTCGCGACCGCGCATCACGCCAAAGCGCGGACGGACCTCGTCCCGGAACTTCCACTGGACGTGATAGAGGGTCAGCGGCAGGTCCTTGTAGCTGTTCACATGGGCCCGGAAGATGTCTGTGATCATCTCCTCGTTGGTCGGCCCATAGAGCAGCTCGCGCTTGTGGCGGTCGTTCAACCGCAGCATTTCCTCGCCATAGGCCTCGTAGCGGCCGCTCTCGCGCCATAGGTCGGCGGGCTGCAGGGTGGGCATCAGCAAGGGGATGTGACCGACGCGCTGCTGTTCCTCGTGAACGATGCGCTCGATCCGCTTGAGGACGCGAAAGCCCAGCGGCAGCCAGGAATAGATGCCCGCCGCCTGCTGGCGGATCATACCGGCCCGCAGCATCAGGCGATGGCTGACGATCTGGGCGTCGGCCGGGTTTTCCTTCAGCACCGGCAGGAAGTACTGGGTCAGGCGCATCCGTAAACAGCCTCCGTTACGATTTTTTCCGGCCTAGCCGATGGTCTGGCGCAGGGCAATGGCCTGCCGTCCCGACTCCGCCCGCGCATGTCGCGCGCGTGATTGAACCCGTTGCGGGCAAGCGGTGTTGCATGTCACATGGCGCCCTTGCTGGCGCCTCTTTGTCATGGGCAATGCGTGTGCGGCGCGCGCGAGGGGACGGGTGGATGCGGATTCCGGTTCAAAAGCAGATCTGGTGGTGGGGCGCGGTCGGCCTTTTGCTGATCTTTGCGCTATGGCGCCTGGGCAATGTGATGACGCCGTTCCTGCTGGGGGCGGGCGTCGCCTATGTGCTCGACCCCGTCGCGGACCGGCTAGAGGCATCCGGGGTCAGCCGCCGATGGGCGGTGGGCCTGATCACGGTGGTCGCTGCCCTGGCCTTTGGTCTGATCCTGCTGCTGCTGGTGCCGATGCTCATCAAGCAACTGATCTCTGCTGTCGAAGGTGCGCCAGCATTCCTCGAACGCCTGCAGGAGTTCCTCTCGACCCGCTTCCCGCGCCTGCTGCCTGAGGGTGGCACCCTGCAGAACGCCATCAACAACGCCACGACGGCGATGAACGAGCATTCCGGCGAGGTGCTCAGCACGGTGTTGACCTCGCTGTCGAGCATGCTGGGCGTGCTTGCGCTGCTGGTGATCGTGCCTGTCGTGGCCTTCTACATGCTGCTTGACTGGGACCATATGGTCGAGAAAGTCGACGATCTGCTGCCGCGCGAGCACGCCGATACGCTGCGCCATTTAGCCTCCGGGATTGACGAAAGTCTGTCAGGATTCTTGCGCGGTCAAGGGCTTGTGACCCTTATCCTTGGAGCATTCTACGCCGTATCGCTGTTTGCGGTCGGCCTGCCTTTCGGCTTGGTCATCGGCATATCAGCGGCGATCTTGTCGATCATCCCCTACGTCGGCGTGTTCATCGGCGGGGTCACGGCCATCGGCGTGGCCACCGTCAGCTTCTGGAACGAGCCCTACTGGATTGGTGTCGTCGCTGCGATCTTTGCCATTGGTCAGTTCGTCGAGGGGAACTATCTGCAACCAAAGATCATCGGCGGCCATGTCGGGTTGCACCCCGTCTGGTTGATGATCGCCCTGTCGGTGTTCGGCACGCTGTTCGGCTTTGTCGGCCTGATCGTTGCCGTTCCGCTCGCAGCGATGGTCGGGGTCGTCGCGCGGTTCATGGCCGCCCGCTACAAGGAGGGGGCGATCTACACCGGGCGCGAGGTCCCGCCGCCGCCGCAGCAGCCGACGCTGATCGAACTGGTGCCGCGCGGGACGGTCGCCGAGGCGCGTCGCCGGGCGGAGGACGCCAAGGCCGTTGCCGTGGCCGAGGTGCGGATCGAGGATGCTCGCCGTGAGGCGCTCCGCGTTGCCGAGGAAACCGCGAAGGCGACCGGCGCTACGGCGGCCAGTGCGGCCGTGGCGATCGTGGCCGACCCGCGCGTCACCGATGTCACGCCGGAGGTGGTCGCCGTCTCGCCCACGCCGACGAATTCGGATGCCGGGGATTCCGATCCCATCCGCACGTTGGTCGATGATGCCGAGTTGGACGCCACTTCGCGGAAGCGGCGGTCGGCCGCGATGGACCGCGCGGTCCATGCCGAGGTCGCGCAGCGGACCGAGGATCTCAAAGAGGCAGCGCGCGACGTGGCCTTGGCGGCCATGGCGGGTGCTTCGCCCCCCGCCGCACCCGCCAGCGGAACTGCCCATCCGCCAGCGGCTATCGATCCCGACGCGAGTCCGAAGTCTGACCCCGCCGCCGCGGCCGAAGTGCTGTATGGCGAGGGCGAGGAGGTGACCGTCGAGGGCATCACCGCCGAGCTTGCCGCAACCCGCGCAAGTATCGAGGAGCGCGCGGAGGCCGCCATCGCCAAGAGCGAGGCGGAAGCTGCACCGGACATTGCCCGCGCGGAAATGGCGCGCGCCGGCGCCGTGCCCGATGCCGAGCCGGAAGCCGAGGATGGCGAGGCCCCGGTCCGTACGCTCACCGACGAGGCAGAGGCCGAGGTTCACGACGCCTTGCGCGGCAAGCCCCGGCCTACGGTGCGCGAGGTAGTCCGTCCCGCCCCTGCGCGTGACCGCGACCGCAAGGCTTGATGCAACCGCGTACCCCCCGACAGCTCTCGCTTGATCTGGCTACCCCCCCGGCGCTGGGGCGCGGCGATTTCCTAGTCGCCCCGTCGAACAGCGCCGCGCTTGCCGCGCTGGACGCGCCCGCGGACTGGCCCGGGGGGCGCTTGGTCCTGCTGGGGCCAGAGGGGTCGGGAAAATCCCACCTCGCGGCCATCTGGGCGGCCGAGAATGGCGCGCGCCGCGTCTCCGCCGCCGCGTTGCACCCCGAGATGGCCGACAACCTGATGCCCGAAGGCGCGGCCCTGGTCATCGAGGATGCCCATCGCGCGGGCGGCGCGGCGGGGGCGGAGCAGAGCCTCTTTCACCTGTGGAACCTGTCGGCCGCGCGGCAGGGATTGCTGCTGCTGACTGCGTCCACTGCGCCGCGGGACTGGGGGCTCGTCTTGCCGGATTTGCGCTCGCGTATGGATGCGCTGCCGCAGGTCGTCCTTGGACCGCCTGATGAGGCGTTGCTGGGCGCGGTGCTGGTCAAGCTGTTCGCCGACCGCCAGCTCGAGGTCGCGCCGGATGTGATCGACGCGCTTGTGTTGCGTATGGACCGCGATCTCGGCCTCGCGAGGCGTCTGGTCGCGGCCATTGACGAGGCCTCGCTGGCCGAGGGACGGCGCATCACGCGGCGCCTCGCCCTTGAGGCGCTCGATGGCCTAACCTCAGGGCTGGACGCGACTGCCGCGCTTGACCGCTAGGGCGCGTCGCCGCACCGTCAGCCGATGATCGACCGCCTTGAGATCTTGATCGCCCTCGCGCGCGAGCGGCATTTCGGCCGGGCTGCCGCCGCGCTCGGGATCAGCCAGCCGTCGCTGTCCTCGGGGCTGCGTACGCTCGAGGACCAACTAGGCGTGCAACTGGTGCGCCGCGGCTCGCGCTTCCAGGGCCTGACGCCTGAGGGCGAGCGCGCACTCGACTGGGCGCGCCGCATCGTCGGCGAGGCGCGGGCCTTCCGCGCCGATATGCGCGCATTACGCGAGGGGATCACAGGCGAGTTGCGCCTGGGGATCATACCCACCGCCGCGGTGCGGGTCGCGGCACTGACCGGCCCGTTCCTCGCCGCGAATCCTCGGGCGCGGCTGGCTGTCGTGACCCTCAGCTCGGATGCGATTATCGCCGGGATCGACTCGCTGGAACTGGATGCCGCGATCACCTACCAGATCACGGCCCCTGCGCGGCTGCTGCGCCTGCCGCTCTATACCGAGGATTACTGCCTGGTCGAGCAGGGCGGTGGCACCAGTCCCGCAACCTGGGCCGAGGCCGCGACCAAGCCGCTGGCGCTGTTGTCCCGCGACATGCGCAACCGGCGGGTCGTCGAGCAGATGCTGGCCGCCAGCGGTGCCGAGCCGGTCGTCCCGCGCATCGAGTCCAACAGCACGCTGGCGATCCTCGGCTGCGTTGCCGCCGGGCCGTGGGCCGCGATCCTGCCGCAAGCCCTGGGCGAGGCGTTGCCCCTGCCAGCTGGCGTCACGGCGCGCAGGCTGCCGGGCGACGGCGGCGAGGCGATCGCCCTGGTGACCCGGGATCTCAGCCCGCAACCGCCCCTTGTTGCTGCGCTGCTGGCCAAGTTGCGATAGGGACTGCCTATCATCCGACGGATCATCACCCTTGATCATCCGTTGACGCGCCGCTAGCCCGATGAGTTGTTGACCCAGCATCAGGCAAGGCCGGACATGACTGACAAGGACGCCACCCAAGGCATCGTCGCCGAGGTGATCGCCGCGCATTCCGGACAGGATGGCCCGCTGCTGCCGATGTTGCACGACATCCAGTCGGCGCTTGGCCATGTACCAGAAATCGCCGTGCCGATGTTGGCGGACGCGCTGCGGACCACGACGGCCGAAATCTATGGCGTCCTGACGTTCTATCATGACTTCAAGCGGGCGCCGCAGGGCCGGCATGTCCTGCGCCTCTGCCGTGCGGAAAGCTGCCAGGCGATGGGCGCGGCGGCCAACAACGACGCCATCATGCAGGCGCTGAACCTGGGCTGGCATGACACCACGCCGGACGGCGCCCTGACGCTCGAGCCGGTCTATTGCCTGGGCCTGTGCGCCTGCTCGCCCTCTGCCATGCTGGACGAGCGGCCGATGGGGCGGGTGCGTCCCGAAACCATTGCCGCTGCCGTTGCGGGGTTGCGCTGATGCTGACGATCTATGTTCCCGCGGATGCCGCCGCCCGTGCCCTCGGGTCGGACGAGGTTGCCGCCGCCGTAGCGCGTGAGGCCGAGGCCCGCGGCATCTCGCTGCGGCTGGTGCGCAACGGCACCCGCGGCATGATCTGGCTGGAGCCGCTGGTCGAGATCGAGCCCGAGGGTGGCATCCGCACTGCATTTGGGCCTCTGACAGCGGCCGATGTGCCGGCCCTGTTCGACGCCCCCGAAAGCCACCCCAAGGCGCTCGGTCGGGTCGAGGATATGGACTGGTTCAAATCCCAGACCCGCCTGACCTTTGCCCGCGTCGGGCTGATCGATCCGCTGGACCTCGATGCCTACCGCGCCCATGGCGGGCTCGCCGGCCTGGCTACCGCCCGCGCGATGGAGCCGGCAGCGGTGGTCCAGCAGGTCACCGACAGCGGCTTGCGCGGCCGCGGCGGGGCGGGCTTTCCCACAGGCATCAAGTGGAACACCGTCCTGAAGGCGCAAGCGGCGCAGAAATACATCGTCTGCAATGCCGACGAGGGCGACAGCGGCACCTTCGCCGACCGTATGCTGATGGAGGGCGATCCCTTCTGCCTGATCGAGGGCATGGCGATCGCCGGCCACGCGGTCGGCGCCGATCGCGGCTATGTCTATATCCGCAGTGAATATCCGGACGCCATCCGCATCATGCGCGCCGCCATGGACCTGGCCCGGCGGGCGGGCATCCTCGGGCCTGTCTTCGACATGGAGGTGCGGGTCGGCGCCGGTGCCTATGTCTGCGGCGAGGAAACCTCGCTGCTCAACTCGCTCGAGGGCAAGCGCGGCGTTGTCCGTGCCAAGCCGCCGCTGCCGGCGCTTGAGGGGCTGTTCGGCAAGCCCACGGTCGTCAACAACGTCATCTCGCTGGCCTCGGTCCCCGTCATCTTGGCCGAAGGCGCCGCGTTCTATCGCGACTTCGGCATCGGCCGCTCGCGCGGGACCATGCCGCTGCAGCTCGCCGGCAACATCGCCCGTCCCGGCCTTTACGAATGCGCCTTTGGCCTGACACTGGACAGGATCGTGAACGAGATCGGTGGCGGCAGCGCCACCGGGCGGCCGGTCAAGGCAGTGCAGGTCGGTGGTCCCCTCGGCGCCTATTTCCCGCCGGCGCTGTTCGACACCCCCTTCGGTTACGAGGAGTTCGGCGCCAAGGACGGGCTGATCGGGCATGCCGGGATCGTCGTCTTTGACGACAGCGCGGACATGCTTGGCATGGCACGTTTCGCGATGGAGTTCTGCGCGGTCGAATCCTGTGGTAAATGCACCCCCTGCCGGATCGGCGCCACGCGCGGGGTCGAGACGCTGGACCGCATCGCCGCGGGCGATCCCGCCGGCCTGCCGCTGTTGACCGACCTCTGCGAGACGATGCGCCTGGGATCGCTTTGCGCCCTTGGTGGGTTTACCCCATATCCGGTGATGTCCGCCGTCGCCCATTTCCCTGACGAGTTCGTCCGCAGCCGGGAGGCCGCCGAATGAAAGACTTCATCATCCCGCAGGATGCGCTCGATCCGCAAAACAGCCGCGATCTGGGAACGCCCGCCTCGCCCTCGGCCCAGTTGGTCACCCTCAGCATCGACGGCTTTGCCGTGACCGTGCCGGCCGGCACCTCGGTCATGCGCGCCGCGGCCGAGGCCGGGATCGCCATCCCCAAGCTATGTGCGACCGACAGCATGCAGGCTATCGGCTCGTGTCGGCTGTGCCTCGTCGAAATCGACGGCATGCGCGGCACGCCCGCCTCCTGCACGACGCCGGTGGCCGACGGCATGATCGTGCATACTCAGTCAGACACGGTTCGCCAGCTGCGCCGCGGCGTGATGGAACTGTACGTCTCGGACCACCCGCGCGATCTGCTGACCAGCCCGGCCAACGGGCTGGACGACGTGCAGACCATGGCCGCGGCCGTCGGCCTGCGCGAGGTGCGCTATACGCCCGGGGCGAACCATGTCGCGCCCTGCGGCGCAGACGGCCAGGCCAACCCGCTGTTCCGCGCGCCCGACACCTCGAACCCCTATTTTACCTATGACCCCGCGCTGTGTATCGTCTGCATGCGCTGCGTGCGGGCCTGCGATGACATCCAGGGCACTTTTGCCCTGACGGTCGAGGGCCGAGGCTTCGACAGCCGGATCGTCGCCGGGCAGGACCAGCCTTTCCTGACCTCGGACTGCGTGTCCTGCGGGGCCTGCGTGCAGGCCTGCCCCACCGGCTCTCTGCTGGAGAACACAGTCGCCGAGATCGGGACCCCCGAGCGCAGCATCATCACCACCTGCGCCTATTGCGGCGTCGGGTGCAGCTTCGAGGCGCAGATGCGCGGCGACGAGGTCGTGCGCATGATCCCCTACAAGCACGGCAAGGCCAATCGCGGCCACAGCTGCGTCAAGGGCCGCTTTGCCTGGGGCTATGCCAATCACGGCGATCGTATCCTGTCCCCGATGGTGCGCGAGGCGATCACTGACCCTTGGCGCGAGACCAGCTGGGACGAGGCGATCAGCTTTGCCGCGAACCGCATGCGCGCCATCCAGGACGAGCATGGACGCGATTCGGTCGGCGTGATTACCAGCTCGCGCTGCACCAACGAGGAAACCTACCTGGTGCAAAAGCTGGCCCGCGCGGTCCTGGGCACCAACAATACCGACACCTGCGCCCGGGTCTGCCATTCGCCCACCGGTTACGGGCTGAAGACGACCTTCGGCACATCGGCCGGCACGCATGATTTTGACTCGGTCGAGTTCTGCGACGTTGCCCTAGTGATCGGCGCCAATCCGACTGACGGCCATCCGGTGTTCGCGTCGCGCCTGCGCAAGCGGCTGCGCGAGGGGGCGGCGCTGATCGTCCTCGACCCGCGGCGCATCGACCTGCTGGACACGCCGCACCTCGGCGAGGCGCATCACCTCGCACTGCGCCCCGGCACCAACGTGGCCGTGTTGACGGCCCTCGCCCATGTGATCGTGACCGAGGGGCTGATCGACGAAGCCTATATCCGCGCCCGCTGCGACTGGGACGAATACCTCGCCTATGCCGAGTTCGTGTCGGACCCGGCCCGCGCGCCCGAAGCGGTGGCCGAGGCGACCGGGGTTCCGGCCGATGCCATGCGCGCCGCCGCCCGGCGCTACGCCGCGAACGGTGCCTCGGCGATCTATTACGGCCTCGGGGTGACCGAGCACTCCCAAGGCTCGACCACCGTGATGGCGATTGCGAACCTGGCGATGCTGACCGGGAACATCGGCAAGCCGGGCGCCGGGGTGAACCCGCTGCGCGGCCAGAACAACGTCCAGGGCAGCTGCGACATGGGCAGCTTTCCGCATGAGCTGCCCGGCTATCGCCACGTCAGCGACCCGGAGGCGAGGGGCATCTACGAGCGGCTGTGGGGCGTGACCATCCCGGACGAGCCGGGGCTGCGCATTCCCAACATGTTCGACGCTGCCGTCGCCGGCGAGTTCCACGGCCTCTACTGCCAGGGCGAGGACATCCTGCAATCGGACCCCGACACAACCCATGTCGCGGCGGCGCTGTCGGCGATGGACTGCGTGATCGTGCAGGACCTGTTCCTGAACGAGACCGCCAGTTACGCTCATGTGTTCTTGCCGGGCAGCACTTTCTTGGAAAAGGACGGGACCTTTACCAATGCCGAGCGTCGCATCAACCGCGTGCGCAAGGTCATGGCGCCTCGCAACGGCTATGGCGACTGGGAGGTGACGCAACTGCTGGCCAACGCACTGGGCGGTAACTGGAACTACACCCATCCGGCGCAGATCATGGACGAGATCGCGGCCACCACCCCCAGCTTTGCGGGCGTCAGCTATTCGCTGCTGG
Source organism: Paracoccus suum (assembly GCF_003324675.1). Classification (NCBI taxonomy): domain Bacteria; kingdom Pseudomonadati; phylum Pseudomonadota; class Alphaproteobacteria; order Rhodobacterales; family Paracoccaceae; genus Paracoccus; species Paracoccus suum. The sequence continues at coordinate 2,271,010 of NZ_CP030918.1, forward strand.
ATGCGGTCGGCTCGGTCCAGTGGCCCTGCAATGATGCTGCGCCGCTCGGCACGCCGATGATGCATGGGGACGGCTTCGTGCGCGGCAAGGGCCAGTTCATCCACACCGAATATGTCGCCACCGACGAGCGCAGCGGGCCGCGTTTCCCGCTGCTGCTGACGACCGGACGCGTACTCTCGCAATATAACGTGGGCGCGCAGACCCGGCGGACCGACAACAACGTCTGGCATGCCGAGGACCGGCTGGAGATTCATCCTCATGACGCCGAGAACCGCGGGCTGAAGTCCGGCGACTGGGTGCGGCTGGCGAGTCGTGTTGGTGCGACGACCCTGCGCGCCCTGGTGACAGAGCGGGTGGCGCCGGGCGTGGTCTACACCACCTTCCACCATCCGACGACGCAGGCGAACGTGGTCACGACCGACAACAGCGACTGGGCGACGAACTGCCCGGAATACAAGGTGACGGCCGTGCAGGTGACCCCTTCGAACGGGCCATCGGACTGGCAGGAGGCTTATGCCGAACATGCCGAGGCCGCGCGCCGCATCCTGGCGGCGGAATAAGGCCATGGCGGCTGAGCATGATGTGACGGCGCATAACGACGCCCGGCTGGTGACGATGGCCAACCAGATCGCGACCTTCTTTGCCAGCCAGCCCGCGGTTGAGCCGTGGCGGGCGGTGGCCGCGCATCTGAATGATTTCTGGCCTCCGAACATGCGCGCCCGCCTGCTGGAGATGATCGCGGCCGGCGGCGCGGACCTGCGCCCCGCCGTGGTTGAAGCCGAACCCTTGATCCGCCGTCCCGGCGCGCCGCGCGTGCAGGAACTTGCAGTGGATCCGGGCACGCCGCCGACACGCGAGACGGTAGAGGGCAAACCAACGAACTCGGCCTTCGCCAAGGTGCCGGAGGGGTCAGACGGCTAGGACGCGATCGACGTTCCGGCAGGAATCTGCCGGTGCTCAGGAGCAAGAATGTTCGACCGCCCGTTCGTTTTGGGATGGGCCACCGACGACTCTTTTGGGCGTCCCAAGGCAGCTTAAGCCCGCCAGCCATCCCCAAAAACGCAAACGGCCCGCCATCCGGCGGGCCATCTGTTATTCAAAATGCCGGCAATCAGAGCAGACGCAGGTCCGAAGCCGAGGCACGGCCGTCACGGCCGGACTGCAGCTCATACTCGACTTTCTGATTGTCGTTCAGGCCGGTCAGGCCAGCGCGCTCGACGGCCGAGATGTGGACGAAGACGTCCTTGCCGCCATCATCGGGCGCGATAAAGCCGAAGCCCTTGGTGGAATTGAACCATTTTACGGTACCGGTCGCCATGACAGGACCCTCCTTCAGTTTATCCGGTGCGACATGCATCCGGTCCGTGCAGCCCTTTCGAATTCCGGCTGCCCCGTGAAGGGAGGCGGTAGAAAGTCGTGCTCACGCGAACGAAATGATCACCGAATCGCGATAAAAATCAAGAGGGCTTCCGCCGGCCAGTGCGCCGGGGCCGTATTTCCCGTCATACGCGCCTCTCGCCAACGGAATCAATCCCGAGTTGTATGTACTACCGTTCGTCGGCGCGAGCCTGCCGACCGCCGATCACCGCAGATCAGGCGGCGTCGCCTCAGTTTTCAGGGCCGCGACGGCCTCCGCGAGCGACAAGGTGCGGCTGCCCTGCTGGTCCAGGCGGCGCATCGAAACGGTCCGCTCCTCGACCTCCTTCATGCCGATGGCGAGGATCGCGGGCACCTTGGCGAGCGAATGTTCGCGCACCTTGTAGTTGATCTTCTCGTTGCGGGTGTCCGCCTCGGCCCGGATTCCGGCCGCTTTCAGCGCCTCGACCACCTCGGCCACATAGTCATCCGCCCCCGAGACGATCGAGGCGACCACCACCTGGCGCGGCGCCAGCCACAGGGGCAGCTTGCCGGCATAGTTCTCGATTAGGATGCCGATGAACCGCTCGAACGATCCCAGGATCGCGCGGTGGAGCATGTAGGGGCGGTGCTTGGCACCATCCTCGCCGACATATTCGGCATCGAGGCGCGTGGGCAGGTTGGGATCGACCTGGAAGGTGCCGCACTGCCATTCGCGTCCGATGGCGTCGGTCAGCTTGAAATCCAGCTTCGGCCCGTAGAACGCGCCCTCGCCGGGGTCGATCTGATAAGCGTTGCCGGTCTTCTTGATGGCGTTTTCGAGGGCCGCTTCGACCGTGTCCCAGTCCTCGTCGCGGCCGATGCGGATTTCCGGGCGCGTGGACAGCTTGATATCGAAGCTGTCGAACGCGAGGTCGCGATAGACCGAGGCCAGCAGCTCGATGAATGACGCGCATTCGGCCTCGATCTGCTCCTCGGTGCAGAAGATGTGCGCGTCGTCCTGAACGAAGCCGCGGACCCGCATCAGCCCGTGCATCGAGCCGCTGCTCTCGTAGCGGTGGCACGAGCCGAATTCGGCCAGCCGCAGCGGCAGGTCGCGATAGGATTTCAGGCCCTGATTATAAACCTGCACGTGGCAGGGGCAGTTCATCGGCTTCAGCGCGTTGATGCGCTTTTCGTTTGCGCCTTCCTCGTCCACCTCGACGATGAACATGTTCTCGCGATAGGCCTCCCAGTGGCCTGATTTTTCCCACAGCACGCGGTCGACAACCTGCGGCGTGCGGATTTCCTTGTAGCCCGCGCGGCCGAGACGTCGGCGCATGTAATCCTCGAGCGTGCGGTAGATGGTCCAGCCGTTGGGGTGCCAGAACACCATGCCCGGCGCCTCTTCCTGCAGGTGGAAAAGGTCCATCTCACGGCCCAGCTTGCGGTGGTCGCGCTTGGCGGCCTCCTCCAGCATGGTCATATGCGCCTTCAGCTCGTCGCGGTTGCGAAAGGCGGTGCCATAGATGCGTTGCAACATCGGCCGGCTGGCATCGCCCAGCCAGTAGGCGCCGGCGACATGGGTCAGCTTGAACGCGTCGGCCGGCAGCTGGCCGGTGTTTTGCAAGTGCGGGCCGCGGCACAGGTCTTGCCAGTCGCCGTGCCAGTACATGCGGATGTCCTCGCCCTCGGGAATCCGGTCCAGCAACTCCAGCTTGAAGGGCTCGCCGGCCGCTTCGTAATAGGCGCGGGCGCGCTCGCGATCCCAAAGCTCGGTGCGCACGGGCTCGCGCGCGGCGATGATCTGGCGCATCCGCGCCTCGATTGCCCCGAGGTCTTCGGGCGTGAAGGGCTCGGCGCGGTCAAAGTCGTAGAACCAACCCGCGTCACGCACCGGGCCGATGGTGACCTTGACGTCGGGCCACAACTCCTGGACCGCGCGGGCCATGACATGGGCGAGGTCGTGCCGGATCAGCTCGAGGGCAGGCGCCTCGTCCTTGAGCGTGTTGATCGACAGCGCCCCCGATGCGGTGATCGGCCAGGCGAGGTCGATGTGCTTGCCATCGAGGCTGGCGCTGATCGCCGCCTTGGCGAGGCTGGGCGCGATGCTGGCCGCGACTTCGGCGGCGGTGACGCCGGCATCGTAGTCGCGCGAGGCGCCATCGGGAAAGGTGAGGGTGATCTGGGACATCAGCGGTCCTCCTCGTCGGTTTGGCGCCTACGGCACGCCCGGTTGCGATTGACCGTCGCCTCTTGGCGGGTTCGCCGAGCGCTGTCAATCTGTTGCGCGCGATTTGACCGCGGGCCGACTTTCGGACCGCGCCCGGCCATGGGATAAGGCTGCGGCAAGGCGGGCAGGGGGACAAATGACCGAGTTTCTGAAGACGCCGCAGGGACGCCGGCTGGCCTATCTGCGGCAGGCGGGCCAGGGGCCGGGGCTCGTCTTTCTGCACGGTTTCAACAGTGACATGCGCGGGACCAAGGGTCAGGTGCTGGCGGATTGGGCCGCGACGCAAGGCCGTGCCTTCCTGCGTCTCGATCTGTCGGGGCATGGCGAAAGCGGCGGCAACATTCCCGATTTCGGCCTGTCCGACTGGCGCGAGGATGTCCTTGCCGTGCTCGACGCGCTGACCGAGGGGCCGCAGGTTTTGGTCGGTAGCTCGCTCGGCGGCTGGCTGGCGCTGCTGGTGGCGCGCAGCCTGCCGCAGCGGATCGCAGGGGTCGTGACGGCCGCAGCCGCGCCGGATTTCACCCGGCGGATGGAGGCGGAGTTTACCGCCGCAGATCGCGCCATGCTGAAAGACAAGGGCCATGTCAGCCGGGCGAGCGACTATGGCGATGACTACGTCTTCTCGCACCACTTGCTGGATCAGGGCCGGAAGGAGTCAATCCTGGATCGCCCGTTGCAGATCAGCGCGCCGGTCAGGATGCTGTATGGCACCGCGGATGCCGACGTGCCGATGGCCGACCAACTCACCCTGCTGGACCACATCGACGGGCCGGATGTCAGGCTGACGAAGATCAAGGGCGCCGACCACCGGCTTTCTGATCCCGTTAGTTTGTCGCTGCTGGTCGCTGCTGTCGCAGACGTCTGACAAGTAGGATCGCGCCGCTTCTGCGGCGCGACCCTCTCGTCTCACTCGACGAAGAAATGCTCGCCCATGTCCGGCTCGGCACCAGTCAGCTTGTTCTTGGCGAGCTCATAGAGAAAGCCGAGGCCGCCGGTCGTGGTCCAAACCTCGGCCCGCGAGATCGCCAGTTTCAGCAGTCGCACGTCGGGGTCCTGCTTGCCATCCTCGAACCAGCTGGCGGCGACTGTGTTCCATATCTCGTCCAGCTTGGCCTGATCGCCTGACCGCTCCAGCTTGCCCTCGATCCGGGCGTAGAGCTTGCCCGAGCCTTCGGCGACCACATACAACGCGTCCTGCGCGCCGCCCTCGGTCTGTTCGACCAGATGGGTGCCGGCGGCAGTGATAAACCACAGCGCGTGCTGGTCGGGGTCGGCCGTGTGCGACATCGGCACCAGCTTCAGGTCCGAAGTCGCGCCGAGCATCCCGGCATTGATGCCCTCGAGCCGCTTCCAGAACTGGGCGCGCTGCTCGGCCGGTGGTAGCTCCTGGCGGTCTTCGTTGTCGCGCTTCTCGGCCATGATCGTCTCCATTCAGGTTGCGGACCTCAACGGGCGATCTGGTCGGCAGTTCCGCGCGTTAGACCGCCAGCTTGCGCGAGGGTGAGGGGGCATCCGCCGAGGCGGCAACAGCAGAGGCCGAGGCCCTTTTGCGACGTCGGGGTGCCTTGGTGCCGGCTGCCTCGTCCATGAAGTCGAGAACCAGCGGGCGGATGTTCAACCGCCAGCTCTTGCCCGCGAAGATACCGTAATGCCCGGCGCCCGGCTCGAGGTGCTGGGCCTTGCGCTCGGCCGGCAGGCCGCTGCACAGCTCCAGCGCCGCGACGCACTGGCCCGGCGCCGAGATGTCGTCCTCGGCCCCCTCAACTGTCATCACCCAAGTATCGCGGATGCGCCCCAGATCGACCGGCTTGCCTTCGACGGTAAAGCGGTTGTGCGCCAGTTCCAGCCCTTTGAAGATACGGCCGACCGTCGAGAGGTAGAACTCGGCCGTCATGTCCATCACGGCCAGGTATTCGTCGTAGAACTTGTTATGCCGGTCATAGGGCGTCGCATCGCCGCGCGCCTCGGCAAAGATCTGATCGGTAAAGGCCTTGGTGTGCGTCGCCGCGTTCATGGCGATGAACGAGGTCAGTTGTGCCAGACCCGGATAGACCATCCGACCCGCGCCGCGATGCTTGAAGCCGACCTGCTGGATGACAAGATGCTCGAGCTCGCCCATGGTGATGCGGTTGCCGAAATCAGTCACCTCGGTTGCCTTGGCGTCGGGATCGATCGGGCCGCCGATCAGGATCAGGCTGCGAGGCAGCAACTCCGGCGCCTCGTCGGCCAACAGCGCGGTGGCGGCCAAGGCCAAGGGCGCGGGCTGGCAGACGGCGACAACGTTGATCGGGCCGTCCGCGGCCAGATCGGCAATGAAGTCGGTCAGGTAGCGGGTGTAATCCTCGACGTCGAACTTGCCCTCGCTGACCGGGATGTCACGGGCATTGTGCCAGTCGGTGATATAGACCTCGGCGTCGGGCAGCAGCGACGCAACGGTCGAGCGCAACAGCGTCGCATAATGGCCCGACATGGGCGCGACCAGCAGGATGCGGCGCGTCATCGGCTCGCGCCGGGCGACGCGGAAATGCACCAAATCGCCGAACGGGCGGCGCAGGCGCGGCTCGACATAGACGATGTGGTCCTGCCCCTCGGGGCCGATGATCGGCGGCAGGTTCCAGTCGGGCTTGATCGCCATTCGTGCAAAGCTGCGTTCGGTGACGGCGCCCCAGGCGGCGAGCATCTTGAACATCGGTACGGGGGCGAGGGCGAAGGCGGGGTAGCTGCCGAGGGCGCGAGCCGAGGCCCCCATCCATTCGCTGGTGTTTCGCGCCGCTTCCATGGCGTCATAGCGAGCCATGCTGCGATACAGAAAATTCACTAAAATTGTCTCCTGGCGCAGAGGATCGCGCGATCTGGACGAAACCGCGCTTGTGGCGAGCGGTTCCACGGTCCTACATTCACTAAAGGGTAGGAGGAGGCTGCGGCCATGACAAGCAGCAAGGGCAAAACCCGCAGCGCACGCGCGCCCCGTGGCGGCGCGCAGGACACACTGGGTCTGGACGCCCCGGTGCCAAAAGAGTCGCCGAAGGTGGCGGGGGCAGCCGCGAAGCCCGCCCGCAAGGCGCCTGGCAAGCCGGCGGCAAGCGCAGCCTCGCCACAAAACCTTGCCCCTGCGCCGGAGCCCAAGCTCGAGACTGCCGCCAAGATCGTACCTCCCCCTGGGACCGAGACCGTGCCCAAGGCACAGCCCGCCCAGAATGCTGATGCTACTCTGGCCGTTGCGCCGGTGACGCAAATGTCCGGCCTCAAGACGTCCACGGCACTGCGCGGCGCGGGCGCAGCGCCGAAACCGCGAGCAGCGCGGCGCAAGCCAGCCGCCGCCAAGCCGAAGGCGCAAGCAGCGACCCCTTCGCCGGCCCCTAAGGCGGACCCCGCGGCGACCAAGGCGGACCCGTTGGGGGCCGCCATCCCTGCCGCGACAAAGCCAAGCGCCAAGGCGAAAGCTCCCCGGAAAATCCGCGGCGCGCCTCCGCCGGCGGTGGCGCCCGCAGTCGCGCCCGAGGCCGTCGCGGCGCCAAACGCGGGTACGCGAATGGCGGTCCAGGCACCACCCGAGCCCAAGCTCATACCGACTGAACCGAAGATCACACCTAAGGAAGCAGCAACCGCAGCGGCTTCGCCTAAAACCGCGCCGGAAAAGCCGGTGGCGGCGCCTGTAGCGTCCGCCGAGGCTCAGGCCTCGCCCAACGCAAGCGCTGCTGCCCCGCAGGTGCGAACCTCCCGCGAGACAAACGCGGCATCCGTGGCGCAACCGACCGCGATGCCGCCTTCCGCCTGTGCGAAGGGCCAGTCCTCCGGCTCGCCGCTCGCCACCCCCGCGGAGGCGCAAGCGTCCGCCCCGTCTGACACCGCCGCAGGATCGCCGCCGCGCCACGCCCTCGAAGGGCTGGCCACGCTGAACCCGATGCTGCCCGAGGCGATGGCCCGGAATATCTCGCGCATCGAGGAGCTGTCGCAGCGCCTGATCGCTGCACTCGCCCAACGCCAGCCGCAGAGCGCGGGCGTTCAGGGGCCGGGGCCTGACCTTTATCAGGCCGCGGCGCAGGGCTGGATGAAGGCCATGACCGAGCAGCCGGCCCGCCTCATTCAGGCCCAGACGAGCTACTGGGCCGAAACGCTGCGGCTTTATGCCAGTGCGCAGGCCGATCTGGCCGCCGGGCGGGTCGCGCAGGCCGATGATGACGCGCCCAAGGACCCCCGATTCCGCAACCCGCTGTGGACCACCAACCCTTTCTTCAGCCTCGTGCGACGCCAGTACCAGATCAACGCCGCCGCAATTTCCAAGGCGGCAGCCGAGGTGCAGCCGGACGATCCCACAGCGCGCCGCCGGATCGACTGGTTTACGCGCCAGATGATCGACATGATGGCGCCCACCAATTTCCTCGCGACCAACCCCGACGCCCTGCAGCGCGCGGTCGAGACCGAGGGCGAAAGCCTGGTGCGCGGCCTCGAAAACCTTGTCGCCGATATAGAGCGCAACGGCGGCGAGGTGGTCGTCTCGCTGGTCGACCGCGACGCCTTCACCGTGGGCGAGAATATCGCCACCAGCGAGGGCACCGTTGTCTTTCGCCACCCGCTGTTCGAGTTGATCCAGTACGCGCCGACCACCGATCAGGTGCATGAAACCCCGTTGATCCTGTTCCCGCCGTGGATCAACAAGTTCTACATCCTCGACCTGAAGCCGCAGAACAGCCTGATCCGCTGGCTGGTAGGGCAGGGGTACACGCTGTTCGTCATCTCGTGGCGCAATCCGGAGGTCCGGCGTGACGCGGATGTCGGCATGGACGATTACGTATCGGCCTATCTGACGGCGATGGACGAGGTCCTGGAACGGACCGGCCAGCCCAAGCTGAACGCGGTCGGCTATTGTATCGGCGGCACCACGCTGGCGCTGACGTTGGCGTTGCTGAGATCGCGGGGCGATCAGCGTGTGGGCGCGGCGACGTTCTTCACCACGCTGACCGATTTCTCCGAAACGGGCGAGTTCACGACCTTCCTCCAGGACGATTTCCTCGGGGGGATCGACGAGGAGGTCGCGCGCACCGGGGTTCTGGGCGCGCAACTCATGTCGCGCACCTTCAGCTTTCTTCGCGCCAATGACCTGGTCTGGGCGCCGGCGATCCGCGCCTACATGCTGGGCGAGACACCGCCGGCGTTCGACCTGCTGTACTGGAACGCGGATGCGACCAACCTGCCGGGCAAGATGGCGCGTGAATACCTGCGCGGCCTTTGCCAGTCGAACGGCTTTGCCCAAGGCGGCTTCACCGTCCTTGGCCAGAAGGTGCGGCTGTCGGATGTCGATCTGCCGATCTGCGCGATCGCTTGCGAGAACGATCACATCGCGCCCTGGCTCGACTGCTGGCGCGGCTTTTCGATGACCGGCGCGCAGGACCGCACGTTCATCCTGTCCCAGTCGGGCCATATCGCTGGAATCGTGAACCCCCCGGGGCGGATCAAATACGGCCATTATACCTCGGGGGCAGGGTTCGGGGGTAGCGCCCAAACCTGGCGCGACGCGGCCCGGTTTCTTGAGGGCAGTTGGTGGCCGACCTGGGGCGAATGGTTGGCGCCGCGCTCGGGCGGGATGGTGGCGGCGCGCGATCCCGGCGAGGGCCTCGCCCCGGCGCCTGGGACCTACGTCCACCAGCCGGCATAATTTATGCTGCGTTGCAGCATTGGAGCTTGAAATGCTGCAACGCAGCATGTATTGTCCTGTCATCCGATCCCCGAGTCGCACCGCGACGCTGACCCAAGGAAGACAGCCATGCTCAAGCCCGCCGACTACACCCGCGCCATGCAGGACGTCATGTCGAACCTGCCGGTTGACACCTCGTCGATGCGCGATGCCCTGCGCACCCAGACCGCCCTTGGCGAAAAGATGTCGCGCGTTGCCCTCGAGGCCGCCGAGCGTTCGACCGAAGTGTCGTCGCGCTGGGCCAAGGACACGATCGCCCGTCTGGGCGAGCTGTCCTCCGCCAAGGAGCAGCCGGCTGACTACACCAAGGCGATGAGCGATTTCGCCACTGCCGCGGCCGAACTGGCTGCCGAGCATATGGCTGCCTATGCCGAGATCGCCAAGAAAGTTCAGATGGAAACCGTTGATCTGATGCTGACCGCCGGCAAGGACATCGCCGCTGACGCGCAGAACACCGCCAAGTCGGTTGCCGAGAACGTCAGCCGTCAGGCCGAGGCCGCGACCCGCAACGTCCAGGGCGCCGTCAACGCCGGTGCCAAGGCCGCGGCCGACAACGCCAAGTCCTGATCTCGATCACTGCATGATGCGGGCTTTGCCCGCAGGAACGGGGGCGGGCAACTGCCCCCGTTCGCATATCCGGACGGCCTGGTTCGGTTAGCATGCCTGCCCTGACGCCGCGCTACCGCAATTGCGGTTGGCATTTGCCGGGGCAGGGGACAAAATCGCCATTCCCAACTTGCGAGGATGCGGATGTCCGATCCCAGCCCAGCCCCATCTGACGTACCCGAAGCGCGCCCCGCGCTGCTGATCAAGCGCTACGCCAGCCGCCGCCTCTACAACACCGAGACCAGCGATTACGTCACGCTCGAGGATATCGCGGCCGTGATCCGTGCCGGTCGCGAGGTCCGGATCGTGGACCTGAAATCAGGTGACGACCTGACCCGCCAGTATCTGCTGCAGATCATCGTCGAACACGAAAGCCGCGGCGAGAGCATCCTGCCGGTCGACGTGCTGACCGACCTGGTGCGCAGCTATGCGGGCAACGCCCAGAGTGTGGTGCCGCAATTCCTTGCCGCCAGCTTCGAGATGCTGCGCCAGGGCCAGACACGTATGCTCGAGAACCTGGCCAGCTTTCCCGCCCCGCTGGCGGTCCCCGGCCTCGACGCGCTCCCGGGGCTGGAGGCGCTGCGCCGCCAGCAGCAAAAGTTCCTGCAGGCGATGACCGCCACCTGGCCCACCGCGTCGAGCGGCCCCGAGCCCGACGACGAGGACCCGCCCGGGAAAGCCGCGGCTACCGACCCTGACGAAATGGCCGAGATCCGCCGCCAGTTGGCCGAATTGCAGTCACGCATCGGCAAGCTCTGACTTGCGGGCCTGAACGCGTCCGGCTAGACGACCCTGACGGAGCGGTGGCCGAGTGGTCGAAGGCGCACGCCTGGAAAGTGTGTAGGCGGGGAACCGTCTCGAGGGTTCGAATCCCTCTCGCTCCGCCAGAATTCAGATTGCTAACCTGACCCCACCTCGCGGTCCGTGCCCGCGCGTTACCTGCTCAGCATGTCCGAATGGACCGCCGCATCCAGCCTGGTCATGAAGTTCTCGGCCTCGCACATATGCTTTGCCATGATCCCCGATACGGCGGCACGGTCGTTCGCCCGGAACGCGTCAAGCAACCGCCGGTGGCTTTCTAGGTTCGCCTGGGCGAAGGCGGCGTGTTCGTCGTGGCTGTTGCTGCGGAACTCGACCAGATCGCGCAAAAGGCCATTCACGAAATGGCAGATGAAGACCAGCAGCGGGTTCGGGCAGCTTTCGCACAGAAGGTCGTGGAAGGTCAGCTCCAGATGCCGGGCCTTGGTGCGCTCGCCGGCGGCGAGGGCGGCGACGCAGCTCTCGATGTTCTCTTCCAACCGTGTGAGCTGCGTCTCGTCCAGCTTGCCGACGACGCTTTCGGCCAGCGTGACCTCCAGGCTGTGGCGGATCGCGTAGACCTCTTCGAAATCCAGCGACTGAAAATGCAGATAGGTCCGCAGTTGCTGGGTCACCGCGTCGATGGAAACCGGCCGGATCACCGCGCCGCCATTGGGCCCGGTCTGCATTTCGACAAGCCCTTGGACTTCCAAGACTTTCAGGGCTTCGCGGATCGTCCCCTTGGCACAGCGGTAATGCTGCATCAGAGTCTTCTCGTTCGGCAGCCGGTCGCCGGGCTTCAGCCCCTCGCGCGCGATCCAGTTCAGCAAGTCCTCTGAAATCAGGTTTGAAAGCTTGGCGCGCCGCGGGCGGTCGACCTCGTCCCGTGCTGCTGGTGCCTGCATCATGATAAGCGCGCCTCTGCGATCCATTCCGTGTCCGGATCGAGAGGATAGATCGGGCGCGCGAGATGTTCGAACGAGAAAAGCCCGAAATCGGAACTGGTGACGCCAAGGCTGGCACATTCGACCAAGGCCTTTGACAGCGGCTCGAACACCGGACGGCAATACATGCGCGACTTCAGGATCAGGAAGCGGGCCTTAAGCGGATCGATCCGCATGGAGGTGAAAACCCCGAGGTCCCAAGGCTCGTGCGGCTCCTCCGAGACGAGGATCAGCGCCTGCGGGGTTTCCAGCACGGCGGCCCGGCCCATGCTGCAGCGCATGCCGGTGTAGGTCGGCCCGCTGATGACGTATGCGCCCTCGCCAAGGGCGCGGACGGTCCCGGTCAGTTCCAGCGGCGGCTTGTCCACGCCGATCTTGGGCAGATGCCAGGTATTGCCGAGGCCGAGGGTGACCGTGCTGCCGACCCCGGCCTCGGTCATGCGTGCCACCGCCTCGGCATCGCAGATCGGGCCGGCGATGATGCCGCGAAGGCCCTGGCGCAGCGCCTCGGCCAGGACGTCCATGCGATCGCAGGTGCCGCCGGACATGCAGTTGTCGCCATGATCGAGCATCAGCACGGGGCCGTCCTGGCCCGCCGCGGCATCGGCCGCAGCGGCTGCGGCCGCGACCGATTGGCTGAGCGGTTCCTCGACGTAAACCAACCCCTCCCGGTCGGCCCAGATGTCCGTGCCAAGGCGCTTGGCCACATCCGAGGCGACCTCGCCCGTCTCGGCGATCACGACGACGGAGACGCCGGCCTCTGCGAGGTCGGCGATCGAAAAGCCGCCGAAGACGCTGACCGCGAGGACGCCGGGCTGCCGTTCGGCGGCGCGGGCCGCGGCGATGGCATCCTGCATGGCGCCGGGCACCCCGGTGTTCATCTGCAGGGTCTGGGCCAGCAGCGGCGGGTGCGACAGGGCGCGGGCGGGGGCGATGCCTTCGTCGAGCATCCGACCGATCAGCCGGGCGACGTGCTGCCCGGTCTCGACCATGTCGACATGGGGATAAGTCTTGAAGCCCACGAGTAGATCGGCGTTGTCGAGCATCCGGCCGGTGATGTTGCCGTGCAGGTCGAGCGCCACGCCGATGGGAATGCCCGGCGCGGCGGCCCGAACACGCTCCAGCAACTCGCCCTCGCCGTCATGGAGGCTTTCCGTGACCATCGCGCCGTGCAGGTCGAGCAGGATGGCGTCGCAGCCCAGCGCGACTGCGTCCACAATCGCCGCCGCCATCGTCTCGAATGCCTCATCTGAAACCGGCCCACTGGGATTGGCGTGGGCATAGACCGGGGTCGCGACTTCGGCGCCACGCGCGCGGGCAAAGTCGAGGAAGGCGCCCATCGAGGTGATCGAACCCTCTGCCGCCGCGCGGGCCTCCTCGCCAAAGTGCGGCGAGAAGGCTTCGAGCGGCGTCGGCAGCGGCGAGAAGGTGTTGGTCTCGTGATTCAGGCGGGCGATGACAAAACGCAAATTGTTCTCCACTGCTTACTGGGCGCCGACGCCGAGGTATCGGTCCTTGACCGCATCGTCGCTGGCAAACTCCGCGCGCGTGCCCTCGTAAGCGATTCGCCCCAGTTCAAGGATGTAGTGCCGGTCGGCGAGTTCTGTGCAGACGGCGAGGTTCTGTTCGACCAGCAGGATGGGAATGCCGCTGGAACGGATCTGCTTGATCTGGGCGACGATCTCGTCGACGACGACCGGCGCCAGGCCCTCGACCGGCTCGTCCAGCATCAGCAGCTTGGGCCCGTTCACCAGGGCGCGGGCGATGGCGAGCATCTGCTGCTCGCCGCCGGACAGTTGCGCCCCGCCATTGCGCTTGCGCTCCTCCAGCCGCGGGAAGTTGCGGTAGACGTCGGCCAGCGACCACAGCGAGTCCTTGCGCTGCGCGATCCGCAGGTTCTCCTCGACCGTCAGAAGGCCGAAGATGCCCCGGTCCTCTGGGACAAGCGACAGCCCGCGGCCGGCGATCTGGTGCGGCTTGATCCCGGCGATGTCCTTTCCGTCGAAGGTGATGCGGCCGCCGGCCGGGGCGACGAGGCCGCTGATGGTCTTCAGCGTCGTCGATTTGCCGGCGCCGTTGCGGCCCAGCAGGGTGACAACCTCGCCCGGCGCGACGCGCAGCGAGACGCCCTGAAGGATGTGGCTCTTGCCGTAGTAGGCATGCACATCCTCGATCTCGAGTGCGGCCCCGCTCATGCGTGCCCCCCCGTCATCATCGAGCCGAGATAGGCGCGGCGCACGGCAGGGTTGTCGCGGATCTCGGCCGGCGTTCCCTCGACCAGCGTACGACCGGATTGCATGACGGTAATCCTGTCGCTGATGTCCATGACAATGCCCATGTTATGCTCGATTAGGATCACGGTGTGATCGCGCCCCAGATCGGCGATCAGGCGCTTCATCGAGCCGATGTCGTCTATGCCCATGCCCGAGGTCGGCTCGTCCAGGAGAATCAGGCGAGGTTTTGACGCCATCGCCATGCCGACCTCCAGCCGCCGCTGCTGGCCGTGGGACAGCTCGCCCGCCGCGCGGTCGGCCACCCGGCTGAGGTCGAGGCGCTGCATCAGGGCGTCGGCGGTGGCCAGGGCCTCGCTGTTGGCCTCGGCCGCCTGCCACATCCGCAGCGCCTGCCAGGGTGTCCGCCCTTGGGCGGCCAGCCGCAGGTTCTCGCGCACGGGCAGGCTCTGGAAGAGGCTCGTCACCTGGAATGACCGCGCGAGGCCCATGCGGACCCGCTGATCGTCGCTGAGGGGCGTGATGTTCTGGCCGCCGAACATGATCCGGCCCGAACTTGCCCGGACGCTGCCGGTCAGCGCGTGAAACAGCGTGGTCTTGCCCGCGCCGTTCGGGCCGATGATCGAATGAACGGTGTTGGGCCGGATGTTCAGGTCGACATCGCTGAGCGCGGCGAAGCTGCCGTATTTGACGCCGAGACCTTTCGAGACCAGCAGATCCTGGGTCATCTCGGCTCCTCCGCCCGGTCAGCGGGCGTCTGCGCCGCCGGACTGCGCCGCTCGGCCGCGAGGCCGACGAGGCGTTCGACAAGACCCCAGATGCCTTTCTGCATGAACAGCGCCAGCGCGATCAGAAGCACCCCCAGCAGCAGCAGCCACCGCGGCCAGATCGCCGACAGCGTGTCGGAGACGAGGACAAAGAACCCGGCGCCAAGCACCGAGGCGAACAGGCTGCCGGTGCCGCCGATGATCGTCATGATCAGCAGGCTCTCGCTGAGGTGGTAGTCGATGTTGGCGAGTGGCGCGATGCCGATGAGGAGGGCGTGGAGGCCGCCGGCAAGGCCGGTGACGCCGCCCGAGATAGCGAAGGCGGCAATCTTGAAGGCGCGGACCGGAAAGCCGATGGCCTGCGCCCGCGCGCCGTTGTCGCGGATGGCGAGCAGCGTGCGGCCGAAGGTGGAACTCGCCACCCGCTGCAGGCCGGCAAAGACCAGCAGGAACAGCACCGCGACAAAGCCGTAGAACGTCCACGAGTCTGCCAGCCGTAATGGCCCGATATTCGAACGCGGGATTCCCAGCAGGCCGTTGTCTCCGCCGGTGATGCCGCTGAAGGTATAGGCGAGGAAGTAAAAGAACTGCGCGAAGGCGAGCGTCAGCATGACGAAGTAGACACCTTGCCGCCGGATCGCGAGCCACCCGATGCCGATCGCGACGATTGCGCCAAGCACCACAGCGAAGGCGAGTGCGATCAGCGGCGACAGCGCGGTATGCACCAGCGTCAGCCCCAGCGTATAGCTGCCGATGCCGAAGAAGACGCCCTGCCCGATGGACAGAAGGCCGGTGTAGCCGAGCAGCAGGTTGCAGGCGGCAGCGGCGATCGCGAAGATCAGCACCTCCGAGGCGAGTGTGCCGGAACTGAGGAAGATCGGCAGCGCGGCCGCGACGAGCACGGCAAGCGCAAACTGGAACAGCGGCTTGTTGATGCTCGTCATGCGCGCCCCATCAGCCCGCGCGGCATGGCGAGGATGATCAGCACCATGGCGAGGTAGACCGCCATGCCCGCACCCTGCGGCCAGATGGTGGTCATCATGCTCTGCACGATGCCGACCAGCAGCCCCGCGATCAGCGCGCCCGAATAGCTGCCCATGCCGCCGATGACCACAACCACAAAGGCGATGGCGAGCGCCTCGACCCCCATGAAGGGATCGGTCCCGCGAATGGGCGCGGCGAGGGCGCCGGCAAGCCCGGCCAGACCCGCGCCGAGGGCAAAGACCGCGGTATTGATCCGTTTGATGTCATAGCCCAGCAGCGCGATCATGTCGGCCGATTCCGAGCCTGCTCGGACCACCGCGCCAAGGCGCGTACCCTCCAGCAACCACCACAGCCCGCCCGCGAGCAGGGCGGTGAAACCGATGACGAACAACCGGTATTCCGGGTAGATGAAGCTGCCCAGCATCACGGCGCCGTCGAGGCCGGCCGGTGCCGGAACGCTGGAGCCGATCGGCCCCCAGATGATGATGACCAGTTCCTGGATGATGAGCGCCAGGCCGATCGTGACAATGATGTGGTAGGTGTGCGGCAGCCGATAGATGCGCCGCAGCAACGACGCCTCGGTCACCGCGGCCAGCAAGCCGACCAGCAGCGGTGCGACCGCCAACGCGACCCAGAAGCCGAAGCCCATCTGGAACACCGCGAAACAGAAATAGGCGCCGAGCAGGTAAAATGCGCCATGCGCGAAGTTCACGAAATGCAGCAAGCCAAAGATGACGCTCAGCCCCACGGCGAGCAGGAAGTAGAGCATCCCCAGTCCGATGCCGTTCATGAGCTGGAACAGATAGATCATGTCGTTCTCCGCGCGGCGGCTGGAAGGCGGCGCACCGCGGGGTCAGCCGCGGCCGCCCCGGATACGCCGAAGGGTAGGGACCCGCCGCAGTTGCAACCGCAGCGGGCCGCGCCTCAGCCCATCTTGCAGCCGGCTTCTTCGGGCGACAGGAACGACTGGCCCGAACTGATGACGTCGGCGTAGTCGTCCTTGTCTTTCATGGCGTCCTTCGCCTTGCCCTTCAGCAGGTAGTAATTCTTGATCACCTGATGATCGGCCGCCCGGATTTCCTCGTCGCCCGTCAGGCCCGGGTATTTCATCCCCTCCAGCGCCTTGGCGACGGCCTCGCCCGTCGTATCGCCGGCCTTGGCCGCGCCGTCGATCAGCAGCTTGGTGATCATGTAAGCGCTCGCCAGCGAGTAGTTTGGGTTGATCCCGTGCTTGGCCTGCACCGCCTTGACCAGCTCGTTGTTGAAGGGCGTGTCGATGGCATGCCAATACTGCGCGCCGAAATAGACGTCCTCGCTGATCTCCGGCCCCAGCGCCTCGAACTGCTCCAGCCCGGAGGCCCAGGCGACCAGGATCTTCATGCGGCCCTTCAGGCCGAAGTTGACGGCCTGGCGCAGCGTCGAGCTGGATTGCGAGCCGAAGTTCAGGATCAGCAGGACGTCGGGCTGGGTGGCGACCGCATTGGTGATGTAGCCGCTGAACTCTTTTTCATCGAGCGAATGGTAGCTGTTGCCGACATGCTCGATGCCCTTTTCGGCAAAGATCGTTTTGGCGGCGCTCAGCAGACCCTCGCCGAACACGTATTGCGGGGTGATGGTGTACCAGCGTTTCGCGTCAGGCAGTTGCTCGATCAGCGGCCGGACGGTCTGGTTGATGGCGCCAAAGGTCGGCACGCTCCAGCGGAAGGTGCCCTTGTTGCAGTCGCTGCCTGTGATCTCGTCGGCGCCGGCGGTGGTGAAGAACACGCCGCCACGGTTGCTGATTTCCTTGCCCATGGCGAGGGCTTCGGAGGACAGGATGCCGCCGGCGAACAGCGTCGCCTTTTGCTGCTCCATCGCCTCCTGCACCTTGCGCACGGCGCTTGCGGGCCGGCCCTCGGTGTTGATTTCCAGATAGGACAGCTTGCGGTCGAGGACCGTGCCCGCCGCTTCGACGGCCATGGCGGTCCCCATCGCGCCGAACTTGCCGTTTGCGGCAAAGGCGCCCGACATCGGCAACGGCGCGCCGATCGGGATCGTGCCCTCCTGCGCCCAGGCGGCGCGCAACAGGCCGGGCATCGTCAGGCTGGTGGCGGCCAGAGATGATAGCTTCAGAACCTCGCGGCGATGCAACATGACTTCCTCCCCAGATTCAGCTTTTGATTATATTAGTACGCATCGATTGTTGCCGGGCAATATCGTTGTTGGCGGCAATGTCCGGTGCGCGAGTTGCAGCGCACCGGACAGGATCGTTTCACATTGAAAGCAAGGTCACTGCGCCCCGCAGGCGGACGGGAAAGTGTCGCAGTAGCTGACGAATTCACCGACCGAGGTTGCCTTCAGCGTTGCGTGCACGATGGCGCGGGCGAAGGCGTTTTCCGCCGCAGCGTAGATCTGCTGGATCTGCGCGTCGTCGGCGGTCACTTCGCCGGTGGCGAGGGTGAAGTAGGAATCGCCGTCGCTGATCAGGTGAATCGGGTCGATGGCGCGGCCATGACCGCGAGACACCGCCTCGGCCAGTTGCTTGACCTGTTCCTTGTCCAGCTTGGCGTTGGTTGCCAGCACGCCAATGGTGGTGTTGGCATGCGGCTTGCCCGTTTCCGCGTCGATTTTTGCCTTTTCCAGCGCCGCGTCACATTCCTCGCGCGAGGGACTCTTGTAGGCGCCGAACTCGTCCCCGATAGCCAAATCCACCGCCCGCAAACTGCAGTCCGAGAAATCGACTGGCGTGCCGACCGCGTTGACCGCGGTTATCGCGCCAACAATGATGCCATTGTCCAGTTCCACGCTGGCTGTGCCGATGCCGCCCTTCAGCGGCAGGCTCTTGCCGCCCGACCGGGTGCCTGTGCCCGCGCCGACGTTGCCCTGCTCGACAGGACCTGACTTGGCGTTTTCCATCGCCTGATAGCCGAAATCCGCGTCGGGCCTTGCCTTGAAGTCGCCCCCGCGCAGCAGGTCGAACACCACCGCGCCCGAGACGAGCGGGTCTACATGCAGCGGATCAGTGCCGACATTCATGCCGACGCCATGCTCCTCCAGCCAGCGCATGATCCCCGAGAACGAGCCTAGGCCGAAATAGCTGCCGCCGGTCAGGAACATCACGTGCGATTCCTGGTCGTTTTTGCCCGGCTGCAACACCTCGACGTTGATGCTGCCCGGCCAGCCGCCGGGAACTATCGCGCCGCCGACCGCGCCGTCGGGTGCATAGACGGCCGTCACGCCGGTCAGGAACGGCGGGTCGTTGCGCGTCACCTGCCCGACGAGAATTCCCGGCACGTCGGTGATGGCGTTGTTGGTCCCATGCTTGTCGAACCTGGGGGCCTCGGTCGCTGCCTGGGCAGATGCCGGGCCAGCACCGATCTGCGCTGCCAGCAGCGCGATCGCAGTTCCCACCCCAAGGGAACAGCGCATCCTGCGACGGCTGCGTGAGTCAGTTTGACGTGATTTGACGGAGTCTAGCATTGCCGAACCCTCCCCGGTTCTTATGCCGCATGACCATATTATGCGTATAAATAGCACTGATTGCTGTCAATAAAAATTGTGATGCGTCCTCAAGGGGTAAGGGGAGGGATCAGCACGAGTTTGGGCGCTAGGTGGGAAAAGCAGGGGAAATTCTGGCGCGGCGAGGTGCGAAGGAGCTTCACGATGAGGGGTGGAGCCCTCGGCAAAGGCCCGGGTTTTTTGTCGCGGGAGCGAGATACGCATTGCTCCCGCCCAAGGTCGGTTTAAGCCTCGGAAAGGGCTTCCACCATGACGGTGGCGACACTCATGGATGTTGTGCAGGACCGAGTAACTCTCCGCTCATCCGCAATCGTGGGGGAGCGCGGCTGGACCTGGCGGAAGCGCGCGACCGTCTGCACCGCTCGCTGCGCAGCCCAGTTGACGGCAACGGCGGCGGGCGTCTCGCGACGCGAGCCCACTTGCGAAGACCGGATCGGACGCGGACGCCGGAGCAGCAGCCACGGCATCTCCAATTTTAAGGTGTAGCGGGCGCTAGCCGCCCGGATGCCAATTGAAGCTACAGCTCGCCAATCCTGTCGGGGAGCCCACCGTCGTCGGCGGGCCCCCGCGCAGGCCCTCAAGACCAGCCTTGTTCAGCCCCTCTGCACGATCTCGGTCTTGCCGCCGCCTTCGGGTGCCACGAAGGCGATGCGAAGCCCTTCGCGGACCTGGCGCGGAGGCGTGAGGATCGTCCCACCCGAATTCTCGATATGCGCCACTGCGGCGTCGAGGTCCCGGGTCGCAAAAGCCAGGTGATCGACCGCGCCGGTGCCCCCCGCGCGCTCCTCGATATAGACCTGCGCGCCACCCAGCTGCAGGATGACGCGCAGGCCGTTGGGCGTCTCATATTGCTCGATCTCGCGCGCGCCGAGCAGGGCGACGTAGTCATCCGCCGTCTTCCGCGCCGAGGCAGCGAAGATGTGGACGTGGTCCAGGGTCAGTTGCATCGGAAGTCCTCGCCTCACACGCTGCGGATGGCGCCGCCGTCTACCCTGATCTTGGCGCCGGTGACATAGGATGCGCGCTCGCTGGCGAGGAAGGCCACCACGTCCGCGAACTCTTGCGGCGCGCCGTAGCGGCCGGCGGGGATCGTCGCACGCGAGGCAGCCGCCACGTCCTCGACGGGCTGCTGCTGGCGCGAGGCGGTCGCGGCGTCCAACTGATCCACGCGCTCGGTGTGGATGCGGCCGGGCAGGACCACGTTCACGGTCACGCCGTTGGCCGCGACCTCGGCCGACAGGGTCTTTGCCCAGCCGAGGACCGAGGCGCGGATCGCGTTCGACAGTGCCAGCCGGGGAATCGGCTGCTCGATCCCCGACGAGCCGAGGACTATGATGCGGCCCCACTTGCGCACCTCCATCGCCGGCAAAAGGCGCCCGGCGAGGTGGAACAGGTTGGCGGCCATCGCCTCGAACTGCGCCGTCCAGTCAGAGCGCGCGGCCGAGCGGGCCTCGCCGGGGGGCGGTCCGCCGGAATTGAGGACCAGGATATCAACCCCGCCGGATCGCAGAAGCGACTCGGCCAGGGCATCGACGCTGGCGACATCGGCCAGATCGACATGCGCCGCCTGGACGTTGCCGGCAGCTCCGCCTGTAAGGTTGCCGGCCCAATCCTTGATCTTGTCCGTGTTGCGCGCGGCCGCGGTCACGATCGCACCCTCCTGCGCCAGCGCCGTGGCGATCGCGGCACCGAGGCCCTGGCTGCTGCCGAGTACGAGCGCGCGCCGCCCCTTGATGCCCAGATCCATCAGTTCAGCTCCTTCAGGCGACGCTCCTGGCGGGTGATGAGGAATTCGATATCCGCCATGTCGGCCGGGGACAGTTTGGGCGCGGGCCTACGCGCATGGGCCGAGGCAATCGCGCCGCGCCGCGCGAGGATCGCCTTGCGCAGCGCGAGGCCGAGGCCCGGCTGCTGCTCGTAGCGGGCCAGCGGCAAGTAGGCGTCGAACAGGTCCTGTGCGCGGTCCGTATCGCCGCGGTCATGCGCGGCCTGCACGTCGGCCATCATCTCGGGGTAGCCAAAGCCGGTCATGGCGCCGTCGCTGCCGCGCCGCAACTCCTCCGGCAGGAACATCCCGCCATTGCCGGCGAGGATCGAGATGCGGCGCAGGCCATCCTTCCTCCCGGCCGCCCGCAGCGCGTCGATTTTGGCAAGGCCCGGCCAGTCCTCATGCTTGAGCATGACGCAACTTGGCACGTCGCGGATGATGCGGATGATGAGGTCGGCTGACATCTGCACGCTCGTCGCCAGCGGAAAGTCCTGCAGAACGAACGGCACGTCGGCACCGATGACATCGGCAACGCCGGTGAAATAGCCGTAGAGTTGCTGGTCCGTGCGCAGCGCCGAGGGCGGCGCGACCATCACGCCCGCAGCGCCCATCTGCATCACGCGGTCCGAGAGCTCCTTCATCGCAGCAAACCCGGGGGCCGAGACGCCCACGACGACCGGCAGGTCGGAACCGGCGCGGTCCAGCACGCGCTGCACGAAGGCGGCGGATTCGTCGGCCGTCAGCTTGGGCGCCTCGCCCATCATTCCGAGGACAGTCAGGCCCGTCGCGCCCTTTTCACGGTAGAAATCGACAAGCCGGTCGGTGCTGTCGAGGTCGAGACTGCCGTCCTCGGTAAAAGGCGTGACGGAAATTACGAATACGCCGCGCGCGGTTTCATCCAGAAGCATCGGTCAATCCTTGTCAGAGTGGTAGAAGTTTGCCGGGGTTGAACAGGCCCTGCGGGTCGAGAAGGCCCTTGATGCGCTGCATCAGTTCCAGTTCGATCTCGCCCTTGAACGCAGGCATCTCGCCTACGCGCAACTGGCCTATCCCGTGCTCGGCGCTGATCGAGCCGCGGTACTGCGACACGACGGCATGAACCCCGCTGGTCACGCGATCCCAGCCCGGAAAGGCGTTGCCTGCGTCCACGGGACGCAGCAGGTTGTAGTGCAGGTTGCCATCGCCGAGGTGGCCAAAGATCACCGGCCGCGCGCCCGGCATCACTCGCTGGACGGCCGCATCCGCATCAGCGACGAATTCCGGCAGCGACGAGACGGGGACCGCCACGTCATGTTTGGCGCTGCCGCCCTCGCGGACCAGAGCCTCCGAGATCGCCTCGCGGACCTTCCAGAAGGCCCCGGCCTGGGCGGCGTTCTGTGCCACGACGGCGTCGGAAATCAGCCCTGCTTCGCTTGCGGTGACCAGTTGCTCCTCAAGCATGGCAGCCAAGGGCGCATCCGCGTGACTGTCGGTCAGTTCGATCAGCACCGCGTCACTTGCGGCGGGCAAGGGCAGGGGGGCTGACGGAACATGCTTGGCGATCACCGACAGGCAGGCGCCGCTGATGTATTCGAAGGCCGACAGGCGGTCGCCACAATGATCGTTGATCTGGTTGAGCAGCGACACCGCCTGATCCAGACCCTCGACACTGGCCATGGCGGTGACGGAGGCGCGCGGGGTCGGGAACAGGCGCAGCGTCGCCGCAGTGATGATCCCGAGCGTGCCTTCCGAGCCGACGAAGAGATCGCGCAGCGAATAGCCGGTGCTGTCCTTGCGCAGATCGCGCAGCCCGTCGAACAGGCGGCCGTCCGGCAGCACCACCTCGACGCCAAGGGTCAGGTCGCGCATGTTGCCATAGCGCAGCACGGCAACGCCGCCGGCACTCGTCGCGACATTGCCGCCAATGGTGCAACTGCCCTCCGCCCCGAGGCTGAGGGGAAAGTAGCGGCCAGCGGATTGTGCGGCCTGCTGGACCTCGGCCAGGATGCAGCCGGCCTCTGCCGTGATGGTATTGCCGACCGGATCGACACGCCGCAGCGTCCGCAGCCGGCGAGTGGACAGGACCACCGCCCCCGCAGAGCCCGGCGTCGCCCCGCCTGAGAGGCTGGTGTTTCCGCCCTGCGGGACCACGATCGCGCCATGGCGGGCGCAGGCCCGGACGGTATCCGAGACTTCCGCGGTCGTGCCGGGCGAGACGACTAGCTGCGCCTGGCCGTGATATTTCCCCATCCAGTCGACCAGATAAGGCGCCATCTCTGCCTCGGACTGCAGGACATGCCTGTCGCCGACTATGGCGCGCAGTTCCTCGGCAAGGCTGCTCATCGTGCCGCCTTCGCGTCCGTCTTGCCGGCCCAGCCGAGGCTGACGCGGCCGATCATCATGCCGACGGCGGCTTGCGTCGGCTCGACGACCGGGATGCCGACCGCCTGCTCGACCGCGGCGCGAAAGCGCGCCATTCCTGCGCAGCCCATGACCAGCACGTCCGCGCCGTCCTCGTCGCGCAGCATCCGGCCCGTCTCGCTCATCAGCGCGACCGCGCGGGCGTCGTCCGCCAGATCGGCCACGCCCATCCCGATGGCACGATCGGCGGCGATCCGGTCCATGATGCCCATCGCGCCGAACAGGCGCATGTGCCGGGGGATCGAGGTCGAGAGGATCGAGATGACGCCGATCCGCTGGCCGAGGCTCATAGCGGTCAACATGCCGCATTCCGCAATCCCGAGAACCGGGTGACGGCTCTGCTCGCGCAGGGCGAACATGCCGGGATCGCTGAAGCAGGCGACGACGAAACCGCAGGCGCTGTCTTCCAGCTGGGCGGCGCGATTCAGCAGCGGGCCGTCGATGGAATCGACATCGCGCTGGGTCTGGATACCCTTGGGCGTGCCTTCCAGCGTGACGCATTCGATGCGCAGGCCGCATGGGCGCAGCGGCTCCATCGCCGCGTCGATCCCGGCGGTTACCACGGTGCTGGAGTTCGGGTTGATGACGTAGATCGTGCTGTTTTGCGCCGACATTCCGTGGGCCTTTCCTCTGACAAGCCGAAGTGAGGTCTATTTTCTTGGCGACTGAAAGCGCTCGCGCAGGGAGACGTACCAGTCTGCGCCGTGCAGCCGCCCGACGAGATCGAGCGCGTCGATATCCACATGCAGGCGTTCGTTGGTGGCACCGTCGCGCACCCAGATGTGGATGATCTCGCCCAAAACCAGCATCCGCTGGCGCCGCCCGACAGCAAGGGTCACGGTCTCGCGGCATTCGAACTGCACCGGCGAGGCGGCGATGCGGGGCGGCGCGACGGCGCGCGAGGGAACTGCCTCAAGCCCCGCGAGGGCAAGCTCGTCGACGCCCGGTGCGTGGTCGACCGCGCAGGCGTTCATCGCCGGCAGCATCGCCCGGTCCACCAGGTTCACCACGAACTCGCCGGTGCTGCGGATGTTGTTCAGCGTGTCCTTGAGGCCCATGGGTTCATCAGGATCCCCCGCGCGCCCCTCGATACCCAGAACCACAAGCGGAGGGGCATGGCTGAAGACATTGAAAAAACTGAACGGCGCCGCGTTGATCCCGCCCTTTGCGTCAAGGCTGGTGACGAGCGCGATGGGCCGCGGAAGAACCGTATTGACGAGGAGCTTGTAGACCTCGCGCTCGGTGAGTTCGGATACCGACCAGTCCATGGATCATGCGGCTTTAGGGATGGTGAGGCCGTCGTGGCAACGCGGGTTCAGAGCGTGAGGACGCGCGCCGCTGGCCGTAGAAGCCATCGCCACCTGCCCAACCCGCACAATACCACTGGCGATCCCCCACGATGCCACCCGGCCCGACAGCCCTCCACAGTCACCCTCGATCCCGCAGGCCATGTCAGGCTGCAGGACGCAGGAACTGGCCATCGCCCGCCTGGTTGCGGATCGCCTTGCCGTCCCAGACAAGCTTGCCGCGGCTGTAGGTCGCGGCGACGCGCACGCTGAACTCGCGTCCCTCAAAGGAACTCCACTGCACGGCGGCCTGGCTGTTCGACGGATCGTGGATGAAGCGGCCCGGCTCCAGCACGACGATGTCGGCGTCAGCGCCGGGCGCGAGGCGGCCCTTGTCCGCTAGGAGGAAGGATCGCGCCGGACCACTGCACATCTGCCGGGTGACCATGCTGGGCGAGATCCCGTGCTCTTCACAGCCGGTCCAGAAGGCGGGCAGCAAGGTTTCAAGGCCCGGGCCGCCGGACATGTTGTCAAAGAAGTTCTCGGCCTGCTTTGTCTCCAGACCCCAGGACACGTGGTCGGACGAGACGAAATCGCAATGCCCGGCAGCGATATGCGTCCACAGCGCCTCCATCTGGGCGCGTGGCCGGATCGGGGGATAGTGCTTTGTGCGGGCGCCAAAGCGGCGCACATGCTCTTCTTCGTTCAGCATCAGGTATTGCACGCAGGTCTCGATGCTGGCGCGGTGGCCGGCGCGCTTGTACATCTCGGCGATCTCGAACCCGCGCGAGGTCGAAACATGGACCGCGTGCGCCCGGGCGCCGGTCAAAGCGCCCAACTCGTAGATGCGGGCGGTGGCCAGATCCTCGACCAGCGTGTTGTTCGCGCGGCCAAAGGCGTCCCAGCCGGTGTCGCCTGTCTCGATGGCGCGGGCGATGTTCTTGCGGCTCAGCTCCTGGTCCTGGTTGTGCACACCGCACATCAGGCCCGAGTGCTTCACCAGGCGAAAGGCCTCGGCCAACGTGTCATCGCCAATCCGGGGGAAGCGGGTCGGGTTTGCCTCGAAGGTCGAGAACTTGAAGGCGCAGGCCCCCGCCTCGACGAGACCGGGAATGGCGCCCAGCCCGTTTTCAGGGGCGATCGTGGCGTAGAGGGCGACATCGACATGTGCCTCGTCCTCGACGGTGGCGATCTTCTGGCGGAACAGGTCGGCATTGGTGATCGGCTCGGGCTGGTCATAGGGCATGTCCACCATGACGGTGATGCCGCCGGCGGCCGCGGCGCGTGACGCGCGGCCGATGCCTTCGGTCCGGCCTGCGCTGTAGCAGTGCACCTGGCCATCGATGACGCCGGGCATGATCCATGCCTGTCCCAGCTCGTGCCGCTCGGCCGCGGCGGGGGCGTGGCCGGTGCCGACCTGAATGCAGCGTCCATCACGCACGGCAACATAGCCGTTCTCGATGATGCCGTCGTCCATCACGACGCGCCCGCTCAGAACCAGATCGAAATCGCCCATGGTACCTTCCCGTGTGAGTGCTGCGACAACCATAGCGAGATCGCCCGAACTGGGGCATACCAAGTTCGCGTCCACCTATAACGGGGTGTTATTCAATGCTGATAAACCTGCGGCAGATTGAGGTGTTTCGCGCCATCATGACTACCGGCTCGATCTCGGGTGCCGCGCGTCTGCTGTCGGTTTCGCAGCCGGCCGTCAGCCGCATGCTGAGCTATACCGAGGATCGGCTGAAGCTGAAGCTGTTCGAGCGCGGCCGCGGCAGGGTGCAGCCGACGCTGGAGGCGCGAAAGCTGTTCGAGGAAGTCGAGCAGCTTCACCAATCGGTCAACCGAATCAACCTGATCGCCGAGGAATTGCGGTCCGGCAGCTCGGGCACGGTCCGCATTGCCGCCAGTCCCAGCCCGGCGCAGGGCTATGTCCCGGCCGCCATTGCCTATTTTCGACAAAAGCACCCGCAACTACGCGTGGAGCTTGAGATCCTCTCGCTCATCGACCTGATCGACAAGGTCAGCGGCAACCGCGTGGACCTGGGCGTGTCGATCCTGTCGATCGACAACCCGACGTTGACGGTCGAAAAGCTGCACCAAGGTGAGTTGGCCGTCATCTTTCCCGCCGGGCACGAGCTGGAGGCGCTAAAGGCAGTCGGGCCTGAGGACCTCGTACCTTACGGGATCATCGGCTACGGACCCGATACGCCTTATGGCGCGATGGTGCGCCGGGCGCTCCGCTCCAGTGCCGACAAGGTGCGGTTCCACACCATCGTGCGTTTCACCGCCCAGGCTTGCGCTCTGGTCCATGCCGGGGCGGGGGTCGCGATCGTCGACAGATTCGCACTCAGCGGGAATGCCTGGCCGAATATCGTCGCACGTCGGTTGGTGCCGCGGGCGAGCTGCGATCTGCGCCTGATCTCGTCCGAACTACAGCCGATGTCGCATCCGACGCGGCTGTTCGTGCGCGCTCTGCGTGAGTATTCCCAACGCCAGACCGAGTTTGCGCTGCTGCCCGCGGCCAAGCCCGGACGCGGAAAGGCGAGCGCATCATAACATCGGGCTATGGATCAGAGACGAATCTTGATGCCTGTGCTGTCACACACCTTGCTAGGGTCCCTCTCGCCGGGGAGGCCCCGCGCCGCGCAGCAGCGCGAACCTCACACAAGTCTAGGAGCCTAGAGCCATGATCCTGCGACGTATTTCGTCCCTCGCCGCTACGCTTGCGCTGGGAACGGCGCTTGCGGTAGGCAGCGGCCCGGCGCTGGCCCAGTCGGCCGACCACCCCGACGACCAGAAGCTGATGGTGGCCTTCGACGTCGGCTTCGCCCCCTTCGCCTTCAAGGAAGCAAATGGCCAGATCACCGGCTTTTCCTATGATTTCGCCGAGGCCATCGCCAAGCAGCTGGGCCGCCCGGGGATCGAAGTCGCAGACGTGAACTTCTCGTCGATCTTCGCCGGCCTCTTCTCGAAGCGCTACGAGATGGTGGCAGCGCCCGCCAACATCACCGAGGCGCGCGCGAAGGAAATGCTGTTCGCCGAACCATACATGCCGACCGGCCTCGGAGTGCTGGTCAAGAAGGGCGGCAAGGTCGCGGGCCTCGAGGACCTGTCCGGCAAAATCGTCACCGTGAACAACGGATCGACGGCCGACAAATGGGCCGGCGAGCACGAAAAGGAATACGGCTTTACCGTTCAGCGGTTCAACAAGAACGCCGATGGCGTTCAGGCCGTGATGATGGGCCGCGCCTTCGCCAACATCGCCGACGAGCCGGTGTCGCATTATGTCACGACCCAGACCCCGATGGCCGAAGTGCCCTTCGTGATCGACACCGGTAACGATTTTGGCCTGACCTTCCGCAAGGACGACACCGAGTTCCGCAACCGTGTCGATGTCGCGATCGAGTGCCTCAAGAAGGACGGCACCCTGGCCGCGATCTACAAGAAGTGGTTCGGTACCGAGCCCGAGCAAGGCAAGTCCGTCACCACGATCTACCCCGGCTATGGCGCGCCCAATTTCGACGGCTATGACGCGACCGAGCACGAGCCGGAGTGCAAATGACCGAGACGCGGCCCGAAACCTCGCATGACGGCAACCCTGTTGTCGTCATCGAGAACCTGCACAAGAGTTATGGCGCGGTCGAGGTCCTGAAAGGCATCGACCTCAAGGTGAACGCGGGCGAGGCAGTGGTCATCGTCGGCTCGTCCGGTTCGGGCAAGAGCACCTGCCTGCGCTGCATCAACCGCCTTGAGGAGCCGACGTCGGGTCGCATTGCGGTCGGCGGTCACGAGGTGACGGGTAAGGGGGTGGACCTGAACGCTCTCCGGCGGCGGATCGGCATGGTGTTCCAGGGCATCGATCTCTACCCGCACCTGACCGCCAAGCAGAACGTGACGCTTGCCCTGCGCAAGGTCGCCGGTCTGTCGAGGGCCGAGGCGGACGCAAAGGCCCTCCACCACCTCGACGTGGTGGGACTGTCCGAGCGGGCGAACTATTACCCCTCGCAACTCTCGGGCGGGCAGCAGCAGCGGGTGGGCATCGCCCGCTCGCTGGCGCTCGAGCCGCAGGTGATGCTGTTCGACGAGCCGACCTCGGCCCTCGATCCCGAGCTGGTGGGCGAGGTTCTGAGTGTCATGGACAAGACCCGCAAGCTGGGGATGACGATGATCGTCGTCACACACGAGATGCAGTTCGCGCGCGAGGTTGCCGACCGGGTGGTGTTCATGGACCAGGGCGTCGTGCTGGACAGCGGCACGCCCGAGGAGATCTTGGTCACGCCCCGTCACCAGCGGATCCGCGATTTCGTCAGCCGGCTGCGGGCCTGAGTTTATGGAACAACTCGGCCAGTACTTCTTCAATTTCGGTCGTCTGGCGGGCTATTGGCCCGATATCTGGGCCGGCTTTTTCGTCACGCTGCAGATGTCCGTCCTGACGGTGCTGCTGGGGATACCGCTGGGCCTCGGCCTCGCCATCCTGCGGCTCTACCAGGTTCGGCCCGTTAGCCTGCTGATTGTCTTTTTCGTCGATTTCTTCCGCGCGATTCCGCAGCTGGTGCTGGTCGTGCTGTTCTTCTTTGCGCTGCCGGTGACGGGCCTTGTCCTCAGCCCGTTCCTTGCGACGGTGACGGCATTGGCGCTGATCCTGGCGGCCTTTGCCGAGGAAATCTTCTGGGGCGGGTTCCTGTCCGTGCCCAAGGGCCAGTGGGAGGCGGGCCGTTCGACCGGCCTCGGCTTCAACCAGACGCTGTTCAGCGTGATCCTGCCGCAGGTCGTGCGCATGACGATCCCGCCACTGACCAACCGCGCGATCGGCATCTCCAAGGGCACGACGCTCGGTTCGGTCATCGCGGTGCCCGAACTGCTGAACGTCACATCCTCCATCCAGTCCAACATCGCCAATCCCACGGCACTGACCATCGGGGCGGTTTTGTTCCTGCTGATCTTCCTGCCATTCGTCCGCTTCACCCGCTGGCTAGAGCGCGTGTTCAAGGGACCGGTGCACGCATGAACGAAATCATCCTCAACTTCTTCAACCTGGAAATCCTGCGCGAGGTCGCGCCCCTTCTGGTCCAGGGCTTCTGGATGACGCTGAAACTCAGCGTCGTTTCGATTCCCTTGGCCGCGGCGCTGGGCCTTGCATTGGCGATCACCCAGGGCGCGAGTGGCCGGATCGGGCGCACGCTGGTCATCGCCTATGTGGATGTGTTCCGCTCGATCCCCCCACTGGTCCTGCTGATTTTCATCTTCTACGCGCTGCCGTTCCTCGGTCTGCGGCTGACCGAGTTTCCGGCGGCGATCCTCGCGCTCGTCCTGAACGGGGCCAGCTACTTTGCGGAAATCTTTCGCGCCGGGCTCGAGTCCGTTCCCAAAGGCCAGCATGAGGCTGCACGATCAACCGGCCTCGGGTGGCGGCAGAGCATGCAATACGTCATCATCCCGCAGGGCACGCGCAACGTGATGCCGGACCTCGTCAGCAACACGCTGGAGCTGGCCAAGCAGACGTCCATCGCATCGGCTGTCGCGCTGCAAGAGTTGTTGCGCTCGGCCCAGCTGGCGCAGGGCATGACCTACAACGCGACGCCGCTGATTGCCGCGGCCGTAGTCTATTTCCTGCTCTTCTGGCCATTCGTCCGGCTGGTCTCACGCCTGCACCAGACATCGGGGTCGGGTGCCGGATGAGCGTCGGGCGAGGTCGTGCCACGATGCGACTTCGCGTCCGGACTATCAAATTTGATATGTGGGGGAGTGGGGTATTCGGCGCTCTCGGCGGACATCCGCGGCGCAGGCGCAAATCGCTGCAAAAAAGCGATCAGCCGGCGCGGGCGCAGTTGGCCTTTAACTCAATGCGTGTGTAGCATCAGTTAACTTAACGTAACGGAAGCGTCGTGGCAGGGGAGGGCACCATGTTTCAGGGATCCAGAAAGTGGCTTGCGAGCCTTGTTCTAGGGGCGACACTGGCCTTGCCGGCGGGGGCGCAGGCACCGGCGACACCGACGCCGGGCGGCACATTGAACATGATCGCGCAGCCCGAGCCACCGATGTTGATGGTCGGCCTCAACACCCAGGGGCCGACGCTTTACGTCGGCGGGCAGATCTACGAAAGCCTGCTGACCTACGGCACCGACCTGAAACCACTGCCCAGCCTCGCGAAAAGCTGGGAGGTCTCGGACGACGGGCTGACCTACACCTTCCATCTGCAGGAGGGGGTCAAGTGGCATGACGGCCAGCCCTTCAGCGCGGACGATGTCGTATTCACCGGCGAATCCTTCCTGACCGAGGCGCATCCGCGTTGGCGCCTGATCCATTCGACCTATGTCGAAAGCGTCACCGCGCCCGATCCGAACACGGTCGTCTTCAAGCTCAAGACGCCGTTCTCGGCCTTCATCAATGCGTTCGAGCTGAGTTCATTCCCGATCATCCCCAAGCACCTCTATGAGGGGACCGATTATCGCACTAACCCGGCGAACCAGACCCCCGTCGGGACCGGACCGTTCAAGCTGCAGGAATGGAAGCGCGGCTCGTATATCCACCTGGTGAAGAACCCTGAATACTGGAAGAAGGATCGCCCTTATCTGGACGAGCTTTACTTCCGCATTATTCCCGACGCCGCATCGCGTGCGGTCGCGTTCGAGCAGGGGACGGTCGACGTCCTTCGCGGCGGCGATGTCGAGGGTTTCGAGGTGCAGCGCCTCGCCGAACTGCCGGGCGTTCAGTCCACCACCGCGGGCTGGGAGTACTACTCGCCGCTGGCCTTCATGCCGATGGACCTGCGCAAGCCGCCGTTCGACAACAAGCTGGTGCGCCAGGCGGTGATGCACGCCATCGACCGCGACTTCATCGCCCAGTCGATCATGTTCGGCCAGGCGAAGGCCGCCACCGGCCCGATCGCCTCGACGACCAAGTACTACACCGCCGACACGCCGACCTATCCCTTTGACATCGAGAAGGCCATGGCGCTGATCAAGGAATCGGGCGTCGATCTGAAGGCCAACCCGATCGAGATCATGCCCTTGCCTTACGGCCCCCAGTGGGAGCGTCTGGTCGAATATGTCCGCCAGCAGCTGGATCAGGTCGGCTTCGCGACGACCATCAAGGCGGTGGACGCGGGCGGCTGGTCGCAGGCCATGTCCGACCTCGATTTCAACATGTCGGTCAACTTCACCTACCAGTATGGTGATCCGGCGCTGGGCGTTGCGCGGCACTATCTGTCGAACAACATCATCAAGGGCACGCCCTACGGCAACAACGGCGGCTATGTGAATCCAAAGGTGGACGAGTTGTTCGCCAAGGCCGCGCAGGCGACCGACGAGGCGACGGCCGCCGCGGCCTATACCGAGGTCCAAAAGATCCTGGTCGACGACGTGCCGGTGATCTGGCTGTTCGAGTTGCAGAACACCACGCTGATGCACGACAAGGTCCACGACCTGGTCCGCACGGGCATCGGCCTAAACGAGGTGATGGACGAAGCCTGGATCTCGAAATAACGGGACGGCGCCAGACCGATGGACACCGTCCGCTTCATCCTCGTGCGCCTCGCCAAGGCAGTCCTCGTGATCCTTGGCGTGGCGGTCATGAACTTTGTCCTCATCCATCTGGCGCCGGGTGATCCGGCGGCGGTCATGGCGGGCGAGGCTGGCGCTGGGGACGAAAAGTTCATCGCTCAGCTTCGGGCGCAGTTTGGCCTCGACCAGCCCCTGCCGGTGCAGCTCTGGACCTATATCTCCGGTATCCTGCGTGGCGATCTGGGATACTCCTATCGTAACCAGGTTCCGGTGGCAGAACTGATTGCCAGCCGGCTGCCGGCGACCCTGCTGCTGACCGGATGCGCCTTTGTCGTATCGCTGGTCATCGGTGTCGGCGCGGGCGTTCTGGCCGCGTGGCGGCGCGGCAAGCTGACCGATACTGCGATTATGACCGGCGCCCTGGTCTTTTACGCCACGCCTCTTTTCTGGGTCGGGCTGATGGCAGTGCTGCTGTTCTCGATCCGACTCGGCTGGCTGCCGGCCTTCGATATGGAGACGGTGGGCGCGGGCTTTACCGGCTGGGCGCGGGTCAAGGACATTGCCGCGCATCTGGTGCTGCCGGTGCTGACGTTGGGCCTCTTCTCGGCGGCGGTCTATGCGCGCCTGACCCGGGCCTCGATGCTGGAGGTCATGAGCCTCGATTTCGTTAAGACCGCGCGCGCCAAGGGCGTGCCGCAGGCGCGCATTATTCGCCGACATGTCCTGCGCAATGCCATGCTGCCGATCTTTACCTTTGCCTCGCTTCAGGCCGGGCAACTGGTCGGCGGCGCGGTACTCACCGAGACGGTGTTCGGCTGGCCAGGCATCGGCCGGCTGATGTTCGACGCGCTGCTGCAGCGGGACTACCCGGTGCTGCTGGGGGTGTTCCTGACAACGGCGGTGGTGGTGGTGGTCGTGAACCTGATCACCGACCTTCTGTACCGCGTCGTCGATCCCCGTATCGGCGCCACGGCCTGATCCGCAAGAAGGAGGCGCGCATGTCCTTTCTCGGCCGCTTTGCCGCCAACCGCGGCGCCTTGATCGGCGCGCTGATCCTGCTCGCGGTCATCGCCATCACGGTGCTGGCGCCGGTGATCTATCCGGGCAACCCGTGGCAGGGGGTCGCGCGCCCAATGCTGGGCCCGTTCGTCGATGCCGCTTATCCCCTGGGGACCGACATGCTGGGCCGCGACATCGCTGCCGGCATCGCCCATGGCGCGCGCGTCTCGCTGCTGGTCGGGCTGGTCTCGACCGCGGTTGCGGTGCTGATCGGGGTCACCCTGGGCGCGGTGTCGGGCTTTTACGGTGGCTGGGTGGACGACGGGTTGATGCGGTTTACCGAGTTCTTCCAGACCATTCCCGCCTTTGCCATGGCGGTCGTTCTGGTTGCGATCTTTTCGCCGACCTTGACCTCTATCACGCTCGCCATCGCCATCGTCTCCTGGCCGCCGGTGGCGCGGCTGGTACGGGCCGAGTTCATGAGCCTGCGCTCGCGCGAGTTCGTCGAGGCCGCGGTCACCATCGGCCAGACCGGCCCCCGCATCATCTGGAGCCAGATCCTGCCGAACGTGATGTCCCCCATCATCGTCACCGGCTCGCTGATGGTGGCGACCGCCATCCTGACCGAAAGCTCGCTGTCGTTCCTCGGCCTCGGCGATCGCAATGCGATGAGTTGGGGTTACCAGATCGGCGCCGCGCGCACGATGCTGCGGCAGGCCTGGTGGATGAGCGCTTTTCCCGGGATTGCAATTCTGCTGACCGTCCTCGCCATCAACCTCATCGGTGAGGGCATCAACGATGCCATGAACCCGCATCTGCGCGGACGGAGGTCTTGAGCATGACGCGCGATGTCCTTTTGTCGGTTCGCAACCTGACCATTCCCCTGCCCCCCGGCCTCGACCGGGTCAACGCCGTCGAGGATGTCAGCTACGATCTGAACAACGGCGAGATCCTTTGCATCGTCGGCGAAAGCGGCTCGGGCAAGTCGATGACCGCCAACGCCATCATGGGCCTGTTGCCGCCCCACCTGCGACCGACGCAGGGCCAGATCCTGTTGCAGGGCAAGGACCTGCTGACCATGCCCGAGCCGCAGTTGCGCGACCTGCGCGGCCGGGCGATGGGCATGATCTTTCAGGAGCCGCTGTCCGCACTGAACCCGCTGATGCGTGTCGGCGACCAGCTGTCCGAGGTGATGGAAGTCCACCATGTCGGCGATGCCGCCACGCGCGAGCGGCGCGTGCTGGAGCTGCTGGACCTCGTCGGCTTGCCCGATCCCGCGACCCTGCGCCACGTCTACCCGTTCCGCCTGTCGGGCGGTCAGCGGCAGCGCGTGATGATCGCCATGGCCCTCGCGCTCGAGCCGGTGATGCTGATCGCGGACGAGCCGACGACCGCGCTGGACGTGACGACCCAGGCCCAGATCCTGGAGCTGATCGCGCGCATCCAGCGCAGCAAGGGGATGGGCGTGATGTTCATCACCCATGATTTTGGCGTCGTGGCCGAGATCGCGGACCGCGTCGTCGTCATGCAGCATGGCCGCCTGGTCGAGCAGGGACCGGCGGCCGAGGTCCTGAATGCGCCCCGACATCCCTATACCCGGCGCCTGATCGCCGCCGTGCCCAGCCGCAGCGCGGGGGACACCCGGCAAAGCCATGCCGGCACCCCGCTTTTGCAGGTCAGCGGGCTGCGCAAGACCTATCGCACCGGCGGCGGGTTGTTCGGCAAGGCGCGCGTGGTCCATGCGGTGCGCGACGTCAGCTTCAACGTTGCCCGCGGCGAGACCTTGGGCATCGTGGGCGAAAGCGGGTCGGGCAAGTCCACCGTCGGCCGCTGCCTGTTGAAGCTGATCCCGGTGGACGGCGGCAGCATGCGCTTTCAGGGCGAGGACATCGTGCCCCTGTCACCGCAGGCGTTTCGGCCGCGCCGGCGACATTTGCAGATGATCTTTCAGGACCCGTTCGCCTCGCTGAACCCGCGCCAGACTATCGGTCGCATCCTGTCCGACGCGCAGGTGGCGAACGGCGTCGCCCGCAGCGATGCCGAAGCCAAGGCGCGCGAGTTACTGCGCCTCGTCGGGCTGGAGCCCTCGGCCTTCGATCGCTACCCGAGCGAGTTTTCCGGCGGGCAGCGCCAGCGGGTCGGCATCGCCCGCGCGCTGATGCTCGATCCGGAACTGATCGTCGCGGACGAGAGCGTCTCGGCCCTCGATGTGTCGGTGCAGGCGCAGGTGCTGGCCCTGCTGCGCGAGTTGCAGCAGCGGCTGAACCTGGCAATCATCTTCATCACGCATGACCTGCGGGTTGCGGCACAGGTCTGCGACCGCATCGCGGTGATGTACAAGGGCGAGATCGTCGAGGAGGGTCCGCCCTCGCAAGTGATCGACGCCCCCCGCCACCCCTATACACAAGGTCTGATCGCTGCCATTCCGGGGCGCGACTGGACGCCGCCCATGACGGGTGTCCCGCTGGAGGCCGAAGTTTGAAAGCATTCTACCATCCCAACCAAGCGCTCCACGATCCGCAGCAATTCATGCGACTTGGGGTGCTGGCCGCACCGACCGACCTGCCCGAGCGCACGACGCGCCTGCTGGACGCGCTGGCGCGGCACGACATCACGCCCGAGGCGCCCGAGGGCGACGGGCGGGCCGCGGCGGCGCGCGTTCATCCAGAGCATTACCTCGCCTTTCTTGAGACCGCCTACCGCCGCTGGCGCGAGTTGCCGGGCGCGGGGCCTGAGGTGCTGCCCAACGTCTCGCCCTATTGGAATGGCGCCCCCGATCGGGACGCGCGCCCGCCGTGCCCCTCGCCGCTGGTCGTGGCGCAGGCCTGCTGGTATCTGGGAGACGGCGCTGTGCCGATCGGGCCGAACACCCATGTCTCGGCCTTCCGCTCGGCGGCCTCGGCCGAGGCCGCGGCGGCCTATGTGGCCCAGACAGGGGGCGCGGCCTACGCGCTCTGCCGTCCTTCCGGCCACCACTGCCGGACCGACCGGGCCACCGGCTTTTGCTACGTGAACAACGCCGCCGTGGCTGTCTCGCGCCTGCGCGAGCGGTTCGGCCGCGTGGCGACGCTGGATGTGGACGCCCATCACGGCGACGGCACGCAGGAGATATTTTACCGCCGCAACGATGTGACGACCGTCTCTGTCCACGTCGATCCGGCGGCCTATTATCCTTACTTCATTGGCTATGCCCAGGAACGCGGCCATGGCGCGGGCGAGGGATCAAACCTGAACCTGCCAGTCCCCCCGGGCTCTGGCGATGCCGAATTCCTGGCGGCAACCGAGCGTGGCTTGGCCGAGATCGCGGCGTCGGGCGCCGAGGCACTGGTCCTGTCGCTTGGCTATGACGCGCATAAGGATGACCCGCTGGGCGCGCTGAAGGTGACGACGGAAGCCTTCCGCGAAATCGGCGCGATGGTCCGGCGCGCCGGCCTGCCGACGGTCATCGTGCAGGAAGGCGGCTATGCCATCGACGCGATTGGCGGCTGCCTCGATGCGTTCCTCGACGGTTTCGAGGGCGTGGCGTGAGCGAATGGACGGCCGACCGGGCCGAGGAACTTGCCGCCGAGGTCTGGGGCGTCCGCGGCAGGGCGCGGCCCTTGGCGTCCGAACGGGACGAGAATTTCCGCATCGACCCAGCCGATGGCGGCACGCCCCAGGTGCTGAAGATCACCCATCCCGACGAGGACCCAGCCATCGCCGCTTTCCAGAGCGAGGCCTTGGTCCATGCCCGCACGGTCGATCCGAGCCTGCCAGTGCCAAGCGTGTTGCCAACGCTTTCCGGCGCCGCTTGGCACCGGCTGGACGGCGCGCGTCCGCGCATTGCGCGCATGGTCGGCTGGCTGGATGGCTCGCCCCTGGCGGATGCGCCAGTGTCGGCATCCTTCCGCGACGCGCTGGGAGGGTTGATCGCCCGGCTTGACCTGGCGTTGGCCGGGTTTGCGGGCGAGGCGCCCCGGCACGACAATTTTGTCTGGGACCTGTCGCAAGCGGCCAACCTGCGCGCATTGCTGAAGCATGTTCCCGACGGCGAGGCACGCGCCATGGCTGCGCGGGCGCTGGACTTCTTCGTGGACGAGGTCGAGCCGCGCCTTGGCTCGCTGCGCCGGCAGGTGATCCACAACGACATGAATCCGCACAACGTGCTGATCGACCGCGCCACCCCCCAGCAACCGTCAGCGATCATCGACTTTGGCGACATGGTCGAGGGACCGCTGGTTAACGAGCTTGGCATCGCCCTGGCCTATCAGCCGGTCGGCGGCCCCGACCCGCTGGCCGCCATGGCCGACTTGCTGGGCGGCTATGCCCGCAGGCTGCCGCTGCTGCCGGCCGAGATTGAGGTCCTGCCGGGCCTGATCGCCGCCCGCCGGGCGACCACCGTGGTCGTCTCCTCCTGGCGCGCCGCCAGCGAGCCGCGGAACAGCGCCTACTTGCTGCGCAACATGCCAGGGGCGGTCGCGGGCTTGTCCGCCTTTGCCACCATTGGGCCGGGCGCGGTCGCAGCGCGCCTTGCCGCCGCCACAGGGGAAGATCGCCCATGAGCATGCCGAACGCGTTCGATCCGCACAAAGCCACCGCGCTTTCCGAGGGCGACCGCGCCCTGGTCGCCCGCCGCACCGCGGCGCTGGGCGCGGCCTATCGCCTGTTCTATGCCGAGCCGCTGCACCCGGTCCGGGGCGAGGGGGTCTGGCTGTGGGATGCCGAGGGGCGGCGCTATCTCGATGCCTACAACAATGTCGCCTGTGTCGGGCATTGCCACCCGCGCGTCGTGGCAGCGATGGCCGAGCAGGCGGCGGTCCTGAACACCCACACCCGCTACCTGCACCCGCTGGTGGTGGATTACGCAGAGCGTGTGCTGGCTACCGTCCCCGCGCCCCTGTCGAACGTGATGTTCACCTGCACGGGCAGCGAGGCGAACGACCTCGCCATTCGCATCGCCCGAACGGTGACCGGCGCGCAGGGCGTGATCGTGACCGATTACGCTTATCATGGCGTCACCGAGAGCCTGGCCGAGATGTCGCCCGCGCTCGGGCCTCATGTCGCACCGGGTCCGCGCGTGCGCACCGTTCCCGCCCCCGACCCGACTGCCGCCGATCCCGCAGGCCAGTTCGCCGAAGGGGTGCGCGCTGCGATTGCCAGCCTTGCCGAGGCGGGGCTGCAGCCGGCGGCGCTGCTGGTCGACACGATTTTCGCGAGCGACGGCATCCTGCCGGACCCGGCCGGCACGCTCGGCCCGGCCGCCGAGGCGATCCGCGCGGCAGGCGGCATCTTCATTGCCGACGAGGTGCAGGCGGGCTTTGGCCGCACCGGCGAAATGTGGGGCTTTTCGCGCCACGGGGTCGTCCCGGACATCGTCACGATGGGTAAACCCATGGGCAACGGCCACCCGGTCGCGGGACTGATCGCCCGCGCAGACCTGGTCGAGAGCTTCGGGCGGGACATCCGATATTTCAATACTTTCGGGGGCAATCCTGTGTCGGCAGCCGTCGGGCTGGCCGTGCTCGACGTGCTGCGCGACGAGGAGCTGCCGCGCAATAGCGCCGACACCGGGGGGGTATTGGCGGGCCGCCTGCGGGATTTGGCATCGCGCCGGTCCGAACTGGGCGAGGTGCGGGCCGCCGGGCTTTATCTAGGCGTCGACGTGCGGACCGCGGATGGCTCACCGGACGGCGCGCGCGCCTCGGCCCTCGTCAACGGCATGCGCCGTCGCGGTGTTCTTATCAGTGCCGCTGGTCCCGCCGGTAACGTGCTGAAAATCCGTCCGCCGCTGCCCTTTGGCACGGAACATGCCGACATCCTTGTCGCGGCCCTTGAAGAATCACTCACCCAAGACTGACCGGAGATATCCAGATGAACGGCGCCGAAAGCCTGGTCCACACGCTGTTGAAATCAGGCATCGACACCTGCTTTGCCAACCCCGGCACAAGCGAGATGCACTTCGTCGCCGCCCTCGACCGCATCCCTGGCATGCATTGCGTGCTGGGCCTGCACGAGACGGTCGTGACCGGCATGGCGGATGGCTATGCCCGCATCGCCGGCAAGCCCGCCTGCACCCTGCTGCATTGCGGCCCGGGCCTTGCGAACGGCATTGCCAACCTGCACAACGCCCGGCGTGGCCGCAGCGGCATCGTCAATATCGTCGGCGACCAAGCGACCTATCACCGCCCGCTCGACGCGCCGCTGACCGCCGATACCGAGGCCCTGGCCCGCGTCGTCTCGGCCTGGGTCCGCACCACGCAGACGCCGCAGGAAGTCGGGCGCGATACGGCCGAGGCAGTGCGCGCGGCGCGCACCCATCCGGGGCAGGTGGCAACGTTGATCCTGCCGGCCGACGCGTCCTGGGGCGATGGCGGCGAGGTTGCGGAGCCGCTGCCTGCGGCGGCGGCGCCGCCGGTCGACCCGGCCGCCGTCGATGGGGCCGCGCGTCTGCTCCGCGGTAAGGGCGAGGGCCGCACCCTGCTGCTGCTGGCGGCGGACGCCTTGCTGGGCGATGGGCCCTCGCTTGCTTACGGCATCGCCGCCGCCACCGGCGCGGATGTGATGGCCCAGTTCCTGACGGGAAATCTGCAGCGCGGGCAGGGGCGTTGGCCGCTGGCGCGCGTGCCCTATACCGTCGAGGCCGCGCTCGAGGCCTTGGCGCCATATGATCGGATCATCCAAGTCGGCGCGACCCCGCCGGTCAGCTTCTTCGGCTACCCCGGCAAGCCCTCGCAGATGTTCCCGCCGCAGGCGGTGCTGCATGTCCTCAGCCGCCCCGACCAAGACGGCATCGCGGCGCTACGTGCGCTCGCGGACGAGGTTGGCGCGACCGCCCTGCCGCCGCCGCAGTCGAACGCGGACAGCGCGCCCCTGCCGACAGGCGCGCCCCATGCGGAAGGGCTCGCGCGGGTTCTGGCAGCGTTGGTGCCAGAGGGTGGGATCATCTGCGAGGAGTCCGTGAGCTTCGGCGGAGGGACCGGCCCGGCCTACGATGCGGCGGCGCCGCACACCTGGATCTCGCTGACCGGCGGCGCCATCGGTGACGGCTTTCCGCTTGCCACAGGCGCCGCCATCGGCGCGGGCGGGCAGCGCCGCGTGATCTCGCTCCAGGCGGACGGCTCGGGCCTGTACTCGCTGCAGGCGCTCTGGACCCAGGCGCGCGAGCGGCTGCCTTGCACGACCATCGTCCTCGCCAATCGGCGCTACCAGATTTTGCTCGGCGAATATGCCGGCGTTGGTGCGAACCCGGGTCCGACCGCGATGGACATGCTGGACCTCGGCAACCCGGTCATAGACTGGATCGCGCTCGCCCGCGGCTTCGGGGTCGAGGCCGCGCGCACCGACACGTTGGAGGGCCTGGCCGACCTGCTGCGCGCCAGCCTGCTGCGGGACGGGCCGTTCCTGATCGAACTGGTGATCTAAACCGCAGCAAGTCGAGGCGATCCGCTACTTGCTGCGACGCGGCGCCCGGCCCCAAGCGGCCGGGTGCCCGCATGAGACGTTTTGGATCATTGCGTCCCGCCGCACTCCAAGGCAGAACCCGCGGGTTGCGCTGTGGCCGGCAGTCGCGACGCGCGCGGCCAGTCCCGCCTGGACGCCCCCTAATTCACGGCACCCAACCGCTGAGGAAACTTGCGCATGATGCAGATCGACGAGAACCTTGTCCCCATCCTCGAGACCGTCAAACGCCGAAACCGCGGCGAGCCCGAGTTCCTGCAGGCGGTCATGGAGGTCATGGAGAGCTTGGGTCATGTCGTCGCCAAGCATCCCGAGTTCCTCGACGATGGCCTGATCGAGACCCTGTGCGAGCCCGAGCGGCAGATCATCTTTCGCGTGCCGTGGGTCGACGACCAGAACGTGGTCCAGATCAATCGCGGCTTTCGCGTGCAGTTCAACTCGGCTCTCGGGCCCTACAAGGGCGGCTTGCGGTTCCACCCTTCGGTGAACGTCGGCATCATCAAGTTCCTCGGCTTCGAGCAGACCTTCAAGAACGCGCTGACCACGATGCCCATCGGCGGCGGTAAGGGCGGCTCTGACTTTGATCCCAAGGGCAAGTCGACGGGCGAGGTCATGCGCTTTTGCCAGTCGTTCATGACCGAGCTGTCGCGCCACTTGGGCGAATACACCGACGTGCCTGCGGGCGATATCGGCGTGGGCGGCCGCGAGATCGGCTATATGTTCGGCCAATACAAGCGCCTGACCAACCGCTACGAGGCCGGCGTTCTGACCGGCAAGGGCCTGTCCTACGGCGGCTCGCGTGCGCGTCCCGAGGCGACCGGCTACGGGACGGTGTTCTTCGTCCGCTCGATGCTCGAGGCGCGAAAGGACGGGCTGGAGGGCAAGACCGCGATCGTGTCCGGTTCGGGCAACGTCGCGACCTTCGCCATTCAGAAGCTGCAGGCCTACGGCACCAAGGTCATCGCCTGCTCGGATTCGGGCGGCTACGTGGTCGACGAGAACGGCGTCGACCTCGACCTGCTGCGCGAGATCAAGGAAAAGCGGCGCGGCCGGGTGTCAGACTATCACGCGGCCAAGGGCGCCGGCACGACCTTCATCGCGGCCGGCGACGGCTCGATCTGGGACGTGCCCTGCGATATCGCGCTGCCCTGCGCGACGCAGAACGAGCTGGACGAGACTCATGCCGCCACGCTGATCGCCAATGGCGTCAAGCTGGTCGCCGAGGGCGCCAACATGCCCAGCACGCCGGGCGCGATCGCGGCTTTCAAGGCGGCGGGCGTCGCCTTTGCGCCGGGCAAGGCCGCCAACGCCGGCGGCGTTGCGACCTCGGCTCTGGAGATGCAGCAGAACGCTTCGCGCGACAGCTGGACCTTTGAGCAGACCGTGAGCCGGCTGGATTTTATCATGACCGAGATCCACGATCTGTGTGATGAAACCGCCCGGGAGTACGGCGTTCCGGGGGACTACGTCCTGGGCGCGAACATCGCCGGTTTCGTGCGCGTGGCCGAAGCCATGCGTGCGCTCGGCGTGATCTGAAGCGACTCGGGTGCCCGGCGTTGCGCCGAGCACCCGGTTGCTTGTGTTCTCGATCGGGCCACGGGTGCCCTGTGGGGCTTGCGGCCGGTTGCGACCGCAGTTGTGATGGCTCCCATCGCAAGTGCTGGGGAAGCCATGGCAAACGAAACTCAGGAACGGCAGACGGCGGTCGCGTTGCTGGAACTCTGGGGCACGGGCCAGCAGCGCCCGGGCCTTCCCGTTTCCGACATGGCATCAGCTTACCGGATTGCCGGATACATCAGATCTCTGCGCGAGGCGCGCGGGGATCGGGTGGTGGGCCGCAAGATCGGATTCTCGAACACCTCCATCTGGCCGCTCTATGCCGTGGACCGGCCGATCTGGAATTACGTCTGGGAGACGACCGTCCGGCCCGCCTCGGAGGGCCGTGCGACCCTTTCGCTGGACCCATTTTCTGAGCCACGGATCGAACCCGAAATCGTCTTCCAATTGGCCCGGACCCCAGAGCCCGGAATGAACGAGGCGGCGCTGCTCGGCTGTATCGACCGCGTGGCGCTTGGTTTCGAGATCGTCCAGTCCGTCTTTCCCGGTTGGAAGTTCTCGGCGCCCGCGGCAACGGCCGCCTTCGGGCTGCACGGCGCCCTCGTCCTGGGGCCTTGGTCCGAAATCGGGGACAATGGCCCCGGGTGGGCTGACCGACTGCATGACTTCAGCGTAACCCTGTTCAAGAACGGGGCGGCGGTGGAAACGGGCCATGCTCGCAACGTCCTCGGCGGCCCGCTCACGGCACTGCGCTTTCTGGTCGAGGCGGTTGGCCAGGAGGGGGCCGGCCCGCAGTTGCAGGCGGGAGAGATCGTGACGACCGGGACCCTGACCGACGCCCATGTCATCTCGCAGGGCGAGACGTGGAGCGCGGATCTTGAAGGTCTCGACCTTGGCGGCTTGCAAGTGGCGTTCAGTTAGGTTTGCGACTGCGCTGGGCGAGGATTTCTGGTCCAGCCGGGGCCTGCGATCAGTCTGGCCCTTCCCAACATGATTTCCGGCTATTTCGCTCGCTAGCGGGGTCGCTTGACAGCGGATACATCGTGTATACCGTATGGCACAAATCAGAAGCTCGCGCAGCGGGCGCCGAGGGTCATCCTAAATTGGGCCACCGGCCAGAACCAGGAGACCGGATCCCTCATGACTCTGATGACCGCCGAAGCCAGTGGCGTCTATGTGATCGGCGCCACGCCGTTCAGCGATGATGGCGCGATCGACTGGAACAGCCTCGACGCGCTGACCGACTTCTACCTTGAACGGGGCGCCACCGGGCTGACCGTGCTGGGCATCATGGGCGAGGCGCCGAAGCTGACCCAAGCCGAGAGTGCCGATATCGTGCGCCGCATTCTCGGGCGGGTGGACGGGCGCGTACCGGTGGTGGTCGGTGTCTCGTCGCCCGGGTTCGCGGCGATGGGCGAGTTGACAGCGGCCGTGATGGACGCAGGCGCCGGCGGCGTGATGATCGCGCCGCCCCCCACGACGCGCACCGATGACCAGATCTTCGCCTACTACCGCGGCGCCGCCGAGGCGACTGGCGCGGCACCGATCGTCATCCAGGACTTCCCCCTCGCGACTTCGGTCCAGATGAGCGCCGGCGTCATCGCCCGGATCGTCGAGGCGGTTCCGCAGGTCGTGTCGCTGAAGCACGAGGACTGGCCCGGGCTAGAAAAGATCAGCACCCTGCGCGCGCCCGGCGGGCTGCCGCGCCGCATTTCCATCCTGTGCGGTAACGGCGGCTGCTTCCTGCCCGAGGAGATGGAGCGTGGCGCGGACGGCGCCATGACCGGCTTTGCCTACCCCGAGATGATGCGCGACGTGATCGCCGCAGTCGGCGCCGGCAATATGGATCGCGCCCTCGATCTGTTCGAGGCCTATTTGCCCTTGGTGCGGATGGAGATGCAGCCCGGCCTGGGCCTCGCCGTGCGCAAGCATATCCTGTGGAAGCGCGGGATCCTCGGCACGCCGGCGCTGCGCAAGCCGGGCACAAAGCTGGGCGCGGTAGCCGCGGCCGAGATTGACCGACTGATGACGCGGCTCGACCGCAAGCTGAAGGATTTGTGCTGATGGATCTGGGAATTACCGGGCGCCGCGCGCTTGTGCTGGGCGGCATGAAGGGGCTGGGCGGCGCCGTCGCCGAGGCGCTGCGCGCCGAGGGGGCGGAGGTGATCGCCGCATCGCGCGGCGCCGAAGGGCCGCATCGCGTGGACCTGGCGGACCGCGCCTCCGTCGACGCGCTCGCTGACACGCTGCTTGCCGATGGCGGGATGGATATTCTCGTCTGCAACACCGGCGGTCCCGCCCCCGGCGCTGCGGCGAGCGTCGCGTCCGAGGAATGGAGCCGCGCCTTTGAAGCGATGGCGG
Source organism: Paracoccus suum (assembly GCF_003324675.1). Taxonomy (NCBI): domain Bacteria; kingdom Pseudomonadati; phylum Pseudomonadota; class Alphaproteobacteria; order Rhodobacterales; family Paracoccaceae; genus Paracoccus; species Paracoccus suum. Next base: position 2,315,414 of record NZ_CP030918.1, read on the forward strand.
CGAGTCTCTTCCACCTGACCTCGCGCCTGTTGCCGCCGATGCGCGAGCGCGGCTGGGGCCGAATTGTGACCATTGTCAGTTCCGGCGTTGAGCAGCCGATCCCGAACCTTGCCGTCTCGAACGGCGTTCGCGCCGCGGTGGTCGGCTGGTCCAAGACGCTGGCCAGCGAAGTCGCCGCCGACGGGGTGACGGTGAACTGCGTCCTGCCGGGCCGCATCCATACCGAGCGTGTGGACCAGCTGGACGCTGCGGCGTCCAAACGCACCGGCAAGGAACTGGAGGATGTCCGCGCAGCCTCGCGCGCAACGATCCCCGCCGGCCGCTACGGCCGTCCCGAGGAGTTTGCGGCGGTGGTCGCGTTCCTCTGCTCGGACCCGGCCAGTTACGTGACCGGCAGCCGCGTGCGCTGCGACGGCGGAATGATCCGCAGCATCTAGGCTTGGGCGCCGTACTGGAAGACATTTTGAAGGCGGCGGGGTGATCCCGCCGCCTTTGACTGTCGCGGCGCAGAGGTGATGGTCCACCGCGTTTGATGTGGCGCGAATGCGATCTGCTCTCCGGCCGGCTTACTGCTCGAACAGGGATGGCGTGCCGCCAGTATGCAGAATGCAGGCGGCCTCATCCTTTGGGATCGCGCCGGACCGGACCAGGTTCAGCAGACCGGCAAAGGTCTTGGCCACATAGACCTGCTCGATCATCAGCGCTTCATTGGCGGCCATGGTCCTCGCGGCAGCAAGCGACGCTTCCGTCACGACGCCGTAGCCGCCGCCCAACTCTCCGGTGTGGATCTCGACCCGGTCCATGAGGTCCGTGGGCACAGCTTGGTCCATCAGCGCCGCGGCACCAAGGATGTTTTCGGTCAGCCGCGCCGTCAGTTCGGCAGCATCATATTCCACGCTGACCAGATGAAAGCGCCAGTCGCGGTCCAGCAACGCGGCGCCGAGGATCAGGCCGGCCTCGGTCACACCCATCGAGCCAGGCAGGACGATATGGCGCAGCCCCGCGCCTTGCTGGAGGTCCTGCGCGGTGAGTTCCTCGGCCGCGCGGACATACCCCAGCGCCCCGACGAAGGGATCGCCAATGAGGTAGGGTCGCCGGCCAGCTGCGCGCAGCTCCGCCATTGCCTGCTGCGCGAGGGCGCCGCGCTCCTCTTCGCTCACCGGACCCAGGCGACGGATGTCCGCGCCCAGAAGCTCGGTCAGCATCGCGTTGCCGCGCAGGGGGGCCTCGCTGTCACCGGCATAGAGGACCAGCACCTCGATCCCGAGTTTCGCCCCGGCGGCGGCTGTCAGGCGGCACTGGTTGGAGGGCAGGGCGCCGGCGACCACCAGCATGTCGCTGCCCTGCGCCTTTGCCTCGCCAATCCAGAACTCTAGGCTGCGCACCTTGTTGCCGCCGAAGGCGAGCGGCATGCAGTCGTCGCGCTTGACCCAGATGGCGGGGTGCCCGAGGACCTCGCCGATCCGGGACATGCGCTCCAACGGCGTCGGCGCGCCGACGAGGTCCACCCAAGGAAATGTGTCCAGCATGCCGTCAGTCGAGGTTGATGGGTTGCGCGCTGCCGAGACGGCGTTCCGCCCAGCGCGCGAACCTGAGGACGGGGTAGCAGTAAACGAAATAGATCGCAGCAATCAGGCCATAGATGAAAAGCACGTCGCGGGGATGGCGCAGGATCGCGATCTCGCCCTGTCGGGTCAGATCGGCAATGCCGATGACGGACAGGATCGCGGTGCTCTTGATGATCATGACATAAACGCCGCTCATCGGCGGGACAGTCAGCTTCAAGGCCTGCGGCAAAAGAATGTACCACAGCCGTTCGATACGGTTCATGCCCAGCGCGGTCGCCGCCTCGGACTGGCCGCGCGGCACCGCGTCGATCGCACCGCGCACGATCTCTGCCACGTAGCTGGAGGTATAGATGGACAGCGCGACGAGCGCGGCGGTCTGCGAGTTCCAGCTCAGCCACGAGATGTCGGTGTTCGGCAGGACGAAATAGAACAGATAAAGCTGCACGAGGAACGGCGTGCCGCGCAGCAGGTGGATGTAGAGGCCGAGGAGCCCGGTCAGCAGGGGCACACGCTGGCTGCGGATCACGCCGATGACAAAGCCGATAATCGAGCCGGCAATGATGCTGACGAACGAGATCAGCAGTGTCTGCAAGAAGCCCTGCCACAGGAACGGCATCAGCGACACGGTAATGGACCAGTAACGTTCCAGCATCCCTCAGGCCCCACCATTCCAGGCCGGCCCCGCAAGGCGCCGGCGGACAAAGTGGGAGAGCAGCACCATCACGGCATAAATCGCGAGATAGCCTGCGGCGATGGTCAGGAAGCTTTCGTTCGGGCGCACGCGCTCACTGTTCAGAAGGATGCCTGCGCTGGTGAATTCGAAAACGGTGATGATCGACAGCAAGGATGTGTCCTTGATCAGGACGGCGGTCTGGCCGATCAGCGGCGGCAGGGTGTTGGCAAAGGCCTGAGGCAGCACGACATATCGCATCCGTTGGCCGTAGGACATGCCGACCGCCTTGGCGCCCTCGATCTGGCCGCGCGGGACCGAGCCGATGCCGGCGCGGATGATCTCGCCCATGTACGGGGACGAGTTCAGCACCAGGGCGGCGATGCCGAAATACATGTCATTCCAGGACTTGGTGACCGGCACCAGCGCGGGCAGGCCGTAGTAGACGAGGTAGATCTGCACCAGCAGGGGGGTCGAGCGGATGAACTCGACATAGGCCGCGATCGGCCGCGTGATGATCGCCCGGCGCGACAAGAGGGCGATCGCGATCAGCGTGCCGAACAGGACAGACAGCACCAGGGCGATGCCGGCAGCCGTCAGCGTGTTCGCCAGACCCTCGGCAAAGCGGTTCAGGTACTGTGCGACGATGCGGTAATTATAGAATTCGACGATCGGGTTCATGCTGCCTGCTGGGCTGAGGCGGGCCGGCGCGAGGCCAGCCCGGTCGGGCGCTTACTTGTGGTCCTTGGCCCAGTCGGTGGTTTTCCACCAGTAGTTGATCTTGGCTTCCAGCCGGTTGTCGGCCGTGATCAGCTCGACATAGTTGTCCAGCCAGAGCTTGAGGTGAAAGGCGTTCGGCTGGACCGCAAAGGCCAGCGGCTCGCGGGTGATGACACCCTCGAGGATCTTGAGGTTGCCGAATTCGTCCACGAAGCTGGTGACGTTGCCGAGGTCCGAGACCATCCCGTCAAGACGGCCCGACGACAGCGCCTGCGCGGTCGCGGCGGTGCCGCCCGCGAACTCTTTAAGCGTGGCCTCGGGCATGTATTTCTTGATCGCCTCGCCATACGAGCTGGCCTGCGTCGCGCCGAGGGTCAGCCCGGACTTGTTCAGGTCCTGCCATTTCGTCGCCGGCGAATCCTTCGGCGCGACGGCAACCGTCTCCTGGTAGAACATCGGGCGCGAGAACAGCAGCTGCGCCGCGCGCTGCGGGGTCGGGGTCATGTCGGCGGCGATCATGTCCACCTTGCCCGACAGCAGTGCCGGGATGAGGCCCTTCCAGTCGTAGTCCTGGACCACCAGCTTGACGCCCAGATCGTCGGCCATCATCTGCGCCAGCTCGACCGCAAGGCCGGTCCGGGCGCCGTTCTTGTCGACGAAGCTGACGGGCGGGCCCTGGGTCTGGACCGCGATCCGCAACTCGCCCCGGCCGAGGATATCGTCCATCTCGTCGGCCTGCGCGGCGCTGACCGTGGTCATGCAGGCCGCGGCAAGCGCCATTACGCTCTTAAGAAATCGTCTCATCTGGTTCGCCCCCTTGTTGTGATCGCGTCGTCGTCGCCGGCGGCGCTAGAGAATCTGGTCTAGAAATGCGCGGGTCCGCTCGTGCGCGGGCGCCGAGAAAAAGGCCTCGGGCGTACCCTGCTCGACGATACGGCCCTGGTCCATGAAGATGATGCGGTCCGCGACCTCGCGCGCAAAGCCCATCTCGTGGGTGACGACGGCCATCGTCATGCCGCCCTGCGCCAGCTTGCGCATCAGATCGAGGATCCCGCCGACCATTTCCGGGTCGAGGGCAGACGTCGCCTCGTCAAAGAGCATGATCTTCGGGTCCATCGCCAGCGCGCGGGCAATGGCCACGCGCTGCTGCTGGCCGCCCGAGAGCTGGCTGGGATAGTGGTTCGCGCGGTCCGCAATGCCGACGCTGTCCAACAACTTCCGCGCCCGCTCGAGCGCGCCTGCGCGGCTGCGCTTACGCACCACCACCTGCGGCAGCGCCACGTTTTCCAGCGCGGTCTTGTGCTGGAACAAGTTAAAGTGCTGGAACACCATGCCGATTTCGGCACGCAAATGGTTCAGGTTGGTGTTCCGGTCGGCCAGGGCGACGCCATCGATGGTGATCGTCCCGGTGTCAAAACTCTCAAGCGCGTTCAGGGTGCGCAACAGCGTGCTCTTGCCCGAGCCTGAGGGTCCGATGATGACCAGCACCTCGCCCGGATCGATGGTCAGCGAGACCTCGTCCAGCGCGCGGTGCGAACCGCGCCCGTCGGCGGAGGGGAAGGTCTTGCTGATACGGTCAACGACGACGATGGGCTGGGCGGTCATGCGGCAATTCCGTGGTCGGTGGAAAATCGGCCCGAAAAGGCGATTGCGACGGGTCCGGTGAGGGTCAGGCTGTCATCCTCGTGGACCTCGACGGTGAGGTTGCCGCCCGGCATCTCGACCACCACGCGGCGGGCGGTGATCAGCCCGCGACGGCGTGCAGCCAGCACCGCGGCGCAGGCGCCGCTGCCGCAGGCTTGAGTCAGGATGCCCGGCCGTTCCCAGACCACGGCGCGCAGGCGGTCATCAGTCACGACTTGCGCAATGCCGATGTTGGCGCCTTCCGGCAGGGCGGGGTTGGCGGCGAGGGCAGGGGCCCAGCGCCGCACGTCCACCGCGTCCCGGTCGGGGACGAAGCAGACCAGATGCGGGTTACCGAGGTTCAGTGCCACCGGGTGGGACAGCGGGCCGGATTCCATGTCCAGCCCGCCGGTGTCCGCCGGCTGCGACAGGGGGATGGCTGCCCAGTCCCAGCGCGGCGCACCGAGGCGCAGCGCCACATCCCCGCCCGCAGCGCGGCGGGCCGCGATCAGTCCCCCCAGCGTCTCCAGCCGGACCTTGTCGAAGCCTTCCTCAAGCAACAGCCAGCAGACGCAGCGAGTGGCATTCAGGCAGGTCTCGGCCTCGGTCCCGTCGACATTATAGATTCGCATTCTGGCATCGGCGGTAGGCGCGCTCGGCGGCTCGATTACCAGCAACTGGTCGCCACCCACACCGCGATGCCGATCGCAAATCGCCCGGATCGTGTCGGGGTCGGGACGAAACGCATGGCTGCGCCCGTCGACGATGACAAAATCGTTTCCGAGGCCGTGCATTTTGAGGAAGTCGCGGCAAGGTGCCGAATTTTCAGGCAAATCAATCTCTCAGGGCACAATTAAGCCAACCGGTCGAAAGCTGGTCCCAGAACTGCGGCCTGTCAAGCGGGTCAATTCTCGCGGGTGTGGCGGATGGCGAGCAGTCCGGGGCCATTTGCAAGACGGGATCAGTCACCTGGACCGGTTTGTGGGGCGACCCGTCGTGACGACTAAAGTCGCCCCCGCGAGGGAGGTGCGGTTCTTTCCACGTCGATTTGGCTTCCGGCGAGGCATTGCCGGTGACCGGCAGAGACATTGATCGCACGAAATTTTTTCCGATTATCGAAATTCAGTTCCGCATGTTGGAATTATGGACGCTTCCCACGAGCGAAAAAATCTGTCGATTTCTGTACGAGCATCGCCCTTTTTTCTTGCACGACAGCAGAATCGACGCAGTATCCCCGCGTCGGGGGACAAAATCATAACCACCATGTGGACGCCGGTGCGGCGAGTTGGCCGCAGTCCCGAGGGGGAGGACAGTGATGCACCACGCGGATGCGCATGCCGAGGCCGAACTGGCTCTCGGCGGGATCGAATCCCTGGCCGAGCCGAAGCGGGCAGAGGCCTGGATGCGCCCGGTCGAGATTGCGGCCTCTGCTTTGCTGCTGGTGATGATCGTCACCGTGCTGGCCAACGTGTTCTTTCGCTATGTGCTGACCAAGCCGTTGATCTGGGGCGACGAGGTCGCCTCGATCAGCTTCATCTGGATGGCCATGCTGGGGGCGGCGCTCGCCGTAGACCGGCATGAGCATATGCGGCTGACCGTCTTCCTGCCGATGTTGCCGGAGAGGCTGGCCCGCGTGGTCGAGGTCGCCGGCAGTGTGCTGGTCTGCGTCCTGCTGCTGCGCTTGCTGCCCGTCGCCGTCGAATACGCCTACGAGGAATCGTTCGTCACCTCGCCCGCACTGCAATTGCCGATGTCGTGGCGGGCGTCTGCCCTGCCGGCGGGGATCGGGTTGATGGTGGTGCTGATGGTGCTGTCGGTCCTGCGGACTCGCGAATGGTCCACCATTATCGGCACGTTGCTGGTCACCGGAGCAGTCGTCGCCGCCCTGTGGGTCGCCAAGCCCGCGATCCTGTCGCTGGGCAACTGGAACCTGCCGCTGTTCCTAGGCCTCTTCGCGGGCGCGTTGCTGATCATGGGCGTGCCCATCGCCTTCTGCTTTGCCCTGGCGACACTCGGCTACCTGACCTTTGCGACCCACGCCCCGGCCTTCGTCATGATGGGCCGCATCGACGAGGGCATGTCCTCGCTGATCCTGCTGTCGGTGCCGGTGTTTGTGCTGCTGGGCTGCATCCTTGACGCGACCGGCATGGGCCGCGCCATCGTCGGTTTCCTCGCCTCGCTGTTCGGCCATGTGAAGGCCGGGATGAGCTATGTGCTGCTCGGCTCGATGTTCCTCGTCTCCGGCATTTCCGGCTCGAAAGTGTCGGACATGGCAACTGTCGCGCCGGCCCTGTTCCCCGAGATGCGGCGCCGTGGCCATTCCGCGCCCGAGATGACCGCGCTGCTGGCGACCGGCGCGGCCATGGCCGACACGGTGCCACCCTCGATCGTGCTGATCGTACTGGGATCGGTTGCGGGCGTGTCCATCGCCGGCCTCTTCACCTCGGGCTTTGCCATCGCCATGGTGCTTCTGGTCGTTCTGGCTGTGCTGGCCCGTTGGAAAGCGCGCGGCGAGCGGATGGAGGGGGTGCAGCGCGCCTCGCTCGGCGTGATCGGCAAGACCGCCCTGATCGCGGCGCCCGCCTTGGTGCTGCCCTTCATGATCCGCAGTCTGGTCGCCGGCGGCGTTGCCACCGCGACCGAGGTCAGCACCATCGCGACCCTTTATGCCTTCATCATCGGCTCGGTGCTCTACGGCGGCATCCCGCTGCGCCGCGTCGGCACGATGCTGGTCGAGACCGCCGCCATGTCGGGGGCGATCCTGCTGATTCTCGGCGCCGCGTCGGCCATGGCCTGGGGGCTGACTCAATCGGGCTTTGCGCGCGATCTGATGGTGCTGGTGACCGGCCTGCCGGGCGGCTGGCTCGTCTTCATGCTCGCCTCGATCGTGATCTTCCTGTTGCTTGGCTGCGTGCTGGAGGGGTTGCCCGCCATCGTGCTGCTGGCGCCGATCATGTTCCCGATCTCGCGCGGGCTGGGCATTCACGACATCCATTATGCGATGGTGATCGTCACGGCGATGAACATCGGTCTGATGGCACCACCAATCGGCATTGGCTTTTACATCGCCTGCAAGATCGCCAACGTGCCCGCCGAACAGGTGATGGCGAAGATCTGGCCTTATCTCGCCGCACTGCTGGTCGGCCTTCTGGTCATCGCCGCCGTGCCCTGGTTCTCGACCGCGCTTTTGTAATCAATCGAATACCTCAGGGAGGAGGAGGAAATCATGACTATCACCCGCCGCAACATCCTGCTGGGCGCCGCCGTCGGCGCGCTCGCAACGCCATTCATCCGGGTCCGCCCGGCCATGGCGGCCGAGTTCAGCTACAAGGTCGCCAACAACCAGCCGCTGGACCATCCCAGCAACATCCGCCTGGCCGAGGCGCAAAAGGCGATCCTGGAGGGGACCGACGGCCGCTTTGACCTGCAGATCTTCCCGTCGAACCAGCTGGGCGCCGATACCGACGTTCTGGGCCAACTGCGCTCGGGCGGGGTCGAGTTCTTCCAGCTCTCGCCGGTGATCCTGTCGACGCTGGTGCCCAACGCCTCGATCAACGGCGTGGGCTTTGCCTTCCCGGACTACGACACGGTCTGGAAGGCGATGGATGGCGATCTGGGCGCCTATGCGCGCGGTCAGATCGAGGCTGGTGGCCTCGTCGTCATGGACAAGATCTGGGACAACGGCTTCCGCCAGATTACCTCGTCGAAAAAGCCGATCACGACGCCGGCCGATCTGGAGGGGTTCAAGATCCGTGTGCCGGTCAGCCCGCTGTGGACCTCGCTTTTCACTGCCTTCGGCTCGGCCCCGGCATCGATCAACTTCGCCGAGGTTTATACCGCTCTGCAGACCGGGATCGTCGACGGGCAGGAAAACCCGCTGGCGATCATGAAGGTCGCGAAGCTGTGGGAGGTGCAGAAATATTGCTCGCTGACCAACCACATGTGGGACGGCTTCTGGATGCTCGGCAACCGCCGCGCCTGGCAGGCCCTACCCGAAGACGTGCAGAAGGTCGTCGCCGACAACTTCAACGCCGCGGCGGTCAAGCAGCGGGCCGACATCGCCGAGATGAACAAGACCCTCAAGACCGACCTCGAGGGCAACGGCTTTGTCTTCAACGACGTCGATCCCAAGGCGTTCGAGGACAAGCTGCGCGAGGCCGGGTTCTACGCGGAATGGAAGAAAACCTTTGGCGACGAGGCCTGGGCCATTCTGGAAACGGCCATTGGACGCAAGCTGGCCTGATGCGCGACGCCGTCGCCCCTGCCCATGCGGACACTGGAGGAACGCAGGCGGTGGCGCGTGCGCTGTCGCTGCTGTCGCTGGTCGGGCGGGGCGGGGCGCAAGGACTGGGGCTGGCGCAGCTTGCGGCAGCCTCGGGTCTTGCGCGGCCCACGGCGCGGCGGCTGCTGCTGGCGCTGGGCGCGGCGCGCATGGTCGAGCAGGACCGCGCGACGCGCCGCTATCATCTGGGCGCCGAGACCTATCTGCTGGCCGGTTTCGCGGCAGAGCGCCACGGCATCCTGCACCATGCCCGCGAGGGCATGGTCAGGCTGGCGCAAGAGACGGGCGATACGGTGCTGCTGACCGTGCCGCAGGATGACCACACCCTGTGCCTGGAACGGATCGAGGGCGATTTTCCGGTCCGCACCCATGCCCTGATGCGTGGCGACCGCAAACCTGCAGGCCTCGGGGCCGGTGCCTTGGCGATCCTCGCCGCCCTGCCAGCGGCGGAGGCGGAGGCGCTGCTGACCCGGGCGGCGCCGCAGATCGGCGATCTGATGCCGGCTGTGGTCGCGGATTTGGAGCAGGCCCGCGCCGACGGTTACGCCCTCAATCCCGGACATGTCATTGCCGGGTCCTGGGGCCTCGGGGTGGTCATTTCCTGGCCGGACGGGCGCCCGGCGGGGGCGCTGTCCATCGCCGCCATCGAAAACCGCATGACGCCAGCGCGCCAGGTCGATCTGGTCGCCGGCCTGCATCGCGAGGCCGCAGTTATCGCGGCGCGCCTTTCCGCGCTGGGCACCGAAAGGAACATCCCTTGACCGAACCCCTGATCGTCGGCTGGGCGCATACGAAGTTCGGCAAGGCCGAGGCGCCCGATACGATGGCCCTGATGGCCGAGGTCGCGCTGCCGGCGCTGGACCACGCCGGGGTGCCGCCCGAGGCGGTCGATGGCATCTTTACCGGCGTCTACAACAACGGCTTTCAGCGCCAGGATTTTCAGGGCGCGCTCGTCGCCATGGGCGCGCCGGAACTGGCGGGCATGCCCTTCATGCGCACCGAAAACGCCTGTGCCACCGGCTCGGCGGCCCTCTATGCGGCAGCGGATTTCATCGCCTCGGGCCGCGGCAGGATCGCCCTGGTGATCGGCGCGGAAAAGATGACCGCGCTGCCCATTACCGATGTCGGGGGCGTGTTGCTGACCGCCAGCTATGTCGCCGAGGAAGGGGACACGCCCGGCGGGTTTGCCGGCGTCTTCGGCCGCATCACGGACGCCTATTTCCAGCGGAACGGCGACAGGTCCGAGGAACTGGCGATGATTGCCGCCAAAAACCACGGCAACGGCGTCAACAACCCTTATGCGCATATGCAAAAGGCGCTGGATGTGGCGTTCTGCAACACACCGTCCGACAAGAACCCGCTGGTGGCCGGTCCGCTGCGGCGCACGGATTGCTCGTTGGTCTCGGACGGCGCAGCGGCCATCGTGCTGGCGGCGTCCGAGGTGGCTGAAGGTCTGGCCCGAGCGATCCGTTTTCGCGCCCGCGCGCAGGCCGGGGACATTCTGGCTCTGTCGCGCCGGGACCCGACCGAATTTGCCGGCGCGCACCGCGCATGGCGATCGGCGCTGGACCAGGCGGGGCTGGCGATCACCGACCTGTCGCTGGTGGAAACCCATGACTGCTTCACCACCGCCGAGATGATCGAATACGAGGCGATGGGGCTCGCTCCGCGCGGGCAGGGTTGGCGCGTGATCCGAGAGGGGACGACCCGCATGGGCGGCGCGCTGCCGGTGAACCCCTCGGGCGGGCTGAAATCGCGCGGCCACCCGATCGGCGCGACAGGTGTCTCGCAGCACGTCATGGCTGCGATGCAGTTGATGGACGAGGCTGGGGCCATGCAGGTTCGCGGCGCGAACTTGGCCGGAGTCTTCAACATGGGCGGCACGGCCGTTGCCAATTACTGCTCGATCCTGGAGCGCGCGCGATGACGGACCCCTCAGGCGGCGTTGCCCCTGTCTCGACCCGCGTGATGAATCTTGCGACCTTCCTCGCGCAGGCTGCCCGGCGCGACCCGGACGGGATTGCCCTTGTGATGGGCGATACGCGCTGGACCTGGGCCGAGTGGAACGCCCGCGCCGATGCGCTGGCCGATGCACTGCAGACGCGGTTCAACCTGCAAAAGGGCGACCGGGTGCTGTGCCAGTCGCAGAACTGCATGGAGATGATGCAGGCCATGTTCGCCGTCTGGCGCGCCGGCGGGGTCTGGGTGCCCGCCAACTTCCGCCAGACACCGGAGGAGGTGGCCTATCTCGCCGAGGCCTCGGGCGCGTCGCTGATGTTCTGTAACGCCGCCTTTCCGGCCCATGCGGCGGCCTGCGATCTGCCGCAGATCGCCATCGGGGCTGCCGATTTCGGCCCCGACATTGCCGCCATCACTGCCGAGCATATGGGCAAGCGACCGCCGGCCGCAGCGGTTGGCCGCGACGATCCCTGCTGGTTCTTCTTCACTTCGGGCACCACCGGGCGCCCCAAGGCGAGCGTTCTGACCCATGGCCAGATGGCCTTTGTGGTGACCAATCACCTTGCCGACCTGATGCCGGGGCTGACCGGCGATGATGCCTCACTGGTGGTCGCGCCACTGTCGCACGGCGCGGGGGTGCATCAGCTGACGCAGGTGGCGCGCGGGGTAAAGACGATCCTGCTGCCGACCGAGCGCTTTGACGTGGCGCAGGTCTGGGATCTGGTCGCGCAGTGGCGGGTGTCGACCATGTTCACCGTGCCGACGATCCTGAAACTGCTGGTGGAACATCCATCGAGCGCGGCGGCCGACACCTCGTCCCTGCGCTATGTCGTCTATGCCGGCGCGCCGATGTACCGCGTGGACCAGCAAAGGGCGCTGGAGACGCTCGGCCCCGTGCTGGTCCAGTATTTCGGGCTGGGCGAGGTCACGGGCAACATCACCGTCCTGCCCGCGCATCTGCATCAGGCCGAGGACGGGCCCACCGCCCGCATCGGCACCTGCGGCCATGCGCGGACCGGGATCGAGGTCCAGATCCAGGATGACAATGGCGACGAGGTCGCGCCGGGCGAGACAGGAGAGATCTGCTGCATCGGCCCGGCCGTCTTTGCCGGCTACTACCAGAACCCCGAGGCCAATGCGAAATCCTTTCGGAACGGCTGGTTCCGCACGGGCGATCTTGGCCACATGGACGAGCAGGGCTTTTTCTACATCACCGGTCGGCAGTCGGACATGTTCATCTCGGGCGGCTCGAACGTCTATCCACGCGAGATCGAGGAAAAAATCCTGACCCACCCGGCGATCAACGAGGTCGCGGTCGTCGGCGTGCCGGACCCCCTGTGGGGAGAGATAGGCTGGGCGGTTTGCGTCGCGAACGCCCCCGTGGCCGAGGATGACCTGGCGGCGTTCCTCGACGGCAAGCTGTCGCGCTACAAGATGCCCAAGCGGTTCCTGTTCTGGGATGCGCTGCCCAAGTCAGCCTATGGCAAGATCACCAAGAAGATGATCCGCGAAGAGCTGGAAGCCCGCGGCATGCTCGCATGAGCCTGCGAATGATCCATCCCGGCCCGCGCGCGGCCGAGCGCACGGTGGCCGTGCCGGCCGACCTGCGCCGCATTGCGGGGGTTTTGCCGGCCGGGCGCAGCGTGATGGAGGCAGTCGGCGATCTGTTTGCGGCGAAGGGTTGCAAGGGCGGCGTGGTGTGGCTGGACGGGGCGGTCTGCGATCCGCTGCGCTTTGTGCTGCCGGCGCCATCGACGGATGGCCTGCACGCGGCATGGTATTCGGACACCCATGCCCCGGACGGCCCCGTCCAGATCGGGCGGGCCACCGCAACCGTCGGCTGGAAGGATGGCGCGCCGTTCCTGCACTGCCATGGCACATGGGCGGGTACCATGGGCCACCTTTTGCCCTTCGACAGCATTCTGGCCGCCGATGCGCCTGTCGCCGGCATCGGCGCGCCTGATGCGTGGTTCGAGTCGCTGCCCGACGTGGAAACCGCCTTTACGCTATTCACGCCGCAAGGGAGCGGTATCGGCACTGGCCTGCTGGCTCGCATCCTTCCTGGCGAGGACGTTCTCACTGCCATCGAGACCCTCTGCGCTGGACACGGCATCACCGATGCGCGGCTGTACGGGGTCGGCAGCATTGATCACATCCGCTTTGTCGACGGCAGCCGCACGGACTGCCACGCCACGGAACTGCATCTGGTTGGTGCCACCCTCAGGGCGGGCGAGGCGCATGTGCCGATCGAGGTCGTGGACATCGACGGCAAGATCATGCGCGGCGTGCTGGAGCGCGGGGTTAACCCGGTCGGCGTGACGCTGGAATTGATAGTCGAGACAGAAGGGGTGCGCGATGACGCATGACGCCAAGGTTGCCGTCGTAACCGGGGGATGCCGCGGCATCGGCCTCGCCGCGACACAGATTTTCCTCGAGCAGGGCTGGCGGGTCGCAGTCGTGGACCGCGACACGGACGAACTACATGCCGTGTGTGACCCGATGGAGAATGTCCTGCCGATCGAGGCAGACATTTCCGAGCCACAAAGCGTCGATGGCCTGATCCGAACGGTCGTCAGTCAGTTCGGCGGCGTCGATGCACTGGTCAACAACGCGGGCGTCGCGCTGTTCTCGCGCGCGGACCAGACCAGCTTCGAGGCCTGGCGCGAGGTCATGGCGACCAACCTCGACGGCGTGTTCCTGTGTACCCAGGCGGCGGTGCCGGAGCTGGCGAAAACACGCGGCGCGATCGTAAATATCGCCTCGATCTCGGGCCTGCGCGCCTCGACGCTGCGGGTCGCCTATGGCACCTCGAAGGCCGCCGTCATTCATCTGACCAAGCAATTCGCAGCCGAACTGGGCGAGCAAGGTATTCGCGTCAACTGCGTCGCCCCCGGCCCGGTCAGGACCAAACTGGCCATGGCGGTGCATGCGCCGGAAATCATCAGCGCCTATTACGACGCCATCCCGCTGAACCGCTATGGCGAGGCACGCGAGATCGCCGAGGCGATCGTGTTCCTATGCTCGGACAAGGCCAGCTTCGTCACCGGGCAGACGCTGGCCGTCGACGGCGGCTTTGACGCAACCGGCGTCGGCCTGCCGGCCCTGCGGCGAGGGGACGGGACGGTGCGCGAGATCTGATGGCGGGCGTCCAGTCATCCGGACAGGCCGGAGGGGTGCTGTAGTCAGATGTTCAGCGTCAGTCCTGTCTTGACGGTATCCATCGATACGAAGGTGCCGAACTTGCGCACGTTGCTGCCTTGGAACAGAACGAGGCGCGTGAAATCCTCGTAATGCGCCATGCTCTCGACCACCACGACCAGCATGAAATCGGCCTCGCCGGTGACGTAAAAGCACTGCTGCACCTCGGGTGCGTCGCGGAAGCGACATTTCATCATGTCGATGTCCTCGGGCGTCTCGCTGACCAGTTCTACCTGGCAGAAGATGGTCAGTGGCCGGCCGACCTTGCCGGGGTCAAGGACTGCGACGGTGGCCGCGATCACGCCCTCGGCCTCCATCCGGCGGATTCTGCGCTGCACCGAGGGCGCGGACAGGTTCACCGCCTCGCCGATCTCGCGCTGCGGCATCCTCGCGTCGCGTTGCAGGATCCGCAGGATGGCGATGTCGAATGCGTCGAGGGGCGTCATGGCGTGTGCGGTCTCGTGAAACAGACTTGCATGAAGAGCCTCAATTTACAGCGCAACTCTCACGGTGAGTGCAATAGCCTCTCGCAAAAGGGAGTCGTGATGTATCTGATCAATACCTTACCGGTATTCGGCCAGCCGCTCGATCCGCGCGATGCCGAGACGCTGGGGCAGACCGGGGCCGACAAGGTTTCGCGCATTTTGGCCCTGCGCGAGAACAACGCCCCCACGCCGCTGGTCGCGCTGCCGGGCCTCGCGCGAAAGCTGGGGCTCGCCTCGGTGCATCTGAAGGACGAAGGCCAGCGGCTCGGCCTCGGCAGCTTCAAGGCGCTGGGCGGGGCCTATGCGGTGATGCGGGTCGTGCAGGACGAGGCAAGTCGGCGCCTTGGCCGGGCGATCGAGCCAGAGGGACTGATGGCGCCGGACGTGCGCGCGGTGGCTGCGTCCATCACCTTTGCCTGCGCGACTGACGGCAACCATGGCCGCTCGGTCGCTCAAGGGGCGCAGCTGCTCGGTGCGCGCTCGGTCATCTTTGTCCATGCCGGGGTCAGCCAGGCGCGGATCGATGCCATCGCGCGCCTGGGCGCCGAGGTCATCCGGGTCGACGGCCATTACGACGATTCCATCGCGGAGGCGACGCGCGTTGCCTCCGCCAACGGCTGGACCATCCTGTCGGACACGTCCTGGCCCGGCTACGAGGAAATTCCCGGACTCGTCATGCAGGGCTACACGGCCATCGCCCGCGAGGCGCTGGCGGAGCTGCCCGCGCCGCCGACCCATGTCTTCCTGCAGGCCGGCGTCGGCGGTTTTGCCGCTGCGATCGCCGGGCACCTGGCTCTCGTCTTGGGCGAGCGACGCCCGCATGTCACGGTTGTCGACCCCGCCCGGGCCGCGAGTCTGTTCGCAAGCGCCCAGGCGGGGCGCGTCGTGCAGGTCCCGGCGGGTGAGCCGACGGTGATGGCCATGCTCGAGTGCTACGAGCCGTCGCTGGTCGCCTTCCGGGTACTGGAAAGACTGGCCAACGGATTCATGACTCTGGAGGAGGAGGACGCGATCGCCGTCGTCCGCCGGCTCGCGGAGCCCGAGCCCGGGGACCCGCCCGTTGTCGCCGGCGAGAGTGGCGGCGTGGGTCTGGCCGGCGCCATGGCCGTGCTGCGCGATGGCGAGCTTGCGCCTCGGATCGGCCTCGGGCCGCAGGCGCGGCTGCTGGTCATCAATACCGAAGGGGCGACCGATCCGGCGCTGTTCACGCGGATTGTCGGGCGCACACCGGAAACTGTGCTGACCCGCGAAAATGCCTGATACGATATCAATGGACCAATCGCGCCCGGCCGGTCCGGACGGGCGTCATTCGGGAGGGGAGAGAAGAATGAAATTGCTCGGCAGCCTGATCGTTGCTTCCGCCTTGCTGCTCGCGCCCTTGGCGCAGGCCGGCGAGACGCTGGATCGCGTCACCAAAAGCGGCAAGATGATGGTCGCGACCAACGCCGCGTGGCCTCCGCAAAGCTATCTCGACGATTCCAACCAACTCGTCGGATATGACATCGACGTCGCGAACGAGATCGGAAAGCGTCTTGGCGCGAAAGTCACTTTCGACACGCCCGACTGGGGGTTGATGACCGGCGGCCGCTGGGGCGGCCGCTGGGACGCGGCGGTCGGATCGATCACGCCGACCAAGCCGCGGGCGCAGGTCCTCGATTTCGCGGGGGTCTATTACTATAGCCCGTATATCTTTGCCGTGCATGCCGACAGCGCCATCACCGACCAGAAGGACCTGAACGGCAAGAAGATCGGCGTCGAGACCGGCACCACCTCCGAGGACTACATCAATCGGCGGCTGGAGATTGATGCGCCGGGCGTCGCGCCGATCCAGTACTGGCTGGAGCCGGGCGAGGTGAAGACCTATGCCAGCTCGCTGCTGCCATTCGACGACCTGCGCCTCGGCGATGGCAAGCGCCTCGACGCGGTGATTGCGCCCGAGCAGACGGTGATGGGCGCCATCAAAAGCGGCTATCCGATCAAGGCACTGGAGGGTGACTATGCCTTCCGCGAGCCCCTAGTTGTGGTGGCCGACAAGGGCGATCCCGAGTGGACCGCGCGCCTTGGCGAGATCATCGAGCAGATGCGTGCTGATGGCACTCTCGCGACCTTGACGACCAAATGGTACGGCAAGGATTACTCGAAGTAATGACATCCCGCGGCGCGACAAGGCTCGCGCCGCGCCTTGCTTCGGGCGCGACATGACAGAACCAACGACTACCAATTACGCCGACGTCTGGTACCGGACGCGACTGGAATCGAGCGACCTGATTGCCCGTCCGCCATTGTCGGGCCCAGCCGAGGCGGATGTCTGCATCATCGGCGGCGGCCTTGCCGGCCTGACCGCCGCGCATGATCTGGCCGTCGCCGGCCGCCGCGTCGTGCTGCTGGAAGCGCGGCGGGTCGCCTGGGGCGCCTCGGGGCGCAACGGCGGCTTTGTCAGCCCCGGCTACGCCCAGGGCTATGACGCCATCGCCCGGCGCTGCGGCGCGGAGGGGGCGGATGCACTGCACGCCATGTCGATCGAGGGCATGCGCATCGTCGCGGATACCATCGCCCGGCTGAGCATCGACCGCGCCGACCCGCGACCGGGCATCCTCGGCGCCGTACGCTACGATGCTGGGCGCGCGCTGCAGGACCGCCGCGACTGGCTGGCAGAGCGGTTCGACTATCACGTCGACTACCTCGACCGGGCCGCACTGGGCCAGCATCTGACCTCGCCGGTCTACCACCAGGCGCTGCACGACCTGAACGCCTTTCACTTTGACCCGTTGGCCTATGCGCGCGCCCTTGCGCGCGCGGCCGAAGCGGCCGGCGCCGTGATCCACGAGGGCAGCGCCGCGAGCGTGGTCAGCGGCAGCCCCGCCGGCTGGACCGTGGCCACAGCCGGCGGCGAGGTAAAGGCGCGCGACGTGCTGATCGCCACCGGTGGCTATACCGGCGGCCTGGTGCCGCAGCTGGACCGCGCGTTCCTGCCCATCGCCACCTATGTCATGGTTACCAAGCCCGACCCCGAGCGGATCGCCACCGCGATCCACACAACCTCGGCCGTCGGCGACGACCGCCGGGCGGGGGACTATTACCGCCTCGTCGATGGCGGCCGGCGCATATTATGGGGCGGCAAGATCACCACCCGCCGCAGCGAGCCGCGCGATCTCGGCCGGTTGCTGCACGGCACCATGACCTCGACCTACCCGCAACTCGCTGGGATCGAGATCGACAAGGTCTGGTCGGGCCTGATGTCCTATGCCCGCCACCTCATGCCGCAGATCGGTCGCATGCCGTCCGGCCTCTGGCACTGCACGGCCTTCGGCGGCCACGGAATGAATACGACCGCCATCGGCGGGCGCGTCGTCGCCGAGGCGATCCTCGGCCAGTCCGACCGCTGGCGCCGGTTCGAGCCCTTCGGGCTGGAATGGACTGGCGGCCTTGCCGGCATGGCGGCCGTGCAACTGACCTATTGGAAGCTACAGGCGCAGGACGCCTGGCGAGAGCGCCGCGGCTGATCGGGCGAGCGGGAAGGGAATCGATGCATTATCGGGACAACGTCGACTACCCGCCGCTGCTGACGCGGCCCGTGGTCTACCTGCCGCTTCTGGGCGGCCTTTTCGCGGCGCTCGTGGCGATGAATGCCGGGGGCGGCGCATTCGGCCGGCTGACCTCCAGCGTCTTTCCCGCGGTGCAGGACGGCACGCAACTGAACGTGCTGACCGCGGCACTGGTCACGCTGCTGGCCGGCTTCAACATTTTTGTCGTCTTGCGGCTGCCCCTGCGCCAGCAGGTGTGGCTGGTCTGGGGCGAGCTGGCCCTGCTGATCCTGCTGTTCTTTTATTCCTTTGATCTCAGCTTCGTCTTCATCCGGCGCAAGATCGGCTTTCTGCTGTCGCAGGGGCTCGTCACGACCCTCTACATCTCGGCCATTTCCATCGTCATCGCGACGGTGCTGGCGATGATCGGCGCGGTGGCCAAGCTGTCGTCCAATGGGATCGCGCTGGGGATCGCCAACTTCTACACTTCGCTGTTCCGCGGCCTGCCGCTGCTGATGCAGATCTACATGATCTACCTGGGCCTGCCGCAGCTCGGCTATGTCGTCGATGCAGTGCCAACCGGCATCGCCGCCCTGTCGCTCTGCTACGGCGCCTACATGACCGAGATCTTTCGCGCCGGGATCGAGAGCATCCCCAAGGGCCAATGGGAGGCGTCGCGCGCCCTCGGGATGCGGCCCGCGGCGGTGATGACGCGCATCATCCTGCCGCAATCCATGCGCGTGATCATCCCGCCGACCGGCAACCAGTTCATTTCGATGCTCAAGGACAGCTCGCTCGTCTCGGTCGTCGGCGTGTGGGAATTGATGTACCTGGCCCGCACCCAAGGCCAGACTGAGTTCCGGCATGTCGAGATGATGATCACGGCATCGCTGATCTACTGGATGCTCTCTATCGTGCTGGAGCTGGTGCAGAAGATGATCGAAAAACACTACAACAAGTCGGTGACCCGGTGAGCCCCATGAATGACGAACCCGCGGTCCACATCCGGGACTTGTGCAAGTGGTACGGCGATCTGCAGGTGCTGTATGACGTCGACCTGACCATTGCCAGGGGCGAGCGGCTGGTGATCTGCGGCCCATCCGGGTCGGGCAAGTCCACGCTCATCCGGACGATCAACGCCCTGGAGGGCTTCCAGAAGGGCGAGATCACCGTCAGCGGCGTGCGCCTGACGCGCGAGCCGGCGGTCGTCGAAGGTGTGCGGCGGCGCGTCGGAATGGTGTTCCAGCAGTTCAACCTGTTTCCCCACCTGACCGTACTGGAAAACTGCGCACTGCCATTGCGGCTGGTGCGCCGGTTGCCCGCGGCCGAGGCGCGCGACCGGGCGATGCACTACCTGACCAAGGTCCGCATCCCCGAGCAGGCGGCGAAATACCCCGGCCAGCTGTCCGGCGGCCAGCAGCAGCGGGTCGCCATTGCCCGCGCCGTGGCCATGCAGCCCGAGGTGATGCTGTTCGATGAGCCGACAAGCGCGCTCGACCCCGAGATGGTCAAGGAAGTGCTCGACGTCATGGTCCAGCTTGCAGCCGAAGGCATGACCATGGCGGTCGTCACCCACGAGATGGGCTTTGCCCGCGAGGTCGCGGACCGCGTCATCTTCATGGACGATGGCCGAATCGTGGAACATGCGCCGCCGGAGGTGTTCTTTACGACCCCCCGCAGCGAGCGCACCCAGGCCTTTCTGCGCCAAGTGCTGCACTGAAAGCGCGAATGATTATGTGCGTTTCGGGGGCTGGGTTTGCACCGCCATGATCCCCGTCCGCAAGCGCGCCGTGCGCCCAGTTATGAGGGCTGCGCCTCGGGGGCCGGCGGATTCGCCATGATCTCCCGCACGACCTCGGCTGGCCGGCAAAGCCGCGTGCCGCGCTCGGTCCGCACGAACGGACGGTTCAAAAGAATGGGATGCGCCTCGATTGCGTCCAGCAATTGCGCGTCGGACAACGTCGGGTCGGCCAGCCCCAGCTCGGCATATGGTGTCCCCGCCTCGCGGAGTGCCGCGCGCAAGGTCAGGCCTGCCTCGGTCACCAAGGCCATGATCGCGCTTCGGGTCGGGGGGTCGCGAAGGTAGTCGATCACCTCCGGCGTCTCGCCGCCCTCGCGCAAGGTCGCCAGCACCTTGCGGGAGGTGCTGCACTTGGGGTTGTGCCAGATGGTCGCGGTCATGGTCTCACCTCGCTTGGTGCGCTTTCGGGCGTGGTTGGCAACGGGCTGGCGGCGCATGGCGTTGCGCCGCCCAGAGTGCTGATGACTGTCGCCGAGACAGCACTGCTGTCCACCCCCGATCAAGCGAGGGCGGCCGCGGCGGGTTCAACGGCTGCCGCTATCGACTATGGGCGCAACGGCTTTCCAGCAAGAGCCGTTAATCGCGGGGCAGTAGCGTAGTCCGTAGATCGCTGCGCCGATCTCGGTCGATGGTGAACGAACTGGCCCTCGCTGGCCCCAAATTCGCAGCGCTGATCTCATTGCCCGGCATGGCCCGCGTCGCCGGGCCACACTACGGAAGCTCGCTTGGTATCCAGCCGATAATCCGAATAGCGGCGGTCCAGGATTTCCGCACCCAGTCGCTCGGCCTGCCCAACACAATCGGCGGGGTCATGGCGAACTTCACAGCGGCTGTTGCCGACACCGTGGACCACGCCGACGAAATCGGAATGGGTATAGCGCGAAAATTCCTGCATCTGGTGCACGATGCCCAGCGTGGCGCCCGGATAGGTCTCTTCCGAAGCGAGAACCAGCCCGAGCCTTTTGCCCGCCATCGCGCGCAAGACGCCCTGCGAGTCCGGTGAGGACGCCGCATAGTGGCAAAAGCACCTGTCGAAGAAGGCCTTGGTCTGCGCCGACATGCCGTACCAGTAGATCGGCGAGCAAAAGACGACGGCGCGAGCAGGCAGGAATTCCTGGAAAAAGAGCGCGCGGTATCCGTCATTGATCGTGCATTCGCCGTCCGGCCCACGGCAGGTGCGGCAGTCGCGCAGGAAGCTGGTTAGGTGATCGTCGAGAAAGCGCAGCGCGACGTCGGTCCCGGCGGCCTCGGCCCCGCGCCGCACCGCCTCGGCCAGCGTAGCGGAATTTCCCTGCCGGCGGGGGCTACCGATCAGGACTAGAAGTTTGTCGGACATGTCGGGCCATCCTTCACCAAAACTCGGGCCTTGAGCCCTTTGGAGTGGAGTGACGCTGCGCGATATGCTTTCTATTTATCAACTACCTACTATTTCCTCATATACTTACGATTTGGTTAGAATGGGCGGCCATGACCATTCGCAGGCAATCCTACAACGCTGGGCTCGGGCCGGTTTTCGCAATCCTGGGTGGCAAGTGGAAAGGCGTGATCCTGTGGGAACTGCATGATGGCGCGGAGCGATTTGGCGCGCTGAAGCGGCGCATCCCCGGCATCAGCGAGAAGATGCTGATCCAGCAGTTGCGCGAAATGGAGGCCGACGGCTTGGTGCACCGGGAGATGTTTCATCAGGTCCCGCCGCGCGTGGACTATTCCCTGACGCCACTCGGTGCCTCGCTCAACGAGGCCCTGAAGCCGCTGTGCGAATGGGGGAGGACGCATCTCGGTGAAGGTAGTGCGGAGACTGAGCCCGTTACGTGACGAGCGGGCGCTTGCTTATTCCGAGGACGCTAGAAAGTCGTCCACTAGCCCACTCGCTCTTTCGCGCATCTCCGGATCAAAGCTCAGGGGCGACAGCGAGGAGCGCTCGTTCTGGTCGAAGCCGTGGTCTGCATCCGCAAGGAGCGTCACCGTGATGCGCGCTCCGCGGCGCCGGAGGCGGTCGGCGAGATCTTCACAGGCGGGGGTGCTGATGATCTGGTCCTCGGCGGCAAGCAGCATCAGGATCGGCGGGGCGCGGGTCCAGTCGCCCTGGTCCGCGCCGTTCAGCAGGCCGCAATACGGGTAGAGCAGGATTACCGCGTCCAGGCTGGCAAGCAGCCGGGGGTGGGTGGCAGGCCAGCTTTGCAAAGCGGGCGAGGGCTGCCCGGTCACTGCCTGGCGCAGGAACTCCATCGCCGCCCAGCCGCCATGCGAGGCGCCGAGGACGACCCGCCGCCCCGGGGGCAGAACCGGATCGGCCAAGGCGACCGCGACATCCCCCGCACGCTCGGCCCCCGGCAGGGCCTGCCCGGCGCAGACCAGCCGCCAGGCCTCCAGTCGGTCGAGGCCGCGCGGGCTGTGGCTGTCGAGGACAAGGGCGAGGTAGCCGTGGCTGGCGAGCCGTCCCGCCCAGAAATCCATGTTGTCGTGGACACCGTCGCAGCCGGACAGCAAGACGGCGCCCCCGATTTCGGCGACTCCGGCAGGTGGAGGGGTAAGCTGCCAATACGGCAACAGCGCAGCGCGGCGCTCGGCCGCCGTGTCGGACGCACCCGTCCAGCCGGCCCATTGCCGCCCGGTGTTGACGCCGACGGCCAGCAGCATCAGCAACGCCACGGCGGCGGCGATCAGGCCCGTGCGCTTCAGCCGTTGTCGCATCCCTGCTGGAACCCTCTGTTGCAATGGGCGGCGAGGCGATCGCTGTCAGCCTGGGTCCACCCTTCAGGATCCGTCACGGCGACCCACGGGCCGATATAGTCGCGCGCATAATAGGAATGGCCGTGACCCGCAGGCGCGCTCGTCGCCAGGATCATGTCGACGACCAGCTGGAACTGGGTCACGACTGGCGTGAAGGTCAGGTCGGGCGATACGTCCGGGGCAGGGGCCTCGCGCATCCAGACCGGGGGCCGCCAGAAAGAGGCCGGCTCGTAAAACACGATCGGATCGCTGGAATACTGCAGGAACATCAGCCGCATGTCGCCCCAGCCCTGTGCGCCCCCCGCATCCTGCGTGTGGCTGGCAAAACGGATCAGACGGCTCTCGCCAACCTGTGGCGCGACATAGGGGGTGCCGGGATTGCGCTCGGCCATGGCCTCGTTCCAGCGAGCGGAAGGGAAGGGGGGACCGGCCCACAACGCACCGTTGATGGGGCTGTCTAGCAGCGAGAACAGGTCCGTCCCATACATCGACGCCCAGGCCCCGAGGCTGAGCCCGTGGATATAGAGGCGAGGCCTGCTGTCCCTCGGCAGGCTGCGCCAGTGGCGGTGCACCGCGCGGATCAGCGCCCGTGCCTGGTCCAGTCCGGCCCGCGTTTCCAGAAGCAGGGCCAATGGCGACTGCAGGTAGGAATACTGTACCGCGACCGATGCGATGTCGCCGTCTTGCATGTATTCGACCACGTCGAAACTGCCCGGATCGAGCCAGCCAGTGCCCGTTGGCATCGCAACGATCAGCACCTTGCGATCGAACCCGCCGAGGCGGATCAGTTCTTCCAGCGCCCGGTCGGCCCGGGCTTCAGCCGTGTCGGCCTCGGCCAGGCCGACATAAACGCGGATCGGGTTCTTGGCCGGACGTCCGCTGAAGGCAGCGATAGCCGCCCCATCGGGGCCGCCCGTGACGAAATTCCGGCCCGGCTGGCCCATCGAGCCCCAGTCGACCAGCGACGCCGCGCTGCCCGGCGTGCGGGGGTCCGCGGGCGCCGGCGGGGCGGTGTCGAACAACTCCTGCGCAGTGGTGTAGGATTCGTCCAAGGCGCGGACGACGCGGTCGAGCACGCCGTCCCGTGTGCCGATCGTCAGCGCGACGATCACGATCAGCAGGCCCGCAACATTCGCCGTCCGCCGCGGCATGTGGCGGTAAAGGCGCGCGCGCAACCGGTCGAACGCGCCCTGCACCAGGCCGCCCAACAGCAACAGCACGGCCAGCACGGTCACCGCGACGAGGACCATGTTGGGCACGTCGATGGTGTCGATCAACTCCATCCCCATGCGACTGCGGATGCCGTTCTGCCAGCCGCGCGCATGCCCGAGGCACAGAACGAGTGCCATCAGCACCGGGATAGCAGCGATCAGATGCCCGTAGAGCGCCGCGCGACCGCGCAGCATGGGCAGTTCCAGCGCGCGCCACAGCGTCAGCAGGAGGCGACCGATCATGTAGCCCAGCGCTGCGACAAGCCCGCCGAGCGCGCCTTGCACCGCCCAGGCCCGGGGAATCAGCGACGGGGTCAGCGAAGCCGCAAAGAGCACCAGCCCCAGAAATAGCGGCAGCAGCGACACGCCAAGGGAACGCCCAACGCGCATGTTTGCCATCCTCGGGTTCTACGCTGCACGTCAGGTTTCCCGATTGTGGGGGGAAAAGACAGTAGGGGTGACTGCGCGCGTCAGCCTAGAGACGAGCACAGCGCCCTGAGGAGCGCGAGGTCATGGGGTTGGAGTAAAATTCAAGATTAAAGGACAGATATTCAAGTGACTTAACATAACGGAGTGCCCTGTTCAATATCCTGAATATGGCGGGGCTGAACGGCCAATATCAAACGAGCGAGCGGCCGGAGCCAGAGCAGTTTGAATCTGTTAAGAACCATCCCAACTTTGTCGCCTCCAGCAGTCTTTCGTGCGAGCACAAGTACCTGTACTTCCGCTGCAACAAGCCGCCCTTCGACGACGTGCGGGGCCGCCTCGCGGCGGTTCATGCCATCGACCGCGACCAGATCTTGGAACTGCTGGGCGAATCCGCTTAGGCATTCAACAGCCACATCTCGCCGGTCAAGTTCGGACACACGGATGTGCGGAACTACCCGAGATACGACCTCTTATACTTGTATGTGACGCGGCGTTAACTGAACCTCCGGGCGGTCGTCGTAGCGGGCGAGCGCGCTCATCTTCGGATGACAAGGCGCCGATATGATGCTGTTGGCGGCGATTGATGAGATGAAGGCCGCGGGGGAGGATCCGGCGGTCAATGTCAAGGTATTGCTTGACTCAGACGAGGAGCAGGGCTCGCCCACGCTGGGCGGCGTGATCGAACGTAACCTCGATCAGTTGAAGGCCGACGCGCTGGTGGTGCTCGACGGCCCGATGCACGAGAGCAACCGGCCGACGCTGGTCTTCGGGAACCGCGGGCTGCAGGCTGCAACCTTGACCGTGTTCGGCGGCACGAGTGAACTGCACAGCGGGCACTATGGCAACTATGCACCCACCCGATCCAGTGCGCATCCGCATGATGGGCGGCACGGTTCCGACCGGCGCGGCGGTCCAGGCGCTGAACGTGCCCTTCGCTATTGTGCCCTTGGTCAACTCGGACAATCGTCAGCACAGCTTTGATGAGAACATGCGAGTAGGAAATTACCTCGACGGCGTGAAGGGGCTGGTCAGCCTGCTGACGCACCGTTCTGAATGCTGCTTGACGCAGCCCAGGCCAGGACAGGATCTTTCGCAATAATCGAAATCCTGTCCTCGCAACCAGATTCTCTGCAGTGCAAGACCTCCTTCTCGCAGGAGGTCTTACCGTCCGGAGTGTCCTCCACACCCAGCCTGACGCGCAGGATCGCTGCGAGGCTGCCCTGCAGTTCGATCCGCGGCGGCATCAGGTCGTCGCCTGTCGGCTCGGCGGATCGTGAGGGGGTCGATAAACCCGCTACCGCCTCCGGAACCTCGCACGCATAACGCCGCCCCATATGACGGCGTTTACCGATCAGGGTGGTCCGCCAGAACTCGCCAACCTGACCAGTTCGGGCCAACCCAACACGATTCGAGGGCACTCGCTCCGGGGATCAAGACCATCTACGTGCGCGATCAAGTCGACAAGGAACGACGTGTAGATTTTGACGATCGTGACCCCACTAGATCCCCTTCTTGCTCTGCCGTCAGCGGATAGGCCGACATGGCGACAAAAACGGCCATCAAACGCAGCGGCGCGATTAACTGCTTCGAGCCCTCAGCGCACATTGGTTCATCGAAACCTATATACTCTCGTGCCGAAACTCTGGTGGCGCCCGCTCGGCAGGAAATGCCTTTTAAGAGCCGAGATTACTTTGGTCGGATGCTGTCGCCCTCCTAGTTCCCGATCCGCAACTGCAAAGGGCTGGCTTTCCGACTGCTCCGAATGTCTGAACGACGGAAGTATCAACGCGTCCGGGGTTGCCGCCATCCTAGGTAACAGCCGCACCGCGCCGATGGCGGGTTCGGGGTGGTGCGCGCTAGGGGCGCGAAGGGACGTCGGTGTTGTCCACTTGCGAACTCCGTGTTGTTTCTGGCCAGCGATCAAGCTTCACTGACTACTGGTCAAACTCTATACGTGGAGGGCGGCGCGACTTTTAACTAAGGTTGCATTCCCGTAGGCTTTGCCCGATCGCGTAAAGCTTTTGGAGTTGGAGCGCCCGAGTGGGCGGATCGGTCCCTAGCGCTCGCTCCTCGAGCAGATCGGTGCTTGCTGGACTACCGCGCCGCGCTCCACTCGGTCTGCGTTTCGGCTAGTGTCAGGGCTCACCGAAGGAGAGTTCCGTCCCTAACAGGCCCGTTCACGCTCGCCTCACGGGAACAACTGTCAATTTCGGTCAGGACAGGTCACTTCAAGATTCCGTTCGAGCGCACGGGAGTTGCGCGCAGTTGGTCTTACGACGAGGACTGCGTGTCCGGGGGTCCGGCGGACGAAAGGGTCTCGATCAGCGTGGCGGCGCGTGTGTTCGACCGGCGGACGAACAATACGATATCCAGTGGAATACGGCCGTAATCAGCGGACAGCGTGACTGCCCTGCCAGTCGCGAGATCGGCCTGAGCGATCGAGTGGGGCGTCCAGCCTGCCCCGACACCCGCAGCAACCAGCCGGGACATCCCGACGGAAAATGCCGACTCGACCGCCGTCGGGCCCTCTAATCGGGCCACCGCGCGGCGTTCGTGGCTGGCGATGATCCGTCCCATGTAGCTGTCGGACGGGTAGCGGATGGTCGGGCAGCCAGGAGGCAGCAGCCCGGCCTTTGAGCGCCGCTCGCGCAGCGCGCCGCCCACGACGGGCACAAGCGCGTCGCGTCGCCACAGATACCGCATGATGCTGTCGTCGAACGGGGTGCCCTGAGCATCGCCGAGGCGGAATATGCCGTCGCCCAGGCTCGCCATGCCCAGATCAAGGCGCGGGCCTTTGGCCCGGATGGCGAACTGCGCCATCCTGTCTTGCTCGAACAATCACTGAAACGCCTGAAAGGCACCGAGCATTATGCAACCGAGCCCAACGTCACTGGAGCAGATGCGCGCGCATTTCGAGCTGCTCGACGCCGGCATCAGCTCCGGGCGCGCCGAGCTGATCCGGCTGCACCGGGCCGGGCTGATCGAGGATGAAACGCTGCACAACCTGGAACGCGATCTGGACATCGAAGAGGTGACGATTCGGTTCCAGCTTGATGACCTGTCGGACTGATCGCGGGTTTATTTGGAGGCGGTAGGTGAGATCATCTGTCGCGAAAGGAGGGGAGCTAGCCCCCGGCTCCGTCAGATTATTCTGCCTTTGCACCCGCGGATGAACTTCCCCCTGTGATCCACCGCGATTGTGACTCCGCCTCAGTCCCATCTGCCTGATCGAAAACGCTGCCGTCCATCGCCGTACTGTCGATAAGGCCGGGGCTCTCCACGACCAGCTCCAAAAGACTCATCAGCGTACGCGTTTGCTCACCCGTCAATCCGCCAAACAGCTCCTTCTGTCGCTCCAGCGAAGCGCTGATCAACGGCTTCAAGGTAGCTTCGCCCTCGGGACTGATGAACAGCAGCTTCTCGCGCGCGTCCTCACCCGAGGCCTCGCGCGTGATCAGACCGCGCTCCTCAAGCGTCGCCAGAGCGCGGCTGATCGTGTTCTGCGGGCGCGGAAAGAGAAACGCGATCTCCTTGGCGCGGATGCCGGGAAACTGCGAGATGGCGTAAAGCGCCGACCAGGCCTGCACCGGCAGGTCGAACTGCCGCCGCGTGAAGCGGTCCGTGACGAGGTTGTTTCCCAGCACGACATGGCTGAGCAGCATCAGCGGACCGAGCTCGCCCGAGAACAGCGTTTTTCGTCTGTGGTCCATAGCCGCGCATCCCTTCTGACCGGCCTCTTTTAGAATCCACGGCGGGGGGCCGCCATGCTTGCAAGATAAATCCATTTGGATCAAACTTCGATTCGAAGAGGGAGGAGATTGCGGAATGCTGGCACTTGGGGTGGATGTTGGCGGGACCTTCACGGACCTTCTGCTAGCGGATCTGGGCAGCGAGCGCGTGACGATCCACAAGACGCCGTCCACGCCGTCCAATCCGGCGCTGGGGGTGGTTGAAGGGATCACCGGCATCTGTGCCCTAGCGGGTGTGAAGCCGGCCGAGATCGAGATGCTATTTCACGGCACGACGGTCGGCACCAACGCCATGCTGACCCATAGCGGTGCGGTGACCGGCATGATCACCAACGCCGGCTTTCGCGATATTCTGCATATAGGCCGCCACCAGCGACCGCAGCATTACTCGATCATCCAGGATTTGCCGTGGCAGAGCCGCCCGATGATCCGCCGCAGGCACCGGCTGACGGTGAACGGGCGGCTCGACGCCTCCGGGCAGGAGTTGGAGCCGCTTGACGAGGTTGCGGTGGCCGAGGCGGCGCGCAAGCTTGGCGAGGCCGGCGTCGAGGCGGTTCTCGTCGGGTTTCTGTTCTCCTACGTCAACCCCGCCCATGAGCGGCGCGCGGCGGAAATCGTCCGCGGCGTGCTGCCGGACGTTTTCGTGACCACCTCGTCAGAGGTCGCGCCGCAATTCCGCGAGTTCGAGCGGTTTACCACGGCCGCCATGTCGGCGTTCATCGGACCCAAGGTCCGCCGCTACATTGCGGAACTCGAAGACCGGATGCGCGGCTTGGGCATCACGGCCGAGCTTCACGTGATGACCTCCAGCGGCGGGTTGGCGACGCCCACGATGATCGCGGAAAAACCCGCGGCGACGCTGCTGTCGGGTCTGGTAGCTGGCGTTCGCGCCGGCGCCTGGATCGGGCGGCACTCGGGAACCGACCGGCTCATCACGCTCGATATCGGCGGGACGAGCGCCGACATCGGCATCATCCAGGACGGCCGCCTGGCCGAGGCGGACGCGCGCAGCGCAAGCATCGCCGGCTTTCCGGTGATGCTGCCGATGATTGACATTCACACCATCGGTGCAGGCGGAGGCTCGATCGCCCACATCGACGCCGGCGGAGCGTTCCGTGTAGGGCCGCAGAGCGCGGGCGCGGACCCCGGGCCCGCAGCTTACGGCCGTGGGGGCACCTGTCCTACGGTGACGGACGCCAACGTCGTGCTGGGACGGTTGGTGCCCGAGCGCTTCCTCGGTGGCCGCATGGCGCTGGACCGCGCCGCGTCAGAGGCGGTGATCGCCACCCTTGCCGCGGAACTCGGGCGCGGGCCAGAGGAAACGGCAGAAGGGGCGCTGACCGTGCTGAACAGCAACATGGCCAACGCCATCCGTTCGCGCACCGTGCAGAAGGGCATCGATCCGCGGGATTTTACGCTCGCCGGGTTCGGCGGAGCCGGGCCGCTTCATGCTGCCGAAGTGGCGGGAATGCTGGGAATCCGCAGCGTGCTGATCCCGCGACATCCGGGAATCACTTCCGCGACGGGCCTGCTCACCGCGGATCTGGAATATCACGTCCTGCGCACCGCCTTTGCGGTCAAAGGCGCGATCGACGTGGATCGCCTGAATGGCCTCTTCGATGACATGGAGGCGGAACTGGCCAACCTTTTCGAGGGGGACGGCGTGCAGCCCGCCCGTCGAAAGCTGCTGCGCGAGGGCGATCTGCGCTACGTTGGGCAGGGCTACGAGCTGAAGATCGACCTGCCGGCCGGACTGTTGGACGAGGCTGCACTGGAGGGAGTATGGCAGGCGTTCCATGACCGCCACCGCGCCGAGTACGGGCACGCCTTCACCGATAGTCCGATCGAGATTGTCACGGTCAAGGCGCGGGGCATCGGCGAGGTCGAAAAGCTTGATCGACCTCCGCGGCCGCCCGAGCGTGCCGCGCCGCGGCCGGTAGGTCGTGGTCGATGCGTGTTCCGGGTCAATGACGTCCTCGGCGAATACGACATCCCCCATTATGAACGCGAGGAGTTGGGGGTCGATCAACCCCTTGAGGGGCCTGCGATCGTGCTGCAGATCGATACCACCACGGTCGTGCCGCCCGGCTGGAGTTTCGTACAGGACGCCGCCGGAAACCTCATGTTGACCCTGATCGATGCAGCCTGAGGAGGATGCGATGACGTCACCAATCGACCCCTTCCTTGCCGCTGTCATCCACGGCGCGCTGGAGAGCATCGCCATTGAGATGGGCCACAAGCTGATGCGGATGAGCTATTCCAGCATCATCCGCGAGAGCGAGGATTTCGGCGCGGCGCTGACCGACGCGCAGGGCAGGCAGCTGTGCGAATGCACCATGAGTACGCCGCTGCAGTCCGGTCCAATTCCGGGATATATCACCGGCATCCTACGCGAGTTGGAAGCGCGGGGCGATCACGTGCAGCCGGGCGATGTCTTCATGCACAACGACCCCTATGGCGGCGCCTCGCACGGCCCGGACGTGGGGTTTGCCGTGCCGGTTTTCCACCATGGCGCGCTGGTCGGTTTTTCGGTGACGACCGCGCACCATCTCGAAATTGGGGCCCTGACCCCCGGCAGTTGCGGTATCGTCGACGCGGTCGACACCTATGCCGAGGGGCTGCAGTTCAAGGCAATCCGGGTTTACGACGCCGGCCGCCGGGTCGAGCCCGTGTGGCAGATCTTGCGCGCGAATATCCGCATTCCCGACCTCGTGGTCGGCGACATGGAGGCGCAAGTCGCGGCGGCCCGTATCGGGGCAGAGCGCTATGGCGAATTGCTGGATAAATACGGCCTGGAGGCGGTGACCGCGGCCTATGAGAATCTGCTCGATTATTCCGAGCGGCTGATGCGGGCGGCGATCGAGCGCCTTCCGGACGGCAGCTACAATGCCCGCACTTTCATCGACGGGTACATTGACAGCGACGATCCGGCGCTGCGCGACCTACCCATCGAAGTGACCCTGACCGTCAAGGGCTCGGATCTGCATGTTGATCTGACAGGCACGGCGCCGCAGACTTCCAACCGACCGATCAACATGCCCTTCGTCGGCACCGTGGATTGCGCGGTCTGGCTTACGCTCCGCTCGATCCTGCTGGACAGCGAAATCTACGGGAACATTCCGCAAAACAGCGGTTTGACGCGGCCCATCACGATTCATGCCCCCAAGGGCTGTCTGGCCAATCCGATCTTTCCGGCCCCTGTAATTGCGCGTTTCTGTCCTGGAAATGCCCTGGCCGACACGATCATGAAGGCGATCGCGCCGGCGGTTCCTGAGCAGGTCAGCGCGGGGATCGGTAATTTGCGCGTCATGGCTTTCTCCGGCGCGTCTCAGGGCGCCCCGTGGGTGCACATGGAGATCATGGAGGGCTCGTACGGTGGCCGCGCCGGGAAGGACGGCATGGACGCGGTCGACACCCTCTACGCCAACACCCGCAACAACCCGGTCGAGGATATCGAGTCGCACCTACCCCTGCGGGTGCGGACCTATGAGCTGCGCGAGCGTGTGGCCGGACCGGGTAAATGGCGGGGCGGTATCGGCTCGGTCCGCTCCTTCGAGATGTTGGAGGACGGGGCCGTTTCTATCGAAGGCGACGGGCAGCGGTTCGCGCCCTGGGGCTTTGCGGGAGGGGCAGACGGCGCCCCGGCACGGATCGAGCTCGCCCGCGGCGGCAATCTTGCCCCCGAGGCTTTGCCGTCCAAGATTCCCTACCGCCACCTGTCACGCGGGGATCGCCTCACGGCGGTCGGTCCGTGCGGCGGCGGTTACGGCAATCCGCACGAACGTGATCCGCAAGCCGTTCTCGACGACCTTCTGGACGGCTTGATCACCGCGGATGATGCCCGCGCGCAGTACGGGGTCGCCATCGTGGATGGCGCGATCGACAACGCCGAAACGAAGCTTTTGCGCCGACCCGCTTGACCAACAGCAGCCCGAGGAGATGCGAAGAGATGAACGTCCACAATTCCGCGCCCATTATCGCCGTAGCCGTGCTGCTGGCCGCGGGGCTGCCGGCCCACGCCCGGGACGGTGTGGAAGCCGCGAAGGCCGAGATCGCGGCGTATTCGGGTCAACCCGAATTCACGGCGCCAGGTGAGCCGTTCGACGCCCGCGCCTGCATGAAGGGCAAGAAGATCCTGACGATCCCGGCCTCCAGTGCGATTCCTTTCATCAAGACTATCGCTGACGGCAAGGACGCGTTGGCCAAGACCCTCGGCTTCGAGCATCGCCAGTGGGAGAATCAGGGCAGCCCGACCCAGTATATCCAAGGCATGGAATACGGGGCTAATAACGGCTTCAACCTGATCAGCCTGCTGGCCGGCGCGGACCCCCGCTTCTTTCAGCCGCAAGTGATCGGCGCCCAAGGGAAGGGCGTTAAGGTCGTTGCATCGCATCTGACGGGTCTCGAGCAGGAGCCGCCGGCCGGTGTCGATTCCGCGACGGCCATCGACTACCGCAAGGCGGGTGAACTGATGGCCGACTGGACCATCGCCAAGACCGGCGGAAAGGTGAACGCGCTGGTCCTGACCTCCAACGAGGCGTTATCCACAGACAGTATCGTGGATGGCCTTAAGTCCGCATTTGCGGCGAACTGCCCGGATTGCGCCTTTGAGCTGGCGAACGTTCCGATCGTCGACTGGGCGACTAAGGTCCAGCCGCTGGTGCAGGGCAAGCTGCAGACCAACGCGAACCTGAACTACATCATCCCGATCTATGACAGCATGTCGCAATTCGTGGTCCCGGCGATCCAGATCGCGGGCAAGACGGCTCAGGTGAAAGTCGCCACCTTCAACGGGACGCCCTTTGTGCTGGACATGATCCGCGACGGCAGCGTCGAGATGGATATCGGCGAAAACCTAGACTGGATCTCGCATGCCATGTTGGACGCGGAAATGCGGCTGCTGTGCGACCTTCCCGCAGTTCGCGATTCCAAGGTCCCGCTGAAGGTATTCGATGCCGAGCATATGGACGGGGTCAGCAAGCCGGCGAAAGCGTCCGAGGGCTACGGCGACGCCTATGTGGCGGGCTACAAGTCCCTGTGGAAGCTGGAATAGTGGAGGCTGCGCCGCGGCTGGCCATCTCGGGGCTGACGAAGTCATTTGGCGGCGTCCATGCCCTGCGCGATGTCGACCTGACAGTCGCATCGGGGGAAATCCATGGCCTGCTCGGGACCAACGGGTCCGGCAAATCCACACTGATCAAGGTCCTGGCAGGGGTGCATGCCCCAGACGCCGGTCGGCTCGAGGTTGATGGCCGGCAGGTTTCCTTGCCGCTGGCCCCCGGCGAGGGCGAGAGGCACGGGCTTGCCTTTGTCCACCAGAACCTGGCCCTTTTGCCTGAGGCGACGGTAATCGAGAACCTGATCGCAGGTGACCGTCGCCATCTTGGCCGCTGGCATATTGACTGGGCGGCGCAAACCCGCCGGGCTCGCGCCCTGTTCGAAAAGCACGGCCTGCGACTGGATCCGCGCACGCCGGTCGAAGACCTGACGCAGGTGCAGCGGGCGGAGTTTGCCATTGTCCGCGCCGCCGACCGGCTTGCTGATACGGGCGGGGTGCTTGTCCTCGACGAGCCGACCCCGTTCCTACCGCTCGACGATGTGCGCGAGCTTTTCGGCCTCATGCGCAGACTGGCGGGACAGGGGGTCAGCATCGTCTTTGTGTCGCATGACATCGACGAGATCTTGGAGATCACCGAGCGTGCAACGATCCTGCGTGACGGGTGCGTGGTATCGACCTTCGTGACACGGAACACGCCGCGAGACGCTATCGTGCGCGCTATCGTTGGCAGCGACGTTGCTGGGGGCCGCGTAATTCCCGCGCCGGTCGACACGGCGCCGGTTCGGGTGCGCGTCGAAGATTTGACGAGCGCGACCCTGTCGCCACTGTCCTTCGAGGTGCGGGCCGGCGAGGTCCTCGGGCTGACCGGCCTTTTGGGTTCCGGCTATGACGAGGTGCCATATCTGCTCGCCGGGGCGCGATCCGCGGCTGGCGGCCAACTGACCGTGGATGGGCAAACCGTGGCTGTCGCCTCGGTCACGCCTGCCCGCGCAAAACGGGATGGCATCGTTCTCATTCCCGGGGATCGGCAAAAAGCCGGCCTCGCGCTCGACATCAGCCTCGCCGAAAATGCGATGCTGCCGCTTTTGGGGAAAAGCCGCACCATCCATCCCGACGCACGCAACAAGGCGACTCGCGTCCTGATGGACCGGTTCGGCGTGAAGGCGCGTCATCCCGCGCAGGCGGCGGGCGAGCTTTCCGGCGGCAACCAGCAAAAGCTGGTTCTGGGCAAGTGGTTCCAGCTTGGCCCGAGGCTGGTGCTGCTGGACGAACCGACCCAGGGTATCGATGTCGGTGCCCGTCGCGAGATTTTCGAGCGGATCGCCGAACTCTGCGCATCGGGAACGGCGGTGATCTGCGCCACGTCGGAGTTCGACCAGCTGGAAGCCATTGCCCATCGAGTGCTGGTCTTCGACCGCGGCCGCATCAAGACACAATTGAAGGGCGATCATGTCGCGAAACAGCACATTGCCGAGGCTTGTTATCAAGAGGACCGGGTCCATGACGCGATCTGACTGGGCCGAGCAGGCCGAGCGCTTTGGACTGATCTTTGTCTGGATTGTGGTGATCCTGCTGTTCGGGGCCTTGCGGCCCGACTCCTTCCTTACGTGGTCCAACTTTTCGACCATCCTCGGCTCGGAAGCCGTTCTGGTGATCGTCACGCTAGGCCTGATCGTGCCGCTGACCGCGGGGGATTTCGACCTGTCCATCGCGCAGAACCTGACGCTGGTTTCGATGCTGACCGCTATCCTGAACGCGCGGATGGGCCTGCCAATCGGCGAGGTCATTCCGCTGATGTTGCTGGTGGGGGCCGCCATCGGCGCGATCAATGCGGCGATCATCCTTTATTTTCGGGTCCATTCGCTGATCGTGACATTGGGCATGGGTACGTTCCTGCACGGCGTCACGCTATGGGTCAGCGATTCCCAGACCATCGGAGGCCTGTCACCCGCGCTGTTGAAATACGTCATCATCAACCGTCTGTTCGGCATTCCTTTCAGCTTCTACTATGCGCTGCTGCTGGCGCTGGGCGTCTGGTACATGCTCGGCTACACCGCGTTGGGCCAGCAGCTGCTGTTCACGGGTCGCGGACGTGAAATTGCGCGGCTCAGCGGTGTGCCGGTAGGCAGGGTCCGGCTGATGGCGCTGGTAATATCCGGCGTGTTGGGCGCGATCGCGGGCATCCTCTACGCGGGCACGACGGGGTCGGCCAATCCCAGTTCCGGGACCGCGCTGCTGCTGCCCGCCTTCGCCGCCGCTTTCCTGGGTGCGACATGCATCAAGCCCGGCAGGTTCAACGCACTGGGTTCGGTGGTAGCGGTCTATTTCCTGGTGACCGGGATCAACGGGCTATCCGTAGTGGGCTTTCAGACCTTCGTCCAGGATCTGTTTTACGGCGGTGCATTGATCCTCGCGGTCATCATTTCGCAACTCGTCAGTGGACGGAAAGAGAGGGCGCTATGACTGCTGCGGAGGGTTCGCCCGCGCCGCTCCGTGTCAACGGTGGGCGGCTGTGGAAGCGTCACATGGACATCGCGCGGATCGGGGCAATCGCGGGCGACGGCTGCTGCCGGCTGGCCATGACGCCCGAGGATGCCGAGGCGCGGCGGTTGCTCGCCGAGTGGGGCCGCGCGGCGAACATGGAGATGCGCGTCGACAGGGCCGGGAACATGATTTTTCTGCGGCCCGGCGCGGATCCCGCGCGCCTGCCTGTGGCTTCGGGCAGTCACCTCGACACCCAACCGCATGGCGGAAGGTTCGACGGGATTTCCGGCGTTCTCGCCGCGCTCGAGGTGGTCGAGACCCTGAACGACGCGGGAATCGAAACCGTTGCCCCGCTCGCGGTCGTCAACTGGACCAATGAAGAGGGGGTGCGCTTTGCCCCCGGTCTGACCGGATCGGGGTGGTATGCCGGATTTCTCGACGATGGCGCGCTGGACAATGCGCCGACGCTGGAAGGCTCATGCTTTGCCGAGGAGGCTGAGCGGCTCGGCTGGCGCGGCGCGGACGGGCCCGCCGCGGTCCGGTTCGATTCATTCTTCGAGCTGCATATCGAGCAAGGGCCCATCCTCGAACAGGCTGGCCGCCGCATCGGCGTGGTCGAATCGATCCAGGGTCTGGTCTGGCTGGACGTCGAGGTCCGCGGACGCGATGGTCACGCTGGCACGACGCCGATGGATAGTCGGAGCGACGCGCTGCTGGCGTCTGCGCGGATGTTGGTCGCGCTGTCGGAGATTGGCCGGGCGCAGCCCGATGCACGCGTCAGCGTTGGCCAATTCCTACCGGGAACCGATGGCCCGTCGACCATCATGGGCGATGTGCGTTTCGTCATCGATGTCCGTCATCCCGATCCGGCAACCTTGTCGCTCCTCGCCCGCCGCTGCTCGGAGGCGTGCGTCGTCGAGGCGCGTACGGCGGGTTGTGAGGCCACCGTCGAACAGCGCGTCGAGATCTCCCCCACGCGGCTGGATGCGAACTGCGTCAGCGCGGTTGAAAACGCCGCGGCCCTGTTGGGCGAAAGCGCTATGCGAATGGCCAGCGGCGCCTTGCACGATACCTGCAACATTGCCGAGGGCACGCCCGCTGCGATGATCTTCGTGCCGTGCCGCGATGGCATCAGCCATAATGTCGCGGAATATGCCTCGCCAGAGGATCTCGCGGCGGGAGCGTCGGTGCTGCTTCATGCAATGCTGGCAAGGGCGGGCACCGCATGAGGGTATGCAGCCGCGATGGAGTGGTGGAGAAAACTTCGTCGTCGCAAGCATGGCGAAGAAGATCACATTACAGCGGGCTACTGCGGTTTGGCAGCGGGGCGTATCGGTAATGCCGCGAGAGAGAGAGCTCGTGTTGATCTAACCGCGACTAAGATACCTGTCCCATCGGCTTGAGCAGCCCCCCGTGACCGCGCTGTTAGGAGGGATACTACGCCAGTTGGCTCGCTACTCTCTCAGCTGACAGCCCCGAGCTTAAAAACGGCGCCCACGCGGGGCGCCATTTCAATTGCCATCCTCAGTTCCATTCATCCCGCCAGCCACGAATTGAAACGTTCGGTCAATTCGCTGTCGTGATCTGCCCAGAACTCGTTGCTGGAGGGAAGGGCTTCCTTCAGATTCACTTCGCTGGTGGGCAGGTTGGGCATCATTTCGGTCTTGTCGTCCTTGTAAGTCGTAACAAGGGCGGCGGCCGATTTGCGGGTGGGGCCATAGCTGATGTAGCGGGTCAGGTTGGCCATCGACTGAGGCTCGGTGGCAAAATTGATGAATTTCTTGGCAAGTTCGACGTTCGGGGCACCTTTCGGAATGACGATCCCCTCGAACTCGTAGACCTCTCCCTGCCAGATGATCTTGAAGGGTTTGGCTTCGTTGATCATCGCATCGAAAATGCGCCCGTTATAGGAGGTGGTCATGGTGACCTCGCCGTCTGCCAACAGCTGTGGCGGCTGCGCGCCGGCCTCCCACCAGACCGCACTGGGCTTGATGGTGTCGAGCTTCCTAAAGGCCCTGTCGATGCCTTCCGGCGTCTCCAGCGTTGCGTAGACGTCCGCCGGGGGGACGCCGTCCGCCATCAGCGCGAGTTCAAGGTTGACCTTCGGGCTCTTTCTCAGGCCACGCTTGCCGGGATATTTCTCGAGATCAAAGAAGTCCGCGACGGTGGAGGGCTCGCCATTCGGAAACTTGGTGGTGTCATAGCCGATGATCGTGGCCGAGACGTCGCTAGCCACGAAGCAATCACTGATCGTCCCCTCCAGAAAATCCTTCTCCGGCGGCGTGCCGTCAGCGCCGGGCGCAAAGATCGCCATGTCCATCGGCTCGAGCAGGCCCTGGTCGCACAGGCTGATCGCATCCGCGTATTCCACGGTCGCAGCGTCGGTCATGACGTTACCGGCCTCGACCTCGGCCTTGATCGGTGTCGCCGGGTTGTCGACGTCGATCATGTTGACCTTTATCCCGGTCGCCTCTTGGAAACGCTGGACGTAGGCCTGTTTTTGCGCGGCGCTGTAGGCGCCGCCCCAGGATCTGAAGTTGATCGTGTTTTCTTCTGCCGTCGCCATGTTGGCGAGCGCGAAAGACGCAACCGTGGTCAGTATCGCCCTCAGCACAGAGATATCCTCCATCCGCTACGAAAATTGGTGGATCACATATCTTGATATCTTGAGATTAGAGAGAGTTGCATAAGGCGCGCAAGCAGAATTGACGTGCAGGTGGCGGGGAGACGCCGGCGTCGAAAAGTTGCCAGGATTGTCCGACGCGGACGCGGCTCTGAAACGCAGAATCGCTGCCGGGACCAGCAAAGCTGCCCCTGCCAGCCGATGGATGTGTGGCATCAGCGCAGGTGTCCGCGCGACGGGCACTTGCCGTGAGCTATCAATGGCGTCGAGGTTGCGGCACAGTCCCCTCGAGGCCTCACCAGTTTTTTTGCGATATCTTCCTAAGCCGCCCGACACGCCAGGTGCGTGCAACTCACTTTATTTCCCGAACATCCTTGCGGCGCATCCAGGCGAGATAATTGGGCGCAATCCAGCGGGCAAAGCGGTGCAGGGGAAGGGGCTGTGGCTCTGACAGCGGCAGCGCCAGCGTGTCTAGGGCGGTGCCCGATACCGCACGCGCCATTTCGCGTCCCAGCGCGACGCCTAACGCGACCCCGCGACCATTGCAGCCGATCCAGGTCCACGCGTCGGGTCCCAGCTTGTGGATCCGCGGAAAGCGGTCCCAGGTCATTCCGACATAGCCCGACCAGACGTGGCTCATCCGCTGAACGCCAAGCTCGGGATATGCCTCGGCCAAGGTCGAGGCGGCCTTTTGTGCAACCCGGCGGGCCATGTCCCGGTGTCCCATTACGACACCACCCGTGACCAGTCGGTTGCGGGCGTCGTAGCGGAAGAATCGCAGGTCGCCGCGCGTGTCTGACACCGCTTGCCGTCCAGGCAGCACATGGCGGCGAAGGTTATCGCCGATGGGATCAGTCGACATCTGCCACGACAGCACCGGTACAACAGTCCGTGCGAGTCGGCGTGCCAGTTGCGGGACCAGCTCGCCGGTGTAGGTACCCGTGGCGAGGATCATGTGGCGCGCGCGCACGTGGTGACCATCGAGGGTGCTGACGACCCAACGCGGTCAACCATCCGGCGATGGTGCTGGCAAACAAGTTTGACCGGCTGGATGCGGACCTGATTGAGCAGGCACTCGACGCCGTGAGTGACGGGCCATCAACGAAGCTGTCTCGGACCCGTAGAAATTCCGTCAGTTGTGCCCGGACGGAGTCTCCGGAGCCATGATCCTCACAGCCCTTTCTTTGATAGGAGACCACTCCGTGACCGAAACGAAAGCCTTGATCGTGCTCCTTGCCCTCGTCCCGGTCGCGGCCATGTCCGCCGGCATCATCAAACAGGCCATCGCAAACGCCCAGGACGGGGCGATCGCATTGGTGGCAACGCTGGTCGTCGGAATCGACGCGCGGACCAAGGCCGCCCTGGCCAAGTCGGCCCAGGATCGGACTGACGGACAAGCCCGCCATCGAGGCAGACCGGCTGCTGGACAAGATCGACCGCGGCCACCTTTAGAAGGTGGTGGATAACGTGCTGTCGGCCAACGTCGATCGCGTCGCCGCGACGCTCGTCCTGCAGCCAAAGGTTGCCGCTGACCATTCATCGAGGACTTCCATGCCGACCTGCGGGCGCGCAATCCCGCCCTTGCTAGGCGTCTGCCGATTGGCCCCGAGGACGTGAAGAAGCTGATCGCGTCGGGCGTCGGCCGGACGTGCTGGCGGCCGCGCTGCGCGAGGCGGGCGTGAAGGGCGTGCTGGATCGGGTGTAGGGGCACGCGCCCCGACCCGCGCCGTAAGGCCCACTGTCGAGCCCCGGCCCTGCGCCGGGGCTTGGCGTTTCCGCTGTCGGGACGGCCGGTCAGGACCCCAAAAAATGGGGAACAATACGGGAATAGCCCCCCTGAAACCCTTATAATCGTGAATTTTTCAGGGAAAATGGCGGAGGGGGTGGGTCTGGCGTCGAACGTTCTCTGACGCCCAAGGCTCTGTATAAAAAGCAAAAAATCAACATCAGATGGTTGAGCCTCCGCGAGCGCGTCCCATTCCGGAAGATGTCGCGGCACATGAACAGAATTCCGTCGCCATCTTGATCATCCCTGCGGACTGGATGACGCCGCCTCCGAATATTCGTTGCGGTCGGTGAGTTTTGCGGCCGGTCCGATGTCGCTGGAGACGATACGGCCATCCTCGAGCGTGAGGATGCAGTCGGCACGGTCGAGGATGCGGTTGTCGTGGGTGACCAGAAGGGTCGTTGTGCCCCGCGCCGCGGCGAGACGCTTGAGAAGATCGATCACATCGGCGGCGCTGTCCTTGTCCAACGCTGCTGTTGGCTCGTCCGCCAGCACCATCGCAGGGTTGCCAACCAGCGCACGGGCCACCGCGACGCGCTGCTTCTGCCCGCCCGACAGGTTCGCGGGCAGGTAGTGCAGTCGGTCGGACAGCCCAACCAGATCGAGAGCACGGGCCGCTGCTTGCCGGGCCAGACCATCCGGCACGCCGGGGCGGACCTGTACCCCCATGATGACGTTCTGCAACGCCGTGAGGCTTTCATGCAGATTGTGCGCCTGGAAGATGAACCCCAGCCGCTGGCGCAGCAGGGTCAGCTCTGCCTCGGGCGCATCGCGCAACTCGTGCCCCATGAGCCGCACCGACCCGTCTTCCACGCCGCGCAGACATCCGGCCAGTGTCAGCAGCGTGGTCTTGCCAGAGCCCGACGGCCCCATCAGCACGGTAAAGCTGCCACGCTCCAGCGTCATGTCGATGTCGAACAAGGCCTGTTTGCGCGCGTCGCCGCTGCCGAACCAGTGGTTCAGGCCGCGTATGTCGAGGACGGTCTCGTTGCTCATGCCTGTGGCTCCTCAGAACAGGTCGGCCGGGTCGGCCGCGGACAGCTTGCGCGTGGCAATCACCCCCGAGAGCACTGAGAAGACGACCGTGCCTGCGAAGACCATGAGCGCCATAGCGGGCGTCATCGACAACGGCAGGGTGGTGATTGCGCCCATGAGCGTCAGAATCGCTGTGCCCACCACAAGCCCGGGCAGAAAGCCCAGAAGGCCGAGCACCAGCGCCTCCTCGACGACGATGCCGAGGAAGAAGCGCGGCCCGTAGCCCATGGCCTTGAAGGTCGCGTATTCGCGCAGGTGGTCGGCCACGTCCGCCGACAGGACCTGGTAGACGATCACGAGCCCGACCAGAACGCCGATCAGCACGCCGAAACCAAAGATCACGCCCGTGGGCCGCTGCGTCTGCTGATAGCGCAGATCCTCCTGCGCGGCTTCGGCGTAGCTGCGGATGCGCAGGCTGTCCTCGGAAATCAGCCCAGCCAGCCGCGCGATGACAGCGTCCGCATCTGCACCAGGCCGCAGGCGCAGCAGGATATGGTCCGGCGCGGCCGAACTGCGCGCAGGAAAGAGCGAAAGGAAGGTCTGGTCCGACACGAACATGTAGCCGTCGCCCCCGAAGCCGCCGCCGCCCGCGAAGGTGTCGAGCGCAGTGAGCGTGCGGCCTTGCGTCTCGAAGGACAGGGGCGTCTGCGGGCGGATCGCGGCGGCCTCGTCGCGCGGCAGGCCGCGCGCCAGCCGGTCGAGGATTGCGACGTCCTGCACCTGCAGCAACGCAAGATCGCCGGCGATCGCGGGCGACGCGAACCCCGGCTGGCCGGGGTCGATCCCGAAGGTGGTGAAGGTGATGTCGGTGTCGCCGCGATCCCAGGGCGCGTTGCCCACGAACAGCCCCATGCCGGCAACGACGTCGGGGGCCGCGAAGGCCTGCAGCATCCATTGCCGCGCCACGTTGCTGCCTTCGGCCAACGCGTTGGCGTCTGCGGCCGAGATCATGATGTCGGCCTGGAAAAGCTCGTAGGGTTTCAGCGTCGCCGCGGCCATCGAGTTCATGATGCCGAGCTGCACGAAAACGAGGACATTGGCGAAGGCGACGCCCGACAGGGCCGCCACGAACCGACCCCGCTTGTGGGTCAGTTGCAGCCAGCCGATCGGCAGCCGCCCGAAGATCCATTGCAGAAGACGGCTCATTGACCGACCCGCGCAGGCGCGCCCGTGTCGATGCGGGCCACCGCCTCCAGCCCGACATAGCGCGCGGCAAGGCGCGAGGACGCGGGATCGAGCGCCACAAGCACCCGGATCACGCGCGCGTCGGAATTTGCCGCGGCATCGTCCGAGATCAGTCCCTGCCGCCCGACGGTCAGGCCGATGCTTTCGACCGTGCCGCGCACGCCTTGCCCCAGTGCGGGGGCGGCAAGCTCGACCGGTTGGCCCGGCGCGACGGCAGCGACACGATCCTGCCAGACCTCGACTTCTGCCATCATGGCGCTTGTGTCGCCCATCTCCATGATGCCTTCGGCGGGCGGGCGCTGGCCGGGTGTCGCGTTGACCTCGAGGATCGTGCCGTCGACGGGCGCGCGCACCTCGGCCTGGGCCATGTCGGCGCGAGCACGCGCAAGCTCCGCCTGCGCGGCGTCCACGTTGCGTGCGGCCACGACGACATCGGGCTGGTCGTCCAGCGCCGTGCCAGTAAAGCGCGCCAGTGTCGCCTCGGCCCGTACGACGGCCAGACCGGCTTCCTCGGCCGCGGTGCGCGCCGCATCGAGCGTGGCCTCGGTGGCGACACCGCGCTCGGCCAGCCCCTCGGTCCGCGCGAGGTTCGCTTGCGCCTCGCGCGCGGTGGCGCGCGCCTGATCGAGGGTCGCCTGCGCCTCGGCCCGGCTCGCGGCGACGGCGCTGCGCGTCTGCGCGAGGGTCGCCTGCCGGACGGCGAGGGTTGCCTCCGCCGTCAGGACGGCGCTTTCCAGGGCCTGCATGTTGTCGAGCCGGGCCAGCATGTCGCCCCGGGACACGCGGTCGCCGACCGAGACGAGGATCTCGGCGACCCGTGCATCGCCCGCGCCGTAAGGGGCGGCGACGATGGCGACGTCGCCACGGGGCATCAGGCGCGCCAAACCCACCACGTCAGACGGCAACAGGGTCTCGGCCATCTCCTCGGGCAGGTCGATCTCGGGAGGCAGCGCGATCGGGTTGTCGGCCCCGCCGCCGGGTTGCAGCCCGGTTAGGGCATAGAAGTTCTGCAGCCCCGGCGGCTGGTAATAGAGCCCGATCACTGCGCCCGAAAACATGAAGACCGGGATCAGCAGG
Source organism: Paracoccus suum (assembly GCF_003324675.1). Classification (NCBI taxonomy): domain Bacteria; kingdom Pseudomonadati; phylum Pseudomonadota; class Alphaproteobacteria; order Rhodobacterales; family Paracoccaceae; genus Paracoccus; species Paracoccus suum. Next base: position 2,358,615 of record NZ_CP030918.1, read on the forward strand.
ACCAACAGATAACGCTTGCGGAACCAGCGCCGGCGCCGCGCCGGGGCGGCGGCGTCGCCTGTGTCCCGGCCCAGGTCGAGCGGCAGGTCGGGGGTGTCGGGGGCGGTCATCTGTCTGATCCTTTCCGGTGGCAGGGGGCGCGCAGCGGCGCCCCCGGATGATCACATGGCAAAATCGTCCAGCGTGATGACGCCATCGCCGTCCTTGTCGAGCTCGGCCAACCAACCGTCCGTGCCGGCGAGGAACTCTTCACGCCCGACGATGCCATTGCCATCGGTATCGCTGGCGGTCAGGTTCATGCCATCGGCAACGGCCTGCATCTGATCGCGCTGGTCGGCCTCGTAGTTGGCGACGTCATTGGCGCGCGCCTCGTCGAAATAGACGTATTCATCGGCGTCGAGGATGTCATTCTGATCGGCATCGAAGGCCATGAACACGTTGCCGCGCATTTCGCGCAATTCTTCCAGTGTTGCCGCGCCGTTTCCATCAAGGTCCCAGCTTTGCATGAACTGGTCTCCGGGCGTGGTCTGGGCCAGGGCAGCGGTGGCGGTGGCGGTGGCGGTGAGGACAAAGATGGCGGGGATGAGGTGGCGTTTCACGAGTGAATTCCTTGATTTTCTGGGCGTGGGATAGCCCGATCCTGCTGTGCGCATCGGGCGCATTGTTCAGGCAGACGGGCGGATCATCCGCCGCATCACGTTGTTCTTCAGAACGAGGCGGTGAAACGGCACCGCGAGCACGTGCAGCGCGATGAGGGCGAGCAGCACGACCTTGAGCACGTTGTGCGCCTGTGCGGCGGGTGTCACGTCAGCGAACCAGGCCAGCGAGCCGGTAACGGCCATCGCCGCGAGCACTGCGTAGAAAGCCCAGTGCGCGATGTGACTCAGGGTCTTCAGCGGCGCGGGCTCGTTCTCGGGGGCCGCAGGCACACCGCGGGTCAGGCGCAGCACGAGGCGCGAGACGACGAAGGCGAGGATCAATGCGCCGCCCGCCACATGGGCGAGGATCAGCGGGTCGAAGGCATAGGTCTCGCCCGCGCGGATCGCATCCCAGGCGCCCGAGATGGCGTCCTTGAAGATGTACTGCCCGGCGACGAGCACGGCGACGGCCCAGTGCAGGGCGATCTGGGTGGCGGAATATCCTTGTGGAGCGGCGGTCGTGGCGGTCATGGCTCAGGTCCCTCGTCGTGCGCAGCGGGCCGGCGCCGTTGCGACGCCGACCGCACGCTCTTGTCATTGCTGTTCGGCATCGGCGCCGTGCATGCGCTGCATGCGGGCCATCATCTGCGCCGGGAACGCCATCTCTTCGGCGCTGATTTCGCCGTCCTCGTTGGCATCGAGCATGGTGAAGGGCCGCTCGGCCATGCCGCGGGTGACCTCTGCGAAGAGGGCTGCGAACTCGTCCGAGGACAGCGCGCCGTTCCCGTCACCATCGTGCTCGGTGTGCAGCGCGGCGATGCCTGCCTCGAGTTCGGCCGCCGTCACCGTGCCGTCCTCATCAGAGTCGAAGGACTGGTAGACCGGGTTGTCGGCCATGCCGCCCATCCCCATCGGCCCCGGATTATTGAAATGGGGCCCTCCGCGCTGCATCATCATGCCGGGGCCGCGGCCGTCCTGCATGAAGCCGGCCTGGTCGCCATGCATCATCTGCATCATCTGTCGCGGGCCCCAGCCGTCGTGCGGACCCCAGCCACCGGCGATGGCGGGGATGGCGATGGCGCCGATCACGGCGGCGGTGGCGGCTGCGCCGAGGGTCAGAATGGTCTTGCGTTTCATGGGTCACCTCTTCGGGTTTCTGGTTTCGATGAGGCGAAGATGGAGGCCCCTTGTCGCAGAAGAGTGCCGGTCCGACCCCCGAATTGTATCGCTTTGTCGCAAAGCCGCCTCGCTGCGACGGATCTGGACAGAATAATCTCCCGAACAGGGTCACCCCGCGCTATCAAGGACTTATGACCGATCCCGCCCGCGCACCGCATATTCTTGTCGTCGACGATCATCGTGAAATCCGCGATGCGGTGACGCGCTACCTTGAAAAGAACGGCATGCGCGCGAGCGCCGCCAGGGACGTGCCCGAAATGGACGCGGCGCTCCGCGCGGGCCGCTTCGATCTCGTCGTGCTCGACGTGATGATGCCGGGGGAAGACGGGCTGTCGGCGGCGCGTCGGCTGGCTGCGGCAGGCGGTCCACCGGTGCTGATGCTCAGCGCGCTTGGCGAGGATACCGACCGGATCGTGGGGCTCGAGGTCGGCGCCGACGACTACCTGGTGAAGCCCTTCAACCCGCGCGAGCTGCTGGCCCGGGTGAAGGCGATCCTGCGTCGCTCCGACCGGCCCGAGCCGCTGGCGGGCGCGCTTGGCGGGCGCAAGCTGACCTTCGCGGGATGGGTGCTGGACACCGACACGCGCGCGCTGACGCACGAGGACGGGCTCGAGGTCTCGCTCACCACGGCGGAGTTCAAACTGCTGACGGCCTTCCTCGAACGGCCGCGCTTCGTGCTGTCGCGCGACCAGCTGCTCGACATCACCAGCGGGCGCACGGCGGATGTCTTCGACCGGACCATAGACAATCAGGTGAGCCGCCTGCGCCGCAAGATCGAAGATGATCCGGCGCATCCTCAGATCATCGCGACGATCCGGTCGGGCGGCTACAGCCTTGCCGCCGACGTCCGCGAGGTGACGTGATGCGTCTCGTCCCCCGCAGCCTGCTCGGCCAATTGGCGCTACTGATCCTCGGGGCCTTCCTGGCTGCGCAGGCGATCAGCATCTGGCTCTTCGCCGACGAACGCGGCGCGGCGATCCGCGCGGCACAACGGTTCGAGACGGTCGAACGTGCTGAAGCGGTGGCCCGCGCGCTCGATGCGGCGCCAACCGAGAGCCAGGAGAGCATCCTCGCAGCGGTGAACTCCCGCCTTGTCCGGTTCAGCGTGGGCGATGGGCCCTTAGTCGAGACAGGGCGCATGGAGTTGCCGGCGCTCGAAGGCGGCGACATCCGCGCGACGGAAATCACCGTGTCGCCGCATGATGGACAGCCCGCAGAGCCGCCCGCCGCATTCGCCTGGCTGCACGAGCGGATGCGCGCGGCGGGTGTCGCGCCGGTGGAGTTCCGGATTTCGATCCCGCTTGGCGAGGGCGACTGGCTCAATGTCCAAGCCCGGTTCCAGAGGCCGGACATCCAGGCGCCGCCCGCGCTCATGGGCGCCACGCTTCTGTCGCTGGCGCTGCTGATGGCGGCGCTCTGGTTCGGGCTAGGACGGATCACCAGGCCGCTCCGGCAGCTTGCGGATGCCGCGGACGGGTTAGGCCTCGATGCGCCCGCTCCCAAGATGCCAAGGCACGGCCCGCGCGAGGTGCGCGCCCTGTCCGACGCACTGGGGCGCATGCATGCGCGCCTTACGGCCATGATCGCGGATCGAACCCGGATGCTTGCCGCGCTCGGCCACGACCTGCGTTCTCCCATCACGGCGCTGCGGGTCCGCGCGGAGATGGTCGATGATGACGAGACGCGCGAACGGATGGCCGCCACGCTCGAAGAAATGCAGGAGATGGTGGACTCGACGCTGGCCTACGCGCGAGGCGTCTCCACCGACCAGCCGATGGAGACGTGCGATCTTTCCCTTCTCGTGGGCGAGCTCGCGGACGAGCTCTCCGAGACGGGTCCGCAGATCGCCGTGTTATCATCGGAACCGGTCAGGGCCGAGGTCCGCCGCACGGCGATCCGGCGCGCCCTGCGCAACCTGATGGAGAACGCGCAGCGCTACGGCCGCGGGGCGCGGGTGTCGGTCACGCGGGTTGGCGATCGCGCGGAGATGCGGATCGAGGACGATGGTCCCGGCATCCCGGAGCAGGATCTGGACAAGGTCTTCGACCCCTTCACCCGGCTCGAGACGTCACGCTCGCGCGAGACGGGCGGTATCGGCCTCGGCCTGCCCATCGCGCGGGCCATCCTGCGCGCCCATGGCGGCGACGTGGTCCTGTCGAATCGCGCAGAGGGCGGGTTGCGGGCGACGGTGCAACTGCCGCTGTCACATTTCCGTCGATCGGAAACATGACGGTTGCCGCTGGCATCCCCAGTGCGGTTCGGCCACGTACCGCCCGAGATGACGTGGTCGCCGTGTTTCAGTACCGCCAGGCGCACCCCCGGCCGTAGGGACGAAAGAGCCAAGCCGCAAAGGGACGACGGTGCCGAAGCGACTTCTCCGTGGCTTTGCCGATCAACCGGCACGTCAGCCCGCCGCTACCGCCTTGGGTGCGCCCGTGGCCATATCGGTGCCGGTGTAGGGCAGACCGGCCTGCTTCCATGCGCCGAAGCCGCCCTCCATATGCGCGAGTGGCGACAGTCCCGCCGCCAGCGCGATCTCGGCTATCTTGCCTGACCGGGCGCCCGAGCCGCAATGCAACACGATACGCTTGCCGTCCTGTGTGGGCAGTGCTTCGGGACGGAAGAACGCCATGGGCATCAGCAGTGCCCCATCAATATGCTCCATCATGTATTCGGGCGGCGTGCGTACATCGATCAATACGATCTCGTGCGCGTCGAGCGCCGCCTTAACTTGTTCCGGAGTCCAGTTTTCGAGTTGTGCCATGATCAGAACCTGTTCGCCGGTATCTTGAAGTAGCTGTTTCCGTCACCCTCCGGTTCCGGCAGGCGGCCGCCCCGAAGATTGAACTGCAGCGCATGCAGCATCCGGTCGGGTAGGTTGAGTGTCGCGTCTCGCGCCTCGCGGACCTTCACGTATTCGTCTTTCGGAACGCCGCCCCCCAGGTGCTTGTTCGACGCCTTCTGCTCGGCGACTGTACTTTCCCAAGCCGGACCATCGCGGCCCTTGGCGCCGTAGTCGTGGCCAATGAAAATGCGATGCTCGTCTGGCAGCGCGAGGATCGCCATCAGCGAGTCGTAGAGCATGGCGGCCGATCCGCCGGGGAAGTCGGCGCGGGCGGTTCCGCTGTCAGGCTGCATGAACGTGTCATGCGCGAAGATCGCGTCGCCCACCACATAGGTGATCGAGCCGAGAGTGTGGCCGGGCGACAGCATCACGCGCACGTCGATTTCGCCCACGCGGAACGTGTCGCCCTCGGCGAAGAGCCGATCGAAATCGGCCTCCGGGTCGAATGCGTCCGGCGTGTTGTAGAAGTCGCGCCAGAGTTCTGCGATCTCGCGCACCTTCTCGCCGATTGCGTTGGGCGCGCCGGTCTTCTCCTTGAGATAGGCGGCCGCCATCAGGTGGTCGGCATGGGGGTGCGTGTCGAGGATCCATTCGAGTGTCAGACCCTCGCGCTCGATCCAGTCGAGCGCCCAGTCGGCACATTCGGTCGAGGTGTGCGCGCGGGCGGGATTGAAGTCGAGAACCACGTCGATCAGCGCGCATTTCTTCGTCGCCGGGTCGATGCAGATGTACTGGCAGCTGCCCGAGGCCTCGTCGTAGAAACCGACGACATCGGGGCTTCCAGGTCCACGGGATGCGCTTTTCGAATGCGGGATCGTCATGCAGTCCTTTCCTTTCAGGTCATTCTGCGGCTTTGGCCGGATCGGCCGGTTGGGTGAGCGCCTTCCAGGCGTCATACTGGGACAGGAAGACGCGGCCATTGAGTTGGTCGAGGAAGTGCGTCGTCCTGAGGCGGTCCATCACCGGACCCTTCACTTCCGATAGGTGCAGTCCGACCCCAAGATCCGTGAGTCTGTGATTGATCGCCTCCAGACTTTCGAGGGCAGAGTAGTCGATCTCGTTTACCGCGGAGCACATAAGGATCACGTGGCGCAGCGACTGACCGTCGACCACGCGATCCTGGATCAGATCCTCGAGGAACCGGGCGTTCACGAAGTAGAGGCTCTCGTCCACACGCAGGGCGAGGATCTCCGGATGCGTTTCGACTTCATGCCGGTTGATGTTCCGGAAATGGTTCGTTCCGGGAACCAGCCCGACCTCGGCGACATGCGGTTTGGACGTCTTGTAGAGGTGCAGCGCGATGGAGAGGATGACGCCGGAGGCCACGCCGATCTCGACTCCCAGCGTCAGGGTCAGCAGAATCGTGGCAGTGACCGCCGCGAAATCGGCGCGTGAGTACGACCAGGTCTTCTTCAGGATCGAGAAGTCGACGAGGCTGAGCACGGCGACGACGATTGTGGCGGCCAGCGTCGCGTTGGGAAGGTAATAGACCAGCGGCGTCAGGGCGAGCGCGGCAATCGCGAGGCCGATCGCGGTAAAGGCGCCGGCAGCCGGCGTTTCGGCGCCCGCGTCGAAGTTCACGACCGAGCGCGCGAACCCGCCGGTGACGGGATAGCCGCCGGTGAAGGCCGCGCCCAGATTCGCAGCGCCGAGGCCGATGAGTTCCTGGTTCGGGTCGATGCGCTGACGCTTCTTGGCAGCGAGCGTCTGGGCGACGGAAATGGACTCCACGAAGCCGATGATGGAGATCAGGATCGCCGGGATTGCCAGTTGGCGGATCAGCTCGGGTGCGAGACCGGGCATGGTCAGCGGCGGCAGGGACTGTGGCACCTCGCCGACGATGGAGACGCCGCGCTCGGCGAGACCGAAAGCCCAAACCGCGAGTGTCGTGACCACGACTGCCGCCACGGGCCCCGCCTTGGTGACTATGTCGGCCAGAAGCGGACCTGCGCCGATCTTGCGCAGGAGCGGCTTCAGTCCCTTGCGCACCCAGAAAAGAAATGCCGTCGCCGTGACGCCTATGACCACCGTTATCGGATTGATCTGCCCCAGATTCGAGACAAGCGCACCGACCATCTCGATCAGCGTGTGACCGCTCGCCTCGATCCCGAGGATATGCTTGAGCTGGCTCGTCGCGATCAGGATGCCCGAAGCAGTGATGAACCCGGCGATCACTGGATGGCTGAGGAAATTTGCCAGAAATCCCAGCCGGAAGACGCCGAGCAGCAACAGGAAGCCACCGGAAAGCCCCGCGAGCGTCAGCGCTGCGACGGCATAGCCCGCGGTGCCCTGCTCGGCGACCTGACCGACGGCGGAGGCGGTCAGGAGCGACACGACCGCCACAGGCCCCACAGCGAGCGCGCGGGACGTGCCGAAGACCGCGTAGAGCAGGATCGGCGCGATCGAGGCGTAGATCCCGGCTTCGGGCGGCAAGCCTGCCAGAAGCGCATAGGCCAGCGACTGCGGGATCAGCATGATCGTCACGATCACCGCCGCCACGAGATCGTTCGTGAGCGCCGATCGGTTGTATTGCCGGCCCCACCTGAGGATCGGAAAATAGCTGGCAAGTCTTGGGATCATTGCGGGTGAGCTCTTGGGGTTTGGGGAACGGGGCGCAACCGGTGCGCCCCGTTCGTGGACGCGTGCTCAGCGGGAGGAGAGGCCGGCGCGCGTTCTCGTCTTACTCGGCAGCGACCTCAAGCTTCGCGGGCTTCGCCATCCACTCGCGCCCCCGAAGCATCGCCTGCCAGTAGATCGGCGGCAGCATCTTCTCCTTCAGAAACCACGCGGCCCGGCTCGGCTTCGTTCCGTCGATCACAAAAGAGGGGAAGCTCGGCATTACCACGCCGCCATAGCCGAACTCGGCCAGGACAATCTTGCCGCGCTCGACCGTCAGCGGGCACGAGCCGTAGCCGTCGTATTGCGCCACGGCCGAGCGACCGGCGATGTCGGCAACGATGTTCTCGGCAACCGTGGGCGCCTGCTTGCGCGCCGCGGCGGCCGTCTTGGCGTTGGGCGCGTTCATCACGTCGCCGAGCGCCCAGATATTGTCGAAACTCTTGTGCCGCAGTGTGGCCTGATCGACATCGACCCAGCCCGCCTGATCGGCCAAGGGCGAGACGCGGATGAAATCCGGTGCGGTCTGCGGCGGGCAGACATGCATCATGTCGAATTCCATCTCGACGCGCCGGGGCTCCTTCTCCGGCTCCTTGACTTCGAAGGTGGCTTTTTTTGCCGGTCCGTCCACCGCCACGAGATTGTGGAAGAAGTCGAGCGTCGCGTCGTACTTCTTCACGTATTCCATCAAGGCCGGCACGTAGTCCTTCACGCCGAAGAGAACGCCGCCCGCGTTGCAGAAGTGAATGTCGATATCCTTCAGCCGCCCGGAGCGGTGCCAGTGGTCGGCCGAGAGATACATCGCCTTCTGCGGCGCGCCGGCGCATTTGATCGGCATCGGCGGCTGCGTGAAGACCGCGGTCCCGCCGCGCATCTCCTGCACCAGTTGCCAGGTATAGGGCGCGAGGTCGTAGCGATAGTTCGAAGTCACGCCGTTTCGTCCGAGCGTCTCGACAAGGCCCTCGATCTTGCCCCAGTCCAATTTAAGGCCAGGACAAACGACAAGCCGATCGTATTTCACCACGCGGCAGCCATCGAGGATGACAGCGTTGTTCTGCGGCTCGAACGCAGCGACTGCGGCCTTGATCCAGGTGACATCTTTCGGGATCAGGCTGCCCATGGTCTTGGCGGTTTCCTGCGCCTCGAATATGCCGCCACCGACCATCGTCCAGCCGGGCTGATAGTAATGAATGTCGGCAGGATCGATGATCGCGATCTCGAGGCCCGGCTTGCGCGCCTTGAGGCTGGCAGCGACCGCGATGCCGCCGGCGCCCGCGCCGACGATCACCACCTTGTAATGAGCGTCGCCGGTGTCGGTCGGCGTCTTCCCGCCATTGGCGACGCGGCGCGCGACACCGTTCATGTCATAGCCTGCCGCCTTCGTCATGGCGAGGATTTCGGAAACCGGCCGCTTTTTCGCCTCGTGCAGCGACCAGAGTGTCGCCGAGCGTGTGCCAGTCCGGCAGTAGGCCAGAACCGGGCGTTGCACCTCTGCCAGCGCCTGACCGAAGGCAGCAACATCGTCGTCAGTTACCATCCCGGACTGAACCGGGACATATCTCGCCTCGATCCCCTCGGCCTTGGCAGCGGCCTCGATCTCCTCGAAGCTCGGCTGATCCGCGCCTTCCCCGTCGGGGCGGTTGCAGATGATTGCGCGATAACCAGCCGACTTGATCGCGGCCATGTCCGAGGCTGCGATCTGCGGGGACACCGTGACTTTCGGCGAGATTTCTTTCAGTTCCATTGTTGCATTCCTCCCGGTTGGTTTTGATCGAAGACGGTCCACCGGCGCCGAAACGCCGCCATCACACCTGCGGACTTCTTCAAGCAGATGGTTCTTCGTCTTGTATGACTGAAACCATTTTCGCGCTGTACGCCTGTTCACCGATGCGCTCGATCAACTCCAGTTGCAGCTCCAACCAGGCCTTATGGCCTTCCTCATCCATTGCGATCTTTTCGAAGAGCATGCGCGATCCGACATCGTTGGCTTCATAGGCCTGTCGGGCCGCGCTGAGATAGAATTCAACGGCTTCCTCTTCATCGGCGAGGTCCGCCTTGAACATGTCTGTCAGGGTTTCGGCTCGCTTGGGTGATTTCGCGAAAGCGATCTCAGGCGTTCCTTTCAAGAACATGATACGCTCGATGAACAGGTCGGAGTGCCCGATTTCTTCTGCCTGTTCCTCGCGCATCTTGTCTGCAAGCAAATTGAGTCCCCAATCGTCGAGGACATGCGCATGCAATTGATATTGATGCGCGGCGCTCATTTCCATCTGAAGCGCCTTGTTCAGGTTTTCCACCGTCTTGTTGTTGGACATGGAATCCTCCTTTCGCCGTGTTGCCGCTGTTCTATTCTCAAAGACCGTTGACTGGCACCTTGAGCACGCGATTGCCGTCCTTGTCGGTAGGCACTTTGCCCGCGCGCATATTGACCTGAAGCGACGGGATGATGAGCCTGGGCATGGCGAGCTGCGCATCGCGCTCGGTCCGGAACTTGATGAACTCGTCACGTGTCTTGCCGGCGCCTACGTGGATGTTGTGGGCCCTTTCATCGGCGACGGTCGTCTCCCAGCGGATTTCGCGCCCGTTCGGGCCGTAGTCGTGACACATGAAGAGCCGCGTCTCGTCGGGCAGCGACAGCACTTTCTGGATAGAATCGTAGAGTGTACCGGCGTCGCCGCCGGGGAAGTCCGCCCGCGCCGATCCGCCATCCGGCATGAAGAGCGTGTCGCCGACGAAGGCCGCGTCACCCATCACGTGTGTCATACAGGCAGGCGTGTGGCCGGGCGTCGCCATTGCGACCGCCTGCATGTTTCCCACCATGTAGGTGTCGCCATCCTCGAACAGTGCGTCGAACTGCGATCCGTCGCGCTGGAACTCGGTACCCTCGTTGAACACCTTGCCGAAGGTGTCCTGCACTACCATGATTCTGGCGCCGATGCCGATCTTTCCGCCCAGTTTCTGCTGCAGGTACGGCGCAGCGCTCAGATGGTCGGCGTGAACGTGGGTCTCGATGATCCACTCCACCGACAGGCCCATTTCCTCCACCTTGCGGATGAGCATGTCGGCATGGTCGTATGTGATACGCCCTGCCGCATAATCAAAGTCCATGACGCTGTCGACGATCGCGCAGGCGTTCGACGCAGGATCCTTCACAATGTAGCTGATGGTGTTGGTCGCGTCGTCGAAGAACGCATGGACATCGGGCTTGACGTCCAGATTGATCGGATAGCGAGTCATGAAATTCTCCTTTTGCAGACCGTCAGGCGGTTGCGCGCCGGGCGCTCGCGCCTCTGGACTGGAGGAACCTGGCGAGGAAGATGCCCCCGACCACTGCTGCGATGAAGGCGAACACTTCCCACCGGCCGGTCCCGAGCGCGGGCAACGCTCCGCCCGGGCAAAAACCGGCGATGCCCCAGCCGATACCGAACACAGCCGAGCCGCCCAGAAGGCGGGCATCGACGGTGCGGCTGATCGGCACCTGAAACGCCTCCGCCAGAACGGGCGCGGGCCGCCCGAAGACCAGCCGGTAGCCGATGAAGGTCGTCACCAGCGCTCCGCCCATCACGAAGATGAGCGACGGGTCCCAGCTGCCCGCGATGTCAAAGAAGTTCAGTACCTTGGCCGGGTTCGCCATGCCGGAGAGTGCGATTCCGGTGCCGAACACCAGTCCGATGATGTAGGCGGCGATCAAACGCATGGCTCAGGCTCCCAGAACGTGACGAACGACGTAGACCGTGGCGAAGGTCGTGATCATGAAGGTGAGCGTCGCGGCGACCGACCTGACGCTCAAGCGCGCCATGCCACAGACGCCATGACCGGACGTGCAGCCGGACCCGAAGGTCACGCCAATGCCGACGAGCAATCCGCCGCCGATCAGCATCGCTGTCGAGACGGGCACCTGGACCGCCGGCATCTCACCGGTGATCACGAGCAGCGCAAGCGGCCCGCTCACCATGCCCAGCAGCACCGCGCCGCGCCACGCGAACTCGCTGCCCGAGGACGGTGTGAGCAAGCCGGCAAGAATGCCGGTCGCGCCCATGATCCGGCCGAGAAACAGCATCAGCAACGTGGCCGCGAGACCGATCAGAACGCCGCCGCCGAGGGAGGCCCAGGGTGTAAACACGGTCTCCATCGGCTCAGGCCCGGCAGGTCTTGACGCCGAGCACGGAATAGACCGGGCAGACACGGGTCACGGCAACGACCAGCATGACGAGCCCCACGACAGCCGCGCCGTATTTGAGCAGCGCGCCTTCGAAGAGCGGCAGACCGCTCAGAAACGCGAGATAGAGAAGCGCGAGGCCAAGGGCGGCCCGAAAGATACGATCGACGGTTCCAACATTGACGCTCACGGCAGATCCTCCAGGATAAAAGCTGTCTGACGAATATAGCTTTGCCGCACAAGCTTCAGTGACATTGTCACTGAGCGCAGGAAAAGTCCGTCGCCGGAGGCCGCGTGCGGGCCGTGTCGATCAATCGCTCTCGGCGAGTCGCTGCAGGCTTTCGCGGGCGAGCAGCCGGACCCGACCGCGCGCCTGGCTCACGAACCCGCGTTTCTGGAAGTCCTGCAGGACGCGGGACACGACTTCGCGCGCCGTGCCCAGCTCCCGGGCGAGGTCGTCATGCGTCGCCGATACTTCGACAGCCGTGCCGGAGAGAGCGAGCAGCCTTGCCGCGAGGCGCACGTCGATCCGTCCGAAGGCCACCTCGTCCACGACATGCAGGAGATCCAGCAGACGGCGCGAATAGGCCGCAAACACGAACTTGCGAAAGGCCGGTTCCTCCGCCGCCAGCAGATCGAAGGTCTCTTGCGAGAGCGCAACGGCAACGAGCGCCGTTTCCGCCACCCCCTCGGCGTTGTAGGCCTCTTCGGCCAGCATGCAGGCCGTCGTCAGCACGCAGCTTTCACCCGCCTCCACCCGGTATAGCACGATCTCCCGCCCCGACTCGGCCGTTTGCGAGACCCGGAGCGTTCCCTCGACCAGAAACATCAGGTTGTCGGGACGATTATCGGGGCTGAAGACGGTCTGGCCGCGCGCGTAGCGTGCGACCTGTGCACTGGCGAGCAGCCTGTCGCGCACCGTCCGGGGAAGACCGCGCGTACCCTGGAACCGTTCGGTCCAGTCGCCGATGCTCATGTCGCGCTCCGCGTCGGCGCCGGGGCGCCTTTCTCGACGGTCGCGATGCGCCCCAAGAGCTGATCGCGATTGGCGGAAATGTCCGCCAGCGTGAGATCGTCGAGGACCGCCATGAACGCCCGGGTGGCCTCGTGGAGGCCCCGGGACAGCCGGCAAACCCCGATGAGGGGGCATGTGTTCGACGCCGGATTGAAACATTCGACAACATCGAGCGGCCCCTCGGTCAACCTGATGACGTCACCCACGACGATCTCCTCGGCCGGACACGCAAGACGGAACCCGCCGCCCCGCCCGCGCTGGGTCTTGACGAAGCCGGCGCGCCCCAGCTCGTGGACGATCTTCACGATGTGCGGCCGGGCCAGCCCATGCACCCGCACCACGTCATCGACGCGGATGAGATCCGGCGCCCTGAGTGCGGCAAGTTGAAGCGATCGAAGCGCGTAGTTGGAATATGCCGTGAGCTTCATCTATGTCTCCCGATGAAACTTCTACCCAGCATATAACTTTTTTGCAAGCTGGGTGACAATGTCACTGAACGGCACGGCGAGGCGCGGTATCTGCCGGGCAACCCACGAAAGGAAACATCATGCCTCTGCTTCTCGGAGATATCGTTCCAGACTTCACCGCTGACACGACGCTCGGACCGATCTCGTTCCATGACTGGATCGGGGATGACTGGGCCTTCTTCTTCAGCCACCCGGCGGACTTCACGCCGGTCTGCACCACCGAGATGGGCCGGACATCGCAACTCAGCGCCGAGTTCGACAAGCGCGGCGTCAAGCCGATCGGGCTCAGCACCGACACGGTCGACGAGCATCTGAAATGGATCGAGGATGTGAACGACACGCAGAACACGAGGCTGCGATTTCCCATCGTCGCGGACCCGGATCTGAAGATCGCGCGGCTCTACGACATGATCCATCCGGCCCAGTCCGAGACCGCCGCCGTGCGCTCGGTCTTCATCATTGACAACGCGAAGAAGCTGCGCCTGACGATGACCTACCCGATGAGTGTCGGGCGCAATTTCGATGAGATCCTGCGCGTGATCGACGCCTTGAAGACCGGTGACGCCATGGGCGTGGCGCTGCCTGCAGACTGGCGTCCCGGCGACGAGGTCATCATCCCGACGTCGATCGACGACGTCGCGGCGAAGGGTCTCTTCCCGCAGGGCTGGACGACGCACCGTCCCTACTTGCGAACCACGCGCCTGCAAGATTGATTATTGTTCACAAACGAGAAGGATAGAGACAACATGAGACGTTTTGCATTCGCGGCGCTGGCCTTGGTGGGTCTCGCCGGAGCCGCGCAGGCGCAGGAAGCGCCGGAGTTGGTGACGGTCCTTGCCTCGGGAGACGCGCAAACTCAGCTGATGGGCATGGTTCTGACCATGCAGGCGGTTCAGCAAGGTGCCGAGGCACACATCCTGCTCTGCGGCCCGGCCGGCGACCTGGCCCTGAACGATGCCCCCGCCTCGGTGACCGCTCCGCAGGAGCCGCAGGGCATGAGCCCCCAAGGGCTGATGCAGAAGATCATGGAAACCGGCACCCAGGTCGAGGTCTGCGCGATCTACCTGCCGAACAAGGGCGCAGGTCCTGAGGTCTTGCTCGACGGAATCACCCCCGCTGACCCTGCGGCAATGGCCGCGCGGCTGCTGACGCCGAACGCGCGCATCCTGTCCTTCTAAACCGCGCCCAGCGGGCGGCCGCGCCGCCCCTCCTACCGCCACCTCGGAAACCAACTCATGCTCGCCTCCTTCGACGCAGTGCTCCTGGCCCGCATTCAGTTCGCCTTCACGGTGAGCTTCCACTTTCTCTTCCCGGCCTTCACCATCGGCCTCGCGAGCTACCTCGCGGTGCTCAACGGGCTGTGGCTCTGGACGAAGGATCACAAGTATCTCGATCTCTTCCGCTATTGGGTGAAGATCTTCGCGCTGGCCTTTGCGATGGGCGTCGTGTCGGGCATCGTGATGTCCTACCAGTTCGGCACGAACTGGTCGGTTTTCTCCGACAAGGCCGGGCCGGTCATCGGTGCACCAATGGCCTACGAGGTGCTCTCGGCCTTCTTCCTGGAGGCGGGCTTCCTCGGGATCATGCTGTTCGGGCGCGAGCGCGTGGGGCCGGGTCTGCACATGGCCGCGACCGCAGCAGTGGCCTTCGGTACGTTTTTCTCGGCCTTCTGGATTCTCAGCGTGAACAGCTGGATGCAGACGCCCGCGGGATTCTCCATCGATCCGGACACCGGCCAGTTTCTGCCTGAGAACTTCTGGGAGATCATCTTCAATCCCTCGTTCCCCTATCGCCTCATGCACACGGTGACGGCCGCCTACCTGACGACGGCCTTCATCGTGGGCGGCGTGGCGGCCTTCCACCTGTTGCGCCGCCGGCGGCGGGGCGAGGCAGTGTCCGAGGCCACCAAGACGATGTTCTCCATGGCGATGTGGATGGCTGCCATCGTGGCCCCGGTGCAGATCTTCCTAGGAGATCTGCACGGGATCAACACGCTGGAACACCAGCCCGCCAAGGTCATGGCCATGGAGGGCCACTATGAAAGCCATGACCACGGTGCACCGCTCTATCTGTTCGGGATCCCCAATGACGAAACGCAAACCCTCGATTACGCGGTCGGCATACCGAAGCTGTCTTCGCTGATCCTCAAGCACGACCTCAATGCTCCGCTGGACGGTCTCGATACGATCCCCGACGACGAACAACCGCCCGTGGGCATCGTCTTCTGGTCCTTCCGTGTCATGGTCGCCGTGGGCTTTGCCATGCTGGGCATCGGAGCGTGGTCGCTCTGGGCGCGCTGGCGAGGGCGCCTCTTCGAGGCGCCGTGGCTGCACCGCGCCGCCCTGGCCATGGCGCCCTCAGGGTTGATCGCGGTCCTGGCCGGATGGATCACCACCGAGGTCGGACGCCAGCCCTATACGATCTACGGGATGCTGCGCACGGCTGAGAGCGCGGCACCGCTCGACGCGGCTGCCGTCGGCACCTCGCTCATAGCCTTCATCGTGGTCTACTTCGCCGTCTTCGGCGCAGGCACCTTCTACATCATGCGTTTGATGAGCCGCCCGCCTGTCTTCGACGAACCGCGTCTCAAGGACGTGACCAAGGGACCAACTCGCACGGCCGGCATCACGCCGGCCATCGAGGAAGCCATGCGGCGCCCGGACGCCGCCCATCCGGGGGAGTGAGAACAATGCCGATCGCAGAAGGGGTCGCATTCGACCTAACCTTTGTCTGGGGCTTCCTTATCGCCTTCGCCGTGCTCATCTACGTGGTGCTCGACGGATTCGACCTCGGTCTGGGCATGCTTTTCGCCGTTGAGCCCGAGAGGCGCCACCGCGACGTGATGATGAACTCGGTTGCCCCCGTCTGGGACGGGAACGAGACTTGGCTCGTTCTTGGGGGCGGAGGCCTCTTTGCGGCGTTCCCGCTAGCCTATGCGCTGATCCTGCCGGCGCTCTATGCGCCGATCATAGCCATGCTGCTGGCGCTTATCTTTCGAGGGGTTGCCTTCGAGTTTCGCTGGCGCACCGAGCGTTGGCGTGGTGTCTGGGACGTTGCCTTCATCGGCGGCTCCGCGGTGGCCGCTCTCAGCCAGGGCATCGCACTCGGCGCGCTCCTCCAGGGCATCACCATCGACAAGGCCGCTCGGGCCTATGCAGGCGGCTGGTGGGACTGGCTGACGCCTTTCTCGGTGACGGTCGGTTTGGCCGTCATGGTTGGCTACATGCTCCTCGGGGCGACTTGGCTCATCATGAAAACCGATGGCGAGCTTCAGGATCGTATGCGTACCCGCGCTTGGATCCTGGGCGTCGCAACGGTTGCGTTCATCGGCGCGGTCAGCCTTTGGACTCCGTTCTTGCAAGAGGGATACTTCGTGCGCTGGTTCGCTGGCACCCGCATCTTTCTGGCCGTGCTGGTGGGCGCCGCGGTCCTAGGCCTCGCGGTCCTCATGTTCCGGGCTCTTCACGTGCACCGCCACGACTACTGGCCCTTCATGCTGGCGTTGGCGATGTTTGGTCTATGCTTCGTTGGTCTCGGCATCTGCATGTTCCCCTATATCGTCCCGACCGAGGTCACACTGTGGGAGGCGGCCGCCCCTTACAGAAGCCAACTCTTCATGATCATCGGCGCGGGCATCCTGATCCCGATCATCCTCGCCTATACTGGCTATGCTTACTGGGTGTTCCGGGGGAAGGTCGATCCCGAGGCGGGGTACCATTGATGTCCAGTCGATCCCGATACTCGCGCTGGCTGTGGTTCGTCGGATTGTGGATCGCCAGCGTTAGCGCTCTGGCCATGATCGCTTTCGTGATCCGCCTCGCAATATCTTGATTGGCGACCGCTTGTTGACCTTGAAAGAAGACTGAGTGCACCGGTTTATGCCCGTCGTTGTCATGATGTCGATCATGTTGCTCCTGCCATGGGGTGCATTCAGTCCGAACGACGCCAAGATCGGCGCACGAGACCTTTCCGTCAGAACGACAGTTGTCGCGTCGGACGTCCATGTAGCAACGCCACACCGGAAATGCCGTCTCGGTTCCCTGCCGGGATCGCCCTGTGGTCCGGACCTTGCGGCGAACGTGCCCACTTTGGCAGATACCCACGGGCCTGCCGCCGCTACTCTGATCTTTCGATACAGCGAGTGGCTTGGCGACGATCTTGGCCGGATACCTCGAACGGGACCTCCCCGACTTTCGTGACCGATCCCGCGCCCCAATGCGCAGCTTCAGTCACGATAACAAGGACAAGTCCCATGCTCACACGTCGCACCTTCGCTGCCCTCGGGGTGGCTGCGGGCCTCTCTGCCTGCGCCCGGCCCGAGACCGCCATCGTAACACGAGCGGTTCCGCCCCAACCGCAATATCCCCCGCTTCCAGACTTCTATGGCGCCATCACGGATGAGCCATATCCCGTGCCCGCGATTCCCGAGGGTTCAATTGCACCGGAATACTGGCGCCAGGAGGTCGAAAACCGGTGGCCTGGGCATGCCAGAGGCACGATCATCGTCGATCCGGACGCGGCCATGCTTCACTTCGTGGAAAGCCCGCTACAGGCTACGCGCTATGGCGTAAGCGTCGGTGCGGCGGGCTTTTCATGGGAAGGGACGGCACGCCTTCAGTTTTGTCGCCAATGGCCGCGCTGGAGAGTGCCCGACACGATGATCGCTCGCCAGCCGGAGCTTGAACCATACTCCGTGGCGAACGGCGGCATGGACCCGGGCGCTGGCAATCCGATGGGCGCCCGAGCTCTCTACCTGTTCCAGAACGGTGTTGACACGCTGTACCGTGTCCACGGGGATGCCTCTCCGAGAGAACTTGGCCGGGCGGTGTCGTCCGGCTGTATCAGGATGCTGAACCAGGATGTGATCCACTTGCACGAACGGGCCGTGCACGGAGCGTCAGTCATCGTTCTGCCGTCGATGAAGGCAGAAGGCTTTGCAGAACTCTACTGATCACCCATGGTGAGAGTGATGTGCCCCCGATCACAAGAAGATGGGGATTGGGGGCAACAGATGGGCTGGGTCGGGCAGCGACCTCGCCTATGCCCTTTTGATCGATCACCGCCTCCCCCGCTTCCAATCGTCGAGGCGGGCGTAGATCGTGACCGCGATCCCGCCGAGAGCCACGGCGATGAATACCCAGCGCAACGTGTCGAGATACGGGACCAGCGGCAGGATGGCGGTCTGGGTCTCCGCCAGGACGCTCTGCGCGACCTCGACCCCGGCTGCGCCCAGCGTCGCCACGCCAGCCGCGCCACTGCCCTTCATGGTGCGGCTCTGCGCCAAGACTTCGCGCGCGGGCGGCGTCTCAGCCGCAAAGGCAGTCTCCCGGACCGGGAACCGCTCGCCCCACTGCCGCGCGGGCCCAAGGTCGACGTGGATGAACCCCGATCGCGGGTAAAACCCGAAGCCGAGGAACCCGACCGCGCGCGCCGCGGCCTCGAAGGCCACCGGATCGTGGTTCGCCATGGCGATGTCGAAGGCGGCGCCGTCGAGGTGCTTGGAGCGGGTCGCGCCGCCCACGGCGCGGTTGTGCTCGGGGCTGCGGTAGGCGGAGCGGACGATCAGCGGCTTGCCCAGCCGGTCGCGCAGCGCCTGCAGCTTGTCGAGCGCGGGTTCGTTGACCAGCAGCTTGCCGGTGCCCCGGCAGGCGATCTCGGCCGGGCTGAAATTCCGCCAGCGCCAGGCACTCTCGGGCACATCGCGCCAATGGCGGTGGAAGGTCGTGGTCATGGGGGGCCTCCGAAAACGAGTTGTCGGCCCCTCGCAGGGCTCGGTGCGTTCGCCGTTCGGGAGGGTCCACTGGACCTTCTCGTCTGCCTTTCAGGCAGACCACGGCTCACCCCGCCACGAGGGCGGGTCATTGCGGGCTGATGAATGGGGATCGGGCGCGGCTAAGGGCTGCCGCCGAAAATCTTGAGCTTGATGGCGATGCCCGCGAGCAGCGCCAGCATGACGCCGGTGGTGATCATGCGGACAGCGGTCTGCATGGCCGTCCGCCGCACCAGCCGGATGCAGTCCACCAGGGAGCGCAGATCGCGGATGTCGAGCGCGGCCTCGTCGCCGTCGAGCCCGACGTCGGCGAGCGCCCGCTTCGCGCCTTCCTCGGCTGCCCGCGTCAGGATCGCCTCGAACTCGGCGTCGGGCATGCGCACGAAGCCCTCGGATCGGGGTGGTGTCATCTGATGCTCCCTCTACCGCTCAGCCGACCTTGCAGCCCCAGAAGGACGTGTGATCGGCAGCGAAGTAGCCGTCCGCGACCCGGAAATACCCCTGCAGCTCGACGGTATCGCCTGCGGTCAGCGGCACCATGGTCTGCAGCCAGATCGCGGTGGCGAGCGAGACATGGGTCGCGGAGATTTCACCGAGGGAGCCACGGATTTCAGTCGTGCCGTTCAGCACCAGCCGCCCCCGCATGCGCGCGGTCGTGCTGGCATTGACCTTGTAGAGCAGCGTCGCGCCGAAGAGGTAGGTGCCGTCCGCGGGCGCGACGAAATGGTTGTTTGCTGCGTCGAACGCCCCCTGGTCGTTGTAGTCGGTGTTGTTGAGGCCAATCTTCGTCCAGGTCCCGATGGCGACGTAGTTGTCGTAGTTCGTGTAGGCCTTGAAGCGCGGTAGCCGCGGCTGATCGACGATGCCGTTCGCGTTGTCGACGCTCAGCCCGTCGAAGAAGGTGCTGCCGTCGGCCGAGACCGCGAGGCGGAAGCGGTCGGAGCCGAATAGCCCCACGAGCGCCTTGGTCACAAAGTTGGTCTGGAGTGTCAGCCCGAGATCGTCGCCCGCAGCTTCCTTGTTCATGGTGTAGAACAGGTCGCCGGTGCCTCCCTCGGCTATGGTCCTTGCGGTCCAGAGCGCGGCGTTGAGCTTGGCCGAGAACGGGTTCGAGGCATCCGCCGTCGTGCCCAACCCGAGTAGCGCCATGTTCTGCAGCGCGGTCGGCGTCGTGCCGACCCAGCCCGTGCCGTCGTAGACCAATAGCAGGCCCTCGTCCTCGACCCACGCCCGCCAACCGGTCCGCGGCGGCAGACGCAGCCAGGCGCCATCAGTCCAGAGCGCGACGTTCAGGTCCCAGCCTGCCCAGTCGCCCGTTGCGGCGGAAGCGACGATGTATCGGTCGCCATCGACCGGAGAGCCGGGCGGCGCCGTCAGATCCCGGTCGAGCACCGAGAGCTGGACGAGCCCGTCGAGGATCCGCAGCGCCTCGTTGTGGGTGACATGCTTCTGGGCCTGCGCCGCCAGGATGTAGGGCAGCAGGAGATGGGTCGTGGTGTCGGACATGGGATGGCCTTCAGAATGTCAGCGTGACGGTCTCGGGCGCGCCCCGCCCGACGAGGGCGGAGAGCTGGAAGATGCGGACGGTGAGGCTCTCGCCGGGGTCGAGCGGCGCGCCCCAGTCGGCGGTCTGCTGAGCGGCGGAATAGACCGCGCTGGTCGTGGCGGTGCTCAGCACCCGCTTCACTGTGGCGCCGTCGAGAATCTCGACCTCGTAGCCTTCGAGCTCCTCGGCCAGCGGCACCTCAAGCCCGCCCCAGCTGTCGGCCGCGAGTGCCCGGGATCGGCGGGTCCAGCGGATGGTGAGATCGCCGGGGCTGCGCGGTGCGCGCCATGGCTGTTCGACATGGGCGACCGAGAACGGCCGCAGTCCGGCGCCCGCGGGCGTAAATGCCTGCGCGACATAGGTCTCGTCGCTGACCGGACGGCTGGCCGGGCCGATGCGCCAGTTCCACGGGATGCCGAGATCGGCCTCCGCGATGGGCAGTGACGCCAGCGCAGTGTCCAGCACGACGACTCGCGCGCCCGCCGGCACGGGGTTGCCCATGGCGCCTTCCGTGCCGCGCTGGCCGCGTAAGAGCCGGGTCAGCCGATACCGGCCGGGCGCGAGCAACTCGGCCGCGCCTGCCTGCACGATCTCCCAAGCTCCGGGCGTGCTCTCGATGGCCAGCGCATTGGCCCCACCGAACAGCGTCAGATCCGTGACGCTCTCCAGCGTGCCGGTCAGCAGATCGACCACCAGCGCATTGCCGAGGTCGAAGCGCGATGTGGGGCCCGCGAAGAAGTCGGAGAACAGAGTCCCGATCCGGGCGCGGCTGCCGAACGTGGTCAGCAACTCGAAGCCATCGGTCGCGGGGCTGCGGAACACCGCCATCTCACCCGGCCAGGGAACGGCGTGCGCGGCGACCAGTGGCCGGTGTGCGGGCTGGTCCTCGGTCAGCTGCGGCAGGTCCATCAGCAGCGCGTCCGGCGCGCCGAACACCACGGCCCGCGTCAGCGACGCCGCGCGGGGATCGCCGGGCGGGAGGTCGTAGGTCGCGCGGTCCTGTCGGACCGCCTCGATGCCGCGCGCCTCGGCGTCGGCGATGGAGACCAGCCGCAGATCGACCAGCCGCCCGTCATGCTCAAGCCGGATCGCGTCGGCCGGATCGAGCGCGAGGCGCGAGGACGGCAGACGGAACGCCGCCGTCTCGCGCCCCACCCACGCCTCCATCAGCACGCGGCGGCAGCGCCGCTCGGCTTCCTCGGGCGGCACCGCCATCGGGAAGCTCTCCGAGGCGATCCGGGTCGTGTCCACCGTGATGCGCCGCGCCTCGACGAGGGCGGCGTCGTAATCCTCGTCGGCGCGGGCGATCTGCCACTTCAGCGCCTGCGGCAGTTCCGTCTCCTGTCCCCGCGTCAGCTCCAGCACCTCGCCTTCGCGGCCCGCGACCAGATCGTCGGGCGCGAGGGTGGCGACGGAGGCCCGGCCGCGCATGATGAAACGGATCACGCCCTCGGTCTCCACGGCGTCGAAGCCGAAATGCCGCGAAAGCGTGGTGATCGAGGCGCGCGGGCTTTCGAGCGCCGTGATGGCATAGCCCTCGACCGCGCCCCAGAGACCGGTGACGTCGATGCGGGCTTCGGGCAGCCCGGCGCGCAGGCAGAGGTGCCGAACGAGTGCGGCCAGCGACACAGCGCCAAGCCGCCCGGTGAGCCAGTGCCCCAGCCGCCAGTTCGCCCCGTCCGTCCAGACGTCGGTCAGCGCCGGGAAGAAGGGATAGGGTCGTGCGTCCCAGGTCCAGGCGGCGCATTCGGGCAGATGCACCATCCGGCCGCCGTAGACCGATGACAGCGGGTTGTTCGCCGGCGTGCCCCACCAGAGATACGTCGCCTCCAGATAGGCGCGCTGGATGGCGTCATCGCGCCAGCCCCGCGAGAAATGCGGCGTGAAGCTCTCGGACGACTTCGGATCGAAGAAGACGTTCGGCTGGTTCGTGCCCCGGTCGATGGCGGGACAGCCCAACTCGGTGAACCAGATCGGCTTGGACTCGGGCGTCCATGCCGTCGGCGTGCCGCTCTCCACCCCGCCCGGTCGGTCGTAATGCGCGTTTGACCACCAGGCGCGCAGATCCTTGTAGCGGAAGACCCACGGCTTGGCCGCCGCACCGTCGGTGATCGGGGTCCGGACCTGCGCGGTTCGATCGGCGGCGCTGGCGTAGAACCAGTCGAAACCCTCGCCGCCCGCGATGTTCCCCTGCAGGTAGGGCCGGTCGTAGATCGCGGGCCAGCCCTCGGCCGCGTCGGCATGTTCGAAGCCGTCGCGCCAGTCGGAGAGCGGCATGTAGTTGTCGATCCCGACGAAATCGATCTCGGGATCGGCCCAGAGCGGGTCGAGGTGGAAGAACACATCGCCCGAGCCGTCGCCCGGCTGGTGCCCGAAATACTCCGACCAGTCCGCCGCATAGCCAATCTTCGTCCCGGCACCGAGGATAGAGCGGACATCCGCGAGCAGGTCCCGATAGGCCTGGACCGCCGGATAGGTGCTGGCGCTCGAGCGGATCGTCGTCAGCCCCGGCATCTCGGTCCCGATGAGGAACGCATCGACCCCGCCCGCCGCCGCGCAGAGGTGGGCATAGTGCAGTACCATGCGGCGCAGGCCCCAGTCGCCGGGCGTGCCGGTCCACGAAACCGTCTGACTCGAGACGCTGAAGCTCGCGGGCGTGGCTGCGCCGAACAGCGCCGCGACCTGGCTTGCCGCCGTGGCGGTCTTGTCGACCGAGCCCGCGTAGCCAGCGGCAGGCGAACAGGTGATCCGCCCCCGCCAGGGGAACGCGGGCTGGCCGGTCTCGGCGGCGTTGTCGGAATACGGGTTCGGCAGCGTGTTGCCGGGCGGCACGTCCATCAGGATGAAAGGATAGAAGGTGACCCGCAGCCCGCGCGCCTTCATCTCCTGGATCGCCTGCACCACCGCGAAGTCGGACGGCGTGCCGCCATAGACGGGGCGATCCTGATCGTCACGGCTGACGAGGAAGGCATTGGCGCGGCTGACACCGTTCACCGACCAGCTGGCGGGCGTGGTCGACTTGGCCGACACCTCGACGCCCGGCCGCACCTTGCAGGATCCCGCCCGCAGATCGTCGCCGAACCACGCCACCACGAGGCTGACGCTCTCGACCGCGGGGGCCATCGCCTGCAGCCGGTCCAGCGCCTCCACCATGTCCGTGGAGTCCGCCAGCGCGTTCAGGTTCTCGGGCACCGTTGCGCCGTCATCGGTCTTGCGGATGGCCTGCGTGGCATAGGTGAACTCGCCCGAGGCCGGGATCATGGTGACGGCGCGGGTCAGCCCCTCGGCGGTGTCGGGATCGGCGAGTGGGCGGAACACCTCGAAGGAGAGTTGCGGCAGGCGGTTGCCATAGGTCGAGAGCGCCAGCTCCTCGAAGACCACATAGGCGGTGCCGCGATAGGCGGGCGTGCTGGCCGCGCCCATCTTCGCCGCGATGAACGGATCGGCAGACTGTGCTTCGTCGCCAGGATACCAGCGCCAGGTGACGCCGGAGAGGTCCATCGGCTTGCCGTCGGCCCAGATGCGGCCGATCCCGGTGATCGGGCCCTCGCAGAGCGCCACGGCGAAGGAGGCGTAGTAGAGATACTCGGTCGTCTTGACCTTGCCGCCTCCGCCGCCCTTGCCGCCACCTTGGGTGGTGGTCTTCGTCTCCTCGCGGAAATCGGTCGCCCAGATGATGTTGCCGCCCATCCGCATGCGGCCATAGAGCCGCGGGATGACCGCGCCTTCGGTTGCGGAAGTGATGCGCAGCGTGTCGAGCCGCGCGCCCTCGATGCGCTGCGTGGGCGCCAGCGACGAGATGATCCAGCTGTCGACGACCGAGCCGATGCTGGAGCCGATGAAGCCGCCGATGGTGGCGGCGCTGACGCCGAGGATCGCGCCGCCGATCGAACCGCCAATGGCGGCGCCAGCGGCACCGAGAACAAGCGTTGCCATGTCGGGGTCTCAGCGTTGCGGAAACAGAAAGGCGAAGGCGATGCGCCGCCGCCAGGATGGGGTGAGCGGTTCCTCGATCACGCCGAGCCGCTCATAGGCGTGGAGGAAGCTGTCGGGACAGGTCAGGATCCCGACATGCTTCGCGATCGCGCGGGGCTTCATGCGGAAGAGGACCAGCGCACCGGGACCGGCCTCGGCGGGCGACACCTCGATCATCATGCGTCGCGCGCCCTCGGCCAGCACCTCGCGGGGTCCAGTCTCGCCCCAGTCGCGGCTGTAGGGCGGGATCGGGAACGGCTCGGGGCCGACGACCTCGCGCCAGACGCCGCAGGCGAGCCCGAGGCAATCGCAGCCGACACCGCGCAGGCTGGCCTGGTCGTGGTACGGCGTGCCGAGCCAGGCCCGCGCAATGGCGATGACGCGGGTGGGATCGGCGGAGGTCACAGCACGGACCCTTCGTGCCCGCCATCCTTGGTGGCGTAGCGCAGGACCGCGTCCTGGCCGGGGATGTGCGGGAAGCCACGGAAATTGGCGGTGTTGGCGAACTTGGCGCCGCACGTCTCCATCCGCTTGTCGCAGCCCGCGCGGATGGTGAAGGCGTCGCCCTCGGCGATCGCACGCACCGGCGCCTCGAGCAGGGTCAGCACGGCGATGCCGTCCGTCACGTCATGGCCCAAAACCTCGGTGCGCCGCCCCGCGTTTCCGCCGCTGGTCCATTCGATGGTGCCGAAGGTAAACCAGCCAGACGTGAATGCGCCTAGCCCCGAGGCGGTGAAGGCCCGGTCGCGCAGGAGATCGATCACCGCGCCTGTGCCCTTGAAGGCCGGATCCTCCAGATCGACGCCGCAGCGCGCGTCGCCGAGCGCGGCGTCGCAGGTCGCCTGGAAGGTCCGCCCGACCGTCTGGCCGAGCACATGGGCGAGCGAGCGGACCTCGGCGACGAACGCCAGCCGCCCGCGCCGGATCTGGCCGATGGCGCCGCGCCGCATCAGCACGCGCTGGCCTGTGTCCGCCCAGTTCGCCCGCCAGACTTCGACCTCGGCGTTGTCCCAGCGGCCGTCCAGGATGTCGGTCTCGGTGATCCGGTCGGAGGTCAGCACGCCCTCGGCGTCCTGCGCATCGACCGACAGGTCCGAGCCGGAACGGACCTCGGAGGCCGTCAGCCCGCTCTCGGGCTCGAAGTCGGTGCCATCGAAGGTCAGCGTCCGGTCGTGATCGGTGAAGCCGAAGCTCACGCCATCGGCGCGGGCGATCCGCCAGCACCAGGCGAGCGTCGTCGTGCCCTCGTCGAGATGGGCCTGCAGGGCGGGATCAAGGGTCTTCATCGGCGCAGTTCCAGAAGCGGAATGGTGGTGATCGAGCCGAGCCGCTCGAGGTCGAGCGTCACGTCGAGCACGTCGGTGTCGAAGCGGACGGGCACGTCGAACTCGAAGCCCGCGGTGATCGCGACGCCAGCGCCCGGCGCGCCGCTGAAGGTGACGACGCCAGTGGCGGTGTCGACGGACCAGCCGGAGGGCTGCTCGACCCCGGCGAGCGCTATGCGCACGGTTCCGGTCACCGGCTTGGCGATGGCCCGCGTCCAGGATTGCGCACCGGAGGCGTAGCGCTTCACCAGCTGGAAAGCGGTGGTCGTGCCATCCCCGGTGCCGATGGCCTGATCGGTCGGCGATGGCGTGCCCGAGGGCAGGCAGGACTTGTGGTCGCCCCAGTCCTTGAAGCGGAAACCATGGAGGCGACCGTTGCGCGCCTCGAAGAAGGACACCACCGCCGCCAGATCGTCGGCGCGGCGGATGCCGTAGGCGACATCGTAGCGGCGGCGGCTGTTCGCCCAGCTGGCGTTGCGTTCCTCGTCGCCCGAGGCGAGCTCGACGATCTGGGTGCGCCGCTCCGGGCCGCCCCGCGCGCCCCGGCTGACGTTGTCGGGAAACCGGACCTCGTGAAACGCCATCACATGCCTCTCCGCCCGAGCGACACCGCGCGGGCGATGTCGGCCGCGACCTGCGTGCGCGATTGCCGGAAGCTTTCGGCGTCGCGGGCCATGATGGTGACGTTGACCCCGCCGCCTGCGCCGTAGCTCTGCACCTCACGCCGCGACAGCACCCGCTCGCCCCGCTGCAGGATCGCGGGCACCTCGTCGTGGCGAAGTCCGGCCATGCCGCCGCCATGCATGCGCGGCGCGGCAGCGAAGGCCATGGCCGGGACCATGCGCGAGGGTCCGGCCGATCCGACCATCCCGCCCGCATGCAGGACGTTCGCGAAGATGCCGCCCGCGCCGGAGAACACGCCGGAGAGCGCGTTTGCGATCGGCCCGAGGATGAACCGCCGCGCCGCCAGTTGGGCGAGATCGGCGAGCAGCGAGGTGACCAGATCGCGGAAGTTCAGCTTGCCGGTCTTCACGAACTCACCGACCGCGTTCTCCGCCGACTGGAAGGCGCCGACGAGGCTCTGGCCGATATCGCCGCCGATCTCGCGCGCCTTGCTGGCGTAATCGGACAGCGCCGCTGTGACGGCCTGCCAACCCGTGACGGCAGCCTCGGTCGCGGGCTCCGCTGCCGCAGCGGCAGCTCCGGCCGCCGCACCTGCATCCGTCGCGGCGCGCCCGGCATCGCCGAGCGCCGTCTCCAGCCGCTCGGCAGCACCCGTGGCCTCGGTCAGCGCATCCGCGCGCGCCTCGTCGGTGCCGCGCACGGCATCGCGCAGCGCCTGCCAGCTTTCCAGCGGCGCGCGGGCACCTTCGGCCAGATCGCGCGCGGCCCCGTGATAGACGTTCGCGGATTCGAGCGCGCGGTTCGCCGCCTCGGTCAGACCGAGATCGGGCGCGCTGAGCGGGTTGTCCTCGAAGGCCCGGTCGAAGGCCGCCTGCGCCGCTGTCGTGGCGGCACTGGCCGCGCCCTCGAAACGGTTCTCGATCTCGCCGAGGTCGAGGTCGGGCACCAGCGAGATGCGGCGTTCAGACCCGAGCGCTTCAAGCCCCTCGTTGATGCCGCCAATGAAGCCGTTGATGCGCGAGACCACGCCGTTCAGCATTGCCTCGACGCCATCGACCAGGCTGTTGGCCGCCTGGAACGCCAGATCGCCGATGGCGGCCGGCAGCAGGCCCCAGATCGCCTTGATCGCCTCGTAGGCGCCCTCGAAGGTGTTCGCCGCCGTGTTCCCGAAAGCTACGACGCTCTCGATGGCGCTCTGCATCCCGGAGGCTGCATCGGCCTTGAGATCGAAGAACATGGCCGTGGCGGCTGCACCCGCCGCAGCAGCGCCCATCTTTATCCGTTCCCAGACCTCGACCGCGACGTCCTTCAGGAGCGACATCGCTTCTCCGAAACCGCCCGCGCCGGAGACGAGACGGGTGAACTGGTAGACGAGCTCGCCCGCGCCGACGATCAGCGCGCCGATACCGGTGCGGATCAGCGCCCCACGCAGCACGACCAGCGCCGTGGCAAGCCCGCGCACAGACAGGGCCGCAGCGGCCATGCCAGCGACCCAACGGCCCGCGAGGAAGGCCGCGAAGGTGGCGGCATAGGTGGTCAGGCGGCCGATGTTGTCGAAGAGACCGCGGATCGCGATGCCAAGCGGGCCGGTGCGGCTGGCGACCGCCGCCATCGCGTTGGCGACGGCTTCCAACGCCGGAGCCGCGGCAACGGCCAGCTGGTTCGACAGACCGCGCCAGATCAGCCCAAGCCGGGAGATCGCATCGTTCGTCCGCTCGATCTGATCGGCATCCTGCTCCGAGACGACAACGCCGAAAGCAAGCACGTCCTCCGTCGCCTGGCGCAGCGTCGCGGTGTCGATCCGGCTCATGGCGATCGAGCCTTCCTCGCCGAAGAGCTGGCCTGCCACGGCCGCGCGTTCGGCGGCGGGCACGAAGTTCTCGATGGCGGCGTTGATCGCGCCGACCCGCTGGTCCAGCGGCAGGGCGATCAGTTCGTTTGCCGAGAGCCTCAGTCGGTCCAGCGCGTCGGCGGCAGGGCCGGTCCCGGCGGCCGCCTGGCTGAGACGACGCGTCAGATCCTTGGTCGCCTGCTCGATGCCGGACATCGAGACGCCCGCCAGTTCGCCCGCCCGCTCCAGCGTCTGGATCGAGGCTACGGTGGTGCCGAGCGACTGCGCGAGTTTGGCCTGCGCATCGACGGTCTGCAGACCGGACCGGATCATGGCCACGCCAGCGGCGGTCGCGGCGGCAACTGCGGCAGCGGCAGCCACTGCTACACGGCGAGAAAACGCCGCCAGCCGGGTGTTCGCCGCCTCCATCTCGCGGCTGAGCCGGCCGAAGCCTCGCGACCCGGCCTCACCGACACCTTCCAGCTCGGCGCGCACCTGTCGGCCGCCAACCGCAGCAAGGCGGACAGAAACGCGCTTTTCAGCCACTGGAATGATCCATTTGTTCGTTGATCTTCGCCACCATCACCGCCTCGATCACGGGCAGCAGTTCCGCCATGGCGAGCGGCGGCACGCCGAGCGCGTCACCGAGTGCCAGCGCCGCCGACATGTCCCAGCCGATCACCGCGCCGGGGAGCACGCGGAGCTGGCCGCCGAGACGGCCGACCAGGTCCCGGACCTGCCAACCCTCATGCGTGAGCGGCCGGTTCAGCCGCGCCGGGCAGTCCGGGCAGGCTTGCGCGCGGCCCTCGTAGGGTGCGCAGGCTTCGCAGTATCGCTCGCCCCCGCCGAAGGACCACTCGGCGAGAGCGCGGAGGCGTTTTTTTCCTGTTCCAGCAGCAGGCCCTTGGAGACATAGGTCAACTGGAACGCCTCGAAGATCGGCCAGACATCGAGGAGCGCATCGATGGCCTCGGGGCTCGGGTCGATAGACTGGCCGTCGGCATCGCCGATGCCCTCCCAGGCGAGCACCGCCCGGCGCGCCAGTGCCTTGGCGAAGGCGACGGCGCGCTCCTCGTCAGATGCCTCCTCCGGCACGGTCTCGACGACCGGGTCGCTGCGTGTCGCCACCATCAGCGCTGTGGTCAGCGGGCGCAGCTGCACCCGGACGCCGGGGACGAGATCGTGCCAGCGTGGGGCGTTGGTCAGGTCGAGCGTCAGCATCAGTACGTCTCCACGTCGTTCACGAGGGTGGCGGTACACATCCGGCCGACGACGCTGTCGCGGGCGGCCTGCCAATCGAAGGTCGCCTGCACGCCCTGCGGCCCGGAAATCTCGATCCGCGGGCGCGGCAGGTAGACGGCGTGGACGGTGAAGGTGAAGCTCTCGCCGGAGGGCAGCGCGTAGCCGAACTCGAGCTTGCACGGATCGCCGTTGATCGCCTGCGTCACCAATGTGCTGTCGGCGAAGCGGACCTCGATGGACCCGGTGAGCGCGGCGATGGACGGGTCCGCGCCGTCGATGCGGCCATCGTTCCGGATGGTCTCGATCCGGTCGAGGTTATTGGCGTAGGTGATGTCGGCCGAAATCACGTTGCCGAGGGCCGATCCATTCCGGGTGATCGATCCGTTGAAATGGCCGAACCTCTTCAGCTCCAGCGCGGCGGGTGTGCCGGCGCTAGAACTCGTGCCCACCGTCTCGCCCTGCGCGACCAGCCGTGCCGTTGCAGTCAACAGGCCCGAGCGCTGCATCTGCCAGGTCATTTGGTCGAGCACGCAGCCAGAATACATGGCAAAGCGCGGCACTTCGGGCATGCCGGTCTCGATGGACATGCTGGGCAGTGTCCACGCCCCCGACTGGAACTCGTGAGTCCAGGGGCCGGTGCCGGTGGTGGTTGGTGCGCCAAAGGCCGCCTTCAGCCAGAAGCCAAAGGCCTCCGCGTCGAGCGGCACGACGACATCGCCGTCGGCCGTCACCGCGTCCTTGATCGGCGCCAGCGGATCGCGGCCGTAGCCCAATAACTCCGAGTTCAGCAGCGGCTGTTCCGCGCCCAGCGAGGTGCTGGCGAAGGGCATCTTCGTGAAACCGCCGACAGGCGGCGTGCCATAGGTCGTCTCGAACGCAAGCGCCATCTGCGCCCGCGCCCCTTGGGCTCTTGCCATCGTGTTCTCCTTGATGGTGTCGAAGCACGGTTGCGTTCGGTCAGGCCGTGCCGCACATAAAGTTCATGCGCAGTACTCGTCCCAACTCCCTGCTCAGTGTTTTCGGTCGGTCGATCATCACCAGTATGATCGTTTCTCTCGCGATCGTGGTTCTTTCGGTTGGCCCCGTCTTGGGACAGACGAATACCGTGAGCGGCGCGGTGCGCTACGTGACGGACGGCGACACCTTCTCACTTCGCGGCGTTGAACGGCCAATCCGTGTCTGGGGCCTCGACGCTCCGGAGCGCAACGAGCGCGGCGCTTCCGCAGCGACGTCTACTCTGCGGCGGCTGGTCGCCGGACAAAGCCTGACCTGTCGCGTGCACGATGTCGACCGGTACGGACGGATCGTCGGGCAGTGCTTCCTCGCCGATGGCCGCGATGTCGCGGCCCAGATGATCGCTGCCGGAGTGGCCCGTGAATACTGCTACTTCTCGGGCGGCTACTACGGAACCTGTCGCGGCAACTGACCGTCGGCTCTACCCAAGCGGGTCGGCCGTGGAAAAGTGAAGCATAACGGGGATCACCGCCGCCTTGAGGCTCGCGGCACCCTCGACTGGCAGGTCCACTACCCGCGGCGCTTCAGCCTCGACCCAGTCGCAGAGCCCGCCCAGCGTCCGGTCGGCGGCGAGTGCTGCACCGAGGCCGGCTACCAGCGTGTCTAAGGCAGCGTCACGGTCAGAACCCTGAACGACCGCCTCGATTTCGGCGCGGTGCTGGTAGTGATACCGCAGGGGCGACAACGTCACCTCCGGCTCCCCCGGCTCGCCGTCGCGCAAGATCATCAGGCCATCGGCCGGCACGCGCTCGGGCAGCACCTCGCCTCGAAGCGCGGTGGCGGGCAGTACCGAGAGTCGCGCGTGCAGCGCGGCGAGGATGGTTTCGCGCGGTGTGGGCATGTGGTATTCGAACCCTGTTCCAGAGTAGGTTGAGGCTTGAAATATTTGAAGTTTGGCGAACTCCCGAAGTTTAATTCCACCACGGTGAAGGCTGCCTCAGAAAAGATTTCTGCGGCGATCAAGCTCGCTGAGCCTCATGCCGACCGCGCTCTTGATTGGGGACGAAGGCAGCAAGAGAGGGCGAGTTCGCACTTGCCGAACGCCAGCGCGATTGAAGCATGGGCGCGGAAAAACGCAGAGCGCTATGACTGGCGCCCGAGGCCGGTATCGATCTCCTTGGAACATCTCGAGGAAACGCTCACGCAGATCGTATCAGCAATCCGCCAGACATCCGACCGAAGATCTCGGCTTTTCGTCAACGCGGTCATCGGCAAACTTGGCGGTGTTTTAACCGTGGGCGGGATCTCAGGCCTTGTCACCACGTTTGGCGCAGCATCAACTGGCGCGGCCTTAGCTACCCTGCATGGTGCCGCCGCAACGTCGGCGCTGCATTTCTGGATAGGTTCTCTGGTCGGCGTTGGGGCCGTAGGCGGCAGCCTCATGTTGGTGGCAGGCGGTGTGGGCGCCGGAATTGCCGCAGGTTTTTGGGGCAAACGGAAGCTCTTTGGCAAGGCGCGTTCCGAAGTCGACTTGCAGGAGCATGAGAAGGCTATCCTTGTAGCATGCGTAACGCTGATCAACGCGACAAAGCAGCAACGACAACTGAGCCAGACAGCCTCATCTGCAGAGATGCGGCTTGTCGCAGAACAAGTGCTCATTCCGCTGGCGAACCAGATCAACCAGCACTGGGATGATGCTTCCCTCAAAGAGAACGGAAAGTCCGAATGCGAACCATTCACGCGAAGACTGGCCTACCTGCAACGGCGCAAGCTCGATCAGTGCAGGGCCGAACTGGGCCGGATCGCGCTGGCAGCGATGGAGAAGGACGCGGCGGCCTGACCCGAAGCGCTGCGGTCGTCGTTGCTGTCACCCTGCAGCGCCTGCTCGATGAACCCACTCGCTCCTGGTCGATGGAAGAGGAACTTGTTCTCGATGCCGTAAGGCGGTCGGCGACGAACCTGAACGGTGCCACGACAGAGGAACTGGCCGCTTACATCTCTGAGCTCAATCCCGAACAGCTTCGAGGCGTCGTGTCCAACGTGAAGGGCATCTACCACGAGTTGCTTTTCGTCCATGCTGAAAACATCGACGCAGATGACGTTGCCGCGCGGGTATTCGAGGCGACCAACCATCCCGGCGCAGATGTGGAGTTCATTGTTGACGGTGATGTCATCCATGCCGTTCAGCTAAAGGCAGTCGCCTCGCCAGCCGCGATCTTTGAGCATCTTGCCCGCTATCCGGACATCGAAATTGTCGCGACGGAAGAAGTGGCGGCTGTCGTTTCCGCTGCAAGTGGTTCAGGTTTCTCGAATGCGGCGATATCTGGCGATGTTTCACGCGTGTTCACCGAACTGCCGGGAGACAGTATGGCGGTCGAAATCGCAGAAGGTGCTGCAGCCTCCGCTCTGTTGGCGGGAGCCATCTCTGCGGCTCAGGTTCTGCGATCCGGCAAGGTTTCCCGGCAGCAGTTTGCGACGGCGTTTGGCGACGTTTCCGTAGGCGTCATAACGGCGACAGCATTGGACGTTCTCCTCGACGGACTGGCCTGATTTCAACGCCCCTCCACCCAGTTCGCCACGATCAGCCCCGGCACGCTGTCCAAAGCCCGGTCCGCGTCCCGCGCCAGATCCAGCCGCTTCGGCAGCTTGACCTGCGGCACCAGCAGGAAGATCGGCACCGTCGTGCGTCCGCGACCGGTCTTCGAGCGTGACGCAACCCCAAGCCCGCGGCTGTTCAGCCGGCCTTCGGCCACCAGCAGGCTCGGACCGAGCCGGCGGTAGACGAAGCGGAGACGCAACCCACGGCGGCGTTCCCATTCGCCGGGGGTGATCTTGGCGCCGCGCAGACCACGGCCGGCGGCCTCGGTCGGGATCGCGAGCCAGAACCCGTCTTTCGAGCGGATCAGCGGGCCGGTGTCGTGGGCCCCGACGACGACCGGGGCCTTGGACCAGACCAGCGCCGCGGCGTTAAGGCTCTCGCCGGCCTTCGGGTAGGTCTGGCTCCGGATCGAGTTGGCGAGCCGTCGGCCGAGCCCCGCACCAGTGATCTGCCCGCGCCAGGCGGTCTTGAGCCCGGTCCCGGCTTCGCGCATGGCAACTGTGACGGCCTTCTCGCCGGCCTTCACCTCGGCGGCCATGGCGGCGACGAGATCGGGGGTGATGTCGAGCTTCAGCTTCATCGCTGTCAGGCCGGGCGCAGGTCCACGGTCCAGACGAGCCGCTCGCGGTCGCGGACGGGTTCGCCCTGGATGAGGAAAGCCTCGCCGTCGATCTCGATGCGGTCGCCGGGACGGGGCTGGGGCACCTCGGCGAGGCGCAGATCCAGCCGGGTGGTCTCCGACCAGATGCGCGCGTCGCCGAAGTGCGTGACGTCGTCGGGCCGGCGCAGGATCGCGCGGACCAGCGCGGGTGCGCCGCCCTCGGCGGTGTAGACGACGTCGCGCGCGAGATGCGCATCGGCGAAGAGCGCGTCGAGGGCGGCGGCGAAGGCGGTCATCAGGTCCGCCTTGCCGAGCGCAGAACCTGCGGCCGGGTGCAGATCGGCAGCGGGTTGCTCTCGATCTCGAGCCGCACCCACTCGTCGCGATCCCGGTCGGGGATCGTGCGTGCGTAGAGCGGCTGGCCGAGCGTGTTGACGGTCTCGAAGGTGTCAGCCGGGGCGTAGTAGATCTCGAAGAGCCCCTCGATGCCCTCGGGATAGAAGAACGCCTTGTCGGTCGGGACGGTGAAGCCCACCCCGCCCCGATAACGGCGGAAGGTGATGCCGCCGAAGCTGACCTCGTCGGCCACCCGGCCGCGCAGGTCGGCCGCGGCAGCGGTGTTGAGGTAGGTCTCCCGCACCTCCTTGTGCGCCACGAGATCGGCGAAGAAGGCCGAGCCGCATTCGGCGCGCACCTGCACGGCGCCGGCCGAAAGCCCACCCATCGAGTCCTCCACGCTCTCGATCAGCGCCTGGCAGCGCTTGCGGAGCGCCCCCGAGGCCGGGCTTGCGTTGTCGAGGTCGAAGTCGATCTCGGCCGCCGGAGAGATGCCGAACTCGGTGAAGTAGTTCACCACCGTGGCGTGGTCCTTCGGGTCTTTCACCAGCCCCTGGATGCCATTCAACAGGTGGTACTCGAAGGTCGTCTCGGCGTCCTGGCGGAGTTTGCGAAGCCGATACGCGACCTCGGTCTGCACCTGCTGGGTCGCGCTCTCCGAGCCGAAGTCGCGCACCGATTGGATCTCGGAGGCCCAGAGCACGTCCTGCTTCTTGAACTGTCGGCAGACGAAGGCGCGCATCTCGCGCCGGTCGGGCACCTGCTGCTCGTAGGCCGAGCCGCGCTCCGAGAACGGGATCAGCGAGAGCGTGCCGTCCCGGCTCTCGATCACGACGGTGCGGGAACGCACGCCGCGCGGGCTGAAGAGGTTCGAGCCCGAGAGCAACGCGGGCTTGTAGGGGATGTTCTCGAGAGCGCGGGTGAGCTCGACGATGGTGAAGGCATCGCCTTCGAAGATGTCCATGGTGGCCATGAGGATGCCTCCTGTCGGGATTGGGTCAGCGAACGAGGATGCCCGCGGCGAGCAGCGCCGTATGGGCGGCCGCGATCTCCCCCTCGCTGGGCGTACCCGCGAAGACGAGGTCGTGGCGGTTGACGATGGCGGGACCGCGGAGGACCGCGACGGCCGGTGCGTCGCCACCGGACGCATCCGCCTTGCCCCAGAGCACGGCGACGGCGGTCTCGGTGCCGTCGACGGCCGCCGGGTCGTGTGCGGCGTACTTGTCCGACGCAGTGATCTTGCCGAGCACGGTGCCGGGCTCGAGGGTGCCCGCGGCGACGGTGATCGTCTCGCGGGTGTAGTCGCGGAAGGCTTCCCAGACGAGGAAGCCCCCGGGGTGCGTGCCTTCGACGAGCGTGGTCATGGTGTCATCCTTTCAGCTTGAAGGTGCGGGCGACGATCTCGCCCCAGGGGCGCGCGGCCGAGGAGCGACCGGGCTGCGGGTGATGGGGCGCGATCTCGGGCTCGGCCTCGGCCTTGATAGCGAGGAGCGCGGCGCGCACCTCGTCGAGGCTGGTGTCCTGCTCGAGGAAGCGACCGGCCATCTGCGGCTGGCCCGCGAGACGGCAGAGATCGACGACGGCCCGGGCATGCCCGATGGCCTGCGCGCGGATCGCGGCGGGATCGGGCGGCTCACCGGTCGGCCGCGGGGTTTCGGTGGGCGGCTCCGAGGTGTCGGGAACGGCCTGAGCGTCCTCGGCGTCCGCGACCTCGTCGCCTTCGGCGGCATCATCGGTATCCTCTTTCGCTTCGAACTCGGCGCCGTCGGCCGCGTCGTCTGTCTCCGGCTCAGCCTCGACCGTTTTGACCAGCACCGGCGGCGCATTGCGGAAGCGCCCGATGTCGAAGTTCGCGGCGATCCGGACAGGCTCGATCAGCCGGTCGGCGAAGCCCTGCGCCACGGCGTCACTCGCGTCGAACCAGGTCTCGGCGGCCATCAGCGCGGAGACCTCCTCAGTCGTCCGGCCGGATTTCGCGGCGTAGCCCGAGACGAGGCTGCCCTTCACCTTGTCGAGCGCCTCGGCCATGGCGCGCATGTCCTCAGCCGTCCCCATCACGAGGCCGGCCGGGTCGTGGATCATCAGGAAGGCGTTCTCGGGCATGACGATCTCGTCGCCCGCCATGGCGATGTAGGACGCGGCCGAGGCGGCGATGCCGTCGATCCAGACCGTGACCGTGCCTTCGTGCCGCTTGATCGCATTGTGGATCGCGACGGCGTCGAACACCGAGCCGCCGGGGCTGTTCAGCCGCAGATCGACCGGCGTGCCCTCGGGCAGTGCGCCCAGTTCGGCCAGAAAACCCTTCGCCGAGTCCCCGTAGGCGCCGATCTCGTCATAGATCGCCACTTCCGCACCGGTCCCCCGGGCGCGGATCGCATACCAGCTTGCCATGTCGTCACTCCTGTTCGGTGGCCGGATCGGTCGCCGCGGCGCCGTCGTCCGTATCGTTGCCGGCGCCATTGCCGGGCTCGGCCCGCGTGGCAGGCGTCGCGCGGGCGCCCTGCGTCCCGCCGGGGCTCGTGCGGTAGCGCAGGCCGAGACCTGTCGCGCGCGCGGCGTCGGCGGCGTTCTCGCGGTCGACCTCCTCGACGTCGTAGCCGGTGGCTTCGACCACCTTGCGCCGCGAGGTGATGCCGGCCTCCATCGCCAGCACCTGCGCCTGGATGTCCTTCAGCGGATCGACCCAGTCCCAGCGCGGCGGGATCCATTGGACCGGCCGCGCCGTCGCGGGATCGGCATCGAGTGCGCCCGACAGCACCGCAGTTTCGAGCCAGCGCTGCCACACTGCCCGGCAGAGCTGGTGCACGATCACCCCATGCTGCAGCTGGCCGATGCGGCGGCGGAACTCGACGAGCTCTGCGCGCAACGACGAATAGTTGGCCTGCCGCACATCACCAGTCACCAGGTGATAGGGCAGCCCC
This sequence comes from Paracoccus suum, assembly GCF_003324675.1. Lineage (NCBI taxonomy): Bacteria > Pseudomonadati > Pseudomonadota > Alphaproteobacteria > Rhodobacterales > Paracoccaceae > Paracoccus > Paracoccus suum. The sequence continues at coordinate 2,395,258 of NZ_CP030918.1, forward strand.
AGCGAAGCGGAGACCGCCAGCAGCGTGCGGTACTGGAACGCTTCGTAGCCGCCGCCGACATCCGCCGGGGACGAGAACTTCACGTCCTCGCCTGGCAGCAGCACCTGCATGGTTCCGGGCTCGAGGCTGGCGATGGCCGCGCCGTCGAGATCCGCCTCGGCCTCGCCCATCATGGGCTCTTCCGGCGCGGTCTTGGTGATGAAGCCCGCGAACATCGCCGCGGTCTTCTTCCGGTCGAGCTCGGCGTCGTCGTACTGGTCGAGCAGGAACAGCCGCACCATCGCCGGCGCGATATGCGGCAGCCCCCGGATCTGGCCCGCGTCGATCGGCCGGTAGATGTGCAGCACGTCCGCCGCCGGCACGCGCACCGTCTCCGGGATGACCGCCCCCTGATCGGTGCTATCGCCGGGGTGGCGGCGGCGGAAGTGGTAGGCCACGCGCCGTCCGATCCCGTCGAACTCGATCCCGCAGCGGATGCGGTTGCCGTTGGCCGCGGCTTCGGTCTTCTCGAACGGCAGCATCTCGGACTGGAGAAGCTGCAGCTGCAGCGGGACGAGCAGTCCGTCTTCGGCGCGTCTTGGGCGCAGCCGGACAAAGCACTCGCCCGCGACGAACATCTCGCGCGTAACCATGGCCTGCAGGCCGTAGAAGTCCGTCAGCCCGTCCGCATCGGCCTCGTCGGTCCAGGCGAGCCAGAGCCGCTGGACACGGTCGCGCAGATCGGCGTCCCCGATCAGCGAGGACGGCTTGATCCCGTCTCCGACGAGGTTCGCGGCGAAGGCCTCGCAGGCGTTGGCGGCATAGCCGTTGGTCACGACCAATTCGCGAGACCGCGCCAGGAGCCGCGGCCCGCCCGAGGCGACCAGCGCGTTGATGTTCTCGAGCGGCGGGTTCCAGCCGCGCAGCCGGCGCTTCGCCATGGCGCCCTCAAGGCGGGCGCGCACGGAAGCGGGGCCGCCGGCGGACCGGCGGCGGAAGCGGTCGAAAAGCCCCATCGCCTCAGAGCCCCTTCGCCGTCGTCACGCGCACCTGCCGGACGATCCGCCGCCCCTCAGCCGCGGCGATCTCGCGGTCCAGCGCCTCGATGGCCCGGTCGATCTCGGCCACGCTGCGATAGTCCACGGTCTTGCCGTCATAGCTGACCCGCGCCACGCCCGAGGACCGCTGCGCGGTGAGCGCGTCGCGGCGGGCGCGGAGCTCTGCGGCCGTGGCCATGGATCACCTCATGTAGCTCGAGCGCACCGTGCGCCGGCGCTGCATCGGTCGTGTCGGGACGGACGGCGCCATCGCCGCGCCGTCCGTTGGCCCGTCCTGCTTCGCCACCCCGAGCTGCGCTTCCAGATCAGCCCACCGCGCCTCGGGCCAGCGATCCGCCCCGAGGATCCACGCGGCCGCGCGGGCATAGACCCGGGTGTCCAGCGCCTCGTTGCGCTCGCGGAGCTTCTGCCATTCGAGCCGCGTGAAACCACGCTTGCCCTTCACCGTCACCAGCTGCTCGGCGGTCAACTGCTTCAGCCATTCGCCGTCCGCCCAGTCCGGCAGGTGGATCGTGCCGGGCGGGCACAACGCGCCCGCCGCCTGTTCTTCCCTCGTCGGCCGGTCCTGCCGCAGAAAGCGATAGGTCTCGGCCTTGAAGGTCGATGTGGCCACGGTCCAGAGCCGGGCCCCGCGCCGCAGCCGCTTGCCGGCGATGGTGGCATCGACATAGGTCGGCCCGGTCACCGGGCTCGTCCGGGTGAACCCCTCGACGCCCTTCACCGGCGCAACCTGCGCAAAGCCCACCTGCCGGGACCAGGCATAGACCGCGCTGGTCTCGTAGCCCGTGTCGATCGCGAGCCGGGCGAGCGTCATCGTCTGGCCTGAGGCGTGCGTCCATGTCCGGCCGAGCAGGTCGGTCAGCTGCTGCCAGCAGGCCGGATCGCCGGGCCCGCCCTCGAGCACGAGATGATCGACGAGCCAGCTTTCCAGCCCGCGGCCCCAGGCCCAGACATCGACCTCGATCCGGTCCTTCTGCACGTCGGCGCCCGCGGTCAGGAACAGCCCGCGCTCGGGCACCGTGGCCGGGGCCCATGCCTCGCGCCGGTCCGCCAGGCGCTGCCAGTCGGGCGCTTCGCCGGTCTCCATCCAGGTCTCGCCGAGGATGGTGTTCCGGAACGCCCGCATCGCCTCGTCGCTGCCCCGTGCCGCCTCATGCGCCCGCGCGATCCGCTGCCAGCTGAGCCAGCCTACCGGCGAATAGAGCGCCGAGAGGTGGTAGCCGACCGTGGTTGGATCGGCGGTCGTGGCGGTCGCCCGCCATTCGCCGCGATCGAGCATCCTCGTCTTGTGGTGCTCGGCGATGGGCCGCTCGCAGCCCTCGCAGTGATATTCCGCCGTATCCGGCCGCCACTTCTCCCAGCGCAGCCGCTCGAACTTCAGCCACTGCATCGCGTCGCAATGCGGGCACGGCACGAAGTACCGCCGCTGGTCGGAAGCCTCGAACTCCCGCTCGATCCGGGAGAGCCCGCGGATCGTCGGGGTCGAGACCAGGAACACCTTGCGCCGATGGGCGAAGGTCAGAGACCGGGCTTCCGCCAGCGTGACCGGATCGCCTTCTTCGTCGGCCGAGGCCGGATAGGCGTCGACCTCGTCGAGGAAGATGTACCGCGCCGGAGTGGACCGCAGTCCGACCGCCGAGTTCGCGCCCGTCATGATCAGGATGCCGCCCGCGAACTCTTTCGACAGCATCGTGTTGCCCGCGTCGCGGGACCGGGCCGGCTTGACCCGCTCCCGCAGCTCGGGGCTCTCGTCGATCAGCGGGTCGATCCGCTGGCGCGAGTTGCGCTTGGCCAGTTCCACCGTCGGCTGGACCGCCAGCATCGGGCCCGGCGCCTGGTGGATGACGAAGCCGATCCAGTTGTTGCCGGCCTCGGTCGCGCCGACCTGCGCGGCCTTCATGAACACGATCCGCTGTGTCGGGTCGCCGGGCGAGAGCCGGTCCATGATCTCGCGCATGTAGGGCGTGCGCGCGGTCCGGTACTGCCCCGGCTCGGCCGAGGCCCGCGACGCGAGTTTCCGGTGAAGGTCCGCCCAGCTCGAGACGGTCAGGTTCGGGTCGGGCCGCAGGCCCCGCGACCAGGCGCGGATCAGCGCAGCGGCGCCGTCGAACCCGAAAACATCGTCATCCAAGCCCGGGTCGGATCTCCGCGAGGCTGTCGAGCTGGGCGCGGACATGGGCCTCCAGAACCTTCTGCATCAGCGCCGCCTCCACCTCGCACGCGTCCCCCAGCGCCGCGGTGAGCTCCGAGGCCATCAGCGCCGCGACGCGCGCCGGCCAGGTCACCCACGCATCGCGTTCGTCGCGCGCGAGCCGGAACATCAGCGTCTCCGCCCGGGCGCGGTCGACCAGTTCCCCCTTCAGCTTCTGCAGCCGGATGCGCCGCTCCTGCGCCTTCAGCACCTCGTTCGCGGTCTTGGCCTGCAGGAAGGTTGTGCCGCCGCCCACCGCCGGAACAGCCAGCCCCTGTTCGCGCAGCGTGTCGCCGACGGCGGCTACGGCAGCCTCGGGGACGGGCTTCAGCTTCGGCGCGGGCGGCTTTCTCGTCTTCGACGGGTCCGTTGTCTCGGCCCGTCTAGCATCGCTGGCCGCCGCGTTGATGCTGCCGTCGGGATAGAGCACCAGCCGCTCGGCCGTCTTCGCCTTCTGGATCGCGCCCCGCGACAGCCCGACATGCGCGGCGTACTGGCGCTCGCTCATGCCCTGCATCGACGGCTCCGATTATCATTTAGGATCATGTGCTTATCGAGTTGATAAGCCTCGCGGACAGAGCGAACGTCCATCCCACAAGGACGATGCAACTCACCCGGAGCCACCACGATGACCACCCGCCTGAACCCGATCACCACCCCGCGCTTTGAGGCCCGCGCCGAGAAGGCGCGCCGGAACAAGGAGGCGGCATTGGCCGCCTTCATCGGCAAGAAAGCCGAGATCGACGCGATGCTCGCGCGCCTGCAGGCGCTCAGCGACGACCATTTCAACTGCGCCCCCGACGAGGCGGGCTGGGCCATGGTCGGCACCCTCGAACACTACGCCAGCCTCCTGAAGCGCATTACCGACAGCGCCTTCGGCGAGGGCGAGCACGCCCGCTGATCTCCGGCACTGCAGGAACTCCCGCCGCGCGCCCTGCGCGGTGAGCCCGAACCGTGGCCCCAGTGGGGCCGCGTAAGTCGGGCGAACGGGTCGTAGAAGGCGCCGCATCACGCGGGCCCGAATACGGAGACGACCCCATGACCAAGCTTTCCGACACCCAGCTCGTGATCCTCAGCGCCGCCGCGCAGCGCGAGGACCGCAACGTCCTGCCGCTCCCCGGCTCCCTCCGCGGCGGCGCCGCCGCCAAGGTGGTCGGCGCGCTGCTGAAGCGCGGGCTGATCGCCGAGACCACGTCCGACAGCCGGGCCAAGGCCGACGCCGCGCTCAACCGAATCTGGCGCAACGACGAGGACGGCAACGCCATCCTCCTGCACATCACGGACGCGGGCCTTGCCGCCATCGGCGTCGAGCCGGAGAGCGGCGACAGCGCGCCCACGGGCGCCGAAGAGGCGCCGAGCGCGGAGACCCCTCAGGACGCTCCCGCCGCGGCCGGCCCCGCGCCCAAGGCGCGCACACCGCGCACGGGCACCAAGCAGGCGAAGCTGATCGAGATGCTCCGCACCGAGGGCGGCGCGACCATCGACGAGATGGTCGCGGCCTTGGACTGGAGACCGCACACGGTGAGGGGTGCGCTTGCCGGCGCGCTAAAGAAAAAGCTCGGTCTGACCGTCACCTCGGAGAAAGTCGAAGGAAGAGGGCGCTGCTACCGCATCGAGGACGCCGTCTGATGCCGCGGTACAGGGTCAAGATCACCCGTGCCGTCACCGAAAGCACCCGCGTGACCGTCGAGGCACTGTCCCCGGAGGCGGCGCAAGCCGTCGCCTTCGTGGCGCTGGCCGACATGGAGGACGCCTTCTGGAACCTTGATGAGGGTTCGTGGAATGCAGGCCCCGCCTACATCACGGCAGTCGAGCCTGCCGATGTGTGATGCCCGGCGCTATCGCCAACGCTCGAACAGTCGTCGCAGCAGGTAACCCCGCGCCAACGACACGCCGACGAAGGCGAGGCCGATGCTCAGATGCTCCGCGATTCCAGTCTCGATCCCGAACCACGGGAACACCACGATCTGCGTTGCGATGGCCAAAACGTAGCCGACGACAACGTTTGCCGCGGCCTCGACCATCGACATGATCCGGCTCTGCTTCATCGCAGGCTCTCCAGAAACGCCGTCACGAACTCCGCCGCGAGCGACGGAACGATTGCATTGCCGTAGCCCCGCAGCAGCCCCATGCGACCGGGTAGCCCATCAGCCAGCGGGAATGTTCCGGGCTCAACGGGCCGCCAGCGGTCATCGCGGCAGAGGAGCCAGTCCGGATCTCGCCAGACGCCGTCCGTCGCATTGGCCCCGGCAGGGTCGGCGCCATCGACCAGTCCACCAGCTTCACCGTCCTGCGGCTCGCATCGGTGTTGCCGGCCGCGTTGTATCGCTTCGTGGCGGGCGAGCCCGCCATCGCCGTCGGCCAACCCGCCAGCCAGACCTGTCGGCCGAGCAGCGCATTGATCGGCACCGACCGGCATTCCGATCCGTCCTTGTGATCCCTCGCCGAGGCCGTCGCCCAACCCGCGAGTGACTGCGTCCAAGGCGACGGCGCCGAAGAACAGGCGTTGGCGGATGTGCGGCGCGCCGATGCCCGCAGCCGGCAGATCGGCCGCCGCGACGGCGTAAGATGCCGCTTCCAGGTCAGCCGCCAGAGCGTCGAACCACGCCCAGCCAGTCGGGCCCTCAACTGCCGCGCGAGACTTTCTGCCAACCGGTCCGAGCACTGCCGCGCTCGCGACCTGCTCGCCGAAGACGAGCTCCGGGCGGCAGGCTGCGACGAGCCGCAGGAATGCCGGGGCGAGATGGCGGTCATCGTCCTGTCCCTTGCGCTGCCCGGCCTGACTGAAGGGCTGGCAGGGCGGCGAACCGGTCCAGACGGACAGATCGTCCGCTACGCCCGCGAGTCGCAGCGCATATGGCCAGCCGCCGATGCCGGCGAAGAAATGACATTGCGCGAAGCCGCGCAGCTCGGTGGGCTCCACCTCGAGGATGGACCTTTCGTCCACTTGGCCCGCGGGCAGAAGCCCGGCCGCGATCAGTTCCCGCAGCCAGGCGCAGATCGCGGGATCGGCATCGTTGTAGTAGACGGCCATCAGGCGGCTGCATCGGCCTTGTCGCCCAGCCGCTCGGCCTTCACCTCGGCGAAAATCCGGCCGTCGCCGTCGAGGATCGCCTCGCGCCCGGTGTCGGCCTGCCAGCGTTCGACGGCGACATCGACGTAAGCCGGGCTGATCTCCATCGCGAAGACGCGGCGGCCATTCGCTTCGCCCGCCATGATCTGCGAGCCGGAGCCCGAGAACGGCTCGTAACAGAGGCCGCCGCGGGCGACGTGCTGGCGCATCGGGATGCCGAAGGCGTCGAGCGGTTTCGGCGTCGGGTGGTCGGGGCGCTCGTCCTTCGTGAAGGACGGCATTTCCCAGGTCGAGGGGAGCGTCTGCTCGGCCACCTTCGGCGGGCGGTTCGGGCGGCGCCAACCCATGAAGCAGGGCTCGTGCTTCCAGAGGTAATGCGAGCGGGTGAGAACCCCCCGGTCCTTCACCCAGATGATCTGCTGGTGCACGAAGGCGCCCGCCTTCTCCCAGCAGGCTTCCAGCATCGCCTGGCGGCGCGAGGCGTGCCAGCAGTACCAAGCCGCGTCCTCGGTGATGGCTTCCGCCACGGCGGCGCCGATGAAGCTGTCATAGAGTTCCGCCCCCTGGCTGCTGTCGTCCCAGGTCACGCCGTAGGAGTGCGACCAGTCCTTGTTGCGGGTCGGGTGGTTCGAGCCGTCGTAGTCGACGAGGTACGGCGGGTCGGTCGCGAACAGCACGGCCCGCTCGCCGTTCATCAGGCGGCGCACGTCCGCCGCGCTGGTGCTGTCGCCGCACAGCAGGCGGTGATCGCCGAGGATCCACAGGTCGCCGGTGCGCGACGCCGGATTGCGCGGCGGTTCGGGGATGGTCACCGGCGGCACGGAGCCTCCGGCGCCACCTTCTTCACCGTCCCCCTCCGGCAAAAACGCCAGCAGCTTGTCGAGTTCGCTGTCGGGGAAGCCGACCAGCGACAGGTCGAAATCCTCGGCCAGCAGGTCGTTCAGTTCCGCCGACAGCAGCGCCTCGTCCCAAGTGCCGAGTTCCGTCAACTTGTTGTCCGCGATCCGGTACGCCCGCCGCTGCGCCTCGGTCAGATGACCGAGCACGATCACCGGCGCTTCGGTCAGCCCCAGCTGCGTGGCGGCCAGCACGCGCCCGTGGCCCGCGATTAGCTCTCCGTCTTCGCCCACGAGGCAGGGCACGGTCCAGCCGAACTCGGCCATGCTGGCGGCGATCTTCGCGACCTGGTCGGCGCCATGCGCCTTCGCGTTCCTGGCGTAGGGCTGGAGGCGCGACAGCGGCCAGGTCTCGATCCGCTCGGGGGCGAAGGCGAGGGTCATGCAGGTTCCTGTCGATGGTCGATCGGCATCCGCCGGGTGGACTCCGGCACGGAGGGGTCCACCGGCTTCCGGCCGGACTCCGGCATCCGCGGGGTATCCACCCTGGGCGGCCGGTCAGATGTTTGAATTCACGAGGGTTTCGAGGCGTCGCTGCTGGACGCTGGACTCCGGTGGCTTCCCAAAAATCCGGCCCTGTCGCTAGCGAAATGCCGAGCCAAGCCCGCCAGCATACGAATATCGCCAGAAAGGAACCAAGAACTCAATGGGTTAGCCCATTGGACCCCGGCTGGACCCTTCGCTGGACCCCGGAAGCCAGCGGCGCGGCCTTTGCCTGCGCGCTCCTCTCCCGAGCATATTGGTTTTCTAACGGCCTCGTCGAAATGTGTAAGGCCCCGCGATGTACACCCGAAAATTTCCTCAGAGGACGATTTTTCTTGACAGGCGATTGGCGTTTTCGATGACGAACTGCTGCGACCGACGGGGCGACGGCACGCGACCGTTCAGCCGCCAGGTGATCACGGCAAGGCCGTACTGCCAGCGCTTGGTCGCGGCCGTGCGCGACAGACCGAACTGCCAGCAGATCGGCTTCCACGCCATGCCGTCGGCGCGGGCCCAGACCAGGCGCCCATCCTCGGGCTCCAGCCAGCGCAGCCAGAGCATCGCTTCCTCGGCCTGCGTGATCTGACGCGGGCTGGGTCTCGGGCGACGCATCTGCGGCTCCTGACCGACCTTGTCGGCGAAGCTGTGGAAGTACTCGGGCCACGCGTTGAAGAAGCCCTGCGGCATCACGCCCGGCATCTGGCGCATGACGCCCGCCGCGAGCTCCAGCCGGTCCTGCACCTGTGCTGTGCTCCACTCACCCATGGCGCGCCTCCCGTTCGCGTTTGCCGTAGAGCCGCTCGCCGAGTTGCCGGACCAGTTCGCGCTCGGGCCAGGTGAGGCGGTGGTCGTCGACAGCCACGGCCAGAAGCCCCTGTTCCTTCCAGCCGTCGCGCTTGACCTCGTCGGGGTTGCGGCGCTGGCCGCCGTAGCCCTTGGGCGTGAACCGCATGCCGCTCATCGCACACCTCCGCGGGTCTCCAGCGCCCAGAGCAGGATCGCGATGGCATCAGCCTCGTTGTCGTCGGCGGGGCTGAAGCCACGCGCCCGGGCGGCCGCCAGCATGGCGTCCTTGTTCGCGTTGCCCTTGCCCGTGGCGTGGCGTTTGATGGTGCCGACCGGCACGCCATCGTAAGGAACGCCGCGCAGCTCGGCCCACGCGGTGAGCGTGGCCATGAGCCCGCCATAGACGTGGGCTGCATCCGTTCCAGCATGCCGGCGAACCTCCTCGAACCAAATGGCGGAAATCGGACCGGACAGCCGGTCCAGCTCGGTCAGCCAGTTGGTGAACCGCAGGTAGCGCATGCCGCCGCCGTCGAAGCGACCCTGGCGGAAAGACACGGTGCCGCTGGTGATCATCCCGTCGGCGCCGTGCAGGGCCCAGCCCGTGGTCGTGCCGAGATCAAGCGAGAGGAGCGTGCGATCGCCGCGGAAGGCGAGCGGCAGATGGGAGATTGCCTCGTGGCGGGAGGTGGCGAGAGTCAGGTCAGCCATAGGTGATCTCCTCGTTGGGCTGCTTGGGTGGAAGACGACGGTGGTTGACGCTTGGCGGTACCGGCCGCCGTCGTCGGATCGGGATTGGCAGGGAGCGTCAGAGCCCGCGCTCGGAAACCCCTCGACGTATGGGAGGAGAGGCCAAACCTGCAGGTTGGCCTCCCCATACGTAGTATGGGGGCCTTCATTGTTCGTCCTCCGTTCATCGTAAGACACTGAAATCATTAGTCTTTCGAGGTCGAACAGAGGGCGCGCAAGAGGACGAACATATTCGACCTCATTGGCCATCAAGCGATTGATTTCATTGACAAGAGGACGAACAATGGCGGAGGACGAACATGTTTGTCCTGAGGTCGAACAGGGCTTTCCGGAGGACGAACAAGGGCGATCGAGCACGATTTCAGGCATCTTCGTCCTCCGGAATCGGCCAGTCGGAGGGGTGCTCGACCTCGAGGCAGTCACCGTTCGAGGGCGACTTGTAGTGGGTCGGCACGACCGGTTTGCCGCCCGCGAAGACCTCTCCGGTCTCGGCGTCGACCTGCTCCTCGCAGCCGAACACCATGCCTTCGACGCAGAGGTATCCAAAGCGCGACCGCACGACCGGATGGCCGTAGGGGCGGCCGTCGCGCACGAAGCGGATCCAGCCCTTTGTGGCGGCGACGTTCAGCCGGTCACGGATCGTGAACTGGCTGCCGAGACCGCGCTTGTTCTCGAAGGCCTCCCGGAACTGCGTCGAGGTATAGAGCCTGCCATTGCTCGCCTCCTCGAGCAGGATTGACAGGATGACATTGCGCTTGCGGTCGCGTTCGGCATCGTGCTTCGCGCCGGTCTCCTGGCCGACGATCCTCTCGTTCATCGGATTGATCTCGACCCATTGGCCGCTCACCTTGTCGATCAGCTTCGCGGGCAACGCGGGACCATTGCGCAGCTCGATCTCCAGCTTTCGTTGCGAGCAGTCCTCGTCGGGGCGGTGCAGGATCAGGCCGGAGGTGTAGAACCCGCGCAGGGCGCTGGCGCCGGAAAGCGCGAGGAACGGATCCTCCTTCACCTGGTGCTTGCTGAGCTTCTTGGTGTGGTGGACCAGGATGACCCCGCAGTCGGGATCGATGTGGTCGCGCAGCACCTCCACCCGTTCCTTCAGGAAGAACATCATGGCGGTGTTGTCGTTCTCGCCGCCGCCATCTGGCCCGCCGTCGAAGAGGTTCCGGATCGGGTCGACGCAGAGGATGTCGGGCGGCGCATCCGGGAATGCCGACTGAATCGCGCGGGCGACCCGCACGCTGCCCTCGTTGTCGAGCAGCATCTTCAGTTTGGGCGTGGCGACGAATGTATCGCGGGCGGCGGCCAGCACATCGGGCGGCAGCGCGATCTGCTTCAGCCGCTCGCGCAGATAGTGATACTGGATCTCGGCCTGCAGGTAGAAGATCCGCAGCGGGCGTGGCGGGGTGAAGCCGAGGAAGGGCTGACCTGCGGCCATGTGGACGAGCCAGGAGATCAGCAGGTCGCTCTTGCCGACCTTGGGCGCGCCGCCCAGCACCATAAGCCCGCCCGGCGTCAGCACGCGAGGCGCGATGATGTCCTCCGGCATCGGGCTCTGGTCGTCCAGCAGCGCGCCCAAGGTGAAGGCGGGCATCTCGACCGGCCCCGGTGCGCCGGAATCCAGCCGGATCAGCGGCGGTCCGTATCTCTCGACATGCCGCTCCCAGAGCCGCTCGGATTCGCGCTTCAGCCGCTCGACCGGCCACTGGGGCCGCAGCATCGCGGCGTTGTAGCCGCAGATGCCTTCCCAGCCCTCGTCCCTTGTGATCCGGCCCTCGTGGACCATTCGGATGAAATGCCCGATCGCGGCCGAGGCACCCTCGAAACGGGACCAGTCGTCCGCGCCGCCCTCGCGCACCGGCGTGACCAGCACCTCGTCCATGGCGGGCTTGTCGGGATGGGTGAAGGCGGGCTGCAGGGACACGCCCGGTGCGGGCGGCATGTCGGTCACGGCCTCGATGAACTCGGCCAGATCGCGTTCGCGGTCGGGGTTCAGCTCGACGATCCGCACCTGCGTCTTGAGGTTGTTCTTGTAATAGACGCTGCCGGCCACCCGGATCGGCTGATGCGCCGAGCGGAAGTGCATGTCACCGCCGACCTTGGCGGCAATGTCGCCGCGCAGACGCGTCACGCGGGCTATGTCGTCGCCCTCGGCGGGTTCCGTCAGCGCCCACCAGACGTGGCACTTGCGCTGCCCCTCGGCCGTGACGCCGCCGCTCTCCACCACCATGCTGGGCGGGCCGAGGTGGCGCTCCAGATGCGCGCGCCTGGCCGCGATGTCACCGGTGTCGAGATCGACCACCACGGTCTGCATCTGCAGGATCTCGGCGGCCCTGGCCTGACCGGGCGCGGCGACGGTGCCGGGGATCACATAGACCGCCGCCCCCTCGCGCGAGGCCCATGTCGCGAAGGTGGCCATCTTCTCCGGGGCAGCCCGATCCGCCTCGATCCAGATGTTGTGCGGACGGCCATCGATGCCCTGACCCTTGTCGATGAAGCTGCGGACCGGGATCAGGCCGTCGCAGTATCCGAAGACGACCTGCATGAATTGCGCGATCTGCGCAGGGTCGGGCTCGTCGCCGAAAACGTCGATCTGCGGCGCGGCGTCGTTGAAGTCGCGCCACGGGTTGAAATGAACGATGTTTTCCTTGGGCTCATCGGGCGTCGTGTCGTCGCGCATGGCTGGCTCCTGGTCGGGATCGGATGGATCGGTGGGCTCGTTGGTCATGCCGCCAGGCTCCAGCACCGCTCGGCGTGAGCGCAGAACCGGCATTCGAAGAAGTCGCGATTGGTGGCGATGCGGGGCAGCAGCTCGCCCGCGTCGGTGGCCTGCAGGATCCGCACCGCGCGGTCGGACATGCGCTGCGCCAGATCGGCATCGAACGGCACCAGCTCATGGTGCAGCTCGGCCGTGTCCTTGTTGATGGCCGTGAAGAGCGCGGGCGCCGCCGAGATCCCGGGCACCGATGGCTCCATGTAGGCTTGGTAGATCGCGATCTGGGCGGCATAGACCGGCTTGGAGACGGTGACCCCGTCCTTGACGCAGGCACGCCAGTTCTTCGCGTTCATGGTCTTGCATTCCCAGAGCGCGGGGGTGCGCAGACCGAGCGCGGCCGGGGCTGCGGCCACGATCCCGTCGACATGGCCACGGATACGGCCACCGGCGACGGAAAAGCCGAACTGCTCGCCATCGGGGCGATTGCCCTTGCGGGTATAGAGGTCGAGCCCCGCCGCCCGCAGCCAGCGGATCGCCAGATCCTCAAGCTGATGGCCGATCTCGAAGATCCTCAGCGTCTGCCCGCCGAAGTCCGAGCCCTCATCCTTGGGCGCGCCAGCAAACTCGAACTGCAGCGCGCGTTCGCAGGAGTGCCCGAGGCGGGACGCGCCGAGATAGGCCCGCGGCGGCGTGGCTTCCCGCTCGGCGACGAGCGCCGCGTCGACCAGCGCGTTGATCCGCTCGGCCACGGAGGGCCGATGGTTGAAATCCAGCATCAGAACGGGATCTCCGATTGGCTGGCGATCTCGGCCATCTCGGCGCGGAACGCCTCCACGGTGGTCACGATCAGCCGGTGCATGTCGTTCTGCGTCAGCTGGGCCAGCGGCCGGTCCCAGCCGATCCGCTCCATCTCGGGTGCGAGCGCACGCATCACCGCGGGCAGCGCCTGTGTTTCCTCTTCTGTGAAATCGACCATGCTCAATCCTCTTTTAGCTTTGCGGGTGAAGGCCGCCTGGCAGCCCATCGAGCAGAACCAGCGGCGGGTGCGGTGCCGGCGCGGCCGGTGGGGTTCGGACCAGCCGAAGCCGCGGGTCCGGGATGCGCAGACGGCGCAGAGCGCCGGGCGCGGATGCCAGAGGCGATCAAAGCCCGGTCGATCCGCAGCCTCTGCGGACGGGGATGGCACTTGCGCGACATGGCTCACGCCGCCCTCCGCTCGGGCTCGGCTGCCGTGACGAGGCGCCGGATGTCGCGCTTGTTGAACTGGAACGAGATCAGCGCCGAGGCGCGATAGCGCGTCAGGCCGAAGTCGTGCCGGCACTCGGGCGGCAGATACTGCAGCTGCTTCTCGGTCGGCGGCTGGCGCAGCCAGGATCGGGTCTTGAAGGCGCTCTCGTCGGTCTCGTGGGTGTTCAGCCAGTCGTCCGCCTGCGCGAGGCAGACGGTCCTTTCGCCGACGCCCAACAGGTGCGGACGTTCGCCCTTCGCCCCGCCGATCGCGTACCAGACCCCGTCCAGCCAGAAGATGCCGCCCCAGGCGGTGAAGCCCGTGGCCATCAGCGCGTCGTCCGTGCCGAAGAGGTCGACCCACGCGAAGCTCGACCGCTTCAGCAGGTCGATCTCGGTCATGATGAAGCCGGAGAGCGGCGCCGTGCCCCCGTCCGTTCCCGCGTCCTCGGGCGGGAACGCTTCGCCGCAGAGCGGGCATTCGCTGGCGGCGAGCGGGATCTCCGCCTCGCAGGCCGGGCAGGTCTTCGTCGGCGCCTCTCCGGTCTCGGTCTTGCCGTCGAGATCGACATCCTGTTCCAGCGTACCGTGGATCAGGCTCGAGGTGCCAAAATCCAGCACGACGCAGTCGGTCTTGACGATGCCGGGATGTTCCTCGGGATCGACGGTGCGCAGGCCGCGCCCCACCATCTGGATCATGGTGGACTTGTAGGAACTGGGCCGCAGCAGCACGACGCAGGAAGTGGGCGGATGGTCCCAGCCCTCGGTCAGCACCGCGACATTGACGACGACGCGGATGTCGCTGGCCGCATAGCTGGCGAGGATCGCCTTGCGGGTCTCGGCCGCGAGATCGCCATGGATCAGCGCGGCGGAAACGCCCGCCGCACTGAACGCCTCGGTGACGTGTTCGGCGTGGGCGACGGTGGAGCAGAACACCACGGTCTGCCGTTCTTCGGACCCCGCCTTTTCCTTCCAGTGGCGGATCACCTCGTCGGTGACGGGGGCGCGGTCCATGATCCCCGCGACCTCCGCCATGTCGAAATCCGACATGGTCTTCCGGACCGCGCGCAGCTCGTCCTGCACGCCGACATCGATGACGAAGGTGCGCGGCGGCACCAGGTGGCCCGATGCGATCAACTCGCCCAGCCGCACCTGGTCGGCGACATTGTCGAAGACCTCGCGCAGTCCCTTCCTGTCGCCGCGGTTCGGCGTCGCCGTGACCCCGAAGATGCGGGCGTCGGGATTGGCGTCGCGCACCCGGTCGATGATGCGACGATAGCTGTCGGCGACGGCATGGTGCGCCTCGTCGATAACCAGCAGGTCGAGGCGCGGCATGTCGGCGAGGTTCGACGCCCGCGCCAGCGTCGGCACCATGGCAAAGGCGACCTGGCCGCCCCAGGACTTCTCCGTGGCGTCGATCACCGAGGTGGCGACGCCCGGCACCACGCGCTGGAACTTGGCGCGGTTCTGCTCCGTCAGTTCGTCGCGGTGCGCCAGCACGCAGGCCTTGGCACCGTTGCCGATCATCTCGCCGGTGACCGCCGAGAGCATGATGGTCTTGCCCGCGCCGGTGGGTGCCACGCCCAGCGTGTTGCCGCGGGAGGCGAGCGCAGCCACGCTGCGCTCGACGAAGGTCTTCTGGCGGGGGCGCAGGCGCATGGCCGGGATCCCCCTTACTGAGCCCAGCTCGGCCGACCGGCGAACCCCGCACCGGCGTTGGTCGCTGGCTGGTTCGTCCGGGGCGCTGCGGGGGCGGCATGCTGCGATGCCTGACCCTGCGCAGCAGCGGCGCCGAACTGCAGACCCGCCGCACCCATGACCTGCGCGTAGTCGCGATGGTCGGGCGTGACCGCGCTGCGGATCTCGTTCTTGTCGTCGCCGCTGGCGTCGGTGCCGATGTCGATGCGGGCGATGAACTCGATCCCGTCGAGATCGGCGAAGCCGCCGATGCGCCGCGCCGCCTGCGCCTCGGCCGACATGTCCTTGTCGGAAATCCCGCGGGCCGAGTTCAGCATGCCGCGCACGAGGCTGCGGCCCATGTTGGCCCAGTCCGGCCCCTTGGGGCTGTAGAGCCCGATCAGGGTGAAGATCTTGCGCCGGGCGTACTGGCCTTCGGTCACCGTGAACTCGCCGTTGAGATAGACCGCGCCGGTCGAGCCGCGCGTGGCATAGCCGCCCGTCCAGCCCTGCGACGGATCGTCGAAGCCGCCCGGGCGAATGGTCAGCCGCACCTTGGCCAGCGTGCCCTTGGGGATCAGGTTGGTGTTGCTCTGCGCGTCGTTGAAATCGTTCCAGGAACCCACGGGGAACCTCCTTTTGATCAGGATTGCGGTTGGGATTGGGCGTCAGCCGCCGGATCGGCGGGTGGCGGGGTGTAGGTCAGGCGCTTGGGCGCAGGCGCGACGGGAGCGCGGATCTTGGTCATCAGGCGGCCGAGATGTGGCTCCTCGACCTGATCCAGACGGCCGGAACGGTCCTTGGCCGGGAAGCCCCAGGGATTGATCGTCTGGCAGACGAAGGCGCGATAAGGATCGCCCCCGTCGGCCTTCAGCTCCGCCATGGTGATCACCTCGTCGACGATCCCCGGCAGTTCGAGCCCAGTCTTCGAGCCGTCGATCTGCGGCTGGAACACCTTGCGATTGAAGTCGTCGAGCTTCTCGTCGAGGATTCCGACGAACCAGACGTTCTTGGCCCGCGTGTGCTGCAGATGCGTGAGCCAGCCGATCATCTCGCGGCCATGCAGCCCGTAAGCGCCACGGATGTCGGGCTTGCCGGTCTTCTCCGACAGCGCCTCGGGCTGGCCCTTGCACCAGCCGAAGCACAGCCGCCCCGCCACGGTGATCGAGTCCACGAAGATCGTGTCGTAGCGGTCCAGCGCCGCCGGATCGCCGAAGCGGTCGCAGACTGCCCTGTAATGCGCCGGGCTGTAGGGCTGGTCGTCGCGCAGCGCCGGGTTGGGGCCGCCGATGAACACTGCGAAATCCCGGCATTCCGTCCAGGTCCGCGGCCGGATGCTGTCACCCGCCCAGCCCTCGATGGCGAGATCGCCCGCTTCAAGATCCATGAAGAGGGTCGTCGAGGCGTTCAGCGTCCAGAGCAGCGATGTTTTCCCGATGCCCGACTTGCCGAAGATGCAGCCCTTGACGCCGCGGGGCTCGGCCAGCCGCTGGTCGGCGCTGATGATGGGGATGCTCATCGATCGCCCCCCTGCGGGACGAAATCGCCCGCCTCGAGATCCATGAACAGCATCGTGGGCGCCTTCAGCGTCCGGAGCAGCGAGGTCTTTCCGACGCCCGACTTGCCGCAGATGCAGAGCCTGACGCCGCGGGGCTCCGCGTGCCGCTGGTCGGGGCTGATGATGGGAAGGCTCACTGATCGCCCTCCTGCGGGACGATCTCGATCTTCAGCGTGCCGGGCCGGACGGTGCGCGCGGGCTCGAAACCGGCCCGGATTGCATCCGGCCAGGCAGCGTATTTGCGCTCGGGCACCTTGAAGCCGACGTCGACATACTGGGCCGGATCGTCCCCGGCGGCGCGGATGCGCTCGACCATGGCCGCGAGGCGGTCCTGATCCCAATCCACCCGCTTCGGCAGGTCGGCAACGATGGTGAAGTCGCCATCGTCGAAGCGGATCGTGCCGGTGTCCTTGCCCGCAGCCTGCCGGATTTCGGCCGCGCGAGTGGCGTAGCGGGCCGTCAGGGCGCCATCGAGGCGAGCCTTCGCAGCCTTGATCCGCCCCATGCGCGCGTCGACCTCGTGCTGCAGGATGGCCAGCAGTTCGACGGGCAGCTGGGCGATGTCCTGCAGGCCGAGGCCCGGCAGGTCGTCGACGGTGGGGGTGTTCGCAGGGAACGGCATGTAGGGGTCTCCATGATCGGGAAGGAAGGACTGGAAGGCGACCATCAGGCGACCTCCTGCTCGGCGAGCAGAAGCGCGGAGAGCGAGACGGCTGCGGCCTTCGGCTTGGGCCGGGCGATGGCGATGTAGGCGAACTGGTCTGGGCCCGAGCGCTCCTGCACCAGGTGCACGAGGCCCTGTTCGGCGGCCCAGAAGGCGCGCGACCCGAGCCGGGCCAGTTCCGCGCGCTGCTGGTCCGGCAGCCGGGCGAACATCGGGAAGATGTCGAGGGCCAGAAAGCCGCGATGGTATTCCAGCCGGTCGCCCGGCACGGCCTGCGCCACCCAGGCGCAGAACTCGGTCTCGGTGAGCGGTCGGCGCGCGCGGACCGTGATGAAGGGGGTGGTGCCCATGAACATGATCTCCTCCTTTCGCCTCTACTCAGGCCGTCGCGAGATCGTCCCAGGCGGGACCGAGACCGTGGGCGGTGAGGACGAGGCGGAGATCGGCGAGGCGGCGGTAGAGCGCGGACCGGCTGCCGAAACCCTCAGCCGCCAGCGCGGTGACGGGGCGATGCGCCAGCGCTGCGCAGAACCGGCGATCCTCAACCGGGAGCCGCGCGAGGGCGACCTGCAGGGCGTGGTGAAGTTCAGTGACGGCCGTCGCGGAGCAGGTCTGGCCATGCCAGGCGGCAAGCCCGTCCTCCGCGGTCAGGGTATTGCCGACCGGCTCGCGGGTTCCGGCCAGCGGCACCTCAAGCGAGAGCATCGTCCCGCCCTGCGCACGGCGCCGGCGGTGATGGCGCATCGCGATCCGCGAGGACTGGTTGCGCAGGACGATGTTGGCGAAAGCGCCGATCCCGCCGCGCGAGGGGTCGTAGGCCGGCGAGCGGCGCAGGAGATCGATCAGGAGGTCTTGGCCCAGATCCTCGCGCTCGCAGACCGGCAGGCACAGCTTGCGCCGCAGCCGTTGTGCCGCCGCATCCGCCTCGCGGATGATGGTTTCAATGTCGTCGGGGGAAAGTTCGATCTGCATCGCTGTGCGCCTCGGTCATCGTTTCTGATGAGCCCAAGGTGCCGGATGCTGTCGGCGCGCAGGTGGGAACGGGGTGGGAATAAGGTGGGGGGTTGGTGGGGCGTCCAGACCTGAGCGTCAGTTTCTCGTGCAGGTCTCCATCAAAGCCCTTGGCCATCAGCCAAAGGGCAGCACTATTGTAGCGCATGTGCCTTCGGGGCCTACCCGTCGACAGTGCCACGCAGGTGATGCAACATCGGCATATACTGAGCTGGAAATCGAACGCATGAACTTGAAGCCTCCGCCGGTCGACAAGGGACGAGCCGGCCTCGATGAATTTCGCAGGAATGCGAAACTATACGAACTATCGCTTACAAACCGGATGAGCCGAGAGTTCTATCGGGCGGATCTAACGAAGTGGCAAAAGCTCTACGCGACCTTGGCTGCAAAACGCGAGCCGGGAAGCAACGCTGCGATCCACTTCGCTTCGCTGTCATCGCTTTGCGGCGATCTGTTGGATCAATATGGGCCCGAGTCACCGCCAAAGAAGCGAGCACCAAAGACGACTACGTCGACCCGACTGGTGTATCCCGATTTCCCGGATGAAGTAACTCACAGGCTCCATTTTCTGGAAGGGCCTGGGGCGCGACGCCAGCGCGCCAATGACCTCGTGTCGCACGCCGCCTTCGTTTTTCGACAAACCTCCAGTACCGGTCGCGTTCTCGTCTCGGTTGGAACCCGGCAAGATGATACCAGACTGTTCGAGCGGCTGGTCGAGGCAATTGGAGCGGGTCTGTTTGGTGATCCGGCGAAGTCCGGTTTTGATGCGGCGCGCCAAAACCCCCAGTGCGCCAGCGATGCGGTAACCCCTCTGGACAGGGTCTGGCAGGACAACAACCAGGCGCGCGGATATAGCTGGCAGGCGCGTGCTTTGGGCGATCAGTTCCGGGGCGTTGACGGCAAGGGGCTTCCACAAGACCTTCCGGACGTGAAGGACGCGCCCCCTTGGGATCCGGACCCAAAGTGGCAAAATATTCTGAACTTGACGGAAGCGAACCGACTCCTTGATGCGATGGATTTGGTGGAAGCCATCCCAGGGCGTGATCGTGAGGCGCTTTTGGACGAGGTGATATATCTGAAATTCCTGACAGATCGCGAAATCCGAGCTGATGACGTGAGGCTGATCGCTCGTAAGTATGCAGCGACGTCGCTCATCGCGGGTCGCCTGCATGACGAGTTCGAGGCATTTGTGGCCTACTTGGATCAGGAGTTGCAGGACGATCCGCCCGTGCTTTCCAAACTGATTCGATTTGACCCTGACTTTGGCCAAGGGATGATCCCTGTGCCGCCTCCCGCGTCGGACTGGCCAGCATACCGTGCATATCAGGCTCAGTTCATCAACTCTACGGCGCCTCGTGGCCGCATCTTCTCAGTAAACATCGATGTTGGCTTCGCCAATGTCGAGAGCCTGCTCGCGGGGCATATGGCGCTGGCAGAGGACGCGTTTCGCCGCGATCGATCTATACCGGAGATCGGTGCGAGCGGGGGGATTTCCGAGCTTGCACTTCTTGACCTTTTCTGTGCGATTTGGCCCAACGCCAAGCACCAATGGCGCCCCTGGTTTCTTGGCCGTCAGTCGATCGACATATACATTCCCGAGATAAACTTGGCAGTAGAGTATCAAGGCCAGCAGCATTACGAGCCGGTCGCACTGTTTGGCGGCGAGGAAGGCTTCAAGAACGCACAGGTTCGGGATGAGCGAAAGCGACTGCTACTGAAGGCGAACAGCGTCCGCCTCCTTGAGTGGCGATATGATGCACCGATATCGAGAAAAGCGCTGATGCTAAAGCTGGCTGACATTGGGATATCTTTGCCACTCGAAGATTGGAGTGAGCTGGCGTCTCAGCCGTCAACCACGATATCCGAAGCGGGGACGCCAAGCCGATAGCCCCGGTTGCGCACGGTCATGATCAGGGTCTTGCTCTCGAGATCGGTGAAGCCCGCAGCCTTGAACGCGTCGCGCAGCTCGCGGATCAGATCCTTGGCCTCGCGCGCCGTCGTGCCTTCGACATGGGATCCGGAGGCGACCTGATCGCGCGACAGCGCCTTTTCCAGCAGGCGCTCGAACACGGGGAAGATCTGACGCGACAGAATGACGGAGCGACCGTTCCAGTTAACCTCGGCCGTGGCTCGCCGAACGCGAAGCACGGGCGTCACCGGGACCGGCGCCAAGGCAGCGACGTCGATTGCGGCGCCGAGACCATCCGAGGCGGGCGTCAGCAGCGCGAGGGTTTCGACCAGATGAAAGCCAGCATCGTGATGTCGCCGGGCAGCCTCCGGGGGTAACTCCGGTGCGAGTATCGTGATGTCCGAGCCCTGCGCGGCCTGGCGCAACGATGCGATGATGCCGTCGCCGGTGAGGGCTGCAGGCTCAAGCGCAAGAAACACCGCCCCTCCCAATGGCGTATCGCCGAGCCGCCAGACCTTCTCCCTCGCGAGTTTCGGGGCCGCGCCGAACCCTGCTGCCGCGCCGATCACGGATGCCAGCGCTTCACTGCCGATGCGGAACGCCCGCAGATCGTCCTCGGTGAGATCGATGTCCTGTCGGCGATCGAGCGGACACTCGGCCCGAAATGCATCACCCGCTTTCCGGATCGGCCGACAGGGGAGGCCGCACTCGCATGCATCGCAGACCTCCCATTCGGTGAGCGGCGCCTGTTCGACGAGGACGCGCCTTGCCAGCAGCCGATCGAAGAGCGGACCAAAGAAGGGTGCGGCAAGCTCGCCGGGCAGGATCGCGTCGTCGCCTGCCTCACTCAGCCGCGTCAACAAGCTCAAAATCGTCTCGGTCATTCATCAGCCCGTTCCGTTCGATCAGCTTCATCACCCGCGCTTCATGTTGGGTGCGGCGAAACTGCACGACGCCCGGAGGCCGCAGCTTGACCGTCACCTGCGACTGGCGCTTGCCGTCGCCCTTGAACAGGATCCGGAACACGAGCTCGCCCAGCCGCCAGGCGCCGGCGAACGAGACCGGTGTGCTACCGAAATGCTGGAGCGCGTCACCGCCGAGATCCCGCGAACGCAGCGTGCGCACCACGCGGGGATACCCCTTCTTGCCGGGCGCCATCAGGTCGGCCGCCGCCTCGATGATCAGCACCTTGTCGATCAGCGGATCGTAGGCGGCATCGAAGGCGAAGCCCGGTCCGGCCAGTTCGACCGGGCGCAGGGTATAGAGGTCCTGCGCATCGTCGCCGTCAAAGAAACCGGGCCTGTCCAGAATGATCGAGGCGAAAAGTTCCGCGATCTCAGGCTGATGCGCCTTCCGGATGCGGGCCAGCCGCAGCATGCCGGTGTTTTCAGAGTATCGCAGCACCGCGTGCGAAATTTGCCGCACGCTGATGACCCGCTCCTGCTGGCCCTCGACGACCGGCATGGTCGAGACCATGGAGCCATGGCTGACCACGAGATTGATCTCGTCATCGTCGTCGTAATCGCCCACCCGGCAGTAATCGCCGAGGAACGCATCGCGGAACAGCTCCGCGACGGCCGTCCGGAATGCCTCTACCTTCTCCTCGGTCAGGTCGATTGCGACGCCGCGTTCCCGCCCGGCGTACTCATGGAGGCGATCAGCGGTGAGCATCGCCATGTGGTCGGCGGCGGCATCGAACAGCTCGGGATGCTCCAGAAAGACCCGGACGGCGATGTGTTTGGGGTCATGCGCCTTGTTCGGCGCGTCCTCGTCGCCGGTCTTCATGTCCGGGAACAGATCGATGCCCTGACGATCGGCCTGCGCCTGGATGATCTCCAGGCCGCGGGCATCGCCCAGTTCCGCGATGCGGTGCAGATCGCCGCGCAGCCCTTCAGGATAGCTGTCCTCGGCGCCGGTCAGCAGCTTCTCCAGCGCCTCGCGGGCGGCATCCTCCTCCTGGTCCAGCAGATCGACGGAGAAGCTCTTGTACTTGCCCTCGTGCCGAGCCAGCAGCGGCTTCATCAGGGCGAGGTCGATGGTCTTGATGAACCGGGGGTTCACGAACTTCTTCAGATTGCCGGCCATCCCGAATCCTCTCCGCTGCAGGTTGTTTGTTCATCTTATGTTTCCGGCGCGTGAGCATGCAACCTGTGCGTGATCGCGTGGGACGAACCTCGAGAGAGGTGAGTAGAGGCCCGAGGAGACGACCGACCCGAGGCCCGCATGAAACGCCCGAACCCACTCCCCCCCGATCGGATGACCGCCGCTGAGCGCCGCACGGAGCTGTGCAACCTGCTGGCGCTCGGGCTGGTTCGGTTGCGGATGCGAGAGCGAGGCGAACACCCTGACGATACTGGAGAAATTTGCCTACACTCTCCGACCGACCAATGCCGTCATGCAACTCCAACTCACCGGAGAACCGCATGACGACCCACGATCCGATCCCCGCGCGCCTGGCCGCGCTGAACACCGCGACGACGCCGGACCTGAAGAAGCAGTGGCGGGAGATGTTCGACAGCGAGCCGCCGCCGTTCAACCGCCGCTACCTCGAAAGCCGGCTGGCCTACCGCATCCAGGAACTCGCCTATGGCGGGCTGAAGCCGGAGACGATCCGGCGCCTCGAACGGCTCGGCGAGGAACTGGACGGCGGCGACAGGAAGAAGCGTGGCATGCGCGCCGACCGTGACCGCCCGATCACCGGGACGCGGTTGCTGCGCGAGTGGCAGGGTGTCGAGCAGGTCGTCACCGTCACCGCCGATGGCTTCGAATGGCAGGGGCGGCCCTACAAGTCGCTGTCCGCCATCGCCCGCGCCATCACCGGCACCCGCTGGAATGGCTGGACCTTCTTCGGGCTCAAGAACCACAGGGGTCGGAAATGACGAAGCCGCCCGAAAAAGCGAAGGTCGTCCGCAAGCTGCGCTGCGCGGTCTACACCCGGAAATCCTCCGAGGAGGGACTGGAGCAGGAGTTCAACTCGCTCCATGCCCAGCGTGAGGCTTGCGAAGCGTACATCGCCAGCCAGCGCTCCGAGGGTTGGGTGCTGGTCCGCGATCAGTATGACGATGGCGGCATATCCGGCGGCACGCTCGAGCGCCCCGGCTTGAAGCGGCTGCTGGAGGACATCGAGGACGGGCTGGTCGACGTGGTGGTGGTCTACAAGATCGACCGCCTCAGCCGCTCGCTGGCCGATTTCGCCAAGCTGGTCGAGGTATTCGACCGGAACGGCGTCACCTTCGTCTCGGTGACGCAGAGCTTCAACACCACGACGTCGATGGGGCGGCTGACGCTGAACATCCTGCTCAGCTTCGCCCAGTTCGAGCGCGAGGTGACGGCCGAGCGGATCCGCGACAAGGTCGCCGCCAGCCGGAAGAAGGGGATGTGGATGGGCGGCGTGCCGCCCTACGGCTACCGCGTCGAGAACAGGAAGTTGCTGGTCGACGAGGAAAGCGCCCCACATGTGCGCTGGATCTTCGCCCGCTTCCTCGAGATCGGGTCCTGCACGGAACTGGCGCGGGAGGTCGGCACGCGCGGCATCCGCACTCCCCGCGGCAACCGGATCGACAAGAAATACATCTATCGGATGCTCAGCAACCGCGCCTACATCGGCGAAGCGGTCCACAAGGGCGACAGCTATCCCGGCGAACACGACGCGATCATCGACAGCGCGACGTGGGACCGCGTCCACGCCATCCTGCTGGAAAGCCCGCGCAAGCGCGCCGCCCGGACTCGCGCCGACACACCTGCGTTGCTGAAGGGGCTGCTCTACGGCCCGGACGGCGCTGCCTTCTCGCCGACGCATACCCGCAAGGGCGGACGGCTGTACCGCTACTATGTCAGCCAGACGGTGCTGAAGCATGGCGCCGGATCGTGTCCAGTCGGCCGCGTGCAAGCGGGGGAGATCGAGGCGGCCGTCATTGACCAGCTGCGCACCGTGTTCCGCCAGCCTGAGATCGTTGCAGGGACGTGGAAGGCGGCGCGTGCGGAGATCGGCGACATCACCGAATCCGACGCCCGCGCGGCGCTGCAGCAACTCGATCCGCTGTGGAACGAACTCTTCCCCGCCGAGCAGGCGCGAATCGTGGCGCTGCTGGTCGGGCGCGTGGACATCGGCATGGACGGATTGAACGTCCGGCTCCGCATGGATGGTCTTGGCGCCCTTGCGCGCGAGATACTGGCCGGAGACATGGGAGCGGCCGCATGACCCGCGGCACGCCGGTTCCTCAGACCGTGACGCTCCACGTCCCGTTCCGCGTCGTGAAGCGCGGTGGGCGCAAGGAGATGCAGTTGCCTGCCGGCGCCGCGCAACAGCGCAAGGCAAACAGCACACTTATCAAGGCTCTGGCCCGCGCGTTCCGCTGGAAGCGAATGCTCGAGTCGGCTGAATTTGCCACCATCGCTGAACTGGCTGAGCGAGAGGGGATTGCGCAATCATACATGACGCGTGTCCTCCGACTCACGCTGCTCGCCCCCCACATCGTCGAGGCGATCCTCGACGGGCGGCACGACCCGGAGGTGGAGCTGACGCGGCTGTCTGAGCCGCTTCCGTTCGAGTGGGCAGACCATTCCGCCCACTTCACGAAAGCCACCAAAGGGGGAACGCGCGCATGCGCCGATGTCTAAGAGGATCCCAGATTATTCCCACGCAACCGCCTGAGGGGGTACGCAAAGTGGTTTGCACCGGCTATACGCATCCCTTAAGGAGCCGCAAGAACAATGGCGGAACACTGCGCGACGCGCACGAAAGTCTGACGATGGAATTTGATGTTGATGCCGAGCTGTCGAAGCTCACCCGAGACGAGCTCGAGCGCCTTGCGAAGAGCATGATGACCAGCGGGGTGGCGCTCAGCTTCCACGGCCGACGTTCCGCCATGCAGATCGCCAAGCGTGTCCGTCCTCGCCAGACTCGCCGGGAGCCTCGCCTCAATGTTGGCACGCCGGAGGCTCAAGCGAGGAATATGCTGATCGAAGGCGAAAACCTCCAAGCAATGGTGACGCTGTACAAGTATCGGGGCCAAGTCGATCTGATCGTCACGGATCCCCCTTACAACACCGGGCAGTATTTTCGCTACAACGACCGGTGGGACAACGACCCGAACGACCCGGACCTCGGAACCATCGTGTCCAACGAGGACGGCTCCAAGCACACGAAATGGATCAAGGCAATGATGCCCCGCCTTCAGATAATGAAGGCGATGCTTAAACCATCCGGCGTGGTAGCAATCTGTATCGATGATAACGAGCTTTTTCATCTCGGTATGATGATGGACGAAGTTTTCGGGGAGAATAACCGGGTAGCTATCATCAATTGGCAGAAAGCATACTCTCCGAAAGGCGGAAATTCGATATCGAAGACCACTGATTACGTATTGGTCTACGCGAAGGACAAAGATCTCTCGAGGATGCAGCTGCTCCCGATTGACCGGTCTGGCACGAAGAACATTGACGGCGATGATGGGGGGGACTGGATTCCAACAGACCCGACAGCCAGGCAACACCGTGGAGCCACAGCCTATGCAATCCAGTCGCCGTTTACGGGCCATTTGCATTATCCAAACGGGGAATACGTCTTCGATGGACAGCTTCCGGAGCCCAGATCGCACTGGGTAAACTTCACAAAAGAGGAGGTCATCAAGTATCTCGCTGAGTGGGGTGTGAAGTACGTTGAACGCGACCTAGGCGATGGCCGGGGCAACGCTCTAGTCATCGCTGACTCTGATGTTGCCTTGGAGGGGTATCGGCCAGACCGGGACATGGCGGTTCAGCGAGCTGCACAGCTGGCGACTGAGCGTCGACAAAAGGGCAATTGGCCAAAGCTCTTCTTTCGCGACGATAAGAGTAGGAGACCTGGCGCGGGCCGCCCGCGGCTCAAGACGCCGATCGATGCAGTTCGGGCTGGCATGATTCCGACAACCTTCTGGGATGAAGATTTGTATGAATTCCCGATCGAGATCGGGTCCGTCACGTGGCCACATGCACAATCTGGCCATTCAGATATGGCTCGCAAAGAGCTGGACGCGATCGTTGGAAAAGGACATGCGTTCGATACGGTTAAGCCTTTGCGTCTCCTAAAGAAGATCATCCAAATCTGGTGTCCACCAGAAGGTCTGGTTCTCGATCCTTATGCTGGTTCTGGATCGACAGGTCACGCAGTTCTTGAACTCAATCATGACCTCGGCTCCTCCAGGCGTTTTATACTCATCGAGCAAGGCGCGCCTGAGAACGGTGACAAATATGCTCGTACACTGACTTGGCAACGCCTCAAGAACGCTGTGACTGGGGAGCGGCCCACGGGTAAACCAGCTACAGCCCTAGGCGGCGGCTTCGAGTATCGGCTCCTCACGAAGACCATCGACGCGAAGACGGTTCTCACCATGCAGCGGGACGAGCTGATAGATGTGGTGCTGACTTCCCACTGGGAGACGCATAAGCGTTCTGCCCCGAGCCTCACCCGAGTTGATGGCGTTGACTATCAGTATCTTGTCGGGAAGGATCAGAATGGTGAGGGATACTTCTTGATTTGGGACAATGGTGGCCCTGTCGGATCCCTTAACCGCGACACATACAAGCAAGTCGTGTCCGAGGCTAAAAAGGCTGGCCTTGAACCACCTTTCCATGTCTACGCCCGATACGAGCTTTTCCAGTCGTCGAACGTTCGTTTCTGGAAGATTCCGGACAAGATCCTTGCGGATCTTGGTTTGACGGACAATGATCAGTTCAACAATTCTGACGATAACGAATAATGGAACCCATCGAATTTCAAGCCCGCGCCGCAGCGCAAGTTGCTCGGCGCTTCACCGATTACGCTGCAGACCCGCTAATGGTGAATCGCACCACGCCTGTTCCGTTTCTGCAGACGCTCGTGGCGATCACCGGCAGCGGCAAAACGTTGATGCTAGCTGAGGCTGTTGCGCGGATTGGCGAAGAGCTTCCTCTTCCGCCGGTGGTTCTGTGGATATCGAAGGGACGTGTGGTGGTCTCGCAGACCTTCGAGAACCTTTCGTCTGGCAAGTATGCGGATAACCTCCCCGGTTTTCGAGTTATGCCGTTGCTGGAAGCCGCGCCCGAACACTTGAGCAGCGAACATGAGCCGTTGCTCCTCGTTGCAACCGTTGGCAAGTTCGCGATCGACGACGCGTCGAGCGAGGAGCGCAAGGTTTATAGGGCTCAGCTCGACTTGGCAGAGGAGTCCCTGTGGGAGCTACTTAAGAAGCGCCGTACTGCGAAGGGACAGAGGCGTCCCCTGATCGTCGTCTATGACGAAGGACACAACCTGTCCGATCTTCAGACCGATCGGCTCCTAGAACTCGCACCTGATGCGCTGATCGTTGCTAGCGCCACCATGTCGCTGCCGCCGCGTCTGAATAATGTCATCTCTCGCCTTCGTAGCGACCAAGGATGGACCGATCCGGATTTCTCGACGACCGTCTCGAGCCCAGAGGTCGTGGAGGCCCAATTGGTGAAGCAGCGGATATCAATTGACGGATACATCACCCCGCTAGAACCCGCGCTAGATAACTTGCTGACCGACATGCGGAGGGCGCAGCAAGCAGCTCAAAATCTGAAGCTGCCTTTCCGACCAAAGGCCATATATGTCTGCTCCACCAATACTGTGGATGGCGTGCCAGTCTCAGAAGACCTCAAAAGGCCCTTTCAGGAACGACAGGCCCGGCCCATCCTAATATGGCGACACCTCGTCGAGGTCGCAAAGGTAGACCCAGCCAAGATCGCCGTCTACTGTCAGCTTAAATTCTCGAAGGAATCGCAGAAGCCGCCAGAAATGCACCTCTTCGATGGGGCGGAAAAAGACTACTCCCGATTCATCGCCGGCGACTACGAGCACATCATTTTCAATCTTGGCCTTCAGGAAGGCTGGGACGATCCAGCGGCGTCTTTCGCATACATAGACAAAGAAATGGCGTCAGCGCGACAAATCACTCAGGTCGTCGGGCGAGTCCTTCGGCAACCCGGGGCACAGCACTACAGCGATCCGGTCATGAACACGGCGCACTTCCACATCCGGACCGATGAGAAGCGGGTCTTCGACGACATCTTGACGCAGATCCGCGCGGACCTGGTTTCCGAGCATCCGTCCATAGCGTTGGTGGTGAAGGATGAGAAAACCCGAGGGAAGAAGGACAGCCTAGACCCACGGCCGGCTCGGACCATACCCACTGTCGCGATTGAAAGTAGCGATGCGCTAGAGCCTATAGGGAAGATCGTCAAAGGAATGATGGACTTCCGAGACGGCGGACAGAACACGATCGGTCAAGGGAGCCGCATGCAGGTACTGCAGCTCATTGGATCGGAGACGGATCCACATTATGACTGGGTCGAAGTAGATCACAGCAACCGGATTATGACACGCCATGTATTCCGCCGTGAGATTCAAAGGTGCTATCCGGGTGGGCTGCGAAGAGCGGGCGGCCCGATCAACTTGGTGGATATCGAGGACCCGAAGTTTGATGCGTTGATCGAGGCCAGCAGCCCGGCTGCAGAGCATATAAGGGAGACGGCTCGCAAAGTGGTAGAGGCCTATATTCAGCACTCCTTGGTTTTCCAGGATGATGCGGGCCACCCCTATTCAGTTGGACCGATAGCGGTTGACAGCAACGGAGGCGAGACTTTCAAAAAGTCGCTGCACGAACGCTATTCTGGCCTGAACGGCTTTGAACTGAGGTTTGCGAGGGCGATCGACAAGACCCAACGGGTCTGGACGCGGAACCCGTCCGGCAGCGGATATTCGATCCCACTATTGCATGCCGGGAAGGCGTACTTCCCCGACTTCCTCGTCTGGATAGATAAGGACATCGTGGCTATCGATACAAAGGGCACGCACCTTCTGCTTGAGGCATCGGCATCAAAATTGTTCGAGATCGGCGGATCAGAGGGAGGGCGACGGATCGTTCTTCGTCTCGTGTCGGAGGGGCATGTCGAAATTTCTAACGGCACCATCCACACCCGCAAGACAGCGGGCTTCACTGTCTGGGTGTGGCGGCATGGCCGTCCGCAGCCCATCTTCTGCGACACCGAGAAAGAGGCGGCGGAGATCTCCATCCGGCTCGACTGAGACTTCGGCGCACCAACGATTTCGGTTGGACGTCAGTGGCATTTTATACAAGTGGCACCGGGATCGGAGTCTTTGCGGGGCTTCAAGAAAATGATTCTTAAACAATGACTTAAGAGCTATTCACCAAAACCGCGCAGTTAACAGGTCCAGAGAATATCGGCCCCGAGAGACCGCTTCCGGGCCGCCTGGCGCCGCCGCCGGTGCTCAGCCCATCCCGCATAACCCTCGAAAACAACGGAAAAATCCGGCCGGCGCCGGATCGGGAGACACCTTTCGCGAGGGCAAGTGGCGGAGAGGGTGGGATTCGAACCCACGGAACCCTTGCAGGCTCAACGGTTTTCGAGACCGCCCCGATCGACCACTCCGGCACCTCTCCGCGCTTGGGTGGTGGCGGGGATTTAGTGGGGGGGCGCTGGAAGCGCAAGCGGTTTCTGGAGGGCGGATCGTTGCCGGGGCGGAAGGGGCTGCGGCAGTCGGCAGGGTATCCGCTGTCCTCCCCCGCGACCGACGCGCGTCGCAGGGTGACGCCGCTGGCGCGGGGTTGTCGGCCGTGTCCTGCGCCTTTAACCCTTGGCCCAACCACGGAGGGCTTCCCGATGATGATCTGCCCCGATCTTGCTGCCGCCGTCGGCCGCACGCCGCTGATCCGCCTTAACCGGGCCTCCGAGGCAACGGGTTGCGAGATCTGGGGCAAGGCCGAGTTCATGAACCCGGGCGGCTCGGTCAAGGACCGGGCGGCGCTCTATATCATCCGCGATGCCGTTGCACGTGGGGCGCTGCAGCCGGGTGGCACGATCGTCGAGGGCACGGCGGGCAACACGGGGATCGGTCTTGCGACCTTGGGCGCCTCGATGGGCTATCGCACGGTGATCGTCATTCCGGAGACGCAGAGCCAAGAGAAAAAGGATGCCCTGCGCCTTGCCGGGGCGCGGCTGGTCGAGGTCCCGGCCAAGCCCTACAAGGATCCAAACAACTACGTGCGCTACTCCGGCCGCCTCGCCGAAGCCCTGGCCAAGACCGAGCCGCAGGGCGCGATCTGGGCCAACCAGTTCGACAACACAGCCAACCGCCGCGCCCATGCCGAGACGACCGGTCCAGAGATATGGGAGCAGTTGCAGGGTCGGGTCGACGGCTTTGTCTGCGCCGTGGGCTCGGGCGGCACGCTTGCCGGGGTCGCCGATGCATTGCAGCCGCATGGCGTCAAGATCGGCCTTGCCGACCCGGAGGGCGCGGCGCTGTTTGCCTGGTACACCGAGCGGCGGTTTGAATCGCCGGGAAATTCGATCACCGAGGGGATCGGGCAGGGCCGCATCACGGCCAACCTCGAAGGGTTCACCCCGGACATGGCCTGGCGCATCCCGGACGCCGAGGCACTGCCTTACATCCATCAGCTGGCGCAGGACGAGGGGCTGCTGCTCGGCGGCAGTTCGGCCATCAACGTGGCGGGCGCGGTGCGCATGGCCCGCGAGATGGGGCCGGGGCGGACCATCGTGACCGTGCTCTGCGACAGCGGCAGCCGCTACATGGGCCGGCTCTGGAACCCGGATTTCCTGCGCGAGAAGGGACTGCCGGTGCCGCCATGGATGGATGGCACGCCCGCGCCCATGCCGGACGTCCGCGAGGGCTGAGTGATGACCAGACTGCGCCATCCCGCCGCTGCCCTGGCGGCCGCCCTGATTTGGCTGATGTTGCTGTGCGCGCCGCTGTCCGCGCAAACCGACACCGCGGAGCCGGACTATGCAACATGGGACAAGTTCGCGACCCAGGTCGAGCAGAGCCTCGATCGCAATGACGTCGACGATGCCGCCTTGCAGCAGATGCGCAGCCGGGTCGTGGACTGGCGCGCGCGCTTTCTCGCCGCGCAGGGAAGCAAGTCAACCCGCGTCGGCACCCTGCAGGACCAGATCGCGGCCTTGGGGCCTGCGCCGGCGGCGGACGCAACCGAGCCCGAGGACGTGGCCGCCCGCCGCAAGGAGCTGAATGCCGAACTGTCAGCCGAGCAGGCGCCCGTATTGCGGGCCAGCGAGGCGTACGGCCGCGCCGAAGGCATGGTGACGGCCATCGACAAGACCCTGCGCAGCCGCCAGGCCGCGGCGGTTTTGCAACTGACGCCCTCGCCGTTGCTACCGTCCAGTTGGGCGGCGGCGGCGAGCGACGGGAACCGCCTTGCGGCGGGCCTACGTGACGAGGTGGGTGCGCGCCTCCAGCGGTTTGGCGCGACGGGCGCGGCGCAAAAATTGCCAGGGGTGGCTGTGCCGCTGGCGATTGCGCTGCTGCTGCTGACCGTGGGGCGGCGCTGGGTGAATGGCCTGCCGGGACGCCTGGCCCGTCGCCTGCCGACGCGGGCTCAGGGAGCGGTCAGTTTTATTGCCTCGCTGACGCAGATCGGCCTGCCGGTAGTCGGCGTTTTCCTGGTACTGGTCGCGATCGAAGCGACGGGGTTGCTGGGCCAATGGGGCACGCCCTTCGTGCTGTCGGCCGCCGCGGCGGGCGTGACCTTCTTTATCGGCGCATGGATTGCCCGGCAGCTGTTTCCGGTCGATCCGGCGCAGGCCTCCTTGCTGGGGTTGGTCTCGCCGGCGCGCGACGCCGCGCGGCATCAGGCGACGTTGCTGGCGGCGGCCATGGCCCTCGAGCAATTCATCGCCCGGCCGCTGCTACCTCTCTCCGGGTTCAACCGGGAATCGGATTTTGCGGCCAGCGTGCCGGTGCCGTTCAGCGATGCCGGCGCGGGGGTCGTGCATCTGCCGCTGATCCTGCTGGGCGCGCTGCCACTTTTCCGGCTGGGTAAATTGCTGCGGCCTGCGCCGGCGACCGTTATCACCACCTCCGACAAGGTCCTCGCTACCCTGGCGGCGATCGTCCGGGTCATCGCCGTAGTCGCGCCATTGGCAGCAGTGACGGGCTATGTCACCGCAGCCAATGCAACCCTGTGGCCCGCGGCCGTGACGCTGGCGCTCGCCGGGCTGATCGTGCTGCTGCAGCAGTTTTTTGTCGATCTGTGGCAAATCGTCAGACGCACCCCGGAGGGCGCCCGCGACTCGCTGGCCCCGGTCATCATCGGCCTCGCCCTGTTGCTGGTCGCGCTGCCGATCCTGGCACTGACCTGGGGTGCCAGGGTCTCGGATCTGGCCGAGGTCTGGACGCGGCTCGCGAACGGCTTTCGCATCGGCTCGGTCCGGTTGTCGCCGGGCGCGGTCATCACCTTCTTCGTGGTCTTCGCCCTCGGCTACACAGTGACCCGCGGCGTGCAAAGCACGCTGCGCAAGACCGTCCTGCCGCGCACCCGCATCGACGCGGGCGGACAGAACGCCATCGTCTCGGGCCTTGGCTATGTCGGCATCTTCATCGCCGCAATGCTGGCCATCGTCTCGGCCGGCATCGACCTTTCCAGCCTCGCCATCGTCGCGGGCGCTCTGTCGGTCGGTATCGGTTTCGGTCTGCAGAACATCGTGTCGAACTTTGTCTCCGGCATCATTTTGCTCATCGAGCGGCCGGTGACGGTCGGCGACTGGGTGCAGGTCGGCACGGCGCAGGGCGTAGTGCGCCGGATCTCGGTCCGTTCGACCACCATCCAAACCTTTGACCGGAGTTCGGTCGTGGTGCCGAACAGCGACCTGATCACCCAGCACGTCACCAACTGGACGCGGGGCAGCCTCAGCGGGCGGGTGATCGTCGCAATTTCCGTCGCCTATTCCAGCGACACGCGCAAAGTCACGGACATGCTGATCGAGATCGCCGAGAACCAGCCGACAGTCCTGATCGAGCCGGCGCCCCTGGCGATCCTGACCGGCTTTGGCCCCGACGGCATCAACTTCGAACTGCGGGCCATTGTCTCGGACATCAACCAAGGGACCACGGTCGCCAGCGAAATGCGCCAGCAGATCGTCGAGCGCATGAAGGCCGAGGGGATCGAGATGCCCTTTGCCCAGCGCGACATCTGGCTGCGGAACCCGGAGAGCCTGGCGCCGTCAGGTCCGAATCCGCTTGGGTCCGCTGGCGCCGGGGCGCCGGTCCCGGACACCAAAACCGCTCTGCCGCGCGCGGCGCAAGTCGACACGCGGCGACCGACCAGCGGCGCATCAGCGGATGCCGGAAAACAGGACGAGCTGGATCCACGCATTGCGGCGAGCGTTGCGGGCGGCCCGGCGGACGGCGGGAGCGAAGGCGGGAGATAGGTCACGCCGAGCGAGGTTGCAGTTCACGCCGACACTGCAAAGAATTCTGCCGGCGCCCCAGTCAAAGGATTCCGCCGGCAGCCCTTAGAAGCCGTGCTAAGCATATCCCCGCGATCCGTCCCGCTTGAGGCAGGCGAACCGCGCGAGCATTAGCCGGCGCGGCGCAGCTTAATCGCTGGCCTCGCCGCCTTCGGCGACACGCGCGACCGAGACGACAACCTCGCCCTCGGCCGCGTTCAGTACCCGGACACCACCGGCACTGCGCGAGCGGAAGCTGATGCCGTCCACCGGCACCCGGATCGATTGCCCGGTCGATGTCGCGAGCATCACCTGATCGTCCGGTGCCACCGGGAAGCTGGCGACCAGCTTGCCCCCGCGCATGGCCTTGTCCATCGCCATGACGCCCTGGCCGCCGCGCCCGCGCACCGGGTAGTCGTGGCTAGAGCTGATCTTGCCGGCGCCTCGGGCGGTGACGGTCAGGATCAGGTCCTCATGCGCTGACATCTCGGCATAACGTTGCTGGGGCAGGGCGATGTCCTCGACCTCGGCCTCCGCGTCGTCCTCGTCCGCCTCGGCACCATCGTCGAGCGCACCAGCGATCGCGCGCCGCATCTTGAGGTAGGCCGCACGCTCCTCCGGGGCAGCCTCGAAATGGCGGATGATCGACATGCTGACGACGCTGTCGCCCTTGGCCAGCCGGATGCCGCGCACGCCAGTCGAATCGCGGCCCTTGAAGACGCGCACGTCGGTCGCGCGAAAGCGGATGGCGCGGCCCATCGCGGTCACCAGCATGACATCGTCATCCTCGTCCGCGATGCGCGCATCGACCAGGCTGACGCCGTCAGGCAGCTTCATTGCGATCTTGCCAGAGCGGTTGATGGCCGTGAAATCCGACAGCGCGTTGCGCCGCACATCCCCGGCCGACGTCGCGAACACGACCTGCAGCCCGTCCCATTCCTCTTGCGGCACATCCACCGGCATCAACGCGGCGATCGAGATGCCCGCGCCGATCGGCAGAATGTTGACCATTGCCTTGCCGCGCGTCGTGCGGCCGCCCAGCGGCAGGCGCCAAGTCTTCATCCGGTAGGCCATGCCGTCGGTGGTGAAGAACAGCAGCTCTGTATGGGTATTGGCGACGAAGAGCGACGTGACGACGTCGTCTTCCTTGGTGGCCATCGACGACAGTCCCTTGCCGCCCCGGCGCTGGGCGCGGAACTCGGCCAAAGGGGTGCGCTTGATATAGCCGCCCGAGGTGATGGTCACGACCATGTCCTCGCGCTCGATCAGGTCCTCGTCGTCCAGATCGCCGGCCCAGTCGGTGATCTCGGTCCGGCGCGGCACGGCGAACAACTCGCGCGCCTCGCGCAACTCGTCCGCGATGATCGACATGATGCGCTCGCGCGAGGCGAGGATCGCCAGGAACTCGCGGATGGAATCGGCCAGGGCCTGCAATTCGTCCGTGACCTCGGCGACGCCCAGCGCGGTCAGACGCTGCAGGCGCAGCTCGAGGATCGCTCGGGCCTGCGCCTCGGACAGGTTGTAGGTGCCATCCTCGTTCACGGGATGCAGCGGATCGTCGATCAGACGCAGGTAGGGCAGGATGCTGCCGGCCGGCCAACGGCGGGTCATCAGCTTTTCGCGCGCCTCGGCCGGGTCGGCACTGGCGCGGATCGTGGCGACGACCTCATCGACATTGCTCACCGCGACGGCGAGGCCGCACAGGATGTGGCTGCGCTCGCGCGCGCGGGTTAACTCGAAAGCCGTGCGGCGGGCCACGACCTCCTCGCGGAAAGCGAGGAAGTTGGTCAGGAAGTCACGCAGCGTCAGCTGCTCCGGACGGCCGCCGTTCAGGGCGAGCATGTTGGCCGCGAAACTGGTCTGCATCGGGGTAAAGCGGTAAAGCTGGTTCAGTACCACGTCAGCGGTTGCGTCGCGCCGCAGCTCGACCACCACGCGCACGCCGTTGCGGTCGCTCTCGTCCTGAACATGGGCGATGCCCTCGATGCGCTTGTCCTTGGCCAGTTCGGCGATGCGCTCGATCATGGTGGCCTTGTTGACCTGGAACGGGATCTCGTCGACGACGATCACCTCGCGCCCGCTGCGGCCCTGCTCGATATGGACGCGCGAGCGCAGCAGGATCGAGCCGCGCCCCTCCAGATAGGCCTTGCGCGCCCCGGACCGGCCCAGGATCACGCCGCCGGTCGGAAAGTCCGGTCCGGGCACGATCTCCAGCAGGCGCTCGGTAGCAAGGTCAGGATCGTCAATCAGGGCCAGCGTGGCGTCCACGACCTCGCCCAGGTTGTGCGGCGGGATGTTGGTCGCCATGCCGACGGCGATGCCGCCCGCGCCATTGACCAGCATGTTGGGAAAGCGCGCCGGCAGGACTGTCGGCTCGCGGTCCTTGCCGTCGTAGTTGTCCTGGAAATCGACCGTGTCCTTGTCGATGTCCGCCAGCAGCCAGTTGGCCGCCTTGGCCATCCGCACCTCGGTGTAGCGCATGGCCGCCGGCGCATCGCCGTCCATGCTGCCAAAGTTGCCCTGGCCGTCAAGCAGCGGTAGGGACATGGAAAAGCCCTGCGCCATCCGCGCCAGGGCGTCATAGATCGCGCTGTCGCCATGCGGATGGTATTTGCCCATCACATCGCCCACCGGACGGGCCGACTTGCGATAGGGCTTGTCGAAGGTGTTTCCGGTCTCGCTCATGGCGTAGAGGATGCGGCGGTGGACCGGCTTCAGCCCGTCGCGCAGGTCCGGGATTGCCCGGCTGACGATCACCGACATGGCGTAGTCGAGGTAGGCCGAGCGCATCTCGGTCGCAATGTCGATCACCGGGCCGTCGTGGGCCATCGGCAAGCGCTCGACGCCGATGATGGCGCCGTCATCAGCCTCGGGGGTGTCGGGATCGTCGGGGGTGTCGGACACGGGGGTTGCGCCTCAAGATATTGTTGTGCCGGGGTATAGCCGCCCCTGCGGGTGGGTGCAACGAATGGCTGGAGTGGGCTGGCCAAGGCTGGCCTGGAAAAGCAGGGGGAAAGCCCGCCCGCCATTGCGAGCGCCGTCCCGGCCGCCTATTCTTCGCTCGACGCCGCCCAGAGGGTCCGATGCCTTGCCTTGCCGACGGCGGCGACAGCCGAACGCGCGACTACCTGCTGATCCGCTGCGGCGCGGTCGGTTCCCGCGAGATGCGGCTGGCGCGGCACCTTGCTGCGTGGTTCGGGCCCCGCATCCGTTATCTGGTCGATGCCTCGGCCGGACCGGCGGAGATTGACCCCGCGGCGCGCGCCGCCTCCATCCAGATCACGCCGGAGTGGCTGGCGCATCGCCGCCTGATCTCGTTTGAGACCTCTGGCTGGCGCTGCGGCGACTACTGCTATTATGCGGCCGTGGACATGATCCCCGAGATGGACCGGGCTTGGCTTATCGAGGCGGATGTGTGGCCCAGCTTCGATGATCCCGGCGCGTTCTTCGCGCCGCTGGAGGCAGACCCCGCCGATTTCCTGGCGCCGCTTTACTCGCCGCGGGGCGGGGCGTGGTTCTGGTCCTATACCGCGCGGCGGGTGCTCGGGCCAAAGGTGGCTGTGCATGGGTGCCTCTTTCCCCTCACCCGAATGACGCGCACGGCGATGCTGCACCTGCTGCACAGCCGTGCCGCGTCCTTCACGGTGACTGCGCGGCGCCCGACCACTAGCGGCTGGCATGATGTCGCGCCCTTTCCGGTGCCTAATGACGAGGCTTTCGTCGCGACCGTGCTGACGCGGGACGGGTTTGTCTGCGGCGATCTGTCGGCGCGTGCGCCCGACGCTTTTCTGCCCGACGGATTTACCTGGGATGCGCCGCTCCACCCCGCCGAGATTCGGCTGCCCGCGCTGCGTAACCGGATATTGCACCCCGTTCTGGATGCCGATGCCGCGCCCCGCAAACTTGGTATGCTGTTCCAGCGTCAGCCGACGCGACACGCAGAACGCCGCGCCCAGGTGATCGAACGCCTGGGCGCGGCGGCTTGGACCCGATGGTCGGGCGAACCCCTGCGGGACGCGGCAGTCCCGTAGGGAGGATTGCGCAGCAATCGGGCCCTGCTTGCGGCCTTACTTCTTCTTTCCAGCCTTGGCCTTCTCGCCGGCGGCGGCCGGATTGGCCGAGCTTTCCGCCACGTCGGTCAGGGCTTCGTCTGCGGCTTCTTCCTCGTCGAGGTTGGCCTGCAGCAGGTCGGCGACCTCGTCGAGGCCCAGCAGGTCAGCATAGGCAACAAGGCTGCCATAGCGCGTGATCTCGTAATGCTCGACCGCCTGGCACGAGAAGATGATCGCGGCATCACCGGCTTCGGTGCCGCCGAAATCCTTCAGCAGCGATTCGCCCTCTTTCAGGATGCCGTCCATGGCGTCGCAAGTCTGGGCAACGGCCTTTTTGTCCATCGCCGCAAACGCCTCCTCGAGGCGCTTGATGTGACCCGCGGTCTCTTCGCGGTGGTTGGTCAGCCCTTCGATCAGGGCCTCATCCTTTGCCGCGTCGATCATCTTGGGCAGCGCTTTGTAAATGCGGTTCTCGGCGTAATAAATGTCCTTCAGACCATGCTCGAGCAGGTCGATCAGGGTTTTATCCTCAGAAGCAGTGCTTTTCTTGTCGGCCATCGTATATACCCTTCCAGACTTCCCGGAGGCATCAGCGCCCTCGCCGGGTCGCGGTTCAACCCATTGCCGCGGCAGGCGTTCCGGGCTCTCGCGGCATTCTTTTCACGGCCTCGCGGCGGCCGCGTCCGCCCCTCTGCAAACGCCCGCCTCAAACCTATTGCTTACTGGCGGGACGGCGGGCGGAATGACAGCCTTCGTCCAGGTAACTCCAGGGAGGAGATGATGGCGAACGTGTCTATCCATCCGGCCGTCGACAACGGCGTGCGGCCGGGGCAGCTGAACTTCGCCGGCGGCGAGTTGCACTGCCATTGCGCCAGCAACCCGGTGCGCGTGAAGGTCGGCGCGAACACTGCCCACAACCATGTTTGCGGCTGCACCAAGTGCTGGAAGCCCGAAGGCGCGACCTTCAGCCAGGTCGCCGTGGTCGGCCGGGACGCGGTCAGCGTGGTCTCGGGCGAGGACAAGCTTGAGGTGGTGGACAGCAACGCGGCGATCCAGCGCCACCGCTGCCGGGACTGCGGCGTCCACATGTATGGCCGGATCGAGAACAAGGATCATCCGTTCTACGGCCTCGATTTCGTCCATACCGAGCTTTCGGACCAGGACGGCTGGTCGGCACCCGAGTTCGCGGCCTTCGTCAGCAGCGTGATCGAAAGCGGCACGCCGCCCGGCAATATGGACGCTATCCGCGCCCGCCTGCGCGAACTTGGCCTGCCTCCCTATGACGCGCTGTCCCCACCGCTGATGGACGCCATTGCGACGCATATCGCCAAGGCCACGGGAAAATTGGCGGCATAAAGTCAGCCTTGAAACGTCCGCGCAGAGGCAAGGCGCTCACACGCACCGAAGATCGGGGGCATCCTTTCGGGGCTGCCCCCACACCCGTTCCGGGCTACTGAGCCAGCACCCATACCCAACCGCGAGCGATCACGCATCTCGCGTCCAGCCGAAGGAGAGTTCCAGATGAAAACCCGCGCCGCAGTCGCGCTCGAGGCCGGGCGTCCGCTCGAGGTGATGGAAGTCGAACTCGACGGGCCGAAGGCTGGCGAGGTCATGGTGGAGATCAAAGCCACCGGCATCTGCCATACCGATGAATTCACGCTGTCCGGCGCCGACCCCGAGGGGCTGTTTCCCGCCATCCTGGGTCACGAGGGCGCTGGCATCGTGGTCGAAGTCGGCCCGGGCGTTACCTCGGTCAAGGTGGGCGACCACGTCATTCCGCTCTATACTCCGGAATGCCGCAACTGCCCGTCCTGCCTGTCGCGCAAGACGAATCTTTGCACCGCGATCCGCAGCACGCAGGGCCAGGGCCTGATGCCCGACGGGACCACCCGCTTTCAAATGCTGGATGGCACGCCCTTGTTTCACTACATGGGCTGCTCGACCTTCTCGAACTATACCGTCCTGCCCGAGATCGCGGTCGCCAAGGTTGCCGAGGACGCGCCGTTCGACAAGATCTGCTATGTCGGCTGTGGCGTGACGACCGGGGTCGGCGCGGTGATCTATACCGCCAAGGTCGAGCAGGGCGCGAAATGCGCGGTCTTCGGCCTCGGGGGTATCGGCCTCAACGTCATCCAGGGCCTCAAGATGGCTGGCGCTGACATGATCATCGGCGTCGACATCAACAACGACCGCGAGGAATGGGGTCGCCGCTTCGGCATGACCCATTTCGTCAACCCGAAGGACGTCGGCAATGTGGTCGAGACGCTGGTCAACATGACCAAGACGCCGTTCGATCAGATCGGCGGTTGCGACTACACCTTCGATTGCACCGGCAACGTCAATGTCATGCGCCAGGCGCTGGAGGCATGCCATCGCGGCTGGGGCCAGTCGATCGTGATCGGCGTGGCGCCCGCGGGGGCCGAAATCCAGACCCGTCCGTTCCAGCTGGTCACCGGCCGCGTCTGGAAGGGCAGCGCATTTGGCGGCGCGCGCGGCCGCACGGATGTGCCGATGATCGTCGACTGGTACATGGACGGAAAGATCCAGATCGACCCGCTGATCACCCACCTGCTGACGCTGGACGAAATCAACAAGGGGTTCGACCTGATGCACGCTGGCGAGTCGATCCGCAGCGTCGTCGTCTACTGATGGCGTCAGGCATCACCGTCCGCCCGGCCGCGGCGGACGATGCCGACGCGATCTGGTCAGTGCTGCAGCCGGTGTTTCGCGCGGGGCAGACGTATTGCGTGCCGCGCGACATCACTCGCGAGGCAGCGCTGGCCGACTGGCATGCGCCGCCCTTCTCGGTGTTCGTGGCCGAGGATGCGCAAAGTCGCATCCTCGGCACTTCGCATGTTGGCGCAAACCGTCCCGGCGGGGGCGATCATGTCGCCAACGCCTCGTTCGCGACCGCCCCCGAGGCGCGCGGGCAGGGAGTCGCCTCTGCGCTTTGCGCCCATGCGCTCGACTGGGCGGCAGGGCAGGGGTTTCGCGCCATGCAGTTCAACTTTGTCGTCGCAACCAATACCGGTGCCATACGGCTGTGGACTGCCCATGGCTTTCAGACCCTGTGCCGCCTGCCCGGCGCCTTTCGCCACCCGGCCGAGGGCTTCGTCGACGCTCTCGTCATGTTTCGCCCGCTCTGAGAGGATCCCATGGACCTGGAAACCGTTTCCGAAAACCGCGCCTTTGGCGGAACGCAGGGCGTCTATCGCCACAAGAGCGCAGCCACCGGCACCGATATGACCTTTGCCGTCTATCTGCCCCCGGCGGCCGAGGCAGGGCCGGTCCCCGTCCTGTGGTACCTGTCCGGCCTGACCTGCACGCATGAGAATGCGATGAACAAGGCCGCGGCGCAGGGCCCCGCGTCCGAAGCCGGAATCGCGCTGATCTTCCCCGATACCTCGCCGCGGGGCGAGGGGGTGGCGGACGATGCGGCTTTCGATCTGGGGCAGGGGGCTGGCTTTTACGTCAACGCGACCGAGGCGCCGTGGGCGCCCCATTACCGGATGTGGGACTATGTTGTCGACGAGTTGCTGGCCCTTGTGGGCGATCATTTCCCCCTGGACTTGACCGCGCAGGGGATCACTGGCCATTCGATGGGTGGCCATGGCGCGCTCACGCTCGCGATGACCCTGCCGGAGCGTTTCCGCAGCGTCTCGGCCTTCGCGCCCATCGCGAACCCAGTGGCCTCGGACTGGGGCCGCAAGCAGTTCGCGGCCTACCTCGGGCCGGACGAGGCGAAATGGGCGAGCCATGACGCCAGCCTGCTGATGGCCGAGCGCGGCTTTCCCGGCGAGGTGCTGATCGACCAGGGCGGCGAAGACCAGTTCCTCGACAAGCTGATGCCCGAGGCGCTGGCGCATGCGATGATGAAGCGTCGGCAGCCGGGCATGATGCGCATGCAGCCAGGGTACGATCACAGCTATTTCTTCGTCTCCAGCTTCATGCCCGAT
This sequence comes from Paracoccus suum, assembly GCF_003324675.1. NCBI lineage: Bacteria > Pseudomonadati > Pseudomonadota > Alphaproteobacteria > Rhodobacterales > Paracoccaceae > Paracoccus > Paracoccus suum. The sequence goes on from NZ_CP030918.1 coordinate 2,436,504, forward strand.
CACGTCGACTGGCATGCAGAGCGCCTCTGGACCTGAAGATAGCCGACATTTTCGGATGTTAACGACACCGCGGGCATCTCCGCGGTGTTTGCATTTTCGCCCATCGGTGCGGGACGCCGCTCCGCCGCTGACCCGCCGAGTCTAGCCATAAGACTTTAGCCGCAGCAAAGCCCCGCCTGCGTTGACGCATTGTAATCCGCGGGCTGTGATACTCGTGCTTGCGATCTGGTCCCGGGGGAAAAGGGGGCCGCCGCAGTTTGACGGACGGCGCGCCGGGACTTCCCCCGCAGCTGGGTCCGGACAGGATGACAGGGGAGGGAAACGATGCTGAAGTTGCTGACATCAGCCGCCGGGCTGGCCATTTTCGCAACCGGGGCGCTGGCCAATGAAAGCGTAATGGCCCTGACCAAGGACGACACCCAGTGGGCGTTGCAGACCAAGGACTACGCCAACACGCGCTATTCGACGCTGAAGCAGATCACCAAGGAAAACGTCGGTGACATGCGCGTGGCATGGAGCTTTTCGACGGGCGTGCTGCGCGGCCACGAAGGTGGACCGCTGGTCGTGGACGGCATCATGTATGTCCACACGCCGTTTCCGAACAACATCTTTGCGCTTGATCTGAACGACAACGGAAAGATCCTGTGGTCCTACAAGCCGCAGCAAAACCCCGAGACGATCGCGGTCATGTGCTGCGATACCATCTATCGCGGCCTCGCCTATGCCGACGGCACGGTATTCCTGGCGCAGGCCGACACGACGCTGGTCGCGCTGGACGCAAAGTCGGGCGCGGTAAAATGGTCGGTCAAGACCGGTGATCCGGCGATTGGCGAGACCAGCACCGCAACCGTGACCCCGGTCAAGGACAAGCTCCTGGTGGGGATCTCGGGCGGCGAATATGGCGTGCGCGGTCGCATGACCGCCTACAACATCAGCGACGGCAGCGTCGCGTGGCAGGCTTGGTCCACCGGACCCGATGCCGATATGCTGGTCGATCCCGAAAAGACCATGGTGCTGGGCAAGCCGATTGGCGCCGACAGTTCGCTGAAGAGCTGGGAAGGCGATCAGTGGAAGATTGGCGGCGGCACCACCTGGGGCTGGACCTCGTATGACCCGGATCTGAACCTGGTCTATTACGGAACCGGCAACCCCTCGACCTGGAACCCGTCGCAGCGTCCGGGTGACAACAAGTGGTCGATGACGATCATGGCCCGCGATGCCGACACCGGCATGGCGAAGTGGTTCTACCAGATGACGCCCCACGACGAGTGGGACTATGACGGCATCAACGAGATGATCCTGACCGACCAGCAGTTCGACGGCAAGGATCGCAAGCTGCTCACGCACTTTGACCGGAACGGCTTTGGCTACACGCTCGACCGCGAAACGGGTGAGCTGTTGGTCGCTAAGAAGTACGACCCGGCCGTCAACTGGGCGACGGAAGTCGTCATGGACCCGTCGAGCGACCAGTATGGCCGCCCGCAGGTCGTGTCCAAATACTCGACCGAGCAGAACGGCGAGGATACCAACTCTCAGGGTATCTGCCCGACCGCCCTCGGCAGCAAGGACCAGCAGCCGGCGGCCTACTCGCCCGAGACGCAGCTGTTCTACGTGCCGACCAACCACGTCTGCATGGACTACGAGCCGTTCCGCGTCAGCTACACCGCCGGCCAGCCCTACATTGGGGCCACGCTGTCGATGTATCCCGCGCCCGGCAGCCATGGCGGGATGGGTAACTTCATCGCCTGGGACAACATCAAGGGCGAGATCAAGTGGACCATCCCCGAGACCTTCTCGGTCTGGTCCGGCGCCTTGGCGACCGCCGGCGGCGTGGTGTTTTACGGCACGCTCGAGGGCTATCTGAAGGCGATCGACGCCGAAACGGGCGAGGAGCTTTACAGCTTCAAGACCCCGTCCGGGATCATCGGCAACGTGATGACCTACGAGTCCGGCGGCCAGCAGTATGTCGCCGTCCTGACGGGCGTCGGGGGCTGGGCGGGCATCGGTCTTGCGGCGGGTCTGACCGACCCGACTGCAGGTCTTGGCGCGGTTGGCGGCTATGCGTCGCTGTCGCAATACACCAATCTCGGCGGTCAGCTGACCGTGTTTGAAGTGCCGGGCACCGGCACGGGCGAGGCCAAGGTAGCCCAGGGCACCAAGCCGATCCCGGGTCCCGTTCCGATGGACAACAGCGGGACCATGGCCCCGGCGCCAGCCCCGGCCGCGGCACCTGCCGCCCCGGCAGCGGACGGGGCAGCTCCCGCCGCTGATGCCGCACCGGCTGCGCCAGCAGCAGGTGCTGCGCCACCCGCAGCGCCAGCGGCGGACGCGGCGGCGCCGGCGGCCCCTGCGACCCCTGCCGCGGACGCTGCAGCGCCCGCGGCGGCAGCGCCCGCGGCTGGCACGGAGGCAGCGCCTGCCACCGACGCCAATGCCGAGGCGGGAGCCGCAACCGCTCAGCCCGGCACGGCCTCGAGCAGCGCGCAGGAGACCGGCACCGTCTCGCCGAACGAGGCGCCGGCTGCCGCTCCGGCGGATGCCGCCGCTCCGGCTGCGGGCGCGGCGCCGGCACCTGCGCCCGCACCCGCGCCCTCCAACTGATCTGACCAACATGACGCGCGCGTCCCGAGGGTAACCTCGGGGCGCGCAGCCTCCACCGCGAAGCCAGCCGCGAAGAAAGAGATCATCCATGACCCTGCGCGACATGCACGCCTGCCACGCGACCCAGAACAACTTCAGCCGGCCCGCCGGTCTTGGCCTGTCGCTGGCAGCGGCCTTGGCCCTCGCGGCCTCGCCATTCCCGGCTGCGGCGCAGACCGCACCCGTTACGCCCGCCGCGCCCGCTGAAGCGACGCCGGCGCCTGCTCCCGCCGCTTCGTCTGACGCGATGCCGGCGCCTGCTGCTGCGCCCACTCCGGCAGCCCCAGCTGCTCCGGCCCCTGCCGCATCTCCGGCCGGCCAAGCTGCCGCACCCGCCGCCGCGGCCGCACCTGCGGCCGCCGCCCCGGCAGCAACCGCAGCGGCACCTGCCGAGCCGGTGCCTGAGGCAGCACCGACCGCGGCTGGCTCCGGCCCCGATACCACCGGCCCCACCGAGCAGAACAACGGCATCTGGTACACCGCCGAAGGCAATCCCACCTACAAGATCGCCGATGACGGCACGCTCGATTACGGCACCTTCGCCGGCTACATCCGCTACACTGCCGAGTGCATGACCTGCCACGGCCCGGATGGAATGGGCTCGTCCTATGCCCCGCCGCTGAAGGACGTGGTCATGCGGATCACCTATTCCGACTTCACCGGCATCGTCGCTGGTGGCATGCAGGATGTCAGCGCTGCGCAAACCTTGGTGATGCCGTCGTTCGGCAACAATAACAACGTGATGTGCTACCTGGACGGCATCTACGCCTATCTGCTTGCACGCGGTGAGGGCAAGGTCGACCGCGGTCGCCCGCCGAAGAAAGAACCGAAATCGGATGCCTTCAAGGCAGCCGAAGACGAGTGCATGGGGTGATGCACATCGCCCGGACCATTGCGGCCGGCCTTACATTGGCGGTCATTCTGGCTGGCTCCGGATGGGCGCAAACCGCGCCCGGCAACGCCCCAGTCGTGGTGCCGGGCCCAGCGGCTGACGGGGCACCCCCGGAGGCACAGCAGCCGGGCGGCGCACCCATGCCCGGCGCGCCGTTCCCGGGCGCTGCGACGGCGCCGGCGGCGGAACTCGCTTCGCAAACATCCTTCCGGGTTTGTGCCGATCCGGCCAATGCGCCGATGTCGGTCAAGGACGGCAGCGGCTTCGAGAACCGCATTGCGGAACTGTTCGCGGCCAAGCTCGACCGGCCGCTGGAATACACCTGGTTCCCGCAGACGACCGGCTTCATCCGCAAGACCCTGCGCGCTTTCGCCTGCGATGTCGTCATCGGCTATGCCCAGGGCGACCAGCTGGTGCAGAACACCAACCATTACTACAGCTCGGCCTATGTGATCGTGACGCTGGCCGGGGGACCGCTCGACGGGGTCGACCGCATCAGCGATCCGCGCCTGCTGGGACACCGCATCGGGGTGACCGAGTCCTCGCCCCCGGTCAATCACATGTTGCACGCCGGGTTGCTGAAGACTGCAGCCTATTATCCACTGTTCGTCGATCGGCGCGTGCAGGACCCGGCCGGCGACATGCTGCGCGATCTGCACGCAGGCAAGATCGATGCCGCCATCCTCTGGGGGCCGATTGGCGGGCCGGCCGTCAAGGCCGATCCCAGCCTGACGATGGCGCCGCTGCTGCATGAGGTGGGCCAGCCCAAGTTGGTCTATCGCATCACCATGGGCGTCCGGCCGGCGGACCAGGCGTGGAAACGCCAGTTGAACAGCCTCATCCGCCGTAACCAGGCCGAGATCGACGCAATCCTGCGCGATTCTGGCGTGCCACTGATTGATGACGAAGGCACCGCGCTCAAGCCTCCGGCATGAGACGCCTCCTTGCAACGGCGCTGGCCGCGCTTGCCCTCGCGATCCCCGCAGCAGCCGAGACGGTGCCAGAGCCGGACAGCTATCATGCTGCGCCCTATGAAGCGCCCGTACCGGAGACGCTGAGACGGGCAAACGTCGTCGACGCCGCCGGCGCGATGCGCCTGCGCGAGGCCGGGGCGGCCTTCATCGACGTGCTGCCGCAGACCCGCCGTCCCGAAGGCTTGCCGGCCGGGACTTTCTGGCGCGTACCGCCCCATGACAGCATCCCCGGTGCACTGTGGCTGCCCGACGCGGGGTTCGAGCGGCTGACGCCGACCGAGGAGGCGGCACTGAGTGCCGGCCTTCAGCGCGCTACAGGTGGTGATCGGGACAAGCCGCTGGTCATTTTCTGCCGCCCGGACTGCTGGCTCAGCTGGAACGCCGCGCGACGGGCGGTCGCGCTTGGCTATAGCGCGGTCAACTGGTTTCCCGGTGGCACTGCCGCATGGGAGGCCGCGGGCGGCACGCTCGAGCCGGTCGCCCCATCGGAGTGATCGCTTAGGACCAAGGTCTTAGCTCACAAAGCTGGCAAGCTTGCCGGCCATCGGTCTAACATCAAGGACGGGGAGGGGTGACGATGGGAAAGGGGACCGGCGCAGCACTTTTGGCAATCCATGCCATGACGTTGACCGGTGCCGCGATCCCCGCCAGTGCGCCCGTCAGCCCGCCCTCGACTGCCCAACCCGCGAGCCCTCTGGCCGCTCCTGTGGCTCCTGCGGCAGCCTCTCAGCCCGCCAACCCTGCCGGGGCGCCCGCAGCCGCAGCTTCGTCAAACGCGAAGCTGCCCACTGCGGGCGAAATACGCGCCGGGGTGCTTAGGGTCGACACGCCAACGCTGCCGCCGGCATCGCGGCTCGATCTGCCTCCACCCGACCTCGGACTGGTTGGGGCAGAGCTTGCCACCCGCGACAACGCGACCACGGGCGGTTTCCTGGGTCAGACCTTCACAACCGAAACCGCGACCGCGACCCCGCAGGATGCGGTCGCGAAGTTGGAACGCCTGATCGACGGCGGCAGCGCGTTCATCGTGGTCATGGCGGACGACGCACAGACGCTGGCGCTCGCCGATGCGGCGCGCGCCAAGGCTGGGGACAAGGTGTTGATCCTGAACGCGCTGGCCGAGGGGGACGACCTGCGCGGGGACGACTGCCGCGCGAACGTCATCCATGTCGCCGCCTCGCGCGCGATGAAATCCGATGCGCTGGCGCAGTTCCTGATGTGGAAGCGATGGGGCAAGTGGTACCTGGTGGAAGGCAGCCACCCGCGGGACAAAGCCCTCGCCGCCGCCTATGCCCGCGCCGCGACCAAGTTCGGCGCCAAGCTGGTCGAAACGCGCGAATTTACCGACACCGGCGGGGGCCGCCGGACCGATACCGGCTATGTCCAGATCCAGCAGCAGATGCCGGTTTTTACGCAGCGCGCACCCGGCCATGACGTACTGGTCGCGGCGGACGAGGCGGGCACCTTCGCGCCCTATCTGCCCTACCAGACGTGGGACGCGCGCCCGGTCGTCGGTTCGGCCGGGCTGACGCCGGTCACCTGGCACCCCGCGGCAGAGGCTTGGGGCGGGACGCAACTGCAAACCCGGTTCGAGGCGCTGGCCCACCGGCCGATGCGCGAGGCGGATTACCAGGTGTGGCTGGCGCTGCGCCTGCTGGGCGAGGCCGCAAGCCGCGCGCCCAGCACGGATTTCGCGGCGCTGCGCGATCGCCTGTTGGGCCCGCAGTTCGAGGTCGGCGCCTTCAAGGGTCAAAAGCTGACGATCCGTGACTGGGACCATCAACTGCGCCAGCCGATCCTGTTGGCGACGCCCGCCATCGTTGCCTCGGTCTCGCCGCAGGACCAGTATCTGCACCAGACCAGTGCGCTCGACACGCTCGGGATCGACCGCCCCGAATCCACCTGCAAGCTGAAGTGAGGGTCCCGATGCGACATCCCGCCGTCCGCCCCCTGGTGCTCAGCGCGCTGCTGTTAGTCCCCGTGCCCGCACTGGCGGCCAAGGTCTATGTCACCAACGAAAAGGGCAACAGCGTCACCGTGCTGGACGCCACCACGCTGGAAGTCGTCGGCACCCATCCGGTCGGTGCGCGGCCGCGTGGCATCACCATCGCCCCGGACGGGAGCGAGCTGTATGTCTGCGTCTCGGACGAGGATACGGTCAAGGTCTACGACCCGAAAACGATGGCCGAGTTGCACCGCCTGCCGTCCGGCCCGGACCCCGAACTGTTCGTGCTGCACCCCTCGGGCAACCCGCTCTACATCGCCAACGAGGATGACAATCTGGTCACCGTGGTCGACACCAAGACCCATCAGGTCCTGGCCGAGATCCCGGTCGGGGTCGAGCCGGAGGGGATGGGGATCTCGCCCGATGGCAAGGTGGTGGTCAACACCTCCGAGACGACCAACATGGCCCATTTCATCGACACGACGACCCACGAGATCACCGCCAACGTTCTGGTGGACCAACGCCCGCGCTTTGCCCAGTTCAGCGATGACGGCAGCCGGCTTTACGTCTCGTCCGAGATCGGCGGCACGGTCAGCGTCATCGATCCGGCGACCCAGACCGTCACCGGCACCATAAAGTTCGAGATCCAGGGCGTGCTGCCCGAGGCGATCCAGCCGGTCGGGGTCAAGGTCACGCATGACGGCAAGACGATCTTCGTCGCCCTCGGGCCGGCGAACCGGGTTGCGGTGGTCAATGCCGACACGCTGGAGGTCGAGGATTACCTTTTGACCGGGCAGCGGGTCTGGCAACTGGCCTTCAATGCCGATCAGAGCCGGCTGTTCACCACCAATGGCAACAGCAACGACGTTTCGATCATCGATGTCCCGGCGCGCAAGGTGATCCAATCGGTGCAGGTCGGTCAGCAGCCTTGGGGCGTTGTTGTCGGACCTGACAAACCATGAGGACGAGCATGCAGATTCAATTCGGTCTGGCGCTGCTAGCGCTGTTAGCGAGCGGCTGGGCCGTGGCGGCGCAGGACGCAGCCAAGGCACCCGTTGATACCGCTCCGAATGGCGCGGTGGCCCAAGCGGAGGCGCCTGACGCCGATGACACTGACGCCGACAGCGGCGAAGCGCCTGCCGCCGCCGCCAGCGTTGCCGGTCCCGGGCATCACGACTACGGGCCCTCCGGCATCATGAGCCGCGCCAACCGCGAAGATCTGGCGCCCCTAACGCTCGCCTCCGGCAAGCCCGTCGCCGGCGCCCCGTACAGGTTGAAGTCGGGGGGCTACTACCGGATCGAGGTCTCCGCCGATGGCTCGGCCGAACTGGCCCTTTCCGGCGGCGATTTCTTCCGTGCCATCTGGGTCAACGAGGTGGTCATCAACGATATCGAGATCAGGCCCATGGGTCTGCACAGCCTGGAGTTCGACGACGCCGGCACGGCCACCATCAGCTTCGTCGCAATCCGGCCCGGCAGCTACGCCCTGTCCGTCCCCGGATCCAGCGGCGAGGGCCAGAAAGCTACGTTCGTGATCGAATGACCCAAGACGTCGCCCTTCGTCCACCGGCGCTGCTGGTCGAGGGTGTCAGCCACGCCTTTGGTCTGACCCGAGCCCTGGACGGGGTGTCGCTTCAGGTGATGGCGGGGCAGTTCGTGGCCCTGCTGGGCATCAACGGGGCCGGCAAATCGACGCTGATCAATGTCGCAACCCGCCTCTACGACAGCGGCGCAGGACGGGTCGCGATTGCCGGCCATGACCTGCGCCGCGCTCCCTCTGCCGCGCTCGCGCGTCTGGGCGTGGTGTTCCAGAGCCGCGCCCTCGATGCGGACCTGACCGTGGCGCAGAACCTGCACTACCACGCGGCGCTGCATGGGATCGGCCGGGCGGAGGCGCGGGGGCGGATCGCCGAGGTCCTGGCCCTGGTAGATCTGCAGGACAAAGCCCGCGCCCGCGTCGCCACCTTGTCGGGCGGGCAGGTCCGCCGCGCCGAGATCGCCCGCGCCCTGATCCACCGGCCCGAGGTCATGATCCTCGACGAGCCGACCACCGGCCTCGATGTCCGCTCTCGGGCCGAGGTTCTCGCCCTCACCCAGCGCCTGACGCGGACCGGCGCGGTCGGCGTCTTGTGGGCCACCCACCTGCTGGCCGAGGTGACCGAGGCTGACGCCATCATCGTCCTGCATCAGGGGCGCGTACTGTGGTCCGGGCCGCCACAGGATTTGGCGCGGGAGGGCGATCTGACCGCCGCCTTCCTCAGCCTGACCGGCGCGCAGGCGGCGGCATGAACGCGATTTCGAACGCGGAGGCGCAGTCCGTACCAGCCCCGGCCGACGCGGCGGTGGGTCCCGGCAATGCCTCCGCGCCCCCCCGGCTGCCACCCCGCGCCTACGCCATTGCCTTCGCCGGCATCGCCCGGCGCGAGGCACTGCGCTTTGTCAACCAGCGGGGCCGCTTCCTGGCCGCACTCGTGCGGCCGCTCGTCTGGTTGTTCATCTTTGCCGCAGGATTCCGCGCAGTGCTCGGGCTGTCCATCACGCCCCCCTACAACACCTATGTCCTTTACGAAGTCTATGTGACGCCCGGCCTCGTTGCGATGATCCAACTATTCAACGGCATGCAATCCTCGCTCTCGATGGTCTATGACCGCGAGACGGGGGCGATGCGCACCTTGCTGGTCAGCCCGCTGCCTCGCTGGTTCCTGCTGCTTTCCAAGCTCGTCGCCGGGGTGTTCGTTTCGATCATCCAAGCGGCCGTCTTTCTGGCGATTGCCTGGCTCTGGGATATCCGCCCGCCGCTGCTCGGCTATCTCGCGGTCGTGCCCGCACTGGTGCTGTCAGGCCTGATGCTGGGCGCGCTTGGGCTGCTGCTCAGCTCGGCCATCCGCCAGCTCGAGAATTTTGCCGGGGTCATGAACTTCGTGATCTTCCCGATGTTCTTCGCCTCCAGCGCGCTCTATCCGCTCTGGCGCATGAACGAGGGCAGCCCGCTGCTGCGCGACATCTGTGCGCTGAACCCCTTTACCTACGCGGTCGAACTGATCCGCTTTGCCCTCTACCTTCAGGTGGACTGGCTGTCGCTGGGCGTCGTCATGGGCTGCCTGGTGCTGTTCTTTGGCCTCGCCGTCAGGCTGTACGATCCCGCGCGGGGCGGCCCGCGCCGAAAGGAGGGGTGATGCGATTTCTTGTGACAGCTTCGGGCGCGGCCTTGGGCCTAATGCTTGCGGCCCCGGCTATGGCGGCCGAGGCGACCGCCGAATGGCCCTGCGTACAGCCGCGCCAGCCGCATCTGTCGATCGGCCAGATGTGGACCGGCCCGGCTCCGACACCGCAGGCCGAGGCGCTCGCCAAGAATGACCAGACGATCGACACGCTGGCCGAGACTCTCGCCCTGCGGCGCGTGCCGATCGATTCCGCGCGCGAGCTGATCGACGCCTTCGCTGTGGAGGCGACCCCGGAGCAGCGCACTGCACTGATGCTCGCGACCCTGGCGCGGGTTGACCGACAGCGGACCGCGATCCTTGATGGCATCACGCGCTATGGCGAGGGGCAGGCCGACCTTGCACGCCACGTCGCAGAGCGTCGCGCGACCCTTGACGCGATGGCGCAGGAAGCCAAGCCCGATTTCGACAAGATCGATGCCGAGGAAGAAAAGCTCGACTGGGATCAGCGCATCTTTGAAGAGCGGCGCCAGATGCTGAGCGCGGTCTGCGAAAGCCCGGTGCTGATGGAGCAGCGCTTGTTCGAGATCGCACGCCTCATCGCCGCCGCGCCGGAAGGTGCGGGTGGGTCAGACGTGGCGGGGACCGAAGAGACGGGCGCAAAACCCGACAAGGTAAACGCGGCGGGAAACGACACGCCTGTTGCGGGCGAAGCGAAACCGGCGGGGGCCGACGCGGCGCCAAGCCCGCCAGGGACGACGGCGGACGGGACGGAAACGCCAGGCGTGGACGCCTCGGGGGCTGGTGCGACCGGGCCGGGAATTACTCCCACTCAAGCTCCTTGAAGGCGCTTGCCGCATCGCGCGCGGTGGTGGCGTCGAAATCTCCAAGGTCGGCCGCCAAGGGACGCATGGCCTCGACCACCTGCGGGATCGCCTCGCTCAGCGATCGTCCCTCCGCAATCGCCGCGCGGACGGTCTGCGCCAGTGCTTCAAGGTAGCTGCGCGTCTCGGCACTGCCTTCGACCCAACCGGCAGCAACCGGACCGTGGCCAGGTACGACATGGTCGGGCGGTGGTTCTGGGGCCTTTCCGAGCCACGCCAGCCAGCCGATGATCGAGCCGTCCAGAACCGGTGTCGTGCCGCGAAACAGCAGATCGCCGGTAAACAGCGTGCGGCTGGCGCCGTGCCACGCCGTCAGATCCGCATCGCTGTGCCCCGGCGGCTGGGGGGTCAGATCCAAGCTGTCGCCGCCGAAACCCACTGCCTCGCCCTCAGCTAGCAGTTTGTCCGGTGCGATGAAGGCGCTGCCATGCCAGGCTGCCTCGCCCAGGGTCTCGCGGTAACCGCTTTCCCACGTCGCGCGCCGCGCCGCGAGCGAGGCTGGCAGGGCGGCATTCGCGATGACCTGCGCGCCGGCCTCGTGGAACAACTCGGCCCCCAGGCTGTGGTCGGGATGGGCATGGGTCAGGACGACCGTGGTGACGGGCAGGGGCGTCAGGCGGCGAATGGCGGCCAGCAGCGCCTCGGCCTCGGCCCGCGTGCCGCCGGGGTCGATGACGGCAACGCCGCGCGGTCCCGTCACGACGCCGCTGTTGGCAATTTCCCCATGATTGTCGGCACTGGCAGTGCCCGGCGCGCCCAAATGGACCCACACGCCTGACGCGACCGGCGCCAGCGTCAGCGTGGGCAACGTGTCGGTGGGAGCGCACCGCTGCCCCTCACCGCGCATCGAATGTGCCGCCAGCCACGGAGAGGCAACAGCGGTCGCGCCAGCTTCGCAGGCGGCGATTTGCGCATTATCACCCTGCGGCAGCCAGCGTTCGGCGCAGGTGCCGCCCACGGTGCAGGCCATGACGAGCAGATGAAACATGCCCCCTCATATCACGGGCGCGCCGGCGCTGCCGCCTCTCACGGCTCAAGTGCGACCTTCGACGGATGGACAGGCCCGCGCCGTGGCCTAAGCTGGACGGGCGCCAACAGTGGCGAGTGCAAGGGGAAGATGACCGATGGCCTGGAAAAAACCCGTTTTGAAGGAAATCGCCTGCGGCATGGAGATCAACATGTACGCCCCGGCCGAGGACGAGCCCGTCCTTTTCTGATGCAGTCCCGGTCGCGGCGCGCCAAGTCCCGCGGCCGGAATCAGGATGGCTCAACATGCGCCTGATCGTTCTGGGGGCCGGCGCGGGCGGCGGCCTGCCGCAGTGGAACTGCGGTTGCCGTAATTGCGAGGGGGCGCGGTCGGGGCGGATCGCGCCGATGACGCAGTCCTCGATTGCTGTCAGCGCGGACGGCGCCACGTGGGCGGTGATCAACGCCTCGCCGGACATCCGCGCGCAGATCGCCGCAACGCCGGCGCTGCATCCTAAAACGTTGCGCGGCAGCTCGATTGCCGCCGTGCTGCTGACCAATGGCGATCTGGATCACGTGGCCGGCCTGCTGACCCTGCGCGAGGGCCAGCCATTCCGTTTGCTGGCCACCGCGGCGATTCATGATGTGCTGGCTGGAAACCCGATGCTGAACGCCCTTGATCCGAGCATCGTCCTGCGCGAGGTGATCGCCGTGGAAACGCCGTTCGACCTGCTGCCCGGCCTGACCGCGCGGCTGATGCCGGTGCCGGGCAAGGTGCCGCTGTATCTCGAAGCGGGACAGGTGGTGACCGACGCCATGGGCGAGGAGACCGTGGCGGTCGAGCTGACCTCGGGCGGCAAGCGGGCGGTCTATGCCCCGGCTTGCGCGGCCATGCCGCCGATGCTGCGCGCGCGGCTTGCAGGCGCCGATCTGCTGCTGCTCGACGGGACGGTCTGGACCGATGACGAGATGCCGCGCGCCGGCCTCTCGACCAAGACGGGTCGGCGCATGGGGCATATGGCTGTCTCCGGCGCGGACGGCAGCATGGCTGCGCTGGACGGAACAGAAATTGGCGACAAGATCCTGATCCATATCAATAATTCGAATCCGCTGGTCGATCCCGACAGTTCCGCCCGCGCGACCGCCGCGGCCGCCGGCTGGCGCGTTGCGCATGACGGAATGGAGGTCACATGCTGAGCCGCCCACCCCTCGACCGCGAGAGTTTCGAGGCACGGCTACGGGCCATCGGCGCGGCACGCTACCACGACCGACACCCGTTCCATGCGCTGCTCCACGGCGGGCAGGCGAGTGCCGACCAGGTCCGCGCCTGGGTGATCAACCGCTGGTATTACCAATCGCGCATCCCGATGAAGGACGCGGCTTTCATGTCGCGCGTGACCGACCCGGCCTTGCGCCGCGCCTGGCGCTCGCGGATCGAGGATCATGACGGTGGTCTGGACGAGGGCGGCGGCCTGCGCCGTTGGCTGCGATTGGCCGAGGCGGTGGGCCTCGACCCGGGCTACGTCGCCAGCGGTGCGGGCGTGATGCCGGCGACGCGTTTCGCAGTCGATGCCTATGTCCGCTTCGTGCGCGACATGCCCTTGCTGGACGCCGTTGCCTCGTCTCTGACCGAGATGTTCGCCCCGAAAATTCATGCCGAACGTATCGAAGGGCTTCTGCAACATTATGATTTCGCGGATGAAACGGCGCTCAGCTATTTTCGCACCCGGCTTGCCGAGGCACCGCGCGACGTTGCCTTCGGGCTGCGCCATGTCCTCGATCACGCCGATACGGCGGAAAAGCAGGACGCGGCGGCCGATGCGCTGACCTTCAAGACCGACGTGCTGTGGGCGCAACTGGACGCCCTTTGGTCGGGCTATGTCGAGCCCGGCCGCATCCCGCCGGGCGCCTGGCAACCGGGCGAGGGATTGCGATGACGGACGCGCAAACCCTCAAGCTCGACCCACATGCCGTGCCCTGGCTGCCGCGCGGTGTGCGCCTTGCCGAGGACAAGGTGCGGGGCATGCGCGTTCTGCTCGGTCCTGAGCGGGCGATGCAACTGGATGAGGTGGGGGACGCGATCCTGACCTCGCTCGACGGACGGCGCAGCGTGGCCCAGATCGCCGGCGATCTGGGCGCCCGCTTTGGCGCGCCGCCGGCCGAGGTTCTGCCCGACGTGTCCGAGTTTCTGTCCGGCCTGATCGAGCGCCGGTTGGTGTTCACAACCCCGGACAAACCATGGACGTGATCTCAACCCAGCCGTGCGACATCGACGGCAACCGGGTTGCCGTCCGGCCGCCCATGGCGATGCTGGCCGAGATCACGCACCGCTGCCCGCTGGCCTGCCCCTATTGCTCGAATCCGTTGCAACTATCGGCAGCAAGTACCGAAATCAACGCGAATACCTGGATGCGCGTATTTCGCGAAGCGGCGGCGATTGGCGTTCTGCAGGTGCATATCTCTGGCGGCGAGCCAGCCTCGCGCCGCGACCTGGAGGAGATTTGCGCCGGCGCGCGCGAAGCTGGCCTCTACGTGAACCTCATCACCTCGGGCGTCGGCCTGACCGAGGCGCGGGTGCGGGCGCTGGATGCGGCCGGGGTAGATCATGTCCAACTGTCTGTGCAGGGTGTGAACGCCGCCATGTCGGACTGGATCGGCGGCTATCGCGGCGGCTTTGCGCGCAAGATGCAGGCGGCCGAATGGATCGTCGCGGCCGGGCTGCCGCTGACGCTGAATGCCGTGGTGCATCGCCAGAACATCGACGACCTGCCGCAGGCCATCGCCATGGCAGAGGCGCTGGGCGCGCGACGGATCGAGGTTGCGACCGTCCAGTTCCACGGCTGGGCCGAGCTGAACCGGCCCATGCTGATGCCGACCGAGGCGCAGGCCCGCACCGCTCGGGAAGTGGTCGATGCCGCGCGCGTAAGGCTGCGCGGCCGAATGGTGGTCGATTACGTCCCGGCCGATCACCACGCGCGCTATCCCAAGGCCTGCATGGGCGGCTGGGGCTCGACCGGGCTGAACGTGACGCCCGACGGCACCGTCCTGCCGTGCCATGCCGCGCAGACCATCCCGCACCTGAGTTTTCCCAATGTTCGCGAGGCCTCGCTGGCCGAGATCTGGGAGCAATCGCCTGCCTTCAACGCCTATCGCGGCACCGGCTGGATGGCCGAGCCCTGCGCCTCCTGCCCGCGCAAGGAAGTCGATTTTGGCGGCTGCCGCTGCCAGGCGATGCGGCTTGCCGGGGATGCGCGGGCGACCGACCCGGTGTGCATCCTATCGCCCCTCCACGCCGAACTCGCGGCGAGGGTCGCCGCCGAGGTCGCGGCGCCAGAGGTATCGGGATTCACGTGGCGGCGGATGCCGCGCCCCGTTCGGGAGGATGCCTGATGCGCCTTGCCCTGAGCCTTTGCCTGCTGCTTGCCCAGCCCGCGGTGGCGGATGTGCAGAATCCCTTGCAACCCTCTGAAGCATGGCCGGATATTCGCGACACCCTGATCGCGGACGCGCCTGACCCACCGATTGATCCGGGCCAGTTGTTGCTGGACGCCCCGGCCCGTGCGGATGATCCGGCGGTGGTGCCGATCCACCTGACCCAGCCGCCGGGCGCTGCCCCGATCGAGCGGCTGGTGCTGGTGATAGACAACAACCCGGCACCGGTTGCCGCCGACTTTACCTTCGGCACCGCGCTGATGCCGCTGGACATGGAAGTCCGGGTCCGCGTCAACGCCTATTCCGATGTCCGGGCCGTCGCATGGCTGAAGGATGGACGGCAGGTCATGGCGGGGCGGTTCGTCAAGGCCTCGGGCGGGTGTGCGGCCCCGGCGTCGAAGGACCCGAAGGCGGCTGCGGCCGAGATGGGGCAGATGCGGCTGAAGGCAGCGCCAGCCGACGACGGGCGCACCATGGCGACGCTGATGATTCGCCATCCGATGAGCAGCGGCTTGCAGCGCGATCAGGTCACGCTGCTCGATATTCCCGCCATGTTCATCGACCGGATGGAAGTCCGGCAGGGTGACGCCCCCTGGCTGACGATGAGCGCGGGGATCTCGGTCGCCGAGGACCCGGTGTTCCGATTTGCGGTGACGCCCGGCACGGGCCCGGTCACTGTCCATGCCGAGGATACCGACGGCCATCAGTTCGACCAGGCGCTCACCCTGAACTGAGCCGGACACGCCGTTGCGGCGGGCGCCCCTAATGGCTACGTCATGGCGCCAAAGGCACCAGCAGCGAGGGGCGCGCATGTTCACCGGGATCGTCACCGCCATCGGCACCGTTCGCGCCGTCGAGTTGCGCGGCGACATGCGCGCGCGGATCGGATGCGGCTATGACATGGAGGGCGTAGCCCTCGGCGCTTCGATCGCCTGCGACGGTGTCTGCCTGACTGTCGTGGGCAAGGGCGAGGACTGGTTCGACGTCGACATCTCTGCCGAGACGCTGGCGCGCACCAATATCGGCGCGAATGGCTGGGCGGTCGGGCAGCACCTGAACCTTGAACGGGCGCTGCGGCTCGGTGACGAGTTGGGGGGCCATATCGTAAGCGGCCATGTCGACGGCGTCGCGGTGATCGAGGCGATGGTGCCGGAGGGCGACAGCCTGCGCCTGAGCTTCCGCGCGCCGCCCGATCTGGCGCGGTTCATCGCCACCAAGGGCTCGGTCGCGCTGAACGGCACCTCGCTGACGGTGAATGAGGTCGAGGGCGCGACGTTCGGCGTCAACCTGATCCCGCATACGCGGCAGGTCACCACTTGGGGCGAGGCGCGCGTCGGCGATGCCGTCAACCTCGAGGTCGACACCATGGCGCGCTATGTCGCCCGGCTGGCCGAGGCGGCGCAGGGCTGAGCCCCCGCGCCGACTGACGGTCACTCGCGCCAGTTCTCGGCGATCCAGTCGGCCTTGCGGTGGAAATGACGCAGGTGCGAGAGCAGCTTTTCCTGCCGCCGGCCGTCAAAGGTGGCGCGCAGGTGGTCGGCCGCGCCCGTACGCAGCGGATGGCGCCCCGACCAGCGGCCCTGCAGCGCGTCCTTGGGGTCGGTCCCGCCGGGAAAGATCACCACTTTCGTACCGCGCGGCGGCTGCGGCGCCAGCATGTAGTTCAGCGGAAAGCCCGGCACGCAGTGCCACCGGAAATGCGCCACCCAGCCGCGAGGCCAGAACCGCACCCCACCGGGGGCATTGCGCGTCACGAAACGCTGCTCGTAGCGATATTTGTCGGCGATGCCCTGCGGATCGGCCGCAAAGATGCCCTGCAACGGCTGCAGCGCGCCGACGGTCATGCGATAGAGCGAGGTCTGGCCCAACCGCTCGAACGGCGTGTTCGGGTTGCGGGCGAGGATGAAGTCCTCGGGCCGGCCGTAGTCGAAGAACCCGTCGAGATTGCCCGTGACGATGATGTCGAGGTCCATGAACAGGACCACGCCAGTGATGTCCCCCAAATCCCCCCAGAGCCGCGATTTTGGCCATTTGCCGCGTGTGTTCCTGGGCGCTTCATAGGCGAAATCGGGCAGGGGGCGGACCTCGGCCTCCGGGCGCAGGCCCGCGTCGCTGTCGGTAAAGCAGATCAGCCGGAATGGCGGGGTGATGTTGCGCGCGATGCCGCCATACAGGCGATTGACATGCTCGGGGCCATATTTGTCGCCCCATTTGATGCAGATGATCTGTTTCATCGCGCGATTGTCGCCTGCCATGCCGGCCGCGACAAGAGGAATGGAGGCGGGCGGTCCAGGGCGCGCCAACGCGCGACCTCTGGCGCTTGACACCGCGGCGCACCCCTTTATAAGCCCGCCCTTCATTGGTGTTGGTGGACCCCGCAAGGGGAAACCTGTCGCCCGTTCGCGGGAAAAGGACAACGCCCTTCTGAAACGCTAAGAAGGAGATCAGCGCGTGACCAAACGCACCGCTGCCAAGTACAAGATTGACCGCCGGATGGGCGAGAACATCTGGGGCCGGGCGAAATCGCCCATCAACAAGCGCGAATATGGCCCCGGCCAGCACGGCCAGCGTCGCAAGAACAAGCTGTCGGACTTCGGCACCCAGCTGCGCGCCAAGCAGAAGCTCAAGGGCTACTACGGCGATCTGACCGAAAAGCAGTTCCGCCGCATCTACACCGAGGCCGAGCGCCTGCGCGGCGACACGGGCGAGATGCTGATCGGCCTGCTCGAGCGTCGCCTCGACGCGGTCGTGTATCGCGCCAAGTTCGTGCCGACGATCTTTGCCGCCCGCCAGTTCGTCAACCACGGCCATGTCACCGTGAACGGTCAGCGCGTGAACATCGCCAGCTACCGCGTCAAGGAGGGCGACGTCGTCGCCGTGCGCGAGAAATCGCGCCAGATGAACCTGGTCATCGAAGCCCAGGGCTCGTCCGAGCGGGACACTCCCGACTACCTGGAAGTCGACGGCAACAAGCTGACTGCGACCTTCGTGCGCACGCCCGCCCTCGGCGACGTGCCGTACGCAGTCCAGATGGAACCGAACCTGGTCGTCGAATTCTACGCCAAGAACTGATCTTACCGGATTAGCAGGAATGGGGCCGCGCCGAAAGGCGCGGCCCTTTTGCTTTTCGCCTGTCTCGCATCGCGCGGCTTTCCAAGCGCCGCGTGCGCCGCTACACCGCGCCCCGACACATGAGGCGCCAATGATGATCGAAACCAGCATCGCCCCGCAGCCCGGCATCATGGACATCGCCCTTTATCAGGCGGGGGCAGGACACGGCCTCGCAAATGCGGTCAAGCTGTCGGCGAACGAGAACCCCCTCGGGCCGCCCCCCGCGGCGGTCGAGGCGATCCTGCGCGCGGCGGGCGAGGTGAACCGCTATCCCTCGTCAGACCATGCCGACCTTCGCCGCGCGGTGGGCGAGGTTCACGGCCTTGATCCCGACCGCATCATCTGCGGCGCCGGCAGCGACGAGATCATCAGCTTCCTGACCCAGGCTTACGCCGGGCCGGGCACCGAGGTGCTCTTCACCGAGCATGGATTTTTGATGTATCGCATCGCCGCCCAGGCGGCCGGGGCAAAGCCCGTCTGCGTGCCCGAACATGACCGCGTGACGGACATCGACGCGCTGATCGCCGCGGCGACGCCCGCCACGCGACTGATCTTTATTGCCAATCCCAACAATCCGACCGGCACGATGATCGGCCTGCCGCAACTCGAGCGTCTGGCCCGGGCCGTGCCGCAGGCGATTTTGGTGATCGATGCCGCCTACAGCGAATATGTCGAGGGCTACGACGGCGGCGCGGAACTGGCCGGGCGGCTGCCGAACGTCGTCATGACCCGCACCTTTTCCAAGATCTACGGCCTCGGCGGCTTGCGCGTGGGCTGGGCCTACGGACCGCGCGACATCATCGACGTGCTGAACCGGTTGCGCGGTCCGTTCAACGTCAGCAGCCTGGGTCTCGCGGCGGCCGAGGCCGCGGTCCGCGACCGCGACTGGGTTGCGCGCTGCCGGGACGAGACCGCGCGCCTTCGCGCCAGCCTCGCCGAGGCTCTGGCCGCGGTCGGCGTGCCGTCGGACAGCAGTTGCGCCAACTTCATCCTCGCGCGGTTCGCCGACCGGGCCACGGCTGAGGCATGCGACGCCGCCTTGCAGGCCGAGGGGCTGATCGTGCGTCAGGTGGCCGGCTACGGCCTGCCGCATTGCCTGCGCATGACCATCGGCAGCGAAGCCGAATGCCGCGCCCTCGGCGAGGCCGTCGCGCGCTTCATGGCGGGACGCCGCGGATGAGCGGCGAGGCCCCATTTCGCCATGTGGCATTGATCGGCCTTGGGCTAATTGCCTCGTCCATGGCCCATGCCATCCGCGCCCGCTGGCCCGAAGTCCGCATCACCGGCTATGCCCGGTCCGAGGCGACCCGGAACCAGACGCGAGAGATCGGCTTTTGCGACGCCGTGATGGACAGCGCCGCCGAGGCAGTCGCCGGCGCCGATCTGGTCGTCCTGGCGGTACCTATCGGCGCGATGGGCGAGCTTGCGGCCGAAATCGCCCCGCACCTTGCGCCCGACGCGGTGTTGACCGATGTCGGCTCGGTCAAGCAGGCGGTGATCGACGCGGTCGGACCGCATGTCCCGACGCACGTTCACTTCGTCCCCGGCCACCCGCTTGCCGGCACCGAACACAGCGGCCCACGTGCCGGCTTTGCCAGCCTGTTCCAGAACCGCTGGTGGCTGCTAACGCCCGAGGAGGGGGTCGACCCCGCTGCCATCGAGCGCTTGCAGGCGCTCATCGCTGGCATGGGCGCCAAGACCGACCAGATGGAGGCCGGGCACCATGACCTCGTCCTCGCGGTGACCAGCCACGCCCCGCACCTGATCGCCTACACGATGGTCGGCGTCGCCGATCATCTCAGCCGGGTGACGGAAAGCGAAGTGATCCAGTATTCCGCCGCCGGATTTCGCGACTTTACCCGCATCGCGGCCAGCGATCCCACCATGTGGCGCGATGTGTTCCTGACCAACCGCGAGGCGACGCTGGATATTCTCGGCCGCTTCACCGAGGAGTTGTTTGTGTTGCAGCGTGCCATCCGCATGGGCGATGGCAAGCATCTGCACGACTATTTCACCCGCACCCGCGCTATCAGGCGCGGTATCATCGAGGCCGGGCAGGACACCGCCGCGCCCGATTTTGGCCGGGCCGCCAAGCAGGACGGGTAACGCGGCTCAGCCCGCCGGCTTTGCTCCGGGCGCTGTCGGGGCAGCCTTGGTCGCCGTGGGGGCCGACAGCCGTGGGGCGGGGCCCAGCGGCAACGGTCCCAGCCACAGCTTGCCGTCACGCGCCGCAATCGTGATCCGCGTCTCACCGTTCCGCGGCGCGGGCCAGCCGGCATCAGGGATTAGCCGTTGCTGGCTGTTGGCCGCGCGCTCGATTTCGGAAACGCCGGCGCGGGGCGCATCTACAACAGCACCTGAAGGGGCAGGGGCCGCAACAGGGGCTGCAGCGGGGGCGGGCGTCCCCAACGATTTCAGGGCCGCATTCGCCAGCAGCGCGGCGTTGCGGGGGATCAGCCCCAGATCGACGGCACGCGCGACAAACCGTTCGGAATCGGCGGTGTCGATTACGATTTCGCCCTTGGCGAGGCCGGCCTCGTCCGCGACCAGCCGCGCATAGAGCCGCGCCGACAGATCGCCCAGGGTCAAGTCGATCCCATCGCCGCGCAGGCCGACGAGATGCGGCTGGCTTTCGCGCCGTCGGCCTTCGGCCACCGCGCCGGCGGTCATCGGAACGCCGCTGAGCCAGACCCGGCCCGTGCCCTTGACGGTTGCCGCGTCAGGAAGCCTGCCAGCGGTCACCGGACCCAGCGAGAGGTCCGAGATGCTGCCTCGCACATCATAGGCAGCGCCGGTGCCGGGCGGCGAATCGGCGCCAAAACCTGCGAGTTCAGCATTCAGCGCGATTGGCCCGATCAGCGGAGCGCCCGCTAGGGTAGCGCCGTCGCTGTGCAGGGCCGCATCGCTGACGGCAAGGTTGTGGGTGGGCGAAAAGCGCATCTCGGCCTCCAGGCCGCCGGCGCCAAGGGCGATGCTCTGGCCCTGCGCCGTCAGGCTGGTGCCGGGGGCGGCCGACAGGTGCAGCTCGTTCGGCGCAGTGGGTGCGACCCAGATGTCCACCCAGTCCCCCGCGGTTTTCAGGTCGGCGGCAGGATCGTCGAACTTCGGCTCGGCCACGCGCACGCCGATCCGGTCGGGCTCGCGCAACTCATGGATGCGGCCGGCTGTCAGGCGCTGGTCCGAGGCGATGGCGTTGCGCACGCCGCGCGCCAGCAACGTCTCGCCGCCGATCCAGCCACCGGCGAGCAGCGCCCCCAGCATCACCAGCAACACAAGTAGAGAGCGCATCGCCGCCTCCGAAAACATCTCAAGGCGAGGCTTTCCCCGCGCGCGCACACTGGCCTAAGCTGTGCCAAAGCGGAAGGACGCGCGATTGCGATGACGAACGACGGCGGCTGGATTTTTGCCTATGGCTCGCTGATGTGGGACCCCGGGGTGCCGGTGGCCGAGGCGCTGCCGGCGCGCTTGCCGGGCTGGCACCGCAGCTTTTGCCTGCGCTCGATCGAGCATCGCGGCCGGCCGGACTGCCCCGGCCTCGTTCTCGGTCTCGACGCCGCGCCTGGGGCGGAATGTCGCGGGCTGGCGCTGCGGATTGCCGCGCCAGACTGGCCCGATGCGATCGCGACCATCCGCGCGCGCGAACTGGTGACGAGTGCCTATCGCGAGGCTGCCGTCAACCTCGATCTGACCGACGGGCGGCACGTGGATGCGCTGACCTACGTCGTGCGACCCGAGCATCCGCAATACGCCGGCGGCCTCGATCTGGACCGCCAGGCGGCGATCATCGCGCTCGCCAGCGGCGGGCGTGGACCGAATGCCGCGTACCTTGCCAGTTTTGTCGAGCATCTGGCCCTGCTGGGGCTGAACGATCCCGAATTCTCGGCGCTGTCCGAACGGGTCCGGTCGTTGCAGCGCGCGGGTTGAAAAACCCTGCACCTCCCGCGCTTGGCAGAATCCTGCCGCCCGCCTACAGTCGGGCGCACCGAGCCTGCCTTTCCGTCCAGCCGTCCCAACGCGAGGCCCGCGCGTGAGCGATACGCCGATCGACCCGTCCCAGCCGACCGAGAGCACCGACCCCGCGCAGTGGCCCGAGCGGGGCCGCGAACGGCCCGCAGCGCCCCAGCCCGGTCCCGAGGGGCGCCCCCACAGCGCCCGTCCCGGCGGCGGTCGCCGGCGCGGGCTGTCGGCCCTGCGCCGGGCCGACGCCGCGAGCGCGGCCCATTTTTCGCAGCCGGTGCGGCAGATCCTGCTGATGCTGATCGTCCTGGGACTGGTGGGCGTCGGGGGAACGCTTGCCTACCGGCGCATCTGGCCGATCTTCGAATCCAACCCCTGGCTGAACGGCACCATCGCGGCGGTGTTCGCGCTGGGCGTGCTGACCTGTTTCTGGCAGGTCGTGCAACTGGTCGCCTCGGTCAGTTGGATCGAGCGTTTCGCTAGCCGGCGCGTCACCGCGCTGAAAAACCGCGTGGCCCCGCGGACCGAGGGGGATGGCGATGCCCCGCCCTCGCTGCTGGCGCCGCTCGCAACCCTGCTCGGCAGCACCGGTCCGACCGCCGGGCTGATCTCGACCACCGCCGCGCGCTCGATCCAGGAGAGCGTCGCCGCCCGCATCAATGAGGCGCGGGACGTCACCCGCTATCTCTCGCAGCTGCTGATCTTCCTTGGGCTGCTTGGCACCTTCTACGGCCTCGCCACGACCATCCCCGGCGTCGTCGAGACGATCCGCGCGCTTGCGCCGCGTGAGGGCGAGACCGGCGTGCAGATGTTCGGCGAGCTGATGACGGGCCTCGAAAGCCAGCTCGGCGGCATGGCGACCGCCTTTTCGTCCTCGCTCCTGGGGCTTGCCGGATCGCTGGTCGTGGGACTGCTGGACCTGTTCGCAGGCCACGGCCAGAACCGCTTTTACCGCGAACTGGAAGAGTGGATGACTGGCTTTACCCGCGTCGGCCTCGCCGGCCCGGACGACGACGGCGCATCGCTGGACCACGCAGCGATGGCCCATTTCCTCGACCAACTCGCCCAGCAGACCGTTGCATTAAGCGAATTCTACGCCCAGCGGGACGCGCTGCACGAGCAGGACCAGATCGCCGCCGACGAGCGCGCACGCGGCATGGCGCGCAGCGTCGAGCGGCTAGCCGAGCATGTGCTGTCGGATGGCGAGACCGCGATCGAGCGGGCTGCGCATCTGGCTCACACCCTCGGCCGGATCGCCGACGGGCAGGAACGGTTGCTCGCGGCGACCACCGCCGCCGGGCAGCGGCCCGAGGGGGATCCCGCCGCCCGCGTCGGCCTGCGCGCGGTCGAGGGCGCGCTGCACCGCCTTGCGGATGGACAGGAGCGGCTGATCCTGCTGACCGAGGCGGCGGCCGAAAGCCGCGCCCGCAGCGAAGACAACCCCGAGGCGCGGCTGCACCTGCGCTCGATCGACAGTGCGCTGCAGCGCATGGCCGAGGAGCAGTCGGCCAACATGGCCGATATGTTGGTCGACCTGCGCGCCGACCTGGCCGTCCTGACCCGCACCGTGCGCGCCTTGGGCGAGCCGCTGCCGCCCAGCGATCACGGGGCCTGAGATGGCACTCGGGCGGCGCGGCGGGCGGTTCGAGACCAACATCTGGCCCGGATTCGTCGATGCGATGACCGGCCTCGTGCTGGTCATCATGTTCGTGCTGACCATCGTGATGGTGGTCCAGGGGGTGATGCGCGATCAGCTGAGCACGCAGGACCGTCGCCTCGGCGAGTTGGGCGATCAGGTGGCCCAGCTGGGGCAGGCGCTCGGTACCGCGCAGGGCGAGCGTGACGCGGCAGAGGCGGCGCGCGCGCAGGCCGCGGGCGAGGCCCTGGCGCTGTCGCGCGACCTGGCGCTGCGCAGCGAGGACCTGGCCGGCGCGCGCGCCCGCGTGACCGATGCCGAGGCACAGATCGCGACGCTGATCGCCGCCCGTGCCGCCGACAAGGCGGCGGCCGAGGCGCGCGAGCAGCAGCTGACCGCCCGCAGCACGGCCGCCGAAGGCAGGGCCTCGGCCGCCGAGCTCGCGGTTGCGAGCGCGCGCGCCGAGATCGACGACAAGACCGCCGCCGCCCGGCTGGACGCTGCCCGCGCCGAGGCGCTGGAGGCGCTCATCGCCGACCTGCGCGCCAAGGGGAACGCCAGCACCACGGCCCTCGACGAGGCCCGCACGAAACTGAGCGAGGCCGAGGCCGCGCGCCTGACCGATGCCGCCGCCGCCGAAGCGCTGCGTGCCAAGCTGGGCCAGTCGCAGGCCGAGATGTCGGCCATGAGCCTCGCCCTAGAGGAAAGTCGCAAGCGGGCCGAGGACACCCTAACGCTGCTGGCCGCGGCCGACGCCGCCAAGGAGGATGCGCGCGCCGAGGGCCTCAGCGAGGCCCAGCGTCAGGCGGCGCTGCTGAAGATCGCCAATGACAAGCTGGCGGGTCAGGAAGCGCTGTCGGCCGAGGGCGCGCGCAAGGTTGCCGCCCTGAACGCGCAGGTCGCGGCGCTGAACCGGCAGCTGGCGCAACTGCAGGGGGTGTTGCAATCGGGCGGCGAGGCACAGGCCGCTGCCGAACTGAAGGTCGCCGACCTCGGCCGTCAGCTGAACGCCGCGCTGCTGAACGCGGCCGAGGGCGAAAAGGCCAAGGCTGCCCTGCAGGCCGAGCGCGCCGCCAAGGCGGATGCCGAGGCCAAGCTGGCTGCCGAGCGCGCCGCAACCGCCGAGGCCAAGGCCCAGGATCTGACGCGCTACCGGTCGGAGTTCTTTGGTCGCCTCAGCGCCATTCTGGCCGGGCGGCAAGGCGTCAAGGTCGTGGGCGACCGCTTCGTCTTTTCCTCGGACGTGGTGTTCCCCGCGGCCGAGGCGACCCTGTCAGCCGAGGGCAGGGCGCAGATCGCCCAGGTCACAGCCCAGTTGAAGGAGATTGCGGCCGAGATCCCGCCCGAGGTCGACTGGATCCTGCGCGTCGATGGCCACACCGACAACACGCCCCTGTCGGGCCAGGGGCAGTTCGCCGACAACTGGGCGCTGAGCCAGGCACGGGCCCTCGCCGTGGTGCGCTACATGGTGGACGATCTGGGCTTTCCGCCGGACCGCCTCGCCGCCGCGGGCTTTGGCGAGTTCCGTCCGGCCGAGCCCGGCGACACGCCCGAGGCGCGCGCCGCCAATCGCCGCATCGAGCTGAAGCTGACCGAACGCTAGCCTTCAGGTCGAGCCGGGCGTCAGTCGTCGCATGAGCAGCCACGCAACCGCCGAACAGACGGCTGCGGCCGCGATCACCGGCACCGGCGTTCCGTTGTAGAGCTGCCCGACGGGCGCCGCGATCAGCATCGCGCCCACGGTCGACAGCGCCGCGACCAGCGAAGCGACCATGCCGGCGATATGGCCCATTCGGTGCAGCGCGATGGCGTTCAGGTTGCCGAAGGTGACCCCGGCCATTGTGAAGAGGCTCACCGCCCATACAAAGAAGGCGGCAAAGCGCCACGGCTCGGGGATCGCGCCGGTGGTGACAAGGATCAGCATGATGCAGGCAAAGATCGCCTGCGCGGCATAGGCGGTCGAGGCGATGCGCCGCATGCCCAGCCGCACTACCAGCCGCGCGTTGAGGATCGTCCCGCAGGCTGACAGGAGCGCCATCGCGGCAAACCACAGCGGGAACTGATCGCCGCGGGCATAAGCCTCGCCGAACAGTTGCTGGGCCGAGGACAGCAGCGCAAACATCTGGCCAAAGCCGAGTGCGATGGTCGCGGTGCAGATCACGACGTCGCGGTCCGACAGCGCCTCGCGCACCGCGGCTGCGAGGGTGCGCAGGTGCAGCGGCCGCCGCCGCTCGGCCGGCAGTGTCTCGGGTTGGCGCAGGCCGATCCAGCTGCTGGCGAGGAGGGCAAAGACGATGAAGGCGCCGAACACGCCGCGCCAGCCCGCGATGGCGATGATCGCCTGCCCGATCGAGGGGGCGATGGCCGGCACGAGGATGAAGAGCATGTTGACCAGCGACATCACGCGCGCCATTTCGCGCCCTTGCAGCAGATCCCGCACCAGGGCGAGCACGGCGATCCGCGGGCCCGAGGCGCCGATGCCCTGGATGACCCGCGCGATCAGCAGTGCCTCGATCGAGTTGGCAAGCATGGCGGCGACGGCGCCGATCAGGTAGATTACGAAGCCGCCGATGATCGTCGGCTTGCGCCCGATGGCGTCGGAAATCGGCCCGGTAAAGAGCGTGCCCCCGCCGAGGCCGATCATGAACGCCGTCAACACCAGCTGCGCGCGGTTCACATCGCCCGGCACCATCTCGGCGGCGATCTGTGGCAGCGCCGGCAGCATCGCGTCGATGGAAAAGGCGACAACCGCAAAGGTGAACGCCAGCACCGCCACGAACTCGGGCATCGAGAGGGCGCGGCGCGGCCGGGACAGGATAGAGGGTGAGGGCATGGACATCGGACACCTCGCTGGACCGCCGGTCGGTAGGCCCGCGCGCCGGGCTTGGCAAGGCGCGAACCGCCATTCCAGGCGCAGACATTTTTCCGGTCCGGCGAAGCCCAGGTTCTGAATTTGCGAACCGCTGGCGCGGTCAGCCGACGAAGCTTCGGAACACGTCCTCCAGATCCGCCTCTTCGGTCGACAGATCGCGCACGCGCACCCCGCCGAGGCGCAGCGCCTCGAGGATCGCGTCGGCGGAGACCTGCGACGGCGCATAGGTAAAGGCGAGGCGACCCCGGTCGCGCACACTGACCGCCACGCCCTCAGGCATGGGCGGGGCACTCGCGCCGCCGCTGTCGATCACCAACACCTTGCGGTCGGCGGCCGCCAGCAGGTCGCTGGTGCTGGCGCGGGTCACGAGCTGGCCGCGGTCGATGATCGCGATCTCGTCGCACATCGACTGCGCCTCCTCGAGGTAATGGGTCGTCAGGATAATGGTCATCCCTTGCGCGTTCAGGCGCCGGACATTGGTCCACAGCATTTCGCGCAGGCCGATGTCGACGCCGGCAGTCGGCTCGTCCAGCACCAGCACCTGCGGACGGTGGACGAGTGCCTTGGCCAGCAGCAACCGCCGCTTCATCCCGCCTGACAGGTTGCGGCTATAGGCTTCAGCCTGATCGCTGAGGCCGACAAGGGCCAGCAGCTCGTCCGTCCAGCGCTCGCGCGGGGGCACGCCGTAAAGCCCGGCCTGCATCTCCAGGCTGACGCGGGGCGACAGGAAGGGGTCGATGTTCAGTTCTTGCGGCATGACACCGATGGCCGCGCGGGACTGGCGGGGGTTCACGTCCTGGTCGAATCCCCAGATCGTGACGCGCCCCTCGGTCTTGCGGACAAGCCCGGCGAGGATGTTGATCGTGGTCGACTTGCCCGCGCCATTCGGCCCCAGAAGTCCGAAGATCGAGCCCGCCGGAATGGTCAGATCAATCCCGCGCAATGCCTCGCGCGGGGCACCGCGGCCGGCCGGCGCATAGGTCTTGCGCAGGCCGGTGATTTCGATTGCCGGGGTGGCGGGCGGGGCCGTCTGGCCCGACGTCAGGTTGCGGGGCTGGCTTGCTGCGAGGCGCGGATCGTCTATCATGCCAGCGTTAAAGCCGCACCGCTGCGCCGGGGCAAGACCGAGAGAGAACATGGACATCATCCGCGCCTCGAACATTCCGCTGTCCACCAACCAGCAGCCCGGCGATGCCGTCATTCCGGCCCCCCGAACCGAGGTGGTCAGCCAGTGGAAAGTCGCCTGCGACGGCAGCGAGGCGCTGGAGATGGGACATCCGCGTGTCTGGCTGGCGATCTCGCCCCAGACCGGGTTCGTCGATTGCGGCTATTGCGACAAGCGGTTCGTGATCGATCCGGCCGCAGGCGCGGACCACTGAGCATGCGGGCCTCGACCGTCAGGTTCGGCCCGCACCGCATTGCCGCATGGAGCATGGGTCAGGGGCCCGGCCTGCTGCTTGTGCATGGCACGCCGTTTTCAGCGCATGTCTGGCATCGCATCACGCCGCATCTTGCGCCGCATTTCACCGTCCACAGCTTCGATCTGCTGGGCTATGGGCAGTCCGACATGCCGGACGCCGATGTCTCGCTGGGCGTGCAGAACGGCGTTCTGGGCGCGGTGATGGATCACTTTGGCCTCAACCGGCCATCCGTGATCGCGCATGACTTCGGCGGCGCGACCGCGCTGCGCGCGCATCTGCGGGACGGGCGAGACTACGCGCGCCTGCTGTTGATTGACCCGGTGGCGATCCGTCCCTGGGGCAGCCCCTTTGTTGCCCATGTGCGCCGGCACGAGGCCGCCTTTGCCGGCCTGCCGCCCTATATCCACGCGGCAATTCTTGCCGCCTACCTTCGCGGCGCCTCGCATCGCGGCCTGACGGACACGGGCCTCACGCCCTACCTCGATCCCTGGACCGGCGCCAAGGGTCAGGAGGCCTTCTATCGCCAGATCGCGCAGATGGACCCGGTTCACACCGATGAGATCGAGCCGCTCCTGGGCACCGTCCGCTGTCCGGTGCGGCTGCTCTGGGGCGTCCGGGATGACTGGATCCCCCTTGCCGATGGCCGCCGTCTGGCGGCGATGCTGCCGGATTGCCCGCTGACCGAGGTCGCAGGCGCCGGGCATCTGATGCAAGAGGATGCGCCCGAAGCGATCGTCGGCGCGGCGCTGGAATTCCTGCGTCACTGACGGCTGCCTCGCGCACCCGTTGCTGGACATTCCCGGCCCCCCGCCGCAGGGTCCGCGCCATTGACCGCGACCCCCAAGGCCCCTGATGCAGCGCAGCAGCCGACCCTTTGCCCCGTTCGAGTTCATGATCGCCTGGCGCTATCTGCGCGCGCGCCGGGCCGAGGGCGGGGTCAGCGTCATGACCTGGATCAGCCTGATCGGCATCGCCCTTGGCGTCATGGCACTGATCGCGACCATGGCGGTGCGCTCGGGCTTTCGGGCCGAGTTCGTGGACACGATCCTCGGCGCCAACCCGCACACGACCCTTTACATGGCGCCGCGCCAGATCGACGACGAGACGGCAGTGCCGGGGATCATCAGTGATTACGACGCCCTGACGCAGGCCGTTGCAGCCTTGCCCGGGGTCACGCGCGCGACCGCGGTGGTCAAAGGGCAAGTGCTGGTCCAGGCCGGAGATCGCTCAAACATCGGGCAGGTCTATGGCCTGACGCTGGCCGATCTGAAGGCGATCCCGCGCGTCGCGGACGCCGAGACCGGGATCGGCAACATAGATGATTTCGACAGCGGCATCGCCATCGGCAGCGGCATCGCGCGCGAGCTTGGTGTCGGCGTCGGCAGCAGCGTGCGCCTGATCTCGCCCGATGGCGCGCAGACCGCCTTTGGCACGACGCCGCGTGTCAACGCCTACAAGGTGGCCTATATCTTCACCGCTGGGCGCTATGACATCGACCAGACCCGCGTCTACATGCCGCTGGCCGAAGCGCAGTCCTTCTTTAACCGCGAGGACGCCGCCGACGAGATCCAGATCATGACCACCGACCCCGAGCGGGTCGACCGCCTGACGCCGGCGCTGCTGGCCGCGGGCGGCGAGGGGGCGCAGGTCTGGACCTGGCGCGACAGCTCGGGCCAGTTTCTCAAGGCGCTCGATATCGAGGATGACGTTATGTTCGTGATCCTGTCGATCCTGGTGCTGATCGCCTCGATGAACATCACCTCGGGGCTGATCATGCTGGTCAAGAACAAGGGCCGTGACATCGGCATCCTGCGCACCATGGGGCTGACCCAGGGCTCGATCCTGCGGGTGTTCTTTCTGTGCGGTGCCTTCACCGGAATCATCGGAACGCTGATCGGCGTGGTGCTGGGTGTGGCGCTGTCACTGAACATCAGCAGCATTATGGCGGCAGTGAACTGGCTGACGGGGGGCGGGGCATGGGACCCCGCGATCCGGGGGATTTATGAGCTTCCCGCAAAGCTGCGCGGGATCGACCTGCTCAAGGCGGTCAGCCTGTCGTTGGTGCTGAGCCTGGTCGTTACCTGGTTCCCGGCCCGCCGGGCCGCTCGCATGAACCCGGTGGAGGCCCTGCGCTATGAATGACGTGTTGCGCCTTCAGGGGATAGGCAAGACCTACAATCCCGGCACACCGGCCGCCGTCCCGGTGCTGTCCGATCTCGATCTCTCCATCGGCCGGGGCGAGGTCGTGGCCCTAGTCGCGCCGTCGGGCGCAGGCAAATCGACCCTGTTGCACATCGCCGGGCTGCTGGACACGCCGGACGAGGGACAGGTCGTCCTGCAGGGCCGCGATCTGACCGGGGCGTCGGACCGCCTGCGCACTCAGGCGCGCCGGCGCGAACTGGGCTTTGTCTATCAGTTCCACCACCTCCTGCCAGAGTTCTCGGCGCTGGAAAACGTGGTCCTGCCGCAACTGGCGAATGGCACGCCCGCTGGCGCTGCCCGGACCCGCGCGCGCAGCCTGCTGGCGCGCGTCGGCCTGACCGAACGCGAGGCGCATCGTCCCGCCGCCATGTCCGGCGGCGAGCAGCAGCGCGTCGCCTTCTGCCGCGCCCTCGCCAATGCCCCGGCGCTGATGCTGGCGGACGAGCCTACTGGCAACCTCGATCCCGGCACCGCCGATCAGGTATTCGACCTGCTGATGAATGTGGTTCGGGAAACCGGGCTATCGGCGCTAATCGCGACGCATAATATGGAGTTGGCCGGGCGGATGGACCGCGTGGTGCGGTTGGGGTGAGGGGGAAGAATCACGCTTAGTGACAATCTAACTAAGTCTTCTGTGACTGCAAGAATTCCGTTATATTGCAGACTGACTCCACCAAACTTATTGCGTTCAGAAAAGAATCTCCAGGGCGAATAGAAAATACCTCGTCGCCCTCCAGGTATCTGTAATTCATGTTTAAATAGTCCGCGCCAATACAATCTATCAATTCCCCGAGTACGGGACGAAGAATTAAGAATTTGTTGAAGGCTTGTGGATTTCCATCGAGGGATTCCTCTACGGCATTGGTCAGTGCATCCAAGCGATGGCCGAACTTCCCTGTCTTCAGCTGGTCGGTAGAGAATCCCAGTTGCGATAGACACGCTTTCAATGACACCTCGAGAGCTAGTCCCGGCGAGAAATGTAGCGCTATCCAACTTGAATCTTCGCGCGGGATATTATTTTCATTCAAATAATTATAGGAAATTTTCACGAGATTAAGGTGGCCGATTCCAGGGATGAGATAAGGCATATTCGGGGATTTCTTCCAATAGTGCTAACCACCAATCTTCTTCACCATAACTATTGTCGTGCCTATAATCTGATGCCCGCCTTATCGATCTAGTCAATCCTGCCTAAACATCCAGCTCCTCGACGAACTTGGCGTTCTCGCTGATATACTGGAAGCGTAGCTCCGGCTTCTTGCCCATCAGGCGCTCGACCAGATCGCCGGTCTCGCCGCCATCCTCGTCGTCGATGCTGACCCGGATCAACTTGCGGGTCTTGGGGTTCATGGTGGTGTCCTTCAGGTCCTTGGCGTCCATTTCGCCCAAGCCCTTGAACCGCTGCACGTCGATCTTGCCCTTGCCGCCGAGGCCCTTGGCCAGCCAGAGCTCTTTCTCGGCATCATCGGCGACATAGATGCGCGCCGCGCCCTGAGTCAGGCGGTAAAGCGGCGGGCAGGCGAGGTAGAGGTGCCCCTTGTCGATCATGCCGCGCATCTGGGTAAAGAAAAACGTCATCAGCAGGCTGGCGATATGGGCGCCGTCCACATCGGCGTCGGTCATGATGATGATCTTGTCATAGCGCAGATCGTCGAGGACGAAGCGGCTGCCCATCCCGGTGCCGAGGGCCTGGCAGAGATCCGACAGCTCCTGGTTGGCGCCCATTTTCGAGGAAGCGGCGCCCAGCACGTTCAGGATCTTGCCCTTCAGCGGCAGCAGCGCCTGCTTGGTGCGATCGCGCGCCATTTTGGCGCTGCCACCGGCGCTGTCGCCTTCGACGATGAACAGTTCGGTCCCCTCGCGGTTGGTAGCGCTGCAATCGACCAGCTTGCCGGGCAGGCGCAGCTTCTTGGTCGCGGACTTGCGAGCGGTTTCCTTTTCCTGGCGGCGGCGCAGACGTTCCTCGGCGCGCAGGACCAGGAAATCCAGGATCGCGCCAGCTGACTTGGGATCGGACACCAACCAGTTGTCAAAGTGATCGCGCACAGCGCCTTCGACCAGCCGGGCGGCGTCCGTGGTGGCGAGGCGGTCCTTGGTCTGGCCGACGAATTCGGGATCGCGAATAAAGCAGGACACCAGGGCGCAACCGCCGGTCAGCAGGTCCTCGCGGGTGATCGCCTCGGCCTTGCGGTTCTTGATGCGCTCGCCATAGGCGCGCACGCCCTTGAGGATCGCAGACCAGAAGCCGGCCTCATGGGTGCCGCCCTCGGGGGTCGGCACGGTGTTGCAGTAGGACTGGATGAAGCCATCGCGCGCGGGGGTCCAGTTGATCGCCCAGTCGACCTTGCCCGGCACGCTAAACTTTTCGGCAAAATCGACGCTGCCGGCGAAGGGGCGGTCGGCATAGATACTGACGGTGCTCAGTTGTTCGGCCAGGTAGTCGGCGAGGCCGCCGGGAAAATGAAACACGGCCTCGGCGGGGGTCTCGCCATCATCGATTTCGCTGCGCCAGCGGATCTCGACGCCACTGAACAGATAGGCCTTGGACTTGACCATGCGCATCATGCGCGCGGGCTTCAGCCGGTGGTGCCCAAAGATCTCCTCGTCGGGGTGGAAGGTGACCGTGGTGCCGCCCCGCTGCCGGGTCGGGCCGACCATTTCCACCGGCCCCTGCGGGATGCCGCGGCTGAAGGATTGCCGCCATAGCTCGCGGTTGCGGGCGACCTCGACCACCATCCGGTCAGACAGCGCGTTGACAACCGAGGCACCGACGCCGTGGAGCCCCCCCGAGGTCTGGTAGGCGTCCCCCGAGAACTTGCCACCGGCATGCAGGGTGCACAGGATCACCTCCAGCGCGGATTTTCCGGGAAACTTCGGGTGTGGGTCGACCGGGATGCCCCGGCCATCGTCGCGGACCGAGGCGCTGCCGTCGGCCATCAGGGTGACCTCGATCCGGCTTGCGTGGCCGGCGACGGCCTCGTCCATGCTGTTGTCGAGGATTTCGGCGACCAGGTGGTGCAGCGCGCGCTCGTCCGTGCCGCCGATATACATGCCTGGCCGCTTGCGCACCGGCTCCAGCCCCTCGAGCACCTCGATCGAGGCGGCAGAGTAGTTGTCGGCGGACAGGGTCGAGAGCAGGTCGGCGGGCATTGGCAAGGCCTTCGGTCAGGTCGCGGCGGGTAGGGGGTTATGGGACGATCCGGCCGGCGCGGCAACCGGGCTGGCCGGGCGGCGGTCTAGAAGAAGGGTTCGGTCTGCAACCAGCCCTCGCGCAGGACAAGCGCCGCGAGCGTGGCCGCGCCCAGTGCGAAGAGCGCGGCCAGCAGGGCGATGCGCCGCCTCACTCTGGCTCGGCGAGGCGCATCTGCCACATTTTCTCGAATGCGGGGCGGGCCTGGCAATTGGCCAGCCACGCAGTGATCGCGGGGAACTGGGCCATCAGGGGGCCATAGCCTTTCGCATAGCGGATGATCTCGGCCATGTTCAGATCCGCCACGGTAAAGCGCTCGCCCACCAGATGCCCGCGGGCGGCCAGATGGTTTTCCACCACGGTCATCGGCCGCACCAAGCGCTCGGCAGCCTCGGCCACGATGCCGGCGTCGGCGCCGTCCTGCGCCTGACCGGGGCGATGCAGCTTGAGCAGGGTCAGCGCGTCCTCCTCAATGGCGGTGGCACCGTAGAAGGCCCACTGGGTCATCAAGGCGGCCTCGGCCTCGTCCGCCGGACCGATCGGCGCGCCGGCGCGGCCGGCCAGATACAGCGTGCAGGCGAGGCTTTCCGACAGCACCAGGCCGTCGTCATCCATCACCGGCACCGCGCCGGCCGGCGAGAGGCGCAGAAACTCGGGCGAGAGGGTGTTCAGCGGCGCGTCATCCGCGGTCGGATCCGCCAGGCGGTACGCCTGGATCACCGGCACATGGCGGAAGGGTAGGTCCAGCTCATGGCAGAGCCAGATGATGCGCGAGGCGCGCGAGCGGGCGACGCCGTAGAGGGTAAGCATTGAGGCCTCCGTTGCCGTGATCGCGCCACGCTATGCGGTTGCCGCGGGCGGGGGAAGCGCCGGCTTGGGGACGGCGCGAGGCGGCTAGAGGTAGTCGTCGATGCCGCTGCCGCTCACCTCGGCGACATTGGCAAACCCCTCGCGCGCCAGCCGCTCGTCCAGCGCCTCGGCGATGCGGGGCGCCAGCGACAGGCCCTGATAGACGAGGGCGGAATAGAGCTGCACCGCGGACGCACCGGCGCGCAGCTTGTCCCAGGCGTCCTCGGCCGAGGTGACGCCGCCGACGCCGATCAGCGGGATGCGCCCCGCCGTCAACCGGGCTAGGCGGGCGAGAATGGCGGTCGAGCGACCGAGCAGAGGCGCGCCGGACAGGCCGCCGGCCTCGGCAGCATGGGGTCCGCTGACGCCATCGCGCGACAAGGTGGTGTTGGTGGCGATGATGGCGCTGACGCCGGAGTTGAGGGCGACCCCGGCGAGGTCCGCCAGCTCGGCCTCGCTCAGGTCCGGCGCGATCTTCAGCAGCACCGGCACGCCCGGGGCGAGGCGGTCGCGGGTCGCCAAAACGCCGGCCAGCAGCGCCTCCAGCGCCGCCGGGCCCTGCAGATCGCGCAGCCGCTCGGTGTTAGGCGAACTGACGTTGACGGTCAGGAAATCGACCGCGTGGCCAGCCTCGGCCACTACCGCAGAAAAGTCGGCCGCGCGGTCGGGGCTGTCCTTGTTGGCGCCGATGTTCAGCCCGACCGGCACCGCGAAGGGCCTGCCGGCGGCAAGCCGGGCGGCGATCATTGCCGCGCCGTCATTGTTGAAGCCGAAGCGGTTGATGATCGCGCCTTCGGCGGACAGGCG
Source organism: Paracoccus suum (assembly GCF_003324675.1). Lineage (NCBI taxonomy): Bacteria > Pseudomonadati > Pseudomonadota > Alphaproteobacteria > Rhodobacterales > Paracoccaceae > Paracoccus > Paracoccus suum. Next base: position 2,471,443 of record NZ_CP030918.1, read on the forward strand.
GAACAGCCGCGGGCGCGGGTTGCCGGGCTGCGCCCGCGGGGTCGCGGCGCCCACCTCGACAAAGCCGAAGCCCGCGCGCGACAGCTCTTCCGCGACAACTGCATTCTTGTCGAAGCCTGCCGCCAGCCCGACCGGGTTCGGCAGCGTCATGCCCGCCAGTTGCGTGACCAGCCGGTCTGAGGTCACCGGCCCGCCGTGCAGGGGCGCCAGCCCCCGCGCGAGGGCTGAAATCGCGAGTTGATGGGCCGTTTCCGGCGGTAGCCGATGCAAAGCGGCAAGCCCAAGGCGTTCGCGCAGATGGGTCACGTCAGATCGCCCAGGACATGCCCCTCGGGACCTAGCGGCAGGCGGCGCGACCAGACCAGATCCTCCATCGTCAGGGCGCGGTAGAGATGCGGGAACAGATCGCCGCCACGCGCCGGCTCCCACTGCAGGGCCTGGCCGAGGGCGTCCGCATCGAACGCCGCGAGGATCAACCCGTCCTCGCGCGTGAAATGCTTGGCGGCGGTGGCCGCCAGTTGCTCGGCGGTCGAGAAATGGATGTAGCCATCGCTTACATCGATCGGCGCGCCTGTAAAGCGGCCGGTATTCTCGTAAGCGTCCCATTCATCCGGGCGCAGGATTTTGAAGATCAGCATGGGCCCGGTTCTGCGGTCTGGCGGCCGGGCGGTCAAGGCGTCACACCTGTGTCATCGCCCAAGGCTAGCCCTTCGGCGGCTTGACCGCCGGGACAGACTGGCGCCTGATCAGCCGCATGACCGTGACGAAAGGTGCCGACCGATGATCCGACTCCTCGCCTCGACCGCCGTATTCGCGCTGCTGGGTAGCGCCGCGCAGGCCGATTACGTGCTGCATGTGTTGCACACCAACGACCTGCACAGCCGCATCGAGCAAATCAACGACAAGGACAGCACCTGTGACGCCGAATCCGATGCCAAGGGCGAGTGCTTTGGTGGCGTCGCCCGCGTGGCGGCAAAGGCCCGCGAGCTGCGTGACCAGATCAAGGCCGAGGGCGGCAACGCGATCCTGATCGACGCCGGGGACCAGTACCAAGGCAGCCTGTTCTACACGACCTACAAGGGCGCCGACACGGTAGAGTTCATGAACGCCATCGGCTACGACGCCATGGCGGTCGGCAACCACGAGTTCGACGACGGCCCCGAGGGGCTGGCGGTGCTGTTGAACGGCGCCAAGTTCCCGGTCCTGTCGGGCAACCTGGATGTCTCGCAGTCCAACATCCTCAAGGACAAGTTGAAGGACACGGTGGTGCTGGATGTCGGCGGCCAAAAGATCGGCCTCGTTTCTGCGCTCGCCATGGATACGCCAGAGACCAGCTCACCCGGCGCCTCTGTGATCTTTCAGGACGACCTCGACAGCCTCAAGGGTGACGTTCAGGCGCTGACTGACGAGGGTGTCAACAAGATCATCGCGCTGACCCATGTCGGCTATCTGCGCGATCAGGACATCGCCGCGCAGGTGCCGGGTCTCGATGCCGTGGTCGGCGGTCACAGCCATACGCTGCTTGGCGGCATGGAGGGCGCGGCGGGTCCCTATCCGACCATGGTCAAGGGACCGGACGGCACCGAGGTGCCAGTGGTCACCGCCTATTCCTATTCGAAATACCTCGGCCATCTTATTCTGACCTTTGATGATTCCGGTAAGCTGCTGAAGGCCGAGGGCGCGCCGGCGCTGCTGGACGCCTCGGTCAAGCCGGATGAGGCCATCGCCGCCCGCGTCAAGGAGATGGCGGCCCCGATCGAGGCGCTGCGCAACAAGCAGGTGGCCGAGACCGCGGCGCCGATCGACGGCGGTCGCGAGACCTGCCGGGCGAAGGAGTGCGAGATGGGCGATCTGGTGGCCGACGCCATGCTGGATCGGGTCAAGGGGCAGGGCGTGACCATCGCCATCCAGAACGGGGGCGGCCTGCGCGCCTCGATCGACGCCGGGCCGATGACCATGGGCGAGGTGTATTCCGTCCTGCCGTTCCAGAACACGCTGTCGACATTCGAGGCGCCCGGCTCGTCCGTCCTCGCGGCGCTGGAGAACGGCGCCAGCCAGTACGAGGAGGCCGCGGGCCGGTTCGCGCAGGTGGCCGGCCTGAAATACACCGTTGATCCCAAGGCCGAGGTCGGCAAGCGGATCAGCGATGTGCAGGTGCAGGCGGCGGATGGCAGCTGGGGGCCGATCTCACCCTCGGCGGACTACAAGATCGTCACCAACAACTACATGCGCGGCGGCGGCGACGGCTACAAGATGTTCGCCACCGACGGCAAGAACGCCTATGACTACGGCCCCGACCTGGCCGAAGTGCTGGCGGATTACGTCTCGAAGCTGGGGCCGGACTACGCGCCCAAGCTGGATGGGCGCATCACCGTCAAGTAAGACGGACGCACCGGTGCAACAGGGGGCGTAATCGCCCCCTGTTGCTTTTCCTACCGTTGCTTTCCGCACTGGCCTACTTCAGCGCCTTGTCCGTGATCGCATGGCTCCAGGCGCCCTCGGGCACCTTCGAGATCACGGGATCAGAGCCGCCCGCCATCAGCGTGTCCACCGTGCGCTTGGCGTCGGCATCGTCCAGCGCGCCGTTGCTGCCGGCCGTCAGCTTCGCAACCTCACCCATCATAAACTTCTGGTGCGCCAGCGTCTGGGCGCCGGTCTCGTCGTTTTCCATGACGATGTCGGCGGCCTCGTCCGGATGCTCCTCGGCGTATTTCCAACCCTTCATGCTGGCGCGCACGAAGCGGACAAGCTTGTCCTCCATCGCCGGGTCGGCGAGGTTGGCGGCGGTGGTGTAAAGCCCGTCTTCCAGCGTGGCGACGCCCTGGTCCTCGTATTTGAAGGTCACCAGATCCTCGGGCTTGATCCCGGCATCCAGCACCTGGCCATATTCGTTATAGGTCATGGTGCTGATGCAGGCCGCCTGCTTTTGCAGCAGCGGATCGACGTTGAAGCCCTGCTTGAGGACCGTGACCCCATCCGGGCCGCCATCCGTCTTCAGTCCCAGATGGCTCATCCACGACAGGAACGGGTACTCGTTGCCCGAGAACCAGACCCCCAGTGTCTTGCCCTTGAAGTCGGTCTTGGGGTCGGTGATCCCGCTTTCCTTGAGGCAGGTCAGCATCATGCCCGATTTCTTGAACGGCTGAGCGATGTTGACGATATCGAGGCCCTTTTCGCGGGCCGCGAGGGCCGCCGGCATCCATTCCACCGTCACATCCGCGCCGCCGCCGGCCATGACCTGCACGGGGGCGATGTCGGGGCCGCCCGGCTTGATCGTCACGTCAAGATTCTCTTCGTCGTAAAAGCCCTTGTCCTTGGCCACGTAATAGCCGGCGAACTGGGCCTGCGTGACCCATTTCAGCTGCAGCGTCAGCGGGTCGGCGGCATGGGTCGCCGTCCCCAGCAACGCCATCGCGGTACCCAGCATCAGTCGTTTCATGATCGTTCCTCCCCCTGAGGTCATGGCTTGATTTCAGCGCCGTCGTTGCGAGGGATGCCAGAACGTCGCGCGTCCCTCGATCCACGCGACGATACCGTAGAAGGCCGAGCCGGCGAGGGCCGCGACAAGGATTTCCGCCCAGACGAGGCCCAGATCCAGCTTTCCCACGGCGGTCGAGATGCGAAAGCCCATGCCGCGAGTCGGACTGCCAAAGAATTCCGCAACGATGGCACCGATCAGCGCGAGCGTGGTGGTGATTTTGAGGCCGTTGAACAAAAACGGCAGCGCGGCGGGCAGGCGCATGCTCCACAGCCCGCGCCAGTAGCCCGCGCCCCAGGTCGCCATCAGGTCGCGCTGCAGCGCGTCGGTCGCGGCCAGGCCGGCGACCATGTTCACAAGGATCGGAAAGAACACCATGACCACGACGACGGCGGCCTTTGACTGCCAGTCAAAGCCGAACCACATGACCAGGATCGGGGCGATGCCAACGATTGGCAGAGCGGCGACAAAGTTCCCTACCGGCAGCAGCCCGCGCTGCAGAAAGTCCGAGCGGTCGATGGCGATGGCCGTGACGACGGCCGCAAGTGCGCCGATGATCCAGCCCGACAGCGCGCCCTTCAGGATCGTCTGGACGAAATCACCCCAGAGCAGAGGCAGATTTCCTGTGAAGCTAGCCCAGATGGCCGAAGGAGCAGGCAGGATCACCGCCGGAATGGCGAAATACCGGCAGGCAAGTTCCCATAGCAGAAGGATTGTCAGCCCGAACACTGCCGCGACGGAGAGGCGGCTGGCGCGGCTGCCGATCCGGGCCAGCCACAGGTTGATCGCCATGCCGACGGCCCAGACCGCAACGAGGGGCAGTGCCGCGCTCACCGTGCCAGCCCCATGCCGCGCAGCACCAGCCGCTCGATCAGGCCCAGCGCCATGACCAGCAGCGCGGCCAGTGCGGCCGCGGTCAGCAGCGCCGCCCAGATCTGGATGGTCTGGCCGTAGTACGAACCCGACAGCAGCCTTGCGCCAAGGCCCTGCGAGGCGCCCGCCGGCAGCTCGCCCACGATCGCCCCCACTAGAGCGGCCGCGATGGCAACCTTGAGCGACGCGAACAGGTAGGGCAGCGAGGCCGGCAGCCGCAGGTGCCAGAAGGTCTGGGCGCGGCTCGCGCTCCAGGATCGCATCTGGTCCAGCTGCATCGCCTCGGGCGCACGCAGGCCTTTGACCATGCCGACCAACACCGGAAAGAACGAGAGCCAGGCGGAAATGATCGCCTTGGGCACCAGCCCGGTCACGCCGATGCTGGCCATTACCACGATCACCATCGGCGCGATGGCGAGGATGGGGACGGTCTGGCTGGCCACCGCCCAAGGCATGACCGACTGGTCCATGACCCGGCTATGCACGATCCCCACCGCCAGCAACACGCCGGCAAGGCTGCCGATGGCGAACCCTGCCAGCGTCGCCGACAGCGTGACCCAGCCATGCCAGACGAGGCTGCGTTTCGAGGTGATCTTTTGTTTCGCGATCCCGTCCCACAACCCCGCGGCAACCTGATGCGGGGCGGGCAGGACCGGACGCTCAAGGCTCATGGTCTCGCGCAGAAGCTGCCCGGTAGTTACCGTCTGATTCGCGCGCGCCGCTTGATCGCGCACCCAAGCGGCGTTCATCATGGCGGCCGCGAGATACCAGATCGCGACGATCGCCAGCAGCACCGTGAGGACCGGCAGCGCACGCCTCATGGGGCGTCCCACCGGTACTGGACGTCCGGCATGCATTCGTCGTTGTCGCCCGCCGTGCGGTCGGTCAGGCGAAAACCCTCGCGCAGATAGAACCGGCGCGCGGCCTTGTTCGCCTCGAATGCCCAGAGCGTGAGGTGATGGTGCCGGGCCTTGGCGACGTTCAGCAGCGCCGCGCCGATCCCGCCGCCGCGCCTGTCAACGAAAAGCGACGTGACCTCGCGCTCCGCCGGCAGAAAGGCCATGAACCCGGCGACCTCACCGGCGGCCTCCGCGACCGTGACCTCCTGAGACGGGAAGACATCCTCACGATAGTGGCGGACGACCTCGGCTTCGCTGCGGGCGCGAGGCAGCCACGGCTCGCGGTCGATCCAGTCGTTGACGATCCGCGCGCAGTCGCGGGCGTCAAACGCGCGGCCTGGGCGCAGCGTGAATGGCCGCAGGAGGGGGACCGCGTCAGTCATAGCTGTGCCCGGCGCGCAGCCCCTCGCGGACACGGTGCGCCACGGCGATGAAGTCGGCCGAATCGCGAATTTCCAGCGGCCGCTCGGCGGGCAAGGGGCTGTCGATGATGTCGATGATCCGGCCTGGGCGGGGCGACATAACGACGATCCGGGTCGACAGGTACACCGCCTCGGGGATCGAATGGGTGACGAACAGCATGGTCTTGCCGGTCTGCGCCCAAAGCGCACGCAACGCCTCATTCAGGCGGTCGCGGACGATCTCGTCCAGGGCGCCGAAGGGCTCGTCCATCAACAAAAGGTCGGCATCGAACGACAGCGCGCGGGCAATCGAGGCGCGTTGCTGCATGCCGCCCGACAACTGCCAGGGGTACTTGCCGCCAAAGCCGGCAAGGTCCACCAGGTCGAGGACCCGCGCCGTGCGTGCCTGCCGCTCGGCGCGCGAAAACCCCATGATCTCAAGCGGCAGGGCGATGTTCGCCGCGATAGTCCGCCAAGGGTAAAGGCCCGGCGCCTGAAAAACATAACCGTAGGCCCGCGCCCGTCGCGCGTCATCGGCCGGCATGCCGTTGACCAGCAGACTGCCCGAGGTCGGCGCCTCGAGCGCCGCAATGCAACGAAGCAACGTCGTTTTGCCGCAGCCGGACGGGCCGATGAAGCTGACGAATTCGCCACGTGCGATCGTCAGATCAACCCCTTTCAGCGCATGGACCGGGCCGTCTGAGGTCGGAAAGGTCAGATCGACGCCGCGTGCGGCGACCACGGGGCCGGTGGTGACGCTGCCTGCCGTCACAATCCCCGCCCGATGCCGCCGTCAACACGCAGTGTCTGCCCGGTGATGTAACTGGATTGATCGGACAGCAAGAACGCAACCGTCGCCGCGATCTCGTCCACCCGGCCCTGACGGGGGATGGCAGCGCCGGCAAGACGCTCGGCCGGGGCGGGGATGGAATCGATAAAGCCCGGCGCAACGCTGTTGATGCGCACGCCCTTGGGACCAAGGTTTTGCGCTGCCAGCTTGACCCAGGCATGCAGACCCGCCCGCATCGCCGAGGAGGTCGGAAAGGCGGCCGAAGGATCCTCGGCGACGAAACTGGTGATGTTCACAATCGCCGCCCCGTCCGCCAGTTGCGGCAGGACAGCGCGGATCGGGCGGACGGCGGAAAGGAAATAAACGTCCAGCGCCTTGTGCCACTCCTCCGGCGTGAGCGAGAACACATCTCCCCGCGGCCCGTGCCCCGCGCTGTTCACCAGCCCGTCGATCCGTCCCCATCGCCCCATCGCCGCATCGACCAGTCGCTGGATATCCACGTCCTTGTCGTTCGAGCCGGTGACGCCGACGCCGCCCAGTTCCTCCGCCAGGGCCTCGGCCTTGCCTGAGGAGGACAGCAGCGCGACGTTCCAGCCGTCAGCGGCCAGCCGGCGCGCACAGGCCGCGCCCATGCCCGAGCCGGCGGCAGTGAGAAGAGCGGTTTTCATGTCGGCCTCCGGAAAACGGTTCTGGGGAAACTTGCCCGGCGATCAGGGCCCGCCGCAAATGATTTCGCGCGGCCATCACACTCCGGTCTGGGGGATGCCGCTGCGCGCGACGGGGCGCGGGGCGGTCAGCGCCTTCCATTCCGAAAGCGCGCGGTTGACAGGCTGGCCGGGCGCCCTAGCCACAAACTCGCCGTGGCCCTCGGGCGTTTCGACCGCGCCCTCGCGCCAGGCGACACTGCCGCGTGACAGCACGACACGCGGCAGGCCTTTGACAGAAAGCCCCTCGAACACGTTATAATCGATTGCGCTCTGCTGGGTGCCGGCGCTGATCGTCTTGGTTGCCTCAGGATCCCAGATCAACAGGTCGGCGTCACTACCCACAAGCACTGCACCCTTCTTGGGATAGAGGCCCATGATCTTGGCGATATTGGTCGAGGCGACGGCGACAAACTCGTTCGGGGTCAGCCGCCCGGTGCCGACACCCTGGGTCCAAAGCAGCGGCAGACGATCCTCCAGGCCGCCAGTGCCGTTCGGGATCTTCGTGAAATCGCCGATGCCGGTGCGCTTCTGCGTCGTGGTAAAGGCGCAGTGATCGGTTGCCACGCAAGACAGGCTGCCTGACATCAGGCCCGACCACAGGCTGTCCTGATGGCGCTTGTCGCGGAACGGCGGCGACATCACTCGGCGCGCGGCGTGGTCCCAGTCGGGGTTCTGGTACTCGCTTTCGTCCAACGTCAGGTGCTGGATCAGCGGCTCGCCCCAGACCCGCTTGCCCGCCTGGCGCGCGCGGCGGATCGCCTCGTGGCTGTCCTCGCAACTGACGTGCACCACATAGAGCGGCACCCCAGCCATGTCAGCGATCATGATGGCACGGTTGGTCGCCTCGCCCTCGACCTGTGCCGGGCGCGAATAAGCATGTGCCTCGGGGCCGGTATTTCCCTCGGCCAGCAACCGGGCCGAGAGTTCGGCCACCACATCGCCGTTTTCGGCGTGGACCATGGCGATGCCGCCCAGATCGCCTACCCGGCGGAACGACGCGAACATCTCGTCGTCATTGACCATCAGGGCGCCCTTGTAGGCCATGAAATGCTTGAAGCTGGTGATCCCGCGATCCACCACCTCAGCCATTTCATCGAATACCTGCTGCCGCCAGCCGGTGACGGCCATGTGAAAACTGTAATCGCAATGCGCCCGGGCGGTCTTGTTATCCCAGATCTTCAGCGCATCCAGCAGCGACTGGTCCGGCGCGGGCAGCGCGAAATCGATCACCATGGTCGTCCCACCGGCGAGCGCCGCGCGCGTGCCGGATTCGAAATCATCGGCCGAATACGTGCCCATGAACGGCATTTCCAAGTGGGTATGCGGATCGATCCCGCCCGGCATGACATAGCAGCCGGTCGCGTCGATGACCTCGTCGCCGACCAGTCCTTGGCCGATGGCGGCGATCCGGCCGCCTTCGATCAGGATGTCCGCCTTCTGGGTCAGATCGGCCGTGACGATGGTCCCGTTCCTGATGAGGGTCGTCATGCGGCACTTCCTTTCCGGTCTTAGCGTTGTCCAAATATCCCGGGGGGTCCGGGGGCAGAGCCCCCGGGGTGGGAGGGCTAGTTCACGCGACGACCTCCGCCGTCTCGAGCACCGCGTTCAGCAACACATCCGCCCCTGCCGAGGCCCATTCCGGGCTGATCTCCTCAGCCTCGTTGTGCGAGACGCCGTCGACGCAGGGGCACATGATCATAACGGTCGGCGCGATCTTGTTGATCCAGCAGGCGTCGTGACCGGCGCCACTGACCACGTCCATGTGAGAATAACCCAGCCGCTCGGCCGCGCCGCGCACGCGTTTCACTAGGCCCTCGTCAAAGGCTGGCGGGTCGAACTGGCCGACGATCTGGCTGGTCATGCTGACGCCGATCTCCTCGCAGAGGGCCGGGGCGCGGGCGTCAAACTCCTCAACCATCGCCAGCAGCGTCGGCAACAGGTGGCTGCGGAAATCGACTGTCATGACAACCTTTTCCGGGATCACGTTGCGGCTGTTCGGGAACACCTCGATATGGCCCACCGCGCCCACGGCGTTGGGCTGGTGCTTCATCGCGATCTCGTGGACCAACTCGATCAGCCGGGCCATGCCGCGTCCGGCGTTCCGGCGCATCGCCATGGGGGTCGAGCCGGTGTGCTGGCCTTTGCCGGTCACCGTCACCTCGATCCAGCGCAGGCCCTGGCCGTGGGTCACGACGCCGATCTGCTTGCCTTCGGCCTCGAGGATCGGGCCCTGTTCGATGTGATACTCGAACATCGCGTGAATCGGGCGCCCGCCGACCGGCTGATCGCCCCGCCAACCGATCCGGTCCAACTCGTCGCCAAAGCGCAGGCCCTTGAGGTCCCTGCGATCATTGGCGAATTCCTCGTCGATCACGCCCGCAAAGACACCCGAGGCGAGCATCGCCGGGGCAAAGCGCGAGCCTTCCTCATTGGTCCAGTTCACCACCACAATGGGACGGCGCGTCTGCACGCCCATGTCCCGGATGGTGCGCACGACCTCCAGCCCCGCCAGAACGCCCAGTACGCCGTCATATTTGCCACCCGTTGGCTGGGTGTCGAGGTGGCTGCCGATATAGACCGGGTCAGCCTCGGGATCGGTCCCCTCGTGGCGGAGAAACATCGAGCCGAGGCGGTCAACCTGCATGGTCATGCCGGCATCCTCGGCCCATCTCTGGAACAGGCGGCGTCCCTCGGCATCGGCATCGGTCAGGGTCTGGCGATTGTTGCCGCCGGCGATGCCAGGGCCAATCTTCGCCATCTCCATCAGGCTATCCCAGAGACGGTCGGGATTCACCCGCATGTTGCCGGAGGGGGCGTCGGTCATTGTAGTAGGCTCCGTGATCGTTCAGCGCTTCAGTTCAACCTCGACAAAGGCCATCGGCGCAGCGCCGTTGTTCCTGACGTTATGCTCGGTGCCGATTGGCCGGCGATACGACGCGCCCGGCGGGATCGTGCTCTCGACGGTCTCGCCGCCGGGCAGATCGACGGCCAGGCGGCACTCGGTCAGCGTGACGATGACGTAATCCATCTCGTGCTGGTGCCAGCCGGTCTCGCCGCCGGGGGCAAAGTCATAGCGCGTGACCCGGACCTGGGCATCGTCCAGCAGGACCTTTCCGGTGCAGTCCTTCATGCCGTGGCCTTGATGACGCTGCCGAGGGTCGAGATCAGCTCGTCGATCTGCTCCTCGGAAATGATCAACGGCGGCGAGAGCGCTATGGTATCGCCGGTGATGCGGATCATGATCCCCGCCTCGAACGCCTTCACGAAGGCATCGAAGGCGCGCTTGCCCGGCGCATCGGGGATCGAGGCCAGCTCGACCGCGCCGATCAGGCCCATGTTGCGAATGTCGATGACGTTAGGATGATCGGCGAGGCCGTGCAGCGCTTTTTCCCAGTGCTTTTCCAGCTTGGCAGCGCGGGTCAGCAGGTTGCCATCGGCATAGGTCTCAAGCGTGGCGATACCAGCCGCCGAGGCGATCGGGTTGCCGGAGTAGGTGTAGCCGTGGAACAGCTCGATCACATGGTCGGGGCCTTGCATGAAGGCATCGTGAATCGCGCCCGAGGTCAGCACGGCGCCCATCGGAATGACGCCGTTGGTCAGGCCCTTGGCGCAGGTCATCATGTCCGGAATGACGCCGAAATGCTGCGCCGCGAACGGGCTGCCGAGACGGCCGAAGCCGGTGATGACCTCGTCAAAAATCAGCAGGATGCCATGCTTCGTGGTCAGCTCGCGTAGCTTTTCCAGATAGCCTTTGGGCGGCAGCAGCACCCCGGTCGAGCCGGCCATCGGCTCGACAATCACCGCGGCGATGGTCTCAGCCCCGTGCAGGGCTACCAGCCGCTCCAACTCCTCGGCCAGATAGGCGCCGTGTTCCGGCTGTCCCTTGGTAAAGGCGTTTTCTTTCAGATGGGTATGGGGCAGATGATCGACACCGTTGAGGGCGGTGCCAAAGAAGCGGCGGTTATTGACGATACCGCCCACGGAGATTCCGCCAAAGCCGACGCCGTGATAGCCCCGCTCGCGGCCGATCAGCCGGGTGCGCGAGGCCTCGCCCCGCGCCCGGTGATAGGCGAGAGCGATTTTCAGTGCCGTATCAACAGCCTCCGAGCCGGAGTTCGTATAAAATACATGCTCGATCCCCTCCGGCGCGATGTCGACGAGCCGGTTGGCCAGTTCGAACGCACCGGGGTGGCCGATCTGGAACGCGGGTGCGTAATCGAGCGTGCTGGCCGTCTCGGTGATCGCCTGAGTGATCTTCGGTCGGCAATGGCCGGCATTGCAGCACCATAGGCCCGCCGTGCCGTCCAGCACCTGCCGGCCGTCCGCCGCGGTGTAGTGCATGTCCTTGGCCCCGACCAGCATCCGCGGCTGCGCCTTGAACTGGCGATTGGCCGTGAATGGCATCCAGAAGGCGCTGAGATCATTGGGCGCAGGCTTGCGGTCTAGAGCCATGGCGGCGTTCCTTCAGACTAGGGGCGGGATGGGTTGACCCGACGCTAGCAGCGGCCAAGGGCCAGTCAAGGACCCTCGGCGCGACGGTGGGACTACGAGCTGTGTCGGCCGCCTCCGCGCCGGGGATCCGCCCGAGGCGACTGTGCGTTACGGGCTACAGGGTCAGCGACGCGCGGGGGATTGCCGGCGCCGTACAGGGCCCTTGCCAAGCAGGGCGGAATGCCTCACATCCTCGCGACCGAAACAGACCGAGCATGGCGATGACCGATGCCCTGCGCAGCCCCGGCGACAACGCGCCCGGCGGGCTGCCACCGCCGCCAGATTTGCGCACCCCGCCAGAGCATCACCATGCCTCGCATGAAAAATTGCGGGCCGGACTTGTCCTCAGCTGCCTCGGGGTCGTCTACGGCGACATCGGTACCTCGCCCCTTTATGCGCTGCGAGAATCCCTTGTCCACGCCCATGAACATCAGATGAAAGAGACGGCGGTCATCGGCATCGTGTCGATGCTGTTCTGGACAGTCTTTCTGATCGTCACGGTCAAATATGTCGTCCTGATCCTACGCGCGGACAACAACGGCGAGGGCGGCACGCTTTCGCTGGTGGCCAAGGCCCAGCAGGCCCTCGGTGGGCGCCGCGCCTGGTGGCTGTATCTGACCGGTATCGTCGGCGTTTCGCTGTTTTTCGGCGATTCCATGATTACGCCGGCGATCTCCGTCCTGTCAGCGGTCGAGGGGGTGAACCTGGTCGCGCCCGGGCTCGACCGCTATATCGTGCCGGTCACGCTGGGGATCGTGTTCATCCTCTTTTGGGCGCAGCGCCACGGGACCGAGGCAGTCTCGCGCCTGTTCGGGCCGGTCATGTTCATCTGGTTCACGACCATGGCGGTGCTGGGCGCCAGCCACATCATGGACGACGGCCGCATCCTGCAGGCGCTGAACCCGCTGCGGGCCATCAGTTTCATCTGGCAGAACGGTGCGGGCGCGCTGCCGGTCATGGGTTCGGTCTTTCTGGCCGTGACCGGGGCCGAGGCGCTTTACGCGGACATGGGCCATTTCGGTAAACGACCGGTGCGCGTGGCCTGGACCGGTATCGTCTGGCCTGCCCTCGGGCTCGCCTATCTCGGGCAGGGCGCAATGGTGCTGGCTGATCCGTCCAAGTCGAATAACCCGTTCTTCAACATGGCCCCTGAATGGGGCCTGCTGCCGCTGGTGATCCTGGCGACGGCCGCGACGGTGATCGCCAGTCAAGCGGTCATTTCCGGCGCGTTCTCGGTTGCGCAGCAGGCCGTGCAACTGGGGCTGCTGCCGCGACTCGAGATCCAGCACACCTCGGATACGCAGCTTGGGCAGGTGTTCCTGCCCAAGGTAAACTTCATCCTGCTGTGCGGCGTGGTGGGGCTGATCCTCGCCTTTGGCAGCTCGGCGCGACTGGCCTCGGCCTATGGGATCGCGGTCACCGGGGACATGGTCATCACCTCGATGCTGGCAATCATCGTCTTTCGCTGGGCCTGGAAATGGCCATGGGTGGTGGTCCTGGGGATCATGCTGCCGATCCTCGCCATCGAGGTGGTGTTCTTCTATGCCAACGTTCTGAAAGTGGTGGACGGCGGCTGGATCCCCCTGGTCTTTGCCGCCATGGCCATCACCTCGATGGTGGTCTGGCTGAAAGGCACGCAGCTGCTGCAGGCGAAGCTCGGCGCGGACAGCGTCAAGCTGGACTTCCTGGTACGCAAGCTGGAGGCCTCGCCGCCCACAATAGTGCCCGGCACGGCGGTGTTCCTGACCGCCGATCCGAACATCGCGCCGGCCGCGCTGATGCATAACCTCAAGCATAACCGCGTGCTGCACGACCGTAATGTCATCACCCGGGTCGAAGTCGCGACGACGCCGCGTGTGCCGGACCACGCGCGCTTGCGGGTCGAGCAACTGAGCCCACATTTCTGGCGCGTGGGCTGCCGCTTTGGTTACATGGAACAGCCGAACGTGCCGCGCGCCCTGGCCGATGCCCGCGCGCTGGGGCTAAAATTCGACATCATGTCGACCAGCTATTTCCTGAACCGCCGCACGCTGAAGATTGGGAAGTCACGGATGATGCCGATCTGGGCCGCGCGGCTGTTCGCCGGCCTCTACCGCTCGTCGTCAGAACCGACGAACTTTTACCGCCTGCCCTCCAACCGGGTGGTCGAGCTGGGCCAGCAGATCAACATCTGACGGCCCAGCGCAGTTGCGGCCTCAGAAGCTCAGGCCAAGCCGCAGCCGCGGAAGGGTCGCCGCTGCGACCAGCCAGGCGAGGGCGCCGCAGAACGCGATCCCGGCGATCATCGAAAGCGGTGTGCTGTCCAGCACCGCCCCGATCAGCGTGATCATCCCGGCGCCTGTCAACATCTGCAACGTTCCGCCGAGCGAGGAGGCGAGGCCGGCGATGTCCGGATGCGGGTCCAGCGCCATGACCATGGTCGTCGGCATCACCAAGCCCAGGAACGCGTTGGCGATGAACAGCCCCGCGATGATGATCGGAAGGCTGCCGAAACCCGCTGCGACAACCGCGAGCAGCAGCAGCATCGAGCCAGCGAAGCCGGTGATCGCGATGGCGATCGCGCGCTCCATCCCCAGCCGCGCCGCGAGCGGGCCGGCGAACTGCGAGGCCGTGAAAAAGCCGATCGCATTCACTGCAAAGGCCAGCGAGAACCCGGTCGGCCCAAGGCCGAAGGTCTTGGTGTAGACAAAGGTCGCCATCGCCAAAAAGACGAAGAAGCTGGACATGGCAAAGCCGCCGATGAACGTCAGCCCCATGAAGCGGCGGTCGGTCAGCAGGCGGACGGCGCCAGCCCGCATCTCGGCCACCCGCACGGGGCGGCGGTTTTCGGGCCGCAGCGTCTCGGGCAGGGCAAAGGTGATGAGCGCGAGGCTGATGAGCGAAGCGAGCGCCAGCACGCCGAAAATCCAGCGCCAGTCCGCCACCGCCATGACGGCCGAGCCGGCCAACGGTGCCAGCATCGGCGAGACCGAGATCACGATCATGATCGCGGCCATCATCCGTGCCGCGTCCGGGCCCGTGGACAGATCGCGGATCACCGCGCGGGGCACCACCATCAGCGTCGCCGCGCCCAGCGCCTGAACGGCGCGGGCAAAAACCAGGGTCGGCAGGTCCGGCGCAAAGCTGGCCGCGACCGATGCCGCGGTAAAGATCGCGACCCCGATGAGCATCGGCCGCCGACGGCCAATTGCGTCTGCCATCGGACCGTAAATCAGTTGGGCGATGCCGAAGACCAGGAAATAGACGCTGAGGGTCGCCTGCGCCGCCGTCTCGCTGACGCCGAGGTCCGAGGCGACCTTGGGCAGGGCGGGCAGGTACATGTCGATGGCAAACGGGCCAACAGCCGAGAGAAGCCCCAGAATCAGGGCCAGGCGGAACAGATGCGAGGGCATGGAAAACCTGCCGTGACTGATGATGTTATGGGATGCGCCGCGTGCGTGTCGCACGCGAGGGGGTTCAGGACCGCCAGCGCCGCGCACCCTTTGTCAGTCTTTCCAGCAAATTGCAACCCCGGCGCGGCCCGGATCGGGCGCGCCGGGGCAGGGTCCTACATCCCCAGCATATGCGGCAGCCACAGGCTGATGGCCGGCACATAAGTCACCAGGACGAGGAAGATCAGCATCGTCAGCAGCCACGGCCAGACCGCAACTGTCAATTCGGTGATTCCCATCTTGGTGATGCCGCTGGCGACATAGAGGTTGAGGCCGACGGGAGGGTGACACATCCCGACCTCCATGTTGACGACGATCATGATGCCGAAGTGGACCGGATCGATCCCCAGCCGCACGGCGACCGGGAACAGGATCGGCGCCATGATCAGGACGATGGACGAAGGCTCCATGAAGTTGCCGGCCATCAGCAATAGGATGTTGACCACGATCAGGAAGGCCCACCAGGTCAGGCCGGCATCGACCATCCAGTTGCCCAGCGCCTGCGGGATTCCCTCGGAGGTCATCAGGAAGCTGAACAGCACCGCGTTGGTGATGATGTAGAGCAGCATCGCCGACATGTTCGCGCTGGAGAGCAACACCTTGGGCACGTCGGCAAGGCGCATGTCCTTGTAGACGAACACTGCGATGACAAAGGCGTAGACCGCCGACATGGCCGCTGCTTCGGTCGGCGTGAAGATGCCGGCATAGATGCCGCCGATCACGATCACGATCAGCAGCAGACCCCACATGGCGTCGCGGAAAGCCCGCCAGCGTTGCGCGAAGGTGGCGCGTGCAAGGCGCGGATAGTTGAACTTGCGGGCACGGTACCAGGTGGTGAAGGCCAGAAAGCCGGCCAGCATCATCCCCGGAATGACGCCGGCGATGAACAACTCGCCCACCGACGCGCTGGCGACGATCTTCCCATCCGGTCCAGTGACCTGCATCCCCGAGGTCGCGACGGCATACATGACCATCACGATTGACGGCGGGATCAGGATGCCGAGCGCGCCGGACGTGGTGATGACGCCGGCGCCAAAGCTTTTGGGAAAGCCCTGCGCGACCATCGCCGGCAGGATCACGCTGCCGATGGCCACCACCGTCGCGGGCGAACTGCCGGATACTGCCGCGAACAGGGCGCAGGCGATGACGCCGGCAAGGCCGAGGCCGCCGTGCCAGTGCCCGACCATCGCGGTGGCAAAGTTGATCATGCGCCTCGCGACGCCGCCATGGGTCAGGAAGTTGCCGGCAAGGATGAAGAACGGGATCGCCATGATCTCGAACTTCTCGATGCCGGTGAACAGCTTCAGCGCCACCGTATCGATCGGCACCGTGGTCATGGTGAACAGGAACGTCAGAACCGTGAGGCCCAGCGCGATACTGATCGGCATGCCGGTCAGCATCAGCATGGTCAGCAGACCAAAGATGATTAGTGCGCTCATCTCAGCGGTCCTTCCGGTCTTCGGTCATGTCGCGGGGTGTCAGCGGGCTGTCGATCATCGCCTCGCCGGTCGCATCGACGCCGTCTGCCAGGTCACCCGCATCCGGCTCGGGCTCGATGCCCTCGACATGGCCGTGATCGTGATGCGGCAACTCGCCGGTGCGGTAGAAATTCCAGGCGACCTGCAGGAAGCGGAAGCACATGAGCGAGCTGCCCAGCGGGATCGCAAGGTAGACCATCCACTGCGGCAGTTCGAGGTCGGGAGAGACCGAGCTGGCGTGATACATGTCACGCACGAAATTGGCGCCCATGATCGCGATGGTGCCGGTGAAGAAGGCGCCGGCGAGCAGGCCGAACAGGATCATGACCTTGCGCCGCGGCGGGGCGAGGCGGTTGATCAGCACGTCAATGCCAACGTGGATGCCGGTGCGTACGCCGTAGGCGGCGCCGAACTTGGCCATCCACACGAACATGATGATGCAAAGCTCCTGCGCCCAGACGAGGTTCACATGGCGCAGAGATGTGTAGAAGCTGCGAGCGGCGGCGCTGAGCGCCTCCATCTCGTGGCCGCGGGCGAATTTCACGACGTCGGCGGTCAATCCCAGCGCATAGCGTTGGACGACGGCGACAAAGATCAGCGTCGTCGCTGCCGCCATGAGTGTTGCGATCAGCACCTCTTCGAGGCGGTCGAGCCAGCGCATCTGTGATCATCCCCCTGTAAGGGCCGGGCGGTCTTGGCGCCGCCCGGCCGATTGGTCAAATGCGCTTATTGCGCGGCGGTCGCCGCCTCGATCTGCTTGATCAGATCGGCACCGATGCGGCCGGCCATCTCCTCGCGGACGGGGGCCAAGGCCTCTTTCCACGCGGTCTTCTCCTCATCCGTCATCTCATGGAAGTCGGTGGTGCCGGCGTCACGCATCGCCTGCATGGCCTTGTCGTTCTCGTCCTTGGCGATGCCGTTGGCGTAGGTCGTCGCCTCGGCCATGGCCTTCTCCAAGTTACCGCGCACGTCGTCGGGCAGACCGTCCCAGAACTTCTTGTTCACGATCACCGCGTAGCCCAGATACCCGTGGTTGCTGATCGTGGCGTTCTTTTGAACCTCGTTCATCTTCTGGGTGTACATGTTCGAAGGCGGGTTCTCGGTGCCGTCCACCACGCCGGTCTGCAGCGCCTGATAGACCTCGCTGAAGGCCATCACCTGCGGCACGGCGCCCAGCGCCTTCATCTGCGCTTCCAGCACCTTGCTGGACTGGATGCGCATCTTCAGGCCCAGGAAATCATCCGGCATCAGCAGCGGGCTGTTGGCCGACATGATCTTGAAGCCGTTGTCCCAGTAGGCGAGGCCCTTGATGCCCTTGGGCTCGAGCTTGGCCAACATCGCGGCGCCGACGTCACCCTCGGTCACCTTGCGCAGCTGGTCGTAGCCGTCAAAGATGTAGGGCAGGTCGAAGGCCTCGAAATCGGGCACGCCGAGCGGGCCGAACTTGGCCAGCGACGGGGCGAGCATCTGGACGGCGCCCAACTGCAGCGCCTCCATCTCCTCCTTGTCCTTGTAGAGCTGGCTGTTGGGGTAGATCTCGATCTTGACCTTGCCCTCGGTGTATTTCTCGGCAAGTTCCTTGAACTTTTCGGCGCCCTTGCCCTTGGGCGTGTCGGGCGCGACGACGTGGCTGAACTTGATCGTGATGTCCTGCGCAAAGGCAGGCACGGCCAAGCCGATAGCGACAACGGCAGCGAGGCCAGAGCGAAGCCCGGCCTGGAAAAACTGGTTCATGGTACTCTCCCGGTGTGGTGCTGCGACGTTATCGGCGCGACTCCCTCTTGCAAAGAGGCTTACACGAGCGCGGCCACTGTCTTGCGCCGCCAGACGAGCATATAATAGGCGCCCTGCAGGATCATAAGTCCAGCAAATCCGGCGACATAGCCCCACCAGATGCCGTGCAGGCCCATCACGCCCGACAGGGTGATAGCGGTCGGCAGCTCGATCAGCAGCACGCAGCCGACGCCGATCAGCATGGGGACAAGGACCGTGCCCGAGGCGCGCATGACGCCCGAGAAGATGGTCCCTGCGCCGAACATCAGGGCCGACCAGGTGACGATGTGCAGCAGGCGCTGGGCGAGGTCCACGACCTCCGGCTCGGTGATGAAGAGCGACACGACGCTGCGCGAGAACAGCGTTACCAGCACCACCAGCCCGCCGGTCAGCACAAGGTTCATCAGCATCGCAGTGCGCACCACGGAATCGAGGCGCTGTGCCTGACCCGCGCCGATCATCTGCGCGCCAAAGATCGAGGCCGCGATGGCGATCGACAGCGCCGGGAACTGGACATAGGCCTGCACCTGGCCGACCGCGCCATAGGCCGCCGTGGCGTCGGAGCCAAAGGCGTTGACCAGCCCGACGATCACCAACCCTGATAGCGAGCCGACGACGATCTGCACCCCGGTCGGCAGGCCGACCCGCAGTATGGTCATCAGGAGCTTCGGATCCGGCCGCAGCCGGCGAAGCATCCTGGCAGAGGGCGCGAGGGGGTGGTCAAGCGCGCGCAGCCACAGCGCAAGTGCGACGAAGGCGGCGAGTTGGGCCGCGCCTTGGCCAAAGGCCGCGCCCCGGATCCCGAGGCTGGTCCGCGTCACCAGCAGGTAGGTCAGCGCCGCCGACACCGCAGTCGCTACGATCTGGATCAGCAGCGGGCGCACTGTGTCGCCCATCCCGCGCAGCAATGCCCCGCCCAGGATGAACAGGAACAGCGCCGGCATGGTGATGAACGAAGCGCGCGCGTAAGCGGTCGCATTCGCGAGAATGTCGGGCGGCGTGCCGAGCAGGTGCAGGATGCGCGGCGTCAACGCGACGCCGAGGACGGCAATGACCAGCCCGCCGAGGGTCGAGACCGTCAGTGCGGTCCCGGCGATGCGGCGCACCACGCTCAGCTTTCCGGCGCCATAGGCCTGGCCGATCAACACGCTGGCGCCAGCGGTGATGCCGATCAGGAAGGCGATGAAGAAGAACACGACTGGCATGAAGGTGGCCGCGGCCGCCAGCTCCCGCGTGCCCAGCGTGCGGCCGACGATGATGCTGCTGATGGTCGCCGACAGCGACTGCAGGATGTTCTGCGCCATCAGCGGCAACAGGAAAACCAGGAAGGCGCGCCACAGCGGGCGGCTCTCATCAAGGGTCGGTGCGCGGGACATGGCGGGACTCGATACGGGGGGAGGCACGGCTCGGGGGCGGGCTTGCCACCTAAGCGCAGGGCGGCGCAAGAGGGGGCGGCTTTTGCAATTGGCGGGGTGTGGCGGGCCGAGGGAAGAGGCAGCGTGTCAGCGGGCCAGTGGATTCGAGGCGCCGACTCCTCGGTGCAACCGAAGCTTTGACCAAGCTCCCAGAGGCTTTTGGTTGGGGCAGGTGATCGTCACGCAGCACCGCCGCGAAATATTCGGGGCATCGGCCAAATGAACTGACGCACGCCGCCTCAAGAGAAACCAAGTCGCGGGACAGGGCGATTCCGCACCTCGAATGTTCACGTCCGAGAGCTAATCCTCACGTAGGCTCGCGATCCTGTGATCCCGCCCAAAAAACCGAAAGCCCCGCCGGCGAGGCGAGGCTGTGCAGTGGTCTCTCAGGAAGATGGTTAGCCTCAGCCGCCCCAGTGGCGCATCGGGCCGCAGTCCATGTGCACAAAGTTCGAGCGTGAATATTTCCCGACCCCGCCACCCCGGCAGGCCGCCGCGGCCTGGTACATCTGCCCGACCGACCGCGATTTCAGCCGCAGGTCCGCGGCCTTGCCGACCATATGCAGCGAGTTGCGTGCGACGCCCGACGACTGCGAGCGCAGCATCGCGTTGGTCTGCGGCGAGCGGTAGCCCGACAGCATCATGTAGGGCTCATTGGTCTGCAAAAGCCGGTGCGAGGCGGTTGCGATGTCGATCGTGCGCGGGTCGATGCCGACCATCGTGCCGGTCCGCCAGTCGCGCATGAAGATGTTGATCTCGTTCAGGGCGTCGCGGATGTACTTGCCATCCACCCAGTACACGGTGTCGATGCTCTCGCCCGTGCGGCCGGAATACATGCTGATGCGCCGGTAGTTGCCGGCACCACGCGAGATTCCGAAGGCGTTCGCCATTACCGGGGCCGCAGCCACGGTCGTCGCCGCAAAGATACCAAGGATCCCGCGCCGGGAGATGCTGTCCAGAGTCATGTTAGATCGCCTGTCCACTGCATTTGTTTTTGCCAACCTTGTGGATGGCCCGCCCCGTCCTGACCGGGGCTTGCTGACACTATGTCACCAAGACGCGAGCGGTGGAACCTTTTAGTGCCCGTCCGCCGGAGGCCACCGCTCCTATGCGCGTCATTTCGCGCATCAACCGTTAAGCGAGTATTAACATCGCACGGCCTGTTGCCGCCAATCCGCACATGAGGCGCGATCTTTGCAATTATGCCGCACTCACTGGACGGGCCGCGGGGCCGCTGCGACTATTCTGCCATGGCCCAGACAGCGCAGATCACCTCCCGGATTTCCCCCTTGCAGCGACTCGCCACCCGAATCGCCCACCGCTGCAGGCACGCGCTAATGCCGGTTTGGATCGGGCTGGCGCTGCTCGGCGGCACCGGTTGGGCGTCGGCACTCGCCGTCGCGCCGCGGCTGACCTTTTCCCCGGAGGAGTTGGCCTTGGCCCAAGGCGTCGTGCGCTCGCCGGGTCTCGCGGCATTCTATGGTGCGAACGGTCTGCGTCCGGTGTTCACCGGACCCGAGGCGCGGGCGCGCCGCGCGGCTCTGCTGGCTGCGGTCGAGACCGCGCCGCAGCACGGACTGCCGGCCTGGCGCTATCATCCCGAGGTCCTGCGCCAACACCTCGACGACGACCGTACCGACCCGGCGCTCGAGGCGCAGCTGGCGGGGATCTTTGCCCTTTGGGTGCAGGACGTGTCTGCCGGCATTCTCGATCCGCGCAAGCTGTCCCCGGCCATCAAGCGCGCGGGCGAGGGTGCCAACCTTGCCCCCGTCTTGGCCGAGTTCGCCGCGGCGCCCGATCCAGTGAGCGTGCTGGCGGCAGTTGAGCCCTCTGCACCGCAATACATGGCGCTGCGCGAGGCACTCGCCCGGGCCCGCGGCGTAAGCGCGCCCGAGGGCACGCCCGAGGCCCCAGCGGCGCCGGGTGGCGCCGCCTGGCGCGCGGGCGATCGCGACCCCTCGCTGCCTGCCTTGCGCGCCCGCCTTGCCGCGACCGGCTTTGACGCGGGCACGGCAGCCGATCCGACCGTCTATGACGAAGGCCTCGCCCAGGCCGTCGCCGCATACCAGAAGGCCGTTGGCCTGCCGGACGACGGCATCGCCGGGGCGCGAACGATCGCCCGCCTGAATGCCCCGCCCAGTGCCGGGCCGCGGGACTTGCTGGTGGCGATGGAGCGTTGGCGTTGGCTGCCCGACGATCTGAACGAGGGCCAGTCGCGCCACATCTGGGTCAATCTGCCGACCTTTACCGCTGCCATTGTCGACCAAGCGGACAAGGTCACCTTCCAGACGCGGGTCGTGATCGGCAAGACTGACGGCGACATGCAGACGCCTGAGTTCAGCGACCGCATGGAATTTGTCGTCGCCAACCCACGCTGGAACGTCCCGCGCTCGATCACCGTCAAGGAATACCTGCCAAAGCTGAAGCAGAACCCGAGTGCGGCCAGTCATCTGGATATCGTCAACGGCGCGGGCAAGGTGATCCCGCGCAGCCAGATCGATTTCGGCCGCTACACGGCGGCAAACTTTCCCTATCGGATGCGCCAAAAACCCAGCGAGGACAATGCGTTGGGCATCGTGAAGTTCCTGTTCCCCAATCCCTGGAACATTTACCTGCACGACACCCCGTCCAAGGGCCTGTTCAGCGCCGGGCGCCGGGCGTTCTCGCATGGTTGCGTGCGGATCGGCGATCCGGTGGACCTTGCCCGTGCGCTGCTCTCCGAGCAGTCGGCGGACCCCGCCAAGACATTTTCCGCGGCCCTGCGCGGCGGAAACGAGCGGTATCTGACGCTGAAACCTTCGGTGCCCATCCACCTCGTCTATTTTACGGTCCTGCCGGACGCGAATGGCATGATGCGGCGCTATCCGGACATCTATGGCCGCGATGCGGCTGTGTGGGCGGGTCTGTCGCGGGCGTTGACCCCGCCGACGGCGCCCGAGGCAATGGCTTCGAACGACTGACGCGGGGGATCCCGCGCGGCGGGCGTCGCGCGGTCGGCATCTGGATTTGCCGATGGGTTCAGGATAAGGCGATGCCCGAAAGGATCGCCCGACAATGTCGATCACCATCTCTGAACTGGCCCATGCGCTCGGCGCCCGATTCTGGGGCGACGGCAGCCTGATCGTGACCGGCGCGGCCGAGCCGGCCGAGGCGGGCCCCGGGCGTATCGCATTGGCACTGAACCCAAAATATGCCGCGGCCTTGCAGCCCGGCGCGGCGGCGATCATCAGCGAGGGGATGGACCCTCAGGCGCTTGGCCTCTCTGCCGCGATCTTTGCGGCACGCCCACGGTTGGCGATGGCCGGGCTGACGCAGGCGTTTGATCCCGGGCCCGACATCGCGCCGGGGATTCACCCCAGCGCCATCATCGACCCTTCCGCGCAGGTCCCCGCGGACGCCGCCATCGGCCCGTTCGCGGTCATCGGTCCCGACGTCACCATTGGCCGCGGCGCGCGCATTGCCGCGCATGTCAGCATCGGGCGGCAAACCAATATTGGCGACGGCGCCCTGATCCTCGCCGGCGCGCGCATCGGTGCGCGGGTCACCGCGGGGGCCGAGTTGATCGTCCAGCCCGGCGCGGTGATCGGCGCCGACGGCTTTTCCTTTGTCACCGAGGTGCCCTCGGCGGCCGAGGATGCGCGCGCGGCGCTCGGGCAGGGCGCTGTCCGCAGCCCGGAGGCAGCGCGGTGGCACCGGATTCATTCGCTCGGCAGCGTCGTCCTCGGCGACCGGGTCGAGGTCGGCGCCAACAGCACCATCGACCGCGGCACCATCCGCGCGACCCGCATCGGCGATGGCACCAAGCTCGATAACCTCGTTCAGGTCGGCCATAACGTCGAGGTCGGACGCGACTGCCTGCTGTGCGGGCAGGTTGGCGTCGCCGGCAGCGCGCGGATCGGCGACCGGGTGATCCTCGGCGGGCAGTGCGGCGTCAGTGACAATATCTTTGTCGGCAGCGACGTGGTCGCTGGCGGCGCCACCAAAATCTATAGCAACGTGCCCGCCGGGAGGGTCATCCTTGGCCACCCGGCGATGCGCATCGAATCAGAGATCGAGATCCGCAAGGCCCTGCGCCGGCTGCCGCGCCTGTTCCAGCGCGTCGCGCGGCTGGAAGGCGGCGGCGCGCAGGTATCAACCGACGAGCAAGACCCCCAGACCGGAGGCGACCGATGAGCCAGACCAGGGACCGCATCATTCAGATCATCGCCGAGCAGGCGATGCTCGATCCCGGTGAGGTCGACATGGCTATGACGCCGTCCGACCTTGGGATCGACAGTCTGGGACTGGTAGAGGCGATCTTCGCGCTCGAGGAGGCGTTCGACATCACCGTGCCCTTCAACGCCAACGAGCCGGACAAGTCGGATTTTGACATCTCGTCGGTCGGAGCGATCGTAGGTGCGGTCGAGCGGCTCGTCGCCGCCAAGGGCGCATGAGCGAGGGCGCGGACGTCGCGGTGGCCGACGCGGAGGGCGCTGCGGCAGGCGCGCCGAAGGCCACCATCAGCCTCGCCGCGCCCACGGTCGCGCACCATGAGGAGTGTCCCGCCGGGCTGCGCCGCGTCGCGATCACCGGGACGGGCACCATCAATGCGCTGGGCCACGACGTGCCAGCCACCCTCGCCGCCTTTCGCGAGGGGCGCTGCGGCATCAGCCAGCTGAACTTCCGCGACGTCGACCGGCTGGCGATCCAGATCGGCGCGCAGATCCACGACTGGACTCCCGAAGCCTATTTCAACCGCCAGCAGATCACCCTCTACGACAAGTTCACCCAGTTCACGCTGCTTGCAGCCAAGCAGGCGGTGGCCGAGGCCGGCCTGACCTTCGAGGGGCGGATCGGGCTCACCTCGGGCGTGATCCTGGGGACTGCAGGCGGCGGCCTGAACACCTGGGATGAAAACTACCGGGTGGTCTACGAGGAGGGTAAGAACCGCGTTCACCCCTTTGTCGTGCCCAAGCTGATGAACAACGCCGCCGCCAGCCATGTCAGCATGGAGTTTGGCCTTCGTGGCCCCGCCTTCACGGTCGCGACCGCCTGCGCCTCCAGCAACCATGCCATGGGATTGGCCTTCCAGATGATCCGCTCGGGCGCGGCGACGGTCATGCTCACCGGTGGGTCGGAGGCGATGCTCTGCTTCGGCGGTGTCAAGGCGTGGGAGGGGCTGCGCGTGATGTCCCGCGACGCCTGCCGCCCGTTCAGCGGTAACCGCAACGGCATGGTCCAGGGCGAGGGCGCCGGGGTCTTTGTGTTCGAGGACTGGGATCACGCCCGCGCCCGCGGCGCGAACATCCTGGCCGAGGTGGTGGGCTTTGCCATGACCGCCGATGCGCAGGACATCGTCATGCCTTCGGCCCAGGGTGCCGAGCGCGCCATTGCCGGAGCGATGGAGGATGCCCGCATCAACCCCGAGGCGGTCGGCTATATCAACGCCCATGGCACGGGCACGGCGGCCAATGACAAGACGGAATGCGCGGCGGTCTCGCACGCCTTCGGTCATCATGCCGACAAGCTGATGATCAGCTCGACCAAGGCGATGCATGGCCATGTCATCGGCGGGACCGGCGCGATCGAGCTGTTGGCGTGCATCATGGCGCTGCGCGATGGAATCGTCGCCCCGACCATCGGCTATGAAGAGCCGGACCCGGAATGTGCGCTGGACGTGGTGCCCAATACCGCCCGCGACGCGCGGGTGGACGTGGTGCTGTCGAACGCCTTTGCCTTTGGCGGCCTGAACGCGGTCCTGGCCTTGCGCCGGGCTTGAAGCGCGGCGTTCCCAATGCCGCCACGCTGTGGCATGAGGCGCCAGACGTGAAAGGTGCCGACATGCCGCAAGACGCCGCCGAACTGATCCATGACATGGCCCGCGCCGCCCGCGAGGCCGCCCTGCTGCTGGCGAATACCTCGGCCGAGCGCAAGCACGCGGCCCTGATCTCGGCTGCCGACGCCATGCGCGCGGGCGAGGATGCGATCCTGATAGCCAATGCCGAGGATCTGGTCGCCGCCGAGGCCAAGGGCCTGTCGCCGGCGATGCTGGACCGGCTGACGCTGGATTCGGGCCGGATCGCCGCCATGTCGGAGGGACTGCGCGCCATCGCCGAACAGCCCGATCCTGTCGGGCGCGTGCTGGCCGAATGGGATCGGCCGAATGGGCTGCACATCCGCCGCGTCGCGACCCCGATCGGGGCTCTGGGCGTGATCTACGAGAGCCGCCCGAACGTCACCGCCGACGCCGGCGCCCTCGCGCTGAAGTCGGGTAATGCCGTCATCCTGCGCGGCGGCTCGGAGAGCAGCAATTCCAGCGCGGCGATCCATGCCTGCATGGTGCAAGGCCTGCGCGCGGCGAACCTGCCGGCGGCGGCGATCCAGCTGGTGCCGACCACGGACCGCGCGGCGGTCGGGGCGATGCTGGCGGCGCAGGGGCTGATCGACGTCATCATCCCGCGCGGCGGCAAGAACCTGGTCGCGCGGGTGCAGGCCGAGGCGCGGGTGCCGGTCTTCGCCCACCTCGAGGGAATCTGTCACATCTATGTCGATGGCGCCGCCGACCCGGACAAGGCTGGCCGCGTGGTCATGAATGCCAAGACCCGCCGCACGGGCGTATGTGGGGCGGCGGAATGCCTGCTGATCGATTGGCGCTATTACACCAAGTACGGCCCGGCGCTGATCGAAGCATTGCTTGCGGCGGGGGTAGAGGTCCGGGCCGAGGGCGAACTGGCCAAGGTGCCCGGCACCACGCGCGCCCGAGCCGATGATTTCGGCCGCGAGTTCCTCGACATGATCATCGCGACCAAGCTGGTCGATGGCGTCGGGGAGGCGATTGAGCATATCCGCCGCCACGGCTCGGGCCACACCGAGGCGATCCTGACCGAGGATGCGGGCACGGCCCAGGCGTTTTTTGATGGCCTCGACAGTGCCATCCTGATGCACAACGCCTCGACCCAGTTCGCCGATGGCGGCGAGTTCGGCATGGGGGCAGAGATCGGCATCGCCACAGGCAAGCTGCACGCCCGCGGTCCGGTCGGTGCCGAGCAACTGACGAGCTTCAAGTATCTGGTCATTGGCGATGGCACGGTGAGGTAACGCCCGACGCCCTTAAGCGCCGGGCGTCATCAAATCACTCGATGACCGGCTCGCCGGTGGTGCCGTTGATCTCGACGGTCGTCTTGCGGCCGCCGGTTCCGAGATATTCGATGTTCCAGGTTCCGTCGCCGCTATCCCATTCGATGTCGTCAAACCGCAGGAAACCAGGCTCGCCCTCAATCCCCGACAGAATCTCGGTCAGCTTCTTGCCTTCGGCGGGTGCCTCGGTTGTCGGCTTGTCCGTGCTCGCGCTCGGCGCGGCCTCGGTGCTCGCGGCGGGCGGTGCTGCGGGTGCATCAGTCGCTGGCGCGGTCTGGGCAAAGGCGGGACCCGCGAGCATTACGGCGGCAACGGCAGGGATCAGGACAAGACGATACATCGGAAACTCCCGTCAGATGGATGGTTCGCATAGGAACGGGCGGGGCGGGGCGCGGTTCCGCCGACGCCCGTGCGGCCCTCGCTTGACCCGCGCGGCCCGCCGCCACAGGCTGGCCGCAATCCGTAGGGGGAGCGCGCAAGATGATCCGCATTGGCGTCGGCGGCTGGAATTTTCCCGAATGGCGCGGTGGCGCCTTTTACCCGGACGGCCTGCGCCAGGCGGACGAGTTGGCCCATATGGCCAGCCGGCTGAACGCGGTCGAGGTGAACGGGACCTTCTACCGCAGCCAGTCGCCCCAAACCTATCGCGCCTGGGCGGATGCCACGCCAAAGGATTTCAGCTTCGCGCTCAAGGCCCCGCGCTATGCCACCAATCGCAAGGTGCTGGCCGAGGCCGGGGAAAGCGTCACGCGCTTCACCGAGGGGGGCCTGGCTGAGCTGGGGGACAAGCTGGGTCCGATCAACTGGCAGCTCGCCCCGACCAAGAAGTTCGAGCGTGACGATTTCGCGCGGTTTCTCGACCTGCTGCCGCAGACTGGTGGCGGGCTGCCGCTGCGCCACGCGGTCGAGGTCCGGCACGAGAGCTTCCTCGACCCCGCTTTCGCGCCGCTCTGCACCGAGCGGGGGGTGGCCATCATCCTCGACGGGGATAGCACCTATCCGTCGATTGACAGCCCGACCGCGGATTTCGCCTACCTGCGGATCATGGGCACGACCGCGGGCGAGGCGCTGGGCTATTCCGAAGCAGCGCTCGACCGCTGGGCCCAATACGCGCGCGGGCTGCAAGGGGATGTCTGGATGTTCGTCATCGCCGGCGAAAAGCGGCTGAACCCGCGTGCGGCCGAGGCGCTTAGCGCAAGAATTTAGGCGCGGGGTGCGTCCACGGCTTTCCGGTCGTCGACTTCTCCGGCCGCTGCCGACCACTCGCCGGCGCCGGCGCCGGTGTCCGTGCCGAGGGCGACGGTCGCCCAGTCGGCGCCGGTGGCGGTTGGCGGCAACTCGCTCCGCGGGGTCGCGCGGTGAATGACGCTCTTGGCGATGAACTGGCAACTGATCGGCGCGGTCAGCAGCAGGAAGAGGGTGATCAGCAGTTCGTGCCCCCAGGCATCGCCCATGCGGCCGAAGTAGATCATCGAGGCGATCAGCACGCCGCCGACCCCTAGCGTGGTCGCCTTTGTGGGGGCGTGCAGGCGGGTCATCGTGCTCGGCAGCCGGATCAGCCCCCAGCTGCCGACCAGCCCGAAGATGCCGCCGATCACCAGCAGCGCGGCAATCAGCAGGTCGGTCAGCCCGGCGATCATTCGATCAGATCCCCGCGCAGCATGAAGCGCGAATAGGCGACCGTGCCGACAAAGCCGGTCATGGCGAACAGCAGCGCGATCTCGAACAGCACGCCGCGGCCGGAGGCGATGCCGGCAAGGACGATCAGCGCGATGGCGTTGACGGTCATGGTGTCGAGCGCCAGTACCCTGTCGGGGACGCCCTCGGCACGCATGATACGCCAGGCGTTGAACACGAGGCCGAGGCTGAAGCTGGCAGTGGCGAAATACAGCGCGGCATTGAGCAGGCCTTGGGTCATTGCATAAACTCCAGCAGGCGGGCTTCGTAGCGGTTGATGATGTCGTCCCGCACGGCATCGGGGTCCGGCGCGTGCAGGCAGTGGACCAGCAGGCTGCGTCCGTCGGCCGCCAGGTCGGCGGTCAGAGTGCCGGGGGTCATCGTGATCGTCCCCGACAGGATGATGATCGCTTCGGGGTTGGTCAGGCGCAACGGCACGGTTACCCAAGCGGGGCGCAGATCGCGCACCGGCATGAACAGCACGATTCGCGCGACCACAACGTTGGCGACGCAGATGTCCCAGAGCACCAGCATGGCATAGCTCGCAGCGCGGGGCAGGCTGCGGATGCTGAGGCTCTCGGGCCAGAACGGGGCCACGGCGAGGGGGATGATAGCGCCGAGGATGGCGCCAAAAACGAGCGAGTTGACCGACAGGCTGCCGGCGAGCGCGCACCAGGTTGCGAGGACCAGCAGGCTGAGGCCCGGGTTGGGCAGCCAGCGCCTCATGACAGCACCGCACGGGTCAGGGCGGCCGGGGCGTGCAGCGCCGCCGCTGCTCCGTCCAGCCAGGGCTGGATCACGCCGGCGGCCAGCGTCCAAACCGTCAGTGCCGCGATCAGCAGGCCGATGGCGACAAAGCCCAGCGGTTGCGCGGGATGTGCGGGCGCCTCGGACGAGTCAGTGGCCCAGAAAATGGTGCTACCGGCGCGAGCAAAGCCCATGATCGCCAGCAGCGAGGTCGCGAGAATCAGCAGCCACAGGCCCCACTGGTCGGGCAGGGCCTGCAGGATCAGTAGCTTGCCGATGAAGCCCGACAAGGGCGGCATACCGGCCATGGCGACGGCCGCGGCCATGGTCATCGCTGCCAGAAGGCCGCCCTGCGCCAGCCGCCCCGCCGGGACCAGCCGTAGCGTCCCGCGGCGCGCCACGATCATGTCGCCCAGCAGGAACAGCACTGCGCCCGCGAGGGTCGAATGGACCAGATAATAGAGGCTGGCGGCGGTTGCCTCGGGGCGGCCGGCGCTGACGGCCAGAAGCAAAGTGCCGATGGAACCGATCACCGACCAGGTCACCACACGGCCGAAATCGCGCGCCCCGAACAGCCCGACCATGCCGGTGATCAGAGTCAGCCCGGCGGCGATCCGCAGCCCCTCGGCCAGCATCGCACCGATGGCGCTGTCGAACGGAAACATCAGCGTCAGGCTGCGCAGCATGGCGTAGACGCCGACCTTGGTCATGATGGCAAACAGGGCTGCCACTGGGCCCGGTGCATTCTCGTAAGTGGCGGGCAGCCAGAAATGCAGCGGCACGACCGCCGCCTTGACGGCAAAGACCAACATCAGCATCACCGCGCCCGCGCGGATCAGCCCGTCATGGGGAACCTCCGCCGCCTTCAACCCGATGTCGGCCATGTTGAGCGTCCCGGTCACAGCGTAGACCGTGCCGAGCGCGAACAGGAACAGGGCAGAGCCGGCGAGGTTCACGACCACATACTGCACGCCCGCCTTGACCCGCGCAGCGCCGCCGCCATGGACCATCAGGCCGTAGGATGCGATCAGCATCACCTCGAAGAAGACGAACAGGTTGAAGGCGTCGCCCGTAACGAAGGCGCCGTTCAGTCCCATCATCTGGAACATCAGCAGCGAGTGGAAATGCGCCCCGCGCTTGTCCCAGCCGGTGCCGACAGCATAAAGCGCGACGGCCAGCCCCAGCAGCGCGTTCAGCGCCAGCAACATCGCGGCCAGCCGGTCGATCTGCAGCACGATGCCGAACGGGGCGGGCCAGTCACCCAGGCGATAGACCAGCGGCGGTGGCTGCATCAACAGCAGCACGGCGACCGTGCCGAGTAGGATCATCGTCGCGATGGAGAATGTGCGCTTGCCCGGCAGATCGGCACGCATCGCCAGCAGCATCAGGGCACCGGAGACGGCCGGCAGCACGATCGGGACGACAGGCAGGTGCTGGATCATGCGCGCCCCTCGGGCTGGGGGGCTTCTGCGGCGGGTTCCGCCTCGTCCAGATCGACGCGATCGCTGCCCGATTGGAACCAAGCGCCAAGCGACATCATCACGACCACTGCGGTCATGCCAAAGCTGATGACGATGGCCGTCAGCACCAGCGCCTGCGGCAGCGGGTCGGTCATCGGGCCGGGGCCGGCCACCTTGCCTTCGAGCAGGGGCGGCGCACCGACGACCAGCCCGCCCGTCGCGAACAGAAACACGTTCACTGCATAGCTGAGCATGGTCATGCCAAGGATCACCGGAAACACCCGGCGGCGCAGGACCAAGTAGACGGCGACTGCAGTGAACCAGCCAATGGCGGTGGCGAGCAGGATTTCCATGGCCTAAACCTCCGGCTCGTCACTGCGGGCGGCAACGCCCAGGCGCGACAGCGAGGCGAGGGCCAGCATGACCGCGCCCAGAACGGTCACGAAGACACCCAGATCGAACAGGGCGGCCGTCGCCAGTTCGATAGGCTCGAACCCCGGCAAGGTGACGTAGCCGAAGGCCGAGGTCATGAAGGGCTTGCCGTTCGCCCAGGCGCCGATGCCGGTCGCGGCGGCAATCGCCACGCCGGCGCCGATCAGCGTGTGATAGGGAATCCGCACGCGCTCCTGCGCCCAGCCAAAGCCCGAAGCCATGTATTGCATGACGAGGCCGATGGAGACGACGAGGCCCGCGACAAAGCCGCCGCCCGGCGCGTTGTGGCCGCGCAGGAAGATGAACATCGCGACGACCAGCGCCAGCGGCAGCATCAGGCGCGATCCGACGATCATCATCAGCGGGTGGCGATCCCCGGCGCGCAACTGGTCGGCGCTTGCGGCAATCACCTGGCGGATATGGGCGCGTCCCAGCAGCGATTGCGCCAGCGCATAGATCACGAGGGCGGCGATGCCGAGGACGGTGATCTCGCCAAAGGTGTCATAGCCGCGGAAATCGACCAGGATCACGTTGACGATGTTGTGCCCGCCGCCGCCCAGATAGCTGTTCTGCGCGTGAAACTCCGAGATCGTGGGAAAGGCGAAATCGCGCCGCATCAGCGCGTAGATGAGTGCGGTCATGCCAAGGCCCGCAGCCCCGGCCAGCACCATGTCG
Organism: Paracoccus suum; assembly: GCF_003324675.1. Lineage (NCBI taxonomy): Bacteria > Pseudomonadati > Pseudomonadota > Alphaproteobacteria > Rhodobacterales > Paracoccaceae > Paracoccus > Paracoccus suum. The sequence continues at coordinate 2,503,286 of NZ_CP030918.1, forward strand.
GCACGCCGCCGCGGCCCGCTGTCCTCGACGGGGTCGGTGTTGGGCAAGAAGTTCAACGCCAGCAGCATCAGAACGATCGTCACGACCTCGACCGAGATTTGGGTCAGGGCGAGGTCGGGCGCAGACAGCCAGGCAAAACCCAGCGAGACCATCAGCCCGACGATGCCGATCATGACCAGCGCCAACAGGCGATCGCGGTGCAGGGCAGCCAAGGCGGCGGTTGCCAGCATCGCGAGGCCCCAGCCGATCAGCGCCGCCGGTGCCACCGGGGTCAGCGCACGCACCTGTGGGCCGAGGCCCGAGCCGGCGAGCGCCGCCGCCAGCGTCAGCGCCAGAGCCAGCCCGACGAGCACTGCCAGTGCGCGGGCCATGCTGCCATTCTGCAGCGCCTCGCCGAAGCGGGCTGCCGCGCCCTCGGCCGCAGGGATGACACGCCAGAACAGGCGCTCGGCATCGGGGACCGGCAACGGGCCGCGCGGGACCGGGCCGCCGATCACCGCCAGCAGCGCGAAGGCCCCCAGCAGGGCAATCGCCGAGAGGGCCAGCGCCGGGGTCAGTCCGTGCCAGACGGCCAGATGCACGTGCACCGGGCTGTCGGTGACTGCGCCGGCCGCCAGATCGACCGCGGGCGCGGCCAGCATCGGCTGCAGGCCGACCGCGACCGCGCCGATGACCAGCAGCGCCGGCGCCAACCAAAGACCGACCCCCGGCGCATGGGCGTGCGCCGCCCCGTCCGAGCGGGGCCGACCGAGGAAGGTGCCCCAGACAAAGCGGAAGCTGTAGGCCGCCGACAGCAGCGCCGCGACCAGCGCCAGCACCGTAAAGACAGGCCCGCGCGCCATCACGGCCTCGAGCATCAACTCTTTCGACAGGAACCCGCCCAGCAGCGGCACACCCGCCATGGACAGGGAGGCAAGCAAGGCCAGCACGAAGGTCAGCGGCATGATCCGCCAAAGGCCGCCCAGCCGGCGCAAATCGCGGGTGTGGGCGGCGTGATCGACGATGCCGGCGATCATGAACAGCGGCGCCTTGAACAGGGCGTGGTTTAGGATATGCAGCATTGCCGCCTCGGCCGCCGGCTGGGTGCCAAGGCCCAGCAGCATGGTGATGAGGCCGAGGTGGCTGACCGTGGACCAGGCGAGCAGACCCTTGAGGTCGGTCTCGCCCAGCGCGAATGCGGCGCCGGCCACCATGGTGATCAGCCCGACGACCGGCACGATGGCTTGCCATTCAGGCATGGGCGCGAACACCGGCCACAGGCGCGCCATCAGGAACAGCCCGGCTTTGACCATTGTGGCGCTGTGCAGATAGGCGCTGACCGGGGTAGGGGCGGCCATCGCGCGCGGCAGCCAGAAATGGAACGGCACCTGCGCCGACTTGGCAAAGGCGCCGGTCAGGATCAGCAGCATGGCCGGGAGCCGCAGGGACGAGGCCATGACCAGATCGCGCGCGGCGAGGATGCCGGTGATCTGGTAGCTGCCGGCGATGCGCCCGAGGATCAGCATGCCCGCGATCATCGCAAGGCCCCCCGCGGCGGTGACCGCCAGCGCCATCCGTGCCCCGCGCCGCGCCTGCTGGTCGTGCCCCCAGTAGCCGATCAGCAGGAAGGACGAGAGTGACGTCAGTTCCCAGAAAATCAACAAAAGCAGTATGTTGTCCGACAGGACGAGGCCCGTCATCGCGCCCTGAAAAAGCAGCAGGAAGGTAAAGAACCGTCCCGCCCCGTCCTCGCGCGACAGGTAGAACCGGGCGTAAAGGGTGATTAGCAGCCCGATCCCGAGGATCATGATCGCGAAGAACGCCGACAGCCCGTCGAGGCGAAAGCTCGCCTCCAGCCCGATCTGCGGCAGCCACGCAACATGTTGCAGAATCACCTCGCCGCGCATCAGGGCGGGCAGATGCAGCATGACGCCGAGCATGGCGAGGCCGGTCGGCAGGGCCGTGGCCCAAGTCGCGGCATCACGCCCTGACCGCACCATCAGTCCCGGAAAAAGGGCCCCGAGGAACGGAAGAAGCGCGATCAGCAACGGCTGCATGTGTCGGTTCGCCCCCCACGGCATTTGACCCGGCGGCCCTATCTGAAGGGCGCGCGCCCGTTTGTGAACCCCAAACCGGCGCGATGAGTCAGCGGGATCAACGGGAAACGTGGGTGCGGGATGGTGGGCGGTGAGGGACTCGAACCCCCGACATCCTCGGTGTAAACGAGGCGCTCTACCAACTGAGCTAACCGCCCGCCGGGGCCTTATGCGGTGCGGCGAGCCGCAGGGCAAGCGGGGGAACGACGTCGCGTCATACAGCCCGGGTGATGCGCTGCGCACGCCGGTTGACAGGTGGGGCAGGGCGGACGACCCTCGCCGACCAATTGGCCGGAGGCACCAGTGACTCGCAACAACTTCCCGACCCTTGTGCGAATTGCGGCGTTGTCGCTCGCCGTCTCCGTGGCGCCCGCGGGGTCCCAGCAGCCGGTCGCCCCGGAGGCTGGCGCTCCGGCGCCGACCGCCGCAGAACCGACTTCCGCCGGCGCACCCGCCCAGGTACCGGCCCGTCCGGCACCCGATCCGACGCCGCGCATCGCGATCGTCTCGGCCTTTGCGCCGGAATGGCCGCTGCTGAAGTCGGCGATCACCGATCCGGCGGAGGTGCGCATCAACGGCACGACCTTCGTGACGGGCACACTAGGCGGCAAGCCGGTGGTCCTGTTTCTGTCTGGCGTGTCGATGGTCAACGCGGCGATGACGATGCAACTGGCGCTCGACCAGTTCGCCATCCGTGCAATCGCCTTTTCCGGCATCGCAGGCGGCGTCGATCCCGCGCTGCACATCGGCGACGTGGTCGTGGCCGACCGCTGGGGCCAGTATCTCGAGGCGGTCTTCGCGCGCGAGACGGAGGGCAAGTTCGCCATCCCCGGATGGATGCCCCCGGCCGAGTTCGGCAACTACGGCATGATCTTCCCGAACGCGGTCGAGGTGGCATCGAATCGCACGGCCGAGCCGCAGCGCCAATTCTGGTTCGCCGCCGACCCCGCCTTGCTGGAGGTCGCGCGCAAGGTCTCGGACAAGGGGTTGCTCGCTGCTTGCGACGCGGAAAAGCAATGCCTCAGTCATCCGCCGCAGGTGGTGGTCGGCGGCAGCGGCGTCTCGGGCGCGGCTTTCGTCGACAACAAGGCCTTCCGCGAATGGGTGTTCGCCACCTTTACTGCCCGGGTCCTCGACATGGAGAGCGCGGCCGTCGCCCATGTGGCCTATGCCAACGAGGTGCCGTTCATCGCTTTCCGCTCGCTCAGCGACCTGGCGGGCGGCGGCGAGGGCGAGAACGAGATGAAAACCTTCATGGCACTCGCCGCCGCCAACTCGGCCGCGGTAGTCGAGGCCTTTGTCGCCGAATTGCCCGCTCTGACGCCCTGAGCCTGCAACCCATGCGGTGCGAGGCGCACACCGGCGCATGATTGCCGCAGGTTTTGGCCGGTGCTAGCGTGACGCCAAGCCGGGCCGGTAAATGGCCCGGAACGATCCCGGAACACCGGGCCATTGAACCGCCGAGCGGCGACACTTATTTCATCGCCAAGCAGAGGACGCGACGGCCGCCGAACACTTGGGGCAGCGTCACTCGGGCGAGAAAGGATACAGGCAATGGACGAAACCACCCGCGCGCCCACCACCGGCGCCACCGCGCACCCGGTCCTGCCGCTGCGCGATATCGTGGTCTTTCCGCATATGATCGTCCCTTTGTTCGTGGGACGCGAAAAATCCGTCAGCGCGCTTGAGGCGGTGATGGAGCGTGACCAGCCGATCCTGCTGGCCGCGCAAAAGGACGCGACCGTGGACGAGCCGACCAGCGATGGTGTCTTTACTGTCGGGGTTCTGGCCAATGTCCTGCAACTGCTCAAGCTGCCGGATGGCACCGTCAAGGTGCTGGTCGAGGGGCGCGAGCGTGTCCAGATCGACAGCTTTACCCAGACCGAACCCTTCTTTGAGGCGACCGCGACCCCACTGGTCGAAGAGCCGGGCGATGCCGATTCCAGCCGCGCGTTGGTCAAGGCCGTGGCCGAGGAGTTCGAGCGCTATGTGAAAGTGCGCAAGAACATTCCCGAGGAAGTCGTCAGCGCGGTAATCGATGCCGACGAGGCCAACCGCCTCGCCGATCTGGTCTCGGGGCATCTGGGGATCGACCTGGCCAAGAAGCAGGACTTGCTGGAAACCCTCGACGTCGCGGCGCGGCTCGAGAAGGTTTATGGCCTGATGCAGGGCGAGATGTCGGTCCTGCAGGTCGAGAAAAAGATCAAGTCGCGCGTCAAGAACCAGATGGAGAAGACGCAGCGCGAGTACTATCTGAACGAACAGATGAAGGCGATCCAGCGCGAGCTGGGCGACGGCGACGAAGGCGCGGGCGAGGTTGCCGAGCTGGAAGAGCGTGTCGCCAAGACCCGCTTCAGCAAGGAAGCCCGCGAAAAAGCGCAGGCCGAACTGAAAAAGCTGAAGTCGATGTCCCCGATGTCGGCTGAGGCGACCGTCAGCCGGAACTACCTCGACTGGCTGCTGTCGCTGCCGTGGGGCATCAAGTCGCGCACCAAGCGTGACCTGGGCGCGGCCGAGCGCACGCTCGATGCCGATCACTATGGACTGGAAAAGGTCAAGGAACGGATCGTCGAATACCTCGCGGTCCAGAACCGTTCGGCCAAGCTGAAGGGGCCGATCCTGTGCCTCGTCGGCCCTCCGGGCGTGGGTAAGACCTCGCTGGGGCGGTCGGTGGCCAAGGCCACGGGGCGCGAGTTCATCCGCATCAGTCTTGGCGGCGTGCGCGACGAGAGCGAGATCCGCGGCCACCGCCGGACCTATATCGGCTCGATGCCCGGCAAGATCATCCAGGCGCTGAAAAAGGCCAAGACCACCAACCCGCTGATCCTGCTCGATGAAATAGACAAGATGGGGATGGATTTCCGGGGCGACCCGGCCTCGGCCCTGCTGGAGGTGCTGGACCCGGAACAGAACTCGACCTTTGTCGACCACTATCTCGAGGTGGAATACGACCTGTCCAACGTGATGTTCATCACCACGGCCAACAGCTACAACATGCCCGGCCCGCTGATGGACCGGATGGAGATCATCCCTCTGTCCGGCTACACCGAGGACGAAAAGCGCGAGATCGCGCGTGGCCACCTGCTGGCCAAGCAGATCAAGGCCAACGGCCTGCGCAAGGGCGAGTTCGGCATCACCGATGCCGCGCTGACCCATGTCATCCGCTACTACACGCGGGAAGCCGGGGTCCGCAGCCTCGAGCGTGAGATCGCGAAACTCGCCCGCAAGGCGGTGACCGAGATCATGAAGGGCAAGGTCAAGTCGGTCGAAGTGACGCCAGAGAAGGCCGAGGAATACCTGGGCGTTCGCCGGCATCGCTATGGGCTGGCGGAAAAGGACGACCAGGTTGGCGTGGTCACAGGCCTCGCCTGGACGCAGACGGGCGGCGATCTGTTGCAGATCGAGGCGCTGAAGCTGCCGGGCAAGGGCCGCATGAAGACTACCGGCAAGCTGGGCGAGGTGATGAAAGAGTCCATCGACGCCGCGGCCAGCTTTGTCCGCTCGATCGCGCCGACCCTGGGGGTCAAACCGCCGGAGTTCGAAAAGCGCGACATCCACGTCCACGTTCCCGAAGGGGCGACCCCGAAGGACGGTCCGTCGGCGGGCGTTGCGATGGTGACTTCGGTCGTCTCGGTGATGACCGGCATCCCGGTGCGCAAGGACATCGCGATGACCGGCGAAGTCACGCTGCGCGGCAACGTGCTGGCCATCGGCGGGCTGAAGGAAAAACTGCTCGCGGCCCTGCGTGGCGGCATCACCACGGTGCTGATCCCGCAGGAGAACGAGAAGGACCTGGCCGACATCCCGGCGAACGTGAAGGAGGGGCTGAAGATCATCCCCGTCAGCAACGTCCGCGAGGTGATCGCCGAAGCCCTGGTCCGGGCCCCCGAACCGGTGGAATGGGACGAAGCTGCCCATGAGGCCGCCGAGGCCGCCCGCCAGTCCGCCCAGCGCGGAACAGAGAGCGATCAGGGTCGTTCCTCGGTCGCGCACTGAGGTCAGTGGCGCGAGCCGCCGCTAAAAAAGGAGGCGCGCGGTTGATCCGCGCGCCTTTTCTTTTGCGTTGGGGTTGGCTGCGTCTAGGAGCGGTCCACGGCCACCGACCCTCCCAGGGAAGGTCGCGGCGCTTGCGCCTCCCTCGCGCAGGCCACTGCGAGACATAGATCCTGACCGTGTCCGGATTATCCTGGACCCTCTTGCACCACCTGAAACCTGCGGCTATCTACCCGCCACCGGGCGATTAGCTCAGCGGTAGAGCGCTTCGTTCACATCGAAGATGTCAGCGGTTCAAATCCGTTATCGCCCACCATCATTCACGGGGTCGTCCTGCCGGGCGGCCCCGACTTGATGTCTGGCATCTGCCATTTCGGCCGGTGGTTGCTCGCGCCGGGCGAGGACCGCCAGACGGATGGCGGTCGCCAGCCCGACCTCGACCGGCCGGCGGCGGTCGATTTCCGCCACCAACTGACTCAGCCCCAAGCCCTCGGATTGCGCCATTCGGCGCAGGCCGGACCAGAACGCATCCTCCAGGCTGACCGAGGTCGGATGCCCCTCGACCATGACCGACCGCTTGCGCGGACGGTCCATGGGGGGGAGATCAATCATCGGCGTCCGGCAACTTGCCCCGCAAATGGCCGTCAAGGTGACGCCCTGCACGGGCAGCCGCGTCCGCCTCGGCCGATTTCTCGGCCTTGGTGCGGCCGTGCTGCGCTGCGTTCTGTGCGCCCGCGCGCCGCTTGGCGTCGCGAGCCTGCTGTTTGCGATAGCGGTTGAGGTTGGTGACTTCACTCATGGGCGCAGAATATCCCCAGCTTGCGCGAAAGTCAGCGGTCCCCGTGTGCGACGCGATGATCGGCAAGCGCACCGGGCGGTTCGCTTGCCGAGGTGCCTCAATCCTCCGGGCCGATCATCAGCTCAGGACGGACCACCCGGTCGAAAGTCTCACCATCGACGAGGCCCAGGCTGATAGCCTCCTCGCGCAGGGTGGTGCCATTCTTGTGCGCGGTCTTGGCGACCTTGGTCGCATTGTCATAGCCAATGGTCGGGGCGAGTGCCGTCACCAGCATCAGGCTCTCCTTCATCAGCTTGTCGATGCGCGCGACATTCGCCTCGGTCCCGACGACCATGTTGTCGGTGAAGCTGACCGCCGCGTCACCGAGGAGCTGCATGGACTGCAGAACATTGTATGACATCATCGGGTTATAGACGTTAAGCTCGAAATGTCCCTGGCTGCCGGCAAAGGTCACGGCGGCGTCGTTGCCCATGACATGGGCGCAGACCATGGTCAGTGCCTCGGCCTGCGTCGGGTTCACCTTTCCGGGCATGATGCTGCTACCGGGCTCGTTTTCCGGCAGGATCAGTTCGCCCAGCCCGCTGCGCGGACCGCTGCCGAGCAGACGCAGGTCGTTGGCGATCTTGAAAAGGCTCGCCGCCACGGTTTTCAGCGCGCCGGAGAAGAACACCATCGCGTCATGCGCGGCCAGCGCCTCGAACTTGTTGGGCGCGGTGACGAAGGGCAGGCCGGTGATCCGGGCGATCTCGGCCGCAATCGCCTTGTCCCAGCCCTTCTTGGTGTTCAGCCCGGTGCCAACGGCGGTGCCCCCTTGCGCGAGCTCGTAGATCTGCGGCAGGCACATCTCGATCCGCTTGATACCCATACGGACCTGATGGGCATAGCCGCCAAACTCTTGTCCCAGGGTCAGGGGTGTCGCGTCCTGGGTATGGGTGCGGCCAATCTTGATGATGTCCTTGAAGGCATTGGCCTTGGCCTCCAGCGCCTCGGCCAGATGCGACAGGCCCGGGATCAGCAGATCGCGCGCGACCATGCCGATGGCGATATGCATCGCGGTCGGAAAGGTGTCGTTCGACGACTGGCCCATGTTGCAGTGATCGTTCGGATGGACCGGCTCCTTGCTGCCCATCTGGCCGCCGAGGATTTCGATGGCGCGGTTGCTGACGACCTCGTTGGCATTCATGTTCGATTGCGTGCCGGAACCGGTCTGCCAGACGACGAGCGGAAACTCGGCGTCCAGCTTGCCGTCGAACACCTCCTGCGCGGCCTGCTCCATCGCCTTTCCAATGGCGGGATCAAGGCGGCCCTCGGCCATATTGACCCGCGCGGCCGCCAGCTTGATTGCGCCAAGCGCACGGATCACCGAGGCCGGCTGACGTTCCCAGCCGATCTTGAAGTTGCCAAGCGAGCGCTGCGTCTGCGCGCCCCAGTAGCGATCGGAGGGCACCTCGAGGGGGCCAAAGCTGTCAGTCTCGGTGCGGGTCGTGGTCATGCGCGGGGCCTCCATCCGGTGTCGCCGGGGTTCTAGGAGGAAGGTGGCCGCCGCGCAATCGACGCCGCCCGCTGTGGGCGTCCGCTACTTGCGCCACTTGTCGAGGCTGACGACCTCGGCCGAGCCGCGCTCTGCCTCTGGGGCGTCGACCTGGGTCGGGGCGTCCGGGACCTCCTCCGGGGTCATTTCGGCGTCGTCATCCTCGTCCTCTTCCTGCGTCTCGAACCGCAGGCCGAATTCGACCGAGGGGTCGACGAAGGTACGCAGGGCGTCGAACGGAATTCGCAGCCGCTCCGCCGCGTTGCCGAAATTGAGCGTGACGGCGAAGGCGTCGGGCGTGATTTCGAGGCCTTCGAACCAGTGTTGGATGACGATGGTCATCTCGGCCGGATATCGCGCGCGCAGCCAATCCGCCATCTCGACCCCGTCCTCGCGGGTGTCGAAGGTGATGAAGAAGTGGTGGTCACCGGGCAAGCCATGCTCTGCAACGCCGGTGAGGACGTCGGAAATGAGTCCCTGCATGGCGCGGTGCATCATGCTGCCGTAATCGATTCCGCCTGCCATGCCGCCCCCGCTGCGTCCCGTTGCGATCCGTCGCGGCCGGCACGGCCGCGCGTTCGATGAACGCCCTTGGGGACGCCCGACTCGCGCACACCATAGGGGCGGGCGCCGGGGCGGGAAAGGCCTGCCGCTACGAGTGGCTGCGCACAAAGGCGCGGGCGTGCGGGAGGTCGAAGGGGATGGGAAAAGTCCCAGGCTTCTGTTGCCAGGCGCCTGGGGGCCCCGCCTTACGCTGCTAGGCGCAAGGGCTTAGTTTTCGATCACTCGAACTGCTTACGCAGCAAGGGCGACCGGAGCACGGTTGTCATTGGCAACTGTACTTTTCGGACCGATAACGGTGGTACCTCACCGGGACAAAGCAAACACCTTTGAACGTCCGTCGATCCTATTTCGACCCCATGCACCCCCAATGCGGGTGATTTTGGTGGAGTCGCCGGGTACCGCCCCCGGGTCCGAACCGCCTATTACGTGCGCGTTTATGTCCATAGCCCGGGTTGCCCCGAACAGATCGAAGATAGGCGGCCGCGTGCGGCGCCGCAAGTGCCACAGGGCTAGTCGTCGCGGGTGATGAGATAGTCGCGGACAAAGCCCGCGGTGACGCGCCCCCAGTCGCTGGCGGCGGCACGGCGTTGGTGGGCGGCGAAGGCGGCCTCGTCGACAAAGGTTTCCGCCACGCGCCAGCCGCGCGGCCCTTCGGGCGTGACGGAAAAGGCGACGCATCCCGGCTCGGCGAGCGTCAGCGACAGGTGGGCGGGCAGGTGCTCGCGCAGGACGGCAGCCTCGGCCTCGGTTTTGCAGCTGATCAGCCCGTTCAGATGGACATTCGGCATGGGTTTTCCTTGGCGATACGGTCGGTGCTCTTGGTGTATTTTTGCCAGCCGACTCGGGCGGTGCGGGTTGAAGCGGTGTCAAGCGATAACTATATATTGACGACTGTCAGGAGCGTGACCCAAGATGCAGGTGCTTTGGTTCCCGAAGGGAAAATTTCCTAACGGGGTTAAGAGGGAAGCCGGTTCGATACCGGCGCTGCCCCCGCAACTGTAAGCGGCGAGTCGCAGGTCCAAGCCACTGGCGCAAGCCGGGAAGGGGACCCGCAACGTTTGAGCCGCGAGCCAGGAGACCTGCCAGAGCACAGAAAGACGACAGGCCGGACGGCGGGTCCGGGCTGCGTGGAACGGGGCCGTTGGCATCCGTGATCGCGCGCCTACCCCCCGCCCCCGACCTGCCGAGGCAGACAGCGCGCCATCACCGCGACGCATAAAAAGAGGATCGACCATGACCAGCGCCATCACCGTTTATTCCACCCCCGCCTGCGTTCAGTGCACCGCGACGACCAAGGCGCTCAGCGCCCGGGGGTTGGACTACCAGATCGTCGATCTGACGGCCGACGGCGAGGCGATGTCGATGGTCGCCGGTTTGGGGTATCGTCAGGCACCTGTTGTGGTCGCGGGCGAATCGCATTGGTCGGGCTTTCGCCCCGACCTGATCGGCGCGCTCGGCTAGGTCCGGGAGGGGCGCATGGCCGGGGTCTGGTATTTCTCGTCGCGCAGTGGCAACACCCGGCGCTTCGTCGAGGCACTGGGCATGCCAGCGCACCGGATTGGCCGCGAGGGCGCCGACACCCCGGATGGCCCGTATGTGCTGATCTGCCCGACCTATGGCGATGGCGAGGGGAGGGGCGCGGTGCCTAAGCCCGTGATCCAGTTCCTGAACGATCCGCAGAACCGCATCCGGCTTGCCGGCGTAATCGGCGCGGGCAACCGCAGTTTTGGCAGCAGCTTCGCGCAGGCCGCCGATGTGATCGCCGAAAAATGCAAGGTGCCGCTGCTCTACAAGTTCGAGCTGGCTGGCACCGAAACCGACCTTGCCCGCGTTGATGCGGGACTGAAGCGCCTTTGGGGGAATGAATGCTTGACCACGGCCTGACGGCGACGCGCGATTACCATGCGCTGAATGCGATGCTGAACCTGTATGACGCGGACGGGCGGATCAATTTCGCTGCCGACCGCATGGCCGCGCGTCAGTTCTTTTTGCAGCATGTCAATCAGAACACGGTCTTCTTTCACTCGCTGGATGAAAAGCTGGGTTATCTGGTCGATGAGGGTTATTACGAGCGCGAGGTCCTGGCGCAATATCCCAAGGCTTTCCTGCACGACATCTGGTATGCCGCATTCGCGCGGAAATTCCGTTTCCCGACCTTCCTCGGCGCGTTCAAGTATTACACCTCCTATACTCTGAAAACCCGCGACGGCGCCCGCTATCTGGAGCGTTACGAGGACCGGGTGGTCATGGTCGCGCTCGCCCTCGCGCGCGGCGATCAGGATTTCGCCATGCGCCTGATGGACGAGATCATTTCCGGCCGCTTTCAGCCAGCGACGCCGACCTTCCTGAACGCGGGCAAGGCCCAGCGCGGGGAACTGGTGTCCTGCTTCCTGCTGCGGCTGGAAGACAACATGGAATCGATTGGCCGCAGCATCAATTCGGCCCTGCAATTGTCCAAGCGCGGCGGCGGCGTCGCCCTGATGCTGACCAACCTGCGCGAGGCGGGGGCCCCGATCAAGGGGATCGAGAACCAGTCGTCGGGCGTCGTGCCGGTGATGAAACTGCTTGAGGACAGCTTCAGCTATGCCAACCAGCTGGGCGCGCGGCAGGGCGCGGGCGCGGTCTATCTGAACGCGCACCATCCCGACATCATGCGTTTCCTGGACACCAAGCGGGAAAATGCGGACGAAAAGACCCGCATCAAGACCCTGTCGCTGGGCGTGGTCCTCCCTGACATTACCTTCCAGCTGGCGCGTGACAACGAGGACATGCACCTGTTCTCGCCCCACGACGTAGAGAGGGTCTATGGCGTGCCGTTCTCGGAAATCTCGGTCAGCGAGAAATATGCCGAGATGCTGGACGACAAGCGCATCCGCAAGACCAAGATCAAGGCCCGTGCCTTCTTCCAGACCCTGGCCGAGATCCAGTTCGAATCCGGCTATCCCTACATCATGTTCGAGGACACGGTGAATCGCGCCAATCCGATTGCCGGGCGCATCGCCATGTCCAATCTGTGCTCCGAGATCCTGCAGGTCAGTGAGGCTTCGACCTTTCACGAGGATCTGAGCTACGATCACATGGGCACGGATATTTCGTGCAACCTCGGCTCGCTGAACATTGCCGCGGCGATGGACAGCCCGGATTTCGGTGCGACCGTCGATTCCGCCATTCGTGCGCTGAGTGCTGTGTCGGAAATGTCGGCCATCGATGCGGTCCCGTCGATCCGCAAGGGAAATGACGACAGCCACGCCATCGGCCTTGGCCAGATGAACCTGCATGGCTACCTAGCGCGCGAGGGGCTTTATTACGGCAGCCCCGAGGCAATCGAATTCACCTCGGTCTATTTCGCGGCGATCGCGTTTCATGCGCTGTCCGCCTCGAACCGGCTGGCGCAGGAAAAGGGGCGCAGCTTCGTCGGATTCGAAAAGTCAAAATACGCCGATGGCAGCTATTTCGACCGCTACACCAGCCGCGACTGGCTGCCAGAGCATCCGGCCGTGGCGGCCCTGTTCGCGCATGTCGCCCTTCCGACCCGCGATGACTGGGCCGCGCTGCGCGAGCGGGTGATGGCTAGCGGCCTCTGGAACCGTAACCTGCAGGCGGTGCCCCCGACGGGCTCGATCAGCTATATCAACAACTCGACGAGCTCGATCCACCCGATCGTCGCCAAAATCGAGATTCGCAAGGAAGGCAAGATCGGTCGCGTCTATTACCCGGCGCCGTTCATGACCAACGACAACCTCGACCTTTATCGCGACGCCTACGAGATCGGGCCCGACGCGATCATCGACACCTATGCCGCGGCGACCGAGCATGTCGATCAGGGCCTGTCGCTGACGCTGTTCTTTCCGGCCGAAGCGACCACCCGAGACATCAACCGCGCCCAGATCTATGCTTGGAAACGCGGCATCAAGACGCTCTATTACGTGCGCCTGCGCCAGACGGCCCTCGAGGGGACCGAGGTGCAGGGCTGCGTTTCCTGCACCCTGTGAGGCCCGCGATGAAAGACTTGCCGACCCATGCCCGCGCGGTGCCTCGCGCGATCAACTGGAACCGCCTTCAGGACGACAAGGACCTGGAGGTCTGGTCGCGCCTGACGGTCAATTTCTGGCTGCCCGAAAAGGTGCCGCTGTCGAACGACATTCCCAGTTGGGCGACGCTGACGCCGAATGAGCGGCAGTTGACCATTCGCGTCTTCACCGGCCTGACCCTGCTCGACACCATCCAGTCGGCGGTCGGCGCGCCGGTGCTGATGGGCGATGCGCAGACCCCACATGAGGAGGCCGTTCTGGCCAACATCGCCTTCATGGAGGCGGTGCATGCGCGCAGCTATTCCTCGATTTTCTCGACCTTGTGCCTTACGCCCGAGGTTGACGCCGCCTTCCGCTGGTCCGAGGAGAACCCACATCTGCAGGCCAAGGCGCGGCTGATCCTTGATGAGTATGACGCCCCCGCCGACCCGCTGCGGCGCAAGATCGCCAGCGTGTTCCTGGAAAGCTTCCTGTTCTATTCAGGCTTCTATCTGCCGATGTACTGGTCCAGCCGGGCCAAACTGACCAATACCGCCGACCTGATCCGCCTCATCATCCGCGACGAGGCGATCCACGGCTATTACATCGGCTACAAGTTCCAGCGCGCGCTGGAGCGCCTGCCCGAGGCCGAGCGCGCCGCGATCAAGGACTTTGCTTTCTCGCTGATCTTCGATCTTTACGAGATCGAGGCGAAATACACGGCCGAGCTTTATGACGACCTGGGCCTGACCGCCGACGTCAAAGCGTTCCTGCACTACAACGCCAACAAGGCGCTGCAGAACCTCGGGTTCGAGGCGCTGTTTCCGCCGGCCGCCTGCGAGGTCGATCCGGCGATCATGGCCGCACTGTCGCCGGGCAGCGAGAACCACGACTTCTTCTCGGGCTCCGGGTCCAGCTATGTCATCGGCAAGGCGGTGGCGACCGAGGATACCGACTGGGATTTCTAGGGGCGTTCGCGCCCGTCCAGCAGCAACTGCCAAAGCTCCAGGTTCAGCCAGCGGCCGAATTTCTGGCCGGTCTGGGGCAGGGTGCCCGCGAGGGTGAAGCCGAGCGCCGCGTGCATACGGCGCGATGCCGCGTTGTCGGACGACAGCGCACCGACCATGACGTGCAGCCCGTCCGAGCGCGCCCGCGCAATTAGCGCCTGCATCAATTCTCGTCCCAGTCCCTGCCCGCGTGCGGCTGGGGAAAGGGCGATGGTATGCTCGACCGTGAGGCGATAGCCGTCGAGCCCGCGAAAGGGACCGTAGCTGGCGTAGCCGAGAACGTCTCCGTCCCGCTCTGACACCATAACGGGGAACCCCGAAGCCTGCCGTTCCGCGATCCAGGCTGCCCGGTCCTCGGTCGAGGTCGGGGCGCTGCGAAAGGTGATCGTCGTGTCCGCGATCAGGGCTGCATAAATCGCGGCGATGGCGGGGGCGTCAGCCGCCCCCGCCTCTCGCAAAATGATCATCAGACGGCGGCGGTGACGATGACCTCGACCTTGTAGTCGGGGGTCGCCAGCTTGGCCTCGCCGGTGGCGCGGGCAGGGGCGCTGCCGCGCGGGACCCACGCATCCCAGACTGCGTTCATGGCGGCGAAATCGGCCATGTCGGCCAGCCAGATCTGCGCGCTGAGGATGCGGCTCTTGTCGGTGCCGACCTGCGCCAGCAGCGCCTCGACCCGGTCGAGGCAATCCTGCGTCTGGCCCGAGATGTCCTTGGTCGGCTCGCCGACCTGGCCGGCCAGATAGGCAACGCCGTTATGCACGACCGCCATGCTCATCCGGGCGCTCGTCTCGAATCGTTTGATATCGCTCATCTTGTTTTCCTTCACAGAAACAGTCTTCTAAAGAACAGGGTCGTCATGCCGAAGCCGATCACGGCAATCAACCCGCGCAGTACCGAACGCGGCAGGCGGCGCGCGACAGGTGCCCCCAGATAGCCGCCCGCGGTGTTGCCGGCCATCATGACCAGCGCCGGCACCCAGACGATCTTGCCGCCCACCGTAAAGATGACCGCCGAAATCACCGACAGCGCAAAGCTGAGCCAGGTTTTCAGCCCGTTCATCTCGTGCAGGTCGCGCATGCCCCACAGCGCGAACAGCGCCAGCAGCACGATGCCAAGGCCACCGTTGAAATAGCCGCCGTAGATGGCGACCGGCAACAGCGTGCCCGCGCCAAAGGCGGTGACGCCGCGGCTGTGGCGGGCTGCGTAATCGCGCACCTGCTCGCCGAACATGAACACCAGCGTCGCGACCAGCAGCAGGAACGGCACGAGAATCCGGAACGCGGCATTGGACGAAACCAACAGCAGACCAGATCCGATGGCGCTGCCAAGCAGGGTCCACAGGGTCAGCCGCACCAGCAGACGGCGGTCAAACCTCTGCACCTCGCGGCGAAAGCCGAGGGCGCCGGCCAGGTAGCCGGGCAGGGCCGACAGGGTCGCCGTGGCATTGGCCGAAACCTCGGGGATGCCGTAAAGCACCAGGGCCGGGAAAGTGACGAAGGTGCCGCCACCGGCGACCGTGTTCATCATCCCGCCGACGAAACCTGCAACGAACAGCAAGATGAATTCTGTCATATCCCCGCCCCCCGTAGCGCCGACGGATATGAGCCGCGGGCCGCTGGGATAACAAGCCTCGGCCCCCACACCTTGCGGCGGCGTGGTCCGGGGGGCACAGTCCAGTAGGCATGCGCCGGGACGGAGGGATGGTCATGGCGAGCGATACCGCAGCGACGACCGGGCTGATGCAGCGCCTCGGTCTGTCGCTGCCTATCATCCAGGCGCCGATGGCCGGCACCTCGACCCCGGCATTGGCCGCGGTTGTATCGGGGGCAGGTGCCCTCGGCTCGATCGCCGTAGGTGCGGTCGATGCCACCGCCGCGGCGGCGATGATCGCCGAGACTCGCGAACGCACAGATCGGGCGTTCAACGTGAACGTCTTTTGTCACCAGCCCCTGCCCATGGACCCGGCTCGCGCCGATGGATGGCGTGCCGCCCTCGCCCCCGCCTTCCGCAGCTTCGGCGCCAAGCCGGCACCGACGCTGCGCAACATCTATCGCAGCTTTGTCGAAGATGACGACATGCTCCGCCTGCTGCTGCAGGCGCGCCCGGCCGTCGTCATCATTTCGGCCTGCCGCCCGCGGAGAAGATCTCCGCGCTGAAGGGCGCCGGGATCGGCCTGCTTGCCACCGTTACCAGCCCGGCCGAGGCACAGGCGGCCGCGGCCGCGGGCTTTGATGCCGTGGTCGCCCAAGGGATTGAGGCAGGCGGGCATCGCGGGATTTTCGACCCCGAGGCGCCCGATGAAACCCGGGCGATGATGGACCTGCTGGACGCAGTCCTGACTGCAAGCCCGCTGCCCGTAATCGCCGCGGGCGGGATCATGACCGGCGCCGACATCGCGGCCGCTTTGGCCCGCGGGGCGGTGGCGGCGCAACTCGGCACGGCCTTTGTCGGCTGCCCGGAATCGGCGGCGGACGCCAGCTACCGCGCCGCCCTGGCGGCGGCAGTGCCCGGTGGCACGCGGCTGACCGACGCCATTTCCGGTCGACCGGCGCGGTGCCTTGCAAACCGCTTTACCGCCCTCGGCGAGACCCTGCGGGACGTCCCGCGCGCCGGTTATCCCTACACGTATGACGCTGGGAAAAGCCTCAATGCCGTCGCCCGCGCCAAGGGCGAGTTCGGCTACGGCGCGCACTGGGCGGGCACCGGCGCGCCGGGGGCGCGGGCCATGCCAGCGGCCGACATGGTGGCGACACTGGCCGCCGAATTGCGGCAGGCCCAGTCAGCGTTGAACGGCTAAAGTTGCGCCGCTTGATTTCAGGATGGAGCGGGTGAAGGGAATCGAACCCTCGTCGTAAGCTTGGGAAGCTTCTGCTCTACCATTGAGCTACACCCGCGCGCGCCCTGACTAAGGTCCCGCGCCGCGCCGGTCAAGCGCACGGGCAATCTGATCCGCAAATCGCACCAGCGCGTTTCCCGACGAAATACGCCGCGCACCTGCGACGCGTCAGCGCAGGCCCATCTCGGCCAACTCGCGCAACAGATGCGGCGGCAGCACCGGCTCGGCCGCGCGCTCCTCGGACACGTCCTGCGGGGAATCGGCCTGCCTGAGGTAGCGCCAGCCCTGGAACGGGCGGCGCGGCATGGCCGAGGTGCGCACCACCCGCCGGTCAAGGATCAGCGCGCAGCGGCGAATGCCGTCGGTGCCTGTGCGCTCGTCCAGCCTCAGCAGCCGCTGGCGGGCCAGCATCACCCCTTTGAACACCCAGAAGATCGACCCCCCGGCCAGCAGTTCCGCCTCGCGTGTCGGCCACATGCGGGTGACATGTTCTGCCGGCCCCTCGCCAAAGCGGCGCTGCCACTGTTCCAGCTCGCCGGGCGAGCCGCAGCCGACGCAAAGTTTCATCAGGTTGAGGTGCTGGGTCATGGTCGCAAGTTATGGACCGGGGCGAGGGCGGACAAGGGCGCAGGGCCTGCCGGACGCTGCGAGCCTTCCGGCATCCACTGGTGCCGGGCGGCCTCATCCGCTATCCCTTCGCCATGAGCGATTTTCCGCCCCCCGCCGCCGGTCACAACCGCGGTCCCGCGACCGCCGGGGCCTCGTGGCGCGCCACCTGCTGGCGGCACGCGCGGGCCGAATTGTTGCCGAATCTGCCGATCGAGGTGGTGCGGCTGCAGGTCCGCCGCGCCAAGGCGCTGGGCCTGCCCTACAAGACCTATGCCGGGGTTCGAGCGAGCACCGGGTGCGATCTGGTGGCCTTCCTGTTCTCGTCCAACGGTTTGGGACTGTTCCGCCAGACCGACCGATTGGCGGCCGGCCGGGCTGGTACGCTCGCGCGCCTCGCCGTCCGCCGTGATCTGGGGTGCGCGCCGGGCCTCAGCCCCAACAGCCTTGCGGACAGACTTGCGCTAGACGGCACGACCTTTGCCAGCGCCCGGGCGCTGCCGCCGTTCGGCGCCAGCTGGGGCGCGATGCGCACCGAAATGAAAAACTGGCTGGCTCGCGAAGGGCTGCCGGGTGATGCCGTGCTGTTGATCGGCGCGACCGATCACGAGGCTGAAATGGCCGGGGCAGGGGGCCTTGCCGCCTTCCTGCCGGGCGAGACATATTTTGCGGAGGCTTGCCATGTTTGAACAGCCCGGCCCGGTGGAGCGGGACTGGTCCGATGCCATCTCGAACATCGAGTCCATCATCGAGGACGCCCGCAACGGCCGGATGTTCATCCTTGTCGATCACGAGGACCGCGAGAACGAGGGTGATCTGGTCATACCGGCGCAGATGGCGACGCCGGATGCGATCAACTTCATGGCGACCTATGGCCGCGGGCTGATCTGCCTTGCCCTGCCGGGGGCGCGCATCGACGCCCTCGGCCTGCCGCTCATGTCGCCGCGCAACTCCAGCCGGCACGAGACAGCTTTTACCCTGTCCATCGAAGCACGTGAGGGGGTCACGACCGGCATCAGCGCCCATGACCGCGCCCGGACCGTCGCCGTGGCTATCGACCAGGCGCATGGCGCGGCAGACATCGCCACCCCTGGCCACGTCTTTCCGCTGCGCGCCCGTGACGGTGGCGTGCTGGTGCGCGCCGGGCATACCGAGGCTGCGGTCGATATCGCCCGGCTCGCCGGGCTGAACCCTTCGGGCGTGATCTGCGAGATCATGAAGGACGACGGCAGCATGGCCCGGTTGCCCGACCTGATCGCCTTTGCCCAGCGGCACGGCCTGAAGATCGGCACGATCAGCGACCTGATCGCCTACCGTCGCCGCCATGACAACCTGATTGCCGAGCGCGGGCAGGCGCGCGTCACCTCGGCCCATGGCGGCGACTGGATGATGCGTATCTTTGCCGACGAGACGCATGGCGCCGAGCATCTGGTCCTGACCCGCGGCGATCTGACTGCGCCCGGCCCGGTCATGGTGCGGATGCATGCCCTCGATCCGATGCACGACGTGCTCGGGATCGCGCGCCCCTCGGCCGGGGATCTGCCGCAAGCCATGCGCATGATCGCTGAGGAGGGCCGTGGCGTGGTGGTCCTGCTGCGTGATGTCGAGCCGCGCGTCACCCGGCCGGGCGAGGTCTCGCCCCAGGTGCTGCGGCAATATGGCGTCGGGGCGCAGATCCTGTCGGCGCTCGGCCTGTCCGAGCTGATCGTCCTCAGCAATACCGATCGCAGCCGCGTGGTCGGGCTTGACGCCTACGGGCTTTCCATCCATTCCACCCGCCCTATACCTCAGACCGACCCCAAGGATTGACGCCGCATGGCCGAGACTGCCGAGCATACCAGCCTGCCCTTGCCCCGGATCGACGGACCGGTGCGGCTGCTAATCGTCTGCGCGCCCTACTACCGCCGCATCGCGGACGATCTGATTGCCGGCGCGCGTGCCATGGCGGCCGATGGGGGCGCCTCGGTTGACCTGATCGAGGTGCCGGGGGCGCTGGAAATCCCGCCCGCAATCGCGATCGCAGCGCGGTCTGAGCGCTATGATGGCTATGTCGCGCTTGGCTGCGTCATCCGCGGCGAGACGACGCATTACGACACTGTCTGCAATGACAGCTCGCGCGGGCTGACGGAACTGGGGCTGGCCGGATTTGCCATCGGCAACGGCATCCTGACGGTCGAGAACATGGACCAGGCCGCTGTGCGCGCGGCACCGGACGGCCAGAACAAGGGTGGCGGCGCGGCCGCGGCGGCGCTGCATCTGGTGGCGCTCGGCCGCCGCTGGCAGGGCCAGTCCGGGCGTCCCGACCGACGCCCGGCGGCGCACCGCGACCCGTTCCGCTTGGCGGTCGATCTGGACGGAAGCAGCCGTTCATGAGCCAACCCGACCAGTCAGAGCGCCGAGCCCGCATCCAGCGGCGCAGCAGCGCCGCGCGCATCTACGCCGTGCAGGCCCTGTTCCAGATGGAGGCCGCCGGCCAGTCGGCCGAGCGTGTCGAGACCGAGTTTCGCCACTGGCGCATCGCCGCGCCCGACGCCGATGGGCCGGGCATTGAATCGCCCGAGGCGGACGAAGAGCTGTTCGGCCGCATCCTCGACGATGCTGTTACCTGGCAGGCGCGGATCGACCAGATGACCGACCGTGCGCTCGTCGACCGCTGGCCGCTCGACCGGATCGACCCGGTCCTGCGCGCGGTGTTCCGTGCAGCTGGCGCCGAGTTGATGGCGGCCAAGGCGCCGTCACGCGTGGTCATTTCGGAATACATGCGGGTGGCCGAGGCATTCTTTGCCGAGGGCCCCGAAGTCAAGCTGGTGAACGCAGTCCTCGACCAGGTCGCGCGCGCCGCCAGGCCCGAGGCATTCGGGGCCTGATCGGCCCGCCGCCTTGATCTGCCCATTCCCCCGCTCGACTGCGTTTCTGACGTGTGGCGTCCCCTGGTCACCAATCAAGTCCATTCCGACGTGTGCTGCTCGCCTCTTCTCTGGCCACTGGCGCGTCATCCCGCCGCGGGCTAAGCCGCCGCAATGCTGATCGTTCTCGCGACATTGCTGCCGGATCTTGCGCTGATCGCGCTGGGAGGCTGGCTGGTGCGGCGCACTGGCGCCGAGGTGTGGCGCGGAATCGACCGGATCAATTTCGACCTGCTGCTGCCGGCGTTGCTGTTTCTGGCGGCGGCACGGCGGCCTGCCTCGCTCGCGGATCTCGGCACGATAGGTTTGTCGATCTGGGCGCTCGCGGGGATCGGGCTGCTGGCGGGCATGCTGCTGATGCCGAACGCCGGCCCGCAGGCACGGCTGGATTTTGCCGGACAGTGGCAAACCTGCTGGCGCTTCAGCACGCCGCTGGCCTTTGTTGCCGTCGCCGCGTTCCCGGACCGGGTCCAGGGCTTGATGGGGGTCGCGGTCGGGGCAGGGGTGCCGATCTCGAATCTGCTGGCGGTGACAGTGCTGTCGCGTGGCGGCGGCCTTGGTTTCGGGGCGACGTTGCTGCGGGTGGCGTTGAACCCGTTCCTGCTGGCCAGTCTTGCCGGCCTCGCGGTCGGCCTGCTGGACCTGCATCCACCGGGGCCGTTGATGGCCATGGCGCAACGCCTTGCCGATGCGGCGATCCCGATGGCGCTGCTGTCAATGGGCGCGACCCTCGATTGGCAGGCGCTGCATCGCCCGCGCCCCCGCGAGGCAGCTTTCGTCGCGATCAAGCTGCTGGCTCTGCCGCTTGCGGCCTTGGTTCTGGGATTGGTACTCGGCCTGCCGGCCGATCAGCGCGCGGTCCTGTTGCTGATCGCGGCGTTGCCGACCGCGCCTTCGGCGCATGTCCTTGCCGGGGTCTTTGGCGCCAACCCGCGCCCTGTTGCCACTCTGATCGCGCAGGGCACCATCGCGGCCGCACTGACGCTGCCCGTCTGGATGGTGCTGGCACTGCATTTTCAGGGATGAGGCGGCGGGAACCGATGCAACCGTGTCGGCGCGAAATCCCGAGAGCCTGGCGTACCAGGTGGGCGCCGGGTAACGAGGCCAGGACCTCGCCAGAGCCAGCACCCTCGGAATATTTATAGGCCACTGGGAAAAGGCCGAACACGAGAAGAGCAGAAACCCGCCTGCGACCAGAAATAGGACGGCACGCCCTGTCGATCAAGGGGTAGCCGCGATACGGGCCGTCCGCGGGCTTGCACGATGTTTACGTTTCGTTCAATTTGGCGCCATGCCAGTGACCGCAGCAAACCCCGTCCCCGACGACCCGGCGCTGCCGCGCGAGGCCGGTCAGCGCCTTGCCCGCGGCGTCACCCGGTTGATGCGCGAGATGCATCACGCCGCGCTGACCGAATTCGTCCCGATCCCGGGCCTGCGGGTCGATGTCATGGCCCTGACCCCAGCGGGCGAGGTCTGGATCATCGAGTGCAAGAGCTGCCGCGCCGATTTTCTGGCTGACCGAAAGTGGCAGGGTTACCTTGAGTGGTGCGACCGCTTTTTCTGGGCCACCGACTGCCATTTCCCGACCGCTCTGCTGCCTGAGGAAAGCGGCCTGATCGTGGCCGATGCCTATGCCGCCGAACTGGTTCGCCCGGCGCCCCTCACGCGGCTGGCGGCGGCGCGGCGCACGCGTCTGACGCGCGACTTTGCCCGGGTCGCCGCTTGGCGCGTGCAGGCGATGCTGGATCCTACGGGTTGGTCGGGAAGCTAGGGCAGGGGGCCAGTTCAGCCCTTTCGGCCCTTTGGACCGCCCTTCGGCCCCGCGCTCAGCGCTTGTGCCGCCTCGATCGCGGCCTGCAGTTCCTCGACGATCTCGGCCGCCTCCTCGGGTTCGAAGTCGAGCGGCAGTTCGATCCCCTCGCCCTCCACATAGATTCGGACCATGCCCTGGTCGGTCGGACCGATCTGCAGGCTGGCAGAGATATCGCTTTCGCGGTTGATACCCATCTGGATTTCTTTCCCGGTGCTGTCGATATTCTGGTAACGGGACGTTTAAGCCGGGGCAAGCGCGCCCCTTGCATCGCCTGCGCAGAGGCGGTAATGCCCGGTCCCGTGCCGCCTTAGCTCAGTTGGTTAGAGCGCTAGATTGTGGATCTAGAGGTCCCCCGTTCAAACCGGGGAGGCGGTACCAACAAAATCAGTAAGTTAGACCATCTTTGTCCACCTGCGCCAAAGCTTGTGTAAGCGATGCGTAAGCAGATGCGGGGGTCTCGGCACTGATGCCGCCGAATCCATCGGATGCCGCAGGCACGCCGAGGAATTTGTGCGTCACCCCTAGCCCATCGGTTCCGATCCTCGACCGCAGCAGCGTGAGCATCGGGAAGGGCTGGCGAGGCTTGCTCAGCCGCAGGAGTAAGGTGCCGCCAAGGTCGGGCAGGGTGAGCGGCTGCACCTTCACGGCGTCCGGGATCACGATGACCTTGAGGTCTGACGTATAGATGCCGGTGACACCCTGAAAGCTGCTTCCGTCGCTGGCGCTATCGAAGACGGCATAGCACCCGCAGAGGTACTCAAAGCTAAAGTTGCCGTCCGCCTCGACTGTGGCAGCTCCTTGAGCGTCCCGCATGACATGGAACAGCGCCGCAGGCTGACATGCGGGATTTTGTCGGGCAGCCCGCCACGCGGCCATGAACAGACGTGATTGCATCACTCGCCCCCGGAGTTGATCGGCTTCGACGCGCCTTCGGGCAGGTCAACGTTGTCCCAGCCGACCAGCGACATGGCCGTGGCGAGGGGCACCCCTGACTGCACGAGGCTACTCACCGACCGCGCCCGGCCCGCCGTGTCAGCCGTGGCGAGGTCTTGCAGGCCAAGCCGGGTCACCCCGATCTTGCGGGCCAGTTCGGGCGTGATTGCCCTCGCCAGCGGGTCTAGCGTCAGGGTCGTGAACAAGCGCAGGGCTTCTCGGGATGCGCCAGCGTTGCCCGACGCCGTGAACAGGCTTGGCGGAACCCCCGCAGCCGCAAGGACACGCTCGTGAAGGTCGCGGGTCGTCTCGACCAGAGGGACCCCGGACAGATCGGGCGTGAGTTCGACCCGCTTAAACTCTGACCGGCTGCCGCCCGTGTGATGCCCAAAGTCCTCTTTCGACCCCACGACCGCCAGCGAGCCGTGCCTTAGCCCCTGTAGCGCCGTGGTCTTTTGGTCCTCAGGCACCGTGCTTGGAATGGGCAGCAAGCCCTTGCCCGTATAGGGCAGCGCGGATGACACGGTTTGCTCAAGGTCAGCCAGCAGGGAGGCTGACAAGCCCATCAGCGCGAGGGGGGACCTTCCCCGCCACGGGCTTTCCGGGGCGGCGTTGATCGTCAGCTTGACCACTTCATCCTCAAGGGCGCGCACCGTCTTGCTACCGCCCGGCGTCGAGAGGGCGAGGCTGTAACGGCCCCCGGCATACTCCGACCAGCTAGCCGCCCTCCGCAGGGTGAGGCGGGACTGGTCCAGCCCGATGTGCCAGAGGCTTTCGCCCCGGAAAAACAGGTCCAGCCCTACAGCCGCGAGAATGTCGGGTGTGAGGTCGTCAACCGGGTCGGGCACCAGCATGGCGAAGGACCGCGACCAGATACCAGCGCAGGTGCCCACGGTCGCGGACAGGCTGGTCGTGTCGCCAGCCACGGCAATGCCTCGCCGCGCGTCGATGTACTGCGCCGTCACCACGGGCGTGGATCGCGTCTCGACCTCTGGGGTCTGCCAAGGCCACCTCATCGCCGCACCTCGCTAGCCAGAAGCGCCCCCGCCCCGGACCCGTAAAACAGCCCCTGAACCGCCTCGCGCGTCAGGGTCACGTCAGCCATGGTCTGACTGCGAAACTCGCGCCTCTGGGGCTGGTGGATCAGTTGATAAAGCGTCAGGTTCGCCGCCGCCCGCCGGACACACTCCGGGATGCTCACCGGGGCAGGGGTAGGGGCTTGCGTCAGCCTGTAGAGAGTGCCGCCGCCAAAGGTGCAGCGCCCGTGCATGTAGCGGCAGGTGTCGGGCTGGAACGTCTGTGACCCCTCGTCCCACCTCTCGGCCGTAACAATCGCCGGATAGGGAAACCTCGGCCACACGTACGTCATCGGCTCGCTGGCTTCGACCAGTACTGTGCCAGCGGCGGTAGCCCTGTAGCAGCGTCCCGTGAAGTTCTCGATCATCTCCCACGACGCCCCCAGGAACGCTGTGGCAAGGTCCAGAGATGCCCCAGCCTCTAGGGCAATGTCGCTGGCGGCAGGAACCGCCGGAACCGGGCCGGGCGAGAAATCGACTTGCAGAAACGTAATGCCGTGCATGGGGTCACCAGATGTAATTCCGCCACGCGGGCGGGCGTGTCGGGTTCGTGTCCAGCGCCCGCAACTCGGCCCGCGATTGTTCGTAGGCGGGGCGGGTTACGAGGGAGAGTTCGAACAGCACAAGCTTGAATAGCTGCCGGATCATCACGCGGGGGTTGCCGGGTTCGGGCACCAGCTTTTCCGCATCCGGCACCACGTCCGAAGGGGGCACGCGGAATCCGGGTGACACCCCCGCAATCAGGCCCGCCCCCAGCATCGCCAAGGCGTCGGTGACGTGGGATGCGCGGTCTGCGCCCTCGGGGATCGAGGCGACAAATTCAAGGAAGTCATCTGTGTCCTGAAGCGTCAGGGAACCTGCCTTGCGACTGGCGAGAGGCCGGTTGAAGTCGTGTCCGAGCAGCAGGTGAATGTCGCGTGTGAGATCGCCAATGGCAAAGCCGAAGGCCCCCGGCTTGATCGTCTCTTTGCGGACGGTACCCCGGTCACTCATGGTCGCGAGCGAGTTATAGGGGAAGCGCCCGAAGATCGTCGGACGCCCCCCTTGCTGCCGCACTTCCAGCCCCTCAACCGGATAGACGTGAGATATCGCCCCGGTCATCGGATCAGGCCCGATCCTGAACGTTGGTCAGCGCGAGGAAGTGGGTCGCAACCCGCTGCACGATCACGTCCGCGAAGGCGAAAGTTGTGATCGCGATCTTGCCCGTCTTGGACTCGCTGTAAGGATCAACCAGAATCTCAGGCGCGCCCCAGAGCAGGATGTGCGCCAGCCCCTCGGGGGCACCTACGACAACCGTGCTGCGACCCTTTCCAGTGGCATCCCGCGCTGCGGTCGGGCTGACTTGGGGCGAGAAGATCGGGCTTCCAAACGCGGCCTTCAGGCGGTCGAAGGACGATACGGCCGTACCGCTCACCAGATCGTCGGCGGTGGTCTGCAACAGCACAGGCGCGCCAGCGATCTTTACCTTGTCCGGTCCCGCCAGCCCGGCAGTCTCCCACAGGCTCACAGCCGCCGCCAGCAGCGTACCGAACGATGCCTTGGCACCGACATTCTGCACCCGGCCCGCGTCTGTCAGACGCTTCAGAATCCCGACCGGCTCAAGGCCGCCCTGTCCTTGGAAGGCCACCCGGTCCAGTTCCGCCGAGATCAGCCCCGCCAGATCGCGCCGCAGCGTGTCCTCCAACGCCGGGTTCTCTTTCGTCGCCTGCCGCGTGATGAGGTAGCGCGCCGTCACCGTCCGCATGACGGCAGCTTGGGTCAGGGTGGCGATATTCTGGGCATCGGTCCCGGCACCCTCGGCAACCCAAGTCGGGGTCGCGCCAGCGGTAATCTCGGGATAGGTCGGACGGCCAGTGACATTGCGAATATCGAAGCCAAAACGTTTGGCGGCGCTATCAGCAAAGATGCGTTCCAGCGGCCCGATCACCGGACGCGAAGTCAGGTTGTCGTCGGTGGCAGTCGTCACCACGGCGTCGGCGCGGGTTTCCAGCGCAGCCCACGGAACGATGACGCCACCTTGCTTGGCAGCACCCTGCCGCTTTTCGAGTTCCTGCGATACCTCGGCTTCTCGGCCGTCTAGCATCCGGCCGGACTCGGCACGTTCGACCACGCGGGCGAGGCTGAACGCCCGGCACTCACGTTGGAAAGCGTCCTCGCTTTTGTCCTCGGCCCGGATCGTGGCCCGGTCGCTTTCTTCCGTGAGAACGGCCGCGCGATATTCGACTTCGCCCCGCTCGTACGCGTCGGCGAGGGTACGAAGCTCGGCAATCTGGTCGTCAGACGGATCGCCTTCGGCTTTCTGAATCGCCGCCATTTTTTCGCGGCGGTGGCTTTGGGCAAGTTGGATGCTCTGGGACTTCAGCATGGTCGTAATTCCTTAGATGACGATGACAGGGGCGGGGCTGGGGGGCTGGTCGGGTGCGGGAAAGCCCGCCGCCGCCAAAAAGGCTTCGCGGCCGGCTATGGGGGCGCGGGCGTGTAGGGTTGAACGGGGCCGCTGGGGTCGTGCTGCCCGGCGCTCGGCAGCCGTCTTGCGGCTGTGGCAGCCGGGGCAGAGCCATTGCAGATTCGCTGTGTCCCACGGGCTGCCGCCGGTCTCGGCAAGCTTCCGGCGGCTAACGATGTGGTCGCACTCGCCATCCATGCCGGTGAAGCCGTGGCAATGCTCGCAGCGGAAGGCCGCCCGCAAGGCGACGAGCGCGCGTACGTCCCGACGCCATGCGCTCAGTTGCAGGATGCGTTGTGTGCGGGGCAGAGGATCGCGGCGGGCCATCAGATCACCTCCACCGAATAGGTCGGAGCGACGGCCTCGCGGGCTTCCAGCAGCGCGCTACAGGCCAGCACGAGTGCTTGGGCGAGGTCGATGCGGCTCATGCGGCTGGCCTTGTCCAGTTGCGCCGCGCCAGTTGTGGCAACCTTCACGTCGCTTTCGGCCAATGCGCCTTCCAAAAGTTGCGACCGTTGCAGCTTGAGGCTGCCCGCCAAGAACAGCTTTCGCGTCGCCAGAATGTCGGCGTTGCCGTCGCGCGGGCCACTGCCCCGGAAACGAGTTTTCCAGCTAAGCCCGGCACGGCGCAGCGCGGTCCATAACTCGCTTGAGCGGTATCGGTCAGAACTCACCGATACGACTTCATGCGGCCCGACGCGCTTGACCAGTTCCGCCAGAAACTCGGGAATGTCGGTGACGCTGCCGGAGGTCAGTATCAAGTCGCCGTCCCGCAGTCCGCGCAGGTACAAGTCGCCGCAGCCGTCCCGTCGCCCACGCTCGGCCAGATCAATCGGCTGGTCGGGGAAGGCTGCCAGCAGCCGGACCACGCCGGACTCGTACGCGATTACCGCCGCCGACTGCGCCGCAGACCCGCCCAAATCGAGGCCGACCCAGCACCGTTCACCCTCAACCGGCTTAACCTCCGGATCGTAGGCGGCGGTTAGCTGGTCGTACGGGATCAGCAGTTCGCGGGCCGGGGTAAGCCGGGCATTGAGGTTCCATGCCAGAAACTCGCGCGTTGCCCCCGAAGCCTTTGCCTTGTCCCACGCGTCACGCATGAAGCGTTGGCTTTTGATCGCCCCCATGCCGGGGTTGCACTTCGCCCAGACCGCAGGGTCGCCGGGGTCTTGGTCGCGCTCAAGTCCGTAGCAGTGGGCCACAACCCCACGCGGCGGCTCGTCCAGCAATTCGTTGAACAGTCGGCTTGCGCCTCGGGTCCCGGTCGCCAAAAGACGGCCGTTCTCGATGGCGAGGGCGTCCATGAAGTTATCGAGCAGCCCCGCGTTTCGGTCAGGCAAAAGGCCAAGTTCATCGACGATTGCCACATTGAGGCTGGCCCCATGCCCCGACAGTTTCGAACCGGAATATACGTCGCAGACTGCCCTACCAATTCGCAGGCTGCCCGGCTGGGGATGCGTGACAATTCTCGCTTCACCTTCCCGACCAACCGAAATCAGCAGGTCCATCGCACTGGTGAAAATGAACATGGCATGGCGGGAAGTCGGGGCGGCCAGTCCGACCTTGCAGCAAGGAATGGCAATCGGGCTATCTTCCAACATGAAGCCCAGAAGCAGACAGGCCAGCACGAAAGACTTGCCGTTTTTCCTTGGCGTCGAAAACAGTGCCATCCGGTAAAGCGGATCAGCACCATCACGGGCAAGCACGTCGCGGACAAATGCTCTCTGGAACGGCAACAGCGTTACGGGTTCACCCCGCCGTGGCCCCGCTGGAAATACGAATGAGGATTCCAGCCACGCGCAAAACCCGTCAACCGGATCGGTGGCGGGCTTCGGTTTTCTCAGCAGCCGGATTTTGCCAGCCATGGGAGCCCTCATTCATGTTAAGCCCTCCATGGCTGTGAGTTTCGTTCAGGTCGTCCTAGTGCGCTGTAGATAGGGGAAGCCAACAACAACCCCGGATGAACGCAAACCCCCTTCTTCTTCCGGGCAGGGGTCCCCTAGTCCCCTAGGTCGTTCCGTAATGCGTGACGAAGTCCAGTTCGGCTGGTAGCGCAAACATGTTGCACAAGTGCATTCACCCTTGGGGTGGTGAGGGCGGGTCGTCCAGTTCCCGCCCCCACCTTTGATCCCGAACAAGGAGAGTCTTACTCACAGCATTTCGGAGGTCGTGACACAAGTCATGCAGCCGCAAATGGGTCACTTCCAGCACCACTATCGTAGAGGCAATATGCGGGCCGTGGAGCGGGGGCTTTCGTTTTCCGCATCCAACCCTCGGCCAGATACCGGAATGGCCGTCAGCGGGGCAAATTCGGGGGTCTCTGGACTCGCCCTGCGTTCCTGCTCAGCCAACTCAGCCGCTTGCACGAATACAGACGGATTGTCGGGATCATGCAATGAAGCGTGGGCGGGGGGTTTTGGGGGGTACTTCCCCTATAGCCTGATACATATTCGTATTCGAACCCACGTCTCACTTTCCTGAAATTCCTTAAGCTGAAATCCTCTCTGCCCGAAAGCCCAAGGCCGCAGGCCGCAGGGGTGACTACTCTAATGTCCCAACCTCCCTGTCCCCTGACAAGAAGAGTAGTAACCCTGTATCTACTATAACATTGGATACGGATAGGTAGGGACATTTCGGCTGACGGCCTGCCAGCCCTCGCAATGCCTGTCATTCATTTCGGTGGTGATAGTCGAAAGGCTGCCGCAGACCTTTCCCCGAGTTCTTGCTCTGCCATCGGGTGAGGTAAGCGTCCGCCACAGCATTGGGCCACCGTCGCATGACGCTGACGGAGGGATAGCGATAGAAGCGCACCGTGCCGGGGGTACCGTATGCGTCACGCTCAAACTCAATCCTGGCCTTCACCCCGGCGGCGTAGAACGGCCACTCGCCCAACGCATCCGCGAAGATCGTCAGTTGATGCCCTTCCGGCCACGTCTCGGCTAGGCCCTTGAGCATTCCCCACTTGGCGTTGCCCAGCGTCCGGCCGGTCTTACTTTCGAACATCTTCCGCATGATGTTCGCCATGTGTCGGTGGCTCATACCCACCGGCTTCTCGCCGGGAAGCATGACCCGCAGGGCCAGCATCCTCACCGGAGTGCCGTTCGCGCCCTTTCGTCCGGTGTCCAGCCGTTCGATTGGAGCCTGCTGCGATAATCGCGAAACTGTCTTAACCTCGACCTGCAACCGAACGGCCCATTCTTTCCGGGGAAGCATGGCCCATATTCGACCATCAAGTTCGAAGGGGTGCGCGGCAACTTCAGCCGCGATCAAATCGCAGAAAGCTTGTAACCGCTTGGATGGCTGTGCCGTGTCGGGAATGTCCACTGGCCGGCCCAGCGGAATTACAGACATAATGGACATGGATTTTGCCCCTTTAATCGGGGGCAGGCCCTTGCAGTTGCCGTATCGGTCAGCTAATTTTGAGCCTGCCAGTTGGATGGTATCGGAGGGGGTCGGCGTTTGCGGCGCGGCCCCCTCTTTTTCATTCAGCTTTCGTGAGAATCGGAGTCTCGGCGAGCCTTGAATGCATCGACCTGTTCTTTGACGTAGAACCGCTCTGACTTGCCGCCCTTCACTCGTACGAAGGCCCTCAAGTCCGGAAACGCCACCGGATCGACCCCAAGAATTTCGCCCGCTTCGGCCTCGGAATACGTTTCCGCGTTCTGGAGCCATTTGGGCTTTCTCCCGCGCCGGAAGTTCAGTGCGCCCGTGGCCCGATACGCGTCGAGGTCGCTCACCTTATATCGAACCGTAGGCCCGATTTGAACATGCGGAACTTTCTGGCTCTCGCCACCCTCGGCGGCATGAAGTCGGTCAACCGACAGCCATCTGGGCGAAATACCTAGATAGGCAGCAGCCGTTTTCGTATTCAACAGGTCATTCGGATCGCGGCGGGGGTTCATTTCTGCACCTCCGGACCAATCAGATTGTTCACTATATACGCGTCAATGTCGGCGGCGCGATAACGAATCATTCTCTCGCCCAACCGAACGAAGGGCACTTTCGGCTGTGTTCCGCTCTGACCTGCGATCATGCGGTCATTGGCCAGCCACCAAGCGGTTACGCCCAATCTTGCCGCTGCGGATTTTGCATTAATTAGGTTCGACGACGACACGGTTTCCATCACGGATGCCTTCAAATGGAGGACTCGAACCCCCGCCCGGCTATCCCGGAAAGGGGAGGACCTACCGACCTCCATGTCGTGCGGCTTTGGTTAACTTGGATCGCGATTGGTGGGAATGCAAGGGGGGCGCGATAGGCGGTCTATCTCGGCACCAATCCTCGCCATTGGCCCTCGTAAACGCTCGTGATCCGAGATCACATAACCGGCCGTAACCGAACCCGCCCCAGAGGCCGTGGAATGGTTCAGCAGTTTCGCGAGAGTGAACCCGCTTAGGTCCAGTGCGTCCGCCAGCGACGCGAAGGTTCTCCGCAGATCGTGCGCGCCGATATCTAGCCCGGCCTCGGCCCGCAGGTGCGCCCACGACTTGCGCGGATCGGGGACCGATCCTTTTGGACCCGGCTGCCAGAACACGTGCTGGCCTTTGCTGTCCGCTCGTTGCGCCACAAGTAACTCCACGATCCGGGCGGTCAGCGGCAGGGTGTGCGGCTTGTAATTTTTTGGCTCGGGCACTCGCAGGGTTCCAGCGTCGAAGTCGATGTCTTTCCACGTTAGGCCGACCGCCTCCCCCCGGCGTAGGCCGGTCCGGACAAGCATCTCCACGTATCTGCCGAACACCCTGTGATCGACCAGACCGCTTGCCTGCATTTCCAGCACCGTCGCCATGAAGGCGGGAAACTCTCCGGGTCGGACGACGCCTTGCTTGCGGCTGGGCCGGTGCCAACGCTTGAGGGCAGAGAGTCGTGCGGCCGGATTCATCCGCAGGGTAGGGGTGCCGTCAGGTCGCGCGGTATGTGCGGCAGCATGGGCATAGATCACGCGGAAGTACCGGCAGGCCCCCGCCGCAACGGTAGGGCCGTTCTCGCACGTGATCTTGTCGAAGCGGGCCACCAGCATGGCCGGGCTGACAAGTCCAAGTTCCCGACCGAGCCAGTCTCCGAAATACTTGGCGATATGGTATCGCGCTTGCTTGATTGTGCTGTCCTTGAGTTGCCGTCCGGTGACGTACAGGTCCAGCGCACCGCTCAGCGTGATGGTCCGCGACTTCGCCTCGGCCCTCTCCGCGTTGCGGTCACGGCCTTGTACCATCGCCGCCAACTCGACCTTCGCCAGTTTGCGCGCCTGCTCGACCGTCATTGTGCTGACAGGGCCGATGGTAACCCGCCGCGACCTGCCGTTTAGGCGGCTCTGGACGATGTATGCTTGTGAGCCGCCGCAGGACGTTCTCACGCCAAATCCGCTCACGGAGGCGTCCCAAGTGAACGTCTGCCCTGTAGCGGGCACCGGCAGAGCCAGAACAATAGATTGATTCAGTTTGACGGCCATTAGATGTTTCCCGCGTGTAAGCAGATAGTAACCAATCCTCCTGAATCACGGCCAATCGCAACGCAAGCTAAAAGTCAGCATTTGCACGGGTTTTCAATTAGCACCAACCAACGCCAACCCTAGCAAACCGACTATTTTCTAGATTGTGGATCTAGAGGTCCCCCGTTCAAGCCGGGGAGGCGGTACCATTTTCCCAAGTGAGATGATGCGGGGTTTCGCGTCTCGCCGGTGCTGACGCGGCTTGGTCGAGTGGCGGTTGCCGTCAGTCCCCGACTATTCGCGGTTCAAAATTCCACCATCGCGCTTGTTCCTTCCGCAAGCCGCAATCTGCGCATAGGCTGGGTTCAGACCAACCTTTTGCGGAACTGCAGCCGGGACCGAGGGCGGCGGGAAGGGTGGGCGTATCCGGCATCTGTGGTGCTGCCGTCTTGTCCCGATAACAGCACCGCGAGCCGCTGAAGCCCGCACGCTGCCCGTCGAATTTTTCCTGCCTCAACGCCCCGCATATGCGTCATTCGCGCGCGTCGCGCTCGGGAACCGAACGGCTTGAACCTCGTTCTTTGGCGGTGGTGGACAATTTTTACCGCGCTCAGATGGGCAAGGTAAGCAGTTCCCAGCAAACGACTTTACAAACATCAAGTTGCGCGGGTGGGTGATGGTGCATAGCCACGCCGATACAAACAAAAGCAGAACGTCTGTTGGTCCGGGGAGGCTAGGATGACCCGTCGCGTCGTAGCTATCTCGGACTTCTGCGACGAGGTTCCTCCTCTGCCGGGCGCCCTGACGGAGGCGGATTTCGCCGCTTTCTGGAACAGTCGGCCGCGAGCGATCACGCCGGATAACGGCGCCGTGCGCGTCGTCGGCGGATACCTTGAACGGCTGCCCTTGGCGGCGGTCGCACATGGACTCGCCGACGCGGCCGAGGTCTGGAGCTTTGTCGGTAGCGATAAAGGGCCGTTCGAGAGCGCGACTGCGCTCGGCCGGACGGTCATCTCACTCCCGGCCCCGCGCGGCCTGACACGGCGCCGTTTTCGCGCTGATGCCCACGGCGCCCCCTATGGGTCGGCGGATGCGATTGCCCACGTCCGTCGCCATGGGGCGCCTGACATTCTTTGTATCTGGGGCTTGGGGGTGAACGAGGCGCTGCTGGATGCCTGCCCAGGCAGCGTCGTGATCTACAATTCCATCGACGCGCCGGCGATCCGTATACCGCCCGAGGTCAGCCGCCACGTCGACCTCTTCCTGACGGGGGCCGAGTGGCAATCCGACGAGATCCGCGCCCGCCACCCAGGGGCGTTATGCGCGGTCCTGCCCATAGGACCGGAGTTCGCGTCGGACGAAACCTTTCACCCGACGGGCGCCCCCAAGGAATTTGATGTCGTCTATGTCGCGGCAACGCAAAGCTACAAGCGCCACGACCTGCTGCTCGACACGCTCGCACGCCGTCCGGGCACGCGTGCCCTGTGCGTGGTCGGCTATGGCGAATTGACCGATACCCTCAGGGCCGAGGCCGAAGCTCGCGGACTGGACATCACCTGGGTCGGACCGGTCGATCATGACCAGGTGAATGCCCTGATCAACCGGGCGCGCGTCGGTCTCGTCTGCGGGGTCCACGATGGCGCGCCGGCGATCCTGACCGAGTACATGCTGGGTGGATTGCCGGTTCTCGCCAATGCCGGTCTTGTCTGTGGGCGGCAGTACATCACGCCGCAGACCGGGCTGATCGCCCAAGAAGACGACTTTGCCCAGGCGCTCGAGGTGTTGCTGTCGCGCGCCGACACCTTCGACCCGCGCAGGGTGGTGCAGGAAAACTGGACCTGGCCACGATCCATTTTGCGTCTCGAGGCGTTGATCAACGATGCCCTGAACAAGCGTGCAGAAAAGACCCGAAAGGACATTGCATGAACGAGGCTTTATCCGCGCAGGCACTGGCGGGCAGCCAGGGCACGCTGTCCGATGCGCCGCTGATCTGTTTTTCGCATCTACGCTGGGATTTCGTATTGCAACGACCCCAGCACCTGATGCGCCGCTTCGCCGCTGATCGCCGCGTATATTTCTGGGAAGAGATGATCCCGACGGATCATCATCTGGCATATCTCGAATTTCATTCCTTCGATGGGACGACCGTGCAGGCCATTCGTCCGCGGGTGCCGCGGACACAGTGCGCGGCAGAGGCCGAGCGGACCTTGGCTCGACTTCTGGACCAGATGCTGGGGCTGATCGGTGCGGCGCGGCCGCCGGTTCTGTGGTTCTACACCCCGCAGATGTGGCCCATCGCCCGCCATGTCCCGGCCACAGCCGTCGTCTATGACTGCATGGACGAGTTGTCGAACTTTCGCTTTGCCCCGCCCGATCTGCGCCGCAACGAGGCAGATCTGCTGGCTGCGGCCGACGTCGTCTTTACGGGGGGCTATTCCATCTGGGAGGCAAAGCGCGACCGGCACGACAATATTCATCCATTCCCGTCGAGCGTCGATGCGGCCCATTTCGCCACGGCCCGCCGCGGGGCCCTCCAGCCCGCTGATCAAGCCGCCATCCCGGGTCCACGCCTCGGGTATGCGGGGGTGATCGACGAGCGGCTGGACCTCGGTATTATCCGCGATCTGGCCACCGCGCGTCCCGATTGGCAGATCGTCATGATCGGCCCGGTCGTCAAACTCTCCGAGGCGGAACTGCCGCGCGCGGCAAATATCCACTGGCTCGGTTCGCGCGATTACGCCGACCTGCCCGCCTATATGAGCGGTTGGGACGTGGCCCTGATGCCCTTCGCGATGAATGAAGCGACGCGGTTCATCAGCCCGACCAAGACGCCTGAATATCTGGCGGCCGGCCTGCAGGTCGTCTCGACCCCGGTGCGGGACGTGCGGCGCCATTACGGCGATCTCGCCGCGGTGCGAATTGCGGACGATGCCGCCGGTTTCGCGGGCGCCATCGAGACGGCGCTGCAGGGCAAAGAAAGCAGGGAATGGCGCAATGAGGCTGACCGGGTTCTGGCGACGCTCAGCTGGGATGCCACCTTCCGGCACATGAACCGCTTGCTGGGCGAGGCAGCAGGGCATCGCACCGCCGCCGCCCTTGGGCCGCAGGGCAGGCGGCCGCCGCGCTTTCCCGCGCCTGGAATTCGCCGCGGCAAGAGCCCTGCCTATGATGTTGTGATCGCCGGGGCAGGCTTTGCCGGCTCGGTGCTCGCGCAACGCCTTGCCGAAGGTTCAGGCAAGCGGGTGCTTGTTGTGGACCGGCGCGAGCATATCGGGGGCAATGCTTACGATCACCTGAACGAGGCCGGGTTGCTGGTTCATCGCTATGGTCCGCATATCTTTCACACCAACAGCGACGATGTCGTGGCCTACCTCAGCCAGTTCACCCACTGGCGACCGTATGAGCACCGCGTCCTGGCCGACCTCGGCAACATGCGCGTGCCGATGCCGATCAACCGGACGACGGTAAACGCCGTCTACGGCCTCGATCTGACCACTGACGCCGAGGTGGAGGCGTTCCTCGCCGCGCAGGCAGAGCCGGTGGCCGAAATCCGCACCGCGCGCGACGTGGTGGTCAATGCCGTCGGCGAGCGCCTCTACGAGACGTTCTTTCGCGGCTATACCCGCAAGCAATGGGGCCTCGACCCGTCCGAACTGGACAAGTTGGTGACCGCCCGCGTGCCGACCCGGACCACCACCGACGATCGCTATTTCACCGACCGTTTCCAGGCGATGCCGGCCCATGGCTACACCCGCATGTTCGAGGCGATGCTTGACCATCCGCTGATCGACTTGGCGCTGGGAACCGATTTCCACGACCTTCCGCCGCGCGATCTGGCGCCACTGACGATCTATACCGGCCCGATCGACGCCTTTTTCGGCCATCGCTTCGGCAAGCTGCCTTACCGC
This sequence comes from Paracoccus suum, assembly GCF_003324675.1. Taxonomy (NCBI): domain Bacteria; kingdom Pseudomonadati; phylum Pseudomonadota; class Alphaproteobacteria; order Rhodobacterales; family Paracoccaceae; genus Paracoccus; species Paracoccus suum. Next base: position 2,539,217 of record NZ_CP030918.1, read on the forward strand.
AGCCTGACCTTCCGGCACGAGACGCTGGATCAGCGGCGGTTGCTGCCGGTGGGGGTCGTCAACTTCCCCTCCGAGGACGTGCCCTACACCCGGATCACGGAATACAAACACCTGACCGGGCAGGTTCACCCCCGCACGGCGATCACCTACGAAATCCCGTCGGACGAGGGCGACCCATACTACCCGGTCCCGCGCCCGGAAAACCAGGCGCTGTTCAAGCGCTATGAGGAATTGGCGCTGACTCGGCCCGACGTCATCTTTGCCGGCCGACTGGGCAGCTATCGCTATTACAACATGGACCAGGTGGTGGGGCAGGCGCTGTCGATCTATCGCCGGCTGGCCCCGCAACTGGACGCCCAGATGACCCGCGCGGTCGAGAGCGTCGGCATCGGGGACTGAGGTGGCGCGTCGCGTCATTCTGGCGACGGACAGCCCGGCGCCATCGGGCGTAGGCAGTCACATGCTGACGCTGGCTGCCGCGCTGGGCGAGGAGTGGCACGTCTCGCTGCTGTTTCCCGACCATGCCGAGGGCCGCGCCCTGGCCGACGAGGCAAGGGCGCGGGGACTGCGGGCGCGCGTGTTATCGGCCGATGGGCCGGGAAATGCGGTGCATGCACTGGCGCAGGCCGATCTGGTCCATGTCCATGCCGGTATCGGCTGGGAGGGGCATGGCCTTGTGCACGCCGCCCGCGCCAACGGTGCGGCCGTGCTGCGCACCGAACACCTGCCCTGGTTGATCACCGATCCGCAGCAACGAGCGGATTACGCCGCCATGCTGCGTGACGTGGACGCCGTTGTCGCGGTCAGCAAATCGGCGGCCGAGAGTTGGCGTCCGATCCTCGCCGAACTCGCACCGGAAATGTCGCTGAACTCAATTCCGAATGGCTGCGAACTGCCGCCCGGCGATCTGGCACCGCGCCAGCCGCGGGCGGCAGGCGCGTCAGCCAAGCTGCTCTGCGTCGCGCGATTCAGCCCGCAAAAGAGCCATGACGTCCTGATCGACGCCTTTTCGCTCCTCCGTGCCAACCACCCAGGCCTGCGCCTGCAACTGGTCGGCACTGGCGAGACCGAGGCGGCCGCGCGCAAACATGCAGAGGCGCTGGGCCTTCTCGACGACATCGACTTTCTTGGCACCCGCAACGATGTGCCCGCGCTCATGGCGGCGGCGGACCTGCTGGTCCTGCCATCGGCATTTGAGGGCCTGCCGCTGGTCGTGCTCGAGGCTATGGCCGCCGGCCTGCCGGTGGTCGCTAGCCGCATTGGTGGCATCATCGAGGCATTGGGCGACGATCACCCCGGGCTCGCCCCTCCGGGCGATGCCGCGGGACTGGCGCAGGCCATTGCCGATGCCCTCGCCGCGCCTGACGCAACCGCACGCAACGCCGTTCATCAACAGGCGCGGTTCCACGAATACTTCACCGCAACCCGCATGGGCGAGGATACCGCCCGGCTCTATGCCGACCTGCTGGACGGCCACACGAAGGACAATACCACCATGACACGTCTCGGCTTTATCGGCGCGGGCGGCATCGCCCACCGCCACTTCGGAGTTCTCGAGACAATGCCGGACGTGCGCATTGTCGCCATCGCCGACCCGGACGCCGCACGGGCCGCCGAGGCCGCCGCCCGCTTTGGCGCCGAAGCCTTCGCCGACCATCAGGCGATGCTCGAGGCAAGTGATCTGGACGCCGTCTATATCTGCGTGCCCCCCTTTGCCCATGGCGCAGCCGAGCGGGCCTGCATCGCGCGCGGGCAGCCCTTCTTCGTGGAAAAGCCCCTGTCCCTCGACCTGAAGGTAGCCGAGGACATCGCCGCGGAGGTCGAGGACGCCGGACTAATCACCGCGGTCGGCTATCACTGGCGCTACCTGGATACGGTGGATGAGGCGCGGGCGCAGCTGGCCGTCAACCCGGCCCAGCTGATGACCGGTTTCTGGCTGGACCAGACGCCCCCGCCGCAGTGGTGGTGGCGCGAAGATGAAAGCGGCGGCCAGGTAGTCGAGCAGGCGACGCATATCATCGACCTCGCTCGGTTTCTGGCTGGCGACGTGACCGACGTCTTCGGCCTTTCCAGCCATCGCGATCGCGCCGATTTCGCTGGTCTGACGGTGCCCACCGCGACCACCGCGACGCTGCGCTTTGCCTCGGGGACCATCGCCAACCTCGCCGCGACCTGCCTTCTGCGTTGGAACCACCGGGTCGGGCTGCATGTGTTCGCCGACGCGCTCGCCATGGAAATCACCGATCATGACATCATGATCGATACCGGCCACGGCCGTCCGGTTCGTCACGCCGAGGGTGATCCCGTCTGGCGTGAGGACCGCGATTTCGTCGATGCCGTCCAAGGGAAAGAGAACCGTATCAGATGCCCCTATGCCGAGGCGCTGGAGACGCATCGCGTCGCGCTCGCCATCGGCAAATCCGCCCAAACCGGCGCCCTCGTGACCATGGAGGTGCTGCGGTCCAACCCGCAGCCGTTTTTTCGTCAAGCCACTGCGTAGGATGGCGGCCCTGCCGCACCAAGATCGCCGCATTCGCTCGCTGGGGATAGAACGCCCGGGCGAGCCCTATTTCTTTGACTATCAGGAGGGTCCGGCAGGCGAGGGGCAGGTTCGCCTCGATCTGATGTATACCGGTCTTTCGGCGGGGACCGAGCTGACCTTCATGAAGGGGACCAACCCCTATCTGCACAGCCGCTGGGACGAAGGGGCAGGGGTGTTCGTGCCCGGCGAGCCTTCGGCCCGTTTCCCGGTCAACTTCCTTGGCTACATGGAGGTCGGGCGCGTCATCGACAGCCGCGCAGGGGGTTTCGCCAACGGCGATGTGCTGGCGACGACCTTTGGCCACAAGACTGGTCACACGGCTAACCCCGACCACGACCTGCTGCTGAAACTGCCGCCGGGCATGGACCCGATGCTGGGCATCTTTGCTGCCCAGATGGGACCGATCGCCGCCAACGGCATCCTGCACGGCGATGTCGAAGAGTTTGGGCGCGCCGTTCCGTTCCTCGGGGCAGGGGTGCAGGGTCGCCCCGTTTTGGTTTGGGGCGGGGGCACGGTGGGCCTCTTCTGTGCGCTTTTTGCGCGCGTGGGCGGCGCTTCCGAAATCGTCATTGTCGATCCGTCGCCTTGGCGCCAGGACCTCGCCCGCCGCATGGGCTTTGATGCGATGGGCGAAGACGAGGGCTGGCGCCATGCCAAGGGACGCTGGCATTCCAAATCTGGGGGCAGGGGGGCCGAGATGGTCTTCCAGACCCGTGCCCGGTCCGAGAGCCTGAACCTCGCGCTGCGCGCGTTGCGGCCGCAGGGCGTGGTGATCGACCTGGCCTTCTACCAGGGCGGACTCGACGGCACGCGTCTGGGCGAGGAGTTCCACCACAACGGCCTCGCGATCCGCTGCGCGCAGATCAACCGCATGCCGCGGGCGGTGGCCGATGTCTGGGACCAGCGGCGGCTGGCGCAGGAAACCCTGCGCCTTCTGGAGGCCGAGGGTGATCTGATCCGGCGCGAAATGATTACCCATGTGGTGCCCTACGACGAGGCGCCGGCCCTCCTGCGCCATCTGGTCGCCGACCGGCCGGAGTTCCTGCAGGTGGTGTTCGCACATGAGTGACGCCGGTGCCGTCGAGGCACAGTTCGCCGACGCCGCCCCGCGCGAATTGACCGTGCGCGAACTCGAGGAGATGCGCGCCGCCGAGGTGCTTGCCTCGGGGCACATTCCCGAGCCGCATCCCGACGCTGGCAAGATCCGCATCCTTTGGGTCTTTGCCTGGCTGGTTGTGGGCGGCGAGGAGACCGAGGTACGCCTGCTTGCCCGCAACTTGCCGCGCGATCGCTACCGGATCGAGGTTTTGCCCTGCTTTCGCAAGGAGGGGATGCCTGACCAGAGCGCCGAACAACTCCGCGCCCTGGGTGTCCATGTGGACACGACCGCCTACAGCCTCGGGTTCGAGGAGACCGTCGATTACCTGCGCCGCAAGCTTGCCGGTGCGGATGTCGTCATCAGCTCGCAAAACGTGGCCGACATCTATCCCGCGCTCGAACGGCTGGCGATCCGCCCGCCACTGATCGAACATGGCGGCCTCGTCAGCGAGGCATTGGCGGGCCCAAAGCATTTCACAACCCGCTATGTAGGAGTGTGCGACAGCATCCGCGCCGCGGCGGCGGGCCGAATGAACCCGGCCCATGCGCTGGAAATCCCATCGATGATCGACCTGGCCGAGTTCGACCCGGCGTCTCGCGGCTCCGTGCGCGCTGCGCTCGGGATCGGCGATGACCAACTGCTGATCGGCTGGGTTGGACGGCTCGACCGCAAGAAGCGGGTCGAGGATTTCATCCGTGCCGCGGCAATCGCCGCTGCACAAGCGCCGCAGGCGCGGTTCGTCGTCGTGGGCGGTCCCGACGCCTTCATGCCGGAATATGCGGCCGAACTACGCCAGCTTGCGCGCGATCTTGGCCTCGAGGATCGCGTGATCTGGACCGGCGACCGGCCCGACGTGCCAGACCTGCTGGCCGCGATGGACGTCTTTTGCTGGCTATCGCGCGGCGAGGGGATGCCGCATGTCATTGCCGAGGCGGGGGCCGCCGCGCTGCCGGTCATTGCGACCCCTGATAACGGCGCCTGCCAGCAGATCCGCGACGGGCAGACGGGCCTCTTTGTTGCGCACGAGGACCCCACCGCCGTCGCAACCGCCATGCTGCGGCTGATTGGTGACGCGCCTTTGCGCAAGCGACTGGGGCAGGGACTGCGGTCCCATGTCGAAGCCAGCTATTCGGCCGAGGTCGTGGTCCCAAAATGGCAGAGCCTGATCGACGAAGTCCTGGCCGCGCGCGCACCCGCGCCCCCCCTCAGCACCTTTGCCAGTTTCATCCTAGGCGGTTGGGAGGGCTCAACCCACCGACTGCGCGACGGGAGGAGGTTGGACCTGATCGCCTCGACCGGTCACGACAGCCATGCGGTGCAGGACTATCGCCAACTGGCCGGCCTCGGAATCCGCGCCTGTCGCGATTCTGCGCGCTGGCACCTGATCGAGAAATCCCCCGGTCGCTATGATTTCTCTAGCCTGACGCCGATGATCGAGGCGGCGCGTGACAGCGGCACCCAGGTCATCTGGGACATGATGCATTACGGCTGGCCGGACGATCTGGACATCTGGCAGCCGGGTTTCGTCACCCGTTTCGCCGCATTTGCCCGTGCCTTGGCACTGCATCACCGCGCGCTCACCGACGCTGTGCCGTTCTGGTGCCCGATCAACGAGATCAGCTTCTTTTCCTGGGCAGGGGGCGACGCGCGCTACCTCAACCCCTTTGCCGCAGGCCGCGGCTACGAGCTAAAGGTCCAGCTTGCCCGCGCATGGCTGGCCGCCGCCGCCGAAGCGCGGGCCGTCGACCCGCGTGCGCGTTTGATGCTGGCCGAGCCGATGTTGGGCATTCACCACGTCCATTGGACGGGCCGGCCACTTTATGAGGCGCATGGCCATCACGACGCCCAATTCCAGGCGTTTGATCTGATAGCTGGGCGAATCTGGCCGCAGATCGGGGGCGCGCCCGAGTTTCTCGATCTGGTCGGTGTGAATTATTACTTCAACAACCAGTGGATCCACGGCGGCAAGCCGATCGATGTGGACGACGTGCTGTATCGCCCGCTGTCAGACCTGCTGTTCGAGGTCGGCGCCCGCTATGATCGGCCGCTGCTGCTGGCCGAAACCGGCATCGAAGGGCCGCGCCGCGCGGCATGGTTCGACTACGTGACCGCGGAAGTCCCGCGCGCGCGCGCGCGCGGCGTCCCGGTCGAGGGGATCTGCCTCTATCCCATCGCCGAGCATCACGGCTGGGACGATGACCGCCTGTGTCCGAACGGCTTGCTGGGGCATGATCCGTCACCCGGCGCCAGGTCGCTGGAGGCGGATTTGGCCCGGCGCGTGCTCGCCGCCGCCCGCCGCTGACCGCATTCAGCACAGGAGGCCGCCGGACTTCCTCCGACCAACAACAATTCCCGTGGGAATCGGGAACAAATGCCCGGCAGGCACCGTTCTCACCCCGAAGGCAAAAAGCACTGCCCGATGAAAGGAACGAACGCCATGGCCACGAACTATTCGTCCAACGACGCCCGCAACGACATCAAGGACGCGGCTCGCGATACCGCCCGCACGGTCGAGCAGGGCACCAAAGACCTCGCCCATGATGCCAAGCGCGCGATGGACGACGCCAAGGACAAGGGCGCCGACATGCTTGACCAGGCCAAGGCCAAGGGCGCCGAAGCCGTCGACATAGCCAAGGACAAGCTCGGCGTTGCCAAGGAAAAGGGCGCAGAGGTCTACGAGCAGGCCCGGGGCGAGGCCCAGCGCCTCTATCGCGCCGGCGAGCAAAAGGCTGGTGAGCTGGCTGAGCATGCCGAAGACTATTACGACGAGATGTCGGACTACGTGCGCCGCAACCCGGCCGCTGCGCTCGGCATGGCCGCCGGTTTCGGCTTCCTGGTCGGCCTGATCCTCGCCCGCCGCTGAGATGTTCGATTACGCGCGCAAAATGCAGCTTGCCGTCCAGGATATGGGACGGCGGGCCGGCCTCAAGGCCGGGGCAGGGGTCGTTGCCCTGCTCGCCTTGGGGTTTCTGCTGGCTGCACTCTGGACGTTCCTCGCCCGTAACCTCGGGTGGGGTCCGCTCGGCGCCTCGCTGGCTATCGGCATTCTGTTCTGTGTGATCGCCGGCGTGCTGTGGGCGACCAGTTCGACCCCCAAGCATACCGTCCCCAGCACTGATGAGTTGAAGCGAGAGATCGAGGCCCGGGTATCGCTGGCCACCGATGTCGCCTTGGACAAAGCCAAGGCCAAGGCTCGTGAGGTTGCCGATCTTGCTGGCAACAAGGCCAACGAGCTGATGGACCAGGCGGCGCTGAAAGCGAACAGTTTCGTCGATGGCACCGAGGCGAAGGTTCAGCAGTTTACGCGGAACGCCGCGCAGAACGCTGCGGAAAAGGTCGGCCTTACGCCGCAGTTCTTCAGCGAGGCGCAGGAGATGACCGACCGCGTCGTTCACTCACGCGCGATGCCTGCCGCAGGAGTGATCGGTGCCTTTGCCGTGGGTCTGACCCTCGCGTCAAAGCTGGCGGGGCGCCGGCGGGACGACGCCTGGGATGATTGGGACGGTGATGACTGGGACGAAGACCGGTACTGAACCGCAAAAGGCCGCCCCTTGGGGCGGCCTTTCAAATCAGCTTCCGGCCATCATTTGCCGCTGGCCAAGGGCACGCGTCGCGATGTCGTAGAGATCGGCATCGGTAAACGGCGCTGCAAGCGTCAGGAAACCGCGCGCGCGGACGGCCTCATCGGAATCCCAACCGGCGCGAACGACGATCTCAGCGCCCTCGGCCGCCGCCATGCCGGACAGGCCGGACTGATCTATCGCGGTAATGCGCTCGCCCGTGATGAATATCCGGCGGTGAAGCGGATCGGGGGGCAGGGCGGCTGCGTCGCACATCTCTGTCAGGTTGGTAACGGTGCAATTGGGGCAAGCGCCACGCAATCCCTCAGCCATATCAGCCGCGATAAAGCTGTCCTTTTCGATGATGACGAAGTGCAGACTGGACATCGGCATGATAAGACCTCCCAGCCACTTTTCATCCGCTTCAAGTATTTACCATGACTGCCGGATCACTTCCTGAACAGCAGGACCTTATTAACAAATGCAACCGAAGGGCGATACCCGTCAGGCATTCGCCTCCCGGATCTTGTTGGCCGCGGCCTTGTCAAAGGCAATACCGTCCTTTTCGAGCAACTGGTCCAACTCGCCCGACAGGACCATTTCGGTAACGATATCGCAGCCCCCGACGAACTCCCCCTTGATGAAAAGCTGAGGAATTGTCGGCCAGTCCGAGAAATCCTTGATACCTTGTCGAACCTGCTCGTCCGACAGAACGTTCACGTCGCGATAGGCGATGCCCATGTAGTTCAGAACGCCCGCGACACGGCTGGAAAAGCCGCATTGCGGCATTTCGCGCGTGCCCTTCATGAACAGCACGACATCGCTGTCGTCGATGATTTCCTTGATACGGTCCTTGACGTCCATCAGATCATTCCTCGCGATCGGGCCACAGGACCCTGATATTTCAGTTCAAGCAGGCGCCTTGGTGGTCAGCGCCAAGGCATGCAGCGCGCCGTTCGGCCCGTCCATGCTGCCCTTGAGCGCCGCATAGACCGCGCGCTGCTGCTGAACGCGGTTCAGGGTGCGAAAGCTCTCGTCGACCACCTCGGCTGCGAAATGGTTACCGTCGCCGGCCAGATCGGTGATCGTCACCTTGGCTTGCGGAAAGGCCGCCCGGATCAGGTTTTCGATGTCCTGGGCTTCCATCGCCATGGCGCTCTCCATTTCGTCACAGGTCGATCGAGATGTAGGGGGGGCGATGCAGGGGCGCAAGTCTGCGCGGCCGCAGGACGTGGCCGGACCAGGGGGGCAAAAGCGTGATAATTGGTATTATGCAAATAACCGATGTGTGCTGGCGCAGCGAGGCTAACGATTGGCATTCCCGCCCGTGCGCCGCTACCCTGGCGCAAACCTGTAAAGGAGATTGCCCATGGCTGCCACGGCCCCGGTCTGCGATTTTGGCGCCGCTGCACCGGACTTCACGCTTCCGGATGTCGTGACAGGCGCGCGCGTGACGCTTGCCGATGTAGTTGGTCCGCGCGGAACGCTGGTCATGTTCATCTGCAATCACTGTCCGTATGTGCAGGCGATCCTCGACAAGATCATTCGCGACGCGCGCGAGCTCGAGGCGCTGGGCATCGGCGTTGTGGCCATCAGCGCCAATGATGCGACCGCGTATCCCGAGGATGGGCCTGAGGCGATGGCCGCGCTTGCCCGGTCGCGGGGCTTTCCGTTTCCTTATTTGCACGACGCCGATCAAACTGTGGCGCGGGCCTACGATGCCGCTTGTACGCCAGATTTTTTTGGTTATAACAAGGGTTTAGAGTTGCAGTACCGCGGACGACTCGATGCCTCCGGACGCCAGCCCGTGCCGGCCGATGCCCCAAGGGAGTTGTTCGAGGCGATGCGCCAGATTGCCGACACTGGCCAGGGCCCGCGCCAACAAACCGCATCCATCGGCTGCTCGATCAAGTGGCGCGCCGCTTGAAAACTCGGCACTGATGGCCGATACCAAAATCTACTTTGCCTGCCGAGAACATCATGACCCCCGCGCCCGACGTTACAGGCTTTTTCGACCCGGCCACCAATACGGTCAGCTACATCGTGCGCGACCCGGCCAGCAATCACGCGGCCATTGTCGATTCCGTCCTCGATTTTGACTACGCCTCGGGCAGCACCGATTTCAGCAGCGCCGACCGCCTGATCTCCGCTGTCGAAGCCGACGACTTGGTCATCGACTGGATCCTGGAAACGCATGTCCACGCCGACCACCTGTCGGCAGCGCCTTATCTGCAACAGCGGCTGGGTGGCCGCATCGGCATCGGCGAGCGGATCACGGTCGTCCAGGACACCTTCGGCAAGATATTCAACGAAGGGACTGAATTTCAACGCGATGGTAGTCAATTCGACCAGCTGTTCTATGAGGGCGACGCGTTCTCGATTGGCGGCATGACCGGAACCGTGCTTCACACGCCGGGCCACACGCCGGCCTGCCTGACCTACCTGATCGGCGACGCGGCCTTTGTCGGCGATACGCTGTTCATGCCCGACTACGGCACCGCGCGCTGCGATTTTCCCGGCGGCTCGGCCGAGGTGCTGTTCGCCTCGATCCAGAAGATCTTTGCGCTGCCGGACGAAACCCGCATCTTTGTCGGGCACGACTATCTGCCCGAGGGACGCAGCGAGTTCCGCTGGCAGACGACGGTCGCCGACCAGCGCGCGGCCAACGTCCATGTCGGCGGCGGCCGCCCCAGGGACGAGTTCGTCGCCATGCGCGACGCCCGGGACGGGACGCTAGCGATGCCGCGACTGATCATTCCGTCCCTTCAGATCAACATGCGCGCCGGCCAGATGCCCCCGCCCGAGACGGACGGCACCCGTTATCTGAAAGTGCCGCTGAACCGCCTAGGAAAGGACAGCTGATGATGCTCCGCCGCCTGTCGGATGACGTGACGGTCTCTGACCAGATCACTGTCGAGGACATCCCTGCCCTGAAACAGGCTGGCGTTGCCACGCTGATCATCAACCGTCCCGACAGCGAAGTCGGTCCCGCCGAGGGCAGCGAGGCCATCAGCCGCGCGGCGCAGGACGCCGGCATGGAGGCGCGCTACATCCCCTTCTGCCCCGGCCAACTCGAGCCACGCATGGTCGAGGATTTCGGCGCCGCCCTCGCCCGGCCCGGAAAGGCGCATGCCTATTGTCGCAGCGGAACCCGCTCGACCAATCTCTGGGGACTGTCGCAGGCGGGCGCGATGCCGACCGATGCCATCATCTCGGCAGCAGCGGCAGCCGGGTATGATCTGTCGCCGATTGCCGGGATGATCGACAGCCTCGCGCGCTCGCGCGGCGCCGCCCAGGGCTGACGCGCCGTTGCTAGATCGTTTCACCGACGCCATCGCGGCCCGCGCCGCTGCCGTACGTGCGCGGCCAGAGCGCGCCCTGCCCTTTCTCGGCTGGATGCGCGGCTACGACCGCACTACGCTGTCTGCGGACATGCTGGCGGCGGTGATCGTCACCATCATGCTGGTCCCCCAGTCGCTGGCCTACGCGCTGCTGGCCGGACTGCCACCCGAGGTCGGGCTCTATGCCTCCATCGCGCCGCTGCTGGTCTATGCGGTGCTCGGCACCTCGCGCACCCTCGCGGTCGGCCCGGTCGCGGTCGTCAGCCTGATGAGCGCGGCGGCCGTGGGAAAGCTGGCAGCGCAGGGCACGCCAGAGTTTCTGGGCGCCGCCATCGTACTGGCGATGCTTTCCGGGCTCATCCTGCTGGTGATGGGCGTGCTGCGGTTGGGGTTTCTGGCCTCGTTCTTGTCGCATCCGGTCATCTCGGGGTTCATCACCGCATCGGGGCTGCTGATCGCCGCGTCACAGCTGGGCAATATCCTCGGCATCAAGGCCAGCGGCAGCACGCTGCCGGCAATCCTGACCGGGCTCGTCACGCGCTTCGGCCAGATCCAGCCAGCGACCCTCGCGCTGGGCCTGCTCGCGCTCGGCATGCTGATCTGGGCACGAACGCGGCTCGGCCCGCTGCTGAAGGCACGGGGCTGGGGCGAGACCCAGCGCCAGATCGTGACGCGCGCGGCGCCCGTTGCAGCGGTGGTCGTGACAACAGTGATCTCCTGGGCCTTCAACCTCGGCGCGCATGGAACCTCGATCGTCGGCACGATTCCATCCGGTCTGCCGCGCCCGGCGCTGCCGCCCCTGGACCCCAGCCTCTGGGCGCAGATCGCCCTGCCGGCACTGATGATTTCCATCGTCGGCTATGTTGAAACCATCTCGGTCGCGCAAACCCTTGCCGCCCGCCGCCGCCAACGCATCGACCCCGATCAGGAGCTTGTGGCACTCGGCGGGGCGAACATCGCCTCGGCCATATCTGGCGGCTATGCGGTGACGGGCGGCTTCGCCCGCTCGGTGGTCAATTTCGACGCGGGCGCGCGGACACCGGCCGCGGGCGCGTTCACCGCGGTGCTGATGTCCATCGGCACGCTGACGCTGACCGGAGCCCTTTACCACCTGCCGCAAGCAACCCTTTCCGCCACGATCATCGTCGCCGTGCTGTCGCTGGTTGATCTGCGCGCCCTGCCCCGCGTCTGGCGCTATTCGCCAGGCGACGGCGCGGCGATGATCGTCACCATCGCAGCGACGCTGCTGGAGGGGGTCGAGACCGGCATCGCCCTCGGCGTCATCCTGTCGATCGTGATTCACCTCTACCGCAGCTCGCGCCCGCATGTCGCGGTCGTGGGTCAAGTGCCCGGTACCGAGCATTTCCGCAACATCGACCGCCACCGGGTCGGCACCTCGTCCGCAGTGCTGTCATTGCGGATCGACGAAAGCCTCTATTTCCCGAATGCCCGTTTCCTCGAGGATTCGATCTACGACCGCGTCGCCGCCGACCCTGAGATTCGTCATGTGGTGCTGATGTGCCCTGCGGTGAATGCAATCGACTCGAGTGCACTCGAAGCCCTTGAGGCGGTGAACGCGCAACTCAGGGACAGCGGCGTCACCCTGCACCTCAGCGAAGTAAAGGGCCCGGTCATGGACCGTCTGCGTCGCAGCGACTTCCTCGAACAGCTCAGCGGCGAGGTCTTTCTCAGCCAGGCCGACGCCATGGCGAAGCTGGCCCCCGATCTGACGGAACGGATGCGCCGACAGCCCCGGCGCGAAACTTCGCGCGAAGAGGCCCGGGCAAGCAGCTAAGCTGACGCTGGCGGGGTGGTCTCAGGCCGGGACACCCAACGCGCGCTTGACGTTCGCAGTCCAGCCCAGCCAATGGCCGTCCTTGCCTGCATCCCCGGCAAGGATCGCCGGACGCTTCATCAGGGCCGGTTTCGCGCCAAGCTGGGTGATTGGGTCGGCCCCGCGCTCATCCTCGGTCATCGCGCGCCAGGTCAGGCTTGCGCGATTTACCAATTTCTCGCCGAACGTCGTCAACAACTCCTCGCGCTCGGCTTCGTTCAACGGCGTCTCGGTGACATCGCGGAACGTGATCTGATGTCCGGCGGCCTGCAGGTCCGCCAGAGCCTTCTGGCAGGTCGAGCACTTCTGCAGGCCCAGAATTGTCAGGGCCGCCATCAGATGAACGGTACCAGCGGGACGACGTTGCAGGCGGCCAGCAAGGCGGTGGCGGCGATCAGCACGGCAAGGCGCATCGGGGACACTTTCATTTCGAGGCAGGCCCGTTTGTGGCCCGCTCCGCGCCCAGCGGCAAATCACAATGGCGCGGTGCTACTCTGGCGCGCCATCATGCAGCGAGCGGCGAATGCGACGCATGGCGTACCAGACGGCCAGCACCACGACCGGCACCAGGCCGGCCGTTAACACCGCCTTGTCCACCGCGATCCGATGCGCCAGCGGGGTCAGGAAATACGACAGCAGCCCGACCGCGTAATAGCTTATCGCGACCACCGACAAGCCCTCGACGGTATTCTGCAACCGTAGTTGCAGGTCGGCCCGCCGGTCCATGCGTGCCAGCAGATCGCGGCTGGCGCCGCTGCGCTCGACATCGACCCGGGTGCGCAGGAGTTCCGAAGCGCGCTCGGTCCGGTCCAGCATCGTATTCAGCCGCGCCTCGGTCGAGGCGACGGTCCGCATCGCGGGCGCGAAACGGCGGTCCATGAATTCGGACAGCGTCTGGCGGCTGAAAAAACGGCTCTCGCGCAGCGAGGCGAGGCGTTCCGCGACGATCGCTGCATAGGCCCGCGTCGCGCCAAAGCGGAAACTGCTGTCGGTCGCCGCGACCTCCAGCTCGGCCGAGACACCGAGCAGGTCGTGCAAAACCGCCTCCGGGTCCGCCGTCTCGCCGGCGAGGCCGCCCATCAGCGTCGAAATGCGTGGATCCAGCCGGTTCAGCAGTGCCGAGAGCGCCCTGCCCCGGCCCAGCCCCAGCATCGACATGCTGCGATAGATCTCCAGGTCGATCAGTCGCTGGATGACGCGCCCGGTGCGTCCGGCGCCGCTCCCGGGCTGCACAAAGATGGCAAACCGCATGAAGCCATTGGCATCGATCCGGAAGTCCGAAGCGACCACCGCCAGCCCGTCCATGACCTGCGCCGCCGCCAGCCCGTCGCGCGCGAACCAGGCCTCCAGCTTGGTGTCGATCTCGGCCGGGTCCTCCGGGACATGCTCGACATGGACAATCAGTGCCGCCAGCCGGGCGCCGGGCGCGTCCTGCTGCCACTCGGCGGGAAAGATCTCCGCGACGCGCGCATCGAACGGGCGCGGCGCGAGGCCGGGCAGGAAGGCGGCATAGGTGACGAACTCGGTATGACTCTCCCATGCCAGCTCATAGCGGCCGAGTTGGGCGGCGTAATGCTGCGCGCCGGGCTGGGGCGCGGGTGCGCCGTGACGATGGGCGAGCGTCGCGAGGTGGGTGATGTCGGCGGAACGGTCGCGCGAGGCGGCGTTGCGCAACTCCTTGAAAGCCATGAACACGACCGTCAGCGGCGCCGTCAGGCGCGGCGAGGGCCGCGCATGAAGCTCGTTGACCAGTTCGTATCGCAGCGGATGGTCCAGCCCGTCGCCGGTCATGGCCCCTGCCCTTCCTTTCGCGGAGAGTGATGCGGCCGGGGTCTCCCCCGGCCCCTGTGATCAGTCGATCAGCGGCAACAGCGCGTCGACCGATTTCTTCGCATCGCCATAAAACATCCGGGTGTTCTCCTTGAAGAACAGCGGGTTCTCGATCCCCGAATAGCCGGTGCCCTGACCGCGCTTGCTGACGAACACCTGCTTGGCCTTCCACACCTCGAGCACCGGCATCCCGGCGATCGGGCTGTTCGGGTCTTCCTGGGCGGCCGGGTTGACGATGTCATTGCTGCCAATGACGATCACCACGTCGGTCGAGGGGAAGTCCTCGTTGATCTCGTCCATTTCCAGGACGATGTCATAAGGCACCTTAGCCTCGGCCAGCAGCACGTTCATGTGCCCGGGCAGGCGACCGGCGACCGGGTGAATGGCAAAGCGCACGTTCTTGCCTGCGGCGCGCAGCTTGCGCGTCAACTCGCTGACCGACTGCTGCGCTTGCGCGACGGCCATGCCGTAGCCAGGGACGATAACCACGCTGTCGGCATCGTTCAGCGCCGCAGCAACGCCTTGGGCGTCGATGGCGACCTGCTCGCCCTCGATCTCCATCGCCGGGCCGGTGGTGCCACCGAAACCGCCGAGAATTACCGAGACGAAGCTGCGATTCATCGCCTTGCACATGATGTAGCTGAGGATCGCACCGGACGAGCCGACGAGGGCACCGACCACGATCAGCAGGTCATTGCTGAGGGTAAAGCCGATCATCGCCGCGGCCCAGCCCGAGTAGCTGTTCAGCATCGACACGACCACCGGCATGTCGGCGCCGCCGATGCCCATGATCAGATGATAGCCGACAAAGCCAGCGAGGATCGCGATCAGCAGCAGCGACCAGATCCCGGCGCCCATCATGTAGGCGACCAGCAGCAGCAGCGATAGGATGGCGGCGCCGAGGTTCAGCATATGGCCGCCCGGCAATTGCCGCGGTTTGCCGTCGATCTTGCCGGCCAGCTTCCCGAAGGCCACGATCGAGCCGGTAAAGGTCACGGCGCCGATGAAGACGCCCAGAGCGACCTCGACCTTAAGCATGGCGATTTCCGCCGGCGTCTTGTGGGCGAGAACTCCAGCAAAGCCGTGGAAGACCTCAGCCGCGTCGCTGGCGCGCAGACGTATCAGGCGCCCCAACTCGATCTGCGCGTTAAGGCCGACGAATACGGCCGCAAGGCCGACCAGGCTATGCATCGCGGCGACCAGCTGCGGCATCTCGGTCATCTGCACGCGGGTCGCGACGACCCAGCCGATGCCGCCGCCGATGGCAATCATGATGAGCGAGATGAACCAGTTGCCCGCGCCCGGCCCGAAAAGCGTTGCGACGATCGCGAGGGCCATGCCGACGATGCCGAACCAGACCGCGCGCTTGGCGCTTTCCTGGCCGGAAAGCCCGCCCAGCGAGAGAATGAACAGGATCGCGGCGACGACATAGGCCGCGGTGGTTACGCCGTAAACCGGCAGAGCCTGCAGGACGCCGGGTGCGGTGGTGGTGACGATGGTGGTTTCCACGCGCGCCTCCTCAGGACTTCTGGAACATGGCGAGCATCCGCCGGGTGACGAGGAAACCGCCGAAGATGTTGATCCCCGCCATCAGCACCGACAGCGCGGCGAGGATCACGACCAGGGCACTGCCCGAGCCGATCTGCATCAGCGCGCCCAAGATGATGATGCTGGAAATGGCGTTGGTGATGGCCATCAGCGGCGTGTGCAGGCTGTGGCTGACGTTCCAGATCACCTGGAAGCCGATGAACACGGCCAGCACGAAGACAATGAAATGCGAGAGAAAGCTGGCCGGGGCGGTCAGGCCGACCAGCAGCATCAGCACCGCGCCGATGGCGATCAGCGTCACCTGACTGCGGGTCTGCGCCTTGAAGGCCGTGATCTCGGCCGCGCGCTTTTCGGCAGCGGTCAGCTCCTTCGGTTTGTCCTTGGGTTTCTGGACGGCAATCGCCTGTACCTTGGGCGGCGGCGGCGGGAAGGTAACGTCGCCGGCATGGGTCACCGTCGCGCCGCGGATCACGTCGTCATCCATGTTCTGGTTGATGACGCCATCCTTGGCCGGTGTCAGGTCAGACAGGAAGTGCCGGATATTGTTGGCATAAAGCTCGGACGCCTGGGCGCCCATGCGGCTGGGGAAATCGGTATAGCCAATGATCGTGACGCCGTTCTCGGTCACGATCTTCTCGTCGGCGACGGTCAACTCGCAGTTGCCGCCACGCTCGGCCGCCAGATCGACGATCACGCTGCCCGGCTTCATCGCTGCGACCATGTCCGCCGTCCACAGCTTGGGCGCGGGGCGGCCGGGGATCAGCGCCGTGGTGATGACGATGTCCATCTGCGGGGCAAGCTCGCGGAACTTCTCCAGCTGCTTGGCCTGAAACTCCGGGCTCGACGGCGCGGCGTAGCCGCCGGTCGCTGCGCCGTCCTGCGCGGCGCCCGCGAAGTCGAGATACACGAACGAGGCGCCCATGCTTTCGATCTGCTCGGCCACTTCGGGACGCACATCAAAGGCATAGACCTGCGCGCCGAGGCTGGTCGCCGTGCCGATGGCTGCAAGACCCGCGACACCTGCGCCGACGACCAGCACCTTGGCGGGCGGTACCTTGCCCGCGGCCGTCACCTGCCCGGTGAAAAAGCGCCCAAAATTGGCTGCCGCCTCGATCACCGCGCGATAGCCGGCGATATTGGCCATCGAGGACAGCGCGTCCATTTTTTGCGCACGACTGATGCGCGGCACCATGTCCATGGCGATGGTGGTCACGCCCCTGGCCCGCGCGGCCTCCAGCAGTTCGGGGTTCGAGGCCGGGGTGATGTAGCTGATAAGGGTCTGGCCCTCGTGCATGCGGTTCAGTTCGGCATCCGTGGGGGCGCGGACCTTGGCCAGAACGTCCACCGCTTCGGTCAATGCAGCGGCGGTCGGCAGCACCTCGACCCCAGCCGCGCGGTACTCGTCGTCGGAAAAGCCGGCCCGCGAACCCGCCCCCTGCTCGACCAGAACCTCGTGCCCGAGTTTTTTCAGATGCGCGGCCGAGGACGGAGTCACGGCTACCCGTGCCTCGCCTTCCGCCACCTCTCGCAGAGCGCCGACCTTCATCCGCCTGTCCCCCGTCCTGTCATTGTGCCGTCTCTAGCTTGCGCAACAATCTTTCGCAAGATTGCCAACCAAAGTCAGATATGAAAATCACCCTTCCCGCGCGAGCTGGGAATCGTAGTCGCTGACCAGAAAATGCAAGGGCGCCTCGTCCTCGTCGATGCTGGAAAACCGGCCGATCGGCTCGGCAAAGATGTTGTCAGTCAGGTCGTCATTGACGGTGGACACCTCGCCGATCAGGACCGACCCGCCTTCGCCCCAGAAGGCGTGCCAGTCGCCGGGCCGAAGTGTCACACTTTCGCCAGGGGCGAGGTGAAGCAAGCCGCCCGCCTCGATCTCGCGGGCAATGCCGTCGCAATCCACGCGGCAGCCGGCCATCCGGTCGAGCCGCCCCAGCTCGTCGCTGCCGCATAACTGCACGGCTAGCGTCGCGCCCGAGCGGTTGATGATGTCCTCGGTCTTGCGCAGATGGGTATGCATCGGGCTGATCTGGTTTTCTTGCGAGATCAGCAGCTTTTCCGCGTAGACCATGCCCTGCCCGGCGGCCAGATCGGCCTGGCTGCCATTGCGCAGGGTAAAGAGGAAAAGGCCCAGCTGGTCGAACTCGCCCTGCCCATAGTCGGTGATGTCCCATCCCAGGCGGGCGTCGCGGATGGCGGGGGTCGCGCGGGCGCGAAACTCCTCTGGCGTCCAAGCGGCAAAGGGCGGCAGGTGAAAGCCGCCGTGTGCGATCATGCGCGCGGCATCGTCCATGATCCGGTTGATGCGCGAGCGTTTCAGCGAGCGTCCCCCATCAAATCAAATCCACCGTCGCACGCGCGAGGCATAGGCTTGGAACGCCGGGCCGAAATGACACCGCAAGCCTGCCTCCTCGGCGAGGATAAAGCGTTGCTGGATCAGCGCCGCCAAGGCTGGCAGTACGATCAGTCCCAGCGGCCGCCCAAGCAGCAGCAAAAGGCCGCCCGCCAGCAGCAGATCGCCCAGATAGATCGGGTTGCGGGACAGGCGGAAGACCCCGTCAGTCACGATAGCGTCCGGCACCCGACCGGGCATCACTGTCGTTCGCGCCCGGATCATGACCAGGGCCGCCGCCACGATCAGCAGCGCCCCCACACCGGCGATCAGCAGGCCGATGGCATGCATCCACCCGGCGCCGGGGACCGGCCACAGGCCGCCCACCAACCACCCGGCGATCAGGGCCAGCGCGACCCAGAACGGTGGCAGTGCGGCCAGTTGCCTCATCCAGACGCGGCCTCCTTGGCCTCCAGACGGCGGCGGTGCAGCACCGGCTCGGTATAGCCCGAGGGCTGGATGCGGCCCTGGAAGACCAGATCGCAGGCGGCCTGGAATGCCACGCCGTCAAAGCCGGGGGCCATGGGCTTGTAGGCGGGATCGTCCGCGTTCTGGCGGTCCACCACCGCCGCCATCTTGCGCAGCCCGTCCATCACCTGCGCCTCGGTGATGATACCGTGGTGCAGCCAGTTGGCCAGGCTCTGGCTGCTGATGCGCAGCGTGGCCCGGTCCTCCATCAGCCCAACGTCGTGGATGTCCGGCACCTTCGAGCAGCCGACGCCCTGGTCCACCCAGCGCACGACATACCCGAGGATGCCCTGCGCATTGTTTTCGATCTCGGCCGTGATCTCGGCATCGGAATAGTTGCGGCCGGTGGCCAGCGGCAGGGTCAACAGGTCGTCCAGCCGCGCCGGGCGCGGATTGGCAGCGAGTTCGGCCTGGCGCGCGGCGACATCGACGTCATGGTAATGGGTCGCGTGCAGCACGGCGGCGGTCGGGCTGGGCACCCACGCCGTATTCGCCCCGGCCTTGGGATGGGCCGATTTCTGCGCCAGCATGTCGGCCATCCGGTCAGGCATGGCCCACATGCCCTTGCCGATCTGCGCCTTGCCGCGCAGGCCGGCGGCCAGGCCGATATCGACGTTGCGATCCTCGTAGGCGGCGATCCAGGGCTGCGATTTCATCTCGCCTTTGGCGACCATCGGGCCGGCCTCCATCGAGGTGTGCAGTTCGTCCCCGGTCCGGTCGAGGAAGCCTGTGTTGATGAAGGCGACCCGGTTCTTTGCCGCGCGAATGCATTCGGCAAGGTTTGCCGAGGTGCGGCGCTCCTCGTCCATGATGCCCAGCTTGACCGTGTAGCGCGGCAGGCCGAGTGCATCCTCGACCACGTCGAACACCTGGCTGGCAAACGCAACCTCTTCGGGACCGTGCATCTTGGGCTTGACCACATAGACCGACCTGCAGGTGCTGTTGCGCGGGCCGTCCTGCTTTTGCAGGTCGGCCATGGCGCAAAGCGTCGTGACCATCGCGTCGAGCAGCCCCTCGTAGACCTCGGCGCCGTCCCGGTCGAGGACCGCGGGCGTGGTCATCAGGTGGCCGACATTGCGCACCAGCATCAGGGCCCGGCCCTTGTGGCTGGCGGGGCTACCGTCCGGGGCGGTGTAATTGAGATCCGGGTTGAGCCGGCGCGTCATGCTGCGGCCGCCCTTTTCCAGCACCTCGGTCAGGGTGCCATTCATCAGGCCCAGCCAGTTGGAATAGGCCAGCGTCTTGTCCGGGCCGTCCACGGCGGCGACGGAATCCTCGCAATCCATGATCGCCGACAGCGCGGCTTCAAGGATGATATCGCTGATGCCGGCTTTGTCCTGCCCACCAACCTGGGTCGCCGGATCGATGATGACGCGGATCATCAGCCCATTGTTCCGCAGCCAGATTTCCGACGGCGCGGCAGGATCGCCGGTATATCCGGCGAATTTCGCCGGCTCGCGAAGCGCCGGCACGAGGGCGCCGCCCTCGGCCGACAGCTTGTTGATGTCCGACCACGACCCGTCCGCCAGCGGCGCCGCCCGGTCGAGAAAACCTCGGCCCCAGGCTATGACCTGCGCGCCGCGCTCGGCGTCATAGCCCTTGCCCGTGGCGAGGCTGCCCATGGCGTCCGTGCCATAAAGCGCATCGTACAGGCTGCCCCAGCGTGCGTTTGCGGCGTTGAGCGCGTAACGCGCGTTCATCACGGGGACGACGAGTTGCGGGCCGGCGATGCTTGCAATTTCCGGGTCGGTGCCCTCGGTCTCGATCACAAAAGGACCGCCATCGGGGACAAGATAGCCAATCTCGCGCAGGAAGGCGGTATAGGCGGCAGCGTCATGCGGCTGACCGCGACGCTCAAGATGCCAAGCGTCGATCCGCGACTGCAACTCCTCGCGCCGATCCAGCAGCGCGCGATTGGCCGGGCCGAAACGGTGCAGCAAGTCCGACAGCGCGGACCAGAACCCCGCGCGCTCGATCCCGACGGCGGGCAGCGTCTGGTCCTCGAGAAACTGCGCAAGTCCCGCCTCGACCTGCAAACCTGCCCGTTCTACCCGCACTATCCGTTCCTCCCGTGAAGCTGGGCGCGACGCTAGGCGAGCCGGCAGGGCGTTACAAGCGCACGACCCTGCGCAATTGGCGGCGGCCCTATGCAGAACGTCGGCCAAGCCTTGGAATTGCGGCGATCTGTCGCGATTAGCCGGCTTTGCTGATAGGCAGCATATCCCCACGGATGGCAAATGAAAGGCCGCCGCGCAGGGGCTGCGCGGCGGCCAAGTGTCGTCAGGCCGTGATCAGTTGCTCGGGGCCGGGGTAGTGCCGGTAGCAGGCCTCGTCGTGGTGGTTGAGGACGAGCTTGCTGCAGGCGCCGTGTCCGTGGTCGTGGTCGTGGTGGACGAGGTGCTGGCAGCCGGCGCGGTGTCAGTGCTCGTCGTGGAGGACGAGCCAGCCGCGGGTGCCGTCTCTGTCGTCGTGGTCGATGACGAACTGGCGGCGGGCGCGGTGTCGGTCGACGTGCTCGAGGACGAGCCCGCCGCGGGGGCGGTGTCCGTCGTCGTGCTGGACGAGGTCGACGGCGCGGTGGTGCTGGTCGAGGACGACGAAGCGGCCGGAGCCGTGTCGGTCGAGGTCGAGCCGCTCGCCGGGGTCTCGGTCGTCGTGGTCGATGAGGTGCTGCCAGACGGGGTTTCGGTCGTGGTGGTCGACGACGAGGTGCTGGCCGGAGCCGTCGTGTCGGTCGCAGCGGGCGTGGTCGTCGTGCTGCTGGTCGATGCCGGCTCGGTCGTCGTGGTCGAGCTGGTAGTCGAGGTCGCAGGCTCGGTCGTCGTGGTCGACGCGGCCGGTGCGGTCGTGGTCGTGCTGGACGTCGCCGGCTCGGTCGTCGTTGTGGTCGAGGTGGTCGACGTTGTGGCGGGCGTATCGACCACAACCTCGTCGCGGCCCATGAAACGGGACAGCACGAAATAGGCCAGCGCCAATGCCAGCAGGATGCCGATGATCAGCGGCAGCGGCGACGAACGCGTCTCGACCGGCTCGACATAGGTTTCGCTGACGACGGTACGCTCGCTCGGGTCTACCGGGCGATGCGGATCGGTCCGCGTGGGATCATTGGGATCGTAGCTCATTCAGCTTCTCCTTGGCCGGTTCGCAACGTTGCTCGGGCTTCCCCCCGACGGATTGGCAGTTTGCCACGCGCCATCAGCGGCGTCAGCTTGCGGCCTCTCCCTGACCCGGTAAACTGCACCTTGAAGCACAAGTTCCCGCACCGCCATATTTTTCCGCAGGACCAGACGAATGAATGAACCCGTGACACAGTACCTGGCGGAATGGCGCCCCTACCCGTTCCGCCTCCTGGAGACGCGGCTGGACGTGACGCTGTCCCCGCGCGCGACCACGGTCCGCTCGGCCCTGCGGTTCGAGCCCTTGCAGGCGGGTGCAGACCTTGTGCTGGATGGTGAAGGGCTTGCCACCCAAAGCCTGGCCATCGACGGCCGCCGGCTCGACCTGGCAGCGCCCGCCGGGGGCCCGCTGGTGATCGCCGCGGCCGAATTGCCGCACGGCCCGTTCACCTTCGAGGCGGAGGTCACCATCGATCCTGAGGCGAACACTGCCCTCGAGGGTCTTTACCTGTCTAATGGCATGTTCTGCACGCAATGTGAGGCCCAGGGGTTTCGCCATATCACCTGGTATCCCGACCGTCCCGACGTGATGGCCCCGTTCACGGTGCGCCTGAATTCGGACCTGCCGGTCCTGCTCTCGAACGGCAATCCGGTCGCCTCGGGGCCGGGCTGGGCGGAATGGCACGACCCCTGGCCCAAACCCGCCTATCTCTTCGCGCTGGTCGCCGGCGATCTGGTCGCGGTGCCCGGCAAGTTTACGACGGCTTCGGGCCGGCCGGTCGCGCTGAATGTCTGGGTCCGCCCGGGCGATCAGGACCGGGCAGGATTTGCCATGGAGGCGCTGATCGCCTCGATGCGCTGGGACGAGCAGGTCTATGGCCGCGAATATGACCTTGACGTGTTCAATATCGTGGCCGTCGACGACTTCAACATGGGCGCGATGGAGAACAAGGGCCTCAATATCTTCAACTCGCGTCTTGTCCTCGCCTCGCCCGAGACCGCGACCGACACCGATTACGAGCGGATCGAGGCGGTCATTGCACATGAATATTTCCACAACTGGACCGGCAACCGCATCACCTGCCGCGACTGGTTCCAGCTGTGCCTGAAAGAGGGGCTGACGGTCTTCCGCGACCAGCAGTTCACCTCGGACATGCGCAGCGCAGCGGTCAAGCGCATCGAGGACGTCAAAACCCTGCGTGCCCGACAATTCCGCGAGGATCAGGGCCCCCTGGCCCATCCGCCGCGTCCGGATCATTACCAGGAAATCAACAACTTCTACACCGCGACCGTCTACGAGAAGGGCGCCGAAGTCATTGGCATGCTCAAGCGGCTGGTCGGCGATGAGGGCTATCGCAAGGCGCTGGACCTCTATTTCGAGCGCCATGACGGGCAGGCCTGCACCATCGAGGACTGGCTGAGGGTATTCGAGGACGCGACCGGCCGCGATCTGGCCCAGTTCGCGCGCTGGTACACCGATGCCGGCACGCCGCAACTGACCATGACCGAGCACTGGCGGCCTGACGCCGCTGGGGGCGGCAGCCTGACGCTGGGCTTTACGCAGGCCACGGCGCCCACCCCAGGGCAGCCGAACAAGGCGCCGCGCGTCATTCCGATCGCGGTCGGCCTGATCGGCCCCAATGGCGACGAAGTCATGCCGACCAGGATCCTGGAAATGACCGAGGCGGCGCAGTCATGGACCTTTGACAGCCTTGGCGCGCGACCGGTCGTCTCGGCCCTGCGCGGCTTTTCCGCGCCGGTCACACTGCAGCGCCAAATGGATGGCCCGACCCGCGCCTTTCTGCTGGCGCATGACACCGACCCATTTGCCCGGTGGGAGGCGGGCCGCGGTCTCGCGCTGGAGGCCCTGATCGGCATGGCGGCGGGCGCCGCCCCCGACCCGGGTTTCGTGGCCGCCATGGGCGCCGTCATCGCCGACAACACGCTCGACCCCGCTTTCCGAGCCCTGGTCCTGCGCCTGCCCGGCGAGGACGAGATCGCTGCAGAGACAGCCAGCCGTGGCAACGTGCCCGACCCGGACGCGATCCATGCCGCTCGCGAGGGACTGGCGCGGGCACTGGCCGAGGCGCATCAGACCCCCTTGGGAGCGCTCTATGACGCAATGGCCGTGCCCGGCGAATATCGCCCGGATGCCGCGGATGCCGGCAAACGCGATCTGCGCCTCGCGATCCTTGCGTTGCTGACCCGGATCGACGGTGGTGCGCGAGCGCAGGCTCTATGGGATAGCGCCGGCAACATGACCGAGCGACTCGGCGCGCTGGCGTCGCTCGTCGCCGCTGGCCGGGCCGAGGCAGCGCTGAGGCAGTTCGAAGCGCAGGGCCGCGGCAACCGGTTGGTGATGGACAAGTGGTTCGGCGTGCAGGTCAGCGCCGCCCCGCCAAAGGATGCGCTGGCGACCGCCGAAAGCCTCTCGCAGCGGCCCGATTTCGACTGGAAGAACCCGAACCGCTATCGCGCGCTGATCGGCGGCTTTGCCGCGAACCATGCCGCCTTCCACGCCGCGGATGGCGGCGGCTACCGCTTTGCAGCCGGCTGGATCAGCCGCATGGACGAGTTGAACCCGCAGATCGCCGCACGCCAATGCTCGGTATTCGAGACATGGGCCCGCTACGACGCCAGCCGTCGTGCCCATGCACAGGCCGCGATGCAGGCGATCGCCGCGCGTCCGGGCCTATCGCGCAACACTAAGGAAATGATCTCTCGTCTGCTGGGCGCGGGCGGGCGTTAGTCCGCTTGCGCCCGCCCGCCGCTAGGACATAATCGCGGTATGGACGCCCGGAAGGAAATGCAGAGCCGCCTCGACCCGCTCATCGCCGAGCGGGCGCCGTGGTTCTTTTCAGGACGCGCGCATCATGCGGTGTTCCGCAGCGCCTTGATGGCCTTGCTGCACTATCCGCGCACGCTGGACCTGGCGGCCGAGTTTCGCGATCTGCCCTCGGCCGAGATCTTTCGTCGCATGCAGGCCCTGATCGTGCGCGACCTGCGCGTCGAGGGGCTGGAGAATATCCCCGCCACCGGCCCGGCACTGATCGTTGCGAACCACCCGACCGGGATCGCTGACGGGTTGGTGCTGGACGCGGTCGTCTCGGCCGTGCGCGACGATCTATTCATCTATGCCAACCACGACATCATTCGCGTGCTGCCGCAACTGTCCGACATCATCGCCCCAGTCGAATGGCGCGTCGAAAAGCGCAGTCATGCCAAGACCAAGGCGACGATGGACTACACCCGCGCCGCACTGGCGCAGGGCCGCATCGGGCTGATCTTCCCATCGGGAAGGCTGGCCAAGCGCGTCGGCCTGACGCTTAACGAGCGGCCGTGGATGTCCTCGGCGGCGATGATCGCCAAGAAGTTCGACGCGCCCGTGATCCCGCTGCGGATTTTCGCCCGAAACTCGGCCTTCTTCTATGCGCTGGACAAGGTGCACCCGACGCTGCGCGACGTCACTTTGTTCCATGAGGTGCTGAACAAGGCCGGCCACACCTACAAGATCACGGTCGGTCGGCCGATTTCCGCCGCCAGCCTTCCAAAGAGCAGCGAGGAAGGGATTGCCGTCCTGCGCCGCGCGGTGCTGGAATTGCGCGAGCCCGGCCCTGATGCCCGCCGGCTGGAGCAGATCGACGGCCTCAAGCGCCGGCGGCGTCACGCCCGCATCGCCGCGAAGGAGAAAAGCTGATGCCCGCCTATGTGGTCGCCACGCTGAACGTCACCAACCCCGAGCCTTACCGCCGCTACGCCAGCGTCACGCCCGAGGTGATCGCCCGTCACGGCGGCCGCTTCCTGACCCGTGGCGGCGCCATTGAGGTGCTGGAGGGGGCTGGCGCGCCGCAACGCATGGTGCTGATCGAGTTTCCCGATGCCGAGGCCGCCCGGGCCTTTTACGGCGATCCGCTGTATCAGGAAGCGGCGATCTATCGCCGAGAGGGGTCCGAAAACGGGCTGTTCCTGTTGCAGGAAGGCGTTCCGGACAGCACCGCCCCCGATCCCGACCTCTGACGTCCGCTCGGGCCGGGCGCGCGCGCCAATGGCGGCCGCCCTGCCCTGACGCAGCTCAGTGTTCCTCGGCCTGATCCGCGCTGGTGGCGTTCAGATGGCCATACAGCTGCCCGCCCAGATCGCCATAGAGGTCCAGTTGCGTCTCGAGGAAGTCGATATGGCCTTCCTCGTCCTGGATCAGATCGTCGAACAGCGACTTGGACACCTGGTCATTGACGCTCGCGCAATACTGGCGCGCCTCAAGATAGAGGTTGCGCGCATCATGCTCGCCGGCGAGGTCGGCATCCAGCGTTTCCTTGAGGTTCTGGCCGATCCGCAACGGATCGAGGCGCTGCAGGTTCGGATGGCCTTCGAGGAAGATGATGCGGGCGATCAACCGGTCGGCATGCCGCATTTCTTCGATCGATTCGGTGCGCGATTTCTCGGCGATCTTGCCGTAGCCCCAGTCTTCCTGAAGGCGGTAATGGAGCCAGTACTGGCTGACCGCCGTCAGTTCGGACCGCAATGCTGCGTTCAGGTATTCGATAACCTTCTCGTCGCCCTTCATTCACCGCTCTCCTAAGCTGTGGACCGGCGCAGGCCGGTGAGTTCCGCCGGCACGTCGCTGGCCTGCACCCCGTTTGCGGTCGGCACGGCAAAACCGGGCGCGTCGCGCATTGTGGCCACGAACAGCGCCGCGCAGCCTCCGCAATCGGCACGTTTACCGAGTGCGCGGAAGACCTTGCCGGCGGTGATGATGGTATCGCAGTCGGATGCGCGCATCCAGCCTACTGCGGCGCGCACGTCGTGGTCGGTAATCGACTGGCAGTGGCAGATGATCATGGCGCGAGCCTCGGGGCGGAGTCGGCGCAAACCTTAGAGAACTAGTCGGATTTGTCAAGAAAACCCCTTAGGTGAGGCGATTCCACTGACTTTTAAGTAAACTCAATAGTATCAATAATTTATTAGAGACTTCGAGATAAGTCCTGCGAACCAATTCAGGGAGGGACTTACCGTGACACTTTCAAAAACCGTAACGCTTGCCATTGCCTCGTTGACTGCCACCTCGATTCTGGCGGGCTGCGCTACCAAGAGCGAGGATATTTCCGCCAGCTACGTTTCGCCCAACATGTTCCAGCAGCAAAGCTGCGGACAACTGGGTGAGGAGGCGCAGCGCCTGTCGGCTCGCGCCACGGCGGCCGTGTCGGCGCAGGACCGGAAAGCGTCGAACGATGCTGCCGCCACCGCGGTCAGCCTGGTGCTGTTCTGGCCGGCCGCTTTCCTCATCAAAGGCGACAAGGCTTCGGCGGCTGAGGTCGCCAGGTTGAAAGGCGAGATGCATGCGATCGAGCAGGCAAGCGCTCAAAAGCGCTGCAATATTCGCTTTAACAGCTGACGACTAGCGCCCGACCACCATGTCGTCGCGGTGGATCAGCGCCGCGCGGCCGGGATGGCCGAGGATTGCCTCGATCTCGGCGCTGCGGTGGCCGGAGATAGCGCGCGCCTCGTCCGCGGAATAGCGGATGAGGCCGCGCGCCAACTCGGCGCCCATGGCGTCGCGCACCAGCACCGGATCACCCCGGCCAAAGCGGCCGGTGACCGCGGTGACCCCCGCCGGCAGCAGGGACTTGCCTTGCCCAAGTGCGGCGGCGGCTCCTGCATCGACTGTGACCTCGCCCTTGGGCTTCATTGCCGCGATCCAGCGCTTGCGGGCGAGATGCGGGTCGCCCTCGGGCAGGAACCAGGTCGTCCGGGCACCATTGGCAACGGCGCTCAGCGGGCGCAGGACCGAGCCCTCGGCGATGGCCATGGCGCACCCGCCGGCGACAGCGGTGCGCGCGGCCATGAGCTTGGTCGTCATCCCGCCCTTGCTGAGGCTGCCGACCGGGCCAGAGGCCATGGCCTCGATCTGCGCCGTCAGCCGGGCGATCACCGGCAGGTGGCGGGCGCCGGGATCGACCTTGGGATTGGCGGTGTAGAGGCCGTCGACATCCGACAGCAGCAATAGCTGGTCCGCCCCGACAGTGACCGCGACCTGCGCGGCCAGCCGGTCATTGTCGCCGTAGCGGATTTCGTCCGTCGCGACGGTGTCGTTCTCGTTCACGATTGGCACGACGCCGAGCGACAGAAGCACTTCCAGCGTGGCGCGGCTGTTGAGGTAGCGGCGCCGGTCGGTTGTATCCTCCAGCGTGACCAGTACCTGCGCCGTGGTCACGCCATGCGGGGCCAGGGCGGTCTCATAGGCGCGGGCGAGGCGGATCTGGCCGACCGCCGCGGCAGCCTGGCTTTGCTCCAGCGTCAGCGCCCCGGAAGGCAGGCCGAGCACCCGCCGGCCGAGTGCGATGGAACCGGAGGAAACCAGCACCACGTCCGCGCCCCGCGACCGCCAGGCCGCAACGTCATCGGCAAGCGCAGTCAGCCAGTCCTCGCGCAGGCCATCCCCGCCGACCAGCAGGGCCGAGCCGATCTTGACCACCAGCCGCCGCGCGCTGGCGAGATCCGGCACGGCCAATGCAGCCTCGTCGCTCAGGGTCGCCATGCGGCCTCTGCCTCGGGATCGGGCGTCGGCGCGCGCGAGGGCGCGATCTCGACCCAGAGGGCGCGCAGAACCTCCTGCACGCCGGTGCCGGCGACGCCGGATATGGCCATCACCGGGGCGCCGATCTCGGCCTCCAGCGCGGCCCTGCGCTCAGCGATGGTGTCCTCGTCCAGCGCGTCGATCTTGTTCAGCGCAGTGATCCGCGGCTTTTCAGCCAGCAGCGGCGAATAGGCCTCAAGCTCGGTCAGAATCGTGCGGGCGTCGGTCGCCACGTCCTCGGAGGTGCCATCGACCAGGTGCAGCAGCACGCGCGAGCGCTCGACATGGCCCAGGAACTGATCGCCAAGGCCCCTGCCCTCGCTGGCGCCCTCGATCAAGCCGGGAATGTCGGCCATGACGAATTCGTGCCCGTCAACACCCACAACGCCGAGGTTCGGCACGAGCGTCGTGAAGGGATAATCGGCGATCTTGGGCCGGGCATTGCTGACGGCGGCCAGAAACGTGGATTTGCCAGCATTCGGCAGCCCGACGAGACCGGCATCGGCAATGAGTTTCAGCCGCAACCACAGCGTCCGCTCGACGCCGGGCTGGCCAGGATTGGCGTGGCGCGGTGCGCGATTGGTCGAGGATTTGAAGCGCAGATTGCCCCAGCCGCCGTTGCCGCCCTCCGCCAGGCGCACGCGCTGGCCCGGCTCGGTCAGATCGGCAATGATCGTCTCGCCATCCTCGTCCAAAATTTCGGTCCCGACCGGTACCCTCAGCACCACATCGTCAGCTGAAGCGCCGGTGCGCTGGCTACCCATGCCGGCTTGGCCGGACTTGGCGAAGAAATGCTGCTGAAAGCGGAAGTCGATCAGTGTGTTCAGCCCCTCGACCGCCTCGGCCCAGACATCGCCGCCTCGACCGCCGTCGCCGCCGTCCGGGCCGCCGAATTCGACGAATTTCTCGCGCCGAAAGCTGACGCAGCCGCCGCCGCCGCCGCCAGAGCGGATATAGACCTTAGCGGTGTCGAGGAATTTCATGGCCGGCCTCCGGGATTGACGACCGGGTTACGCGGCGAGGCGCTGCGGCGCAAGCCGCGCAAGGCCGTCGGCACGGGGGATGGCCTCTTCGCGATGGCTTGGCCTCTGCGGCGCGCTCGGAGTGGCGGGCTAGGCCTGCGCCGCGTGCCATTCGGCATCGATCTCTGTCAGCAGCGCCCTCGCCCGCGTGGTGATTTCGCTTGCCATGCGGGCCGGGAGGGGCGGCAGCGCGCGATCGCCGCGGTAGACCAGATACCAGGTCCGGTCGATCGGCAGGCCGGCGGCGTCCAGCAGGACCAGGCGTCCGGCCCGCAACTCATCCGTGACTGTGTGCAGTGACAGAAACGCGATGCCGAGACCGGCGAGGACCGCCTGCTTGATCGTCTCGTTGCTGTCCATCTCGACAAGCCGGTAGTCGCGGCCCTCGCCGATTCGGTCCAGATAGCGGGTCATCAGCGTACGCGTGCCCGAGCCCGGCTCGCGCGCAAGGAACACCTCGTCAGCGAGATCGGCGCCGGTGACGCCACGCCGCCCGTCGAGGCGGTGGCCAGCCGGCAGCACGATGCCGTGCGGGTGCGGGCCGAGATCGCTCGCGACGACCACCGGCTCGCGCGGGGGGCGACCCATCAGCGCCAGGTCGATGGCGCCCGAGGCCAGGCCCTCGATGGTCGCCTCGCGGTTGCCGACGCTGAGAGCAATCTCGGCCCCCGGCATGGCATCCATCAGGTTGCGCACCAGCCGCGGGGCGAAATACTTGGCGGTGGAGACGACGCCGAGGACCAGCCGGCCCACTTCGCCGCGCCGCAGGGCGTCAATCTCGGCCCCAGCGCGGTCCATGGCCGCGTCAATACGCCGCGCCGCGTCGATCATCGCCTGCCCCTCCCAAGTCGGGACGAATCCCGCGCTGCGGTCGAACAGCGGCCCCTCGATCGCACTTTCCAAGCCCGCCAACTGGGCGTGAATCGCCGGCACAGTCAGGCCGATCCGGCCCGCGGCAAGCGTCAGCGAGCCGTTATCGCTGACGGCGAGCAGGGCGCGCAGCTGTTTCAGGGTCACCGCGTCCATGCGTATCATTCAGATTTCCTGAAAAGCGATTTCCTATAATTATATTTCCTTGAATATTCCCCGTCGTCAACCTGCCCTCTATCGGGGAGGTTCGATCATGACGGCACAACAACCTGGCAGCGTACGGATGTTCGACGGGCTGCCGTCGGAACTCGGGGATACGCTGGCCCGGCTGGCCGCGGTCGGGGCCAGAATCAGCCGCCGCATCGCCCGCGGCGGCCTTGAAGAACACCTGGCGGGCGCGGTCGGCACCAACGCCGGCGGCGATGGTCAGAAAGCGCTCGACCTGATCGCCGACGAGGCCTTTCACGCCGCGCTCGAAGGCTCGGCGGTTCGCTGGGTCGCCTCTGAGGAGCGCGAGGAAGCAAGCCCCATCAACCCCGCTGGCAGCCTGGCCCTGGCGATCGACCCGCTCGACGGCAGCTCGAACATCGAGACGAATGTCTCGATCGGCACCATCTTCGGCATCTATCCGGCCGAGGCGACGGCCGAGGCCAGCTTTCTGCGCCCGGGCCATGAGCTGATCGCGGCGGGTTACATCATCTACGGTCCGCAATGCGCGATGATTATCGCGACCCCCGGCGGCGTGCGCTGCGCCATCCTCGATCCCGACAGCGGCGGCTTTGCCCCCGCCCCCTTACTCCGGGACATCCCCGAGGGATCGTGCGAATACGCGATCAACGCCAGCAACTACCGCCACTGGCCGGCGCCGATCCGCGCCTACGTCGATGACATGGTCGCCGGCAGCGACGGGCCGCGCGGGCGCAATTTCAACATGCGCTGGATCGCCTCGCTGGTGGCAGAGCTGCATCGCATCCTGATCCGCGGCGGGGTTTTCCTCTATCCCGGCGACGACCGGCCCAGCTATGCGCAGGGCCGCCTGCGCATGGTCTACGAGGCCGCGCCCGTCGCGTTTCTGGTTGAGGCCGCCGGAGGGGCCGCCACCGACGGTTGCGAGCGTATCCTCGATCAGGTGCCCGGCAGCCTGCACGCCCGCACGCCGCTGGTGTTCGGCGCCCGCGACAAGGTCGCCCGCGTCGCCACCTATCACGACCTCGACGACACCGAAACTTCGGCGCTGTTCACCCGGCGCGGCCTGTTCAGGAGCTGATTGATGAGCCGCAAGCATCCCGTCATCAGCGTCACCGGCAGCTCAGGCGCGGGCACCTCGACGGTCAAGCACACCTTCGACCAGATCTTTCGGCGGGAGGGCATCAAGGCCGTCAGCATCGAGGGCGACGCCTTCCACCGTTACAACCGCGCCGAAATGAAGGCCGAGCTGGAGCGGCGCACCGAGGCTGGCGAGCACAGCTTCAGCCACTTCAGCTTTGACGCGAACGAGTTGGAAAAGCTGCAGGAGGTGTTCCGCACCTATGGCGAGACCGGCACCGGCCAGACCCGCAACTACGTCCATGATGAAGCGGAGGCCGAGCGCCTTGGAACGCCGCCGGGCCATTTCACCCCCTGGCGCCCGCTGGAGGAAGGCTCGGACCTGCTGTTCTACGAGGGGCTGCACGGCGCGGTCATCAACGGCACGGTCGATCTGCCGGCGCTTTCGGACCTGACCATCGGCGTCGTGCCAGTCATCAATCTGGAATGGATCCAGAAAATCCACCGCGACCGGGCCCAGCGCGGCTATTCGACCGAGGCGGTCACCGACGTGATCCTGCGCCGGATGCACGCCTATGTGCACTGTATCTGCCCGCAATTCACCGAAACGGACATCAACTTCCAGCGGGTGCCTGTCGTCGATACCTCCGACCCGTTCATCGCGCGCTGGATCCCGACCGCAGATGAAAGCTTGGTCGTCATCCGGTTCAAGTCCCCACGCGGCATCGATTTTCCCTACCTGACCCAGATGATCAACGGCTCGTGGATGAGCCGGGCGAACAGCATCGTCATCCCCGGCAACAAGCTGGACCTCGCGATGCAACTTATCCTGACGCCGCTGATCCTGCGGATGATCGATACGGCAAGAAAGGCGTGATCCGATGAATACCCATGTGACGCCGAAAACCTATCGCGTGACCATGGCCGAGCGCGCCATGGCCAACGCCATCCGCGCCCTGACAATGGACGCGGTGCAAGCGGCGAACAGCGGCCATCCGGGGATGCCGATGGGGATGGCGGACGTGGCGACGGTGCTGTTCGACCGCTTCATGCGCATTGACCCGGCCGATCCGCGCTGGCCCGACCGCGACCGCTTAGTGCTGTCGGCCGGCCACGGCTCGATGCTGCTCTATGCCATCAATCACCTGCTGGGCTACGCCGACATGCCGGTGGAAGAACTGAAGCGTTTCCGGCAACTGGGGGCGCTGACGGCGGGCCATCCCGAATACGGCCATGCGGGCGGGATCGAGGTGACCACCGGGCCGCTGGGCCAGGGCATCGCTACCGCGGTCGGCATGGCGCTGGCCGAACGCATGGCCGAGGCGCGCTGGGGCAGCGAACTGGTCGATCATTGGACCTATGTCATCGCCGGCGACGGCTGCCTGATGGAGGGGATCAGCCACGAGGCGATCGACCTCGCCGGTCATCTGGGTCTCGGGCGGCTGATCGTGCTGTGGGATGACAACAAGATCACAATCGACGGCGGCACGGAGTTGTCGACCTCGACCGATCAGCGCGCGCGCTTTGCCGCCGCTGGCTGGCACACCGTCGCCTGCGACGCCCATGAGCCCGAAGAGATCGCCGCCGCGATCGAGGCCGCGCGGGCCGATCCTCGCCCCTCGCTGATCGCCTGCAACTCGATCATCGGCTGGGGCGCGCCCTCAAAGCAGGGCGGCCACGACGTGCACGGCGCGCCGCTGGGCGCGGACGAGATCGCCGCCGCGCGCGGCTATCTGGAATGGCCGCACGAGCCCTTTGTCATCGCCCCCGAGATCTATGAGAAATGGCACGCCATCGCCCGGCGGGGGGCAGAGGCCCGCGCGGCATGGCAGGCGCGGCTCGCGGCCTCGCCCCGTCGCGCGGCGTTCGAGGCAGCCCAGGCGCGCGTCGGCGAGGAGGCGCTGGCTAAGGCCATGGACTCCTACAAGGCCCAACTCTCGGCCGACATGCCCAAGTTCGCCACCCGCAAGGCTTCCGAGATGGCGCTGGCCGTGGTCAACACCGCCCTGCCCGAGACGATCGGCGGCAGCGCCGATCTGACCGGATCGAACCTGACGCGCACCAAGGGTATGCGCCCCGTCACGCGCGCCGACTATGGCGGACGCTACATCCACTTTGGCATCCGCGAACATGGCATGGCGGCGGCCATGAACGGTATCGCCCTGCACGGCGGCTTTCGCCCCTACGGCGGCACCTTCCTGGCCTTTGCCGACTATTTGCGGCCGGCCATCCGGCTGTCGGCGCTGATGGGCGTGCCGGTCACCTATGTCATGACCCATGATTCCATCGGCCTCGGCGAGGACGGCCCGACCCATCAGCCGGTCGAGCATCTGGCCAGCCTGCGCGCCATTCCCAACCTGACCGTGATCCGCCCGGCGGATGCGGTCGAGACCGCCGAGGCATGGCAGATCGCCATGACCGCAACGGCGACACCGACCCTGCTGGTGCTGTCGCGACAGAACCTCCCGACGGTGCGTGACACGCATGAGCAGGCGAACCTGACGGCGCGGGGGGCCTATCCTCTGCGCGGCCCAGCGCGCCGTCAGGTGACCCTGATCGCCACCGGTTCGGAGGTCGAGATCGCGCTCGCCGCCGCCGACCTGCTGGAGGCCGGGGGAATCCGCGCCGCGGTCGTCAGCGCCCCCAGCTTCGAGTTGTTCGCGGCCCAGCCCGAGGCCTACCGCGCCGAGGTGCTGGGCGAGGCGCCGCGCGTCGGCGTCGAGGCCGCGATCCGGCAGGGCTGGGACGGTCCCATCCTGCGCACCGGAGACGGTTTTGTCGGCATGACCGGATTCGGCGCCTCGGCCCCTGCCCCGGACCTCTACCGCCATTTCGGTATCACCGCCGAGGCAGTCGCCGACATCGCCCGCAAACTGATCAAGGAGTAAGCCCCATGGCCCTCATCACCCTGCGCCAATTGCTGGATCACGCGGCAGAGCACGGCTACGGCGTGCCCGCCTTCAACATCAACAACATGGAGCAGGGCCTCGCCATCATGGAGGCCGCCAAGGCCACCGACGCGCCGGTCATCATCCAAGCATCGCGCGGCGCGCGGTCCTACGCCAACGACATCATGCTGGCCAAGATGATCGAGGCGCTTGCCGCGATCTATCCGGGGATCCCGCTCTGCATGCACCAGGACCACGGCAACGACGAGGCGACCTGCATGACCGCCATCCGCCACGGTTTCACCAGCGTGATGATGGACGGCAGCCTCGAAGCCGACGGCAAGACCCCGACCAGCTACGACTACAACGTCGCGATCACCGAGCGGGTCTCGCGCATGGCCCATTGGGTCGGCGCTTCGGTCGAGGGCGAGTTGGGCGTACTCGGCAGCCTCGAGGGCGAAAGCGAGGCCGAGGACGGCCACGGCGCGGAGGGCAAGCTGGACCATTCCATGCTGCTGACGGACCCCGACCAGGCGGTCGATTTCGTCGCCCGCACCGGCGTTGACGCCTTGGCCATCGCCTGCGGCACCAGCCACGGCGCCTACAAGTTCAGCCGCAAGCCGGACGGCGAAATCCTTGCCATGAAGGTGATCGAGGAGATCCACCGCAAGCTGCCGAACACGCATCTGGTGATGCATGGCAGCAGCAGCGTGCCGCAGGAGTTGCAGGACATCATCAATTCCCATGGCGGCGAGATGCCCCAGACCTTTGGCGTGCCGGTGGACGAGATCGTGCGCGGCATCCGCCACGGCGTGCGCAAGGTCAATATCGACACAGATGCGCGCATGGCCATGGCCGGCCAGTTCCGCCGCATCGCGGCCGAGCACCCGCGCGAGTTCGACCCCCGCAAGTTCCTCAAGCCCGCGATGGACGCCATGCGCGACATGTGCCGCGAACGGCTGGAGGCCTTCGGCACCGCCGGCAACGCCAGCAAGATCAAGGTCATACCGATGGACGAGATGGCCAAACGCTATGCGTCGGGGGCGATGGGCCCGGCTGTGACTGCGGCCCGCGCCGCGTGAAATGAAGGAGGGGACCATGGACGACATGACCGCCGCTGGTGAATCCAAGACCGAGATCACCGACAAGAAAAAGCGCTACGCCGCAGGGGTGCTGAAATACGCGCAGATGGGTTACTGGGACGGCGACTACCAGCCCAAGGACACCGACCTGCTGGCGCTGTTCCGCATCACGCCGCAGCCGGGGGTCGACCCGATCGAGGCCGCCGCCGCCGTCGCCGGCGAAAGCAGCACCGCCACCTGGACCGTGGTCTGGACCGACCGGCTGACGGCCTGCAACCAGTACCGCGCCAAGGCCTACAAGGTCGAACCTGTCCCCGGCCAGCCGGGCCAGTACTTCTGCTATGTCGCCTATGACGTGATCCTGTTCGAGGAAGGCAGCATCGCCAACCTCACCGCCTCGATCATCGGCAACGTCTTCAGCTTCAAGCCGCTGCTGGCGGCGCGGCTCGAGGACATGCGGCTGCCGATCGCCTACTGCAAGACTTTCAAGGGTCCGCCCACCGGCATCGTGGTCGAGCGGGAGCGCCTCGACAAGTTCGGCCGCCCGCTGCTGGGCGCAACGACGAAGCCCAAGTTGGGCCTGTCGGGCAAGAACTATGGCCGCGTGGTCTATGAGGGTCTGGTCGGCGGCCTCGACTTCATGAAGGACGACGAGAACATCAACAGCCAGCCCTTCATGCACTGGCGCGACCGGTTCCTCTACGTGATGGAGGCGGTGAACAAGGCGCAGGCCCGCACCGGCGAGGTCAAGGGCCACTATCTGAACATCACAGCCGGCACGATGGAGGAGATGTATCGCCGCGCCCAGTTCGCGAAGGAACTGGGGTCGGTGATCGTCATGATCGACCTCATCATCGGCTACACCGCGATCCAGTCGATCAGCGAATGGTGCCGGCAGAACGACATGATCCTGCACCTGCACCGCGCGGGGCATGGCACCTACACCCGCCAGAAAAACCACGGCATCAGCTTCCGCGTGATCGCCAAGTGGATGCGCCTTGCCGGGGTCGACCACATCCATGCCGGCACCGCGGTCGGCAAGCTGGAGGGCGATCCCATGACCGTCCAGGGCTTCTACAATGTCTGCCGCGAGACGCATAACGAGGTCGATCTGCAGCGCGGGTTGTTCTTTGAGCAGGACTGGGCCGACATCAAGAAGGTCATGCCGGTCGCATCCGGCGGCATCCATGCGGGGCAGATGCACCAGCTGCTGGACCTTTTCGGCGATGATGTGGTGCTGCAGTTCGGCGGCGGCACCATCGGTCACCCGATGGGCATTCAGGCCGGCGCCACCGCCAACCGCGTCGCGCTGGAGGCGATGGTCAAGGCTCGCAACGAGGGTGTCGATCTGAAGACCGAGGGCCCCGAGGTGCTACGCAAGGCCGCCAAGTGGTGCAAGCCGCTGGAAGCCGCCTTGGACGTCTGGGGCAACATCACCTTCAACTACACCTCGACCGACACCTCGGACTTCGTTCCGACCGCCAGCGTCTCGTGAGGGAGGACAAGATGCGTATCACCCAAGGCTGCTTCAGCTTTCTGCCCGACCTGACCGACGAGGAAATCAGCGCCCAGGTCGAATACTGCCTGTCCAAAGGCTGGTCCGTGGGGGTCGAGTTCACCGACGAGCCGCACCCCCGCAACACCTTCTGGGAGATGTGGGGTCATCCCATGTTCGACCTGAAGGACCCCAAGGGCGTGATGATAGAACTGGATGCGTGCCGCAAAGCGCATCCGGACGACTATATCCGGCTGAATGCCTTCGACAGCACCCGCGGCTTCGAGTCGGTGGTGATGAGCTTTATCGTCCACCGCCCCCAGGTCGAGCCGACCATTCGCATGGTCCGCACCGAGGTCGACGGCCGCTCGATCCGCTACACCCATGAGGTCGTGCGCTGACCCCTGTGGCCGGGGGAACCCCCACCCCCGGCCGCCCAAGACCTGCCCGGCCACGAAGAAGGAGCGCCGTGATGGACGATGTCGCCAGCGAGCCGAAACCCACCGCCATCGACCTGCGGGCCGAATTCGAAACCTCGGGCGTGCGCGAGGTGCTGGAGGAACTGGACGCCGAGCTGATCGGCCTCGAGCCGGTCAAGCAGCGCATCCGCGAGACGGCGGCCCTGCTGCTTGTCGACCGCGCGCGCAAGGCGCTGGGGCTCGCCCATGACACGCCGACGCTGCACATGTCCTTCACCGGCAATCCCGGCACCGGCAAGACCACCGTCGCGCAAAAGATGGCCGGGCTGCTGCATCGCCTCGGCTATGTGCGCAGGGGTCACCTGGTCAGCGTCACCCGCGACGATCTGGTCGGCCAGTACATCGGCCACACCGCGCCCAAGACCAAGGAGGTGATGAAGCGCGCCATGGGGGGCGTTTTGTTCATCGACGAGGCCTATTACCTCTATCGCCCCGACAACGAGCGCGATTACGGCCAGGAAGCGATCGAGATCCTGCTGCAGGTGATGGAAAACAACCGCGACGATCTGGTGGTCATCATGGCGGGATATGCCGACCGGATGGACCGGTTCTTTTCCGCCAATCCCGGTTTTCGCTCGCGGATCGCCCATCACATCGACTTTCCCGACTACAGCGACGGCGAGTTGGGCGAGATTTCCGAAAAGATGCTGGAATCGCAGGGTTATGTCTTTGACGCCGCCGCCCGCCGCGCAATGGACGAATATGTCGCCCTGCGCCGCCAGCAGCCGCATTTCGCCAATGCCCGCTCGATACGCAACGCGCTTGACCGGGCGCGGCTGCGCCAGGCGAACCGATTGTTCGAAGGGCGCGCCCCGGTTGACGCCGCCGCCCTGTCGACCATAACCGAGGCCGATCTGCGGGCCAGCCGGGTATTCTCGGGCGGGCTCGACCCGGATGGCAACCGCGCGAGGGACCAATGAGCTTTGACCGTTCCATCAAGATCGCCCCGTCGATCCTCAGCGCAGACTTCGCCGACTTCGGGGCCGAGATCCGCGCGGTCGAGGCGCAGGGCGCCGACTGGGTGCATGTCGACGTCATGGACGGACACTTCGTGCCCAACATCACGTTTGGCCCGCCCGCGGTCGCCGCGTTTCGCAAGCATGTCGGCACCGTCATGGACGTGCATCTGATGATCGCGCCCGTCGATCCCTATATCGACGCCTTCGCCAAGGCGGGCGCCGACATCATCACCGCCCATGTCGAGGCTGGCCCGCACATCCACCGCACCTTGCAGGCGATCCGCGCCGCGGGCTGCAAGGCCGGCGTCGCGCTGAACCCCGGCACCCCGGCCGAGTCGGTGGCCGAGGTGCTGGACATCGCCGATCTGGTTTGCGTGATGACGGTGAACCCCGGCTTCGGCGGGCAGAAGTTCATCGACATGACCGGCAAGGTCCGCCGCCTGCGCGAGATGATCGGCGACCGGCCTGTCCATATCGAAATCGACGGCGGCGTCGATCCGACGACTGCCCCGCTGCTCGCCAAGGCCGGCGCTGACGTGCTGGTCGCCGGCAGCGCGGTGTTCCGCGGCGGCTCGGTCAGCAACAGCGCACCCTATGGCGACAACATCCGTGCCATCCGCCGCGCGGCCGAGGAGGCGGTGGGACTTTATGCCTGAGGCCCTTATCTTTGATGTCGACGGCACCCTTGCCGAGACCGAGGAAACCCACCGCGCCGCCTTCAACGAGGCTTTTGCGGCGGCCGGCCTCGACTGGCATTGGGACGTTGCCCGGTACCAGTCGCTGCTCGAGACGGCGGGCGGCAAGGAGCGTATCGCCCGCTATGTCGCCGAGGAGGGGCTGCCCGCCCCGGACATCGCTGCCCTGCACCGCGACAAGACCCACCGCTACGCGATGATGATCGCCGCGGGCCACATCGCGCCGCGGCCCGGCATCACCCGCCTCGTGGCCGAGGCGCGGCGCGCCGGCTGGCGTCTGGGCATTGCCACGACGACGAGTCGCCCCAATATCGACGCGCTTTCCCTGGCGCTGTTCCAGCGGCCGGCCGACGAAGTCTTCGATGCCATCGCCGCCGGTGACGAGGTGCCCGCGAAAAAGCCCGCGCCCGATGTTTATCAACTGGCGCTGCAGCGCCTCGGGGTGGCAACGCAGGATGCCGCGGCGGTCGAGGATTCCTTCGCCGGCCTTTGTGCCGCTCGCGCCGCGGGCCTCGCCTGCGTGGTCGCGCCGGGCCGCTATACCACGTATCAGGACCTGTCCGGGGCTGACCTGTTGCTGGAGGATCTGGGCGATCTGCGCATTGCCGACATCGCCACGCTGATCCGGGTGCAGGCATGAGCGTCATCTTTGACCTCGATGGCACGCTGGTCGACAGCGCGCCCGACATGCACGCCGCGATGAACCGCGTCCTCGCGGCGCAGGGCCATGCACAGATGCCGCTCGAACAGGTGCGCGGCTTTATCGGGAACGGTGTTCCGACGCTGGTGCGCCGCACCATCGCCTCGGCGGGTGCGGCCGAGGATTGCTATGACCGCTGGCACGACGACTACATGGCGGCCTATGCCGAGGGGATCTGCGAGACGACCGTCACCTATGACGGCATGATCGCCGCGCTCGACGATCTGTCTGCTGCCGGCCATCGCCTCGGGGTCTGCACCAACAAACCCCAGGCGTTGTCCGACGCGTTGCTGGCCGCGCTTGGTCTGGCAGGCCGGTTCGACGCCGTTCTGGGCGGCGATACCACTTTCGGCCGCAAGCCCGACCCGCAAGGACTGATCGAGGTCGCGCGGCGGCTGGGCGGCGGCCCGATGATCATGGTCGGCGACAGCCCGGCCGACGCGGGTGCCGCGCGGTCGGCCGGGATGCCGATCCTGCTTTATACCGGCGGCTACCGCGACCTGAGCGTCGAGGCGATTGCCCCGGACGCGGCCTTCGACCACTGGTCGGAACTGCCCGCCCTGATCGCTGCCCGGCTTTAATCCGGGGCGCGCAGGACCGGGGTAAAGCACAGCACTTCGGCCTCGGCCGCCGCGCTTTGCAGGTCGCGCGCGAAAGCATTGTTGAACTCGGCCGAGCGGAAAACCTCGGCGCGCTCGCCACTGGTCTGACGCATGGCGAGGACGGTCTCGGCCGCCACATATCGCTTGTAGGGCAGCACCGAGGCGATGTGGTCGATCGCGCAGGAACATTCCGACAGCGCCTGCCGGGTCTGCCCGTTG
Source organism: Paracoccus suum (assembly GCF_003324675.1). Classification (NCBI taxonomy): domain Bacteria; kingdom Pseudomonadati; phylum Pseudomonadota; class Alphaproteobacteria; order Rhodobacterales; family Paracoccaceae; genus Paracoccus; species Paracoccus suum. The sequence goes on from NZ_CP030918.1 coordinate 2,579,801, forward strand.
GCGGCCATGCAGGTAAAGACATAGTCCGCCCGCGCCTCGGTCGGGTAATCGTTCAGCGCAGCCGCGGGGTCCGCGCCGAGCGCTGTCATCAGGGCGAGCGCGATCATGGCGCCACCCGGGTCAAACGCAGGGCGTAGCCCGGGGCCGTTGCGGCAAGGGCGGCGATGGGCAGGGAGGGATCGGGCGCGAGGTCGATGGTCAGGCTGAGCGCGTCAAAGCCGCGCATCCTCGCCGCGTTGGGATCGCCTGCGAGCGGCCGAAGCGTGACACGCTGCGCGCTCCCTTGCGTGGCCGAGCCTTCCGGCGCGCTACCGGTGGCGCTTGAGTCGCCCTTTGTGCCACCATCCGCCGGCGCAGCGCCGGTTGCACCGCTCGCCTCAGTCGCACCAACCGCTGGCGCGGCGCCCACTTCGCCACCCTTACGCATCGCGTCCTTGAACCGGTTGCGGATGTAATCCGGATTGCCGCCGGCCAGTGCCGAAACATTCCGAGTCGCGGATTCCAGGAAATAGACCAGCACCGGGTCCATGCCATTGGCCGGGTAGCGCCCGACGACTCGCTCGGTCCCGCTCGCGGTCTCGCGCATCTCCAGCATCGGATCGCCGCCGTCCGGATCGGTCACCGGAACGACCGAAAGCAGCCCGTCCGCCAGCGGCGCAAAGCCTGCGGCCGCCTTGCCCTCGCGCACCAGCCGCCAGGCCAGCGGGGCCTTTGCCGCTGCCCCGGCGAGGTCGCGGTCCGCAAAGATCAGCCGGTCGCTCTGCGACGCCTTGTCGGGCAGGCTGGCCCCGCCGGTTGCCAGCACGGCCGCCGCCATCGCGGCTGCCATCACGGCCTTGCGCATCATGAACGCCTCCCCCCTGACTTGTACCTCCAGCCTGCCACGCCGGGACGGCTCCGGGAAGGGCATCCCCCCTCCCCCCTTGGTCGCAGACGCGCGGGATCAGCGTTGGGCCATGATCGCGCCGGCGATGGCGTGGCGCAGCGCCTCTGCCGTCACCGGCTTCAGCAGCAGCGGCACGTCGAGGCGACCGCAGGCGCGCGCTACCTCGGCTGAATCATGGGCCGTGACCATCAGCGCCGGGACGGGCCCCAGCCGCTCGCGTAGCGCGGCGATGGCAAAAAGGCCGGTGTCGCCGTGATCGAGCTGGTAATCGGCAATCACGATATCGGGCCGCAGGCCGGGGTTGGCGTCCAGCACCGCCTCGGCCTCGGCGCTTGAGGCCGCGACATGAACCGTCATGCCCGCCCGGTCACGCAGCTGGATCGCATAGGCGCGCTGCAGGCTGGGGTCATTCTCGATCAGGATCGCGCTGAGGCCGGTCAGGACAGGCGTTTGCGCACTCGGCTGTGGCGCCGTCGCCCAACCGCCTACCGGCGGCGGATCGGCGGCGTTCTGCACCAGCGGCAGGCCGACGCGGAACAGCGTGCCTCGTCCGGGCAGGCTGTCCAGATGGATGGGATGGCCCAGCTTCGCGCAAGCTCGCCGCACGATGGCAAGGCCGAGGCCCATGCCCGGCGCCGCCCCCTCGCCCGGGCCGCGCTGGAACTCGTCAAAGATCCGCGCCCGGTCGTCAGCCGCGATGCCGATGCCGCTGTCACGCACCTCCAGCCAGACCCGCGCCCCACGCCGCCGTGCGCCAACCAGAACGCCGCCCTCGGGCGTATACTTGATTGCGTTCGACACGAGGTTCTGGGTGATGCGCCGCAGATAGGCCGGGTCGCTGTCGACCACGGCCCGGGTCGGGGCGAATACCAGCCGCAAGCCGCGCGCTTCGGCTTGGGGCGCGTATTCGCGCGCCAGCCGGGTGAACAGATCGCCCAGCGCGACCGGCTGGCGGCTGAACTCGATCCGCTGGGAATCGAGGCGGCTGATCTCCAGCACCGCCTGCATAAGTTCCTCGACCGACTGCACAGCGCTGCCGAGTTGCTCGACCAGTTCGGCCTGTGCGGGTTGCAGCGATGAGTCGCGGATAGCACCCAGAAACAGCCGCGCGGCGGCAATCGGTTGCAGCAAATCGTGCCCTGCGGCGCGCAGGAACCGGGTTTTGGACCGGTTCGCCTCCTCGGCCGCCTCGCGAGCAAGCGCCAGTTCGCGGTTGCGGTTCGACAGATCGAGCAGCGCGCGTTCCAGATCGCGGGTCCGGGCGTTGACCTCCTGCTCCAGTGCCACGGCGGCCTGGAACATCGACCAGCCCGTGCCCTTGGAGGCCTCGAGCCGCTCGACCCGGTCCATCAGCACCTCGTTGATGCGATTGAGCTTGCCGGCCCGGTCGTTCGGGTCGGCAGGCGCTGCCTCAACTGTGATGCGCTTCTGGTCGGGCTCCATGCCTCGCCTCTGGTCGCGGGACCATTCAGGCCGCCGCCACCGGATGCGCGCCTGGAATACTGTCGCCGCCCTCGCCGCTCTGCGGGGGATCATCGGGCGGAAGGAAGGCCATGCCAACGAAAGTCTGGTTCACATGCATGCCGTCATGCAACTCGCCATAGGTGTTGAAGCCGGCGATGTTATAGCGAGAGTGCAGCCTGGCCACCTCATCCTGCAGGCCGGCCTCCTCCAGTGCAAGGCGGCGCAGGATGCAGTCGAACCCGAGGATCAGCGCCGGCGGCCGTGCCAGCCGGTCGAGCGCATCGGCAAAGCCGCGCAGCAGGTCCTCGGCCCGCCCAAGGCTGAGGACGGTGCCGATGTCGATCGCAGCCAGCATCTGCAGCCCGCCATCGGGCCGCGCGCCGCTGATGGCACGCACATGGTTGCGCCGGCCCATGCGCAGCAGCAACGGATGGCGCGCGAAATCGACCGGCGTCAGGCGGGTCGGGTCCAGGCCGGCGAGGCGGGCATACTCCTGCGCGGCGGGCTCTGCGTTCAGCTCCATGATGGTATGGGTGGCGGGATCGGCACCCGTGACGACACAGCGCCCCTCGGTCGGGGAAAAGGGCGCGTAAGCCAGCTCCTCGACCGGCAGGTCGGTCGCCATCATGCACACGATGGCCGCGTCCGAGGTGACTTGGCCCTCGTGCATGACCAGTACGTCGGCAAAGGTCAGCCCGTTACCGCCAAAGCCGCCGATCACCGGCAGCCCCGGCAGCGAGGCGTCCAGCGCCGCCGCAAGCACGTTTTCGTGCCGCGATTGCCCGTCCGCCAGAACGAGGCCCAGCATCGTGGCGCGGCCGCGCTGCGACAGCCGGGCCGAGGCCGCGCGCAGATCGGCCATCCAGCGCGCGACGCCCGACATCGACAGCTGTGCGAGGGCGACCGTCTCGACGGCGAAGCCCGTGGCGGGAAAGGCGATGGCGACGAGCCCGCCTTGGCCATACCCGCTTTGCGTGATCTCCCCCGCGCTGGAACAGCCCGCCAGATGGCAACTGCCGGGCAGCAAGGCCCGCAGGGCCTCGGCGACAGGCGCCAGTTGGGACGCGGGCGAGGCGAACAGCAACACCAGGGAAGGCCCCAGCGGCGCCGCAAAGCCGGCGATCCGTTCTGCGGCCTCGTCCGGCGCAAGTCCCCCTTCCAGGCTCAGCGCCCGTGGCAGCCCGTCGCCCACCGGCGTTGCCGGCGGCTCGCCCCCGAGGGGCACGGACCGGCTCATTGCGCGGCAGTCTCGAACAGTTTCGCGGTATTGGCGAGCAGCACCGCCTGTGTCCGGCGGCGAGCGTTGATCTTGGCCATGATGGCGGTGATGTGGGTCTTGACCGTCGCCTCGGCGATCGACAGCTCGTAGCTGATTTCCTTGTTTGCTTTGCCGGCGCAGATCAGGCGCAGGATGCGCATCTGTTGGGGGGTCAGCGTCGCAAAGCGGCGCATCAGTTCGGCCTGGGCATCCGCGGCGGGCCGGGCGGCGGGATCATAATCCTCGGGGACGACCACCTCGCCGGCCCACATCCGGCGAAACGCCTCCAGCATCGCCTCGCGCGACAGCGCTTTCGAGATGAAGCCGCGCGCACCCGCATCCAGCACGGCGCCGATCCATTCCGTGTCAGGTGTGGCCGAGATAACGGTGATCGGCACCTCGGGCAGCAGGCGGCGCAGGGTCACGATGCCTTCGGTGCCCGACGCATCGGGCAGGTTGAGATCGAGGATGACGGCATCCGGCGTCCCTTCACGCACCGCCTCGACCGCCGTGGCGAGGTTCCTCGCCGTGCGCGTGCGGCGCAAGCCAAAGGCCATCTTCAGCGTCAGGGACAGCGCATCGCACATCAGCGGGTGGTCGTCGACGATCAGCAGCGTCTCGACCCGCGCCGGGACCGCGCCCGCTCGCGTCCGGCTTGCCAATTCGGCCTCGGACATCCCCACCCCCTTCGTTGTGTCTTGTGAGGCTAGGCCAAGGAGGCAGCCGATCAAGCAAAATCCCCGACTTAGCCGGGCACTTACGACAATAGTCGTATTATCAGGCAAGGCCCGGTGCGCAGAGCAACACGCATAGTCCAAGGCCATCTGCGGTGGCCGAATGGCGCGCGCTTTCCTCGCGTTACGAAGAAGGGTTCAGGCCATCGGCGAAAACCCGCAGGGGTGAAAGTCGATGCGATCAGACTGCTGAAACCCAGCAATGGCTCGCCGCGAAGGCTTTTCACGTCAACGCAAGGGGCCTCGGGCCCCCCCCCCTGCCGCCGGCCGCGCCCCATGCCCCGCCGCGCGGGCCGTGACACCGTCAACCGATTGCGGCACATGATCCGATCAATGACGACGACTACGCACCCAGCCGCCCCCCTGGCGCCCCAAAAACGACGAGTGCCGTCCCCCGTCCGGGCGCGCGTCTTCCTGTTGCTGCAAGGCCCGCACGGACCATTCTTCGACCGCCTCGGACGCCTGCTGCGGGCCGCGGATGCGCAGGTCTGGCGCGTAGGCTTCAACGCCGGGGATGCTTTCTTCTGGACCGATCCCGGCCATTACATTCCCCACACGGAGCCGGTCGAGAATTGGCCTGCGCATCTCGAAAGGCTTATCGTCGAAAAGGGCGTCACGGACCTTGTCCTCTATGGCGACGTCCGCCCGGTCCACGCCGCCGCCCGCAGCGCCGCCGCGGAGCACGGCCTGACGTTGCATGTCTTTGAGGAGGGTTATCTACGGCCCTTCTGGATCACTTACGAGCGCGGCGGCTCGAATGGGCATTCGCGGCTGATGGAGCTGGACCTGACGGAAATGCGCCGCGCAATGCGTGGACGCCGCGGCGACATGGGGCGCCCGCCCGCGCATTGGGGCGATATGCGCCAGCACAAGTTTTATGGCGCCCTCTACCATGCGCTGATCCTGGTCGCGAATCGCGAGTATCCGGCGTTTCGCAGCCATCGCAGCATCCCGGTGCTGCGCGAGTTCCGGCTGCACCTGCGCCGCTTTCTCAGCACCCCCTATGTCGCAGCCGCCCGCGCCCTCGCAGAGGCGCGAGTCCGTCGGGGCGGCTTTCCCTATGACCTGGTGCTGATGCAACTCGAGCACGACGCCAGCTTCCAGGCGCATTCACCATTCACGACCGCCGCCGAATTCACCGGGCTGGTGATCGAGGCCTTCGCTCGCAGCGCCCCGCGCCATCACCATATCGTCTTCAAGGCCCACCCGCTGGAGGATGATCGCGGCAGCATCCGGGCCACCATCGCGGCCCAGGCCGAGGCGCATGGGGTCGGCCACCGGGTCCATTTCATCCATGGCGGCAAGCTGGCCCCGCTGGTCGCGCAGGCGCGCGCGGCGATAACCGTCAATTCGACCGCCGCCCAGCAGGCGCTGTGGCGCGGCGTGCCCGTGCTGGCGCTGGGCCGCGCGGTCTTCGACAAGCCCGGCCTCGTCAGCACGCAGAGCCTCGATGATTTCATGGTCAACCCCGAGCGTCCGGACGGCCGCGCCTACCGGGCATATCGCGACTATCTGCTCGAAACCTCCCAGGTGCCGGGCGGCTTCTACGCGCGGCACTCGCGCGCAGCCGCGCTGCGGCTGGTCGTGGACATGATGCTCGCGCCCGAGGATCCCTATGACGCCTTGCTGCTGTCGGGTGGAACCTATCGCCAGCGGCCCGGATCGGACGAGGGATGAGGTGCTGGCCGCCCCGACCGGAGGGGTTTGCGCCAGCGTCAAATCACGCGAAGCGCGGGCCCGGAGTTCAACCGCAAATGGTTCTCTGGCGAGCCGGCGCCAATGCCGAGAAATCCTGTGGAATGTTCAAGAACTCCTCGCTAGATTGCTATGTAATAGACACGCCAGACTGGTGGCCCGGCCGCCATAACCGGCGCCGAATACGGGACAGGAGCCTTCAGTGACCCAGATTGGCCATTCGACTGCCTACGGCGGTCTTAGCAGGCGCGCTGCCCTCACCGGCTCGCTGGTAATTGCATCGCTCATTCTTTCGGGCTGCGCCCTGCCGCGCTCGGGCCCGAACAAGAACGAGATTTACGCCGGTGCGGTCGAGCGTGGCGGAAATACCAATATCATTTACGTCAACGATCACGTTGCCCGCGCAGCGAATTATCAGCCGAGCTACGGCTTTGGCGCAGACTTCCTGAATGCGGCGCCCGTGCAGGCCGACGACATCCGCCCCGGCGACACGCTCGGCCTGCAGATCTGGGAGAACGTCGACGATGGCCTGCTCGCCTCGCTGGGCCAGTCCTCGACCCAGTTGCAGACGCTGCAGGTGGACAGCCAGGGCTATATCTTCGTGCCCTATGCCGGCCGGGTGAAGGCGTCGGGCAACTCGCCCGACTCGCTGCGCCGCATCATCACCGACCGCCTCGCCAGCCAGACCCCCGACCCGCAGGTGCTGGTTACCCGCGTTGCCGGGGACGGCGCTACAGTTTCGGTGGGCGGCAAGGTCACCGGCCAGGGGGTCTACCCGCTGGAGCGGCCGACCCGCACCCTGTCGGCGATGCTGGCCAAGGCCGGCGGCGTCGCCATCGACCCCGAGATCGCGGTTGTCACCGTCAAACGCGGCAATGCCACCGGCAAGGTATGGCTTAAGGACCTCTATGCTAACAGCCGCAACGACATCGCCCTGCGCGGCGGCGACGTGATCCTCGTCGACGAGGATCAGCGCAGCTTTACCGCGCTCGGCGCGCTGGGCGGCCAGACCAAGGTCCCGCTCGGCTCGGAGGAGGTCAGCGCGATCGAGGGTATCGCCTTGGTCGGCGGCCTCAACTCCAGCATCGCCGACCCGACGGGCGTGTTCATCCTGCGCGACGAGCCGGAATCCGTTGCGCGCCGCGTAATGGGCAATCCGTCTCTCTACGGCACCCAGCGCTTTGCCTATGTGCTGGACCTGACGCGCCCGAACGGGCTGTTCCTCGCCCGCGACTTCCTGATTCGCGACGGCGACACCGTCTATGTCACCGAGGCGCCGTTCACGCAGTTCAGCAAGGTCATCGCGGCGATCACCGGCGCTGCCAACTCGGCCCGCTCGATCGAGGCGGTCGGCACCAACTGACCCGATGGCGCAGGGCGGCGAAACCACGCGCCGCCTGTGCGTCTACACGGCCGGCTTCTGGCGCGGGCCGCGGCTGGCGCGGATTCTGCAACTCGCAGGCTGGCACGTAGCTCTGGGTCTGCCGCGCGAGGGCGACGCCGTCGGCGGTTGGGGGGCCAGCCCCCGCGCCTGGCGCGGCGCGGCGGTGGCACGGCGTCGCAATGTCCCGCTGGTACGAATCGAGGATGCCTTCCTGCGCTCGGTCCTGCCGGGACGCGCGCGTGGCACACTCGCGCGGCGAGGGCCGCTGGGGCTGCTGATTGACCCGGTAGGGCTACATTTCGATCCCAGCGCCCCCTCGCTGATCGAGACGCTGGTGACCGACGGCGCTGCCGCCGGCAAAGTCGCCGAGGCTGAGGCTATGATCGCCCGGCTGCAGGCGGCCGATCTGTCCAAATACAATGCCCATGACCCCGCCGCCGCGCCAGCCCTGCCGCCCGGCTATGTGCTGGTGATCGACCAGACCCGGGGCGACGCCGCGCTGCGCGGGGCGGATGCCGCACTGTTTCGCACCATGCTGGCCGCTGCGCGGACCGAGAATCCTGGGCAGCCGATCCTGATCCGCACCCACCCGGAAACCGCGGCCGGCCTGCGCCCCGGCCACCTGACCACCGCCGATCTGCGCCCGGGCGATGCGCTGTGTGATCGTCCGGTGTCGCCTTGGCGGTTGGTACGCGACGCGGCCCGGGTTTATGCGGTCTCCTCGCAACTCGGGTACGAGGCCATGCTGTCGGGCCATCGCCCGCGCCTTTTCGGCCAGCCGTTTTATGCCGGCTGGGACCTCAGCGATGACGAGCCCGGCGAGGCTGACCTGTCGCGCCGCGGCAGCGCTAGCCGAGCCGAACTGTTCGCCGCCAGCCACCTTATGGCGCCGGTCTGGTATGATCCCTGCCGCGACCGGCTGACCGATTGCGAGGGTGCCGTCCGACAACTCGAGGTCGAGGTGGAGGCCTTCCGGCAGGACCGCCACGGTCATCTCGCCTACGGCATGCGGTTGTGGAAACGCGGGGGAATTGCCCGCGCTTTCGGTCAGGGCGGGCGGGTCCGGTTCACCGACCGGCCGTCGGGGAAAGTCACGCTCGTCTGGGCCAATCGCGCCGCCGCCCTGCCGCCGCGTCCTGCCCCTGCTGGGGCAAAAGATGGTGCGGCATCGCATTTATTGCAGGTGGAGGACGGCTTCCTGCGCTCGCGAGGCCTTGGCGCGGCACTGACGCCGGCCCTGTCGCTGGTCGCCGACGACCTTGGCATCTACTACGACCCCACCGGCCCAAGCCGTCTCGAAGCCCTGATCCGTGCCCCACTACCCCCCGGCGGTGCGGCGCGAAGCGAGGCGCTGATAGCTCGCCTGCGAGCCGAGGGAACCAGCAAATACAACCTCTCCGGCAGCGCGCCCGAAATCGTGGCGGCGGGACGACGGGTGATCCTCGTGCCCGGGCAGGTCGAGGACGACGCCTCGATCCGCCTCGGCGCGGGCCGGGTGCGGACCAACCTCGGCCTCCTCGCGGCGACGCGGGCGGAAAATCCGCACGCCTTCATCGTCTGGAAGCCCCATCCCGATGTCGAGGCCGGCCTGCGTCCCGGTGCTGTCCCCGCGCACGCCCTCGCCGGGCTTGCGGATGTCACCGCCCCAGGGGCCAATCCGGCAGCCCTCCTTGCCCAGATTGACGAGGTCTGGACCATGACCTCGACTCTCGGGTTCGAGGCGCTGATCCGCGGCGTTCCGGTCGTCACCCTGGGCGCACCTTTCTACGCCGGCTGGGGCCTAACGCGTGATCTGGACACGGTGCCGGAGCGCCGCCAGTCGCAGCACGATGGGCCGGCTGGCCGGCCGGACCTGCGCCGCCTGGTCCACGCGGCCCTCATTGCCTACCCCCGATATATGGACCCACGCTCGCATCTGCCCTGCCCGGTCGAGGTGGCGCTGGACCGGTTGGCTGACCCCAGCCGTCCCGCGGGCGGCCCGATGCTGCGGCTGCTGGCCAAGGCGCAGGGCGCGCTCGCCTCGCAGGCCTGGCTGTGGCGCTAACCCGTCCGGCGTGCTAGCGCGGCGCACCGAAAACACACCGCCAACGGAGGCTGAGCCGTGTTCGACTGGATCGCTGCGCTGATAGACCGCGTAGGTCCCCTCGGGGTCGCGCTGCTGATGTTCGCCGAGAACGTCTTTCCACCTATTCCGTCCGAACTGATCATGCCGCTGGCCGGATTCAACGCTGCGCAGGGCCGGATGGGGTTGGTCAGCGTCATCATCGCCGGCACCATAGGCAGCGTTGCCGGCGCGACGCTGTGGTACGCCCTCGGCCGCGCCGTCGGCCCGGAACGAGTGCGGCGTCTGGCCGAGCGACACGGTCGCTGGCTGACCATTACCCCGGCCGAAGTCGACCGCGCTCAGGTCTGGTTTGACCGTCACGGCGCATTGGCCGTCCTTTTCGGGCGCCTGGTGCCTGCGGTCCGGACGCTGATCTCGATCCCGGCGGGCCTCGCACGGATGCCGCTGGGTCCGTTTCTGCTGTGGTCGACCCTCGGCAGCCTCGGCTGGACCACGCTTCTGGCGGTCGCCGGCTGGATGTTGGAGGGGGCGTATACGCGCGTCGAGGGTTGGGTCAACCCGATCTCGACCGCGGTCGTGATCGCCCTTGTCGCCATCTATATCTGGCGCGTCGTCACCTGGGGCCGCCGCCGCTAACTGGCGGCCTGCGAAAGCAGGCAGACGTGTGATCGCGCCGTTCCAATCTTCGGGACACCAAAGAGCAATCAGGCGCGCGCAGTGCGCCCCTCGCGCAGCCATCCGGCCAGCATCAGCGCCGCGATCAACAGCAGCCAGCCCCAAGGCGGCAGCAGCGGGCGCTGGGTGCGGCCGCCGACGGTTTCCGCCCCGCGCGGAGTCAGGGCGATCCAGTCTGCGCCGACCCCACGCCCATAGGCAGGCCGTCCCGGCCGGGCAAGGCGCAGGCCGGGGACTCCGTTGGACAGCTGCATCACCGCCCCGCCGCTGGCCTTGGCGAGCGCCCCGAGGGCACCCGCATCCGCCACGGTCTGCTCGAACTCACGCGGGGCCGCCGGACCCACGGCGATCACGCGCCGCAAGTCGCCTTGCGCCAGGCGATAGAGGCCCGGTGCCGGCGCCGGCCAGTCGGCGGAAAAGCGGCCGGGACCGGCGGGGCTGAGGGTAACCTCGGACCGGGTGCCGTCGGGCGCGGTGATGATAACCGGCGGGACGTCTTCCTGCAGGGTGCGGCGGGTCAGCCGCATCAACAGGCCAGCGCCCGCGCTATCGCCGCCGGCGATGTCGGCCTCAAGCGCCTCCTCCTCCAGCTCCGGCTCTTGCATGGACCAGTGGGCGATGCGGCGCAGCAGTTCCAGTTGCGGGCCGCCCCCCTCGAAGCCGCGCGCCCAGAGCCAGGGCTGGTCCGAGGCTAGCAGCGCGACCCGCCCCTCGCCGGCGCGCTGCAGGATCAGCAGCGGCTGTGGCCCGGGCGTGCCGCCGGCGGTCATGACCACTTCGGCTCCCGGCCGGGGCACGGTTTCGATCATGCGCAGCCAGCGGCCCCAATGCGCGTCGCTTCCCGACTGCGGCGCGCCCGGCAGCCCTGCGGTCACGGGATGCCGGCGGCCGATGTCGGTCAGTTCCGGCGTGAAAGGCTGCTCGATCACCCGTCCGGTGGCGTCCGCCGGCAGGATGTCGCCGAGGCTGGTCATGCCCAACCCCTCGACCGAAGCCAGCTCTGGGCCGGCCGAGACAAGAATCGCGCCACCCTTCTCAACGTAGTCGCGGATGCTGTCGAAATATTCCGGCGGCAGGATGCCGCGCTCACGGTAGCGGTCAAAGATGATCAGGTCGAAATCGTCGATCCGTTCGAGAAACAATTCGCGCGTGGGAAAGGCGATCAGCGCCATCTCGTCGACCGGAACGCCGTCGCCTTTTTCCGGCGGACGCAGGATTGTGAAATGGATCAGGTCAACGGCCGCGTCCGATTTCAGCAGGTTGCGCCAGGTCCGCTCGCCCGGATGCGGCTCGCCCGAAACCAGCAGGACCCGCAGGCGGTCGCGCACGCCGGTGATGGTCACGGCGGCCGCATCGTTACGGTCGGTCAGTTGTGGCACCTCGCCCGGCGCGGGCGGCGGCGGCGGGTCCAGAGACAGCGCGACGACGTTGGCACCAGCGTGCCGGGGCTGGACCGCAATCTCCAGCGGCATCCCCGGTGGCACGGCGATGGTCTGCGCGTCCGCGCCGTCCAGCGAGACGCGGAGCGTCGCGGGCCGACCCTGCATCGAGGGCGGAACGGCACCCTGATCCTCGACGCGCAGCCGCAGTGTGACGCGCGTATCGATCAGGCCAAAGGCGGGCGCCTCGTCAATCACAAGCCTGCGGTCCCAATCGGACGGTTGGCCGGTCAGAAGCACATGCACCGGCGCGGGCGCGTCGGCTGGCAGGGCCGCGGGGTCGTGCAGGCGCCCGTCGGTCAAGGCAATGATGCCCGCCACCCGGCCCTCGGGTTCGGCCGCCAAGGCACGGTTCAGCGCAGTGCCGAGGCGCGTGCCGTCAGGGTCATCGCCGACGGTGATGCGCCGCAATTCGGTCTCCGGCAGGGCGGTGATGGCGCGGCTCAGCTGGTCTGCCGCGGTTTCCATCTGCGCGGTGCGTCCGGGTAGCGACTGGCTGGCGCTGCGATCCTCGAGCAGCAGGACGATATCACCAAGGCCTCGCCTGACCGCGGTGTCGAGAGCGGGGCCCGCCAGTGCGCAGGCCAGCACCACCCCCGCCGCAGCGCGCCACGGCCAGCCGCGCAGACCCCGGGACAAAGCCCAGGCCGCCGCGGCCAGCGAAAGCACGGCCAAACCGGCGATGACCGGCAAGGGCAGCGCCGGATCGAAGGCCAGCCCGGTCATGGCGCCACCCCGGACCCGCCAAAACCATTGGAACCGAAGCCGTCGGCGGGAAGATCGCGTGGCGGCAAGGCATCGGGCGGCAGATCGCCTGCCTCAAGTCCCAGCCGGCCGAGCAGCGCCGGGACATGAACCTGATCGGATTTATAATTGCCCGTAAGGAAATACATGACGATGTTGATGCCAGCGCGCAGGGCCATTTCGCGCTGACGCTCGCCGTCAAAGCCGCGGCCGACGGTGAACATCGGCAGGCCGTTCGCATCCACTGCCCAAGCCTCGGCCCAGGCATTGCCGCCGATGATGACCGGCGAGACGCCGTCATTGCGACTGGGCAGCGGGCCCTCGGCGGCATCGGGCGGGCTGGTCGCCTCAACCCAGACCGGCTGGCCCTGGTAGCGGCCCGGCAGATCCCGCATCAGGTAATAGCTTCGGGTCAGCACGTGATCGGCCGGTAGCGGCGCCAGCGGCGGCACCTCCAGCGGGGCGGCGAGGCGGCGCAGCGCCTCCGAGGATTCGGGGCCGGCCAGCCCGGCGATGTCGCCGTCGCGGGTGTCGAACAGGATAACCCCGCCGGTGCGCAGGAACTGGTTCAGCCGCAGATAGGCTTGTGGCGAGGGCGAGGCCTGACCCTCGGTGACGGGCCAGTAGAGGAAGGTCAGCAAGGTCAGATCGTCGCTGTCCAGATCGACCGCGACCCGCGGCCCCGGCTCGACCGTCGTGCGTTGCGCCAGCCCGGCGCTGAGCCCGGCGAGCCCGGCCGCCGCAGTCCGGTCGATCTCGGGATCGCCAGTCAACACATGGGCAAGCGCCACCTTGTCAGCGGCAGCGACCAGGCGCGGGTCGGGCTCGGGCTGCGACTGCGCAGCGACGGCACTGGCGGCCAACGCTGCGGCGAGCAGCCCCAGAGCCGTGCGGCGGGTGACGCTCATGCCGCAACCCCCCGCGCGTGCCGTCCTGGCCCGCGTTGCAGGCGAACACTCGCGAGCGCGTCGATTGTGAGTGCAACCAGCGCCAATGCCAATGCCCAGCCAAACAGGGGCGTGCTGGCCTGTCCGCCGTCGGCTTCCACCACTGCGCCGGCCCAACTTGCCGCGACCAGAGGGACGGCGCCTGCGTTGACGGCCCGCCGCCGCTCGCCCGCGGCATAAAGGCCCGCCGGGACGCCGGGCTTGGGCGCGGTCGCCAGCTCGGCCGTACTGACCGTGGCCAGATCCTGCGGCCGGGCGTCCGGCGCGGCGCGGCCGAAGCCGTCGAGCACCGCCTCGGCCGTCCAGGTAACGGCGGTGTCGGGCTCGCGCGCGGATTGCTGGTCGTCGGCGGTACCAAGTCGGGCCTGATCGACCAGCCGGGTCAGCATCTGCACGAAGATGCCCGACAGCGGCAGATCGGACCAATCGGCACTGGCGGTCACGTGGAACAGCACGACTTGACCTTCCCCGTCGGTCCGGCGGGTGACAAGCGGGGTCGCGTCGGAGAGCTGGGCCAGCACTCGGCCGGCCAGATCGGGGTCGGGCTCTGCCATCAACTGGGCGCGCACCCGCACCTCGGCCTTGGCATCAAGGCCGGCGAACGGCCCATCGGCGGCGAAGGGCGCCAGGCCCCGGGGCGCGCCCCAGCTCAGCGCGCCGCCGATGTCGCGCCCGCCGGGACGCAGGCGCACCGGCAATAGGGGATCATCGTTCAGCGTCACCGCCCCCGCCATGCGCGGACCGGCAAACCGGATCAGCGTGCCGCCCTGCCGCACCCACTCGACCAGGCGGGTGTCGTCCGCAGGAACGATGGTGTCGGCGAGGACGATCACGTCCGGCGCCGCCTGCAGCACCTCGGCGGTGCTGCCTTCGACCAGATCAGCCCGCGGGGCGAGCGCCTCGCGCAGGTAATGCAGCGGCGAGAGCAGCGCCTGCCCCTCGGCCGCGCCTAACGGCCCGACCAGACCGACCTTGCGCCGCCGCGTGCGCTCGTCCGCCAACCAGACTGCGCCAGCGGAACTGACCCCCTCGATCTCGAACCGGTCAACGCGATTGCGCAACTCGGGCGGCAGATCGACCGGCACTGGAAAGCTGCGCAGGCCACCGGCCTCGCGTGGCGGCCCGGCGGTCAGCCGCGCCAGAACCCGGGGTATGCCCTGCGGATCGGGACCCTGCGCCAGAATGACCGGCGCCGGCAGCGCGGGCGCGCCCGGCGTGGTGAGGGCTTGCACGCCCAGCACCGGCGGCTCGGTCGTGGCAAGCGTCAGGCTGGTGGGCGGTAGCGAGGGCGGGACTATGCGGACGGGCCCCAGACTCGCGAGCGTCGCCAACCACTCCGCGCGCGCCGGATGGTCGAGCGCGTCGGTAAGCCACAATGTCTCTACCGAGGTGCCGGCCGCCTCCAGCGTGGGGCTCGGCGCAGGGTATTGCGTCGGCCAGGGCGCGGGGGACGCGGCGCGCAGCACCGCCTCGGCCTTGTCGGCCTCGGTGAAGGGCAAGGTGCCGACGGTGCGGCCATCGGCGATCAGCAGACCGACCGGGCGCCGCCCTGCCCCGGCCAGCGCGGCCCGGGCACGGGTCACGCGCTGCTGCCAGTCCGGGGCGGCCGCCCAACCGGCGTCGAGCACGATCAGCAGCGGTCCCGTGCCGCCCGTGCCAGGCGCAGGCCGCCAAACGGGGCCGCTGAGGCCGATGATTACCGCCGCCAGCGCGAGCATCCGCAGCACCAGCAGCCACCAGGGGGTGCGCTGCGCCACCGGTGCGCGGTCCCTGAGGCCCATCAGCAGCCCGGTGCCGGGAAACTGCAACAGCCTTGGAGTCGGCGGCAGCGCGCGCAGGATGAACCACAGCACCGGCAGGGCCGCCAGCGCTGCCAGAAGCCACGGCGCGGCAAAGCCAATGGGGCCGAGCATCAGCATCGGCCAGCCATCACGCCGCCATCGCGCCGCTCAACCACAGCAGCGCCTCGGACGGCGCGACATCGGTCGAATGGGTACCAAAGCGCCAGCCGGCGGCGTCAGCAGCGCGGGCAAGTTCGGCCCGCCGGGCGGCGAGGCGCGCGAGATAGGCGCCGCGCAGCCCGCCGGCGTCCCGCGTGTCATGGGCGGCAGAACCTGACGGGTCACGAAACAGGACCGCGCCGTCAAAGGGAAACGCCTCCTCGGCCGGGTCCAGTACCTGCAGGATCGCGCCCTTGACGCCCAAGGCGGCGGCGTGCCCCAGGAAATCCGTCGCGAACTGCAGCGGTCCCAGCCAGTCGCCGATCAGCAGCGCGCGAAAGCCGGGGCGCAGCGTGGCAGGGTCCGGGTCCGGGCCTTCCGTGGTCATCAAGGCTTGCGCAATATGCGGCAATTGCGTGCGCCCCGGCCGCAACGACGCGCCGAGAACACCGACCCGCTCGCCCCCGCGCAGCAGCAGAACCGCCATCGTCAGCGCGATCAACCGCGCGCGGTCGGCCTTGGTCGGGCGATCCGGGCCGCCGCGCCAGTCCATGTCCGCGCCGCCCGCAACCCACAGCGCCGCCGCTTGCGGGCTGAGCCGCTCGCGGTCACGAACGAAATCAGCGTCGCCCCGTGCGCTGCGGCGCCAGTCGATGGCACTGGCGCTGTCGCCCTGGGTCGCGGGGCGGTACTGCCAGAACTCCTCGCCCGGGCCCACGCGGCGCAACCCGTGCGCGCCCGACAAAGCCTGCGCCGCCAGTCGCTCGGCAGCCAGCACCAGCGCCGGCCAGCCCTCGGCCTCGGCCTCGGCGCGGGCGCGCAGGTCACTCATGCGGCGCGGCCGGCGAGGCTGAGGTGGAGCGCGCGGGCGATCAGACCCTCGGCACTCTCGCCGCGGGCGCGCGCAGCATAGCCCAGCGCCATGCGGTGCCGCAGAACCGGCGCGGCCATTGCCGCGACATCGTCCAGCGTCGGCGCGAACCGGCCCTGCAGCGCGGCGCGTGCGCGCGTCACCAGCATCAGAGCCTGCGCCGCCCGGGGACCCGGACCCCAACTGAGGCTGTCGCTGATCCAGCCCGGCGCCTCGGGAGCACCCGGGCGGCAGGCGCGTACCAGATCGAGGATCGACGCCATCACCCCCTCGCCCACCGGCATGCGCCGGATCAACTGCTGCGCCTCGACCAGACCCGCAGCATCGAACACCGGCCGGACATGCGCGGTCTCGACCCCAGTGGTCGCCAGCAGGATTGCGCGCTCGGTCTCTCGGTCCGGATAGTCGACGTCGATCTGCATGATGAACCGGTCCAGCTGCGCCTCGGGCAGCGGATAGGTGCCCTCCTGTTCAATCGGGTTCTGGGTCGCGAGAACATGGAACGGCCGACCGAGCGGGCGATGCGCGCCACCGATGGTCACCTCGCCCTCGGCCATGGCCTGCAGCAGCGCCGATTGGGTGCGCGGGCTGGCGCGGTTGATCTCGTCCGCCATCAGCAGCTGGGTAAAGACCGGCCCCTCGATAAAGCGGAACGCCCGGCGTCCATCCGCGTCGGTGTCCAGCACCTCGCTGCCGAGGATGTCGGCTGGCATCAGGTCGGGCGTGAACTGCACGCGCGCGGTGCCAAGGCCGAGGACGGTGCCCAGCGTGTCGACCAGCATGGTCTTGCCAAGGCCCGGCTGTCCGACCAGCAGCGCATGCCCGCCGGACAGGATCGCGGCCAGTACCTGCTCGACCACAGCATGTTGGCCGACAAAGCGCGTCTCGATGCTGCGGCGCGCCTCGGCCAGGCTTCGGCCCAGGCTCTCGACCGCATCAACCACCTTTTCATTGCCCGGCATGACAAGCGCCCCGATTTGGATTAGGCCACAGCTTAGATGGCACGGCACGAGGCTTCCACAGCGAATGGCACAGGCAGGGGGAAATGGCGCGACCGCGCCGGACGCAGCAGGAATAGCCGCCGCCGCCAGCCAGGCTGCCCGCCGCGGACCGCCCCCCGTGCATCTTTGGAATCCGCCGTTCTGTGGCGATCTGGATATGGAAATTCGCGCCGACGGCAGCTGGTTCTACCTTGGAACGCCGATTGCGCGCGAGGGGATGGTGCGCCTGTTTGCGTCCGTTCTGAAGCGTGAGGGCGACCGATATTTCCTGGTTACCCCCGTGGAAAAGGTTGGCCTGCGTGTGATCGACGCGCCGTTTGTCGCCGTCGATGCCGAGCTGGATCGCGGCAACGTGACCTTTACCACGAATGTCGGAGAAACCGTTACTGCCGGACCGGGACACGAAATCCGCTTGACCTTTGGCCCCGACGGCACCCCCCGCCCCTATGTCCACGTCCGCCGTGGCCTTGATGCGCTGATCGATCGCAAGACATATTATCGGCTGGTCGAGGCGGCCTCGGTCGAGGGAGGCGATGTGGTGCTGCGCTCGGGCGGGATGGATTTCGTGCTGGGGGCCGCCTGACGCATCATGGCGCGATTTGCTGCAAACCTGACGTTCCTCTTTACCGAACTGCCCATGCCGCAGCGTTTTGCGGCGGCCCGCGCGGCGGGCTTTGACGGGGTCGAGATCCTTTTTCCCTATGACTTCACCGTCTCGGAGTTGAGCCAGGCGGCGCTGCGCGAGGGGCTGGAGTTCGTGATGCTGAACACCCCGCCCCCGAACTGGGCGGGGGGACCGCGCGGCTTTGCCGCCGAGCCGGGGCGCGAGGACCGCTTTCGCCGGGACTTCGACCGGGCGCTGCGGTTCGCCCAGGCCCTGCGGGTGCGCCACATCCATATCATGGCCGGCAAGGCCGAAGGGCCTCAGGCCGAGGCGACGTTTATCGACAACCTGCGATGGGCTGCGGCCCGCGCGCCGCATGCGAGCCTCGTGATCGAGCCCGCGAATTCTGTCGATCTGCCGGGATATTTCCTGAACGACTATAATCAGGCATCCGAGATTCTGCGTGAGGTTGGTGCGAGCAACCTGGGCCTTCTGTTCGACGCCTATCATGCCCACATGATCGCGGGCGCCAGCCAGGGCGCGCTCGAGCTGCTATGGAACGAGCATCACCCGCTGGTGCGCCATGTCCAGATTGCCGGCTGCCCCGGCCGCCACGAGCCGCGCGGCGGCGATATCGACTTTGCAGGCTTTTTCCAGGCGGTCGATTCCTCGGGCTATCGCGGGTGGGTCAGTGCGGAATACTCGCCCCGCACCACGACCGAAGCCGGGCTGCGCTGGATCAAAGGCGCAGTCGGACTCTAGGACGCTGCGCCCGAAGGCAGTGTCATGCCGCCGGCAGGGCGGCACTGGAGCGGGCGCAGAGGTCCAGCAGCCGCGGGCCGATGCGATCGAGCGGCACCAGTTCCTCCGCCCCCCCTGCCTCCCATGCAGCGCGGGGCATGCCCCAGACGACCGAGCTCGCCTCGTCTTGCGCGAGGGTCCGCGCCCCGGCCTCGCGCAGCGCCCGCAGGCCCCCCGCCCCGTCGCGGCCCATGCCGGTCAGCACCGCGGCGACAACACTCGAGGCGACCGGCAAAGCGCTTTCCAGCGTCAGATCGACCGAGGGCCTGTGCCCGTTGCGCTTACTCTCCGCCAACAATTGACAAGTCAGCGACTGCGATCCGGCTATGGTGAGGTGATGCGGCCCCCCCGGCGCCAGATAGATGTGCCCCTGTCGCAGCGGGGCGCCGTCCACGGCCAAAGACACCGCCGGCGCAATCCTTGAATCGAGACGGGCGGCGAAACTGGCAAGGAAACTGGGCGGCATGTGCTGGACGATGACTGTGGGCGGGCAGTTAACCGGGAAGGTCCCGAGTACGCGCTCAACCGCATCGACCCCGCCTGTCGAGGCGCCGATCAGCACGAGGCGACCGCTCCAGCGATAGGCCTCGCCCAATGTCTCACCGCCCCGGCGCACGGGCGTGGAGCGTGCCCCACTGACATTCGCTGTCGATGCAGCCACCAGGACATCCGCCAGCCCCGAGAAGGCCTCGGCGTCGAACAGGCCCAGCGGTTTGCCGATACAATCGACCGCCCCGAGTGCCAGCGCCTCGATAGCGGCCGCGCTGCCCCGCCGGGTTTCCGACGAGACCATGACCACCGGCATCGGCCGCAACTGCATGAGCCGGGCCAGCAGATCCAGCCCGGACAGGCCAGGCATCTCGACATCAAGCGTGAGGACGTCCGGGGAAAGCGCCCGGATCATCTCGCGGGCCTCGGCGGCATCCGCAGCCTCGCCGATCACGGCGACGCGGCGATCCAACGACAGCACGTGCCGGATCAGCCGGCGCATGCTGGATGAATCGTCGATCACAAGCACCCGAACCGGATCGCCCACAAGGATCCGGCCAACCCTGTCCAAATCGACCGAACCACCCATACTCATGCACGTCCCCCTGAGACCGGTTCCAGGGACCATGGCGCAGAGGGATGAAAATTCGTTTAACGGCGCAGCGAAATCTTCCACTGGCCGGTAAAGGCGACGCGTAAGGCCGCCCAGCGCCGTGCTATTTCCTGAGCCGAACGCCGCGAGCCTTTCAGTCTGCCTTGAAGATCCGGCCCGGCTGCCAGCACGGGGGCTAACTGCCGCAGCGGGGGCCCATCCGCGGCCGTTCGGGCGGCCTTGCGGCCCGCATGCAGCAACTCGGCCCGACCTGCCTCGGGCAGTCCCCGCGGGCCGCCGAGATGCAGATAACGCGCGACCCCCAATGCCCGCCCCTGAGCGCGCACGACAGCCTGTGCGTCTGGCGGCAGTCCCAACTGTTCCGCGCCCAGGACCGCGAGCGCACCGTCCGTCGAATCAATCCATGCAAGGGCCTCAGCTGCAGCGGAAAATTCATGTCCCTCGCAGGCGATGCGCTGCCCCTCGCCCAAGGTGGCGAGCGCCGGACCATCAGCACCCCAGGCCTCGGCTAAAGCCGCCAGGACGGGGTGCAGCCCGGCGGAGGTTGGCAGCGTCTCCAAAGCGTCGATCCACCACTGCAGCCGGATTTCCGCCAGCGCCGGCTCGGCCGAGGCGCCGGGCGCGCGGGCCAGTTCGGCCGCGACGGCGTAGAGCGACAGCAGGCGCGGTCTCGCTTTCAACGGCGCGGTCAGCAGCGCGGATAGACGGTCGGGATCGCGTAGTTGCAGCACCTCGACGCAGCTTTGCAGGCTCATGCCGGGGCGACGCCATCGCGGATCAGCTTCCAGCGGATCGCCTCGACCAGGGCCTCGAAGCTGGCGTCGACGATGTTGGGCGAGACGCCCACGGTGGACCAGCGGTTGCCGTTACCGTCCGCGCTATCGATGGTCACGCGGGTGGCGGCATCAACGCCGCTGCCCGTGATACGCACCCGGAAATCGACCAGGCTCATATCGTCGATCGTGGTCTGATAAGGCCCGAGGTCCTTGCCTAGCGCGCGCCACAGCGCGTTCACCGGTCCCCGGTCGGCGCCGGTCTCGTCATAGCTTTCGCTGACCGAGAGTGTGCGTTGCTGGCCCATGACAACCACCACCACCGCCTCGGAGACCGATATCCGCTCGCCCTTGGCGTTCCGCCGACGCTCGACCGTAACACGGTAGCGCTCCACCTCGAAATGGCGCGGAAGCTGGCCAAGCTCACCCCGGGCGAGCAACTCGAAGCTGGCTTGGGCACCGTCATAGGCATAGCCCTGATCCTCGCGCAGCTTGACCAGATCGAGGATCCTCGCCAATGCCGGATCGCCGGCGGCGACGGTCAGCCCGGCCTCTGCCAGACGCGCGCGCAGGTTTGACTGGCCGGCCTGGTTGGACATCGGGATGATACGCTCATTGCCGACCCTTTCAGGGTCAACATGCTCGTAAGTGGTCGGATTTTTCATGATGGCAGAAGCATGCAACCCCGCCTTGTGGGCGAAGGCCGAGGTTCCGACATAAGGCGCGCTGCGCGCCGGGGCCCGGTTGAGGATCTCGTCCAGGCGATGACTGATTTGGGTCAGTCGCGCCAATGCATCAGGTTCGATTCCAGTTGAAAAGCGCTCCGCAAGATCCTCTTTCAGCGCGATATTTGCGATGATCGTCGTCAGGGATGCGTTGCCGCATCGCTCGCCAAGACCCCCCAGCGTGCCCTGGACCTGGCAGGCCCCCGCCTCGATCGCGGCAATGCTGCCCGCGACCGCGGTGCCGGTGTCGTCGTGGCAGTGGATCCCGAGCCGTTCGCCAGGAACGCCGGCCCCGATCACGGCGGCGGTCACGCGACCGATCTCGGACGGCAGGGTGCCGCCGTTGGTGTCGCAGAGCACGACCCAGCGCGCGCCGGCGTCGAGCGCCGCTGTCAGGCAGGAAAGCGCATAGTGCGGGTCGGCGCGATAGCCGTCGAAGAAATGCTCGGCGTCGAACAGCGCCTCGCGGCCCGAAGCGACGACATGGGCGATCGAGGCGGCGATGTTCTCGCGGTTTTCATCAAGACTGACGCCAAGCGCTTCGCGAACCTGAAACGGGTGGGTCTTGCCGACGAGGCAGACCGCCCGCGTGCCCGCATTCAGCACCGCGGCGAGAACATCGTCGTTCCCTGCCGAGCGACCGCTGCGTTTGGTCATGCCGAAGGCGGTCATGGTGGCGCGGGTCTGCGGCGCGGCGGCAAAGAACTCGCTGTCGGTCGGATTGGCGCCCGGCCATCCTCCCTCGATATAATCGAGGCCAAGCGCGTCAAGCATCTGTGCAATCTCTATTTTCTCGGAAGCCGAGAACTGGACGCCTTGGGTCTGTTGGCCGTCCCGCAGTGTGGTGTCATAAAGGGTGATGCGGGTGGTCATGCGATCAACCCCTCCAGTTCGGCAACTCGCCCAGCGTCGCCCAATAGTACGAATGCGCCTGAACCTAGTGCTGATTTCCGCGCCCGCAGCTGCAATCCTAGTTCAGCGGCTTTTGCCTTTAAGGCGTCGGCTTCGGAATATCTCTTTTCATGCCGCAATCGCAGCCACTCGGTGGCAACACTGGTAGCCACAGAACTATATTTATCATCAATAACGCCCCAGCCTCCCATCGAAACGAGAGGAACGAAGTCCCCCACTACAGGCTTTGTTTCTGGGTTGGTGCCTTGAATCTCGAAGTAACTCGCCCATGACGCTTTTGAGATTGATTTGAGGTCAATCCCGATCAATGCCGCCGACGCTGATAGAGCGCGGTAATGGTCTCGAACGAAGAGATCGTGCAAGTAATGCAGGGCGAGCGGGGAATTGAGATCATCTGCCACAGCACCCAGAACGCGTGGGTCGACGTCCGATGCGTCGAACACACTGTTAACCTGTGCCCAACTTCGCAGTGTATCCAGAGCCTCCCTTGCCTTCTCTGCTGTCCAGTCCATCGGCTTGCGGTAATGGGTCATCAGCATGACGTAGCGGATCACCTCGCCCGGGACCCCCGCATCCAGCAGATCGCGCACCGTGAAGAAATTGCCCAATGACTTGGACATCTTCTTGCCATCGACCAGAAGCATCTCGTTATGCAGCCAGAAATTGGCAAATCCATGATCCGGGTTGGCGCAGCAGCTTTGCGCGACCTCGTTCTCGTGGTGCGGGAACAGGAGGTCCAATCCGCCTGCGTGGATATCGAAATCGGGGCCCAGCAGCGCTTCGGACATCGCCGAGCACTCGATGTGCCAGCCGGGGCGCCCGCGACCCCAGGGACTTTCCCAGCCCGGGGTCTCCGCGTCCGAAGGCTTCCATAGTACAAAATCCATGGGATCGCGCTTGAAAGGCGCGACCTCGACGCGGGCGCCGGCGATCATGTCGTCGACTGAGCGCCCCGACAGCGCCCCGTAAGCGGGATAGCTGCGAACGTCGAACAGGACGTGACCGCTCGCGACATAGGCGTTGCCACGGGTGATCAGGGTCTCGATCATGGCGATCATCTGGGCGATATATTCGGTGGCGCGCGGCTCGAAGTCCGGGCGCAGGTTACCGAGGGCGTCCATATCCTCGTGATACCAGGCGATGGTCTCGTCGGTGATGTCGTGGATCGACCGGCCCGCCTCGGCCGCGCGGGCGTTGATCTTGTCGTCGACGTCGGTGAAGTTCCGCACATAAGTCACGGAACCCTCGCCATAAACATGGCGGAGGAGGCGGTAGAGAACGTCGAACACCACGACCGGCCGGGCGTTGCCGAGATGCGCGCGGTCATAGACCGTCGGGCCACAAAGATACATCCGCACCCGAGCAGGATCGATCGGCGCGAACCGCTCCTTGCGGTGGCTGCGGCTGTTCGTAAGGCTGATGTCGACCATGACTCTCCCCGGACTGCGGGCGTCATCGGTCATGAGTGAACGGCCCGCGCGAATGCTTCAGGCGGTAATGCAGCAGCGGATGGCGGCGTTCGCGTTCATGCTGCCCGCTTGGCGCAAAGGGGCCCGGCTGTCAAGCGGCGGCGCGGCCCGGCACATCGTCCGGACCGCGCCAAGGGACGATCAGCCGGGAAGCTGCGCGCCCAGTTCCTTAAGCATGGTTTCCATCTGCTTGCAGAGCGCCTCCTCGGTAGTGCTCTGCTTTTGCGCGCCATCGGCGAGGGTCATCTCGGTGCCCATGGCCGAGACGGTGCCGGTCTTGCCCTTGGCCTCAGCAGCGTCCCCGGCGGCGGTGTCGCCCGGGGGCATCATGCCGATCATCTTTTCCTGCACAGCGAGCGCGTCGCCGGCGATCCAACCCTTGTCCTTGCAGTAGTTCAGAACGCCCAGCTGGTTGCGGGCCGAGGCATAGGCCGCCGCCGGATCGATGTTGCCCGGAATGGCGGAGGGTGCGGGGGCCTCGGCGGTGGCCGCCGGCGCTGCGTGAGCCTCTGTCGTGGTGGGCGCAGCGGCAGGCGGCGTCGCCGGGGCGGCGTCCTGCGCCATGGCACCGGTTCCGACCAATCCGCCGGCAACCAGGCCAGCAATCACCGAGGCGCGAAAAATCATGGTCATTTTAAATCCTTGTGACAGGTTCTTCTGCGGCCCTCTGGCCACGTCGCCGAACCCTGTCACGCCCTGCCCCGGGGCGCATCCCGGCGCAGCGGGTGCAGCCGAAAAGCGGCAGCGTTCCGCCGGTTTGTCCTAGCGGAACAGCACCAGTCCGCCGGGCGACCAAGCCAGGCGGGTCCGCGTGCCGACCAGCGGGACGTCGCGGCCAAAGACGTTGCGCATCGATATCCGCACCGGATCGGCCCCCGCGGCCATGCCATCGAGGCGGACGTCGAAATATGTCATGTCACCATAGTAGACGACCTCGTCGATGACGCCCGGGGCCACCTTGCCAGTCGCATCCTGCGCGTCGCTGAGCAAGGTCATGGTTTCAGGGCGAAATCCGATGCTGGGGCCGCTGTCGCCCGGCATGGCGCGGCTGATCTGGCTGGGCGGCAATGTCACCTCGCCAAGTCCTGCCACGCGGACGGTGACGCCCTCGGCATCCTCGGACCGGATGTCAGCCGGCAGGAAGTTCATCACCCCGATGAAATCCGCGACCCGCCGGTCG
The DNA here is from genome assembly GCF_003324675.1 of Paracoccus suum. Lineage (NCBI taxonomy): Bacteria > Pseudomonadati > Pseudomonadota > Alphaproteobacteria > Rhodobacterales > Paracoccaceae > Paracoccus > Paracoccus suum. Next base: position 2,604,470 of record NZ_CP030918.1, read on the forward strand.
ACCGGGCGCGCATAGAGGCTTTCGGGCTCGTCCAGCTGGGCGATCTCGCCGTCGAACATGACGGCGATGCGGTCGGACATGACCAAAGCCTCCTCCTGGTCATGGGTCACCAGCACGAAGGTAATGCCGACCTGGCGCTGCAACTTGATCAGTTCGATCTGCATCTGTTCGCGCATCTTGCGGTCGAGCGCGGACAGCGGCTCGTCCAGCAGCAGCACCTTGGGTTTCAGGATCAGGGCGCGGGCCAGCGCCACCCGCTGGCGTTGGCCGCCCGACAGGGCGTGGGCGGCCCGGTTGCCATAGCCGGACAGACCGACCATCCCTAGTGCCTCATCCACCGCGCGGGCTTTTTCGGCGGCCGGGCGCGGGTCGCGCCGCAGGCCGAATGCGACGTTCTGGGCGACGGTCAGATGCGGAAAGATGGCATAGGACTGGAAAACCATGTTAGTCGGGCGCACGTTGGCCGGCACATCGGCCATGTCCTTGCCGTCGATCAGAACCGCGCCGCTGCTGATCCCCTCGAACCCGGCGATAGTGCGCAGCAAGGTGGTCTTGCCGCATCCCGAGGGCCCGAGCAGGCTGAAGAACTCGCCCTCGCGGATGGTGGCGGTGATGCCGCGCAACGCGTGGTAATCGCCGTAGTGCTTATGGACATCCTGAAACGCGATCATGTCGCGCCGGGGGCCACCATCGGCCGGGCGCGCCCCGCGCGAGGGGCGGGACGCGGTGCGGGTCGAATCGCTCACAGAAAGCCTCCGGTGTCCTTCAGGCCGGCGCGGGCAATGCCGCGGCGGCGGAAATATTCGGCGATGGCCAGCAGCACGATCGACAGCGCGACCAGCACCGTACCGAGCGCCATGATCATCGGGATCGCCTTGGGAAAGCGCAGCTGGCTAAAGATATAGGTCGGCAGCGTCGGCTCGTTCCCGGCGAGGAAAAAGGCGATGATGAATTCGTCCAGCGAGATGGTGAAGCTGATCAGCAGGGCCGAGATGATGCCCGGCATCACCAGCGGCAGGATCACCAGCCGGAACGCGCCCCATTTCGTCTCGCCAAGGTCATAGGCCGCCTCCTCGAGCGCGGGATCGAGGCTGCTGAAGGCCGTCGACAGCACGGTGATCGCATAGGGCATGCAGATCAGCGTGTGGCCGAGGATCACGGTCAGGATGGACAGCTTTATGCCCATGCCGAGCAGGACCACCAGAAGGCTGACGGAAATGATGATCTCGGGCAGGACTAGCGGCAACATGATCAGGCCCATGGCCGCGCCCTTGCCGGGAAAGCGGAATCGGGTGCTGGCGCGGGCGGCAAAGATGCCAAGGCAGGTGGCGAACACGGCAGAGCTGACAGCGATGGTCAGCGAGTTTCCGAGTGCCCGCCGCAGCGTGGCGTTGCCCGCCATCTGCGCGAACCATTCGGTGGTAAAGCCCTTCAGCGGAAAAGCGATGATGGTGCCGCTGTTGAAGGCAAAGATCGGCAGCAGCACGATCGGGGCATAGAGGAACAGCAGGTAAAGGATCGCATAGGCGCGCAGGCCCCTGCCCTGCGCCCGGCCCTCCGTCTGGCCGTTCATTGCCGCACCCGCAAGAAGCGCCGGTTCAGCAGCAGGAACACCAGCGCGCAGATCGCGACCAGCAGCATGGCAGTTACGGCGAGGGCCGAGCCCATGGGCCGGTTGTCCTGATCGAGCATCTGGCTCTGGATCATGTTGGCGATCATCGGGATCTTGCCGCCGCCGATCAGCGTCGGGGTCACGTAATCACCGATTGTCGGGATAAAGACGATCAGCACTGCAGCGATCACCCCCGGCATCGCCAGCGGCAGCGTCACCCGCCAGAAAGTCATCAGCCGCGTCTCGCCCAGATCGCGCCCCGCCTCTAGCAGGCTACGATCAATCTTCTCCAGCGCGACGAAGATCGGCAGGATGGCAAAGGGCGCATATGCATGGGCCAGCGTCGCCACGATGGCCGAGACGGTATTCAGCATGCGGAACGGGCTGTCGATCAGCCCGGTTTCCAGAAAGGCCGAGTTGATGACCCCGTTTGGCGCCATGATAACCTTCCACAGAAAGACCCGGACCAGGTAGCTGGTCCAGAACGGGATGGTGATCAGGAACAGCCACAGCGACTTGCGCTGCGGGCTGACGACGAAGCTGAGGAAATAGGCGACTGGAAAGGCTAGGACCACCGTGACCAGGGTCACCAGCGCCGAGACCACCAGCGAGCGCACCATGATGCGATGAAAGATCGGATCGGCCCAGACCGCCCTGTAATTTTCCAGCGTGAATTCGCGGATGACGGTCAGATAGCCGTCCTTGAAAAAGCTGTAGGCCACGATGGTGGCCAGCGGCGCCGCCAGCAGCAACAGGGCGTAGCCGAAAGGTGGCGCGATCATGGTCAGGCCCTGCCGCGCCTCGGACGAAATCCCCGCTCGTCGCATCATGTCCCCCGTTGGCCATGCCGGCACGTCTTTGTTGTTTCAATCTGTTCCACAGCCGCGCGGCCAAGTGAAGCCCGCACGCGCGCAGCCGCATCGCGCCCATCCGGGGACGCTGCGCGCGCGATGGACAAGACCCCAAAGGCCGCTAAAACTGAATCAGGGGAATGGCGGCAACGACTGCCACCCATCCAACGCGGAGGAATTCAATGACCGAAAAAACCACCTTCGACCGGCGCGCCTTCCTGACCCGGGCGACCGTCGGCGGGGCAGCGGCTGCGGCCGTCTCGACCCTGGCCGCCCCGGCGATCGCTCAGGAATCGCCCACGATCAACTGGCGCCTCGCCTCGTCCTTCCCCAAGTCGCTCGACACCATCTACGGCGGCGCCGAGGACCTTTCGAAGCGGATGAAAGAGGCGACGGACGGCAAGTTCAACATCCAGGTGTTTGCCGCCGGCGAAGTGGTGCCCGGCCTGCAGGCCATCGACGCGGCCTCGGACGGTACGGTCGAGATGGCGCATTCGGTCGGCTATTACAGCTGGGGCAAGGATCCGGGCTTTGCCGGCGGTGCCGACCTGCCGTTCATGCTGAACGCACGCGGCAAGGCCGCCTACATGTATCAGGGCGGCGGCCTCGACCTCTACAACAAGTTCCTTGAAAAGTACTCTCTGACCTCGATGCCCGGCGGCAACACCGGCGTGCAGATGGGTGGCTGGTACCGCAAGGAGGTCAACACCGTCGCGGACCTCAAGGGCCTGAAGATGCGCATCTCGGGCCTTGCCGGCAAGGTGATGGAGAAGCTGGGCGTCGTCCCGCAGCAGATCGCTGGCGGCGATATCTACCCGGCGCTGGAAAAGGGCACCATCGACGCGGCGGAATGGGTCGGTCCCTATGACGACGAGAAGCTGGGCTTCGTGAAGGTCGCGCCCTACTACTACTATCCCGGCTTCTGGGAGGGCGGGCCGACCGTCAGCTTCTTCTTCAACAAGGCCAAGTTCGAGGAGCTGCCGGAGAACTACAAATCGCTGATGCGCACCGCCGCGCAGGCGAGCGACCAGAACATGTTGGCGAAATACGACTACAAGAACCCGACCGCGCTGAAGCAACTGGTCGCCAACGGCGCGCAGCTGCGTCCCTTCAGCGAGGAAATCCTTACTGCAGCCTTCACCGCCGCGGACGAGGTCTATGCCGAGATCGGTGCCACCAATGCCATGTTCAAGGAACAGGTGGACGCCATGAAGCTGTTCCGGAATGACTGGTATCTGTACCTGCAGACGGCCGAGTACCAGTACGACACCTTCATGATGATCATGCAAAAGAACGGCAAGCTGTAAGCCAGCCGTCGTTCAGGCATCGCCGCCGCGTCAGTCGTCTGGTGCGGCGGTTCTCTTTTGCCTGCCACGTGAAAGGCGCCGTCCCCAGGGGACGGCGCCTTTCTCAACTCCTATCCACGGCGTCCGAAGGGGGGCCTTCGGATCACGGTGCCGCTGCGGGTGCCGGTGTCGCCGGCGGGGCCGCCGTCGATGCCGCGGGCGCGGGCGTGCCGAAGTTCGGCGGACTGTTCAGCCCCTGCAAACCGCCTGCGGGCGCAGGCGCTGGGGCAGTCGCCGGCTGCCCGGTCGCTGGTTGCGACGGCGCGGCTGCGGGCGCGCCGAAATTCGGCAAGCCGCCAAGCCCCTGCAACCCGCCCGATGGCGCACCCGCTGCCGGGGCACCGCCCGGCGCCGCTCCTGGACCGCCAAGGCTGAGGCCACCAAGCCCGCCGAGGCCGCCGCTCAGACCCCCGCCGGGGATTTCGATCTTGACGTTCTCCATGTTCACGGGCGCGCCCTTGTAGTGCATCACAAGGCCCGGAAAGAGGATCACCACCCCGATCATGACCAGCTGGATCAGCACGAAGGGAATGGCACCATAGTAGATCTGCCCGGTGGTGACGGGCGCCGTCTTCAGCCCTGTGACGCGGTCGACATAAGGCTGCTTTGGCGCCACGGATCGCAGGTAGAACAGCGAAAAACCGAACGGCGGGTGCATGAAGCTGGTCTGCATGTTCACCCCCAGGATCACCCCGAACCAGATCAGGTCGATTCCCAGCTTTTCGGCGGCAGGGGCCAGCAGGGGCACGATGATGAAGGCCAGCTCGAAGAAATCGAGGAAAAAGGCCAGCAGGAACACCAGCACCGACACCGCGATCAGGAAGCCGTATTCGCCCCCCGGCAGCGAGGTCAGCAGATGCTCGACCCACAGGTGCCCGTTCACGCCATAGAAGGTCAGGCTGAACATCCGGGCGCCGATCAGGATGAACATCACGAAGGATGACAGCCGGGTTGTGGCGAGGATCGCCTGGCTGACGACGCCAAAGTTGAGTCGGCCCTTGACCGCCGACAGCACCAGCGCGCCGACAGCGCCCATGGCGCCCCCCTCGGTCGGGGTCGCGATCCCCAGGAAGATCGTGCCCAGCACCAGGAAGATCAGTGCCAGCGGCGGGATCAGGACGATGATGACCTGGCTGGCGAGGCGCGAGAGCAGATTGATCTTCAGCCCCCGGTCAAGCAGCGCGATCACGTAGATGATGATCACGGCGAGGCCCGCGGCCAGGATGTCGGCGTTGTTGCCATGCGCCGGCTCCAGCCAGCGGAAGCTGACGTAGAAGATGGCGACGGTGGCCAGCAGCGCCACCAGCAGCGAGGCGACGCCAGAGCCGAGTGTCCGTGCCTCCTTCGGCAGGGCCGGCATCCAGTTCGGCCGCACCAGAGTGGTGACAAACACATAGGTCATGTAGAATCCGGTCAGGATCAGACCGGGGATCATAGCGCCCTTGTACATGTCCCCGACCGAGCGGCCGAGCTGGTCAGCCAACACGATCAGCACCAGCGAGGGCGGGATGATCTGCGCCAGCGTGCCCGACGCGGCGATAACGCCCGAGGCGACGCGCCGGTCATAACCATAGCGCAGCATGATCGGCAGCGAGATCAGGCCCATAGCGATGACCGAGGCCGCAACAACCCCCGTGGTCGCCGCCAGCAGCGCGCCGACGATGATCACCGCATAAGCGAGGCCACCCCGGACCGGGCCGAACAACTGGCCCACGGTGTCCAGCAGATCCTCGGCCATCCCCGATTTTTCAAGGATGACCCCCATGAAGGTAAAGAATGGGATCGCAAGTAATGTCTCGTTCGAGAGGACCCCCCACAGGCGGTCCGGCATGGTGCCGAGCAGATTCCAGTCAAGGAAGATCGAGCCGTTCGAGAGGGGCGCCAGCTCGACCCCGATAATGAAGAACAAAAGGCCGTTTGCCGCCAGCGAGAACGCGACCGAATAGCCGAACAGCAGGAACAGGACCAGCGAGGCGAACATGATCGGCGCCATGTTCTGTGCGATGAATTCCATCATGTGCGCGGCCCCCGGCCTTCGTTGCTGCCCGGCGCCTCATCCGGCAGCCGGGTCGAGCCGTGGCCCGGCCGCGGATCGTTGTGATCGAGCGGGCTGTCGATCGCGAGGTCGAGCGCCGGATGGTCGGGATCGACCAGCTGCGCCATCTCCTGCGCGATGGCCTGGCCTTCCAGCTCGGCCGCCTCGTGATGGCTGACGAAGGGCGTCGGATCGGGGATGATCCCACGCATCACGGCGATCTTCTTGATGATCTCCGACAGGCCCTGCGCAAAAAGCATTATGAACGCGGCCAGCAGCATCATCTTGGCCGGCCACAGCGGCAGGCCGCCCGCGTTGTTGCTGACCTCGCCATTGCGGAACGAGCGCAGCGCCCAGGGGTAGAGCAGCCAGATCATCATCATGGTGAACGGCATCAGGAACAGCACATGGCCGATCAGGTCGATCCAGTGCTGGGTCCGGCGACGCCAGCGGCCGTAGACGATGTCGATGCGGATATGCTCGTTTTCCAGCAGGGTATAGGCGGCCGCGCCGAGGAAGGCGGCGCCATACAGATACCACTGCAACTCGAGCCAGGCGTTCGACGAGATGTTGAACACTTTGCGCACGACGGCGTTCGCGGCGCTGACGAGAACCGCCACCAAGATCGCCCAGCCGACCGTGCGTCCGATCAATGTGTTGATGCGGTCAATGCCGCGTGCAAGCCCAAGAAGGCCGCCCATCCAAGTTCCCCCCGTCGCCTTTTGCCGGTCTTGGGTGGATGGGGTCTGACGCCCCGTCTCTGCCCTAGGCAGGCTTCTCCTCTGGCGTCGCGCCGTGCCGCAGGATCTGCGCGCAGCCAACCCTCCGCGCCTACCTTGGCAGTCGCCACTCGGTCAAGAAGCTTGCCGCGGGAACGACAGGTCCGCGCATGAGCCTGACGTAACCGCATACAGATCGCCCGACGGATCGGTCTGATTGGCGCTTTACCTGTTCCTTTGTGCGGATAAGGTCACGGCAGTCGGCAGGCCCCTTCGCGCCATGCGTGCGCTGGGCTTGCCACACACAATAATAAGGGGGGTTCTTAACGATGACCAAACTTCTTCTGACCACCGCGCTGACCTGCGCTTTTGCATTCCCGGCACTCGCGGCAAAGCCGGCCGAGGGCGAAAAACTCGCCGACAAACAAGAGTATACGTTCTGGCTGCTGGATGCGATCAAATCGATGGATCCGGCCAAGAACACCGACGTCGAAGGTAGCGACGTCCTGCGCCAGCTGCTCGAAGGGCTGATGATCGAGGACAACAAGGGCGCCATGATCCCCGGCGTCGCCGAAAGCTTCGACGAATCCCCCGACAAGCTGACCTACACATTCCATCTGCGCGATGCGAAATGGTCAAACGGCGATCCCGTCACCGCCGGCGACTTTGTCTACGGCTGGCGCCGCGTGGCAGATCCCAAGACGGCCAGCGAATACGCATGGTTCATGGAACTGATGAACATCGAAAACGCGACCAAGGTGGTCAAGGGCGAACTGCCGCCGGACCAGCTGGGCGTCAAGGCGATCGACGACAAGACCTTCGAGGTCAAGCTTTCGAACCCGACCCCCTATTTCATCAAGACGCTGGCCCATACCTCGACCTTCCCGGTGCCGCAAAAGGTGGTCGAGGCCGAGGGTGACAACTGGACCCAACCCGGCAAGTTCGTGGGCAACGGCGCCTACAAGCTGGACAGCCACGACCTGGGCGTATCGGTCGTCATGTCGAAGAACGACCAGTATTGGGATGCGGCCAACACCATCCTGACCAAGCTGACCGCCCTGACCGTCAACGACAACAACGTCGCCCTGACACGCTATCAGGCAGGCGAGCTTGACCGCGTCCAGATCCCCGCCGGGCAATATCCGCGCCTGAAAGAGCAGTTCCCGAACGAGGCGATCTCGATCCCCTACGGCTGCTCTTACACCTACCTCTTCAACCTCAGCGACAAGGGCCCCGAGGCCCTGAAGGACCTGCGCGTGCGCCAGGCGCTCAGCTATGCCGTGGACCGCGACACCATCGTGGACAAGGTGCTGCAAGGCGGCCAGAAGCCGGCCTACTGGTGGACCCACTGGGCGGTCGAGGGTTTTGAGGCGCCCGACATCGAGTTCAGCAAGTGGACCCAGGCCGAGCGCGTGGAAAAGGCCAAGGCCCTGCTGGCCGAGGCCGGCTATGGCCCGGGCGGCAAGCCGCTGAAGCTGACGATCCAGTACAACACCGACGACAACCACAAGAAGCTGGCGGTTGCCGTGCAGCAGTTCTGGAAAGCCATCGGCGTCGACGCGCAGCTGGCGAACTATGAGTGGAAGGTCCACACCGACCGCCTGCAGAACCAGGACTTCGAGACCGCCCGCTATGCGTGGTGCGACGATTACAACGAAGCCTCGACCTTCCTCGATTACTTCCGCACCGAGGGCTACAATAACGGCAAGTGGTCGAACGCCGAGTATGACAAGCTGCTCGCCGACAGCAAGACCTCGGCCAACCCGGCCGAGGACTACAAGAAAGCCGAGCAGATCCTGATCGGCGACATGGCCACCGTGCCGGTCTACCACTACGCCAAGGTGGACATGATCAAGCCGGACATGCGCGGCGTCCCGCTCGAAAACCTGATGAACGACTGGTACGCGAAGGACTTCTACCGCGTGGCGCAATAACGCGCGGAAGGCCCTGATCAGGCCGGTGGGGCGCCCTCGCCCCATCGGCCGCAGGCGATCCTGACCGGCGCGCGGGCATGCCCGCGGATCGGTCGCGGCCCCCGAATCCAGTCAATCGGACCCCTTCATGTTCGGATATATCCTGCGACGGCTCGCAGTGGCGATTCCCACGCTGCTGCTGCTGATTGTCTTTTCGTTCATCCTGATGCAGCTCGCGCCCGGCGGTCCGTTCACGGCCGAGCGGCAGTTGCCGCCCCAGGTCATCGCCAATCTCAACGCCAAATACGGCCTTGATGATCCGGCCTGGTTACAGCTCTGGAACTATCTCAAGGGACTGCTGCTTCATTTCGATTTCGGGCCAAGCTTCGTCTATCCCGACATCTCGGTGAACCAGCTGATCGCCAAGGGCTTTCCGGTGACGCTGACCTACGGCGTCGTCAGCTTTCTCCTGGCTGTCATTATCGGCGTGGCGCTCGGGGTGACGGCGGCCATCTGGCACAACAGCTGGATCGACACGATGGCGGTCGGCGTGTCGATCGGCGCGCAGGTACTGCCGAACTTTGTCATGGCGCCGATCCTGGTGCTGATCTTCACGCTGTGGCTCGGCTGGCTGCCGGGGGGCGGGTGGTCGATGTCGCAGCCGCGGTTCTGGATCATGCCGGTGATCGCGCTCTCGACCAGCTACATGGCATCGATTGCGCGGATCACCCGCAGCTCGATGCTCGAAGTGCTGGGCAGCAACCACATCCGAACCGCCCGCGCCAAGGGCCTGCCCGAGCGTCTGGTCATCCTGCGGCATGCACTGAAACCGGCGCTGCTGCCGGTCATCAGTTACCTCGGCCCGGTGTTTGTCACCATGATCACCGGCTCGGTCGTGGTCGACGTCTATTTCTCGACCGGCGGGATCGGGCGCTCGTTCGTCGATGCGGCGCTAAACCGGGACTATGCGATGATGATGGGCGTGACGATCCTGATCGGCGCGCTGACCATCTTTTTCAACCTCGTGGTCGATATCCTCTACGCGTGGATCGACCCCAAGATCCGGTACTGAGCGATGGTGATGATCGACAAGGGCCGGATGGAAAGCCTCGGCCAGCGGCTGGCTGCGCAAGAGGTCAAGGGCCGCAGCCCGTGGGCCGACGCTCGCGCGCGGTTCCTGCGCAACCGGGCGGCGGTGGCCGGACTGGTGATCTTGCTGCTGATCGGGCTCTTTGCCCTTTTCGGCAACTGGATCGCCGCATGGTCGAACGAAGAGATCGACTTCAATGTCATGGGCAGCGCCGCCACTATGGGCATGCCGTCGATCGAGAACGGGCATTACTTCGGCACTGACGATCTGGGCCGTGACCTATTTGCCCGGACCGTGCAGGGCACCCAGATCAGCCTGATGGTCGGCCTCGTGGGCGCGGCCATCGCCGTCGTCGTCGGCACACTTTACGGCGCGGTCGCGGGCTATGTCGGCGGGCGGGCCGATCAGGTCATGATGCGCGCGGTCGATATCCTGATGTCGATTCCCTACATGTTCGTGCTGATCCTGCTGCTGGTGATGTTCGGGCGCAGCATGTCGATGCTGTTTCTGGGTATCGGCCTGATCTCGTGGCTGGACATGTCGCGCATCGTGCGCGGCCAGACCCTGTCGCTGAAGCACCGCGAGTTCATCGAGGCTGCGCGCGCCACGGGCGTTCCGACATGGCGCATCATCATCCGCCATATCGTGCCGAACCTGTTGGGCATCGTCGCGGTCTATGCCACGCTGCTGGTGCCACTGATGATCCTGACCGAAAGCTTCATCAGCTTTCTCGGCCTCGGCGTGCAGGAGCCGCTGACTTCGTGGGGCGCGCTCATCTCCGAAGGGGCCGGAACGATGAACTACGGCACGCTGTGGCAGCTGGCCTTTCCGCTGGCGTTCTTTGTCGTGACGCTCTTCGCGTTCTTTTTCGTCGGCGACGGCCTGCGCGACGCCCTCGATCCGAAGGAGCGCTGAAATGGCAGCCTTGCTCGAAACGCGCGATCTTACCGTCCGCTTTGCCACCAACGATGGCGAGGTCAAGGCCGTGAACGGCATCGACCTTTCCCTCGCCCCGGGCGAGACACTGGGCATCGTCGGCGAAAGCGGCTCGGGCAAGTCGCAATTCGCCTTTGCCATCATGGGCCTTCTGGCCCGCAATGGCCGGGCCGAGGGCAGCGTCCGCTTTGACGGGGCCGAGATCCTGAACGCCCCAGCCAAGGTGCTGAACCGCATCCGGGCCGAAAAGATCGCGATGATCTTTCAGGACCCGATGACCTCGCTGAACCCCTATATGCGGGTCGCCGACCAGATGGCCGAGGTGCTGGTCCTGCACAAGGGCAAGAGCCATCGCGATGCGGTCAAGGAATCCGCCCGCATGCTGGATGCGGTGCGCATTCCCGACGCCAAGGGTCGCATCAACCTTTACCCGCACGAGTTTTCCGGCGGCATGCGCCAGCGGGTGATGATCGCCATGGCGCTGCTGTGCCGCCCGCGCCTGCTGATCGCGGACGAGCCGACCACCGCCCTGGACGTGACGGTGCAGGCGCAGATCATGCGTCTGCTGGACGATTTGCGGGCCGAGTTCGGCATGGCGATGATCCTGATCACCCATGACCTCGGCGTCATCGCCGGCAGTTGCGAGCGGGTGGTCGTCATGTATGGCGGCCGCATCCGCGAGGGCGCGCCCGTGGATCAGCTCTTCGCCTCTCCCGCCCATCCCTACACGCGCGGGCTGCTGGCGGCGATCCCGCGGGTCGACCAGCAAGGCGAGGCCCTTGCGGCGATCCCCGGCAGCCCGCCCAACATGACCAGTCCGCCGCCCGGTTGCGCGTATGCGCCGCGCTGCGGCTGGCGGATGGAGGTGTGCACGACCACCCCGCCCGAGCTGCTGAACTGGGCGCCAGGCCGCACCCGCGCGTGCCACGCCCCGGCGCCCGAGGTGACGGACGGCCCGCTGCGCCAACTGGCCGACCTGCCCGAGGTCGCAGAAGCTGACGCGGACTTCGGCGCAGCGCAACTGGCGGAGGTCCTGCCCGACGGTGCTGTCGCTGCAGGCGGCGTTGTCGGGGTTACGCCCGAAGGCGGAGGGCCGCGCCCGTGATCCCCGCCAACTCATTTCAGAAATCCATACCCCACGCGGGCCGTCCTGCCCGCATGAGCCCGCGAGGCCGCGCATGAACCAGCCGCTGCTCGATGCGCGCGATCTGCGCGTCACCTTCAGGATTCGCCGCGAGGGTGATCTGCCCTGGACCAAGCCGCTCGGCCTGCAGGCTGTCAGCGGTGTCGACTTTACCCTCGCCCCCGGCGAAACGCTGGGCATCGTGGGCGAGTCGGGCTGCGGCAAGTCCACCCTCGCCCGGGCCCTCGTCGGGCTGGTCCCGGCCACTGGGCGTGCGGTCTGGACTGATGGCAAGGACCTGCTGGCCCTGCCGCCGTCCGAATTCCAACGCTACCGCAGTGACATCCAGATGGTGTTTCAGGACCCGCTGGCATCGCTGAACCCGCGCATGACCGTGGGCCAGATCATCGCCGAGCCGCTGACAACCCATCACCCGGAGCTGACCCGCGAGGAGGTCAAGGTCCGGGTCAAGGACATGATGGACCGCGTTGGCCTGCTGCCGAACCAGATCAACCGCTACCCGCACGAGTTTTCGGGAGGGCAGTGCCAACGCATCGGCATCGCCCGCGCGCTGATCGTGCGCCCCAAGCTGGTGATCTGCGACGAGCCGGTCAGCGCGCTCGACGTCTCGATCCAGGCGCAGGTGATCAACCTGCTGATCGAGTTGCAGGCGCAGTTCGGCATGGCGCTGATCTTCATCGCGCATGATCTGTCGGTGGTGAAACATATCAGCGATCGGGTCATGGTCCTCTACCTCGGCCGGGTGATGGAAACTGCGCCCACGACCGAGCTATTCTCCGAACCGCAGCACCCCTACACCCAAGCGCTGCTTTCGGCCGTGCCCATTCCCGACCCACTGTTGGAGCGGGCAAAGCGCGTGATCCCGCTGGAGGGCGAGTTGCCCTCGCCCATGGCGCCACCCTCGGGCTGCGTGTTCCGCACCCGCTGCCCGCGCGCCCGGGCCCTGTGCGCCGAGGCGGTCCCGCCCCTGACCGGCGCAGATCACCGCACCGCCTGCCACTTTCCCGGCCCCCTGACCGAGGCGGAGATCGAAGGCGCACTCGCCCGGACCGCAGCCCGGGCCGAGGCCGCGCGGGCCGCGACCGCGGCCTGACCGGCCGCGTTGCAGGTGACGCTGGCCCACCGGCCGCAGCAGCCCGCAGGCGCTACATCATAATCCGGCCTCGCGCTCGCCGGCGTCCTGCCTATTCTGGACGGACAGATTCAAAGGCGCCTTTCGTATGACCACCCCTGCCGACCCCGTGACGACTACCCCCGCGCCGGGAGCGGGGGCCGAGAAAAAACTCCGCGCCCGGTTCGATCCGCAGCCGCCCCGGACTTTTGCCGCGCGCTGGGCGGCGATGCGCAACATTCCCCCGTTCCTGGCCATGGTGTGGCGCGCATCGCCCGGTCTGACGCTGGCCACGCTGGTGCTGCGCCTGGTGCGGGCGCTGCTGCCGGTCACGGCCCTTTGGGTGGGCAAGCTGATCATCGACGAGGTCGTGCGTCTGGCAGCCACTGATGGGACGCCCGCCACCCTGGTTGAATGGTGGCACGCGGGCCTGCTGAACACGCTCGCCGCCTATGTCGTGCTGGAGTTTGTGCTCGGCATCGCCTCAGACCTGCTCGGGCGGCTGGTGACGCTGACGGACAGCCTGCTGGCCGAAAAGCTGACCATCGCGATGTCCACCCGGCTGATGGACCACGCCGCGCGCCTCGATCTGAAGGACTTCGAGGATGCCGAGTTCCAGGACAAGCTCGACCGGGCGCGGCGGCAATCCTCGGGCCGGATGCCGCTGATGGGGCAATTGATGGGCCAGCTGCAGGACCTGGTCACGGTCGCCAGCTTCGCGGGCGGCCTCGTGGTCTATAACCCTTGGCTGGTGATGCTGCTGATCATCGCGCTGATCCCGGCCTTCCTGGGCGAGGCGCATTTCAACGCCCGCAGCTATACGCTCGACTACCGGCGCACCCCCGAGCGGCGCGAGATCGACTATGTCCGCCAGCTGGCGGCAAGCGCCGATACCGCGAAGGAGGTCAAGATCTTTGACCTGCACCTGTTCCTGCGCGACCGTTACCTGTCCCTTTCACGCAGCTTTTATGCGGCGAACCGCGCCATTGCCCGGCAGCGCGCGGCATGGGGCGCCGTTTTCGCGGCGGTCGGCACCATCGGCTATTACACCGCCTACGCCTGGATCATCGGCCGCACGCTGACCGGCACCCTCAGCCTCGGCGACCTGACGTTCCTTTCTGGCAGTTTCCTGCGCCTGCGATCGCTGCTGGAAGGGCTGCTGCTCTCGTTCAGTTCGACGGCCGCACAGGCGCTTTATCTGGACGACCTGTTCGCCTTTTTCAAAGTCGGCCCGCAGATCGTCAGCCCGCCGAACGCCCGTCAGGTGCCGATGCCGATCCGGACCGGCTTTACCTTTCGCAACGTCGGCTTTCGCTATCCGAACTCGGACCGCTGGGCGGTGCGCAACCTCGACTTCACCCTGCGCGCTGGCGAGACGCTGGCCCTGGTGGGCGAGAACGGGGCCGGCAAGACCACGCTGGTCAAGCTGCTGGCGCGTCTCTACGATCCCGACGAGGGCGAGATCCTGCTCGATGGGGTAGACCTGCGGGAGTATGACCTCGACAGCCTGCGTGCCTCGATCGGGGTGATCTTCCAGGACTTCGCCCGTTACAGCATGACCGCCGCCGACAACATCGCCGTCGGGCGCATCGCCGCGCGCGATCAGATGCCCCGGATCGAGGCCGCCGCCAGCCGCGCCCTCGCCGACCGGGTGATCGAGCGGCTTCCGAACGGCTATGACCAGATGATCGGCAAGCGCTTTGCCAGCGGCGTCGAGTTGTCGGGGGGCGAATGGCAAAAGCTGGCCATTGCCCGCGCCTACATGCGCGACGCGCAAGTGCTGATCCTGGACGAGCCAACCGCCGCCCTCGACGCGCGGTCCGAGTTCGAGGTGTTCCAGCGTTTCAACGAATTGTCCGAGGGGCGCACCGCGATCCTGATCTCTCACCGCTTCAGCAGCGTGCGCATGGCCGACCGTATTCTGGTTCTGGCGGACGGCCGGGTCGAGGCCGAGGGTACACATGAGGAACTTCTGGCCCAGCCCGGCCGTTATCGCGAGTTGTATGAGTTGCAGGCCGCCGGCTACCGCTAGGCAGCGCCGCGAATGCGAGAAGGGCGGCCCGAGGGCCGCCCTTTGACGCTTGTGCGTGGCGAAATCAGGGCTTGGCGGGTTCGGCTGCCGGCGCCGGCGAGGTCGCCTTGACCGCATCCCAGGCCGCCGAAAAGCCCTTCAGCGACAGGGTCAGGTCGACCTTCGACTCGGCCGGTGCACCAAACGGCAGTAGCGACACGGTGACCTTGCTGCCCTTGCGCAGCGCGTCGATATCGCCCTGGCTCATGGCAACGCGGCTGAAGCAACCAATCTGCGTGCAGAAGCTGAAGGGATAGGCCTTTTGCTGGCCGGCATCGACACGGAAGCCGAGACCCGGCAGCAGGTCCGTCTCCAGCGGCGCGACCAGCGTCGCGCCGGCAGCAGCCTTGCCAGACAGCGGAACCAGCGAAACCTCGGCGACAGGGTTGTTCTCGGCATCGTGCATCAACTGGTAGAGCTCGCACGGGTCCTTGCCGTCGGCCGTCTTCTGGCAGCGCACCTGCCAATCCCCTTGGCTCTGGCCAAGGTAGAAGCCGCCGACCTGCACATCGGCCGCGGACTTGGCCGGGTTCGCTGGGGTCGCGCCGACGGGCGCCGCAACGCCGGGCGCGGGCGCGGCGCCCGGGGCAGCGGGACTTGCCGGCGTGGCAGCGGCACCATCGGCGGGCGCAGCCGGGGTGTCAGTCGCGGGGGTGTCGGCCGCCGGGGTGTCGGCCGCTGGCTTGTCCGTCGCAGCCGCGTCGGCCGCCGGGGTATCCGTCGCGGGCGTGTCGGTCGAAGGCGCGTCGGTCGAAGGCGCTGCGGTGTCAGCGCCGGCGGCCGGGGTCGTCGCGTCGGGCGCGGGCGTCGTTGCCGCGGCATCGGCGGCAGGCGTGTCCGGCGTCGCCGTCTGGGCCAAAAGCGCCGCGGGCGTCGCGCCAGCCATCAGCGCGGCCATCAGCGCAACTTTGGTCGTGAAAGCCATCATTTGTCCTTTCGTGGCAACGATGTTGGCCGCGATCTAGCACGCGCAGCGGGCGATGTCAGTGCCTCAAGCCGCACGACCGACTCACCAAATCGTATAAGGATTTGCTGGAACCAACCGGACGGCGCCGGCGCGGCTTCGCCCCCGCCATGCAAAAGGCCCGCACTCCTCCGTGCGGGCCTTTCGTTCTCCCCCTGCCGGACTGGCCGGTCATCATTGGTGCGGACAGTAAGCGCCGCTCACACCCGCGTCAACAGTTTGGCCAGCGGGGCCTGCACGGGGGATGCCCACCAATCGCGCGGACCGCCGTGCCTCCACAGTGGCGCCCCGGCGGCAAACGGTTATTCTGGTGCGGAAAATCAGCGCAGGCACAAGGGGCGGGCATGGCAATCGTCGATCATGAGGCGGGAACGGTTTTTGTCGGCGGCGGCGGCCCCGATCACAAATCCCCGCAGCACCTGTTGCTGGGCTATGCCAACCGCCACGGCCTGATCGCCGGCGCGACCGGCACCGGCAAGACGGTCAGCCTGCAGACCCTGGCTGAGTCCTTTTCGCTCGCAGGGGTCCCGGTGGTGCTTGCCGACGTCAAGGGCGACCTCGCCGGTCTCTCCCAGCCCGGCAGCCCCACCGCCCCGCAGCACGCGGCCTTTGAATCGCGCGCGGCCGAAATCGGCGTCAGCCTTGATTATCAGTCCTTTCCGGTCACGTTCTGGGACATTTTCGGCGATATCGGCCACCCGGTGCGCACCACACCGGCCGAGATGGGCCCTCTGCTGCTGTCGCGCCTGATGGGCCTGACCGAGGCGCAGGAGGGCGCGCTGAGCATCGCCTTTCGCGTCGCGGATGAGGAAGGGCTGGCGCTGCTCGACATGGCCGACCTGCGCGCCATGCTGGTCTGGGTCGGAGAGAATCGTGCAGACCTGTCCCTGCGCTACGGCAATGTCGCGGCAGCCTCGGTCGGGGCGATCCAGCGCCGCCTGACGGTCCTTGAAAGCGAGGGCGGCGATCATCTGTTCGGCGAGCCTGCCCTGGCGCTGTCCGACCTGATCCGGGTCGACGCCTCGGGCAAGGGGGCGGTCAATATCCTCGCGGCCGAGCGCCTGATGCAGTCGCCGCGCCTTTACGCGACCTTCCTGTTGTGGCTGCTGTCCGAGCTGTTCGAGCAACTGCCCGAAGTGGGCGATCCGAAAAAGCCGGTGGTCGCCTTCTTCTTTGACGAGGCGCACCTGCTGTTTCAGGACGCGCCGCTTGCCCTGGTTGCCAAGATCGAGCAGGTCGCCCGACTGATCCGGTCCAAGGGTGTCTCGCTGTGGTTTGTCACGCAAAACCCGGCCGATCTGCCGGACACCGTGCTGGGCCAGATGGGCAACCGCGTCCAGCACGCGCTGCGCGCCTACACCGCCAAGGACCAGAAAGCGTTGCGCATGGCGGCGGAAAACTACCGGCCCAATCCGGATTTCGAGATTGCCGAGGCTATCCAGCAGGTCGGGGTTGGCGAGGCCGTGACCTCGCTGCTGGAGGCCAAGGGGGTGCCTGGCGTTTCGCAGCGCACGCTGATCCGTCCGCCTCTCAGCCGGCTGGGCCCGATCACCGAGGCCGAGCGGGCGGCGGTTATGGCGGCATCCCCGCTGGGGCTGAAATACAAAGCGCTGCTGGACCGCGAATCGGCGGCCGAACTGCTGTCGGCGCGGGCCACAGCGGCCGCTGATGCCGCCGCCGCAGCGGTGGCAGAGAAGGCACGAAAAGCCGAGACGGACGCACTGTTCGACATGCCCAAGACCCGCGCCCGCAGCACGAACGCCAGCCTGACCATACCGCGGCAGGGCACGCCCACCGCATCTACGCGACGGGGCGATTCGATTGTCACCACATTTGGCAAGAGCGTCGCGCGCTCGGTCGGCACGCGCGCCGGATCCATGATCGTCAGAGGCGTTCTGGGCGGCCTGTTCCGCGGTCGCTGAACGGTCCGCGAAACGGTAAGATCGCAGCGCCGGCGAGGGTCGAGGTCACCACCCTCGTCTCCGCCGGTCCCTCGCCCATCTCGGCCAGCAGGGCGATCAGCACGGTAATGTGCCGGTCAAGCATGTAGTGGCCTGACCGCTCGCGCCGCGCAGCATCCAGGCGCGCCTCCTCGATGCGGAGCCAGGCGAGCGCCTGCGCATGGCTGGGGGCGGCCGCAACACGCATCAGCCTTGGCAGGTCGCGCGCTCGGCGCCAACTGGCCTGCCCGGCCCGCGCCGCGCGGATCAGCATGCGCGGCCGTTGCGGTGCAGGGGCATCGGGCACAATCTGTGTAAAGTCCACTAATTCTGAAGTTTTAAGGTCAAAGTTCGCGGGCAGGCAGGACATCCGAGGGCTCCGTCAAAGGGGTGGTGCGGAAGTTAAACTCAACCTTCACGGGCGTTGCGTCCTGGACGCCACGGGCGCGCGCTGCGCTACCAAATCTTTAGGTTTTATTAGTGAGTGTTGAGCCTTGTTAACCACGGACCCCGACCGACCGGGGCAAACAATCGGTGGGTTTGCCGGCTGCCTGCGCCCCGCCACGCTGAAGGGAAACTAGGGATGACGCTACTGAGTGGTGACTTCGCGGCTGACCCAGCCCGCTGCGGGCTGAGCCTGCAGTCTGGTGAGGCAGGTGCGCGAGCCATCGAACCGGGCGAAGACGCGCGACTTTACCTGCGTCATGTCGAGGGGGGCGAGACGATCCGTGCCCTCGCGCGCGAGGCCGGTTGTCATGCCTCGACCATCCTGCGCCGCATCCGCCGCATCGAGGCGCGCCGCGACGATCCGCTGGTTGACGGGGCGCTCTCGCGCAAAGGCGCCGGTGCAGCCCCCTCGCCCGACGCTGCAGCCCGCACCGCCGAGGCGGACGAGTTGCGGCGCGTGCTGCGCCGCCTGGCTGAATCGGGCGCGCAGATGGCGGTCGCCTCAGGCATGGAAAAGGCGATCATCACCCGCGACGATATCCGCACCGCCATTCTGGGCCGTCCGCTGGCCGAGCGCCTTGCCCTGAACGGTTGGGTGGTCCAGATCGGCGAGGGTCGCCTGGTCCTCTACCAGATTTCCTCGCTGGGCCGCGAGGCGCTGCGTCAGATGTTGACCGGGCAGCGCCCGGTACCGATGCCGCGTCCGTCCGACCTGGCCTCGGCGCGGCCGGTTGCCCGGCCAGCCGACCTGGGCGATCCTCACGGCATGGCGGAGTCGCAAAGCCCGTTTGACCACGTGGCATCCCACCCGCGCCTCGGCGACGCCTATATCACAGATCCAGAGGATGGCCGTACGCGCCGGGTCCGGGTGAATCTGTCCGAGAGCCCGCTGCTGGTGCTCGCCCGCCGCCGCGACCGCGACGGTCGCAGCTTTCTGACGCCCGAAATGGTCGCCGCCGGCGAGCGACTGCGCGAGGATTTCGAACTGGCCCAGATGGGGCCGCGTGTGGCGCAGAACTGGGACCGGTTCCTGACCTCGGGCATCGACGTCAGCCGCAATGCTGCTGCCGGCTTTGGCGGCGGCTCTGACAATGCGCGGGGGCGGGTCGCAGCGGCGCTGCGCGACCTCGGCCCCGGCATGGGCGACATGGTGCTGCGCGTCTGCTGTTTCCTCGAGGGGGTCGAGGCGACCGAGCAGCGCCTCGGCTGGTCGGCCCGGTCGGGCAAGATCGTCCTGCGGCTAGCGCTGATGCGCCTCGACCGGTACTACCGTGACACCTACGGTCCCGGATCGCCCATGATCGGCTGAGAGGGCGGCGCGCCATCGCAGGCGCGCCGCGATTTGCTTCAGGCCAATTCCATCTGCGGCGCGGCGCGGCTGCCGGCCGGATTGGCCGCGACCCATTCCGCGATCCGCTCGGGCGAGGTCTCGCCATAGGGGTCGTCCGCGCAGTCATCGCAACGTCCGGGTTCTTCGAACCAGGCGATGATCTCGCCGTCGTCAACCACCGCGGCATAGCGCCAGCTGCGCGGGCCAAAGCCGAGGTTGTCCTTGCGCACCAGCATGCCCATGCCTTTGGTAAACTGCCCGGACCCGTCCGGGATGACCTTTACGGCCGACAGCCCCTGCGACTTGGCCCACTGGTTCATGACAAAGCTGTCGTTCACCGACAGGCAGTAGATCGCATCGATCCCGCCGGCGGCCAGTTGCTCTGCCGCGGCCTCGAAACCGGGCAGCTGGTAGGTCGAGCAGGTGGGCGTAAAGGCGCCCGGCAGCGAGAACAGCACCACCCGCTTGCCCTTGAAATAATCGTCGGTGGTGAGAGTCTGCCAGCGATAGGGGTTCGGCCCGCCCACCGCCTCGTCGCGGACTCGGGTCTGGAAAGTCACCTGCGGCACGCGCTTGCCAATCATCGTCACGGTCAAATCCCTCTTTCGCTCGTCGTCTGCGTCATCCCGCGCCGCTGCAGTGCGGCATCGGTCGGGCAGGCTGATGCCCTGTCGGGGCGCGTTGATCAACCGTGACGGAAGGTCTATGTCGAATCCGACCCGATGGAGGACCGAGCCGTGGATCTGATCGCGCGCGAAGGCACGCCGAATGCCGAACCCGATCCGCAGGCGCCCGCCGCCGCCGAGGGTGGCACCGGCCCTGCCCCGGCCGTCACCGACATCCCCGTGCTGCGTCATCCCGAAAAGGCCCACCGGCCCGACCAGACGCAGCCGAAAAAGCCGTCATGGATCCGCGTCAAGGCGCCGTCGGGCGCCGGCTACGCCCGCACACGCGAGATCATGCGCGAGAACCGCCTGACCACGGTCTGCGAGGAAGCCGGCTGCCCCAACGTCGGCGAATGCTGGTCGCAGGGCCACGCCACCATGATGATCATGGGCGAGATCTGCACCCGCGGCTGCAGCTTTTGCAACGTGCGCACGGGCCGCCCTGACACTCTGGATCTGTTCGAGCCGGGACGGGTCGCCCATGCCGTTCAAAAGCTGGGACTGAACCATGTGGTCGTGACCTCGGTCGACCGCGACGATCTGACCGACGGCGGCGCCGATCATTTCGCCCAGACGATCCGCGCGATCCGCCACCGCGCCCCTGGCACGACGATCGAGGTACTGACCCCCGACTTCCTCAAGTCCGATACCGGCAGCCTCGAAAAGGTGGTCGAGGCGCGGCCGGACGTTTTCAACCACAACCTCGAGACCGTGCCCGGCCTCTACCCCACGGTACGCCCCGGTGCGCGTTATTTCCACTCGCTGCGGCTGCTGCAGCGGGTGAAAGAGCTGGACCCTGCAATGTTCACCAAGTCCGGGATCATGGTGGGCCTTGGCGAGGATCGGCAGGGCGTTTTGCAGGTCATGGACGACATGCGCGCGGCGGATGTCGATTTCCTGACCATCGGCCAGTACCTGCAGCCGACCCCCAAGCATCACCGCGTCGACCGCTTTGTCACCCCCGAGGAGTTCGACGGCTATGGCCGCGCCGCCTATGGCAAGGGCTTCCTGATGGTCTCGGCAACGCCCCTGACCCGGTCCAGCTATCACGCCGGCGATGATTTCGCCCAACTGCGGGCCGCTCGGCTGGCGAAGCTGGGCCAGGTCTGACGCCGCCGTGCCGCCCGTGGGCACCGCTCTGCGCTCAGCCCCGCCGGGGACCGCGGCCTGCGTTCTCGACGCGGATTCTTGAGATCGATTTGGTTGCGGTCACTGGTTCGGGGACGGACGTTCCGCCGCCGCGACTTCCCCTACAAACTAGGAAGCCAATTCCTGCCCTGCGGCTTGGCTCCGCGCCGGGGCTGCCGGAGCTACCGTGTCGGACACGGTCGCCTGGACAACTTGAGCCCTGACTGCCGGCGTCCTGAGCCTTGCATAGGCCGCGCCGTCCGCGAGTTTCCGGGCCTTAGGGCGTTGGATATATGCCAGCATCTCGTAAAAGCTGCGGCGCAATTCGGCCTTCGATCGCTCGATCCCGTCCTGGTAACGGGCCACATCCCCTGCATCGGTGTGCAGATGCGACTCGATCTCTGACAGCAGCACGGGGCGCACCAAGGGCCGCCCGATGGAAGCCGCGTAATCGAGGAATTTCAGCTCGGGGTGGTCATGGTTGCCGGTCGGATCCAGCCAGATGCTGGGAATGCCGAGGCTGTCGGCCACGATCAACCCGTGCAGCGAGGAGGACAATATCAGCCGGCAGGCGGCGATCTGCCGGACCACCGACAGTGCATCCTCGGTCCGCGGGTCAATGAGCGTTATCTCAGGATTATCCATCTGCAGCTTCGCCAGCCGAGAATCGTCGGCAAGTCTGTGATGCGCCACAAGCCCGATGCGGTCTGTCCGCGCCGGACGCTCGGTCAGAAGGTCGGCCGCGAAAAGCCCAGGATCGCCCATCGCAATCTGTGGGCTGATGCCCAGCGTCGAGGCGGTGACCGGCCCGCGCACCGCGAACAGCTTGAGCCGGTCCAGCAGCTGGCGCCCGCCAGGATGCATGACCCCGGACCCCCAGACCGCCAGCGGCCCGACCGAGGGATCGCGGTCCTTCTGCTCAAAGCGCTTGCCGATCATTCCAATGAGCGAGCCGATGGCTGCCATATGCGCCCATGCCGCATGGCCAAATCTGACCTCGCGACCGCCACTGAGCAGGCGCACAACGTCGACCGATAAGGCGTCGCCGAAGTTCGGCATATTCCAGTAGAAAAGCTTGATGGGCGCGCGTCCGGTCATCGCTTTCTCCCCGGGAGAGGTCAGACGGAACTGATTGTGGGTAGCAACTAAACGTAGATCCGGAGGCTCGGCCGCAGCGAGAGTACGCGAACCAATCGCGATAGTGCCGACATAGAAACCCATGGAGTTGTCATACGCAGCCTCGAAGATTCGATCTCTCCGTGGCCGTTTAAGTTGGCTATGGCATCTCCACAAGACGCAACACGCCTTAAGGTTGCGGAGGCACCTTAAAATTCCGTTTGATAACAGACGACACCATTTGTGCGACCAAAATTATCATCAACCTGAGGCAGAATTTCTGCCTAGCTGAGAAAATCCATGAAGCCCGCGGGTGCGGTGGCAAGCAGTTCTGCCGCAAGATCATCGCCCATCCGGGCTGCATCGCTGCCGGGGCCGCGCCGTTCGCCGCGCAGGACGGCGCTGCCGTCGGGGCGCAGGATCTCGCCGCGCAGGTGCAGCGTACCGTCGGCGGCGATCTCGGCCAGGCCGGCGATGGGGGTCTGGCAGCTGCCGTCGAGGCGGCGGAGGAAGGCACGCTCGGCCGTCACCCGCGTTGCCGATGCGGGATCGTTGATGGCCGACAGCAAGGCCGCGATCTGGTCGTCGCTCGCCCGCCGTTCAACGCCGATGGCGCCCTGGGCGACCGCGGGCAGCATCTCGGAAGGGGGCACGGCCTGGGTCGCAACCGCGGACATGCCAAGGCGGGCAAGCCCCGCCATCGCAAGAAAAGTCGCGTCCGCCACCCCCTGCTCCAGCTTGGCCAGCCGGGTCTGCACATTGCCGCGAAACTCGACGAGGCGCAGGCCGGGGCGGCGATGGGCGACCTGCGACTGCCGCCGCAGGGACGAGCTGCCGATCACGGCGCCATCCGGCATGTCGGCGAGGCTGGCGTAACGGTGGCTGACGAAGGCGTCGCGCACGTCCTCGCGCGGCAGAATGCAGTCGATCACCAGATCTTCCGGCTGCAGGACCGGCATGTCCTTCATCGAATGGACCGCGATGTCGATCTCGGCATTGGACAGGGCCTGCTCGATCTCGCGGGTGAAGAGGCCCTTGCCGCCAAGCTCGCGCAGGCTGCGATCGGTGATGCGGTCGCCCGTGGTGCGGATGATCACGATCTCGAAGGCTTCGGGCGGAAGGCCATGCGCCTCGGCCAGGCGGTCGCGCGTCTCGTGGGCCTGGGCGAGTGCGAGGGCAGAGCCGCGCGTGCCGATGCGAAGCGGGTTAAGGGGTGTCGGCGTACGATCCATGTCCCGCGGGCTAGCGCGAAGTCCGTCGCTTGACAACCGCCCCCCCACCGGGTGCAAGCGTCAGCCGAAGCAGCGAGGACCCCATGACAAAGACGATCCTACGTGCCCTTCGCGGCGAACGCCAAGACGTGCCGCCGATCTGGATGATGCGCCAGGCTGGCCGCTATCTGCCGGAGTATCGCGCGACCCGCGCCGAGGCCGGGGACTTCCTGAAGCTGTGCTACAACCCCGAGCTGGCGGCCGAGGTCACGCTGCAGCCCATCCGCCGCTTTGGCTTTGATGCGGCAATCCTTTTTGCCGATATCCTGCTCGTGCCGCAGGCGCTGGGGCAGGATCTGTGGTTCGTCACCGGTGAGGGGCCGCGCCTGACGCCGCTGGCCGAGGCTGGCGGCCTTGCCGCGCTGCGCGGGGCGGACGACGTCCACGACACCCTCGCCCCCATCTACGAGACCGTGCGCATCCTGTCGCGCGAACTGCCGCCCGAGGTCACGCTGATCGGCTTTGCCGGCGCGCCCTGGACTGTCGCGACCTACATGGTCGCAGGCCGCGGCAGCAAGGACCAGGGCGCCGCCCACCGCATGATCGCAGAGGACCGCGCCGGCTTTGCTGCGCTGATCGGCCGCATCGAGCAAGCGACGATTGCCTATGTGTCGGCCCAGATCGAGGCCGGGGCCGAGGTCGTCAAACTGTTCGACAGCTGGGCCGGCAGCCTGAAAGGCACCGATTTCGACGATTTCGCCCTCGCCCCCACGGCGCGGATCATCGCCGCACTGAAGGCGCGCCATCCGCATGTGCCAGTCATCGCCTTTCCCCGCGAGGCGAAGGAGCGCTACATCGGCTTTGCCCGAGCTACCGGCGCCGATTGCCTGGCGCTCGACAATTCTGTCAGCGCCGATTGGGCCGCCGCCAACCTGCAGCCGGACGGATGCGTGCAGGGCAACCTCGCGCCGGGCCACATGGTCACGGGCGGCCCGGCCCTCGATGCCGAGACCCGGCGGATCGTGCAGGCCTTTTCGGGCGGCCCGCATGTCTTCAACCTCGGGCACGGGATAACGCCGGATGCGGACCCGGCAAATGTCGCCCGCATGATAGAGGTGGTGCGCGGCGGCTGACGCCTGCAGGCGAGGCTCCAGCGAAATTTGGGTCGAGGCGGTGGAAATGATCTACGCAAGCGGCGCGGCATGGCGCGAGGCGCCCGAAAAGCGGATCATGCTGTTTGGCATGTCCGGCCTTGGCAAGACGCATCTGGCGGCGATGCTCCGCCGGACGGGTGACTGGTATCACTACAGTGTCGATTACCGCATCGGCACCCGCTATCTGGGCGAGGAGATCGCAGACGAGTTCAAGCGCGAAGCCATGCGGCTGCCGCGCCTGCGCGAGTTGCTGCTGTCCGATTCCCTGCGGGTCGAGAGCAACATCACCTTCGACAATCTGGCACCGCTGTCCTGCTGGCTCGGCAAGCCGGGTGGTCCTGACATGGGCGGGTTGCCGATCGACGAATACCGGCGGCGGCAGGACCTGCACCGCGCCGCCGAAGTCGCGGCCAGTCTCGATGCCGGTCATTTCATCCGCCGCGCGCGCGACCTTTATGGCTATCCGAACTTTGTCTGCGACACCTCCGGCTCGATCTGCGAGGTAATCGACGCTGCGGACCCGGGCGACCCGGTCCTGAACGCGCTCGCCGGAATGATGCTGCCAGTCTGGATCGAGGGCTCGCCCGAACATACATCCGCGCTGATCGAACGTTTCAACCGCGCCCCGAAGCCGATGTACTACCGCCCCGAATTCCTGACCGAGGCTTGGCAAGCCTACGGCCTGGCCCATCCCGGCCCGGTCGATCCCGACGCCTTCATCCGCTGGACCTATGCCCGCGCCCTCGCCGCCCGCCAGCCGCGCTATGCCGCCATGGCCCGCCGCGGCGTCAGCGTCACCGCCGCCGAGGTGGGCGCGCTGACCGGCCCGGACGATTTCAACGACCTGATCGCACTTGCGATCGACCGTACCGCCGCCGCACGCGGCACGCACCAAACCGAGGTTTCCTGATGCCGATTACCCTGCCCGAGGATCTGCCCGCCTATGACATCCTGCGCAGCGAAGGCGTCATGGTCATGTCCCCGGGCCGCGCCGCGACGCAGGATATCCGGCCGCTGCGCATCGGGCTGCTGAACCTGATGCCGAAAAAGATCCAGACCGAGAACCAGTTTGCCCGGTTGATCGGCGCGACGCCGCTGCAGATCGATTTCCACCTGATCCGCATGTCCGACCACGCCAGCCGCAACACTGCCGCCGATCATATGGAAGCATTCTATCGCCCTTTTTCGGACGTCGAGGCCTCGGGCGAGCGGTTCGACGGGCTGATAATCACCGGCGCCCCCATCGAGCACCTGCCGTTCGAAGAGGTCACCTACTGGGACGAGATGCGCCGCGTCTTTGACTGGGCGCAGAGCCATGTGCATTCGACATTCGGCGTCTGCTGGGGCGGCATGGCGATGGCCTACCACCTGCACGGCATCGAAAAGCGCGCGCTGGATGCCAAGGCCTTCGGCTGCTTCCGCCACGGCAACCTCGCGCCGGCCTCTCCCTATCTGCGCGGCTTCTCGGATGATGTTCTGGTGCCGGTCAGCCGCTGGACCGAGGTGCGCCAGGCCGACACCGAGGCTGCGGGGCTGGTGACGCTGCTCGCCTCGGACGAGGTCGGACCGTGCCTGGTCGAGGACCCGGCACGGCGCACCCTCTATATCTTCAACCACCTCGAATACGACAGCGATACCCTGAAGCAGGAATACGACCGCGACGTCGCCACGGGCGCCGCGATCAACGTGCCGGCGAATTATTTTCCCGATGACGACCCGGCCCGGGCGCCCAGCAACCGCTGGCGCAGCCACGCGCATCTGCTTTACGGCAACTGGCTGAACGAGATCTATCAGACGACGCCGTTTGATTTGGGTGAGATCGGGCGCAACTGAGGGCTGCCTTGCAGGTGGACGTGCGGGCGGGAATAGTGCCCACATCTCAGCTTGCGAGGCGACATGGCCAAGACCTCTGCCCCTGTTTCCAAGGATGTCCCGCTGGTCGGGCAGATCACGCGGTATCTGCGCGATGGCGCGCCCGCCAAGATCCGGCGCGCGATCAAGGAGGCGGACAAGGACGACATCCTCGACACGTCTTATCCCTATCGCGAAGAGATCAAAAAGTCGGACTACGAGGCGCGGATGGAGGCGCTGCAGATCGAGCTGGTCAAGATGCTGCGCGATCTGATCGACACCGGCAAACGTCTGGTCGTCCTGTTCGAGGGTCGCGACGCCGCCGGCAAGGGTGGTACCATCGAAGTGATGCGCGAGAACCTGAACCCGCGCAGCGCTTATATCGTCGCCCTGCCAAAGCCGACCGAGCGCGAAGCGGGCCAGTGGTATTTCCAGCGCTACACCGACTGGTTGCCCGCCGCGGGCGAAATCGCGCTGTTTGATCGCAGTTGGTACAATCGCGGCGTTGTGGAAAAGGTGTTCGGCTTTTCGACCGAGGAGCAGCGGCAGCTGTTCTTTCGCCAGCTTCCCGATTTCGAGCGCCTGCTGGTCGAGGACGGCGTGATCCTGGTCAAGCTGTGGCTGGACGTGGGCCAAGCCGAGCAGCTGAAGCGGTTCCTCGACCGCGAGGGGGATCCGCTGAAGCAATGGAAACTCAGCTGGATCGACGTCGAGGGGTTGGCCAAATGGGACGATTACAGCAATGCCATCCGCGAGACGCTGGACATGTCGCATACGCCGGCTGCGCCTTGGACGGTCATCCGCTCGGACGACAAGCGCCGCGCCCGCATCGCGGCGATCCAAACGGTGCTGGGCGCAATCGACTATGCCGGCAAAGACAAGGACGCCATCGGCTCGATTGATCCCCGCATCGTCGGCGGGCCAGCGACCTTGACGACATGATCGCGCTGCTGCGGTGGCTGGCCCTTGCTTGCCTGATGGCCGCGCCGCCGGGTGCCCAGGCGGCCCAACCGTTGCCGGCCTACGCCCACACCTCGGTCAATGATTTTGCCGGCGTGCTGAGCCCACAGGATACGCGGACCATAGACGAGGCCCTGATCGCGCTGCACCGGGATACCGGGGTGCAGGGCACCGTGGTCACGCTGGAGGACCGCAGCCGCTACGGGGATGCCAGCCTCGACGCGTTCGCGAAGCGCCTCTTCAACGCCTGGGGCGTCGGCGCAGCGGATCGCAACGACGGCTTCATGGTGCTGCTGATCCCCGCGGCGCGGGAGGCGCGGATCGAGTTGGGGGCCGCCTACGGGCGGGATCGCGACATTCGCGCGGGCGCTATCATGGAGCGGGTGATGCTGCCCTCGCTGCGCGACGGGCAGATGTCGCAGGGACTGCGCGACGGCACGCTTGCCGTGATCAACTCGATTGCCCGGCCCTTGGCGACGGGCACGGCGCCACCGCCCCACAAGCTGGGCCGTCCATGGTTCGAAAGTTTGCTGCCGCTGGCGGTGTTCGGCGTGTTCGGGGTCACCGGCCTTGGCATGGTGCGCAGCCTGTTGCGCCGTCGGCGCGGGGCGCGGTGCCAGCAATGCGGTGCAAAAACCACTGAACGGATCGAGCCCGCGCCCGGCAACCTGCCCGGCGGCATAGCCACAGCGGGCAATATCTTGCTGCGCAGCTGCCCGGCGTGCGGCTGGACCGCGCGTGAAACGGTCACCACGCCTGTCATGCTGCCTGCGGGCCGCTGGGGACGTAATGAGCGCGGCTTTCGCGGCTTTCGTGGCGGTGGCGGCGGCGGCGGATTCGGCGGCGGCCGCTCGGGCGGCGGTGGCGCCTCGGGGCGGTGGTAGCGCATTGATAAGAACAGTGTGGTTGTGCAGAAAATTCACTTCTGCGACCCCGCATTTATGCCCGCAAAGTTTAGAGCAGGGCGGCCAATCCACAGAGCCTTGTGACCGGCTCCGGTGACGGCTCCTGTGACAGCCGCCGACAGGCCCGCACCACCGCTCGGCCGGACTCCTCCCCAAGACTACGGCGCTTGCGTGCCGCTCGGCCGCAACCTAGCATTTGCCCAGATCTCCGCATGGAAAGGCCGTAGCGCATGAGTTTTCCCCGCCTTGTAATCCCGACGGGCCTTGCGCTCCGCGGCCTTGTCGCCTTCGCGCTGGGCAGTGTGGCCATGCCGGCCTTTGCTGCCGACCCCGAGCTGACGGTGTTTGATTGGGCCGGCTTCGAGGAGCCCTCGATCTTTCAGGGGTATATCGACAAGAACGGGCAGAGCCCGACCTTTGCCTTTTACGGGGATGACGACGAGGCCTATCAAAAGCTCGCCTCGGGCTTCAAGGCGGACGTCGCCCACCCCTGCAGCCAGATGGTCTCGAAATACCGCGACGCCGGCCTGATCGAGCCTTGGGACACGTCAAAGATCCCGGCCTTCGCGACGCTCGACCCCAAGTTTCTGAACTCGCCCGTGTTCAAGGACGACAAGGGCGTGTGGTACATTCCAACCGACTGGGGCGCGACCGCCATCGCCTACAACACGGAAAAGGTCCCGGCCGAGGATGTGGCCAGCCTGAACGTGTTCATCGACCCGAAATACGAAGGCCGGACCTCGCTGCCCGACAGCGCAGATGACGTGTGGGCCCTGGCCTACCTCGCGACGGGCGTCACCAACTGGGACAACATCACCGACGAGCAGTTCACCGCGGCGGCCGACTGGCTGCGCAAGGCGCATGCCAATGTCAGCAGCTACTGGGCCGACCCGGCCGAGATGGCGCAGCTTATGGCCTCCGGCGCGGTCGATGTCGCCTGGTCCTGGAACGACGGGCCGACCTACCTGAAAAAGGACAACTTTCCGGTCGGCTTCAAGCGCGACACCAAGGAAGGCTGGTCCAGCTTCTTCTGCGGCTTCGTCAACCTGAAGGACGGCCCCGGCAAAGAAGAAAAGGCCTATGACTTCATCAACGCCTGGTTGGCACCTTCAGCCGGCGTGGCGCTGCTGGATACCATTGGCTATGGCCATACCTCAAGCGAGGCGATGAAGCAGATCACCGAGGAACAGAAGGTCGAGGCCGGCATCAACGCCATCGACGCCCCGGTGCTGGATCAGACGCCGAACCAGCCAGAGATGCGTGAGCGTCAACTGGCGGAGTTTGAAAAGATCAAGTCCGGCTTCTGAGGACGCGGGGGCGCGCGCTGCGCCCCTGCCCGACCGGCGTCTAGAACGCGATCTCGGCGCCGGTCTCGTCAACCTCCCAACGGGGCTGACGCCCTTGGGCTGCAGCTTCAGCGGCGAACACCGGGAAATGGACCTCGGCGGGAGTCGTGTTCTGACGGCGCAAGCACGGCTCACCGCCGATCCAGGCCCAGAGCGCCGGGTCAGGCTTGGTACGGGTCGCCTCGGCCACCAACCGCCAGCCGGGAACGGCCCGGCAAACAAGCACCCGGCCGCCCCAAGGCAGCGCCGTCTCGAGGCAATTCAGCGCCAGCAGTAGCAGCTTGACCTCGGCCCGGGTCTGATCGCCCTGCGAGTCGAGGTCGATCCGCAGCCGCCCCCCTGCAGCCATGTCCCGCAGCAGCGATTCCAGCTCGGATTTGCTGAGGCGCTGCTCGCCCGAGGCAGGGCCAAAGGCGATGCGGAAGCACGAGATCCGGGCCCGCGCCGCAGACACGCTCTCGCCGATCAGGGTCAGTTCGGGGGGCGGCTCGGTTCCCGGCGCGGCGGTCAACTGCATCAGTTCGACGCCGTTGCCGATTGCCCCCAGCGGCGAGATCAGATCATGGCAAAGCCGCGCCGCGACAAGCGCGGCAAGACCGCCGGCTTGAGGCTGTTCATCCTCGGCCGGTGTTGCTGCGTCGCTCATGCCACCCTAGCCTCCGCTGGGATTGCATGGGAGGCTCTGATGCTGGAAATCCTCGAGCCGGGAATGCTGGTGCGCCACCCAGGTGCGCCCGAATGGGGCGTGGGACAGGTCCAGTCTCGCATCGGCGACAAGGTCACGGTCAATTTCGCGGAGGCGGGAAAACGCGTGATCGACGGACGGCATGTCACTTTGCTCATTATTTTACCTGAGTGAATCGCGCGGGTTGTGGCGACGGATTTATCGTGAGGACACGATTTTCCGCCGTCAACCTTGGGGCGTATTAATCAGGTTTATACCCGCGGGATGCGAACCAAATGGTGTATTGCTGCGCGTGCCTCAGACAAACTGCTCGCGCATCAGCCGCTCGTCCAATCCGTGACCGGGATCGAACAGTAATCGGTGGCTGACCTCGCGATCGGAAGTCACCTCCACCCACAGCACCTGCTCGACCCCGCGCGAATCGGCGTCCGCCATGACCGGGCGCTTGTCCGGCTCGAGGATGTCGAACCTGAGCCGGGCGGTATCGGGCAGGATCGCTCCATGCCAGCGGCGCGGGCGAAAGGCGGCAATCGCGGTCAGCGCGAGCACGTCCGATTCCAGCGGCAGGATCGGTCCATGGGCGGAGTAGTTGTAGGCGGTCGAGCCGGCGGGCGTGGAGAGCAGTGCGCCATCGCACACCAGTTCCTCCATGCGCACGCGGCCGTTGACGCTGATCTGAAGGCGCGCCGCCTGGGGACCCGCCCGCAATAGGGCGACCTCGTTGATGGCAACCGCGTTGTGCTGGCGCCCGTCGATCGTCTCGGCCGTCATGGACAGCGGGTGAATGACCGTCGCCTCTGCCACTGCCAGCCGCTCGGGCAGGGCGTCGGCCACATAGTCGTTCATCAGGAAACCGACGGTGCCCCGGTTCATGCCATAGACCGGCAGTCCGTGGCGGGCATGCAGCGTCGCCAGCATCAAGCCGTCGCCCCCGAGGGCGACGATCACCTTTGCCTTGTCCACCGGGGTCTGGCCGTAGCGCGCGATCAGATCGGCCCGGGCAAGCGCGGCGGTCGCGGTGGTGCTGGCGACGAAATGGATGGCATCGGTCATGCAAGGTTGATGGCCGTCCCTGCTGGACTTGGCAAGGCGGCTGGCGGAAACGTCGGCCCGGGGGCGCATGTCGCCCCTGCCCCGCAGCGCGCCGCAAACTGGCGCGCCGACCGCCCGGGAAAACCGCCTCTTTGCCCAGCGCGCGTGACCCGCTAAGAACCGAGCAACCTAGGCCGAGGAGACCACGATGTCCGATACCACCACCGCGTTCTTCACCCAGAGCATGACCGAACGCGACCCCGACATCGCCAAGGCCATCGGCCAGGAACTTGGCCGGCAGCGCGAGGAGATCGAGCTGATCGCCTCCGAGAACATCGTCAGCCGCGCCGTCCTTGAAGCGCAGGGCAGCGTGCTGACCAACAAATATGCCGAAGGCTACCCCGGCAAACGCTATTACGGCGGCTGCCAGTATGTCGACATCGTGGAGGAACTGGCCATCGAGCGCGCCAAGCAACTGTTCGGCGCCGCCTATGCCAACGTTCAGCCGAACAGCGGCAGCCAGATGAACCAGGCGGTGTTCCTGGCCCTGCTGCAGCCCGGTGATCGGTTCATGGGCCTCGACCTCAACAGCGGGGGCCACCTGACCCATGGCAGCCCCGTGAACATGTCCGGCAAGTGGTTCGACGTGGTCAGCTATGGCGTACGCCAGCAGGACCAGATGATCGACATGGACGAGGTTCGCCGCAAGGCGCGCGAGACAAGCCCCAAGCTGATCCTGGCCGGCGGGACCGCCTACAGCCGCGTCTGGGACTGGGCCGCTTTCCGCGAGATCGCGGACGAGGTCGGCGCCTACCTGATGGTCGACATGGCCCATATCGCGGGCCTCGTCGCTGGCGGCGTCCACCCCTCGCCCGTGCCCCACGCCCATGTCGCGACCACGACCACGCATAAATCCCTGCGCGGCCCGCGTGGCGGCATGATCCTGTGCAACGACGAAGCCATCGCCAAGAAGATCAACAGCGCCGTGTTCCCCGGCCTGCAGGGCGGCCCGCTGATGCATGTCATCGCCGCCAAGGCCATCGCCTTCAAGGAGGCGCTGGATCCCTCGTTCAAGGATTACGCCGCGCAGGTCGTCAAGAACGCGCAGGCCATGGCCGACGAGTTGATGAAGGGCGGCATCGACATCGTCTCGGGCGGGACCGACAACCACCTCTGCCTCGCCGACCTGCGGCCCAAGGGCGTGACCGGAAAGGCGACCGAGGCGGCGCTGGGCCGCGCCCATATCACCGCCAACAAGAACGGCGTGCCTTTCGACCCGGAAAAGCCCTTCGTCACCAGCGGTGTGCGCCTCGGCGCGCCGGCGGGCACCACGCGCGGCTTTCGCGAGGAGGAGTTCCGCCAGATCGCCCGCTGGATCGTCGCCGTGGTCGATGGCCTTGCCGCCAATGGCGAGGAGGGCAATGCCGAGGTTGAGGAGCGGGTGCGCGCCGAAGTGGCCGATCTGTGCGGGCGCTTCCCCCTCTACGCCGGCCTCTGATGCCTGGCGGGCGCGCGCTGGCTGACACGGCCGGCGCCGCCCCGGTCCGATGGCCGGTCAACCTGCTGCATATCGGCAAGACCGGCGGAACCCAGCTGGCGCAGCTGGGCCTGGAGGTGAACGAGCGGCTGGGCGCCCTGGCGTTCCTCGAGCATCGCCATCCCGTCCGGCTGCGCGATCTACCGCGGCGTGGCAGCTATGCCTTCAGCATCCGCCAACCCGAGGCCCGGTTCCGGTCGGGCTTTTACAGCCGCAAACGTTGCGGGCAGCCGCGATTCTACACGCCCTGGCACCCGGGCGAGGTGCGTGCCTTTGCCGCCTTCCCGGAGGCGAATGACCTGGCCGAGGCGCTGTTCGATCCCGGCATTCGCGGCGTCGAGGCGCGCGGAGCGATCAATTCGATCAACCACACCGCGGTCCAGCAGGTCGACTGGTTCACCCCCAGCGGCTATTTCCTGCAGCAACGCCCGCCGGTCGGCATCGTGCGAACCGAGCATTTCGATGACGACTGGGCCCGGCTCGCCGCAAACCTTGGTTTTGCCGAAATCGCGCCCCGGCCTTTCGACGATCCCGTGCTGGCACATCGCAACGACTATGCGGGCACGCCGCCGCTGAGCGCGCGTGCGGTGGAAAACCTGCGGCAATGGTATGCGCGCGACGTCGCCTTCTACGCCGACTGCTGCGCCTGGATGGAGGCCGCGCCGCCCCCGCTCGTCTGGAAAGGCCCGCCCGCGGTCTAGATCGCGCCGCGCCGGACCATCATCCAGATGACCGCCGCGGCGATCAGCATCAGCCCCAGCACGGCCGCTGCCAGCGGCCCGCCGATGCGGTCGCGCCAACGGCTGAGCGCGCCGAGCGGGCGCAGGTGCTGGGTCAGCGCCAGATGGGCCCGCTGCGCCGCGCGCAGGTCAAGCTGGCGCGCGATGCGCGGCTGATGGCTCAGGCGGTCCGCCTCGGCCAGCAGCACGGCCTCGCGCCGCAGCCGCCGCGGCAGCGCCCCGCCCCGGCGTTGCAGCATGGTCGCAAGGTCCGGCACCGGCCCACGCCGCGCGCCGCCAAAGCGACTCGCCATCAGCGCGGCCACCTCGCCCGCCCATTGCTGCACCTGCTCTGCCTGCATCCCGGCCTCTTTCTGTCCTCGCGGCGCAGCATAGCAGCGTGGCAACCCGGCACCAGACCGGCTAGCGTGCCGGCATGAAGCTGAACACCATCATCACGGGCGAGCCCGGCGCCCTGCCCCCGGTCATCCTCGCGCACGGCCTGCTGGGCAGCGCGCGCAACCTCGGCGGTCTCGCCCGGCGCCTTGCGGGCCGGCGCGTGATTCAGGTCGATATGCGCAACCACGGCGACAGTGGCTGGTCGGACGATCACAGCTATGCCGCCCTCGCCGGCGACCTGGCCGAAGTGATCGCGGCCGAGGGCGGGATCGCCGACGTGGTCGGCCACTCGATGGGGGGCAAGGCGGCGATGGCCCTGGCGCTGCTGCACCCGCAGATGGTGCGCCGACTCGTCGTGCTGGACATCGCGCCCCTCGCCTACGCCCACAGCCAGACGCCGCTGATCGACGCGATGGCTGCGACCGACCTGACCAGCATCACCCGCCGTAGCGAGGCCGATGCGCGCCTGGCCGAACGGGTCGAGGACGCAGGCACCCGCGCCTTTGTGCTGCAATCGCTGGAACTGCGCCCGGGCGAGCCGGCGCGCTGGAAGATGAACCTCGCGGCGCTGCGGGCGGAAATGGCAGAACTGGTCGGCTGGCCGGAGGGGCTGGCGGAGGGCGCGTTCGACGGCCCGGTTCTAGCGATTGCCGGGGCCGAGAGCGATTACATCAGCCGCGAAGGCGAGGCCGCGCTGCGCCGCTATTTCCCGCAGATTGAGGTGCAACGTATCGCCGGCGCAGGGCACTGGGTTCATGCGGATGCTGCGCAGGCCGTGGGCGATGCGGTCGCGACGTTTATCGGCTAAGCGCAGCCGGGATTTGACGGTTCTGCTCGCGCGGGCCACGGGGTCGCCTTCGGGCGGCCCTTTTTCGTGCTCGTTTGGGGGTGATGAAAACACTTGCGGGCCGCCGAAACTTTGGCGGAGGCGTCCGTGTCTTGGGGGGTGCGTCCTTTCGGCGCATGACGACCTAGGCATTTTGCCAAGCCAGCGAGGGGGTCGGACGGCTAGGCGGAGGGCCAGCCCCCCGCCCCCGCCTGACCCGCGAGCCAGGTGAGAAAGGGTGTTTGGATCGCCGCAGCGTTGTTGCGGGTATTTGAGCAGGTCAGCGCCCCCCGGGAGTGATCCTGGGGGGCGTTTTTAGTATGGAGCAGCTGACGCCTAGCCGATCATTGTATACCAATCCCTGATAGTCAGTTTAAGTCGCACCGCTTCTTCAGGTACGATATAACCACTATGGGCTATCGGTCCCCGCGCAACATTAAGCCGTTTTATCACTTTTTCAAACCGAGGAATGCTGCAGTTTGAGAACAGTCCGCGGAAATCGTCCCAGTTGGCTTTGATGATCTCGCCCAGCTCCCCGAAGGTTGTATAATCAATCCTTCGAACCGAGCGAGCTTCCAGCCCCTCACTGTCCTCGTTTTCCTTGTTCTTCTTGACGTTATCACGAACGGCTTGAGGCACCTTATCACCCCACCAGTTAGGCCCATGAAGTTCCTCCATGGTATTCGCGATTAACTCCCTGATATCATTCTCAAGAGAATAGAACATCCGGTAGAACTCGCCCATCCGATGGGCGTCAGATCTGATCCTCTTATCAATTTGATCCAAGTGCCGGTCAATGAGTGCGTCAGTATAAAGCTCGAGATCAGTCCGGCCGGTGGAAGCATTACTTGAAGGCAGAGCCAATCGTAAATCGCGGTACGTAAGCGCGCCTTTTAGGCAAAATAATTCTACCCTCTCTGAACTCATCATTCTAAGAGATTTCTTTTGAGGCTTCGGAATATCGCGTCGAAGGTACGTTCATCCTGGCTCTCAGGAAGCACAATGTTGAATTGGTATGACAACCCGAACGTCGCCGCGGCGGGGCCTGGATCCGACTTCGGTGGAAGCGGCGGGACCTTTTCCACCTCGTCGTCCCTTCTGGCTTGATTCCCGTCCGAAATAAAGTTGGCCGGTATGTATGCTTTTATATTGTTAAAAGTGTTAATTATGTGTCGAAGTACCGGATCTTTTTTGGTCAAACCGGTGATTTCTACTACGATGTCTTGAAGCTGGACGTCGGTTGCCTTATGTGCGACTTCATTCTTCCTAAAAATCTCAGGAAATGCATTTTTTAATCCACCTAGCGCTGCCGCAGCACGCCCGGTCTCGGTCTTAAATTTTGAGTAAAGGTCCGTTGGCGAGCCATCGCTGTTAAGAAAGCCCATCTTTTTGAGTATGGGCGGCACAGAGCGGGCGCCCCCTCCCGACAATCCGAATACTGTCTCCATGTAGACGTTGCTCAGGCGGTTGGGGCGTTCGGCGGCAATTACCGCGTCGAGGACACCCTTAATCAGACCCGGAGAAGCGGTGTAAGGAAGATTCCCCTTAATCTCCCTAGCAGCCTGCTTCTCGGAAGCGACGGTCGTTTTCGCAGCCTCGCTCTCAGCTTCTTGGACCGCCCCTCCAGCGGTGCCCGGTTCGCCTTCTTGTTCCCCTTCCCCCTCTCCAGTACCCGTGACCGGCTCTTTCATCCCTCACCCATCCATCTTCAACGCCGAAATAAACGCCGACTGCGGAATCTCCACCTTCCCGAACTGGCGCATCTTCTTCTTACCCGCCTTCTGCTTTTCCAGGAGCTTTTTCTTTCTCGTGGCGTCCCCGCCGTAACACTTGGCCGTCACGTCCTTGCGCATCGCAGACAGGGTCTCGCGCGCGATTACCCGCCCGCCGATGGCCGCCTGGATCGGGATCTTGAACATGTGCCGGGGGATCAGGTCCTTCAGCTTTTCGACCATCGCCCGGCCGCGGGCGTCGGCGCGGTCGCGGTGGACCATGATCGACAGCGCGTCCACCGGCTCGTCATTCACCAGGATCGACATCTTCACGAGGTTGTCCTCGCGGTATTCGCTGATCTGGTAGTCGAACGAGGCATAACCCTTGGTCACCGATTTCAGCCGGTCGTAGAAATCGAACACGACCTCGGCCAGCGGCAGGTCATAGACCACCATCGCCCGGCTGCCGGCATAGGTCAGGTCCAGCTGGATGCCGCGGCGGTCCTGGCACAGCTTCAGCACGTCGCCCAGGTAGTCGTCGGGCACCATGATCGTGGCCTTGATCCGCGGCTCGTCGATATGGTCGATCTGCATCGGGTCGGGCATGTCGGCGGGGTTGTGCAACTCGCGCACCTCGCCATCCTTCATGTGCAGGCGGAACACCACCGACGGCGCGGTGGTGATCAGGTCGAGGTCATATTCCCGCTCGAGCCGGTCGCGGATCACCTCGAGGTGCAGCAGCCCCAGGAAGCCGCAGCGAAAGCCAAAGCCGAGGGCGGCCGATGTCTCCATCTCGGAGCTGAAGCTGGCGTCGTTCAGGGCCAGCTTCTCGATCGCCTCGCGCAGCGCGTCGAAGTCGTTGGCGTCAACCGGAAAGAGGCCGCAGAACACGACGGGCTGCGCGGGTTTGAAGCCGGGCAGCGGGGCGTCGGTGCCCTTGCGCTCATGCGTGATGGTATCGCCGACGCGGGTGTCGCGGACCTGCTTGATCGAGGCGGTAAAGACGCCCATCTCGCCGGGGGCGAGTTCGGCGATGTCCTTCATGGCCGGGGTCAGCACCGCCAGCTTGTCGATGCCGTAGACCGCGCCGGTCTGCATCATGCGCACCCGGTCGCCCTTGCGGATCACGCCATCCATGACGCGGATCATGACGACAACGCCGAGGTAGGCATCGTACCAGCTGTCGACCAGCATTGCCTTCAGCGGCGCGTCCCGCTCGCCCTTGGGGGCCGGCAGGCGGGTGACGATCGCCTCCAGCACGTCGGGAATGCCGAGGCCGGTCTTTGCGCTGATCGGGATCGCGTCGCTGGCGTCGATGCCAATGACATCCTCGATCTGTTCCTTGACGCGATCGGGCTCTGCCGCGGGCAGGTCGATCTTGTTCAGCACCGGCACGATCTCGTGCCCGGCGTCGATGGCCTGGTAGACATTAGCGAGGGTCTGCGCCTCGACCCCCTGGGTCGCGTCGACCACCAGCAGAGATCCCTCGACCGCGCGCATGCTGCGGCTGACCTCATAGGCAAAGTCGACGTGGCCGGGGGTGTCGATCAGGTTCAGGATATAGGTCTGCCCGTCGCGCGCCGGATAGGTGATGCGCACGGTGTTGGCCTTGATGGTGATACCGCGCTCGCGCTCGATATCCATACTGTCCAGCATCTGCTCTTTCATGTCGCGGTCGGCGACAGTCCCGGTCGACTGGATCAGCCGGTCGGCGAGCGTGGATTTGCCGTGGTCGATATGGGCCACGATCGAGAAATTGCGGATCAGCGAGATGTCGGTCATGGCCGGGCTATAGTGCAGCGCCGGGCGTGCGGGAAGGGGGCGCGTGCAGCCGCGCGGGGCGATTCGCGCTGTATTTCGGCGGCTCTCGCCGGGCGTGCTGCAAGATGCGGTGGTTGGTCGGGCGGGTGGCCACAGCCTGCGGTGCCGGGCATCGCGGAATTGAGTGGGCCGCGGCGCTTGTGCTATCCTCGTCCGGATAAGCAAAACAGACGCCTTCACGGCGCAACGAGGAGACAGGACAATGCTTAACCGCGCTCTGCTGGGGGCCGCCGTGCTGGCCCTGACCGCGCCCTTCGCCATGGCCGGCCCGATCGACAGTGCCTGCGCAAGATCCGCCCGTGCCAGCGGCAACGGTTCGGTATGCAACTGCATCCAGCAGGTTGCCGACCAGACCCTCTCGCCC
This sequence comes from Paracoccus suum, assembly GCF_003324675.1. Taxonomy (NCBI): domain Bacteria; kingdom Pseudomonadati; phylum Pseudomonadota; class Alphaproteobacteria; order Rhodobacterales; family Paracoccaceae; genus Paracoccus; species Paracoccus suum. The sequence continues at coordinate 2,643,410 of NZ_CP030918.1, forward strand.
AGCGATCAGAGACGCGCTGCGGCGTTCTTTCGTGACCCGGATCAAGCGCAGTCGGTGCGCATGTCAAAGACCGGCACCGACAACGCCTTCTGGGCCCGCTACAAGAACTTTGCGACTACTGCCGAGGCGTATTGCGCCCGCTGAGGGCGCGGACGCCAGGATAAGACTTGGCGGGCGCCTAGGTCGCGCCCTGCCGATCCCGGCGCTTAGACGCCTTCAACGGGCGAGCCGTCCTTTTCCTGCATCAGGATCTTGGCCTCGGAGGCATTGGCCGAGAGCCAGACCTTGCCGTTGTCGACCGATCCGACATCGGCCAGCGGAACGTAGTGATGATGGTCGCTGACGACCCCGTGCTTCTCATCGTTCTTCGTCAGCTTCAGCCGGTTGCCGTCCATGTGATCCACAATGCCGACATGCACGCCATCGGCGCCGACCACTTCCATATGTTCCTTGATCTCGCTGGCATCGATCATGATCGCTCCTCCAGTATTTCTGTGCGCCGCTCGGCGCGGGTGTCAGTGCAACGCCGACGGCCCCCGCGCGGTTCATGCGCTGAGGCGTCGCACCCCTCTGGCGCACTCGCGGATTCCGGGTCAGGATGCCCCATCGCAAGGCGCAGGTGACCCCGATGAGCGTGACGATCCGGCCCGTGGAAGCCGCCGACAAGGCGGAATGGCAGCGCCTCTTCGAGGGCTATCAACTTTACTACGAGCGGCCGGATCTGCCCCAAGAGTTTTACGATACGGCCTTCGCCCGACTGATGGCGCGCGATCCGCGCGATTTCGCCGGGCTGGTCGCGGTCGGTGATGAAGGGCACCTGCTCGGGCTGACCCACTACGTCTTTCACCCGCATATGTGGCGCCCTGAAGGCGTATGTTATCTGCAGGACCTGTTCACAAAGCCCGAGGCGCGCGGCCAGGGCGTGGCCCGCGCGCTGATCGAGGCTGTCTATGCCGCCGCGGACAATGCGGGCGTGCCATCGGTCTATTGGCTGACGCAGGAATTCAACTACGCAGGCCGGATGCTCTACGACAAGGTCGCCACCCGAACACCGTTCATTCGCTACAACCGTGCGTTGTAATTTCGCGATTCGCCGGGCTTTGAGCGAAATTATCACCGGACAGGGCGGGAAAAATTTTCCGTGTCGCCCGGCAGACGAGCCAGCGAGAGTCGGCAAGGTTCCTTCGCCTTGAGCACGAGGACTTTCTCTTGGATTCCACCGCCTTGACCTGAGCTGACGCGCCCCGCTCCTCCGATCCGGCATCGGTGAGCACCCTCCCCCGGCGGCCTCCCCTGCCCCGACGTCCGGCAAACGCGGCCTCACCGCGGTGCGAGGGGCGTGACAAGACCGATCTTCTCCATTATGGCGACGCGCGGGAGGCCGGGAGACCTTATCCCCCGGCCGCGTGGGAGCCACGATGAAGCCGCAGACTTTCCTTCCAGAAGACTATCGCCCCGCCGAGGACGAGCCCTTCATGAACGAGCAGCAGCTGGAATATTTCCGGCGCAAGCTGAAGGCGTGGAAGCAGGAGCTTCAGGCGCAATCGGCAGAAACGCTCGAAGGGCTGCAGGACAGCGCCCGCAACGTCCCCGACATCGCTGACCGCGCCAGCGAGGAAACCGACCGCGCGTTGGAGTTGCGGACCCGGGACCGGCAGCGCAAGCTGGTGAGCAAGATCGACGCAGCACTACGTCGGATCGATGCGGGCGAGTTCGGCTATTGCGAGCGCACGGGCGAGCCGATCAGCCTAAAGCGCCTGGACGCCCGGCCGATCGCGACCATGACCCTCGAGGCGCAGGAGCGTCACGAGCGCCGCGAGCGCGTGCACCGCGACGAGTGAAGCCGGTCCCGCGACGGGTCAGCCGCCGCCACGGAAACGCTACCAGCAAAGGGGTGCTGCCATGGCCGATCTGAAGCCCGTGCTGGTCGTGCTGCCGCAGGGCTTTGCCGACTGGGAAACGCCGATGATTTCGGCAGCCGGCAGCGACTTCTACGGGCTGCGCGTGAGCCATGCGACACCCGGCGGCGGCCGCGTGACGTCGATTGGCGGGCTGACGGTCGACCTGCCCGACTTTGCCCCCGAAGGCGATGAGGTGATCGTACTCTGCGGCAGCGATATCTGGGCCAGACCAGAGGCGCCGCAGATCGAGGCAACGCTGCAGGACGCGGCGAGTCGCGGCCAGACCATCGCTGCGATCTGCGGCGGAACGCTGGCCCTAGCGCGCGCCGGGCTTGTCGATGCGCGGGCACATACCTCGAACAGCGCAGATTTCATCGAGCGGGCACAGGGTTACAAAGGCGCGGCGCATTACCGCGATGTGCCGCATGCTGTCGCTGATGGCGGCGTTATCACGGCGCCTGGAACTGCGCCCATCAGCTTTGCGGCCGAAGTTCTCACCGCCGCTGGCGTGTCCGCCGAGGATGTGGACCAGTTCCGCACAATGCTCGGGGCGGAACATCGCGCCTGAATCTGCCCTGACTGGCCGCCGCGTCACCATCATCGGCGCGGGCATCGCTGGACTGAGTGCTGCGCTAGCCCTCGCCCGGGCCGGTGCCGACGTCACGGTGCACGAACGCGCCGGCGCACTGCGCGAGGTGGGTGCCGGGATACAGATCTCACCCAACGCAGGCCGTGCGCTTGATGCGCTTGGCCTCTCCGCCGGGCTCGACCGTATCTCGCATCCGTCCGAGGCAGTGGTGTTGCGCGAAAGCGGAGGGCGCCAGGTCGCGCGACTGAACTTTGCCCGGCACCGGCCGGAAGCGATCTTTCGCTTCGTCCACCGGGCCCGGCTGGTCGAGCTGCTTGAATCCGCCGCCCGCGCCGCCGGCGCCGCCATCCACCTCGGCAGTCCGCTGACCGAGCCCCCGGCAGATGCCGAACTGGTCGTCGGTGCGGATGGCCTGCATTCGGCGCAGCGCGCGGCCATGAACGGCCCTGAGGTGCCGTTTTTTACCGGCCAGACCGCGTGGCGGGCGCTAATCGCGACAGAGGCAGAGCCCTCGCCGGTAGCGCAGGTCTTCATGGGTCCTGGCCGGCATCTGGTCAGCTACCCGCTGGGCAAAGGCCTGCGCAACATCGTCGCCGTCTTGGAGACGCCGGAGTGGACCGCCGAAGGTTGGTCGCAGCCCGGGGACCCGGACGATCTGCGCGCAGCCTTCCGGGATTTCGGCGGCCCTGTGCCCGAATGGCTTGCGCGGGTGGACGCGTGCGGACACTGGGGTCTTTTCCGGCACCCGCTGGCCGACCGCTGGCAGGACGGGCGGCGCGTGCTGATTGGCGATGCCGCGCATCCCACCCTGCCATTCCTCGCCCAGGGTGCCTGCATGGCCATCGAGGATGCGTTTCGGCTGACCCACTATCTGGGCGCCGCCAGGGATCAGGCAGCTGCCTTCGCCCGTTTCGAGGCTGAGCGTCGTCCCCGCGTCGCGCGCATCGTCGCCGCTGCGGACGCCAATGCGCGCAACTATCATCTGAACGGGCTGCAGCGATTGGCGGGGCATACGGCGCTGCGGCTTGGCTCAAGATTTGTGCCGAGAATGGTCTTTGACCGCTTTGCCTGGGTCTATGACTACGACCCCGCCCGCGGCTGAAGCAGCTGCCTCCGCCGAACTGCGTGCTCAGGCCGCGTGCTCGACCGCCGCCACGATACCGTCCACCACCTCGTGCAGCACGGTCTCGTCTTCGGCTTCGGCCATCACGCGGATCAGCGGCTCGGTACCCGATTTACGGATCAGCACGCGGCCGCTGCCGTTCAGCCGGCCCTCGGCATCGGCGATGACGCGCTGCACGCCCGCCGTGCCCAGCGGGTCGGCCCCGGCGGCATAGCGCACGTTCTTGAGCAATTGCGGCACCGGGGCGAATTGTTCGGCGAGGCGGCTCGCGCGCTCGCCCGTCTCGGCCATGGCCGCCAGCACCTGCAGCGCCGCGATCAGCCCGTCGCCGGTGGTGGCGTAGTCGGTCATGACGATGTGGCCCGATTGTTCGCCGCCGAGGTTGAAGCCCCCTGCCCGCATCCGTTCGACGACATAGCGATCGCCCACCGCCGTCCGTTCCAGCCGGAGGCCGCGTCCCTCCATGAACCGCTCTAGCCCGAGGTTCGACATGACCGTCGCGACCAGGGCGCCACCCTTCAGCCGGCCCTGCGCGGCCCAACGGCCGGCCAGCAGCGCCATGATCTGGTCGCCATCGGCGACGCGGCCGGTTTCGTCGACGATCATCACCCGGTCGGCATCGCCATCGAGGCTGATGCCCAGATCGGCGCCATGCTTCTTGACCGCTGCCTGCGCCGCCGCGACATGGGTGGATCCCACGCCAGCGTTGATGTTCAGCCCATCCGGCTTGACGCCCAGCGGAATGACCTCGGCCCCCAGTTCCCACAGCACATCCGGCGCGGCCTTGTAGGCAGCGCCATGGGCGCAATCGATCACCACCTTCAGCCCGTCCAGTCGCTGGCCGGCCGGAAAGGTCGTCTTGGCATATTCGACATAGCGGCCGCGGCCGTCGTCGATGCGTTTGACGCGGCCGATGTTCTCGGGCTGGGCCAGCGTGATGTCACCGCCGACCAGGGCCTCGATCTCGGCCTCGGCCTCGTCGCTCAGCTTGAAGCCTTCGGGGCCAAAGAACTTGATGCCGTTGTCGTCGGCCGGATTGTGACTGGCCGAGATCATGATTCCCACATCGGCGCGCATCGAGCGCGTCAGGAACCCGACCGCCGGTGTGGGCACCGGCCCCAGCAGCAGCACATTCATGCCGGTGCTGGTCAGGCCCGCGGTCAGCGCCGTCTCGATCATGTAGCAGGACAGGCGCGTGTCCTTGCCGATCACGACGCGGTGCCCATTCTTGCCATCTCGGCGGAAATAGCGCCCTGCGGCAGCCCCGAGGCGCAGCGCCATCTCGGCCGTCATCGGGTGGCTGTTGGCCCGGCCGCGCACGCCGTCGGTGCCGAAAAGTGATCTGGCCATCTGCGCCTCGTTCGTCATTTGTTATCGCGCCACTGCCGACCAGAGCCTGATGCCCTGAACGGCGTCGGCGACATTATGTACACGGTGAATCTGCACCCCTTGGCCCAGCGCCGCAAGCGTCAGCGCGAGCGTGCCGGGATCGCGACCCGCGCCCGGCGCCCCGCCGCCGATGGTGCCGACGAATTTCTTGCGCGAGACACCCAGCATCAGGGCGCAACCGAGACCGTGGAACAGCGCGATGCCACGCAGCAGCGCGATGTTGTGGTCCTGCGACTTGCCAAAGCCGATGCCGGGATCAACCGCGATGCGGGCGCGAGGGATACCAGCCGCCTCGGCCGCCGCGACGCGCGCCTCCAACACCTCGTAGACGTCCAGCAGCACGTCATCGTAATGCGGATCATCCTGCATCGTCTCGGGCGTGCCCTGGGCGTGCATGAGGACCAGATCGGCCGTGCTGGCGGCGATGACGCCGGCCATCGCCGGATCGAAGGACAGGGCCGAGACATCGTTGATAATCCCTGCCCCAGCATCCAGCGCCATCCGCGCCACAGGCGCCTTGCGCGTGTCGACCGAGAGCGGCGCCAGACCGGCGAGGGCGCCGAGCACCGGACCGATGCGCGCGGCCTCGACCGCGGCCGGCACTTGGGTCGCGCCGGGCCGGGTCGATTCCCCGCCGATATCAAGAATCGCGGCCCCTGCCGCAACGAGCTCGCGGCCATGGCGCACAGCGGTGTCGGGATCGAACCACTGCCCGCCATCGGAAAAACTGTCCGGGGTGACGTTGATGATACCCATCACCTGCGGCGCGCCCAGGTCCAGCCCGGCAAAGCTGCGTCGCCCGGTGAAGGCCGCCAGTACTTCCGGCGGTGCTGCCTCAGCCGCGATCCGGTGCGGGGAGCGGCTGCGCGAGAGCACCTCGAATGCGGCAAAGCGCAAGGGACCCCCGGCGAGCGGCGGCCCCTCGTCAGCAACGATCGGGCGATAGAACTGGCGTTCGTCCAAGCAACCTCGCGCCCCCGGCGCCCCCGGGCCGCGGAGGCTGCGTCACAAACCGCGGCCGCCCACGGCGCCATAATATTCGCCGGTGATGTAGCTTGCTTCGTCCGAGGCGAGCAAGACGTAGATCGGCGCGATCTCGACCGGCATCCCCGGCCGCCCGAGTGGCGTGTCGGCGCCATGCTCCATGTATTTTTCGCGCGGCTGACCGCCCGAAGTCTGCAGCACCGTCCAGAACGGCCCCGGACAGACCGCGTTCACCCGGATCCCTTTGGGCGCGAGTTGCTTGGCGAGCGATTGCGCAAAGGCGCGGTTGGCAGCCTTGGTCTGCGCATAGTCGAAGAGCGTCTCGGACGGCGAGAACCCCTGCACCGACGACGTGATTATGATCGATGCGCCGGATTTCAGATGCTTCAGCGCAGCCTTGGTGATCCAGAAGGGCGCGTAGCAGTTGGTCTTGAAGGTGGCGTCGAAATCCTCGGTGCTCAGATCCTCGATGCTGTCGCACCATTGTTGGCGGCCGGCATTGTTGACCAGAATCTCCAGCCCGCCGAGGCCGGCCACCGCATCAGCGACCAGCTTGTTGCAGGCCTCCTCCTCGCGGATGTCCGCCGGCAGGGCGACCGCCTTGCGGCCCTCGGCTTCGATCAGGGTGATGATCTTGCGCGCGTCCTCTTCCTCGGCCGGCAGGTAACTGATCGCGACGTCCGCACCCTCGCGGGCAAAGGCAATCGCGACCGCGGCGCCGATGCCGCTGTCGCCGCCGGTGATCAGCGCGCGCTTGCCCGTGAGGCGGCCGGTCCCGCGATAGCTGGTCTCGCCCAGGTCGGGGCGCGGCTCCATCTTTGCATCGAGGCCGGGCCAAGGCTGGTCCTGCTCGGGAAAAGGCGGCGCTGGCAGGTCCGGTTCGGTGATCACGCCGCTGCGATGCGGGGTTCGGACGGGGTCGCTCGTGTCGTCGGCCATGACGCGCTCCTGCGGTGGGGACGGGCAAGGGGAACGGACCTCGCCGCGCGAGGTTCCACCCCCCTTGCCGCGCGCCCCCGCGATCGGCTAGGCCATCGCCGTCGGGGGCGTGGCAGAGCGGTTGATTGCACCGGTCTTGAAAACCGACGTGGGGGAAACTCCACCGTGGGTTCGAATCCCACCGCCCCCGCCACCGTTACCAAGGCGTTCTTGGACCGGACTAGGCTTCGACGAGGTGCCGGCACAGGTTCTCGATCGCCTTGTGTCGAACTTTCGGCACACGCGCGTTCAGCACGTCTTCCGCAAGCTCAGACTCGCGCATCTGCAGGAGGTTCAGCGCCAAGCTAAGGGTTTTGACATTGGCGATGTCCTCAAGAGATCGGGCGCAGTATTGCCGTGCCAAGGGTGGCCGGCCCGCGCGTTTTGCGAGCATCGCCATCAGGTACAGGCTCTTCCAGTCCGGCAGGCCGTTAGCCTTCTCTCGCTGGGCAGCGAGAGCAAGGGCCTTCGCCGGGTCGGTGTCCTTCCACCGCCGCCACACAAGATTGTAAAAGTAGTTGGACGTAGGCACCTTCGTTGACTGGCGCACCAGCCTGCGGGCGGCACCGAGGTCAACCTGAGGCGCCAGCAACCCTTCAAGGAAGGTAGACAGCAGCCCGGCGGTCTTGAGTTGTTGAAGGGCACCATGGCCGGCCAGAGGGGCCTTGATCGCGACCGTGCCCGGAACTTGCAATGCCCGCTTCGCCTGCGCGGCGTCCAAGGTGTCCAGCGGGTCAAATATTACCAGCTTCTCTATGCCTTCGCTGATGGAGTGCGGATCGTCTCTCGAGAGTAGGGCAACCTTCTCGGCTTCTGCTGGCCACCGCGTCTCTGTCGGCATCACCGAACGATCGATCGAGTACTGCGGCGCCACAGCGATGGCGCGCTCTGCCCCAAAAAAGCCGGCCAGACGAAGCGCAGCATGCCCCCCCATGCTGGAGCCATACGTGATCACCCGATTGTAGCCGTGGTTCTCGTAGCCGATCTTGCGACGAAGCATCTCGAACTCTCTGGTATGGTACCACTCATTCCGGCGGGCCCGGATCGCAAGGTACGAGATGCCGCGCGAGGCGAGAAAACTTGTCGCGAAGGGCCGCGAGGGTGGTCGTTTGGCGAAATTCGAGAACGTAACAATCAGCTGATCGCCACCAAGAGGCCGGTACTCGCCAAGGAGGTCTTCCCCTTCGAATTCAGTTGCCATGGTATTCTAGCTTTCGTCAAACAATGGTAGGCGAACCCATCTAGCTGCGTGGCTGTCCCCTTGTCCACTCAACTTATGAGGGTGTAGACCGCGCGCTCGTACCCTCTTGGCCTTCTGGAGCCCGCCCAATGGTTATGATCAGCTACCCCCACAAATTCGTGTTTTTAAAGACACATAAGACTGGGGGTACCTCCTTTGAGATGCTGCTCGAGCCGTGGTGCACTCCACCCGGCCACGTTGTAAGAGAGCGGGTACCAGAGATGGTGACGGACTATGGGATCGTGGGCGCTCGTCTTAACCGCGGCCCCCAAAAACCCTACTGGCGAAACCACGCCTCAGCCAAACAGGTCGTCGCTCACCTGGGAGAGGCCTTCTGGGACGAGTACAAGCGGATCATCTCCGTCCGCAATCCCTACCGGCGCGCGATTTCGCAGTTTTACTGGCAAACGACATGGAAGAAATTGACCCTTCCCGACAGCGTGGACGAGCAGCGGGTTATGTTCTCGGACTTCGTGCTGAGCGACAGTTTCAAATCGGACTACTACATCACCCATGCCGATGGCCGTTATGTGGCCACGCACATGTTCCGCTTGGAACACAGGGACGAAGATATAATCAAGGTCGGCGAAGCTTTAGGCATCCCCTTGCGACCGGAAGACTTACCGAAAACCAAGGAAAACTCAGACCGCAAGCCGGACGCAGATTTCCGGACCTTCTTTTCAAAGAAGGAAGAGGATGCGGTGCGCGACAAGCAAGGGTGGGTCTTCGAGCACTGCGGCTACGACGAGTCTTCCGCCGCGGCCTTCTGAAGACCTGTTATCCGCGACCTTCGTGGCGCTGCCGGATCCCGGCGGAGCCACGACGGCCCCGGAACCCTAGAGGAAGTTAACGCCGCCCCAGCGAGCTTTGTAAGACTCTAGGTCTGGGAGATATCTCGCGTTAATTCTCTGCCGCTCATTCTCCGGGTAGGGCGAGCCTGGCGCGTAGCCAGAGGCAACAGCATATTTCGCGTTGATCATCTCGGTCAGGGGCAGGCAGTTTGTCGGGCCAATCGCAGGCGCAAGGTCCGCGAGCACGTCCAGGGTCTTTTGCGACAGCGAGGGGCGCGTGGCCTCAGGCGCGTATTCGGCGACAAGACGCGGGCCCAGGTCAGTCCCGGTAAGTCGGTTGACGAGGTCCGGCAGCAGGTCTCTGAACGAGGCGAAGTCCCAGATCGTGACGGCACTTTCTCCGAAGACATCAACCATCGGCTCGATCACCGAACTCCAGCTCCAAGCCATCGGATCGAAGGCGCCGGCATACTCCTCAGCGGGGATAAAACCCTGGTTGCGGACAATTTCCGAGTACATCGAAGAAAAGAAATCGCCATATCGGCGCACCGAGAAATACACCTCTATCTGGCGGTCGCCGAACACTTCCTTCAGCGTCTCCAGCCGCTGCCGGGTATTTGCATAGAATCCGCCGTCCTTGAGAACTTGTCGCGGCGTGCCGATGATGTTTTCGTCGGTGAGGATCCAGTCATTCGCCTCTGGCATCACCCTTCGCAGAGCCGTCCTCGTATCCGGGCGAGGACCACGCTCAGGCTTTTTTACCTGCTGCCTGACCGCAGCAAAGTACATTTCCAGCCAATCCGGTCGCAGCTGGCGCGGGGCGGTGACAGAGGTTCCCGCCGCCTCCAGCAGGTCCGCATTCTTTATCAAGATGCCCTGGAGATGGGTCGTGGCAGTTTTATGCGCCCCAAGGTAAAGCTTGATCGTGGATGTCATGGTTGCTCCGACACTTAACTGGGACGCTGCGCGCCCCATAACTTACCCCCTGCAGAGGAGCCAGTTCAAAACCGGCAAATCCGGCCGAAGCGCGCCAGGTTGCCTGCCGTCCATGAAAGGCGCTTACTTCGCGGGACGGGGCCGGACTGACAGTGCGCGTGGGCTAAGATGGCTCTCGCGTTCAACTCGGATTGGACCGTCTGCCGCGCTGCCCAACTTCGCCACAGAGCGGGACTCATTGGCTCGGACCCTGCCGGGCAGTCCGCAGGCGAGCGTCGGCGGCGCCCGTCGCGACGACGGCCCCAGCCCCTAGCGAGAAAATGGACCAACGTCCGTGACGTCCAGTGCCCACGACGGGCGGCCCGCGGATCGGATTCGCTCTACCGCGAGTTGATGGCCAGTCGCCACTCATTCCGTTAAATTGGCGCCAGCCCCACCACATTCCGCGCTGCGAGGAAGCAATGGACCGCCTTGAATGCGACCGGATGTTCCTCGCCGTCATCGAGACCGGCAGCTTCACGGAGGCCGCGGGCAGGCTGGGGACGCGGTCGGGTCAGGCCTCAAAACTGATTTCCCGGCTAGAAGCCGAGTTGGGCGTGCGGCTGCTCAACCGCACAACGCGGTCCGTGGCACCGACCGAGGCTGGCCGAGCGTATTACGATCGGCTGCGGCCGCTCGTGGACGAGTTGGACACGCTCGACCTCGACATCCGCAACATCTCCCAGTCTCCGCGCGGGCGCCTGCGCATGACGGCACCGCTGACATTCGGCACGCTGGAACTGGTTCCGGCCCTGAATGATTTCGCGCGGCTTTACCCGGATATCGAACTGGACGTCGCCTTCTCGGACCGGCTGGTCAACGTCGTGGATGAGGGGTTCGACCTTGCCATCCGCGTCGGGCGACCGGGGGATTCGACCCTCATCCTGCGCCGATTGTGCGCGGTCCGGATCGTACTGGTCGGCGCGCCATCCTATGTCGAAAAGCATGGGGCGCCGGCGACGCCCCCGGCTCTCTCGCGGCATTCCTGCATCATCGACACCAACTACCGGGACCCCAACCGCTGGCCCTTCAAGGGCAAGAATGGCGAGGCCGAGATGACTGCCGTTGCCGGCCGGGTTCGCTATTCGAATGCCGAGGCCTGCGTTCAGGCCGCCGAAATGGGCCTGGGACTCGCCTATGTCCCGGCCTTTGTTGCGGGCGAGGCGCTCCGCGCGGGCAGGCTGCTGAGGCTGCTGCAGCAATTTGAAATCGATCCCTATGATGTGCAGGCGCTCTATCCGCACAGCCGCCATCTGGCGGTTAAGGTTCGCCTGGTGATCGATTTCCTCACCGAGAGATACCGGCAGACCCCGCACTGGGATCAAGGCTGGTAGCCATTACCATCCATCGGGAAGCAATTATCTTCCCCGCCCGAAGATTATCGCTGCTTTGGTCATGGGCTAGGTTCTTCCGCATGACGGAGCCTGTGGGCCACGGATGCCAGGCGTCCCCCTGAGAGGTCGCCGCACTGACATCACGCTCGGCTAGGCCTCGGCAACGGCGCTAACGCCCAACCTGGCAGCCTGCTGCCTGAACCTTGCTTCAAGGAACATAACCATGACCTACGCAACAACCTCCGCCGAACGCGCGTCGCTGATCGACGGCGTCTCCAATGCCGACCTCGCCGCGACCGTCCTGCGCGTCACCCTGGGCGTCCTTTTCCTCGCCCACGCCGGGCTTAAGCTGTTCATTTTCACGCCGTCCGGCACCGCGGGCTACTTCGCCAGCCTCGGCCTGCCTGCTGCGCTGGCTTATCTGGTCATGGCGGCAGAACTGTTTGGCGGCATCGCCCTGATCCTCGGCGCGTACACGCGCTGGGTGTCGCTGGCGCTGGTGCCGATCCTGCTTGGCTCGATCTACGCGCCGCACGGCGCGGCCGGCTTTTTCTTCTCGAACGAAGGCGGCGGCTGGGAATTCCCGGCGTTCTGGGCGGTGACGCTGGTCGTCCAGGCCCTCCTCGGCGACGGCGCCTGGTCGCTGAACCGCGACCGCACCTGACCTTTCTCTCGCCGGCCGCGGAGCTTCTCCGCGGCCGCATTCCCCGAGGACATCTGCCATGAGTGCCGCGAACGCCCTTTTCGACATGAATGCTGCGCCGATGCGGATTGGAACCGTCCGGCTGAAGGTGCGCGATCTGGATACGGTCGCCGCCTTTTATCGCAAGGTCCTCGGCCTTGAAGCGACCGAAAGCGGCGCTGCCCGCACGCTACTTGGGACCGGCAGGACCCCGCTGCTGGAACTCCAGAGCGAGACGGCCCTCGTTCCCCGCGACCCGCGACAGGCCGGGCTCTTTCACACAGCTTTCCTGATGCCCAGCCGCGCCGACCTCTGCCGCTGGGTCGCCCACGTCGTCGAGGCTGGGGTGCCGCTGCAAGGCGCATCCGACCACATCGTCAGCGAGGCGCTCTATCTCGCTGACCCCGAGGGAAACGGAATCGAGGTTTATGCCGACCGACCGTTCGCAAGCTGGGCCACGCCGACCGGCGAGGTGCGCTTGTCGACCGATCCGCTCGACGTGCGGGACCTGCTCGCGAGCGCGGCCGGCACCGCTTGGACAGGCTTTCCCGAACGCGGCTGCATCGGCCATGTCCACCTGCAGGTGGGTGAGACCGAGGCGGCGGACCGCTTTTACCGCGACATCCTCGGCTTCGACATCGCGACCCGCTATACCGGCGCCAGCTTCTACGGCAGCGGCGGCTATCACCACCAGCTTGCCGGGAACGTCTGGAACAGCCGCCATGCAGGCAAACGCCCCGCGGGCATGGCCGGGTTGGACGCAGTCGGAATCGTCGTCCGCGACGGCGCGAACCTCGACGCCATCGCCGCGCGGGCAGAGACTGCCGGTCTCCCGGTCACCCAAAATCCCGATGGCCTCACCTTTCGAGACCCTTGGGGAACGAAGATCCGGCTGAATCGCTGAGGTCCACGTGCGGGGAGCCAAAACGGGTCGCTGAAAGGCGGCTCGTTTTGTTAGAAAATCTCGTGAAGTGCCACTTTATGCTCTGATTTCACTAGCATATCGACAAACGCCGTCACCTTGGCTGGCCGGAACCGCGCGGCGGGAAACACGGTGTGGATGCCCCCCGACCGCAGGCGCCAATCGGGCAGGACATACAGCAACTCGCCGTTCGCCAGCAGAGGCGTGACCAGAAACTCCGGCAACACGGAAAGGCCGCCGCCCGCGCGAACGGCGGACAGCACGCCAAGCGTGGTGTCGATCACGATACGGGCCGGCAGGAATACATCCTGCGGCGGATGATCGTCATGGGTGAACTGCCATGCGCGCGGCTTGCGCAGCGCCGCATTGGCGATGAAAGGCACCGCGGGCAGATCTGCCGGTTCGCGGATCGCCGCGATCTGATCGGCCAGGCGGGCGCTGCCTACCAGGTACTGCCTGAAACTGCCGATCTTGCGCGCCTGCAGGCTGGAATCGTCCAGCCAACCGACCCGCAACGCCAGGTCAATCTGCCCTTCGATCAAGTCCAGCGTCCGGTCGCCCAGCACAAGCTCGACATTGCAGGCCGGATAGCGCGCGGTGAAGGCCGTGACCACTGGCACCACGCTAGCGATTCCGTAGTCGAACGGGGCCGTGATGCGCAGGGTGCCGCTGGGCGTTTCATGCTCGGCCGTGACTTCGGCATAGGCGTCCTCGGCCTCGCGCAGAATCTGGGTGCAGCGGATGTGGAAGGCCGCGCCGGCCTCGGTCGGCTGCACGCGGCGCGTGGTGCGGATCAACAGCGTCGTGCGAAGATCCTGCTCCAGCTGGGCGACCTGATGGCTGACAACGGCCTTGGTCACGCCCAACCGCACCGCTGCCTGTGTGAACGAGCCGGCATCCACGACGGCGGCAAAGTAGGCGAGGCGGTTCAGGTTCATCGCAACCCACTGTCAACCTAGTACACACAGTGCGTCCGGATCGTATGTCTAATTCGATTGGGATGACAGTGTTATCTTCGGCGGAAAGGAGGCCGAGATGACCCGGATCACCTATCTGTTCGACCCGCTGTGCGGCTGGTGCTACGGCGCCTCCGCGACGATCAAGGCGCTGGGCGCCCAACCCGAACTGACGGTTGAATTGCTGCCGACAGGCCTGTTTTCCAACGCGTCCGCGCCGCTCATGAACGACGATTTTGCCGCCTATGCCTGGGCGAACGACCGCCGCATCGCAAAACTGACTGGCCAGCCCTTCAGCGACACCTATCGCGACAAGGTGCTGACGGATCAAGCCACGCGGTTCGATTCGGGTCCCGCGACGTTGGCGCTGACGGCTGTCGCGCTGACAGAACCCGCGCAGGAAATCGCGGCGCTTCGGGCGATCCAGACCGCCCGCTACGTCGATGGCCGTGACATCACCGATAGCTCCGTGCTCGCACAAATCCTTGCGGACCTGCCTCTGGCCGAGGCGGCCGAGCGTCTGGCCGCCGCAGATCCCGAGCTGCTGACCGCAAATCGCGCGCGCATCTCTCGGGCAAAGGCCCTGATTGGCCGTCTCGGCGTGGATGGCGTTCCGGCGCTTGTCGTGAACGACGGACATGGTGAGCGCCTCATCCGCGGCGCGGGGATTTTCGCCAATCCGAACCTTGCCGCGAAATTGGCGGCCGCCCCCGCCGCAGTCTGAGCGAAACACCCACAGCTGCCGCCCCAAGGCGGGCACAACCACGGAGAATGTCATGATGACCCGCAGAACCGTAGTGACGACCACCCTGGCCGCCGGTGCCCTCGCCGCAACGACCGGACTAACCCGCGCCGCCACTCCCCTGACACTGACCCCGTTTCCCGCCGGCGAGAACGGATTTTTCCGCGCGCCCGTCCTTCTGTCCGGCGCGAGCGAGGCCGTTCTGATTGACGGCGGCTTTACCTTTCCCGACGGGGCTGCGGTCGCCGACGCGATCAGGCAGACCGGCCGCAAGCTGACCAGCATCTACATCAGCCAGTCCGATCCTGACTATTACTTCAGCCTGAAACCGATCACCGAGGCCTTCCCCGAGGCGCGAGTCATCGCCGCATCCGAAACCCTGGCAGCGATCAACGGCAACATCGCGAAAAAGCTCGAAACCTGGGGTCCCCAGCTGAAGGAGAATGGACCGCAGTCGATGGCCGACATCATCCTGCCCGAGGCCTATGACGCGGCCAGCCTGACGGTCGATGGCGAGGCGATCGAGATTGTCCCTGCCGAGGGCCTCGACAATCGCCGGTACCTCTATGTCCCGTCGCTGAACGCGGTTGTCGGTGGCGTTCTGGTGTTTGCGGGCGTCCACGTCTGGACCGCCGACACTCCCACCAAGGAGGCGCGCGCCGCCTGGATCGCCAATCTGGACAGCATCGCGGCCCGCAAGCCCGCCATCGTCGTGGCCGGCCACATGACCCCCGAGGCCGCCACCGATCTGTCGGCGGTGGAGCACACCCGGGCCTACCTCGCGGCCTTCGAGGAAGAGCTGGCGCGGGCCGCCGACGCTGCCGCGCTGAAGGCCGCGATGGAGGAACGTTTCCCGGGTCTGGGGATGGGCGTCGCGCTCGACATCGGCTCCAAGGTCGCCACCGGCGAAATGAAGTGGGGCTGACCAATGGGGCAGAACCTTGATCTGATCCGCGCCACCTACAACGGCCCGCCCGAACAGAACGGCCAGAACCTGATGGCCGCACTTGCCCCCGACGCTACCTGGACGGAGGCCGAGGGCTTTCCTTACGCGGGAACGTATGTCGGCCCCGATGCCATCATCGCAGGTGTGTTCAACCGCCTTGCGACCGAGTGGGTCGACTACAAGGCTGATGCGCAGACCTTTCTTGAGGACGGCGATCGGGTTGCGGTCTTCGGTGTCTATTCCGGGATCTACAAGGCCACGGGCATCGCAATGCGTGCGCCTTTCGCCCATCTTTACCGGCTCGAGAACGGCAAGATCGCGAGCATGGTCCAGTATGTGGACACGCTGCTCGTCAGCCGTGCGCTCGGCGAGAGCGCCTAGCGGGGTCGTTTGCTGGCGATCTCATGCGAATGGAGCCCGCGTTGCCGCGGGCTCCAGTTTTTTTTGGAAGGTTGCGGATTTCGCCGCCTGGCGGAAACCAAAAGAGTCTCACGCACTGCTCAAAAGAATAGGCCGCCGCACTCTCGTTTCTTCTGCAGACTGCGGACCGCCCGGGTATAATCCTGCCGCAGCGGTCACGGTTCGCTTGACCGGCGGCCGATCCGTCCCAAATGGGTCATGTTGAACGCCTCCGGAGATTTCAGGCCGTAGCCAAGCATGCGATCGAACCCCGAGTGAGCGAGCCAAAGTGCGCCGAGCGCCGATAGCGTCGGGCTACCGAATGCTACGCCGGCCGCTAGCACGATCGAACCAAACGCAAAGACATGAACCAGGTTGTATAGCAGCGCGCCGACCTTCGGGCCCAGCGCGTAGGCTGCGAAGCTGATGTCGGGGGCAAGGAAAACGATGATGGCCAGCCACCAGACGATGCCGCCGCCCAGATACACGAACAAAACGAGCGCCGACAGAAAGACGAGCCCTCCTTCGATCCGCTGCCAACTCACGGTATCCATCTCTCACCCCCTCCCTCGCTGACTGGACGCACCAGACGGACTGTCTGGAAGTCAGACTGCCCAGGTATCCTAACCCATGGAGAAGTTTGGATAAACCCTGGACATTCGCGCGGGCGGTCTTCTGGCTGATCGCATGTTGGCAGGAGGGACCGGGGCATTTACAGCAGGTTCGACCGGCTCTCTTCGGGCCGAAGGTCGGGGCCTCCGCCGCGCATCGGAAAGCCGCCCTCCGCTCAGCAAACGGGTGGGTGCGAAGTGACCAGGGGACCAGGACCCCCACCGCCATTCACTCGAGCAGCCGCGCGAGGTAGAGCCCGTAATCGTTCTTGCCGAACTGCTCCGCACGCGCGCGCAGTTCGGCCGCGGTAATCCAGCCTTGATCGTAGGCGATCTCTTCGGGGCTGCCGGACTGCATGCCCTGGCGGTTTGCAAGCGTCCGCACGAAGTTGCCTGCATCCAGCAGACTGCCGTGCGTGCCGGTGTCGAGCCACGCAAAGCCGCGGCCCATGCGTTCGACCTTCAGCCTGCCCTCGTGGAGGTAGGTTTCCAGCAGCGTCGTGATCTCCAACTCGCCGCGGGCGGAGGGCGAGACCTTGCGGGCGCGACGGGGGGCGTCGGCATCGAGGAAATAAAGCCCGGTCACCGCGTAGTTGGTCGGCGGCACAGGTGGCTTTTCAATGATCTGCACGGCCTGGCCCTGATCGTCGAAGGCGACCACCCCGTAACGCTCGGGGTCCGCGACGTGGTAGCCAAAGACCGTCGCCTCCTCGCGTCCGTCCGCGGCGGACAGAAGTTCGGTCAGGCCGTGGCCGAAAAAGATGTTGTCACCCAGGACCATCGCGGAGGGCGAGCCGTCCAAAAAGCCCTCGGCCAAGATATAGGCTTGCGCCAGCCCGTCGGGACTGGGCTGCACGATCCAGGTCAGGCTGACGCCCCACTGGCTGCCGTCCCCCAGCAGGCGCTGGAACTGGGCCTGATCCTCGGGCGTGGTGATGACCGCAATCTCGCGGATGCCGGTCAACATCAGGACTGACAGCGGATAATAGATCATCGGCTTGTCATAGATTGGCAGCAACTGTTTGGAGAGGCCGAGCGTGATCGGGTAGAGCCGCGTGCCCGAGCCGCCGGCCAGAATGATGCCCTTGCGCCGGGTCATGACGACAACTCCTCGATGACGCGGTCCAGCCCCTGCTGCCAATCGGGCCGTGCAATGCCAAAGTCGCGCAGGATGGCTGCACAGTCTAGGCGCGAGTTCGCGGGTCGTCTGGCTGGCGTCGGATAGCTGGAGGTTGGGATTTCGTCCACCTGCGCGGGCAGGCCCGAGCGGGCAAATATCTCGCGCGCGAAGCCGGCCCAACTGACGTCCGGGGCGCCGGCGAAATGATAGATGCCGCCCTTGGCCGGGTCCGCACGCATCGCCTCCACCATCGTCAGGATCGCGGCGGCGATGTCGGCCGCAGGCGTAGGGCCGCCAATCTGGTCTGCGACGATGCTGAGGCGGTCCCGCTCGGCCCCCAGCCGCCGCATCGTCTTGACGAAGTTTTGCCCGTGGGCAGAGAAAACCCAACTGGTGCGCAGGATCGCCCATTGGCCGCCAGCGGCCGTGACAGCGCGCTCTCCCGCCAGCTTTGTCCGGCCATAGACGCCCAGCGGGCGCGTGGGAGCGTTTTCGGCTCGCGGCGTGTCACCTGTCCCGTCAAAGACATAATCGGTCGAAATATGAACGAAGGGGACGCCCAACTCGGCGCAGGCCACTGCCATCGCACCGGGTGCCTTAGCATTGATCGCCTGCGCGGCCTGGGGTTCGGATTCCGCGCGGTCCACCCCGGTATATGCGGCGGCGTTGATGACGGCGGCTGGCCGCGCGGCGCGGATCACCGCAGCACAGGCGGCCGGGTCGGAAAGGTCGGCAGCTTCCCGTCCGACAAACCGGGCCTGTGGCGCGAGGCGCGCAAGCTCAGTCGCCACTTGCCCATTGCGGCCAAAGACCAGCAATTCGGTCATGACACTTCCATCCCCCCGGAACTGTCGCCCGCACCAGCCAACATGCGCGGGCCCGTTCCCAATCGCGCGCCGAACTCGCCACGGTCGAGCAGAGGCTGCCACCAGTCCCGGTTCGCCAGATACCAGGCGACGGTGCGGCGCAACCCCTCCTTCAAGGTGACCGAGGGCCGCCAGCCGAGTTCGGTGCGGATGCGCGCCGGATCGATCGCATAGCGGCGGTCGTGGCCCGGCCGGTCGGGCACGAATGTGATCAGTCGCTCATGGGGCGCGCCGTCCGGGCGCACCCGGTCGAGATGTCTGCAGATCATGCGCACCAGATTGATATTCCGTGCCTCGTTCTCGCCGCCGATATTGTAACTGCGCCCAACCTGACCCTTTTCAAGGCACAGCAGCAGCGCGTCGGCGTGATCCTCGACATAGAGCCAGTCGCGGACGTTGCCACCGTCTCCATAGACCGGGATCGGTCGGCCGTGCAGGGCGCTGAGGATCGCCAGAGGCACCAGTTTCTCGGGGAAATGGAACGGCCCGTAGTTGTTCGAACAGTTCGTCAGCACGACTGGCAGACCATAGGTTTCGTGCCAGGCGCGGACCAGATGATCGCTCGCGGCCTTGGACGCGGAATAGGGGCTGCGCGGATCGTAGGGGGAGTCTTCGCTGAACTTGCCTGTCTCGCCGAGCGAGCCGAACACCTCGTCGGTCGAGATGTGGTGGAAGCGGAAAGCCTCCGGGCGGCCCTCGGCCGTCCAGTAGGCGCGCGCAGCCTCCAGCATGTTGTAGGTGCCGTTCACGTTCGTCTCGATAAAGACGCCCGGCCCGTCGATTGAGCGATCGACGTGGCTTTCGGCCGCCAGGTGCATCACCGCATCGGGGCGATGGGCGGCAAAGATGCGGCTCAGCGCCGGGCGGTCGAGGATGTTGGCGTGTTCAAAGGCGTAAAGCGGGCTGCCTGCTACCGATGCCACATTTTCGAGGTTCGCGGCATAGGTCAGCGCGTCGAGGTTCACGACGCAGTGGCCGCGCGCGATGGCAAGCCGCGCCACCGCAGAGCCGATGAAGCCCGCGCCACCGGTGACGAGGATCTTCATGGGCGGAACTCGAAAGGCGAGGACCAATCGGCGAAGGCCGGTGCTGCGGCGTCCTTGTCAGAGAGGATCGGCGTCGTGATCCCCCAATCGATGCCGAGACTGTTCCAGCGCACGGCTCCATCGGCCTGCCGGTCGTAATAGCCGGTGCATTTGTAGACCACCTCGGTGTCGTCCTGCAGCGTGACGAAGCCATGCAGGAAACCCGGCGGCACCCACAACTGGCGCCCGTTGTCGAACGACAACTCGGTGCCAAACCATTGGCCGTAGCTTGGACTGCCCCGCCGCGCATCGACTGCAACGTCATAAAGCGCACCGCGCCCGCAGCGGACCAGCTTGCCCTGTTCGTGCGGAGGCGCCTGATAGTGCAGGCCGCGCAACGTGCCGGCCTTTGCGGACGTCGAGTGATTGTCCTGCACGAACTCCGGCAGCGCGACGCCCGCCTCCTCAAGCGTGCGCCGGTTCCAGCTTTCCGAGAAAAAGCCGCGGTGATCGCCGAACCGCGCCGGGGTCAGTACCAGAACCCCCGAAAGGGCGGTTTCCTCGATCTGCATGCCCGTCATCCCCTCGCGCGGCCGGTCGGCGGTGCGTCCCGCCGACCAGAGTGTATCCACGAACCGCGCCCGGGTCGCAATTCGCTTGGGCTCGGGATACCCGGCTAGCCAGTAAGCGCCAGACCGATCCCGCCAAGCGCAGCAATGACGACAACCGCCCAAGGCGCCAGCTTCCATGCGACGAGCAGCACAAAGCAGACGAGTGCGAGCGCGAAGTCGCGCATCCCGCCGATGGCGCTGGTAAAGACCGGCGTGTAAAGTGCGGCACCGAGGATGCCGACGACGGCGGCGTTCGCGCCCTGCATCAGGGACCGCGCCGGGGTCATCGCCCTGAACCGGTCCCAGAAGGGCAGAACGCCGATCAGGATCAGAAAGCCAGGTAGGAAGACCGCGGCCAATGCAAGTGCACCGCCCACCACCCCGTTCGGCGCGGGGCCGCGGACCGAGCCGAGATAAGCCGCGAAGGTGAACAGCGGCCCGGGCACCGCCTGCGCCGCGCCGTAGCCGGCGAGGAACTGGCCCGGCGTAACCCAGCCCGGCTGCACCACCTCGGCCTGCAGCAAGGGCAGCACCACATGCCCGCCGCCAAACACCAGGGCGCCGGCGCGGTAAAAGCTGTCGATCAGGTCGAGCGCCGGCGCCTTGTCGGCCACCAGCGGCAGCAGGGTCAGTAAAGCGAAAAAGGCGAGGAGCGCGGCAAGCCCCTGCCCGCGCGATACCGGCATCGTCACATGGCCCCCCACAGGGGCCGCCTCGCCACGCCCCAGCGTCAGCCCCGCGAGCGCACCGAGCAGAATTGCGCAGACCATCCCCAAAGGTCCGGGCGCGAAGGCCAGAACAACCACAGCACCCGCTGCGATGGCGGCGCGCTCGCGGTCCGGGCACAGGGTTCGCGCCATGCCGAGGACGGCCTGGGCGACAATCGCCACGGCGACGATCTTGAGCCCCTCAAGGGCTCCCGCACCGATGGGTCCCGTGAAGGACGCCGCAGTCATCGCGAACAGCAGCAGCGCCAGGGCCGAGGGCAGCGTGAATGCTGTGAATGCCGCGAGAGCCCCCAGCCAGCCCGCGCGCATCATCCCGAGGGCGAAGCCGACCTGGCTGGACGCCGGTCCGGGCAGGAACTGGCAGAGCGTGACCAGATCCACATAGGCATGATCGCTGAGCCAGCGGCGGCGGGTGACGATCTCGTCGCGGAAATAGCCGAGATGCGCGATCGGCCCGCCGAACGAGGTCAGTCCGAGCTTGAGGAAGGTCGCAAAGACTTCGCCCGGCGTGCCTTTTTCCGCTCCGGTTTCCGTGTCCATCGCCCTGCCCTGCCCTTGCCCGCCAGCAATCTGCCCGCTGGTCCGCCCCTCTTTACTCGCTGGCGTGTAAATCCTGCGCAACCGTGTCCGGCGCAATCGGCGAAATTCGCTGGCGAACCCATTGATCTGCTTCGGCTTCCAGATGATGCGAGTGGCGGGCCTCATTGACCCTCCGCCGAGGATGGCCGACATGATCTCTCGTAGTGCCGGAAGCTGCCCGGGGTGCGCGCCAGCTCATCTGGGTTGCCGTGTTGATACTCGGCGCCCGTGGGGCCCGGTCACGAACAGAGGTTCCGGGCGCCATGCCCATGTCTAACTGCAGGAAGACCCATGAAACCGCATGTCCTCGTCGCCGTCCCTTTGCGCCCGCAGCAACTGGACATGTTGGCACAGCTTTATGAGTTGCACCGGCTGGACCAGGCGGCTTCGCCCGCGGAGCGCGAGGCGGTGCTGGCCGCGGCAGGGCCGGTCTGCTCGGCCATGGTGGTCAACGGCAATTTCAGGCTGGATGGCGCCCTGCTGGACAGGCTGCCGGCGTTGAAAATGGCCTCCTGCTCGTCGGCCGGGTTTGACCAGATCGACCTGGACGAGTTGACGCGGCGCGGGATCACCCTGACCAACACTTCCGAGGCGCTGCGCGATGACGTCGCCGACATGGCGATCCTGCTGATGCTGGCCTCGCGCCGCCGCCTGATCGAAGGCGATGCCTATGTCCGCACGGGCGGCTGGGGCCAGAAGGGGATGTTCCCCCTGACAACCTCCAGCGCGGGCAAGCGGGCGGGGATCCTCGGGCTCGGCAATATCGGCATGGCGATCGCCCGCCGCGCCGAGGCGCTGGGCATGACGGTCGGTTATTGCGGCCGCAATCCCAAGCCCGACGTCGGGTATAAGTATTTTGCCGATCCCGTCGCCCTCGCCGAATGGGCGGACGTGCTGCTGGTCGCGACGCCCGGCGGTGCCGGGACCGAGGGGCTCGTCTCGGCCCAAGTGATCGAGGCGCTGGGCCCGCAAGGGATGCTGGTCAACATCGCCCGCGGGTCGGTGGTGGACGAGGCGGCAATGATCGCGGCGTTGCAGGACGGGCGCCTCGGGTCGGCGGGGCTGGACGTTTATCTCAGCGAGCCAAAGCCGGACCCGGCGCTGGTCGCGCTGCCGAACGTCACCCTCAGCCCGCACCACGCCAGCGGGACTGAGGAAACACGGGCGCGCATGGCCCAGTTGACCGTTGACAACTTGGACGCTTTCTTTGCCGGCAGGCCGCTGTTGACCCCGGTGAACTGACGCCCGTTGGTCGGCATTGGCTGCCTAACGCCTCTGCCATCTTGCAGCGGCACTTGCCGCAGGCGACGTTGCGTCCTGCGGGCGCGCTGCGCAGGATGCCGCCCCGAACCCCCCCGACCGGCCGCCGCGCCGGCCCAGTGCTGGAGCTTGACGCATGACCGACGCCGTTAGCTATGCCCGCAATGGCGAGATCGCCGTCATCACCGTCGACTCGCCGCCGGTAAATGCGCTGTCGGCGGCGGTGCGGCAGGGGCTGGTGACTGCGATGGAGCGCTTTGCAGCGGATGACGCGCAGGCCGCGGTGCTGTGCTGCGCCGGCCGGACCTTCATCGCCGGGGCCGACATATCGGAGTTCGGCAAGCCGCCGCAGCCGCCGCTGTTGCCCGAAGTCATCGGCCTGATCGAGGCCGCGTCGCGGCCGGTAATCGCCGCGCTGCACGGCACGGTCCTGGGGGGCGGGCTGGAGGTTGCACTTGGCGCACATGGCCGCGTCGCCCTTGCCGGCACCCGCCTCGGGTTGCCCGAGGTCACCTTGGGCCTGCTGCCCGGCGCGGGCGGCACGCAACGCTTGCCGCGGCTGACAGGGCTTGAGTCCGCGGTCGACCTGATCACCTCGGGCCGTCAGATCTCCGCGGAAGATGCTCTGGGTCTGGGCTTGATCGACACCGTCGCCGAGGGTGGCGACCCCTGCGCGGCGGGCATCGCCGAGGCGCGGCACTGGATCGCCGAGGGGCGCGGGCCGCGTCCCGTCTCGGCCCTGCCGGCGCCCGCGATCGATGTCCCCGCCCTGCCCGCGCTGCGGGCCAAGGTTGAAAAGGCGGCCAAGGGCCAGCCGGCGCCCCTGCGCGCCTTTGACACCATCATCGGCGGCATGGCCCTGCCCCTGGCCGAGGGAATGGCACTCGAGCGCGCGGCCTTCGTCGACCTGATGGCCTCGCCCGAACGGGCCGCGCTGATCCACGCCTTTTTCGCCGAGCGGGCCGCCGCCCGACCGCCGACCGATGCGAAACCCCGCCCGGTCGCGCGCATCGGCGTCGTCGGCGGCGGGACCATGGGCCAGGGCATAGCCGCCTCGGCCCTCAGCGCCGGCCTCGACGTCACTCTGATCGAACGTGACCCGGCCGCCGCCGACCGCGCCGCGAAGGGCATCGCCGCGATGCAGGACGGCGCCGTCAAGCGCGGCAAGCTGACCGCCGCGGCGCGCGAGCGAATGCTGGCCGAGCAGTTCCGCACCGCCGCCGGACTGGACGCCCTCTCCGAAGTCGATCTGGTCATCGAGGCCGTGTTCGAGGCCATGGACGTCAAGCGCGCCGTCTTTGCCGATCTGGACCGCATCTGCCGTCCCGGCGCGATCCTTGCGACCAACACCTCCTACCTCGACCTGAACGCCATCGCCGCCGCGACCAGCCGGCCGCAGGACGTGATCGGCCTGCATTTCTTTTCGCCCGCCAATGTCATGCGCCTGCTGGAAATTGTCGTCGCCGACGCCACCGCCGAGGACGTGACCTCCACCGCCTTTGCGCTGGCCAAGCGCATGGGCAAGATCGCCGTGCGCTCGGGCGTGTGCGACGGCTTTATCGGCAATCGCATGCTTTCGGCCTATCGCACGGCCGCCGATCACGCGGTGCTGGACGGCGCCTCGCCCTATGATGTCGACCGGGCCATCACCGGCTTCGGCTTTGCCATGGGTCCCTATCAGGTCGGCGATCTGGCAGGCCTCGACATCGGCTATGCCAACCGCCGCCGGCTGGACGCCAGCCGCGATCCACGCGAGCGGCCGCCGATCTTTGCCGACAGACTGGTCGAGGCCGGCCGGCTGGGGCGCAAATCAGGCGGCGGCTATTACCGTTACGATGCCGAGGCGCCGAACGGCCGCCCGGACCCCGAGGCAGAGGCGATCATTGACGCCTCACGTCCCCCGAAGCCCGGCCTTGATGCCGACCAGATTCGCGCCCGCTACATGGCCGCGATGGTCAACGAAGGGGCCAAGATCCTCGACGAAGGCATCGCCGCGCGGCCGGGCGATATCGACGCGGTGCTGCTGCACGGCTACGGCTTTCCGCGCCACAAGGGCGGCCCGATGCACTGGGCCGACGCCTATGGCCTCGAGCGGATCGCACAGGATATTCGCAGCTACGCCCAGGACGATCCGTATTTCTGGCAGCTCTCCCCGCTGCTGGCGCGGCTGGCCGACAGCGGCGGGCGCTTTGCCGATCTTGACCGAAAGGATACCGCATGACTGACGCCGTCATCGTTTCGACCGCCCGGACCGGCATCGGCAAGGCCGTCCGCGGCAGCCTGAACTTGACCCACGGCGCCACCATGGGCGGCCATGTCGCGCGCATTGCGGTCGAGCGTGCCGGGATCGATCCGACGCTTATCGAGGATTCGCTCTGGGGCTGCGGCTATCCGGAATATGTCACAGGCGGGAACATCGCGCGCCAGATCGTGGTCCGCGCGGGCCTGCCGGTCAGCATCGCCGGCACGACGGTGAACCGCTTCTGCGCCTCGGGCCTGCAGGCGCTGGCGATGGCCGCGCATGCGGTCCAGGTCGAGGGGGCGCAGGCGGTGCTGGCAGGCGGCGTCGAATCGATCAGCCTGGTCCAGCCCCCGCCCCGCAATTCGCGCGAGGCCTGGATCGAGGCGAATTACCCCAGCCTTTACATGCCGATGATCGACACCGCCGACATCGTAGCCGAGCGCTATGGCATCAGCCGCGAGGCGCAGGACGAATACGCGCTGCTCTCTCAGCAGCGCATCGCCGCAGCACAGGCGGGCGGACTGTTCGACGACGAGATCGTCCCGTTCGAGGTCACCCGAGCGGTCACCGACAAGGCCAGCGGCGAGATCCGGAGCGGGACGGTCACGCTCGACCGCGACGAGTGCAACCGACCCGGCACCACACTGGAGGGTCTGGCGGCGCTGACCCCGGTCCGGGGCGAGGGCAAGTTCATCACCGCCGGCAACGCCAGCCAGCTGTCGGACGGCGCCGCCGCGCTGCTGGTCATGAGCGCCGATCGCGCGGCGGCCCAGGGTATCGCTCCGCTCGGCGCCCTTCGCGGCTTTGTCGTTGCCGGCTGCGAGCCGGACGAGATGGGCATCGGCCCGGTCTTTGCCGTCCCGCGTCTCCTCGAGCGCGCCGGCCTTGCCGTTGACGACATCGATCTTTGGGAGCTGAACGAGGCTTTCGCGAGCCAGGTCCTCTACTGCCAGCAACGGCTGGGGATCGACCCGGCCAAAATGAACGTCAACGGCGGCTCAATCGCCATCGGCCACCCCTTCGGCATGACCGGCGCACGGATGGCGGGACATATCCTGCTGGAGGGCCGTCGGCGCAAGGCACGCTGGGGGGTCGTCACGATGTGCGTCGGCGGCGGCCAAGGCGCCGCCGGCCTGATCGAGATCTTCTGAATGGGTGCGCGGATGGCGAACGGCCGGTGCCCAGGGTGCCGATCATGAGCGCAGGAGACGAAGGCAACGGCCTGATCTTGGACGAGACCGGAACCCAGCGGCTGGTTGGCTATGTCCTCGATATCGGCCAGCCCGATAGGCGCGCGCGTTGCCGGCTGGTGGTTGGACCAGAGCATACCAACCGCCATGGCGTGCTGCACGGCGGCATCGCGGCGATGCTGCTGGACAGCGCCTCTGGCGCGACGGCCAGCCTGACGGTGGATTCCACGGGTCGCCAACCGTTCTTGACCGTCTCACTGAATGTCGATTTCCTGGCCGCGGGCCTTTTCGGCGAAGTCACGGCCACCGGCCGCGCCACCGGCGGAGGGCGCAGCCTGCAATTCATCGCCTCGGAACTGGTCCACGCCGACGGCACGCTGATCGCCACCGCCAGCGGCGTGTTCAAGCGGGTCAGGCCTGCGTCCGAGCGCGCGGGGGGCCGATAGGCGTCGGCGCCGATGCAACCGTTCGGCTAAGACAGGTCTCGCGGGCCGCGCATATAAAAAATTACAGACTTTCGCCGGTGCAGCACTGGGCGGCTTTCCCCGCGTGGCGCCCTGTGGCAGATGCGACACCCAGACGGATCGTAACGGGGGCGGGCTCATGCAGCGGCGAGAGTTTCTGACGGCAGCGGCGGCCACGGGCGGAGCACTCTGGCTGGGAACGAGTGCCCTGGCCCAGGGCGCGGCGGAAATCGCCGCCACCACTGATGGCGAGCCGGCCAAGGCTGCGCCAGTCTCACCGCCCCGACCATTCGGTTTTGACGACGTCGTCGCCATCGCCGAAGCCACCGCAGCCAAGAGCTTTGTCGATCCCAAGGTGGATCTCGCGGGCATTTTTGCCAAGCTCAGCTACGACCAGTTTCGCGCCATCCGCTTTCGCCGTGATCACGACCCTTGGGCGGATCACAGCCGCTTCGGACTCGACCTGCTGCCGCCGGGCCTGCTCTACCGCGACCGGATCGAGATTAACATCGTCACGCCCGAGGGCGAGGCGCGGCCGATGCCGTTCGACCCGCGCGCGCTGGACTTCCAGGCCGAGTTGTTCCCCGACCCCATCGATCTGGACGATATCGGAAAGATGGGTTGGTCCGGCTTCCGCCTGCGCACGACGCTGAACCGTCCCGACGTGCTGGACGAATTCGCCGTCTTTCAGGGCGCCAGCTACTTCCGCGCGGTGGCACGCGGCACGACATACGGTCTGTCCGGGCGCGGGCTCGCGCTGAACACCGGCCTGCCCGAGGGCGAGGAGTTTCCGCTGTTTCGCGCCTTCTGGCTGCACACTCCGGGGGTAGCAGATGGCGCGCTGACCATCCACGGGCTGCTCGACAGCCCCTCGGTCGCCGGCGCCTACCAGTTCATCATGCGCCCCGGCGCCGATACGGTGATCGCAACCCGCGTCGCCCTGTTTCCGCGCAAGCGCCTTACGGCCGCCGGGATCGCGCCGCTGACATCGATGTTCTGGTTCAGCGATGCCGACCGCGACGGGATCGACGACTATCGCCGCGCAGTCCATGACAGCGACGGCCTGCAGATGATCACCGGCGGCGGCCGCCGGTTGTGGCGCGCCCTGTCCGGGCCGCCCACGCTGCAGCTTTCCGATTTCCAGGACGAGAACCCCGAAGGCTTTGGTCTCGCCCAGCGGCCCCGCAGCTTTGACGACTACCAGGACGCCGAGGCGCGCTACGAGACCCGTCCCTCGGCCTGGCTCGAGCCACATTCGCCTTGGGGCAAGGGTTCGGTCGGACTGGTCGAGATCCCGGTCGAGAACGAGTTTCACGACAACATCGTCAGCTTCTGGCGCCCGGGCGAGCCGCTGGAACCCGGCCGTCGGCATGATTTCGGCTATGACCTGATATTCTCGAAACTGCCGCCGGACCTCGCGCCGCTGGCGCGGGTGAATTCGACCCGCTCGGGCAAGTCGGTGAACAACCCGAATGCGCGCAGCTACTTCCTCGATTTCGACCTGGCGCCCTTCATCGGAATTGAGCCACGGATCACCATCACCACCTCGGTCGGCGAGATCGGCCATAACTACGTGCAGCGTCTGGCGGCAGAGGATCGGCTGCGGCTTGCCTTCGACTTTCTGCCGGGCGATGCCCCCTTGGCCGACCTCAGCGCCAGCCTCAGCGCGCCTGACGGCACGGTGCTGACAGAGACGTGGATGGCGCGATGGGTCAAGGGCTGACAGGGGCGAGGCAGGTGGCAAGGGCCGCCGAAGCGGGGGCGCCGGGCGATCTCGCACCGCTGGCGCTGACAGCCCTGCCCCCGACGCCCCCCGAGGCGCCGCTGGAGATGCCCGCACAGGAGTTCTTTGGCGAGGTGCCGGAGGGGCCGGCCCGCCGCCCGGCCTCGACCGCGACCATCGGCGCGCGCGTTGTGACCTTTGGCCTGACCGCCATCATCGCCGGCGTCGGCTTCTGGCAGATGCTGCACGCCTTCGGCGGCGGCCCGACGCTAGCCCAGGGCGTCCTGCTGGTCCTGTTCACGCTGACCTTCGCCTGGATCGGGATGTCGTTCGCGTCGATGCTGGCGGGAGTCATCTTTCCGCCGCAGCCACGGGAGACGAGCGCGGAGAACAACGCCCGCGTCGCCGTCCTGATGCCGCTTTACCACGAGGATGCGGCCCGCTCGGCGGGTCTGCTGGCGGCGCTGGCAGCGGACCTCGAGGCCAACGGCCTTGGCAGCCGGGCCGAGATTTTCGTGCTCTCCGACAGCCGCAAGCCCGATGCTATCGCGGCCGAGATGCAGGCCATCGCCCAGCTCCGCGCGCTCTCGCCGGTGCCGGTCTGGTACCGCCGCCGCACCCGCCCGGAGGGGCGCAAGGCCGGCAACGTCGCCGAATTCGTGCGTCGCTGGGGCGGTCGCTACGAGCAGATGGTCGTCCTGGACGCCGACAGCATCATGAGCGGCGCGACGATTGCCGCCCTGTCGGACCGCATGGCGGCCGAGCCCAACGTTGGGCTGATCCAGACCATGCCGGTGCTGGTCGGCGGGCAGTCGGTCTTTGCCCGCGTCGTCCAGTTCGCCGGCCGCGTTTATGGCCCGGCCATCGCGCGCGGCATCAGCGCCTGGTCAGGAGATGACGGCAATTTCTGGGGCCACAATGCCATCATCCGCGTGCATGCCTTTGCCGAGTGTTGCGGTCTGCCGCTGCTGCCAGGCCGGCCGCCATGGGGCGGCGCGGTCCTCAGCCACGATTTCGTCGAGGCGGCGCTGATGCGGCGCGCCGGCTGGGCCGTCCGGCTGGACCACGACCTGCGCGGCAGCTTCGAGGGCACGCCGCCGACGCTGCTGGACATGGCGGTGCGCGAGCGGCGCTGGGCGCAGGGCAACCTGCAGCACCTCAAGGTGATCGGCGCGCGGGGCTTCAGCGCCATCAGCCGGGTGCATTTCACCATCGGCATCCTCGGGTTTCTGATGTCGCCGATCTGGCTGGGCATGATCCTCGTCGGGCTCGGCACGTCGCTCTACGCGCTGCTGGCGCGGCCCGACTATTTCCCTTCGACGTACCAACTGTTCCCGGCCTGGCCCGTGTTCGATCCCGTCCCGCTGCGCTGGCTGTTCGTCGCGGCGATGTCGTTTCTGCTGCTGCCCAAGTTCGCCGCCGTGGCCCGCGCCTGGCGCCGGCCACTGGCCGAGAACGCCGGTGGCCGTGGCCGGGTGCTGATGTCGGCGCTGTTCGAGATCGTTCTGTCGACCCTGATCGCGCCTGTGCAGATGCTGACCCAGACCCGCCAGATTGGCGAGATCCTGCGCGGCCGCGATAGCGGATGGGAGGCGCAGGTCCGCGCCGGGCAGCTGCCCCCCTGGGGGGTCGTGCTGCGCCACCACTGGCTGCATGTCGCCATTGGCGTCGCCACGGTCATCATCCTGGCGCGTTTGGCGCCGGGCCAACTGGTCTGGCTGTCGCCGATCCTCGCCGGACTGATCCTGGCGCCCCTGACCTCGCGCTGGTCCGGCAGCCCGGTCCTCGGCCGCTGGACCCGTCGCCAGAACCTGCTCGTCACCCCGGAAGAGCGTGAAATTCCGCCGATCATCACCGCCGCCGTCGCCTTGGGCCACAAACTGGCCGCCAGCATCGGCCAGGGCGATCTTATGGCGCGGATGGCGACCGAGCCCGACGTCGCGGAGCGTCACCGCGCGTTGCTGCCCGTTGCCCTACCCGAGCGACCCTTGGCTGAACGGCTGGACGCGTTGACCGCGCGCGCCAAAATCGATGCCGCCGGCAGCCAGGCCGAAGCACTTGCCCTGCTGACCCCGGCCGAACGGGTGGCGGTGCTGTGCGATCCGGAGACCTTCTCTGCTTGGACCGGCCCCGCGCGCTGAGCCTGCCGCCCTGCCGGGCCGGAGGTCAGACCATCATTTCCTTGGTCGCGGTCAGCTTTAGCTCGGGATGGTCGCGCACCACGCGGTCGATGTCCCATTGCAGCCGAGTCAGAAAGACCGGATCGCCGTCATGATCGGTCGCCATATGACCCTTGTTGACCTGTGCGAACCGGTCGATGGCATCCTTGTCGCCCGAAAGCCACCGGGCCGAGGTGAATTGCGAGCCCTCGAACCGCACCGGCAGCCCGTACTCCTGCTCGATCCGGCTCGCCAAAACCTCGAACTGCAGCGCGCCGACGACGCCGACGATAAAGCCGGAACCGAGCATCGGCTTGAACACCTTGGCCGCGCCTTCTTCGGCGAATTGCATCAGTGCCTTTTCCAGGTGCTTGGCTTTCATCGGGTCGCCCGCGCGCACGGTTTGCAGCAATTCGGGCGCAAAGCTGGGGATGCCGGTAAAGCGCAGCGCCTCGCCCTCTGTCAGCGCGTCGCCGATGCGGAGCTGGCCGTGGTTCGGGATGCCGATGATGTCGCCCGCCCAGGCCTCGTCCGCGAGGGCGCGGTCAGAGGCGAGGAACAGCACCGGATTGCTGACCGCCATCGGCTTTTTCGTGCGCACATGGGTCAGCTTCATCCCGCGCTCGAAATGGCCGGAGGCAAGGCGGACAAAGGCCACGCGATCGCGGTGCTTGGGGTCCATGTTGGCCTGGACCTTGAAGACAAAGCCGGTGACCGAGGCCTCCTCGGGGGCGATCTCGCGCTCTGCTGCGTTCTGGGGCTGCGGCTCGGGGCCATGCTCGCCCATGCCCGTCATCAGTTCGCGCACGCCAAAGCTGTTGATGGCGCTGCCGAACCAGATCGGGGTCAGATGCCCTTCCCGAAAGGATTTTCGGTCGAAGGCAGGCAGCAACTCGCGCGCCATTGCGACCTCCTCGCGCAGGGTCGCAAGCTGCGCGGCTGGAATGTGGTCGGCGAGCTTCGGGTCGTCGAGGCCGGTGATCTGGACCGTCTCGGCGACCTTGTTGCGGTCGGCGCGGTCCATGATCTCCAGCCGGTCGTGCAGCAGGTCATAGGCGCCGATGAACTCGCGCCCCATGCCGATCGGCCAGCTTGCGGGCGCGACGTCGATAGCGAGGTTTTCCTGGATCTCGTCGATGATCTCGAAGGTATCGCGGCTCTCGCGGTCCATCTTGTTGCAGAAGGTCAGGATCGGCAGATCGCGCAGGCGGCAGACCTCGAACAGCTTGCGCGTCTGGGATTCGACCCCTTTCGCACCGTCGATCACCATGATTGCCGCATCCACGGCGGTCAGCGTGCGATAGGTATCCTCGGAAAAGTCGCTGTGGCCGGGGGTGTCCACCAGGTTGAAGCGGTAGTCGCCGAAATCGAACGACATGGCCGAGGCACTGACTGAAATCCCGCGCTCCTGCTCCATCTTCATGAAGTCGGACCGCGTGCGCCGCGCCTCGCCCTTGGCGCGGACCTGCCCCGCCATCTGGATCGCGCCGCCGAACAGCAGGAACTTCTCGGTCAGCGTGGTCTTGCCGGCGTCCGGGTGCGAGATGATCGCAAAGGTCCGGCGGCGGGCGATTTCGGTCGGCAGGGGGGCGCGGTTGTCCAGCATGGACGGCTAACTAGTCCGCGAGGGGGCGCGCGGCAAGGTTTCGCGGATGGTCCGGACGCGCTATCATCGTGGAAAACCGAAGGGACAGGCGATGCGCCACTTCATCATACTTGCGGCGGCGGCACTGGTGCTGCCGGCAGCGGCGGGGGCACAGCAATGCAGCGGCTCGCCCACCAAGTTCCGGTGCCACGAAGCCGATGGCACCATCAGCGACGTCGAGATTCAGGGGCCGTTCACGCGGACCAAGGGCCGCAACGCCAACACCGGCGAGACGTGGTCGCAGACTTCGCAAAAGACCGGGAAGCTGACCAAGACCACCGGGCGGGCAGCGGACGGGTCGAAATGGGAATGGACCAGCCAGACGATCGGCAGCCGGACCTTCACCCACGGGGTCGATTCGCGGGGCCGCAGCTTCAGCTATCAGTGCGATGCTTTCCGCTGTTACTGACGGAGAAGTTCAGGCGGCTGGCGCGCGCAGGGTCTGCGCCATCGTGGCAGCCCTGGCGATGATGTCCTGATCGAGGCCAGTCGCCCAGCCTGACGCGGCCAGATGAGTGGCTAGCCGTTCCGTCGCAAGATTGCCGGCCGCGCCGGGCGCATAGGGACAACCGCCAAGGCCGCCGACGGCGCTGTCGAACACACGGATGCCACGCGCCAGTGCCACGTCCACATTGTCGAGCGCCCGGCCGCCGGTGTCATGAAAATGACCAGCCAGAACCTGCGGCGGTGCCTCGTTGAGGACCGCCTCCAGCATCGCGTCGACCGCCTCGGGCGTGCCCCGGCCCAGAGTCTCGCCAAGGCTGACCTCGTGACAACCGAGCGCAAGCAGCGCCGCCACCGCCCGCGCGACGCTGGCTGGCGGCGTTCGCCCGTCGAAAGGGCAATCGGTCACGACGCTGACATAGCCGCGCAGACGCAGACCGTCGCCAAGGGCTGCCGTTGCCACGGGCGCAAGGCGGGCCAGCACCTCCTGTGTGCTGGCATTCAGGTTGGCACGAGAAAACCCCTCGGTCGCAGCAGCAAAGATCGCGACCTCGTCAGCGCCAGCCGCGCGGGCGGCGGTGTATCCCCGCATGTTGGGTGTCAGGACCGCATAGGCCACGCCGGGCCTGCGGGTGATGCCGGCCATGACTTCGGCGGCGTCGGCCATCTGCGGCACCCATTTCGGGCTGACAAAGCTGGTGGCCTCGATCCGCCGCAGGCCGCTGGTGGAGAGCAGGTCGATCAGCGCGATCTTGTCGACGGCCGGAATCAGCCGTGCCTCGTTCTGAAGGCCGTCGCGCGGGCCGACCTCGAAGATTTCGACGAAACCGGTGTCAGACATCTGGCAGCTCGTAAAATTCCTGGGCGTAGAGCCACGGCTCGCCTTTCGCTGGCAGCGCCGCCTGAAAAGCCGGACGCGCGGCGCAGCGGGAGGCATAGTCCGCGAGCGAGCCCTCCAGCCGGACAAAGCGCCCGGCGGTCCAGACCGACCAGCCGACGGCGCAGTCGACGCCCGAAAAGCCGTCCTCCATCAGCCAGTCTTGCCCCGCGACCGTGCCCTCGATCAGGCGCAGCATTCGCGCCAGGCGGGCCGTTTCCAGCCGCATGACGGTGGGCGAGCGGGTGGCTGGATCGCGCAGCATCAGGTGGCTTTGCGTCAGGCTGGCGATATGCTGGCCGATGGACTCCGCAAAATGCAGCCAGTCGAGCCAGCCAATCCGACCAGGGCTGCCCGGCGCGCGCCACAGATCCGGGGCACGCGTCTCGCACAGATATTCGATGATCGCGCCGGATTCGTGCAGCGTGTGGCCGTCGATCCGCATTGCCGGCACGCGTCCGCCGGGATGGATCGCGGCATAATCCGCGCCGCGCATGTCCTTGCTGGTGATGTCCAGCACGCGCAGTTCGAACCGCATGTCCATTTCGTTCAGCAGCCACAGAACCCGCATCGAGCGCGACAGCGGCACATGCCACAGGATCGGCATTTCTTCGGCGGCATCCATCATGGCGCATCCTCCTCCAGCCGGATGAGCGGTGCCCCGGCCTCGACCTGATCGCCGGCGGCGGCCAGCACCTCGGCCACCGTGCCGTCGCGGGCGGCGGTCAGCGTGTGCTCCATCTTCATCGCCTCCAGAACCGCGAGGCGGTCGCCGGCATGCACCTCGTCCCCGGCGGTGACATAGACCGCCTTCACCAGACCCGGCATGGGCGAGAGCGTCAGCCCGCCCCCGCCTGCCGCGCCCTGCCGGGCGAGCGGGTCGCGCAGGCCAAGGGTCAGCGATCGCCCGCCGAAGACGCTGACCCCAGCATCATGGCGCACGATGCGCGAGCGGCGCGGGCCGCCGTCGACCCACCAACGCCCGCCCGTATAGGCGATGTCGAGCGTGCTGCCGTCGACGGTAACATGGGCACGGCCGGGTCCCAGCACCTCCAGCAAGGCCTCGCCACCGCTGTCGGCATCGCCCCAGGCGATGGTGCGCCGCAACGGCTGCCACAGGGTCATGCCGCCGACCTTGGCCGGGTCGTCGAGCCCGGCCAGGCCGATGACGGCGAGGGCGCGGGTGCGCGCATCCGGCTGGGCAGCGTCGGTCAGCTCGGCGATGTCGCGGGCGATCAGGCCCGTGTCGACTTCGCCGCGGCGAAAACCCTCGTGCCGGGTCAGGGCGATCAAGAAATCGACATTGGTGGTGGTGCCGGCAACCTCGGTATCGACGAGCGCGGTTTCCAGCGCCCGCAGCGCTATGGCGCGGGTGGCGCCATGGGTGACAACCTTCGCGATCATAGGATCATACCAGGGGCTGATCGTGTCGCCCTGCCGCACACCGGTCTCGATTCGTGCATTCTGCGGGAAGGCCAGATGCGCCAGACGGCCCGTAGCTGGCAGGAAGCCGGCTGGCACGTCCTCGGCATAGAGGCGCGCCTCGAAGGCATGGCCGGTGATCGACAACTCGTCCTGCCGCTTGGGCAGGAATTCTCCACTTGCGACGCGCAGCTGCCATTCGACCAGATCGACGCCAGTGATGGCCTCGGTCACGGGATGTTCGACCTGCAGGCGGGTATTCATCTCCATGAACCAGAAGCGGTCTGGATGCAGGCCCTCGCTGGCGTCGACGATGAATTCGATGGTGCCGGCGCCGGAATAGCGGATCGCCTCGGCCGCGCGGGTGGCGGCCTTGCCCATCGCCTTGCGCATCTCCGGCGTCATCCCGGGGGCCGGGGCTTCCTCGATCACCTTCTGATGGCGGCGCTGCAGCGAGCAATCCCGCTCGAACAGATGCACCGCGCGCACGCCGTCGCCGAATACCTGCACCTCGATATGGCGGGGTTGCTGGATGTATTTCTCGATCAGAACAGCAGGGTTGCCAAAGGCGGTCGCGGCCTCGCCTTGCGCGCTGGCAAGGGCGGCGGCGAAATCCGGGGCGCGCTCGACCAGACGCATGCCCTTGCCGCCGCCGCCCGCGACCGCCTTGATTAGGACCGGATAGCCGATCTGGTCAGCCTGCCGCTGCAGGTGGTCGGCATCCTGATTGGCACCCTGATAGCCCGGCACGACGGGAACGCCGGCCTCGGCCATCAGCGTCTTGGCCGCGTCCTTGAGGCCCATGGCCCGGATGGCGCGAGCGTTGGGGCCGATGAACACCAGCCCGGCCGCCTCCACCGCATCAACGAAATCAGGGTTCTCGGACAGGAAGCCATAGCCGGGATGGATCGCCTCGGCACCGGTTTCCCTGGCGGCGGCGATGATCGCGTCGCCGCGCAGATAGCTGTCGCGGGGCGCCGGGCCGCCGATATGGACCGCCTCGTCCGCCATCGCGACGTGGCGCGCGGCGCGGTCGGCGTCAGAGTAGACGGCGACCGTCGTAACGCCGAGACGGCGGCAAGTGTCGATCACGCGGCAGGCAATCTCGCCGCGATTGGCGATCAGGATCTTGCGAAACATCTGGCGGTCCTTTGCGGCAGCGCCGACGCCCGCGGGGCGTCAAGGTAAAACACGTCACGGACCAGCTCGCCTCGCTGGCGCATTGCACACCAAGCCCGCTGTGCGGACGGGCGGCCCCTCGGCGCGGCGTTATCGGTGCGAGCAAGCGTCATGGAACCATCACATCCTGAACAGGCCAAAGCGCGTCGGCTCGATCGGGGCATTGAGGCTGGCGCGCAGTGAGAGGGCCAACACCTCGCGAGTCTTGCGCGGATCGATGATCCCGTCATCCCACAGGCGCGCCGTGGCGTAGAGGGGGTGGGACTGGCGCTCGAACATCTCGATCGTGGGGCGCTTGAACTCGGCCTCGTCCTCGGCCGACCATGTCCCGCCCTTGCGCTCGATGCCCTCTCGGCGAACGGTGGCCAGAACGCCCGCCGCCTGCTCGCCGCCCATGACGCTGATGCGGCTGTTCGGCCAGGTCCACAGGAAGCGGGGCGAATAGGCCCGGCCGGACATACCGTAGTTTCCCGCCCCGAAGCTGCCGCCAACGAGCATGGTGATCTTGGGCACGCTGGTGGTCGCAACCGCCGTCACCATCTTGGCGCCGTGGCGGGCGATGCCCTCGTTCTCGTATTTCCGGCCGACCATGAAGCCGGTCACATTCTGCAGGAAGACCAACGGGATGAGGCGCTGACTGCACAACTCTATGAAGTGTGCGCCCTTCTGCGCGGCCTCGCTGAAGATGACACCGTTGTTGGCGACGATGCCAACCGGGCAGCCGTCGATATGGGCAAATCCGGTGACCAGCGTCTCGCCGAAGCGGGCCTTGAACTCGTCAAAGCGGCTGCCGTCAACGGTGCGGGCGATGACCTCGCGGATGTCATAGGGGGTGCGCAGGTCGGCGGGCACGACGCCGAGAATCTCCTCGGGGTCATAGGCCGGGGGTTCGGGCGATTGCCAGACGACGGTTTCAGGAAGGCGGCGGTTCAGGTTGGCAACCGCGCGGCGGGCGAGCGCGAGGGCATGGGCGTCATCCTCGGCCAGGTAGTCGGCAACGCCCGAGAGGCGCGTGTGCACGTCGCCGCCGCCCAGATCCTCGGCGCTGACGACCTCGCCGGTGGCGGCCTTGACCAGCGGCGGGCCGGCCAGAAAGATGGTGCCCTGGTCGCGCACGATGATCGTCACATCGGACATCGCAGGCACATAGGCCCCGCCTGCGGTGCACGAGCCCATGACCACGGCGATCTGGGCGATCCCCTTGGCCGACATCTGCGCCTGATTGTAGAAGATCCGGCCGAAATGGTCGCGGTCGGGAAAGACCTCATCCTGATTTGGCAAGTTCGCGCCGCCCGAATCGACCAGCATGACGCAAGGCAGATGGCAGGCCTCGGCGATCTCTTGCGCGCGCAGGTGCTTCTTGACGGTCATCGGATAGTAGGTGCCACCCTTCACGGTGGCATCGTTGGCGATCACCATCACGTCCTGGCCCATGCAGCGGCCGATGCCCGCGATCAGGCCCGCCCCCGGGGCAGCACCGTCATACATGTCATGGGCCGCGCTCGCGCCGATTTCGAGGAAAGGGCTGCCGGGGTCCAGCAGGTTCGCCACCCGCTCACGCGGGGGCATCTTGCCGCGCGAGGTGTGGCGCGCCATTGCCGCCTCGCCCCCGCCCGCCGCCGCTGCAAGCACGGCCTGCCGCGCGAGTTCCAGCATCTCCAGATGGGCTGCGCGGTTGGCGCGGAATGCCTCGGAGGTGGGCGCGGCCGTGGTGAGCAGTTTCATGTCAGTCCTTCCCCCGGCCCGCGCCGGGCTGGCCGCCCTCAGTCAGCATAGCGCGCAATTCGCGTCGCATCACCTTGCCGGTCACGGTCATCGGCAGCGCGTCCAGAAAATGCACCGCCCGCGGATAACTGTGCGCGGCGCACAGCCGGGCGTGGTCCTGCAACTCGGCGGCGAGCGCGGCGTCGGCGACAAACCCGGGGCGCAGAACAACGCAGGCGGTCACCGCCTCGGTCCGCAGCGGATCGGGCAGGCCGATCACGGCGGCAGACGCGACGGCCGGATGTTTCAGCAGCACATCCTCGATCTCGGTCGGGCCGATGCGGTAGCCGCCCGACGTTATGACGTCATCGCCGCGCCCAATAAAGCGGATATAGCCATCATCCATGATGCCGCGATCGCCGGTCAGCAGCCAGTCGCCGTGGAACTTTTCCGCCGTTGCCTTGGGATTTTGCCAATAGCCGAGCATCATCGAGGCCGCGCCCTTCCTGATGGCGATCTCGCCCTCGGACTGCGTCGGCTGGCCCGCGGCGTCGATCACTGTCACGTCAAAGCCGGGGACGCTACGGCCGATGGCGCCGGGTGTCGGGGCGAACAGGCTGCCTGCGCCGGAGGCGACCATGTTGCATTCGGTCTGGCCGTAGAATTCGTTGATCGTGACGCCGAGGGCGCGCCGGCCCCAGGTCAGCAGCTCCACCCCCAGAGGCTCACCGGCCGAGCCGACGCTGCGAAGTTGCGGCAGGCGGACGTCCGAAGCGCGCAGCAGACGCAGCGCGGTCGGCGGCAGGAAGGCACAGGTGACACCGCAATCGGCGATCACGGCGGCCGCCGCCTCGGCCGTGAATTTGGGCAGGCGCGCGGCCACTACCGGCACGCCGAGCGCGAGGCCCGGCATAGCCACGTCGATAAGCCCGCCGATCCACGCCCAGTCGGCCGGGGTCCAGATCACGTCGGCGCCGGGGAATAGCCGGTCGTGGCTCATCTCGACCCCCGGCAGATGGCCGGTCAGGATGCGGTGCGCGTGCAGCGCCCCCTTGGGCGCGCCGGTCGTGCCCGAGGTATAGATGATGACCGCCGGATCCTGGGGGCCGGTGTCGACGGCCTCAAGGGTGGCGGCCTCCAGCAGCGCGTCCTCCTCGGGGACGATGACGCGCAACTCGAACCCGGCCAGCATCGCCCGGCCTTCGGGATCGGTGATGACGGTGGCGATGCCGGCGTCCGACAGGCGCAGGGCCAATGCCTCGGGGCCGAACAGCTTGAACAGCGGCACGCTGATGGCGCCGCGCGCCCAGATCGCAGCATGGGCGGCGGCGGTCCAGGCGGACTGAGTGCGCAGCACGCCAACCCGGTCGCCCGGCGCGGGATCGATGGCGGCGGCAAGGCGCGCGGTCATCTCGGCAAGATCGGCGTAGCTGTGGCGGGTCACCCCCTCGGGCGACCACTCCAGCATCGCCAGCCGCGCCGGTTCGGCCGCGGCGCGGTCGAGGATCGCCTGCCGCGCCATGTTCAGGCGTGGCGGCAGATCCCAGCGGAACGCGGCGCGCATCGCCGCGTAATCGCCGGGCGGCAAGGTCGGACCCTGCAGCGGGCGCATCACGAAGACCTGAGCATTGGCGGCGGCCGCATCAGCTAGCCCTTGCCAAGTTCGCGCAGCAGCGCGGTCTGCCGAGCAGTCTCGTGCATGAGGCATTCCGGCTCGGCAATGGCGCCGCCGGTGCCGTGGCCGAAAAGCCCGACCTCCGCCTTGCAGCGCGCGTCGCGAAAGGCGAGCCAGGCGCGCTCCATCTCGCGGATGTCAGCAACCGCCTCCGGGCGGCTGACCTTTGTGCTCGCGATCAGCGCATCATAGGCCGTCGTCAGGCTCGCCTCCCACAGTTGATGCTCGGCGTCGGTGCAGACGTCGCGGACGATAAAGGGATCTCGCGAGGGATCGCGTTCCTTCCAGAAAGCGAGGCAGGCGGTCACGCCCTGCCCCGCGCAGTCGACCACCGCACCTTCGCTTTTAGCATTGGCGAGGCAGCGGTCGTGTATGGCAGGGTCGAGGCCGACCGGATCGCCGGCAAACGCCGGTCTCGCCATGAGCAGCGCCGCCGCTGCCAATGCCCCGCGCATCACGGACCCACCTGTTGCTGCGCCGTCTGCTCCAGCATCAGCGCGCGCTCGGCGGTCAGGCGCATCACGCAGCTGGCGCCGGCCAGGGCCTCGCCGCCGCCGCCCTGGGCCAGGCGGCGCGCAAAGGCACATTCGGCGTCGCGCCAGTTTGCCCATGCCGCTTCGGCCACCTCGAGCGCGGCGCGCCGGCCGCTGCCCGGACCCGCAGCCTCGGCGGTGTCAGAGGCGGCCCCGCTGGAGGACAGCCGGCCCAGAACATCGGTCAGCCGGGCCTGCCAGTCAGCCGCCTCGGCATCATAGCAGCGCACATAGACTGGCGCGTCGTTGATCTCGCCCGAGGCGGCCAGGCAATGGGCGGCGGCAATGCCGATGCAGCCCGAGCGGCTGGATGGATCGCTGCGCCCGCTGAGGCAGGCCTCGGTGATGGTGGCGTCAAACGGCGCGGCATCCGCTTGGCCTGGCGCGGGAGCGGCTGCCTGTTGCGCGGCAAGCGGCATTACGGTCAGTGCTGCCACCGCCAGACCCGCGAAAAGCCCGGCCGCGCTGCGCATCATTTCGCCCCTACCAGTTCGCGGCCGATCAGCATGCGCCGGATTTCCGAGGTCCCTGCCCCGATTTCCATCAGCTTGGCGTCGCGGAAGAGGCGACTGACCACGCTGTCGTTCAGAAAACCTGCGCCGCCCAACGCCTGCACAGCCTGATGCGCCTGCACCATCGCCTGCTCCGAGGCATAGAGCACCGCCGCCGCCGCATCGGCGCGCGTCACCTTGCCAGCGTCGCAGGTCTTGGCAACCGAATAGGCAAAGGCGCGCGCGGTCTGCAGCGCGGTATACATGTCCGCCACCTTGGCCTGCATCAGTTGGAACTGACCGATGGGCTGACCGAACTGCTTGCGCTCGCGCACATATGGCAGCACCTCGTCGAGGCAGGCGGCCATGATCCCTGTACCGATGCCCGACAGCACCAACCGCTCGTAATCGAGGCCGGACATCAGCACGCGGACACCGCGGCCCTCCTCGCCCAGCACGTTCTCGAACGGCACGGCGCAATCGGTGAAGGTCAGCTCGCCCGTGTTGCTCCCGCGCATGCCGAGCTTGTCGAAATGCGGGCCTTGCGTAAAGCCAGCCGTGCCCTTGTCGACGAGAAAGGCAGTGATGCCGCGGCTGCCCGCGTCCGGGTCGGTCTTGGCATAGACGATCACAACGTCGGCATCGGGCCCGTTGGTTATCCAGTATTTGCCGCCGTTCAGCACATAGTGATCGTTACGCTTTTCGGCGCGCAGCGACATGCCGACGACGTCGCTGCCCGCGCCCGGCTCCGACATGGCGAGCGCGCCGACCCATTCGCCAGAGCAGAGCTTGGGCAGGTAGTGCTGCTTTTGCGCCTCGGTGGCGTTCAGTTTCAGCTGGTTCAGGCACAGGTTGGAATGAGCG
Organism: Paracoccus suum; assembly: GCF_003324675.1. Taxonomy (NCBI): domain Bacteria; kingdom Pseudomonadati; phylum Pseudomonadota; class Alphaproteobacteria; order Rhodobacterales; family Paracoccaceae; genus Paracoccus; species Paracoccus suum. The sequence continues at coordinate 2,684,773 of NZ_CP030918.1, forward strand.
CCATAAGACAGGCTGATGCTGGCCGAGGCGCGGGCGATTTCCTCGACCGCGATGGTATGGGCCAGATAGCCCATGCCGCTGCCCCCGTATTCCTCGGGGACGGTGATGCCGAGCAGGCCCAGCTCGCCCATCTCGCGCCACAGTTCGGACGGAAAGACATTCGTGCGGTCAACTTCTGCGGCGATGGGCTTTGCCCGGTCCTGAGCCCATCGGTGGACCATGTCCTGCAGCGCCGCGACATCCTCGCCCAGGTCGAAATCCATCGCCGGCATGGCCATCGGTGCCCTCCTCCCAAAGGTTATCTGAACGCTCGTTCAGATATGCGGTTTATCCTCTGCCAGCCCCCCGTTAGTCAAGCGGAGCGAATGCAATCACATACCGGGCAGCATCCGGCCCAGCGTCGCGCCGCCCAGGACATGGACGTGGTAATGCGGCACCTCCTGCACGCCATGCGTGCCGGCGTTGCTGATGGTGCGAAACCCACTACCGCCGCTGGCGGGGTCGACGCCCTCGCTGGCAGCGACCTTGGCCAGAAGCCGCGCGAAATCGGTGATCTCCTCGTCCGAGGCGCGGGCGCCGAAATCGGCCGCGTCGACATACGGACCCTTTGGGATCACCAGCACATGGACCGGCGCCTGTGGGCGGATGTCGCGAAAGGCCAGGGCATGGGTGGACTCGGCGACGGTCTCGTTCGGAATCTCGCCACGCAGGACCCGCGCGAAGATATTGTCCGGGTCATAGCGGGTTTCGGCAGCAGTCATGGTTTCCCCCTGCGGTTTCCTGACGCGGCGATCCGCGCCCGTCAGTCGTCGAACAGCCCCGGCACACGGGCCAGGATTCCAGCCGCCTCGTCGGTCTCCACCCCGAGGAACAGGCCAAGCTGGGCGGCATTGTGCCCCGCGCTTGCGTCCTGGTCGAGGGTCAGCAGGCGATCACCAGCAACGTCGCGCACTCGCTCGACCTCCTGCTCCAACTCGCCACGCACCATGGGAAGCAGCCGCTCGACCGCAGCGGGCTGGGGCGCGGCGCCGGCGAGTCCCGTGCGCAGGATGTGGCCGCGCAGGTAATCGACGTCGAGCCGGGTTTCGATGAGCAGCACCCTCGTCTCGATCCGGTCCGATATGAAATCGGCGATCATTCCTGCGCCGTGCGGATCGACGCAGATGACCAGCCGCCGCCGTTCGAGTTGCTGGAACAGCAGGCGGATCAGGGCCCGGCGGTGACGTTGACGCTTGCCCAGGCTTTTCTCGATTCCGCCCAGATCGGGCAAGCCAGCGTCCTCTTCGTTAAAGAGGTAATCGACTGCTGCAAGACCGGCGCCCTCGCGAATGGCAGCCGTGAGGCGCTTCGCGACATGCCACTTCTTGCAGACTACCATCAGCAACTGGTGACTGCGTCGCAGGTCCTGGTCGCGTTCCCAGAACCGGCCGCCAAAGCGCCGCCCGACCCGGCCGCGCGAGACGAGGAAGTCAAACAGCGCTGTCGCCTCGCCGGTGATGGTAAAGGTACGTCCCTTTTCCGCCCAGAGCGCGCCCAGCCGCGCGCGCAGGTCCAGCGCCTGCGGGCTGATCTTGCGCGCGAACAGGTAATCTTGGCCCAGCAGCAGATCGTGGTGATCGTCATAGAACGACACCGGCATGCCGTAATCGGAGAACATCAGGAAGGTCAGCGTCCGCCGCCGGATCTGATCGCGAGCGACGAGATGCGGGACGAGCGTTTGAAAGAAGGTCTCGTCCGGAATCCAGGTGGTCTTGAAAAAACCAACAATGTCCGGTCGTTCCTCACAGAAACCGAGAATTTTCTCAATCGTCTGGCGGCGCAGGCACCACCACTGGCTGCCGATCATCACCTGAATGCCCTTGGGCACGGGCCGGGTGATCTTCAGCCGGCGCTGGATCTCGTAGCTCAGGTAGAACAGGCGCGACTGGGTGCGCTCGTTGAACCAGTGTCGATAGTGCAGCCGCTCGCCGCGAAAGCCGGTCTTGATCCAGTTGGACGTAAAGAAATCAAAGCTTTCGATGTAGTCCGCGTCGTCCTTGTCAAGGAAATCATGGACATACTCAGCGGACTTGATGGGCAGGCAGTCGCCCGAAAGCATGTAGAAATGGGTCGCCGTCGGAAAGGCTGTCACCGCGGCGCGCACCGCCTCCAGCGTGGCGGCGACCAGCGACCAGGCCCCCCAACCGCAGCGATGGCGCCGGGCGGCGAAGGTCACCCGCTGATTGCCCTGCAGGGCGGCTTTGATTGCGGTGAACGCGGCTGCGGGGGCGCGGCGGTCGAAATGGATGGCGACGAAATCGCCGGTCGCGGTCAGACGCTGCGCCTGCGCGATCACCCCATCGGGGTCTTTGTGCGCCAATAGGATAAAAGCGATCTTTGCCACGGCCGCACCGCCTGATCCCTGTCCGCCGAAGCCGCTGCATGGAGGATTTCGCGCCGCGCTGCAATGTTGCCAAGGGGGTGAGGGATGCGCGCGGGTGGCCACTAAACCCACGGTTGTGTCGCGTCCGTGCCGTCGCGGTGAGCGCTCGGGCTGGCTCCTCACAACCCCTCGCCTTTGCGTAACATCTTAGTCTGTCCGTTTACTTTTCGGCCCGGATTGACCTAGTGTCCGCCATCTGCGGGCGTTCTGCCGCGCCCCGGTCCGATCCCGCGCCGAACCGTCTTCACCTCATGACCGCACTTCGTTTTAAACCCATGCCTGTGCCTGCCATCACCTTGCCCCGCTGCTATCCGATGATCGCCGCCCGCCCCTTGAAAGGCGGCTGACGGATGCTGGAATTCGATAACGTTTCGAAATCGTTCTGGACCGGCCGGCAGCGCAAGGTGATCCTCGATCAGGCCTCGTTCCGGGTCGAGCTTGGCAACTCGATGGGTATCCTGGCGCCGAACGGCACCGGCAAGACGACCCTGATCAACATGATGTGTGGGCTGGAAAAGCCCGACGAGGGCCGCATCCGCGCCGATTGCCGCGTTTCCTTTCCCTTGGGTTTCATGGGCGGCGTGGTGGCGCGGCTCTCGGGCAACGAGAATGTGCGCTACATCGCCCGCATCTACGGCCTCGATCCCGACTATGCCGAGGCCTTCTGCCGCTGGCTGTGCGAGATCGGCGAATATTTCGACCAGCCGGTCGGCACCTACAGCCAAGGGATGCGGGCGCGGCTGAACTTTGCGTTGCTGCTGTCACTCGAGTTCGACATCTACCTCATCGACGAGGGGATGCCCCTGACCACCGACGCCAACTTCAATCGCAAGGCCGGGGGCGTGCTGTTCGACCGGCTCAAGACCTCAACCGTGGTGGTGGTCTCGCACCAGGCCTCTACCTTGGAAAAATTCTGCCGTAGCGCCGGCGTTCTGCGCGATGGACGGCTGTACATGTTCGAAACGCTCGACGAGGCGAAGCAGTATTATGACTACACCGCCTAAAGCCCGCCTCTACCGCCTCAGCCCCGCCGAATCCGCACTCGCCAAGGCCAGGGTCTCGCGCGAGCCGGATTCGGCCGGCGCGCCGCCCTCGCCCGCAGCCGGGGCAAAGCCTGGCCCGGTCCGGCTTGAGATCCGCGCGCGCCGCGATACCGGCGACAGCAAGGCGGCAGCTGCCGGGCCTGCACCGGCCCAAGACGTCCCGTTCGAGCCGGCGACGGACCACAGCGACCTGCTTGTTTCGAACGAGGCCACCGTGGAGGACGGCTTTGCCGGCATGACCTTTCCGGGCGCTGCCGCGAACACCGCGCGCCGGACCGCCGACGGCCAACCGGCTGGCGATCTGAGCCCCGAAGCAATGGCAAAAGCCATAGCCGAGGTCGAGGCCGAGCGTCTGTCGCCCCGCCAGTTGCGCGTCGCGGCACGCCTCGCGGCCTCGCACGGCATCGAGGCCGCCAGTGACGAGGAGGCGATCGTCCGGCTGCGCCTGCAGGGCATCGACCCGATGGAGCGGACTGGCCTGCGCAAGGCCGTGGCCGAAGCCGGCGATCGGGCCACCAGCCAGCCGGCGCCGAATTCACCCTCGGTCGTCGGCGGCCGCCAGGCGCGCAGCGTTCAGCCGTTGCCCGAGGGGCGCGGCAGCGGGCCGGCGCAGGGACGTGGCAACCTGCCCGTGAAGGCTGCGCCCGGCCGCCCCCCGGCCCCCGCCGGTACGCCGCACCTGCCCAGCCGCGAGGCGATGACCGAAGAGCGTCGCGCCGCCGAAATCCTGCGCATCCAGCGAGACATCGCCCGCCGCCGCCGCCGCCGGATGCTGATGCTGTTCGTACGTCTGGCTGCCTTCGTCTTTCTGCCGACCGTGATAGCGGGGTGGTATTATTTCACCCAGGCGACTCCGCTTTACGCGACAGAATCGAAATTCCAGATCCAGAAGTCCGAGGGTGCTTCCGCAGGACCGCTGGGTGGCCTGCTGTCCGGCACGCAGCTTGCGACCAATCCTGACAGCGTCGCGGTGCAAAGCTATCTCGGCTCGCGCGATGCCATGATGCGGCTTGACGCTGAACTTGGTTTCAAGCGCGTCTTCCAGGACCCCTCGATCGACCCGCTGCTGCGCCTGCCCCCGGATTCCAGCAACGAAGAAGCTTATTCCGTTTACAAGGACATGGTGAAGATCAGCTATGATCCGACCGAGGGGGTAATCGGCCTCGCGGTCGCCGCGCCCGACCCGGAACTGTCGCAGAAATTTTCGCTGGCGCTGATCCGCTATGCCGAGGGGCAGGTCGACCAGATGACCGCGCGCCTGCGCGACGACCAGATGACCGGCGCCATGGCCAGCTATGCCGACGCCGAGAAAAAGGTCGCCGCCGCCCAGAACCGCATCCAGGAGCTGCAGCAAAAGTTGGGCGTTCTTGACCCGATTTCCGAAAACACGGTCGCCATGCAGCAGATCGCCACGCTGGAGGGCGAGTTGACGAAGAAGCAGCTCGAGCTGGGGCAGTTGCAGTCCAACGTCCGCCCGAACGCCAGCCGTGTGGCCGGCGTCGAGGGCGACATCAAGCGCTTGGAGGAGTTGATCGCCGACCGCCGCGCCGACTTGACCCAGACCTCGGATTCCCGTGGATCGCTGGCCTCGGTCACCGGCGAACTGCGCATCGCCGAGGGCGAATTGCAGACCCGCCAGCAGCTGTTCGCGACCGCCGCGGCCCAGGTCGAGGCGGCACGAATCGAGGCGAACAAGCAGGTCCGCTACCTTTCGCTCGCACTCCCGCCGGTGCCCCCGGACGAGCCGACCTATCCCAAGTCGGCCCAGAACACGCTGGTCGCCTTCCTCATCTTCGCCGGCATCTACCTGATGCTGTCGCTGACCGCCTCTGTCCTTCGCGAGCAGGTATCCTCATGACGGAGCAACGCACTGTCGCCTTGGGCGATGTCACCTGCGGCAACGACCTGCCGCTGACCGTGATCGCCGGACCCTGCCAGCTGGAGACGCTGGACCACGCGCTGATGATCGCCGAGGCGATGGCCGGAGCGTGCCGGGCTGCTGGCGCCGGCTTCGTCTTCAAGGCCAGCTACGACAAGGCCAACCGCACCTCGCTGCAGGGCCGTCGCGGCGTCGGTATGGAGGAGGGCCTGAGATGGCTACAGACGGTGCGCGAGCGCATCGGCTGCCCGGTGCTGACCGACATCCATGATATCCCGCAGGCTGAGGCTGCGGCTCAGGCGGTGGACGTGATCCAGATCCCCGCGTTTCTCTGCCGCCAGACCGACCTGCTGCTCGCCGCCGGCCGGACGGGCGCCGCGGTGAACGTCAAGAAGGGCCAATTCCTTGCCCCTTGGGACATGCAGAACGTGGCCGACAAAGTCGCCTCGACCGGTAACGAGCGGCTTATGCTGACCGAGCGCGGCGTCAGCTTTGGCTACAACACGCTGGTCGCGGACATGCGCAGCCTGCCGGTCATGACCCGCACCGGCTGGCCGGTCATCATGGATGCGACCCACGCCGTCCAGCAGCCCGGCGGCCTTGGCGGGGCCTCCGGCGGTCAGCGCGAGTTCGCGCCCGTGCTGGCCCGCGCCGCGGTCAGCCTAGGGGTTGCCGGGGTATTCATCGAGACGCACGAGGCGCCCGACACGGCGCCCTCAGACGGGCCGAACATGATCCCGCTGGAGGCGATGCCGGCTCTGATCGCCTCGCTGATGAAGTTTGACGCCTTGGCCAAGGCCGATCCGCAGCGCGTTTAGACCGCCGATGGGCGACCGTTACCCCGCGGCAATCGCCTTTGCCGCGGCGTGCGCCGATGCCCAGGCCCACTGAAAGTTATACCCGCCGAGCCAGCCGGTGACATCCACCAGCTCACCGATGATGTGCAGGCCCGGAACTTTCCTGACCTGTAGCGTGCGGGCGTCCAGATCGCGGGTATCTACCCCACCCATTGTCACCTCCGCCGTGCGGTAGCCTTCGGTGCCGACCGGGCGGATCTGCCAGCGGTGCACCCGCGCCGCCAGTGCCTCGGCCGCAGCATTGCCCATCGCACCGATCCGAGCACCGCTATCGCCGTCACCCGCGATGGCCTGCGCCAGACGCTCGGGCAGCACGCTCCCCAGAACGGTGGCAACGGCCCGCCGCGGCGTCGCGCCTCGCGCCTCGCGCAGGCGTGCGGCAAGGCCCGCATCCGGTGCCAGATCGATCACCACCGGCTGCCCGGGCAACCACAGGCTGGAGGCCTGCAGGATCACCGGCCCTGAGAGCCCGCGATGGGTGAAAAGCAGTGCGTCGCGAAAGCTGGTGCGACCGACAGTGACCGTGGCCTCGACGCTGATCCCGGCGAGCGGACGGCACAAGTCCAGGTCCTGCTCGGCAAAGGTCATCGGGACAAGGCCCGGGCGAGTCTCGGTCAGGCGCAGCCCAAGGCTCTCGGCGATGGCGTATCCCACCGGGCTGGCGCCCATCTTGGGGATGGACTTGCCCCCCGTGGCCAGCACCACACGGCTGGCTGTGATGGCGCCAGAGCTGGTCGAGACCTTGAAGCCATTCGGTCGCGGGGCGACCCCCTCCACTGCAACGCCCAGGCGCATTTCCACCCCCGCCATACGCCGATGCAGCATGCCGATGATCTGGGTCGACTTGCCGTCGCAGAACAGCTGGCCTGCGGTCTTTTCATGCCAGGCGATTCCGGCGCGCTCAACCAGGGCGACGAAATCCTCTGGCGTGTAGCCGGCGAGCGCCGAGGCAGCAAAGCGCGGATTGGCAGAATGGAACCGCGAGGGCTGGGTCGCGAGGTTGGTGAAATTGCACCGGCCGCCGCCGGAGATGCGAATTTTTTCACCGGCCCTGCTCGCGTGATCCAGCAACAACACGCGCAGATGCGGCGCCAACTCGCGCAGCGAGCCACCGCAGAAAAGCCCAGCCGCACCGGCGCCGAGAATGACGACATCCCAGTTTTCCATCCGCGCGGCCTACCCGCCCCAGCATCCCGCGACCAGCAAGTTTTTACGCTTGCGGCCGCAGTTTGGCCTAGCTAAACACCCCCTCGCTGCTGGGGCGTGGCCAAGTGGTAAGGCATCGGTTTTTGGTACCGTGTACCGTAGGTTCGAATCCTACCGCCCCAGCCAGTCATCTTACCTGAATTCATCTCTGCCGGGATGCGCGGAATTATCCGCGTGAATTCCGTTCCTTGTGTGCCGCTGCTTTGCGGAGAGACGCTTTCCATTGCACACATCTGCTGCATTCCGCGACCCGGTCTCGGGGCGGCTCCAAGGTCGTGAGGTTTGCGCGCATTTTCCCTGTTCCGAAGGAGTTTACAGGGAAATCAACTTCGGGCGGTCCCGGACGGCCAGTATCCGAGCTATTTTCTGCCGCAGCATCAGTACCTTGAATAGCAAATTCCCTGCTCGCCGGAACAGGCAATTGAACGTGGGTAACAGGGAAACCTACTATGCGGGCGGGGAAGGTGTCTGCTGATCATAGAAGCTCCCGTGAGATGGGCAGGAGGTCCGATCAGCGCGGCGGCGCGATGCCGGTGCGGCTGTATTGCACACTCCAGTCGGCCGGCATCTTCGGACGGGTGAGACGGTGCAGGGTCAATGCGGCCGGCTGGGTGCCCTCAAGGATTGCCTGCTGGATCCCGGGAGCGAGGAGGGTGAGTTGCAGGTGCACGCGGAGGCAGCCTTCAGAGATTCCGTCAGCCTTGGCAATCGTGCGGATGTCCCGCCCACGCCGGATCTCGCCAAGCCAACGATTCGCCCGCATCAGATGCGCAACGAGTTGCACATCTGGCTGCGTCTGCCGGTCGCCGATCACCAGGCGCTGCTCGACGCCGCGCCGCTTGAGCGCCAATGGCAACGTCAACTGCAGGGCACTGGGGGCGAGCGCGTCGGTCCCAACCCCAAAGAGCGCTGCAAGCTTCTCGCGGCTGAGTACGAGATCCACGCCCTCGCGGGACAGCGTCCCTGGCTCGATCAAGCCGAGCCAGCGGTTCTATGCCGCTACGTCCGCGCCTGAGGAGGCCAGCCTCTCCAGCATGCCATTGTGGCCGGTGAGGTCTGGCAGCGTCAGCAGGTCATGTTGATCGACCCGGGCACGCAGGTGCGTGGCAATCCCGCTGGCAAGTGCCGGTTCCAGTGCCCGTGCCGGGGTGTGCCTAGCAGACTTGTCGCTGCCTCCCGTTACCAGACGACTGGAGATATAGTAGCGATAGCGCCGCCCTCCCTTCTGCGTGTGAGTGGGGGTCAGGCGATCTCCGGTCTCATCGACCAGCTTGCCGGTCAGGCTGGCGCCGGGCGGTGGGAGTGAGGTCTCGCCCCGCTTCCGGCCGGCGGCCTCGGTGAGCATGGCCTGGACACGCCGCCACTGCGCCTCGCCGATGATCGCCGGATGCTGGCCCGCGTGCTCAGTCCGACCATCGCGGGTGCGACCGGTATACCGGGTTGGAGAGCAGGTAGTGCAGCTGTCCACGGGCCAGCGGGCGGTTGCCCATCTCACAACCATCGCGGCCCGGGCGCGACTTCGAGCGCAGATCAAGGCGGCGTACCTCCTCCGCAAGGGCCGAGAGGCTGGCACAGTGCTCGTAGAGACCGAAGATCTGCCGGACTGTCGCAGCCTCGGTCTCGTTCACAGCCAGCACCTGCTCGCGCGGATCCGGATGGCGGTCATAGCCGAGCGGCAGCGTGCCGCCCATCCACAACCCCCGCTTCTTGGAGGCCGCGATCTTATCGCGGATGCGCTCGGCTGTGATCTCGCGCTCGAACTGGGCAAAGGACAGCAGCACGTTCAGCGTCAACCGCCCCATCGAAGTGGAGGAATTGAAGGCCTGGGTCACCGAGACAAAGGAGCAGCCCTTCGCCTCGAGCCGCTCGACCAGCTTGGCGAAGTCGGCGAGCGAGCGGGTCAGCCGGTCGATCTTGTAGACAACGATCTTCGAGATCCGGCCGGCATCGATCTCGGCCAGGAGCCGCTTGAGCGCCGGGCGCTCGGTCTTGCCGCCCGAGAAGCCGCCATCGTCGTAGCGCTCCTTCACCGCCCGACAGCCCTCGTGACGCTGGCTCGCGATATAGGCAGCACAGGCCTCGTGCTGGGCATCGAGCGAGTTAAAACCCTGGTTAAGCCCTTCGTCCGTCGACTTCGCGTGTAGATGGCGCAGCGGATAACCGGCGGGCTCATCGGCTCGATCGGCACTGTCAGATAAACCCGGCTTGTCCGACCGGCAGCGTCAACCCTACCCTTCCGGCATGACCCAGCGCGGCCCGTTTCGGTAGTTCAAGACCTCACCCGAAATCATCCGCCTGGCCGTGATGCTCTACGTTCGGTTCCCGCTTTCGCTGCGCAACGTCGAGGACCTGCTGCAGGAGCGCGGCATCGAGGTCAGCCATGAGACAGTCCGCTTCTGGCGGAACCGGTTCGGCCCACTGTTCGCCTCTGAGATCCGCCGGAAGCGAGCCTCATTCATGGGGACGGGTCCGCAGTGGCGGTGGCACCTGGACGAGGTGTTCGTGAAGATCAACGGCATCCAGCATTACCTCTGGCGCGCCGTCGACCACGAGGGCGAGGTGCTGGAGTCCGTGGTTACCAAGACCCACGATCGCAGCGCTTCCTGCGCAAGCTGATGCGCCGGTATGGCTCTCCGACCAAGATCGTGACAGACCGCCTTCGCTCCTATGGTGCGGCCCTTCGCGAGCTCGGAGCAGGTGCGAAGCAGCTCTCTGCGCGGCACGCGAACAATCGCGTCGAGAATTCACATTTGCCATTCCGGCGACGAGAACGAGCCATGCTCCGCTTCCGCCGCATGCGAAGCCTGCAGATGTTCGTCGCCCTCCACGCCTCCGTCTCAAACCATTTCAGCCGGGACCGCAGCCTCTCCCGCCGTCAGCACCTCAAAGCCAACCGAGCCGCTGCTATCGCCGAGTGGCGGCAGCTCGGCACCGCCTGAAAGACGGCCCTGCTGCAAACACTGAGACGAGTTCGCATTCGTCTGACAGCACACGTTCGGCTCCAGACTGCTGAGCGCCCGACAGTGCCGGTGGACAAGCGGAGGGTGAGACGGTCAGACGCGATCCGGCCCTCGGCAATCAGTCCGAACAGTCGCGCCTCTGCATCCGCTTTCCCGCTCGCGTCAAAGACCTTTGCCGCCGATTGCTCTTCAGCCTGACGGTGGCGTAGGAGATCGGGTTCGGCGAGCAACCTGTACTCGCGCAGAAGCCGGGCGACGTGCGCAAGGATGCCGAGTGCGATCCCGGTCTGAAGCGTCGCCGCGGGCAGGCGCCAGGCGGTCGGATCGGGCGGACCGGGGATGAGCCAGTTGGAGACGTAATAGCGGTAGCGGCGCGAACCCTTCTGGTCTGGGTCGGAGTGAGGCGGTCGCCGGTCTCGTCGATCAGTTTGCCGATGAGCAGAGAGAAGGCGACGCTGCCCTCCGACGGCCATTTCCCGGCATGCGCCCGGCCCAAAGAAATCGCGCGCATACTCGCGGTAGAGGTCGGGACGGTTCTCGTCACACGCGATCGACTGGTAGATCGCGAATTACATGTCGCGGCTCTTGACCGCCAGCCCGCCAGAGATCTTGTGACGGGCCTAACCAAACGGGCCGAAGTCCTTTGCGATCGGATCGTCGACCAAGACGTTGCGATCAGCGAGAAACAGGATCTTCGGATTGCGGTTGATCCCTTTGGAATTCCAGCGTGCCGACCAGAGCTTCCAGCAGATCTGGAAGGCGACGGCAGTCTTGCCCGCTCCTGTGCACAGTGTGAGCAGTGCCGGCTTCCTGCCCTGAAGCGCCGCCTGAACGGCGCGGTTCACGGCGATCTCCTGATAGTAGCGAAGGGGTTTGGCTCGATCTGGAACGTGGGCGTCAACAGCCGTTCGGCCACTTGGTCGTCGACAATGCCCTCGGCGCGGCGGAGCCGGGACCAAAGGTCGTCAGGGGATGGAACAGGATCAGGCCACTGTCGGCGGCCTACAGCGGCGGTGGCGTCAGCGTCGCCGGCTCAGCCAGCTTGAACTGGCGCTCGACGCGGACATATCGTAGCGCCACCTCAGCTTTGTGGAATCCGGGCGGGCCCAGCCCAGTCGTGCGATGGTGTTGAATCTGACAGAGCGGCTCGCCCTGCCGCTGCGCGACCGTAACTTGATCTTCAATGCCGCCGGATACGCTGCGCACTTTCCGCAGCGCCCCTTGGACGCACCCGAGCTTTCCGCGGCGCGCGAGGCGATCGACGGAACCCTGCAGGGGCATCTTCCGCAACCCGCCCTGGCGATGGACCGTCACTGGAGCTTGCTCTCGGCAAACGCCGCGGTTCAGCAGTTGCTGGAGGGGATGGCACCGCCGCTCCTCACCAGAACGGAAAAAGGGGGCCAGCAGCCCCGTCCTCACCCTTCATCTTCCTGGAAGGCCTCTTCCCGCGTCTTGCGGAAGCTTGGCAGGATCATCAGTCCTAGCAGCACGACCGTGGCCAGCAGCATGACTAGGCTGATGGGCCGTTCCACGAAGATCGACGGATCGCCTTGGGTGATGAGCATCGTCCGCCGCAGGTTCGCTTCCAGTAGCGGGCCAAGGACGAAGCCCAGTAGCAGCGGTCCCGGCTCGCATTTCGCCTTGCGGAACAGATAGCCGAGCAACCCGAAGCCCGCTGCCAGCACCACATCGAAGATGCGGTTGTTCATGCTGTAGACGCCGATGCAGCAGAACAGTAGAATTGCCGGATACAAGAGCCGATAGGGCACCGTCAGCAGCCGCACCCACAGCCCGATCAGCGGCAGGTTGATGACGACCAGCAGCAGGTTCCCGATCCACATCGAGGCGACGAGGCCCCAGAAGATCTCGGGCTGGTTGGTCAGCACCGACGGGCCGGGCGTGATGCCGTGGATCATGAACGCGCTCAGCATCATCGCCATCATGTTGTTGGACGGAATACCCAGCGTCAGCAGCGGAATGAAGGACGACTGCGCGGCGGCATTGTTGGCTGCCTCGGGCGCTGCGACGCCCTCGGGCACGCCCGTGCCGAACTTCCGCGGATGGCGCGAGACTTTCTTTTCCAGCGAATAGGCGCTGAACGAGGCCAGCGTCGCACCGCCCCCGGGCAACAGGCCAAGGAAGGTGCCGACACAGGTGCCGCGCAATACGGCCCCCCACGACGCCCGGAAATCCTCGCGCGAGGGCCAGAGCCGGGTAAGAGGCGCGACACCTACGCCCTCGGACCCCGAGCGTTCCAAGTTGGTGATGATCTCGGCGAAGCCAAAGACGCCGATGGCAATGACGATGAAGTCGATGCCGTCAAACAGTTCCAGCGCGCCAAAGGTCAGCCGCTCGGCCCCCGTCTCTGCGTCGGTGCCGACCATGCCCAGGAGTAGGCCGAACAGGATCATCCCGATCGCCTTTAGTACTGGCCCGCTGGCCAGGATCGTCGCCGCCAGCAGGCCGAAAAGCATCAGCGAGACATATTCAGCCGGCCCGAAGGACAGCGCAAAGCTGGAAAGCGTCGGCCCGGCGATGGCGATGGCAAACGTCGCCACGGTGCCGGCAAAGAACGAACCCAGCGCGGCAATGGCCAGCGCCGCCCCGGCCCGGCCCTGCCGAGCCATTTGATAGCCGTCCAGCGCGGTCACGACCGAGGATGCCTCGCCCGGCAGGTTGACCAGAATGGCCGTGGTCGAACCGCCGTATTGTGCGCCGTAATAGATGCCGGCCAGCATGATGATCCCGGCCAGCGGCGGCAGGAAGAAGGTGATCGGCAGCAGCACCGCGATGGTCGCGGTCGGCCCGATCCCCGGCAGCACCCCGATCAGTGTGCCCAGCAGCGCACCGATCAGGCAGAAGCCGAGGTTGGCGGGCGACATCGCCTCGCCGAAGCCAAGCATCAGCAGGTCAACGAATTCCATCCCTCACCCCTCCTCGGGCGATGTGGTGTCAGGCGGGCCGCCGTGGCCCGCCCGCCGTGGTCACACAGGCCAGAGGGGCACCTGCACCCCAAGCCCATAGACGAAGACCAGCGCGCCAAAGAGCGTCAGCCCCGCGGCAAGCAGCAGCGTCGTCCGCCAGCGTCCGCCGGGATCGGCCAGCGAACCGGCAATGATCAGCCACAGCGACGCCAGAACGAAACCAAGATGGGTGGCAGCAAATGCAAAGCCCACGATGGCGACGGTGATGACCAGCAGCGGGCGCACCCGGATCGCCTCGATCACCTCGGACGGGCTGCGCAAGGCGGACAAGCCGACGGCCAGCCCCACCCCAACTAGCAGCACGCAGACCAGGCGAGGCATGAACCCCGGCCCCATGCTGGCCAGCGATCCAAACTCGAGCGGCCCCGACATCACCAGTCCCAGTACCCCGATTCCCAGGAACAGCGCCGCCGTCAGCAGGTCGGGGCGGTTGCCCATGCGGGCGTCCGGCGCGGCCATCACGGGTTTTCCTTGACCAGCGCCAGGATCTGGCGGAAGCGTTCCAGCCGCGCGGGCATCGCCGCCGTCCAGTCGGCGCCCGACTGATAGGACAGGGGCAGGTTCTGCTGCTTGGCCTTTTCCAGGAATTCGGGCTTGGCCAGTGCCACCTCGATCGCCTGCGACAGGCGGGTGCGGTCGGCCTCGGGCACGTCGCAGCGGGCTGCAAGGCCGCGTTCGGACGACATCATCACGTCGAAGCCCTGCTCCTTGGCCGTGGAAAGGTCGGGGGCAAGCGTCGAGCGTTCCTCGGAAAACTGCGCCAGCGCCCGGATGGCGTTGTGGTCGCTGGTCGCGTATTCGCCTACATTCAGGCCGATCATGCTGACATGGCCACCCAGCAGGGCGGTCTTTGCCTCGTTGGCGCCGGCGAAGGGCACGGCGGTCAGGTCGATCCCCGCCGCCTGTTCCAGTTGCAGCATGGCCAGATGTTCGTCGGTGCCGACGCCGGTGGTGCCGACCGAAACCTTGCCGGGGTTGTCCTTGGCGAAGGCCACCAGGTCGGCCAGCGTCTGATAGGGCGCGCCTGCCTGCACGACGAAGGTGCCGGGATCTTCCACGATGCGCGCCAGCGGGCAGAGGGCCGCCGGGTCAAAGCGTAGCTTGCGGTCCACCTGCATGGTCAGGAAGCCGGGCGTGTTCAGCGACGAGATGGTATAGCCGTCGGGCTTTGCCTGCGACAGCGCCGTATAGGCGATCTCGCCCGAGGCGCCGGGGCGGTTCATCACCGGGATCTGGGTGCCGAGTTCCGCCTCGATGAAGGGCGCGAGCGTGCGCAGCATGATGTCGGTGCCGCCGCCGGGGGCGAAGGCCACGATCATCTCGATCGGTCGGTCGGTCGGCCATTCGGCCAGAGCGGCGGTGGCGGCCGTCGTCAGGATGGCGGCAAGGGCCGCGGATTTCAGTGCGGTCATGGTTGTTCCTCCCCAATTCGCGCCGGCAGCGCCGGTCGCATCTCCTCTTCAGGCCGGCATCTCGCAGCCCAGTTCCTTCAGCGCCGCATCGACCCAGGACCGATCGTTGGTTCCGGCGTCGATGGCCGCCATCTGCCTGGTCTCGGCATCGTGCTTGGCGCGGGTCGCGGCCAGAACGGCCTCGGCCGCATCGAAGGGCACCGCCACCACGCCGTCACCGTCGCCCAGCACCAGATCGCCCGGTGCGATCACCATCCCGTCGATGGCGATCGGGACGTTGATTTCCCCCGGCCCGTCCTTGTAGGGGCCGCGATGGGTGATGCCCGCCGCGAACAGCGGCAGATTCATCTCGCGGATCGCATCCGCATCCCGGATCGCGCCGTTGAGGACAAAGCCGGCGACACCGCGCTTGGCGGCATAGGCCAGCATCATCTCGCCCATCAGGGCGTTGGTCAGATCGCCCCCGGCATCGACGACGATCACGTCGCCGGGCTGGGCCATGTCGATCGCCTTGTGCAGCATCAGGTTGTCGCCCGGCCGCGATTTCACAGTCAGCGCCGGGCCGGCGAGTGTGCCGTCCTGGTGCATGCGGGTCAGCCGGGGACCGGCGGCGGTCATCCGCCTCATGGCATCGCTGACATTGGCGACCGGCAGTGCGCGGAATTGCGCGACCAGCTCGGGCGTGACGGCGCGGTTGCGGGTCAGAATGCGGAAACCGATGGTCATCTAAGTCCCTTTAAGGAGGTGGCGGGCGCAAGCGCCGCGCGGTTGGCAATACGGGCGGGCGGCAGGTCGCGCCCGGCCAAGTGGTCGATGATTCCCTGTGCGGCTTCGATGCCGACGCGGGCATTTGCCGCCGTGGTCACGCCGCCGACATGCGGTGTCATGACCAGCCGCGGTTCGGCCCAGAAGGGATGTTCGGCGGCCGGCGGTTCCTGCGCGAAACTGTCCAGCCCGGCCCCGGCGATCTGACCCTTGGCGAGGGCCGCAGCGAGCGCCGCCTCGTCGATCAGCGCTCCGCGGGCGGTGTTGACGATGATCGCGTCGGGCTTCATCATCGCCAGGCGGCGGGCGTCGATCAGGTTGCGAGTGGCATCGGTCAGCGGCGAATGCAGGCTGATCACATCTGCCTCGGTTACCAGCGCATCGACATCATGGACCCGGCGGACGCCCGCAGCCTCCATTGCCTCGGCCGGGCAGAAGGGGTCATAGGCGATGACGGTCATTCCCAACGCCTGCGCGATGCGCGCCGTGTGCCGGGCGATCGCGCCGAACGCCACCAGCCCAAGGGTCGAGCCAGCGATCTCGCGGCCCTTGAAGCCGGCCTTTTCCCAGCGTCCCTCGCGCAGCCCGCGGTCCAGCGGCACCAGCCGCTTGCCCACCGCCAGCAGCAGCGCGATGGCATGTTCCGCGACCGACAAGGCGTTAGCGCCGGTGGCCATCAGCACCGGGATTCCCCGCTCGCCCGCGGCGGCCAAGTCAATGTTGTCCACCCCCACGCCGTGCTTGGAAATCACCTGAAGCGACGGAGCGCAGTCCATGGTGGCCGCATCCAGCCGGCCCATGCGTGAAATGATCCCTACAGGATCGGCGGCACGAACGATCTCTGTCAGACCCTCGCCGCCCGTGTAGGGCGGTACATAGACCGGCGTCAGACCGGCAGACGTCAGCAGGTCGACCGCAGGCGCGACAAGGTCGGGCCCGGTGATCAGGACGTTCTTCGGCATTAATTCTCCCCTTCGCGGCGGATGCAGCCGTCAAGGGGGACATTACGTCACTAGATATTCTGGACGCCAACGGCTAATTTTAATTCTTAAATGAAGGAACACTTAATTAGTGGATACCCGTCAGCTGAAAACCTTGTTGGCCATCGTCGAAACCGGCGGCTTCGCCAGGGCGGCCGAAAAGGTGCACCTCACGCCCTCGGCCATCAGCCAGCAGGTCCAGGCGCTGGAACAGGAAATCGGCGCCGCGCTGTTCGACCGCACCAGCCGCCCGCCGCGCCTGACGGCGGCCGGCCAGCAGATGCTCGAGACGGCGCGCGAGGTCCTACAACTGACAGAAACCGCGCTTGACGCTATATCCGGGCGTCGCCTGATCGGCACACTGTCGCTAGGGTCGGTACGGACCAGCGCGCTTTCGCTGCTGCCCCGCGCAATCGTCGCACTGCGCGATGCCCGTCCCGGCCTGCGGGTCAAGCTGCGCGTCGGCCTGTCCGATGGACTGCTGCTGGACGTGGCGGCGGGCCGTCTGGACGCGGCAATGGTCGCCGAGCATCTACGCCTGCCGCCTGGCCTGCGCTGGCGCCCGTTCCTGTCCGAACCGCTGCTGGTGATCGCGCCGCCGGACTATCCCCTGATGACCGCCGAGGACTACCTGCGCAACTGCCCCTTCATCCGATTCGGCAGCAACGTGCCTCTTGCCCACATCATCGACCAAGAACTCAGCCGGCTGGACATCCGGCTGAACGAGGTCGCCGAGATCGACACCATAGCCTCGATCACCGCCTGCGTGGCCGGGGGGCTGGGCGTGTCAATAGTGCCGCGGGTGGCACTGCTGGACAGTCCCGCACCATTGCGCGCGGCGCCATTCGGTCCGCCGGACCTGCGCCGCCAGATCGGGCTCGTGCACCAGCCGCACAGCAGCCGGATCCTGCTCATCGACGAACTGCATGACCGTTTGGTCGGCTTGGGCAGCAGAAGCATTTAGTGTCGGGAAGATCTGCGATTTTTGGAGGCTGCAACGGACCATTGGCGGTCTCCCTGGGCTGACCGTGGCGAGCCGACTGTCGGTTGGCTTGGTCAAATATTGTTGCTCACCACCTTCCGTTGCGCCTCCTCGGTTCCGCCTCGGCATTCTGTCGTAGTGGTAGCCTATCCCCCTTGATGTCGGCCTGTGGATGACGGCTCCCACGTGTGCAGTCTGGATCAAGTCAGGGGTTGTCGAATCATAACTGGCTAGCTATCCGTTACACATAGCTAGCGGGTTATGATTTATGTTGGATTTGCACGATAACCTCTTTCGATCCCTTTCCGATCCGACCCGCAGAGCCATTTTCGAGCGCCTGTGCCTTGGAGGCGAACAGAATGTTCTGGCGCTGACGGATTTTGCCGGGATCTCACAACCGGCGGTGTCAAAGCATCTCGCCATCCTCAAGCAAGCGGGCCTTGTCAGCGGGCGGCAGGACGGTCGCCAGACTCGCTATGCTGCGAATGTCGAGGCACTGGCACCGCTGGTCGATTGGACGCGAACCATGAGCCAGTTCTGGGACGCGAAGCTCGACGAATTTGAAGGTCTTCTGAGGAGGATGGACCAGTGACGGAAGACACGAACAACCTGCGCTCGATTTTTAAGGAACGCGAACTGAGACACCCGCCGGAATATGTCTGGCGTGCGCTGACGCAGGAGCATCTCATCGAGAAATGGCTGATGAAAAGCGATTTCAAGCCTGAGGTCGGCCACCGTTTCCACCTCGAAGCTGAGTGGGGCAAAGTGTCGTGCGAGGTACTGGCAATCGAACCGCTCAGGACGCTCTCGTATTCCTGGGCGGCGTACGGGTTGGAAAGCGTTGTGACATGGACCCTGACGGAAACCGCCACCGGCACGCATTTGAAAATGGAGCAATCGGGCTTCGGTCGCGATCAGGATCAGGCCTACTACGGGGCCAAGGCGGGCTGGGAACAATTTCTCGACCGGCTGGAGGAGGTCGTCGCGAATCTCGATGGTCAGGGCTGACGATGAGCATCGCTCGCCGGATACTTCAGGCGTTGCCCGCGCTGCACACAGCTATCGGGCCGGCTGGGGGCTCATTAACTCTGACCAGGCCGTTCCGACGCTGGCCGCGCTCCCGAATGCTGTCTGGATGGCTCTGATCCCGCTTGAACTGTCCTGCGCCAGGTCTGGTCATTCCCGGTGGTCGCACTGTCGCCGGGATGGCTCGTGCCGGACGCGGCCACCCCGATCGCGGTGGACGCCGATCTTCTCCGGCGTTTACCTGCGGGGGCGCCGAGGATAACAGGCCGATGTATCACTGGCTGGGCGTCGCCGTCTGCGCAGTGATCGCGATCGGACGGATCTTCGTCGCGCCGAACTCAGTTTGAAGGGAAGCAGGCATGGCAAGTGATCCCGATATCGAAAAACTCCTAAAACAGGAAACTTGGCGGGCCGAGCGACGCAAGCTGCGCGACATTCTCCTCGATTGCGCCCTCGAGGAACGGGTGAAGTGGGGCAAGCTCTGCTACGCCCACGAAGGCAGAAACGTGGCGATCATCTACGGGATGAAAAACTCTTGCGCGGTCGGATTCTTCAAGGGGTCGCTCCTGCGAGATGAGGACGGCGTTCTCGTCCAGCCGGGCAAGCACTCACAGGCGATGCGACGGCTTCATTTTAGGAGCCTGGAAGAAATCGAACACGGTGAAGGCACGATCCGGCGCTTCGTCGACCGAGCGATACAGGTGGAGAAAGATGGGCTGAAGGTCGAGTTCACCGAAAAGGACGATCTCGACTATCCGGACGAACTACAGAACGCCCTCGACGACGATCTCGAACTGGCGGAAGCCTTCGAGGAACTGACGCCGGGACGGCAGCGCGGCTGGATGCTCCACTTCTCGGACGCCAAGCAGTCGGAAACGCGGGCGCGCCGCGTGGAAAGAGCTCGGTCGAAGATTATCGCGGGGAAAGGTCCCACCGAGCGATAAGCGCCATGTTCGGCTGATCCGCGACGAGATTTCGCACCAAATCGATGCCTGGCAACACGCCTCTGCCACGAACTCGCCTGTTTCTTTTGCATAATCTTCCCAAGCCTTTGGGACAGCTGGTAGCCCCGCCTTCTGATCATCCGCAATGAGTTGGGCCATCTCAATTTGCCGAAGCATTCGGTTCATCAGAGCGAGCAACATTCGCCCACCCTGCGACATCCGCACTGACGGCACAGTCAGATAAACTCGGCTTGCCCGAGCGGGAGCGATCGCCCGACCCTTCCATATGACCCAACGCCGACCTTTCGATATTTCAAGACGTCGCCCGAGGTCATCCTCCTAGCCGTGATGCTCTGCGTCCAGTTCCCGCTGTCGCTCAGGAACGTTGAAGACCTCCTAAATGAACGCGGCATCGACATCAGCCACGCGCCGGTGCGCTTCTGGTGGAACTGATTCGGCCCGCTGTTTGCCGCCAAGATCCGCACGCAGTGCGTGCAGCAACTGCGTGCCGGACCGCAGTGGCGCCGGCAGCCGGACGAAATCTTAGTGAAGATCAAAGGCCGCAGGCACTACCTCTGGCGCGCGCGGTTGATCACGAAGGTGAGGTGCGGGAATCCGTGGTGACCAAAACCCGGGATCGCAAGGCCGCGCTGAAGTTTCTCAGAAAACTTATACGCCGGTATGGCTCGCCGACCAAGACCGTCACAGACCGTCTCAGTTTCCACGCCGCGGCCTGCGCGAGTTCGGCATGGGGATGAACCAGGACTGAATACGGCATGCAAACAATCGCGCCGAGAACTCACATCTACCGTTTCGGCGACGGGAGCGAGCGATACTCCGCTTCCCCGGCATGCGAAGCTTGCAGATGTTCGTCGCCGTTCATGCCTCCTTCTTAAACCACTTCAACCAGGATCGCAGCCTCTCTCACCGCGATCACTTCAAACCTAACCGGACCCCCGCTCTCATTGAGTGGCGGCAGCTTGGCGCCGCCTGAGGGGGGTCCCGCTGCAACCACTGAGACAAGTTCGCATTCGTCTGACAGCACAACGCCGGGCCGTTTCAGTTTGACGGGTGCTGCACTCAGTCATGGTCGACTGACATCAACACACGCACTGGCCAACTCGGCCAGTGAGGTTATCTCGGCAGCTGGTGGGCTGATTGCGGACATCCGGCGACTTTCGCGGCGCCGCGGCGTCTACCTGCACTCATAGGCATTTTGGGATAGACTAGAGTTACACGAGCGGACGTGACTGCGCCGTTGACAGCGATTCAGCGCAGCCATTTCCTACTGCAAGACGTGGCCCGAAAACGCCGCTTGCCGTGATGCTCGACCCACACTTCCGCGCGTTATCGCCAGGACTTGCAGCAACAGCGTGGCAGTCGAGGCTGTCACTGGAGCCGGTACTTGTCGCCGGGCTACGTGACCGGCGAGCGCGCTTCCCGCTACTTCAAGGCCTCGCCAGGCGTCATTCGAGTTCCCGTAGTGCTCTACGCCCGCTTCCCGCTCCCCTTGCGGAACGTCGAGACCCTGCTGCATGAACGCGGCATCGACGTTGGCCACCGGATGGTCCGCTTCTGCTAGAAAAGGGTTGAGGCCCGTCTTCCCCGCCGAAATCCGTATCCGGCATGCCACCCGCCATCGTACCGGTAAGCAGTGGCGATGGCACCTAGACGAAGTCTTTGTGAAAATCAGCGGGCGCGAGCGTTATCTCCGGCGAGGTGTCGACTGCGAGGGCGCTCTGCGAGCTTTGAGACTAGCTTGCATTTCTGGGACAGCACACTGCTTCAGCCTCTTTGCGCCGCGGACGGCCATATCATGACGTCCCCTTCGTCAACGTGGAACAGCATCACCTCACCTTCGCCGGGAAGAGTGGAAACCCGACCGTTGTTCACGACGGCAGTAATCTGTGTATCGCCGACTCGGCCAACGATCTTGGTGCCCGAACCCAGGAAAATCACTGATTCAATCGTCGCCGCGATCTCGCGTTGCGATGCTTTTGTTGACGCACCGGGACGCATCACCTCGGGCCGCACACCAATGCGTTTCCCTGCGCTGTCGACGAGGAAGTTGCACTCGCCAAGGAATCCGGCGACGAAAGGATTGTCGGGGTTAAAGTATAATTCGTGCGGCGTTCCGTGCTGGACGATACGCCCCTGATCCATGATCACGATCCGATCCGAAAGGTGCAACGCCTCCTCCTGATCATGAGTTACGTAAATGATCGTCACACCAAGTTCACGATGAAGCGCCTTGAGTTGCAACTGGATCGCCTGACGCAAATTCTTGTCCAAGGCACCAAGCGGTTCGTCCATCAAAAGAATGTCGGGATTGATCACGAGTGCCCTGGCTAACGCAACACGTTGTTGCTGGCCGCCCGACAAGGCCTCGGGGGATTTGTCGGCATAGGGCGTCAGCTCGACCAGCTTCAACACATCATCGACCCGACGGTAAATTTCAGCTGAAGCAAGGCGGCGCATCTCCAGACCGAAGGCCACGTTGCGACGCACAGACATATGCGGAAACAATGCATAGTTCTGAAACACCATGCCAATGTTTCGCCGTGCTACGGGGATTGGCGCAATATCGACGCCGTCGATGCTGATGCTGCCGGAATCGATCTGTTCGAAGCCCGCGATGGCTTTGAGCGTGGTCGTTTTGCCAGACCCTGATGCACCCAAAAGGGTGCAGAATTCACCCGACCCTATGTCGAGGTCGAGGCCATGAAGGACCCGGGCTGCTCCATAACTCTTGACCAGCGAGCGGATGGTGACGGCTTTCCCAAGTAGCTCAGGCATTGGTGGTCCTCCGGGAAAGCAACAGATTGATAAGCAAGACAACGATGGTCAGCAGGATGATGAGCGCAGAGGCTGCGTTGATTGTGGGATCGATTTCGTGGGCCAACCCCTCATACATCGCGCGTGGCAGTGTTCGCGAACGAACATTCGTCAGGAACAAGGCAAGCACCACATCGTCGAAAGACTGGATGAAGGCGAAAATCGAACCTGCGATAATCCCGGGGGCGATGGCTGGAAGCAAAACCCTGCGGAACATAGTGAGCCAGCTTGCCCCAAGATTGAGGGCCGCCAGTTCAAGTGAGGGATCGAACCCCTTGAGGGCGGCACGTACAGTCAGGAATACGTAAGGAGCCCCGAGGACCGACTGGGCCAAGCCCAAGGTATAAGGGTTGCCAAGCACCTTGAACGGGGCCAGCACGTAGTAGAGACCCACCGCCAAAAGAATGATCGGCACGACCATCGGCATGACGAACAGGGTGTCTAGCCACACGCGGAAGCGCTGCCGCGTCCGCGAAACCCCCAAGGCAGCTGCAGTGCCAAGGACAACTGACAAGGGCACCGCGATCGACGCGGCCTTGGCAGAGTTCCAGATGCTTTTGATCCATTTTGGATCGGACAGCAGGTTTTGAAACCATCGGATGCTGTAGCTGTCTGGCGGGAACTTCAGGAAAGGGGATGAGCTCAGGCTCATTGGAAAGACGATCACGATTGGTGCGATCATGACGAGCAGAACCAGCACGCCGCACAAGGCGGCAACCCAGCCCCCGAATGACCTGCCGCCGGCGCCGCCGAAGCTCTGGCTGGCCCCGCGTCCGCCCCCGGCCGAGAAAAGGCGATCCATCCCGAAGGCACGCTGGAACGCAACGAAGATTCCGAGCGTCAGAACTAGAAGTACTACCGAAAGTGCCGCCGCGATTCCCCAATTCAGGTTGGTGTTGATATTCTGCGCGATGAGCATGGAAACCATGGTCTGGCCAGGTCCACCCATCAATGCCGGCGTAATATAATAGCCGAGCGCATTCATAAAGACGATGGTGCCGCCGGCGATGACCCCGGAAGCTGTTAGCGGCAGGACGATCCGTGACGCGAGGGCTCGGTTGTTTGCCCCTAGCCCGGAAGCCGCGAGGATGAGCGAGTTATCGATATTCCGGAACGCGGCGTAGAGCGGCAGCACGACGAAGGGCATCAGGACGTGCGTCATACCAATGAGCACACCGGAGAGATTATAGACAAAGGGCAAGGGCTGTTCGATGATCCCGCTCGATGTCAGGAAGGAATTGAGGATGCCGTTGCGTTGCAGGATGACGATCCATGCCGCTGTGCGAACCAGAGCGCTAGTCCAGAACGGCAGCAACACCATAACGAAAAGGATCTTGCGGGTGCGATCGCTGACCGTGGCAAGAAGATAGGCGACGGGATAGCTAAAGAAAATGCAAAGAACCGTAGTTGTGGCCGAAATAAAGAAGGTGTTGGCGAACACACGTCGGTAGAGCGGCACCTGCGCCAGACGGGTGTAGTTCTCAAGTGTAAAGCCACTCTCGCCGAAGCTCAGCCCCAACAACTGCACGACCGGCCAGATGAAAAAAGCGAGCAAGAACAGCAGTAACGGGCTGGCAAGCGCCACCGGCAACAGTTCCCGCCTTTGCCACTGCGGCGCGATGCCGGCCTTGGCGCTCATCACGAGACAAACAGTTGACGTGGGAAGTTGGTCAGCCGCTCATGGCCATCTTCTGTGATGGTAATCGTCTCGGACATGCCGAAGCCCCGCGCCAGGACATAGGTGTGGAAGGTCATCCCCGGCTCGAAATTCCAGGTTGCGCTGGGTTCAGCCTCTAGCGGTTCGCCGCCATTAGGATTAAGCAGCAGACCGACTGAATAGAACGTCTTGTTAGTATAGGTTTCCCGCAGACCGGCTGTGAGGACCCCGTCGCGATAGATGCTATCGGGCAAGGTCGCTGGAACTCCCGGAGCGACCGCGGCAATCGCTTGATCCTGAATCCGGATAAGCGTCTCCACAATGCGATGATCTTCGTCACTGGCTTGCGTGACACGGATCGGACGCATGAAGCGAGCATGGTAGTTGCGGCTATTCGGCGTAGTTTCGATCTGGACAATGTCACCGCGCTCGAGAACCCGGTCGGAATAACCCCCGTGAAGATGATAGGCGCGCTCGCCAGAAGACATCACTCCTGGGCCAGGAAGGTCGCTTCCTGCCCGGATCATCGCGGCGCAGATCTCGGCCGCCATCTCGCGCTCGCTGACACCCTCGCCGGCGCTATCGATCGCAGCCTGCATTCCGGCCTCGGCAGCCTTCGCCGCGCGCCGCTGATAAGCAATTTCGGCGGGGGATTTGATGAAACGCATCTCGGTGACGAGCCGACTTTCGTCGCTCCACCCAGTCCCGGGCAAGACAGATTTAAGGGCCTCATACCTTGCGACAGACAAAGGCCACGCCGCCCTCTCCACAGCCAGGCGCAATTTCGGGCCTAGTCGCCTACGGATCATTTCAGCTGCAACGGCGATTCGATCATCGCTGTCATTCCACATCGCACGATCTGGAAACACGCAAGTTGAGTCGAGATAGTATTCCTCGACATCCCGGCAGAAAAGTGATGGCGCCCCTTCCGCGGGGATGATGGCGAATTGGAAGCTGCCGTAGCCACGAGTAAAAAAACCGGTCAGCCACGTGACGGTTTCGGGCAGAAAAGCCAACAGGGCGTCAACGCCCTTGCGGCGCAGGGCGGACTGGACCCGCGCGAGCCGCTCCTCATATTCGCGGACTTCGAAGGCGTAGTTCAACTTGACCATCTCGGGTTCTTCCCTTGCCCAGAGATCAGGGCGGTCGACATTTGGACCGCCCCCTCGACTTACTGCTGCATCATCATTGTGTAGGCCTCGCCGGCCGAAACCGCGTTCTTTCCCCACCAGGGAATGTCGAGGAACAGCGTGTTCGCCAGTCGTTCAGTGGTCGAAGGCAAACGGGCTTTGCGCTCGTCGTCGATCAGCGGCAGGGCAGCTTCGGTCACCGGGCCATAGGCAACATACTTCGAGAACTCCGCTTGGTTCTTAGCATCAATGATGAAGTTCAGGAACTTCACCGCCGCGTCCTTGTTGGGCGCACCCTTAACGATCATGAAATAGCCGACCTGTGCAATCGACTGGTCCCACGACATCGCTAGCGGCAGCCCTTCGTCGACCCCGGCCTGGAAACGTCCATTCCATCCGAGCGCCATCACCACTTCGCCCGAACCGATGGCCTGCACGGGTTGCGCGCCGCTGTTCCACCAGATCGATATGCTCGGTTTCAGGGCAGAAATTTTGTCGAGGGCGCGCTTCATGCCCTCTTCGGTGTCTAGCGTCTTGTAGACATCAGCCGGCGCAACGCCGTCTGCGAGCAACGCTGCCTCGAGAACTGTCGAGGGCTTGTCCGGCATTGCTCGCTTGCCGGGGAATTTTTCGACATCCCAGAAGTCAGCAAATGTCTTGGGACCGCCATTCGGGAATGCCTCGGTCGAGTAGCCTATCACCGTCGAGAAGATTTCCGACGGAACGCCGTAATCGCTGCGCGCCTCGCGGATTACTCCCTCTTGGTTGACCATCTCTGGAGTGATCTTCTCGAACAGGCCGTGCGCCATACCGTCCGAAAGGGTCGCATTGCCGCCAGTCACCACATCCCATTCGACGTTGCCGGTATCGACCATTCCCCGAATTCGCGCGACCTCGGGTTCGGTGTCCTCAATGACCTCGACGCCAGTCGCCGCGGTGAACGGTTCGATCCAAGCCTTGCGGATCGCGTCCTGATAGGCGCCCCCCCAACTGGCGAACACCATTTCCTCCGCGGATGCCGCGAGCGGCATCGCCGCAAGCACGGCTGTTGCCGCAATCGTCCGAAGCAGGTTCTTCATGTTCCGTCCTCCTCCTCTGCAGATTCGCGAAGCGCGCTAGGATGTCACGCGCCAGCAATTGGCGGGCACCTGTTTGGTCAAGCGGACTTCACGAGTGCCGCAAAGTTGGTAAGCATGGTCTTGGCCTCCGACGCCTCGTTGGCGCTGAACTTAAGTGCATCCACATCGCCGCCATCCTGCACCATCCGTTCGCGGTTCTCCTCAAACCAGATTGGGGCCTGCTCGGCTGTGATTTCGGGATGCCCTTGGATGCCCCAGATCGACTGATCGCGATAACGCCAGATCTGGTTTGGGCATAGGTCGGAACTTGCCAGGATAACCATGTCTGGATGCTCCGCCCGCACTTCGTCATTGTGCCAGACGAACATGTGCACCGAACTTCCCAGATTGCCCGCAATCCGGTCCGTTCGCGCGGCCTCGTTGACCGGAAGATCCTTGTAGCCAATCTCGCAGAAATCACGGCGAAACACCTGGTCTCGCCCGCAGAGCGCCGAGCCGAGGATCTGACTGCCAAAGCAAATGCCGAGCATAGGGATGTCCTTCTCGGCCGCCTCACGGATGAGGTCGTGTTCGCGATGGATGAAGGGGACATCGTCAAAAGCGGCGTGCGGGCTGCCGGACAGGAAGATACCGTCATAGCCGTCAAGGCTCGCAGGGAAATCGCCGTTGTACGCCCAGCGCCGATCGACGCTCATGCCCCAACTTTCGAAGCGGTCGTCCAGCTTTGCGAGAGACTGCATCTTTCGGCCGTTGCCGAGATAGAGAAGATTGGTAGACATGCTGCCTCGGTTCAGATGGGAAACGGATTGAAGTGATCTCGCTGGCCGACGGGGGTCACTCCGATTGTTAGATTGCCGTCGGGACCGAATGGAGCGTCCGCATCATAGATCAGCCAATCCCGTCAAAGCACGGACGACGGCTAACTTGGCATTCTCGATGTGAGCGTCCATCAGGGGGCCGACCGCTTCAGCAGCGCGCTCGTGCAAAGCGCCCAGAGTCGCTAGATGTTCGGCGCGCCCCGACTCGAAACGAGAAGGAATCCGCTCCATCCCGAACATCCCCGTGCGGAGGCGGCACTCGGCGACCATCCTTTCAAACAGGCCGTTGCCGGATGCATGCGCGATCGCCGTATGCAGCTCTTGATCGGCATCCCAGCGTTCCACACTGCCGAAGCTTTTTGCATCGTTCATCGCCTCGATCCGCGATTTTCTCGACGAAACGATGCAAAGCGGCATGCGCGCGGCCGCAACGCCTCGATCAGTCTTCGGACCGCGAGGATCTCGAGCAAATCGCCAAGCGCGACGCCGATTAGCCAGCAGCGTTCGGCCGGATCGCCTCAGGAAATCCCCCCCCTCCAAGCGGCCGAGCGCATCACGAACTGGGGTGCGAGACAACCCAACTTGGTTGGCCAAGTCACACTCACGGACGACGGTCTCGTGCGCTAACTGTCGGCCGTGAATCATGCCTAGGATCGACTCCTGAGCGGTCGGGGTCAGTGAAGCGTTGGTCTTAGACATCAAATCACCCGGCAGAAGTGCGCGATGCTACCAACGTATGTGACGTGCATTCACTGCGTATTGCAACACAAATAATTTCTGGGGACGCGCATCTGGTTACCTCCGCCCATGATCTACGCAGCGAGGCCGTCGAGGCGACGAAACTGTTACGTGGGCGGCAGGCGACCATCTGCTTAGTCTCTGACTTACTTACTTTATATAATATTTACAACTAGTTAAATAAACATTATTCGAAAGAGGTCGAGAGTTGGTCACATCGGGCTTCACGGGATGGCACGTCACATGCCTCTCCATAGCACCGTGTAAAAACCATATCTACGGGATACCGACAGTATACCACATGGCCGTGAGGCAACACAGCCCCTCGCTCGATCGGCGAATGCCACCCTGAGACGACGTGCGCGGCAGCGCCCGCCAGTTCTTTGTTCGTCGCGACACCGCCAATCTTTCGATCGGCGGCACGCCCATAGGCGGCCGCACGGAGGTCTGTCTATCCATGCTCGCCTTGGGGCCCGCACGGCCAGATAGTTACCCCGAGGTCAGTAGCGACTCGATCCTGCGGGACATCACGGTATTAGCGGGATTCCGGCGTCGGCAGTGTCAAGGGAAATACCGGTCCGGGACTCCCGGATGCGTCCCGAAGCTTCGGAGAGGCAGCTGCGGAGCGTGGCGCGGCCCGTCATTGACCGGCTGTTCCCCCGCAGATCCCCGTCCCGCATCCCTGGCTTGAGCCCACCGGTAACAATGGGAGTACAATACGGCACGAAAGGGTGCGCATATCAACCGCAGTCTAGGCAAGACGGTGGGATTGACTACCACTAGCGGCACCCGGATTGAAAAGTACATGATTGCCGAACCGGAAGCCTCAAGTCCACAAGGCGCACGCACATTGCTCGGCGATCCGACCAGCGATTTGCAGTGCGATAAATCGCCCATGGGGCGAATGCTGCGCGAAAGTTTGGGGGCTCGGCGGGTGGGCCGTAGGCGGCATGCGAAGTGTCCGAAAGGGAACCATATCGTCCTGAGGGTGTCCCTCACCTAAGCGTTCTGGCCTCTGCGACACACATCTTAGCCGAACCAAAGATCTCGTCCTCTGGCAGCCAGGCAACGGAATTTCGCCAGCTAACAAGATCACCCGAGCAGCCAACGGCCAGGCCAACCTTGGCAAACGCGTTATGAGCAGCACCGGTGCAGCCCGCTGCGACAATCTTCCCGATATCTGCGCAAGCCGTGATGCCCTGAACAAACGGCCGGTCCTTTAAAAGGTAGGGCGACGCGGCGAGATAAACCTTGTCGGCGTAGGGCGGCAGGCCCAGAAGACCAAAGTCCTCTGCAATGTCGGGACTGTCGTATCCGGCATTGAGCAGGGCTTGCCTCAAGGTGGGAAACGGCAAATCCTTGGTCTCCATCGGCTTTTGACCGCGTGCGTCAATAAAGACGTCAAATACATGGTGCCGGCCACCAACGAGGATTACCGTTTCATCGCCCTGGTGAGTTATTCCATAGTCCTCCCCAAGCTCCAGAACTGACAACACCCCTGCATCTCGCAAGGCGAGCAGACGATGAATCGACTCTGGGGGAACCGCTGCATAGTTGTCGACGAACACCTTCTTGAGCGTCAGATCAAACCGCTCCCGTTCTGGCTCGCTCAGTTCGGGGAGGATGGCCTGGACCTTCTCGTGCATGCGCAAAATGGCGTAGCGCCATGCTACGGTGAGGCGCGCGCGGTGGTTAGCCTCTGCTTCCTCAAGGTTGGCACGCGCCCAACGAAACGGATCATTGGCTTCCCGATCATGAAAATAGGCCCGCTCGAACAGTTCGGGCGTAAGTTCGGCGAGCCCAACCCTCACCGCCCAAGACGGGTCGGCATGTGCAATTTCGGACCGAAACAGATCATAGACGGCGTCGAAAGCATTCTCCTGCCGAACCGCCTCTCGCAGTGCGTCCGGGGTCATGATTTCGAGCGGGATGTAGGGGATGGGGCAGTAAAAATCTGCCTCAGGCAGCAATCCATTCCGCGACATGAGGGTAAGCATAAGCTCGTTCTCGACGTCCGACCGATAGGTCAACGCGCCTCTGTCCCGGACAAACTTGCCATGCTGAACAGCTACCGCCATTGCGGCGTCGATGGCGCTGAGTGAGGTACCCATGATGCCCACCCTCGCCGCCGGAACATCCACTTCGATCAATCCGGACCACGGATTGGGAAAGTAGTTGTCCGTCAGATCATCATCCGGTTCGAAAACATGGCCGGTGGCGAGGACAACCTTTTCGAATGGCGCCGTATCGGTGCGAGGTCGGGTGGATAACCTTATCTTTGATCCGGCGGGCTTCAAATCTGTTACGCGGCATGATTCATGGACTTCTATATCTACGCCCGCGTCACAAAACGCCTGAATGAGACCGTTTATCTGGTCATGGTAGTAATCGCCGAGGACTACACGTGGGGCAAAAGTCCGTTCCGTCAGGTTCGCGCGGTCAAGAGCGTGGGCCGAGAGATACGCGTCGCTGCGAACTCGGAGCCAATCGATAAACGGCTCAATAACGGGCGGAATTTCGATGCTGGCAATATTGGCCAACATTGTCGGGCCCGCCGTCTCACGAGAGTACGGTATGCCCACCCCTACCCGCTCGCCTTTCTCGAAAAGAGAAACATGTGTTGCCGCACCCTGCGTCAGCAAACTCTGAAGCGTATAGATCCCGGTAGGCCCGGTTCCAACTATTGCGATGCGCATTGATTCTCCGGGGGCGAGACGTTCGTAATAGAATGACCAAAACGATCCATCGGTGCGTCATAATAACGACACGTCTTCACAATGACTGCCGCGGGCGTCTGGTTCCGACGGAGCAGATGGATAGAGCGGGCCCGTGGACCTCGATCTTTGGCAGATGCCGCCAACCCGGGATCCGCGGCACCAGATTTTGTAAAAACGAACGCCCCATCGGGCCATCTTTCTCATCGGCAGCCCACCGATCACTGAGAGGCCGCACGCTTCGGGCACCAGAACTACATGCGTCTGTGCGTCGGCGGGCCCTCTACTGTCCTCCAACGGCTCCGAAGCGAACTGCAGGTAAGACAGCTTAGTATAATCAGCGGCCAACAAGGACGTGCATTGCTGATGGCACCCTCGACTGTGCATGAGGCGACCGCTGAAAGCTGGCAATTTCCACAGCATCATGTCCAGTTGTCGGGCAGTCCCCCAAGGAAACTATTGCCCGGCTGCGTCTGATGGGTCGTGATGCTGATGATGTTGTCGGACGAGACACTAGCGCTTGCGGCGGGACGCGGTGACAGGGCGGCCTATGCCGCTCTGCTCGAGCGTCACTATGACCGCATCTTCGGGCTTTGCTGGCGGCTGACCGGACATCAGGCCGACGCCGAGGACCTTGCGCAGGATATTTGCGCCTCCCTGCCGCTGAAGCTGCGCGGGTGGCGGAACGAGGCCCGGCTGACCACATGGCTCTACAGGGTCGCTGTGAACGCTGCCCATGACCGCCGCCGCCGCGCGGCCTCGCATGCTCGGGCGGCGGGCGGATGGGGCGACTGGGAAAGGGGCAGGCAAGCCGACCACACGGCCGCAGAGAGAGACCAGGATTGGCTGCGCGGCGCGATGGGATGCCTTCCAGACGACTTGCGGGACACGGTGGCCCTGATCCTTGGCGAGGGATTGTCGCAGGCTGAGGCGGGCGAGGTTCTGGGAATCCCCGAGGGAACGGTCGCCTGGCGGATGTCCGAAGTGAAGAAACGGCTCCGTGCCGTCGCACAGGAGGAGGCGAGATGACCCCCGATCCAAAGGACGAACTCGCCCGCCTCGCGGCTGCCCTGCGTGCGGCGCCTCAACCAGATGAGCGTGCGAAACGGGACGCGGTGGCGCGGTCGATGGAAGTTTTCGACCAGCTTCCCAAGGAAAGCGAAGAGCAGATGCGTCCCAGTCAGGACCGCCCCCAAAAGCAGGCGGGATTTCTGACAGGAGTACGTCAAATGTTGTCTCATCTGACTGGAAAGCAGGCCCTCGCGTTCACGACTTCGGCTGCTGCGCTCTGCCTCGCGATAGTCATCAACCCACTGCAGCAGCGGGTCGGGCATGCGCCTGTAGGCGACCAAGCGTCACGTTCCGGAGAAGCCGCGACAAGCGCAACCCCGAAGGGCGCTGAACCCTTGGCGCCCACAGCGGATGTCGCTCCGCTTCCGGCGCCCTCGGCAGCCCCCCGCCCGAGCGCAGTCAAGCCATCAAGCAAGGCACAAGCTACACTTTCGAATGACGCCGCGGCGCCAGTCCCCGGGCGGAGTGCCGAGACAACGGCCGAAGTCCCCTCGGGCGGGCTGCAGCAAGTCCAAGAGCCATCGACCCCGATCGCGAACGTCGCGCCCCCGCCGGCGCCGTCGGCCGCAGTCGCCCCAGCGGCGAGCAGCATGCCCCACACGGCAGAGGCTGCGCGTTCGAGCGACGCGGAAGCTACGGCATCGCAGGGGGGTACCAGCGATGCATCGGCCGAAGCGCCCGCAGGCGATGCCATCTCTTCCTATTCGGAAATCCAGATTGTTCCGATCCCCATCGCCCCTGACACAGAAGCCTTTGCCAACGCGGATGACAACCCGGTCAAGGTCACGGCGGAAGAGCCGGTCTCGACCTTCTCGGCCGATGTCGACACCGCGTCATACGCGGTTGTCCGCGACAGCATCATGGCGGGGGAGTTGCCGCCTGCTGCTGCGGTGCGCGTCGAAGAAATGGTGAACTACTTCCCGTACAATTATCCGGCGCCGGACGCCGAGGACCCTGCACCCTTCAAGGCATCGATCGCGGTGCTGCCGACGCCTTGGAACCCGGGCACGCAGTTGGTCCGGATCGGGCTTCAGGGCCGAATGCCGGCCATTGCAGATCGCCCCCCGCTTAATCTGGTATTTCTGATCGACACGTCGGGCTCGATGGAGGACTCCGACAAGCTGCCACTTCTCAAGCAATCTCTGCGGATGATGCTGGGGCAGCTTCGCCCCGAGGACCAGATCGCCATCGTGGCCTATGCCGGATCGGCGGGCGAGGTCCTGCCGCCCACCTTCGCCGACAAGCGCAACGAGATCTTGGGCGCGCTCGACCGGTTGGAAGCGGGCGGATCGACCAATGGCGCGGAGGGGCTAGAGCTTGCCTACCGCACCGCCGAGAGCATGGCGAAGAAGGGTGAGGTCTCGCGCATCCTCCTGGCGACGGATGGCGATTTCAACGTCGGCATCTCCGATCCGGGCGATCTGGAGGACTATGTCGCCCGCAAGCGCATGGACGGCACCTACCTCTCGGTTCTGGGTTTCGGCCGCGGCAACCTCGACGACGCGACGATGCAGGCCCTGGCGCAGAAGGGAAATGGGCAGGCGGCCTATATCGACACCCTGCAAGAGGCGCAAAAGGTGCTGGTCGACCAGCTTTCGGGGGCGCTGTTTCCCATCGCCGATGACGTGAAGCTGCAAGTCGAGTGGAACCCCTCGCGGGTCGCCGAATACCGCCTGATCGGCTATGAGACGCGGGCCCTCAGGCGCGAGGATTTCAACAACGACAAGGTCGATGCCGGGGAGCTTGGGGCCGGTCATGCCGTCACCGCACTCTACGAGGTAGCGGCGCCGGGCAGTCCCGCGCTGCTGAACGACCCGCTGCGCTACGGAACGGACGCTAAGCCTGCCCAGAGCGGCGGCGACGAGCTTGGCTTTCTGCGCATGCGCTACAAGCTACCGGGCCAAAGTGCCTCGAAGCTTCTCGAGACCCCGATATTGGCAGATGGGAGGGTGGACGACGACGCCCGGTTCGCCGCAGCGATGGCGGGTTTCGGCCAGCTGCTGAAAGGCTCACCCTACATCAGGAACTGGAACTGGCACGACGCGATCGCTCTGGCGCAGTCCGCGAAGGGCGCGGATCCTTTCGGCTATCGCAACGAGGCGATCTCGCTCATGCGGCTGGCGGAAACGCTGCAGGCAGCGGGCAACTCCGGGGCCGTGGGCGGGGTCGGCTCCCCCGAGGAGCGGAAGTAGGGGGCCGCACTGCGACCTCGGAGGCTTGGGCGAATTTGTCGCCGGACTGTCGTGTTCGCGACATGGAGCGCATCATTACCGCGCCGGTGGGCCACGACCAGGCCGGAGACCGCGTGTCCAGCCGCATCACTCCGACCTCGATTATCGCCCTCGGCGCCCCTGTCGCGCGCTGGCAGAGCCGGTCTTCAGCCGCGTTGCGAGCATCGACAACATGGCCGAGGGCGAGGATCGCGCCGCGCGACGAGTTCATGGTCGCGACCGAGAGGGGCAACCGGTTGATCTATCCGCCAGCCCGTTAGGCGTTTGCCTCGCTGGCACGACATCGAAGGCCCCAGCCAAGCCCCATGCGCCGGTTCGGACCGCCGGGAAGGCGGTCCCTCAATCACGTTTTTATCGCGTCAGGCGCAGACTGCTTGTGCATCCATCGGAAATCTACCCGATGTTGGCGAAATTATTGTGCGCAGCCCCTTGCTTTCACTGTCAAATGAGCGAGCCTGTCCTCCACGCCGCCGCCGTACCAGACCGGCTGCGCCAGGAGAGACGACATGACCCAAGACATTCCCCACGACGTCGAGTGGCAAAACCTGCCCGCCTCGGAAATTCGCAAGATTGCCGCCCGGGACGGATCGCTCGCCATTCTCCCCATCGGCTCGCTGGAACAGCACGGCCCGCATCTGCCTGTGATCACCGATACGGCGAGCGCCTCGGCCGTGTCGATCGCCGCCGCAAGGCTCGTGGCGGACGAGGTGCCGGTGGCTGTGCTGCCCGGCCTGTGGCTGGGCATGAGCGAGCATCACCTGCCCTTCGGTGGCACGATCAGCGTCGATTACGCCACCATGCACGCGATGCTAGACAGCATTGCCCGTTCGCTGGTTTCGGGCGGGTTCAAGCGTCTGCTGATCGTCAACGGCCATGGCGGCAACATTGACCCGCTCGCGGTGGCGGTGCGCGAACTGGCGGTGAAGCACAACCTTCCGATGGTCGCCTCGCTACCCTGGCGCATGGCGCCGACCGAGATCGGTCAGATCCTCGAAACCGCCCCGGGCGCGGGTCACGCATGCGAGGGCGAATCCTCGGTCATGCTGGCGATCATGCCGACCAAGGTGCGGAGCGAAAATTTCGCCGCCGCCATCACCAACAATCCCAATGATCACGCCCTGCCCGGCTCGGCCACGCGGTTCTACTCTTTCTGGGAGCGTCGCCCCGGCACCGGAACCCTAGGTGATCCCCGACCGGCCACCGCGGAAAAAGGCGAGGCCATTCTGGCCGCACAGGCCAAGGCCCTCGCCGGCCTGATCCGCGATCCCCATGCCTGGAGCGCCGTCGACCAAGTGTGGGCGCCCGGTCGCGGCCTGGACCATATCGACTGATGCATTTTACAGGGAGACAAACATGAAACGATCCACTCTTGCAGGGCTGACCCTGTCGGCGGCGCTGGGGCTGACGGCCTTCGGCGCGTCCGCCAAAGACTTCGTTTACTGCTCCGAGGCGACGCCCGAGGGTTTCGACCCGGCGCTCTACTCGGCCAACTCGACGTGGGATGCCTCGTTCGAGGCGCTCTATGACGCCCTGACCCGCTTCAAGGCCGGCGGCACCGAGGTCGAGCCTGCGCTCGCAGAAAGCTGGGACGTGTCCCCCGACGGGCGCGAATACACCTTCCACCTGCGCCCGGGCGTCAAGTTCAACGGCAACGACAAGTTCACGCCGACGCGCGAAATGAACGCCGACGACGTGATCTTCAGCTTCACGCGTCAGATTCCGCAGGACGGCCCCTGGAAGGAGTACAGCCAGGCAGGCACCTGGGTGATCTTCGATTCCAACGACATGGCCAAACTGATCAAGGAAATCATCAAGGTCGACGATCTGACTGTGAAGTTCGTGCTGAGCGAGGCGAACGCCACGTTCCCGGCCCTGATGGCGCGCAACTTCGGCGCTATCCTCTCCAAGGAATATGCCGACCAGCTGCTGGCTGATGGGCGGACCGACGATCTGAACCTTGCCCCGGTCGGCACCGGGCCCTTCCGGCTTGTCAATTACCAGGCCGACGCGGTGATCCGGTACGCGGCGAACCCCGACTGGTGGGATGGAAAGCCTGCGATCGACAACCTGATCTTTGCCATCACGCCCGATCCGTCCGTGCGCATGGCACGTCTGAAAGCGGACGAATGCCAGATGGCGCCCTTCCCAGCCCCCGCGGATGTCGCCGGGCTCAAGGCCGACCCCGCGCTCAACGTCATGGAACAACCCGGCCTGAACGTGGCCTATCTCGCCTTCAACACGCAAAAGGCGCCGTTTGACGATCCGGCGTTGCGAAAGGCATTGATCACGGCCATCGACCGCAGCGCCCTGATCGAGACGGTCTATGGCGGTATGGGCCAGGTAGCCGAGACACTGGTGCCACCCACGATGTGGGGCTATGCCAGCGATATCAAGCCGTATCCGTACGATCCCGAGGCCGCGAAAAAGGCCCTGGCTGAGCTGGGACAGAAGGATCTGTCGGTCGAGCTTTGGGCCATCCCGATCAGCCGCAGCTACATGCCCAACGGCCGTCGCGCGGCCGAGATGATCCAGTCCGACCTCGCCGCTGTCGGCGTGAAGGCCGAAATCGTCAGCTACGAATGGGGCGAGTACCTGAAGCGTGTGCGCGAGCGTGACCGCGACGGCATCGCGATGATGGGCGGCAGCGCGGACCTGCCCGACCCGAACAGCCTGATGAACTTCTTCATCGGCTGCGAGTCGGGGGGCAACGCCGCCTTCTGGTGCAATGAAGAGGTCGAGGGCCTGATGAAGGAGGCCCGCCAGATCTCCGACCAGGGCGAGCGGACCAAGCTCTACGTCAAGATCCAGAACATGATCCATGACATCGCCCCGGTCCTGCCGCTGGCAAACGCGACGGTCGTGCTGCCGATGTCGGCCAAGGTCAAGAATTACGCCATGGACCCCTTGGGGTCGCACCGGTTCGAAAAGCTCGACCTGGCCGACTGAACCAGACGCGCCTCGCTGGTTCGGCGGGGCGCGGGTTGGCACTAAGGGCCACGGATGCAGAGTCCGCGGCCGATGTAAAGCGTGCCCACGACTCGCAGAGGGGGCACGGTTCTATCGCGCTTCAACGACCCGGCCAAAAGGTCGGGTTGTGCTGATTGACCGGCGGCAAATGGGGCTACCGGGCCACTTGCCAAGCGGGGGTGCCTGTCGCCGGTTCAACTTGCTTGGACAAGGGCAAATCCATCGCCGCAAAATTGGCGGCGCGCTCTGCCCTGAGCCTGTGGAGCTTTCCCCTGCCCGCACGGTCTTGCAGCGAGTTGGGCAGGTCGTTCGCCGCCAGCTTCCCCAAGTCGGTGTTCCACTTTATGCTCGGATCAACCCCACTGACGCACGGAGAACCTCGGGCGATGGCGCGTGACATTATACTCGTAGACCCCCTGCCTCGGACGCTCGATCTGATGATGACACCCGACATGCGTGCACGCCTCGAGGCGTTGGGGGAATTGGTCGTGGCAGAGGATCGGCCGATGCCCGATGATCAGGTGGACGAGCTCCTTCCGGAGACAGTGCTGATCATCGGACAAACCACGATGCCGCGCACGCGGCTGGAGCGCGCGCGCCGGCTGAAGGCGATCATCAACGTTGAGACGAACTTCCTGCCCAATATCGATTACCAGTTTTGCGTCGAGCGCGGCATCTGGGTGATTACCCCGGCTGCGGCGTTTGCCGAACCGGTGGCCGAGGCGGCGCTGGGCATGGCGCTGGACCTTTCTCGCGGAATCACGGCGGCCGATCGGGCGTTTCGCGCCGGCACCGAAACCTACGGGCTGGAAGGCAACGTCGACACAGTGCCGTTTACCCGGGCGCCGGTCGGGATCATCGGTTTTGGCGACCTGGGTCGGCACCTGCGCGAACTCATCCGACCGTTCCGCAACACCGTGCGCGTGTTCGACCCGTGGCTTCCCGACGAGATCATCGCCCGCGCTGACGCGACCCCTGCGACACTCGACGAAGTGCTTGCCCGCAGCCAGTTCACCTTCGTCTTTGCAAACGTCACCAGCGAGAATGAAGGTTTTATCGGGGCGCGCGAGTTCGCTCTGATGCCCAAGGGTGCCGCGGTCCTGCTGATGAGCCGGGCGGCCGTGGTGAATTTTCCCGACATGTTGACGGCTGCCGCGTTCGGCCACATCCGGGTCGCGACCGACGTCTTTCCGGACGAGCCCGTTGCGCCGGACGACCCCGTGCGACACGCGCCCGGCGTCCTGCTGTCGGCCCATCGGACCGGGGCGACGCGTGACGCATTCTATCAGCTCGGCGCAATGACGGTCGCGGACGCCGAATTGATCCTGCGCGGCCTTCCGCCCCAATTATGTCGGCGCGCGGACCCAACGACGGCCGCTCGGCTGCGATCCAAGCCCGTCAACATCAGCTGACATCATCCCCCAAGGCAGCGCTGACCGGGCGCGAGACATGGGCGGCGGCCGCGCGGTTGGCGGCATCGAGCGCGTTGGAAAAGGCAGTTCCGCGCGCCAACGCCGCGACCAGTGCGCCAACGAATGTGTCCCCCGCGCCGTGCGTGCTGACCAGAGGCACAGGCAGCGCCGGCAGCGTGGTCGGAGCGGAGCCGCGTTCCACCCCAGCAACCCCCTGTTCACCGGCGGTCACTACGACGCGGGGGAACCGCCTGGCCAGCCTCTGCGCCGCGGCGGCTGCGTCATGCAGTGTCTCGACCGCGCCCCCTCCCCCCTGCTCAGCCTCGATCGCGTTGACGATCAGCAGATCGACCAGCGGCGCCATCGCCTCCGACATCGGCCGAAAGGGCGCTGCGTTGAGGACCACGAACGCGCCGCGGGAACGCGCCGTGCGCGCGGCGGCGACATTCGCGTCCTCGGGGATCTCGTTCTGAAGGATCAGCGCGACCGCGCCCTGCCAGAGCGCGGCGTCGGCGAGCGACGCCGGATCAGGGTGCAGGTTGGCGCCCGACACGATCACGGCGCCATAGTCCCCGTCGCTGTCGGCAACCGCGACGCTCATCCCCGAGCCCTGGTCCGGGTGCACCGTCACCCACCCGCCATCGACCTTCGCCGCGGCCAAGCACCCCTTGAGGAAGCGGCCGAAGTCGTCGTCACCCACGGCGCCCCACATCCGCACGGTCGCGCCCGCAGCCGCGGCCGCCACCGCCTGGTTGCCGCCCTTACCGCCGAATTTTGGTCGCCACGCAAGGCCCGCAACCGTCTCGCCCTTCCGCGGGCGATCAGGAGCATCGACCATGATGTCGTAGTGGAGGCTGCCGGCGACGACGACCACCGGCGCGGTGAGACAATTCATTTCACCTGCCTCCGGGCCGAGACGGCGCCCATCGTTGCGTTGAGGTTTCGCTCAGCCTGCGGCAGGTCCCGCTGAGCGATGGCGGCAAAGAGCGCGTCGCAGATCACCAGTTGCGCGATCCGCGCGGCGGCATTCTCGCCCAGTAGTGGTGAGCCCTGCGCAGTCGAGCACAGGACGACGTCAGCGGCCTCTGCCAGCGGCGAGCCGGCGTAGTTGGTGATGACAATGGTCCGCACACCGCGCCGGCGCGCCAGTTGCAGTGGCTCGATCACCGCCGTGGTGGTGCCCGAGTGCGAGAAAGCGATTGCCACATCGCCGTCCCCCAGCAACGCGGCCGACATCAGCATCATGTGGGCATCGTCGAATACCGAGGCCCGGACCCCGATTCGCAACAGCTTATGCGCCACGTCGCGCGCGATCTGGGCCGACCCGCCGATGCCGTACAGGTCCCGCTGCCGTGCGCCATGGATCAGGCCGACAGCACGATCGAAAGCCTCCATGTCAAGAATTGCCAGCGTTTCCTGCACCGCCTGGATTGACGTGTCGAAAACCTTGCGCGTGATTTCGGACGAGGTGTCCTCGGGCGCCAGTTCGCGGTGAAGGTCACTGCCGGGCAGCGCGTTGTAAAGGACGAGCGCGGTTCGAAACTCGCGAAACCCGTTGAAGCCCAGCTTCTTCGCGACCTTGACAACCATCGGCTCGGAGACGCCCGCGGCCTGGGCGAGGTCACGCAGCGCAGTGCCTTCGCTAAAGCCGGGCTGCCCCAGGGCCGTTTCGACCACGCTCGTCTCAAGGGGCGTCAGCGTCGGCAGCAGCATCCGGATGTGGGGGCCGATGCTCTGCGGCCGGTCCAGGGGGCGCTTCATTCCCGCCCCCGCGTGGCGCGGTCGATCAGCATGGCAACCAGGATGATGATTCCGGTGGCTAGCAGTTGATAGAACGCCTGCACGTTCAGCAGCGTCAGCCCGTTCCGCAGCGATCCGAGGATCACGGCACCAATCAATGTGCCGACCACGGAACCCTTGCCCCCCATCAACGAGGCCCCGCCGATGGCCGCCGCCGCGATTGCGTCGAGCTCCCACAGGTTGCCGAGAGTCGGATCGGCAGCGCCCAGACGCCCGACAAGGATCAGCCCCGCCGTCGCTGCAAGGGCGCCAGAGAAAACATACGCCGCGATCTTGACGCGCCGGACCGGGACGCCAGCGATATGGGACGCCTCCTCGTTCCCGCCCACGGCGAGGAAATATTCACCGAGCGGGGTCTTGTTCAGCACAATCCAGATGGCCAGCGACAGGACCGCCACGATGTTGACCGGGTTGGGAATGCCGCCGACCGAGCCGGTGAACAGGGCCCGAAACTCGGGTGGAATACCGAAGATTGGATTCCCGCCCGTGTAGATGAGGGCAATCGCCCGGTAGAGCGACAGTGTGCCAAGGGTGACGATGAACGGCTGCAGTCCGCCAAAGGCGACAAGAGCCCCGTTGAACGCCCCGGCCGCCGCCCCGATCAGGAGCGCCGCCAAGACCGCGAGGGGGATTGGTACCCCCGCGGCCATCAGGGTCGCCGCCGCCACGGCGGCAATCGCGGCAGTCGGACCAACAGACAGGTCGATGCCGCCGCTGATGATGACCAAGGTCATTCCCAGCGCGACGCAGGCGTTGATCGCCGACTGCTGCAGGATGTTCAGCATGTTGGCGCTTGTTAGGAAGGTCGGCGTCAGGCTTGAGAAGACCACGACGATCACCAGCAGCCCGAACAGGGTGCCGGCGTCGCGCAGTCCGGCCGTCAGCCGCAGGCGGGAGGCCGACTTGGCTTCAACGGTTTGCATGGCTGATGTCCTCGGGGGCTGAAGCGGCGGTCAGGGGACGCTCGGTCCCGCTCTGGGGAACGGCGAGGCGCACAACGGCCTCCTCGCTCAGCCCGGTGCGGGGAAGGATGCCGGCGACCTCACCCTCGCGCATGACGAGGACACGGTCGGCTACCCGAAGGATTTCGGGCAGTTCCGACGACACGACGATAATCGACCGACCTTCCGCGGCGATGCGCTCGATCAGGGCATAGATCTCGGCCTTGGCGCCGATGTCGATGCCCCGGGTCGGTTCGTCGAACAGCAAAATGCGGGCGCCGGCAGCCACCCAACGGCCAATGATGGCCTTCTGCTGGTTGCCGCCCGAGAACTTTCCAATCGGCCGAGTGATGTCCAGCGGCCGCAGGTTCAGATCTTGCATGAGCCGCAGACTTTCGGCGCTGAGCGCCGGGAAGTCGATCAGCCCCGCGCTGGTAAAGCGCCCCATGGACGACAGCGCGATGTCGCTGCGGATCGAGCGGCCGGCGACAATCCCCTCGCGCTTGCGCTCCTCGGGCAGAAGGCCGAGGCCGGCAGCGATGGCGGTCCGGGGATTCCCGAGTGGAAGGGGCTTGCCGTCGATCGTGACCGTGCCGGCATCCGGATGGTCCACGCCGGCGATGAGGCGCAGCAACTCGGTCCGCCCCGCGCCGACCAGCCCCGAAATGCCGAGGACCTCGCCACGGTGCAGGTCGAAGCTTACGTTGCGGACCGCGCCCCCTCGACTGAGGCCGGCCACCGACATCACCACCTCCGGCCTGGAAAAGCTGTGAAACTCAGCCGCCACCAACTCGCGTCCGACCATGCGGGCCACGACGCCCGCCTCGTTCGTTTCGGCCATCCCTACGTCAGCAACCACCCGGCCATCGCGCAGGATGGTCGCCTGGTCACAGACCCTGAACACCTCGTCCATCTTGTGTGATACGTAAATTACCGACACGCCGCGCCCGGCCAGATCGGCGATCAGAACCGCGAGGCGGTCGAACTCGGCCGGGGTCAGGCTCGAAGTCGGCTCGTCCATAGCGAGGATGCGGCAATCTTCCATCAACGCCCGGGCAATCTCGACGATCTGGCGCTGGGCAACCTTCAGTGTCCGGATCGGGGCCTTGGGGTCAATTGCGGCGTCGAGCGGCGCGAGCGCGCGGGCCGCGGCATCTTCCTGCCGCCTCCGGGTGACCAGGGTGCCCGCGGCGGTAGTCAGCGGGCGGCCCAGAAACATGTTCTGGGCAACGCTTAGGTTTGGCACGTGCTGCAGTTCCTGGTGGATCATCGCGATACCGGCGCGGCGCGCGGCCACGGGGCCGCGGCCGGTGATCGGCACGCCGTCCACCTCAATGGTGCCGGCGCCCGGCTCGATGACGCCAGACAGGATTTTCAGCAGCGTCGATTTGCCGGCGCCGTTTTCGCCCAGCAGCCCGTGAACGCTGCCGCGTCGGACAGTCATGTTCACGTCCGACAGAGCGTGGACTGGACCGAAACTCTTGCTGATGCCCGCCAGCCGTAGGCGTGGTCGTTCATCTGACATGTCCAGGCTCCTCCCGCGATGCCCGGTGACGGGGGCCAACGCCGCCAGCCTGACTGGCTCGGCGCGGCCTCACCCCATGGTTTCACTTGGCGGTCTGGACCGCCAAAACCGCGCGCAGATCGTCACCGGTGACGCTGTACTTTTCAACGGTGTCCGCCGTAATTAATGCCTGTGGGGTGACCACCACACGCGGAAGGCTCTGACCGCCCAAAAGGCGCAGCGCAACCTCGACCGCAACCTCGCCCGTCAGCACCGGGAACGAGTCGACGGTGCCCTTCAGCTCGCCTGCCTTGACCGAGGCATAGGCATCGGGGA
This sequence comes from Paracoccus suum, assembly GCF_003324675.1. NCBI lineage: Bacteria > Pseudomonadati > Pseudomonadota > Alphaproteobacteria > Rhodobacterales > Paracoccaceae > Paracoccus > Paracoccus suum. Next base: position 2,727,466 of record NZ_CP030918.1, read on the forward strand.
TACCATCAGTCCCGAATACCGCGACCTGTTCCTGCTTGCCAGCCGCCTTGACCGCCTCCACGATCCCCAACGCCATACCGTCGTTGTTGGCGTAGAACCCGATCAAGTCCGGGTGCTGCTGCAGGATGTTGGCGGCGCTGTCATAGGCAACCTGACGATCCCAGTTGCCGGGCACGCTGGCCACAACCTGAAACTTCGGATCCTTTGTAATGGTCTCGGTGAATCCCCGGGTCCGTTGACCGGCGGCATAGACCCCGGCCTGCCCCTCGATCACCGCCACCTTGCCCCCATCGGGACGGTTGGCGATGAACCATTCAGCCACCTTGACGCCGTTGTCGCGCTGGACGTTGCCGACGTAATTCCTAGCGCTCGGGATCACGGCGTCGTTGACGTTGACGACGGGGATGCTCTTCGCCATCGCGCTTTCCATGGCCGGCTGCAGGTTCGAGTCGGTCTGCGGCGATAGCAGCAGCGCGTTGAACCCTTGCGAGATCATCGTCTCGGTGATCGAGAGCTGCCCGAGCTGGTCGCCCTCGCTCTGCGCGGCTTGATAGACAACCTCAACCCCGGCTTTCTGGGCCGCATTGGCGTAACCTTCACCGACGCTGCGCCAGTACTGGTTGGTGAGGGTTTTCGACACACCGCCGAGGCGGGTGCCCGCGGGCGCCGCCGGCACGTCGCCAAATTTGGACTGGAGCTGGGTCCAGTCGATCCGGTCGGCCTCGGTGTCCGAGTTCAGGGGCGCCAGGTCTTGCGCTTGGGCCAGTCCAGCCGTCAGAATCAGCGCACAGGTCGCGGCAATCGCGCGATAGTTGAACGTCATGTCGATTGTCTCCTCCTCTTCCTGCCGGGGGCGTCGCGCCGGCGCGCGGTCGGTGCTTTAGCGCCCCATGAGGGCGTCGTTGACGATCTGCTGGGACCCTACAGCGTCCTGGGATGCGAGTGCCTCGGCCAGCCGGTTGTCGGCGTCGAGACGGTCGGCCACCGACATCAGGCGATTGACGGTCCGGATGTTGACCGCGCATTCGGCGACGGGATCAAGCCCGCTCGCATCGGGGAATGTGTCGAAATAGAGTGCGCCGTCATAACCATCACGACGGATCTGCCACAGCAACTCGAGCGTCGCGCGCACATGCACCGCACCGACCATCAACCCGTCGTCACGCTTGCCGAAGCCGTCGTTCAGATGAACGCCGAGCAGCCGGCTTCGCCTACTGATCTGGGCCGCTGCAAGGGCCGGCTGTTCCCCCGCATAGAGGGCATGCGCGAAATCGAGGGTAACCCCGAGGTTCTCAGACCCTGCGTCCTGGATCGCCAGCAGCGTCGTTGCGGCATCGCGCAGCAGGGCATGGGCCCGCGGCTCGTCGGGTTTGTACTCAACACTGACGAGGCAATCCGGGTCGTGCGCCGCCACCTCGCGCAGGGCCTCGACCTCAGCGTCCCAGGCCTGCCGATAATCGAGCTGGAAGTTATAGTCGAAGCCGTCCTGACCCAGCCAGATGGTCATCAACGAGGAACCGATCTCCCGCGCGGCGTCAATCCCGCGCTTGGTCAGGTCGATCGCCTCACGCCGCACGGCCCGGTCAGGGTGGGTGAAGGCGCCGAGTTTGAATGCGGGATTGGTGTAGTATCGCATGGCGAGGCCGTTGACGTTCAGGCCAACGTCCCGGACTTGCCGGCCGATCAGCGCCGGGTCGCCGGTGACATGGTCGGGATAGTTCAGGTCCACATCCGTTAGCCCCTCGACCGTCGCCGCCCGCTCGATGGTCTGAAGCGTTGTCGGCTTGCCAACGAGGTCGGACCAATAGAGCGCCGGCGCCGAGGCGAATGAGTTCAAGCGGGTTGCAAAGCGGGACAGGGCCAAGGTCGTCTCCTCACATACTTCACGTTTACACTTTATATCGTGAAGTCGTCAACCATCGTCATTAGGGATGTTTCGGGACCGCGCTTGCCTGCCGCACGCGGGGGCGGCCTGTTTCAAAGGGAACCGGCTTACCGGTGAAGCGCACCGACCCTGCCCTCGTCGCAAGGTCAACGCAGCCCTTCCGCTAATTTACGGTTCACGTCCAAGATATGCGAAAGGCGGAGGCGCTAAGGTCTGCTCCCCAGTGTCGCTGTCGAACAACGAGGATCGGCCGCACGACCTTGGGATCGGCAGCCATGACATGAATCAGTTCCGATGAAATAGTTTCGGACCGATCTTCAGGACCGAACTCGCCGGGGGTGCTTCACGGTTGCCAACCGGTACAGAGAGGCGCCGGTAGATGGCGAGGGTCGCTGTAGGTTAACGGCATCGCATTACCCTCTTCACGACCACCAGGAGGGCAAGGTGTACCAGTCCACCGCGTCCAAAGCGCGGGGCGGAGCCAGGGTACGGTCCTCAGAAGACTGATGCGCCGCTACGCTTCAGCCGCAGGCGTGAAAGTTAGCAGTCGGACTCAGTTGTGAGAGTTCCGTCACCTTGCGGCCCGAAAGGCGAAAAACCTTTTGCGGCCTCAGGCACCCCAGAGGCCAACAGTCGCCGCTAAATACGCTTCCGGTTCCGAGGCAGGAGGGGCCCTCAACTCTCATGCAAAGCGAGGGCCGCCGAGAACTCCGACAGTACTCAGGGACGAACCGCCGTCACCTCGATCTCGACCAGCCAGTTCGGGTTGACGAGCGCGTCTACGATCATGGCCGAGCGGGCCGGCAGGTTCGGTTGTGCCTCAGTCCCGAAAAACTGGGTGTAGCCCTCCATGAAGCCCGCGAAATCGGCCGCCGCCCCTTCTGGCGCCACCAGGAAGACCTGCATCTTGACGACGTCGCCCATGGTCAGGTCCAAGTCCTTCAGCGCCGCGTCGATGTTGTTCAGAACGCTGACGGTCTGGGCCTTGGTGTCGCCCCAGGCGGCGGCGGTTTTGGAATCGGCATTCTGATCGGCAACCGAAGGAACCACGCCGCTCAGATAGACCGTGGTTTTCCCCGCTGGCACTTCAACGGCGCGAGAAATGGGAAAATCGGATCCCGGCGTCTTGTGGCGAACAATGTCTTCCGCCTGGGCGATCAGCGGCACGGCTCCGAGCAAAAGGGCGAGTGCGAGTGCGTTCTTCATGGTTCGATTTCCTCGTCATTTCCGGGGGTGGATCGGGCCCAAAGGCCCGATCCGAAGCGTCAGCGTACTGCCGCGACGTCTTCCGCAGTTGTATCGCCTTCGAAGCTGTTTCCCAGATCGTGGCGGACGTAGTTCACGACATCAGCGACCTGGGCGTCGTCCATGACGCCGCCCAGCGGCGGCATCGCCTTGTGACCATTCAAGACCCAGGCGATCACCGAATCTGCAGAGTCAACGAACTCGTTGCCAGCCAATGCGGGATAGGCGCCGGCACCCGTGGCGCCTTGGCCGCCGGGCATGTGACAGGCGGAACAGACAGCGTTGTAGATCTCCTTGCCGCCGGTCTGGGGGAGGGTCTGCGCGGTGCTAGTTTGGGCAAAATCCGCGGCGGACGCACCGATGGTCGAAGCGCCCAGAACTGCTGCGAAAACAGCCAGCGCAATATTATGTTTCATGGCTTTTCCCTCGATCCTGGTTCAGGCGCCGGTGACATGCGCGTGCAGACGCTCGATGGCATTCAGCGCGGACAAGATCGCGCCTTCCTGCCAAGCCGGCAGGTGCGAGATATGCTCGCCCGCCATCAGCGTCCGCTGGTCCATCTTGCAGGCGTTGGCATAGTTGCCTTCCATGTCACGCCATTCACCGTAGCAGCCCAGAGTCCACGGGACGCGATGCCAAGCCACGGCGACGCCGTTCGAGAATTCGTCGCGGTACTGCGGATGGATCTGCGAGCCGAATTCCAGCGCCTTCTCGATCCGTTCTTCGGCTGGAACGGCGTTGAACTGATACGAAGCTGCGCCCCAGGAATAGGCCCCCAACAGGACGCCCGGACCATCGCTGAAAAAGTCGGTCGACGGATAGGAAAGCAGCGTGATCGGCGTGTTGGTGTAGCTGATGCCGCCGTAGATGTGGTCGTCCTGTTCCCAGAAGCGGCGCTTGAATTCGAGGCCGACCTTGATCGAGCTCGCATAATACACGTCATCGATCGCCGCACTCATCTCGGCACCGAAATTGTTTTCGATCTGGCCAAGAACCGAGAAGGGGATCGTGCAGATGCAGTAATCTGCGGATGCGGTTTTTTCTTCAGTCCCGCCGTTCGCATCGACCCATGTGGCGGTGACGCCGCTGTCGCTGCCCTCGATCTTGGTGACCTTGGCGTTGTAGGTGATGAGGTCCTTGACCTCTTTCTCGAATGCCTGCGCGATCATGTCCATGCCGCCCACGGGCTGGAAGATCGCCGCCTGGTGGTCGATGGATTCACCGGTGATGAGGTCCTTCCACAGCCGACCCTTGAGGATATCGGCCAGCGAGATGATGTCCGAGGGCTCGCCTGCACTTTGCGTGCCACCGCCCGGATCGACCTTCCAGCCGCGATAACCCGAGGTCGCGGCGGATTTCACGTATTCCAGCTTGTCGTCCAGAACGCCGTATTTCTTGAGCGATTCAACCAGCAGAGCGGCATCCTCGTCGGTCACCAACTCGTCCAGCTTTTTCTGGTCGACGGCCTTGGCCAGCAGCTCAGCGATCTGGCCGCGGTAATCGGCCTGGATTTCCTTGAAGCGCTGGGGCTTACCCTCGAACGCCTCGGTGTTGTGGACAAAGGCGTTGTAGTTGATCTGTATGAACGGCTGCAGCTTGACGCCAAAGCGTTTGCAATAGTCAAGAACGGCATAGTGGTCGGATGGGATGCGCCACGGACCGGGGTTCAGATAGTTGCCCTCGGCGAATTTCACTTCCTGCTTGAAGCCGCCGAGTTCGGTGTAGACATCGCCGCCGCGCAGCGTCCAGCAGCGACCGCCGGCTTTTTCGCGGTACTCCAGGATCTGGACCTTGTATCCCGCCTTGCGAAGTTCATAGGCCGCCGTCATGCCGGCCAGACCTGCGCCAAGAACCAGCACGCTGGTGCCCTTCGGATCCCCCTCAAGCTTGATCGGACCCGTGTAGTCGGACGTGCCGGCGTAACCCATGCCCGCCATCGCGGAATACATGACGGAGGCACCCGCCGTAATTCCGATCATGGCCAACAGGTCGCGCCGCGACATTCCAAGTGTGGTGTCTGTCACTGGCATTGCTCCTCGCTAGACTAAGGTCGTAGACAAAATGTCGCACCTAGCAACGGATCGGTATCTCTCGGCAAAGGGGGGGTCAACCGGCAGAGGACTGAATTTAAAGCCGCAAGGTTGGCGCTCAGTGGAACGGCGATGCGCTCAGCGCGCCGCGACCGAGCGGACGGCGGCCGTCGTCCGCTCACGGTGGATGGTCGACGTCTCAATCTCCGTCGCTCTCCCCGCCTTTCGACCGGATCGCAGCCCTCTGCCTGCTTCAGCGCTCAAGACCATCCTGCACGGTCCACATACGGTTCGGTCGGTGGAGGCCTGGGCTGATCTGCGCGCTGCCCGTGCGGTGCGCGAGGTGCCGCGGCCCGAGCAACTGGGCATGGCGCTGGACGATCTGCTGCAGCCCGACCGCGCCGCCGATTATGCCGCGCGGGCCTGGGCGGTCAGCACCGCCGGGGCCGCCGTCGCGCAACGCATCGCGGCCGCTGTGCTGGCGGTCATCAACTGACCGGTGGCCGGACCCCTGCGAGGGGATCCGGCCCCCTCCTCAGATCGACAGGCAGACGTATTTCAGCTCGAGGAAGTCGTCGATGCCGTAATGGCTGCCCTCGCGGCCGAGGCCGGACTGCTTGACGCCGCCGAACGGTGCCACCTCGGTCGAGATGACGCCCGTGTTCACGCCGACGATGCCGTATTCCAGACCTTCCTGCACGCGGATGATGCGGGCCATGTCGCGGGCGTAAAAATACGACGCGAGCCCGAAGATCGTATCATTGGCCTTGGCCACCACCTCTTCCTCGGTCTCGAACCGGAACAGCGGCGCCAGCGGGCCGAAGGTCTCTTCGGTCGCGACCTTCATGCTGTCCTTGACCCCGGTCACGACCGTCGGCTGGAAGAAGAGGCCGTCGACCCGCTTGCCGCCGGTGACGATCTTGCCGCCGCCGTCCAGCACGTCCTGGATATGCTCCTCGACCTTGTCGACCGCATCCTTGTTGATCAGCGGGCCGGTGGTCACCCCGTCCTCGAGGCCGTCGCCGACCCGCAGCTTGTCGACCGCAGCGGCGAGGCGCCCCGCGAAGTCGTCATAGACGCCCGACTGCACATAGATGCGGTTGGCGCAGACGCAGGTCTGGCCGTTGTTGCGGAACTTGGAGGCCATCGCGCCCTCCACCGCCTTGTCGAGGTCGGCGTCGTCAAAGACGATGAAGGGCGCGTTGCCGCCCAGTTCCATGCTGCATTTGAGGACCTGGTCGGCGGCCTGGCGCAGCAGGATGCGCCCGACCTCGGTCGAGCCGGTGAAGGTCAGCTTGCGTACCTGCGGGTTCTCGCAGAACTCCTTGCCGATCTCGGACGAGCGGCTGGAGGTGACGACCGACAGGATGCCCTTGGGCAGGCCCGCCCGCTCGCCCAGCACCGCCAGTGCCAGCGCCGACAGCGGGGTCTCCGCCGCCGGGCGCGCGACAAAGCCGCAGCCGACGGCCAGGGCCGGGCCGCATTTGCGGGTGATCATGGCGTTCGGAAAGTTCCACGGCGTGATGCTGGCGACCACACCGATCGGCTGCTTCAGCACGGTGATGCGCTTGTCGGGCTGGTGGCCGGGGATCGTCTCGCCATAGACCCGCTTGGCTTCCTCGCCGAAGAACTCGATGAAGCTGGCGCCATAGGCGATCTCGCCCTTGGCCTCGGACAGCGGCTTGCCCTGTTCGGCGGTCAGGATCTTGCCCAGGTCGTCCTGGTTTTCCATCATCAGGTCGAACCACTTGCGCAGCACCTGCGCGCGCTCTTTCGCGGTCCGGGCCGCCCAGGCCTTCATCGCCTCGGCGGCCGCCGCGATGGCGCGCGCGGCATCGGCGCGGGTCATGTCGGCAACCTCGGCAATGACATCGCCGCGGGCCGGGTTCATCACCGGAAACGTGCTCGCCCCCTCAACCCACTCACCGGCGATATAGGCCCGCGTCTGCAGCAGCGACGGGTCGCGCAAAAGGGTCCGCAGATCAGTCGAATGCTTGGTCATGGAAAAGGGGTCCTTTGCAACAGAACGGTTGGACGTAGGGATCGGGCTCACCCGCTGGCGATCGAAATGGCCTTGATCTCGGTGTAACTCAGAAGCTCTTCGATCCCTTCTTCGCGCCCTACCCCACTGTTCTTCATCCCTCCGTAGGGGACGCCGACATAGTGCGGGCCGACGCAGTTGATCCAGACATACCCGACCCTCAGCCGCCGGCCGAGGCCCAGCGCGGCACCGACGTCGCGGCCCACGATGCTGGCCGTCAGCCCGAGCGAGGATGCATCGTCAATGGCGATGAGTTCGCCCTCGTCGCGCCAGCGGAGCACACTCAGAACAGGTCCGAAGAACTCGTCTCGCGCCAGGGCGTTGTTGGCCGTCACGCCGCCAAAGAGGGTCGGCTCGACCCAAAATCCCTTGGCGAACATCGCACCGGCGGGGCGGCCCCCGCCCTCCAGGATTTCCGCGCCTGAGGCCCGTCCGCGCGCGATGGCGGCCGTGATCTTGGCGTGGTGGGCCTCGGAAATGAGGGGCCCCATTCCGGTCGAGGGATCGAAGGGATCGCCGGGACGGATCGCGCGCATGCGGGCCCGTACCCGGGCCAGGACGGCATCATGAATGTCCTCATGCAGCGCCAGGATCGAGGTCGAACCACAGGACTGACCTTGCCACTGAAAGTTCATTCCCTCGATCGCGAGGCTGGCCGCCTTTTCCACATCCGCATCAGGCAGCACGATCATCATGTTTTTGCCGCCAAGCTCGTGGGTGATATGCTTGACGCCGACCTCCGCCGCAGAGCGCTGGATGCGTTGGGCGGTTTCAACCGAGCCGATGAACCCGATGCGTTTGATGCGCGGCTCGCGGACGATGGCGTCGCCGCAGCGCGCGCCGGTGCCGCTGAGAACGGACGCGACCCCCGCTGGCAGGTGCTCGGCGGCAAGCTCCGCCAGAATTCCCCCCGACAGCGGCGCCTGATCAGGGGTTTTGACGATAACGCAGTTTCCGGTGATCAGCGGTGCCCCCATTCTGGAAAGGGCGAAATAGAATGGATGGTTGAAGGCGACGATGCGGGCTACGACGCCGAACGGCTCGCGCAGCGAGAGGTGGACGTGGGTGGGCGTCGCAGGATAGGTCGCCCCCATGACGGCATGGCCGAGGCCGGCATAAAATTCCAGCCGGTCGGCCGCACGCAGGACGTCACTCAACATCGGCGCGAGTAGGTTGCCGGTATCCTGAACCTCGACGCGCGCGATTTCATCTGCACGGCCCCGAACCGCCGCGGCAAGTTTGCGCATGGCCGCGGCGCGCGCATCCACCGAAAGGCCGGCCCATGCGGGCCAGGCGGCGTGTGCCGCGTCCACCGCACGGCGGATATCCTCGGGGCCCGCGTCGGGCGCCACGCCCAAGGGACGGCCAGTCGCCGGGTTCACGGTAGGAAGTTCTGCCCCGTCGGCGGCGTCGCAGAGAACGCCGCCAATCAGCATTTTCGCGCGGATCATCGAAGACCCGCTCATTTGCCTACCATAGCGCCGGACGCGGCGAGGGCGGCCGTGTCCGTCATCCCCGCCGGATCGTAGGCTGCGTCAATGCTTCCGAGCTTCGCGAGCAGATCGCGTTGCCAGATCAGCTTGGCCGGGTCGATCTTGAAATCGCGCGACACGATGCCGAGGGTGACGATCTCGTCGAAAACTGCCTCCGGTTCGGGGCTTTCCGCCTTCAGATGGGCGATCTTGCGCGTCAGTGCGGTCGTCTCGTCGCGATTGGCCAAGGCGTGGGTGTAGGCATCACGCTCGGCTGCAAGGAAGGCGGCGGCATCCTCGGGTCGTTCGGCGAGCGTTTTCCCGGTGACGTAGAGGCAACGCCGCATTGCGTCGGGCAGTGCATCAACGGCGTTCGCCACTGCATGCGCGCCTACTTCCTTGGCCTTGGCTGAAAACTCACTCGACGCTGGCGCGGCGTCGATGGCACCTGCGGCAAGCGCCTGGATGCGCTCTGAATCCGAGCCCGCTGTGACGACCGTAACGTCAGCCTCTGTCAGCCCCTCCTTGTCCAGCAGAGCCCGCGCGAACAGGTCTGGCTGCGAGCCCGGCGCCGAGACCCCGATCTTCTTACCCTTCAGATCGGCGACAGTTTGGATGCCTTCACGGCCCCACATCACGTAGGACAACTTGGGCCAATGGCACCCGATGATCTTGATGTCAGCGCCTTTCGAGGCGGCGATCATCGGGCTGCCAATGGCTCCTTCGTAGCTGTCCAATTCACCCGCGATCAACGCCTTGATAAGAAGGGTGTCGCCCTTCAGCGTCACCATCTCAATGTCGAGGCCGTGCTTGCGGTCAAAGTCCTTTTCTGCCGCCATGAACAGGAAGCCCGCGTCGCCCTTGGCCTGCACGGTTCCGTGGCGCCATGGCTTCGCGTCCCGGGCGCAGACGGGCGCCGCAACCACGAGCAGTGAAACCGCCGATACTAAGCCAATCCATTTTTTCATTCTTTCCCCCCCAAAGCGTGACACTTGTCGCATCCGCGCGCCGTCATTCGACTGCGGTCATTACCTCGACCACCGCGACTTTCCCTGCCCTCGCCGCGGCCGCGCCCTCGGCAAGAGCGACTGCCAACTCGGCTGGATTGGTGGCGGGCCCAAAGCCCGAAGCGCCCATGCTGCGCGCCATGGCGAGCAGGTCGATCGGTGGATCCTCCATTCGTTGACCGACATGCGCATTGCCGACAGGGCGACCACGATGCTGGGCGACCTCGATCTGATGCAGCTCGTCATTTCCCCAGCTGCGGTTGTTCGCGATGACGATCAACATTGGCGCACCCGTATGGGCAGCGCTCCAAAGCGCGCCGCCTCCCATGACGAAATCGCCGTCGCCGAGGATCCCGATGACCAGTTTGCCGCTGTCCTTCAGCGCCAACGCCGCGCCCGCGACTGCGCCAGGGCCGTAGCCGACGCCGCCTCCCCCATCGCCGCCGAGGTAATAGCCCGAACCGGGAAAGTCCCAGATTCCCGCTTGCCAACTGCGGTGATTGCGCACCGCCAGCAACCAATCGTCACCGCGCACCTCGGCGAAGAGCGCCTCGGTCAGCTTCGCCAGGCTGACAGTTTCATTGTTGCCCGCCTCGCGTCGGTGCCGGCGGCGTGCTGCAACCTCAGCCTTACGGGCCTTCAGCGTCTCGATGCGGGCCTGGGAATTCACCCGCCGCCCTTCGGTCATCGCCGCCTCGACCGCCGCCAGCAAGGGACCCAGACTCGCGAGGGCGTCGGCATCGACCCGCAGGTCGGCGGGCGGCGTCGGTCCACCGAAACGGGCCCAGCTGCCGCCGAACTGATCGTTGCGTGAAATGTCGATGATGTAGGGGGCGGCCCTTCCCACTGCGCCGCTGCCGGAAAGGATCGCGCTGCGATTGCTGCCATAGCCCAGTGTGGCCGCCGTAAGGTCCTGGCAGTCCAGCGCGAGGATGACGTCAGCTTCACCCCGGATGGCGCCATCCCCCTCCATGTTCTGCGGATGGGCCGTTGGCATGCAGACGATGTTCCGATCGTCCAGATAGGCCGCCCCCGTGAGTTCGACGAGCGGGGCGAGCGCGGCCGTCGTCGCAGGATCGGTGCCAAACCGCCCACCGATGATCAGCGGCAAACGCGCCGCGGCCAACACCTCCGCGATCCGGGTCAGTGTGGCGGGATCGGGAACAGAAGGCGCCGGGGCGGCAAAGCGAGGCAGAGAAGGATCGGGCAGCACAACGTCGGCATCGGCAGGGCTTTCCTGCAGCCCCGCGTCGAGAGAAACGTAGACTGGTCCGCGGGGCGCCGTGACGGAACGCCTTCGCGCCTCCAGCATCGCGTCGAGGCAGGCCTGCAGTGTTGCGGGCTCCTCCGCCCATTTGACGAAGGGCCGAACGATGTCCGGTTGCGTCGATGCGCAGTGCGCCCAATCAATGAACCGGCGTTCTGCCGGATCTGCCGGACCGCTGCCACCGAGGATAAGCAGCGGCACCTGATCGCAGAAGGCATTAAAAACGCCCATCGATCCGTTCAGCAACCCGACCAGGTTGTGCAAAATCGCCACCCCCGGCTCGCCGGAAGCCTTTGCGTAACCATGCGCCATGGAGACCGCGATCATCTCGTGGGTGGTCAGCACCAGCTTGGGATCGCGGTCATCGAGGCAGTTCACGATGGAATCGTGCAGTCCGCGAAAGCTGGACCCGGGATTGATGAAAGCATGACGGACGCCCATGGACCGCAGCAGCTCGGCCATCAGGTCCGAGCCGTAGACGACATCTGTCCCGGTCATTGAACGCCGCGCCCGGAGATTTCCACATGCCAGGGGGCGATGCGCCGCTCCAGCCAACCGACCGCAGCCGTCGCGATCACCGCACCAGCCATGATGACGATGATCGGCGCCAGCATCCGCGCTGTCTCGAAGTTATTCGACGCCGTCAGGATGACGCCGCCCAACCCGGAGACGGCGGTAAAGAATTCGGCCACGATGATCGCGATCACCGCCTTGCCGATCGCGAGCCTGATCCCGGCCATGATGTAGGGCACGACGGCGGGCAGCACGATGCGGGTCAGGATGGTGAAGGGGCTTGCGACGAAGGACTTCCCGACCTCGAGAAGCGATCGGGGCACCGACTTAACTCCTATCCAGGTGTTGATGCAGATCGGAAAGAAGGTCAGCAGGGTGACGATCGCGGTCTTTACTGCGAACCCCAGTCCGAACCACAGGACCAGCAGCGGAACCAAGGCGATCAATGGCATGGCATATCCGGCGGTAACGTAAATGCCGAAGGCGGCCTCGACCCAACGGAAGCGGCCGAGAAGAAGGCCGAAGGGGATGCCCATCACGAGGGCGAGCAGGAAGCCGGCGGCCATCGGGCGGGTGCTTTCCCATCCCGCCTTCCACAGCGTGCCTTCTTTGGCCATCACCACCAGCTCGCGGGCGATTGCGGTGGGATAGCTGCCAAACAGCGGATTCACATTGCGGCCGAAATACTCCCACAGCAAAAGCACGATGAGGATCGAGGCGGTCGTTATGGCCGGTGCCGGGACGCTGAAGCGCGCGGGCTGCGCGTCTGACGGAGCGGTGTCTTCGAGGATCACGGGATTAGAGCTCATCGCAGGCCAACCTCTTGCTTGGTTTCCGGCAGGTGGCGCAGCAACTCCCACAGGTGGACACGGGCACGACCGAACTCGGGCCGGGCGCGCATCTCGGCAAGCGGGCCGCGGGGCCGCGGAAGACCGATTTCAATGATGTCCTTCACAGCGCCGCGTTCCATGACGACCACGCGGTCGGCCAGCAGGACCGCCTCGTCCAGATCATGGGTGACGATGATGATGGTTTTGCCGGTAGCGGCCTGAATATCCAGCAGCTCTGCCTGGAGGCTCTCGCGTGTCTGCGCGTCGAGAGCACCGAAGGGTTCGTCCATCAGCAAAACTTCGGGCTCGATCGCCAGGGCACGGGCGATTCCGACGCGTTGCTTCATGCCACCCGACAATTGGTGAGGCTTGCGGTCGCGTGCGTTTTGCAGCCCGACCATCGCGAGGAACCGCTCGGCCGTGCGGCGGCGAAGCGGTTGCCGGATGCCTTTGGTCATCAACCCGAACTCGATGTTCGCCAACGCGGTGCGCCAAGGCAGAAGTTCGGCGTGCTGAAACACCAAACCCCGATCATATCCGCAGCCGCGAACCCGCTTGCCCGAAACGCGGACCTCGCCGGCAGTCGCGGTCTCCAAACCCATGATGATGCGAAGCAACGTCGTCTTGCCGCATCCGCTGGCGCCTGTGACTGCGACGATCTCGCCCTTGCGAACGGCAAAATCTACGCCGCAAAGGGCCGGAATGCGCTTGGATTGACCGGCGATCGTGATCCGGAAATCCTTTCGAAGGCCGGTGATGGACACATGCGGGGCATCGGCCTCCAGGACCGCGGGCGCGGTCCAGGCATCGCGCTGCAGCGCCGCCATCATTTCGCCGACAACGCGAGGGCGGCGCGGCGCACCGTGTCATCGACCATCGTTGCCGGATCGAACTTCGCGTCGATGTTGCCCGTTTTCGCCAGAACGTCGCGCAGCCAGTTCAGCTTTTCGACCGGGACATTGAAATCCATCGCAATGACCCCGGGTTTGCTGGCGAGGTCGTAAGCATAGGCTGCGGTTTCATCGCCATCGGGAAGTTGGGCGATCTTCTTGGACAGCGCCAAGGTCTCGTCCTTGTGGGCAAAGGCGTATTTATAAGCTGCCATCTCCGCCGCAATGAATTTGGCCGCGGATTCCTTGGTCGTCGCGTCTCCGCGCATGACCATGCACAGTCGCATGTAATTGGGTAGCATCGTCTGGCCATCGACGATGGGTTTCAGTCCCAGCTTTTCCGCCTGTGGGGTAAACTCGGTCGACGACGGCGCCGCGTCCGCGACGCCGGAGACAACGGCCTTGACGCGGTCCGCGTCCCCTCCGGACGTGACCAAGGTTACCGAGTCGACGGGAATGCCCTTCTCGATCAGGACCGCCCGCGTGAAAACATCCGGCAATGCCCCCGGCGCCGAAACGGCGACCGTCTTGCCCTGAAGGTCCTCGGCGCTCGCCAAGGTCTTGGAGAAGATCGAGTATGTAAAGCCCTGCCAGTGGCAGCCGACGATCTTGAGCTTGCCCCCTTTGCTGGCAGCGATCATGGGGCCGGCAGGGTTGCCCTCGTAGCTGTCGAGCTGGCCAGCCAGCAGCGCCCTCAGGGCCAGCGCGTCGCCCTTGAATTCGCTGACCTGGATGTCGAGACCCTGTTTTTCATCCATCCCCCCCTCGGCAGCCATGTAGATCAGGCCCGCATCGCCTTTCGCGGCGACCGTCCCGTGCCGCCAGACTTCGAGATCGGCCGCCTGGGCCGCGAAAGCGGTACAAGCTGCGAGCGCGGCGGTAAGCGTCATTCGGCTTAGCATCGATATCTCCCCTTATCTCTCCCGCCTGCAGAATCCCGCGGGTCCATTCGGCATGTATTATTGTATGACAGAATGACGGCCGTTCTCCCGTCGCGCAAGAACTTTCCGGCGCCTTAGTCCAGTTTCATGGCTGCGGCAGTTCGCTGCGCACGCAACATCGAGCTGCCGAGCAGGAATGCCTTTGCCTTGACGGGATCGGCGGCGATCTGGCGCAGGTTCTCCATGTTCTCGCGCCGGGTCTCAGGGTCGGAAGCCTCGAGCCGCTTCTTGTTCTCGATGCTCTGCGCCTGGACGAAGTTGATCGAAAGCGAGCGTCTTTGCAGATCGTAAAGGTCCAAAACCTCCTCGCCCGCACGGCCGTGCCAGAGGTCCGATAGCTTGGCGACCAGATTGCCCGCGTCCTGGATTCCGCCGTTCAGACCCATCCCGCCGATGGGATTGTTGATATGTGCGGCGTCGCCCGCGAGCAGAATGCGTCCCTTCCGGAACCGCTCGGCCACCCGTTGATGCACGCGGTAGAGATTGCGGTGAACAATCTCGTGGTCGCGATCGAGCGGAAAGAATTTCTGCATCTTTGCCTGCACCGCCTCGTCGGACATGATCTCGTCCTCGCTGAGGTCAGTCGAAACCGGGAATACCGTCCGCCACAGGCCGGGCGGGCCATCCGCGATCACCTTGAAGCAGTTGCACCACTCCTCGGGGTCCGCAAAGTAGCTGCGAAAGCAATACCCCCGCTCTGCTTCGAAATCGAACGGGGTGGTTAGAACCAGAAACTGCTCCGGGTAGGTGAAGCCGTCGAAAGGAATTTCCGCGGCCTTCCGGACCAGGCTGCGCCCGCCATCCGCGCCGACCAGCCAGCTGCCGGTCAGCCGGCTGGGTGCGTCTTGTGACCCTGTCGGGCGAACATCCAGCCAAACGCCGTCGTCGTCCTGGCCTGCGGCGACCACGTCGTAACCCATCATGATTTCCGCGTCCGCCTCTCGGCGCAGGTGCGCCAGGGCAATACGCGATGTCTTGAACTGTTCGCACTGCACCACATAGGGAAAGCGCGTTTCGTCTGCGAGCAGCCCGTGGTCGAACTCGGCTACCAGCTCGCAGGCTGGTCGATCCCAGAACTGAAATACTGGCGCGACCAGACCGGCTGCGCGGACCTCGCCCTCCAGCCCGAAATCGTCCAGCACTTCCAGCGTGGCTGGATGGGTCGTCGCCGCCCGTGGATCGTCCCTTATCTGGCTTTCACGCTCGACGAGCGTGACGGGGACTCCCCGGCGGGCGAGCCCCAGCGCGACGAGCAATCCTACGGGGCCGCCGCCTGCGATCAGAACTCGGCCTTGGATATTGTTGTCGGGCATCGGAATCCTCAATGTGCTGCGGCGCCGGAAAAATCGAATGGCACCCGGTTCTGGGCGACGCGAACCTGGCGCGTGGTGGCTGGCGTATTTCTGCTGCGGCCTACGAACCGGGGAACGCCGCCCGAGATCACGGCCCCGATGGCGACCGGATCGCCGTTGGAAAGCGACGCCAGCGCATCCTTGCCCGAGCCGCCAAGCGGGGTGTCGATGAGCGCCAGGTCCGCGTCGCGTCCGGGGGCGATAAAGCCACTATTTCGACGGTAGACGCGGGCATTACTGCCTGTCGCCGCGCAGATCGCGCGCTCAGGGGCGATGCCGCCCAGGCTCGCGAGGTGGCTGATCGTGTAGATCATCCCCAAAGGCATGATACCGCTGCCAGTCGGGGTGTCGGTCGCGATCAGCACCCGCTCAAAGCAACCAGCCTCCTCGGCCAGCCTGGCGCATAGAAGGGCGGTGCGAAGATTGCCCGCCGTGCAGATTTGCAGAGCCACGTCGCTTTCAGCGATGACTTTGGGAAAATCCGCGTCGGGCATGGCGACCGGGCCGCCATTGACATGGAACGACACATCGGGCGCGACGGCGATCACATCGGCACCATGTATCGGCGCACTGCCGGGAATGGACGCACCGCCAGTGTGCATTGTCGTGATCATGCCGTGGGCCTTGGCCGCGGCGACCAGCGGGGCGTAGTCGCCTGGACTTGCCACGGCGCCGAACCCCGCCTTGGCCAACCAGACCCCCTGAGCCGCAAGCTGTGCAAAATCCTCAGCGACGAGGCCGGGCTCCAGGATCACCGAACCCGCCCAAACCCGCATCCCGCCGGGACGATAGTTGGCAAAGCAGCGTTGCGCCGCCAGTGCCAGGGCTTTCACACCTTCCGGGTCTATAGGGCGGCCGGGCACATGGACCTCGGATGCGCTTATGGCAGTCGTCACGCCGCCGTGGAGGTAGCTCTCCAGGTAACCGACCGTTTTTTGCCGCGGCGTGTAATCGCCGAAGGTGATGTGGACATGACTGTCGATCAGGCCGGGAATCAGAGTGGTGCCGCCAGCGTCGATGACAACGTCACAGCTTTCGACGAGGCCGGGATCTGCGGTCCCGACCGAGTGGATCAGCCCACCCTCGGTCACGACCGCGTCGGCGTTGCCGAGAGGCTCGGCCAAATCCCCCGTTACAAGCTGACCGATGTTGGTGATTGCGATCCGCATAAGCCGCCCCTTGTGTCTCGGTATCCCGGTCTCCGCTGCGGCCTTCGGCCAACAGAGCTTTCTCTCTGGTGAGACTAGAAAAACTTTTGTATGACGAGAATACAGTATGTCAATGGGAGACCGACATGGCGGGCGCAGTTCTTTTCTCGGAGATGACCCCTTCCCCGGACTGGGAGGGCGAGTTCAATGAGTGGTACGACAACGAACACATCCCCTTGCGCATGACGGTGCCGGGATTCACGGGCGCCCAACGCTACAAGCGCAATGACCGCGATTACCTCGCTGTCTACGACATGACCGGCACCGACGTCCTGCAAACCCCGGCCTATGTCGAAATCAAGGACAATCCGACGGCCATGACTGCGCGGATGCTCGGTTCCGTAGGCGGATTTACCCGCTACATCGGCACCGAGATCGGCTTTCAGTCTAACGTGGCGCTTGACGACGCAATTCCCGCTCCGGTGCTGTATTCCGTACTATTTTCAGTTCCCGGCGACCGGCTTGGCGACTTTGACGCGTGGTATGACCAGGACCATCTGCCCGCCCTCCTCGAAAACCCCGACTGGCTGGCTTGCCGTCGCTTTTCGCTCGAAGTCGCGCATCCGCAACCTTTCAACCGCCTCGCGCTTCACTACCTGGCCACTGACGAAGCCTTGGATTCCCCGGCCCGCGAGAAGGCCCGTGCAACGCCCGGGCGGGCGCGGCTTGCCGCCGAGCCTTGGTTTCAGGCCGATTATAAGGTCTTTTACCTCCACGGCGAACGGTTTAGCGCAAGGTGACGGCGTAAAATGAGGGCGGTCATGAGTGGAAAGCTTGCCACGAGCAAACCGCAAGCGGGCGTAGCGGCCCTGAGGTCGATCGGAACGCCGGTGCTGGTCCGCGAGCAAGCCTATGACGGTTTGCGCGATGCCATCGTGAATGGTCAGCTGCCGCCTGGCACGCGCCTTGTCGAGCGCGAGCTATGCGAGGCGCTCGGGGTCAGCCGCACGTCACTGCGCGAGGCGCTGCGGCGCCTCGAGGCGCAACGCCTGATCCAGGTCGAAGGCAGGCGCGGGCCGACGGTGGCCCGCCTCACCCGTGACCAGGCCTCGCAGATCTACACCCTGCGCAAGTATCTCGAGGGAGAGCTGTTCGACCGCTTGGCCCGCCTGACAGACCCCGCGAACCTGACCGAGCTTACCGCAGCATTCGACAGCTTCCACCATGCGGTGAACGATCAGGATGTTGCGCGGGCGGTCGAGGTGATGGTCGAATTCTATGCCGTCGCCACGAGGATGCCCAGCGTCGACGTGATCGAGGAAGTCCTGAGCGAGTTGACCGCCCGGGTAAGCTACCTGCGCTATCGCACCATGTCGCGCCCGGGCCGCATGGAGCAATCGCTACGCGAAATCAGGGCTATCGTCGAGGCCGTAGCCGCAGGCGATCCAGAAAGGGCACGTGCGGCCGCGGTTGAGCATATCGACAAGGCCGCGACGATTGCCCTGAAACTGCTGGACAACTGATCGGATTTTATCGCGACACCATCCAGCGGGCAAAGGCGAACAGGGCTGCATCCTGACCCTGCGCCGCGAGCAGCTGGATACCCAAGGGTAGACCTTCGTCCTGCAGGATCGGCAACGAGACTGCGGGCACGCCCAGCAGTGACGCGGGGACGTTGAAGGCTGGATCGCCAGTCGAGTCCGCGCCCACCGGAGCGGCACCGGTTGCGGCCAAGGTGATGGTCCCATCGTACCGTTGCATCACGTTGTCGAACACGGTTCGGGCTGCGTCCCTTTGACTTAGGGCCTGCGCGTAGTCTGACTGGGTCATTTCCTCGGCGGTCGAAAGGCGCCTGCGCATGACGGGACTGAGTTTGCTTGCATCCTGTCTCGCGTAGGTCCCGAGGGGCCAGCGGAACTCCCAAGCATTGATCTTTTGGGTCAGCGGCAATGCATCCGCGATCGCTTGCTCCACACCGGCGAGCGCCGGGTCCGTCGCCTCGTCGACTACATCCACGCCACGTCGCCGCAACTCCTCGACGAGAGCATCGAAGGCAGTTCGTGCGCCGGAGGTCGCACGCGGCCAACCCTCCGTGCGCAAAAGTGCGAGCCGCGTCGGCTGGACGGCAGGCGGCAAATCGTCGGGCCCCGAAAGCCCCGGGTGACCGGGATCCCCGCCCACGCGCTTCGCGATTGTCCGGGCGGCAAGCCACAGATCCTCCAACGAGGCGCCAAGCAAACCGACGCAGCTTTGGCTGAGATAATCGTAGCTGCCGCCGCGGTTGAGCGCACCGAAGGTTGGCTTGAAGCCGTAACATCCACAGTAGCTTGCCGGCCGCAGTGTCGAGCCGACCACCTGACTGCCAAGCGCAATGGGAACGAACCCAGCACCCACTGCCGCCGCCGATCCGCTGCTGGAACCCCCCGGCGTCCGAGCAGGATCATGAGGGTTGGTGGTGCGTGCAAAAAGTTCTGTGGTGGCGAACTCGGTCGTCGTCGTTTTTCCGACGATGACCGCGCCAGCCTCGCGAAGCGCCTGCACGCTCGCCGCATCGCGTCGCGTCTCGAAACCCTCCCAGAGGGGCGAGCCTTGGCCGGTGGGCATATCGCTTGTCTCTATGATGTCCTTGACGGCGACCGGAATGCCATCGAGCGGCGACAAGGGGCATCCCGCCGCCCACCGTTGCGCCGACGCTGTCGCGGCCGTGCGGGCAGCATCCCGCGCCTGGCAAACGAACGCGCCGACACGCGGCTCGTCCCGGTCGATCCTCGCGAACGTCTCCTCCAGAACGCTGACAGGTGAGCTTACGCCTGACCGAAATCTTGCCGTTAACGCGGCAGAGGGCGTCAGAGCGCCCTGCCCCGCGTCGCGCTGCAAGTCGTCAACCTCATACAAGGCCATCTTAGCGCGCGCTCTTGCGGGCCACGACCTCTTCATGTGTCAGGCCGCCCACCCGGGCGTTCAGCCGTCCACCGCTGGCCGCGCAAAAGATGAGCGCGACCTCGTCCGCCCGCGGGCCGTTGGGCACTGCGATGGTCATGCCGTCGTAGTGCGACCGCACGTAGACCTCGTCCTTGTGGTTCATTGGAATGTCGATGGGCGTGTTCGGTGCGACGACCTTCTGGAAGGAGGAGATCCAAGCCTCGCCGCCACCGATCTGCGCGCGGATAGGATCGGCAAAGGCCGTCGTCAGCAGAGCGTTGGCATGCTCTTGCTCGCCATCCAGACCGACGAGGCCGCCTTTTCCGTAGCTCTGCACCTCGCACCCATCCATCAGATCAACGAGCTTGCGACCCATCTTTTCGCCCAGCGCCGGGCTCGCGTCGATGAGTTCTCGAAGGTCGGCACCCGAAGTCCCCGCCATCGGGTTTTCCAGCACGAACACCACGGCGGCTTTGCGCAGAGGCTCCTCAACACGCGTTGCGCCGTCCTCCCAGACATCTTCTACGAAGGAGAGGACGCGGCGAATGTTCAGATTCATGTAACTCTCCAGCATGGCTCAGCAGATATTACTGTATGACAAACTGTCAGTAGACCGGCGGTTTCGTTTAAGCAAGGCTTAGGTGTGTCGCCGGTGCAAACGGCGGGTGTCCGGTGGTGGAAAGCATCGGGGGAGAGCAGTTGCTGCTGGAGACGGGCAGTACTTAGCTCGAAATCGGTCGCGCCACGGACCGGTGTCTGCGTGGAACAGACCCGTCGTCAAACGGCCGCCGTCACCCGCAGATGCCATGCCCCGCCGTGCCGCCGCTCCGGCTCCACAAAGATGCGGTTTTGAATCGATTGGCTGAGAGGACGAATTGCGTGCGCACCGCGCGCCTTGGGCCTCAGTGTACGCTCGCGGCCAAGGCCTCTCGTTGCCCTTACGCCCGCTTCGCGGCCGTACGCCGCCGCGCGAACCGCCCGAACGGGATCTCCGGGGGATCGAAGGTTTCAGCGCTCGCCCGATCCCAACGGTCGTACCAATCCGCGAGTTCGGGGATTTCGTCCGGATCCAGCAGGAAGCCGTCGGGTAGGTAGGGATAGGCCTCATTGCCGTCGAGGAACTCGTTGTCCTTTTGACGGAACATGAAGTGATAGGGCATGAAATCGCTGGGGTCGCGCAGGCCCGCCGCGCCGGCGATCTCGCCCAGCGCGTGCATCGTGTTGCGGTGGAAGCGCGCGACCCGTTGGCTCTTGTCAGGCACGTCGACGGCGCGCTGGCGCAGTGAATCCTGGGTGGCGATACCCACAGGGCACTTGTTCGTATGGCAGGACTGCGCCTGGATGCAGCCAATCGCAAACATGAAGCCGCGGCCGGAGTTGCACCAGTCCGCGCCGAGGGCCAGCGCGCGGGCGATGTCGAACGCCGAGATGATCTTGCCGGCCGCGCCGATGCGGATCTCGTCGCGGATGCCGGCGCCGCGCAGGGCGTTGTGAACAAAGGTGAGCCCTTCCAGCATCGGCATACCAACATGGTTCACGAACTCGATCGGCGCGGCGCCGGTGCCGCCCTCGGCCCCGTCGATAACGATGAAGTCCGGCCGGATGCCGGTCTTGAGCATGGCCTTGACCATGCTGAGGAACTCGCGCCGGTGCCCGATGCAGAGCTTGAAGCCGACAGGCTTGCCGCCTGACAGATCGCGCAGTTGCTGGATGAAATGCATCAGGCCGATCGGGGTTGAAAACGTGCTGTGCGCGGGCGGCGAGATGCAGTCGACACCCATCGGGATGCCGCGCGCCTCGGCGATTTCCGGCGAAATCTTGGCGGCGGGCAGCATGCCGCCATGTCCCGGCTTGGCGCCCTGGCTCAGCTTGATCTCGATCATCTTGATCTGCGGATCGGCCGCCAGTTCGGCAAACCGCTCGGGCGAGAAGGTGCCGTCGGGGTTGCGGCACGAGAAATAGCCCGAGGCGATCTGGAAGATCAGATCGCCTCCGCCTGCGCGGTGGTAGCGGCTGATGCTGCCCTCGCCGGTATCTTGCGCAAAACCGGCCAGCTTGGCGCCGCGGTTCAGCGCAAGGATCGCATTGGCCGACAGCGCGCCAAAACTCATCGCGGAAATATTGTAGAGGCTGGCCGAATAGGGCTGCTTGCAGGCCGGTCCGCCGACCACGACGCGGAAATCGGAATCGGCATTCTTGACCGGCGTCGCGGAATGCGTGAGCCACGTATAGCCCGAGCCATAGACATTCTCGATCGTGCCGAAGGGACGCTTGTCCTCGACCCCCTTCGCACGCTGATAAACGAGGGCGCGGGCCTCGCGGCTGAATGGCACTTCGTCGCGGTCGCCTTCGATCAGGTACTGGCGGATCTCGGGGCGGAAGCTTTCGAGGATGAAACGCAGGTGACCGATGACCGGATAGTTGCGCAGCACCGCGTGACGGCGCTGGGCCAGGTCGTAAACCCCGACAAGGAACAATAGGCCAAAAATCAGGGCCGGGACCAGAAACCAGCCTCCGGCGCGCACGGCGCCGATGACGAAGACCAAGGCCAGAAGGCCCAGGATTCCGAATGCAAGGAATCGTTGGAGGGTTCTCATCGCCATGAGTGAGTCACCTACTCGTTTCCGTTAATTTTGGGAAGGACGAGGATGGGTGCCTCGAAAAGCAAAAGGGCCAGCGCCGGCCGGCGGACGTTTCGCCGCGGCCTTGCAGGGGTGCAGTCTAAGCGCATTTCGTCTAGACTGGCTGCGCAGGCAGCCCGGCAGCGACGCGCCCGGCGGCCGTGGGAGGCGAGCGCCATGAGCAACATGCCGGACACTGGCCCTTCGCCGATCCCGGTCCTGTGCCGCGCCTGCGAGGCGCGCCATCGTGGCATATGCGGCGCCCTGCACCCCGCGCAGCTTTCGCGCTTGGCGCGTACCGCGATCCGGCGGGAATGCCCTTCCGGCTCGAACCTTGCATCCGCAGGCAGCCCGGTAACGTCGCATGCCAACATCCTCAGCGGCGTCGTCAAGCTGACCAAGCTCATGCCGGACGGTCGCCAGCAGGTCGTGGGCCTGCAGTTCGCGCCCGATTTCCTCGGCCGGCCCTTCGCTGAGGTCAGCGACGTCACGGCCGAGGCGGCCGGGACCGTGCGCCTCTGCATTTTCCAGCGCGAGGAGCTGGAGGAGATGGCCGTTGAATCCCCAGGGCTGTCGCGCCGTCTGCATGCCCAGGCCCTCCGCGAGCTTGATGACGCGCGCGACTGGATGCTGACACTGGGCAAGAAATCCGCCTCAGAACGGGTCGCCTCGGTCCTGCTGCTGATTGGAACGCACATCGACCCGGAGGCGGAGGGATGCTCGCCCAGCTTCGAATTGCCCTTGCGGCGCAGTGACATCGCCGATTTCCTCGGCCTGACGATCGAGACTGTCAGCCGCCAGATCACGGCGCTGCGCCGACGCGGCATCATTGCGGTGGACCGCAACCGCTTGATCACCGTGCTCGACCTGCAGGGGCTGGAGTCTGCCGCGGGCGGTTGAAGCCAGCGGACCCGCCCGCGACAGCAACTATCGCTCGCAGCACTTGATCTCGATCAAACTATTTCCCACCCCGAACTGGCCTCATGGGGGGAAAGGCAGGATGGCTCGCGTGACAACCCACACGCGACAAGGCCATGTCCGGTTCAGCCACCCTCACCGCAGCCTCTGCCGAGCGACGCGCCAGCGTCATGCCGACGCCCGAGGGTCACGGGCAGATCCTGCTGTCCGTGCCCGGCATCCGCTGCGGCGCCTGCGTCGCGTCGGTCGAGCGTCGGCTGGCAGAATTGCCAGAGGTCGTCTCGGCCCGGGCCAACCTGACCTTGCGCCGTGTGACAGTGACGCTGGCGAACGCCGGCGCCGATCCGCTGCCGGTGATCGAGAAACTGCAGGCCCTCGGCTACCCGGCATCGCCCATCGACACCTCTGACCTGGGACCACAGGCCGAAAGCGCCCAAAGCCGCCAACTGGTTCGTGCCATGGCGGTTGCAGGTTTTGGCGCGGCCAACATCATGCTGCTATCGGTGGCGGTCTGGTCGGGCGCCGATGGCGCGACGCGCGAGACGTTCCACCTGATTTCCGGCCTGATCGCGCTGCCCATCGTCGCCTACTCCGGCCGGCCCTTCTTTGACTCTGCGCTGCGCGCTTTGCGGGCGGGGCGCACGAACATGGACGTGCCTATCTCGATCGGTATCCTGCTCGCCGTCGCGCTGAGCGTGGTCGAGACCGTCCAGGGCGGCGCGCATGTCTTTTTCGACGCGGCCGTTACGCTGATCTTTTTCCTTCTGGCCGGTCGCTACCTCGACCAGTTGATGCGCGAGAAAGCCCGCAGCGCGATCACCGGCCTCGCCCGTCTGGCCCCCAAGGGCGCCAGCGTGGAGCGACCGGACGGCACGTCGGAATGGCTGCGTCTCGACGCCGTGGCGCCTGGCATGATCCTGCACATCGGGCCGGGCGAGACGGTGCCGCTGGATGTCCGCGTGGTGGAGGGCGCGACGGATATCGATCGCTCGCTCGTCACGGGCGAGTCGATGCCGATTGCGGCAGGCCTCAACGCGACACTGGAGGCTGGAACGCGCAACCTGACTGGCACGCTGCGGGCCGAGGTGTTGCGCGCGGCTGACGAGTCATTCCTTGCCCAGATGCAACGCATGCTGGGCGAGGCCGAGGCCGGGCGCGGGCGCTATGTCCGTATTGCGGATCGCGCGGCGCGCCTCTATGCGCCGGTCGTCCACTCGCTGGCGCTGCTGACCTTCATCGGCTGGGTGCTGGCCACGGGCGACTGGCGCGCATCTGCCTTTGTCGCGATCAGCGTGCTGATCATCACCTGTCCCTGCGCGCTGGGCCTAGCCGTGCCGGTCGCCCATGTGGTCGCCGCCGGCCGGCTGATGCGCGAGGGCGTGCTGATGAAGGACGGGTCCGCCCTCGAACGGCTGGCGCAAATCGACCACGTCGTCTTCGACAAGACAGGCACGCTGACGACGGGCCAGCCGAGGGTCAGCGCGGCCCCGACCGATCCCGCACGGAGGGCTGCCGCCCGCGCGCTCGCCGCCGGGTCGGTGCACCCCGCGGCCTTGGCCATCACCGCGCATCTGCCCGAGTGCGGACCGCCGGCCTCCGACCTGCGCGAGGTGCCGGGTTTCGGCATCGAAGCCGTGGTTTCCGGCCGCCGCGCACGCCTCGGCCGCTCATCCTGGGTCGCCGAAATCGCGTCGGGCGGGACTGCGCCCGCCGGGCCGGCCTTCGCTTTCGAGCGTGACACCGCCGAAGCTTTCCATCTGGCCGAGACCCTGCGCGACGGCGCCCGCGAGACAATTGCGGAACTTGAGGCGCGGGGGCTGACGACCGCCATGCTGTCCGGGGACGTGGCAGAGCGCGCTAAGGCCATGGCCAGCCGGCTGGGCATTGCCGAGGTCCATGACGGTGCGACGCCCGCGGACAAGATCGGCTATCTCAATGCTCTGCAGATCGATGGACGCCGGGCAATGATGGTCGGCGACGGCCTCAATGATACGGCGGCACTTGCTGCGGCCCATGTGTCGATGGCCCCGTCGAGCGCCTCCGATGCTGGCCGCAGCGCCGCGGACCTGGTCTTTTTGCGAGACGGTTTGCAGGCGGTGGCCGTGGCGCACGACCTCGCGCGCCGCACCGCCCGGCTGGTGAGCCAGAATATCGGGCTTGCCGTCGCCTACAACTGCCTCGCCATCCCGCTCGCGATGGCGGGACAGGTCACGCCCTTGATCGCGGCGCTCGCGATGTCCGGCTCGTCGCTGCTGGTGATCGGCAACGCTCTGCGGCTGAACCGGGCGGGAAAGATGGCCTCGACACCGTCCTTGCCCGCCGCCGAGGGGCTGGAGGTGCCGGCATGAGCATCCTCTCGCTCCTCATTCCCGTTACCCTCCTCATGGGACTCGTCGGCCTCGCAGCCTTTTTCTGGAACCTGCGCCACAGCCAATACGAGGACCTGCTGGGCGATGCCGAACGCATCCTCGACGACGACGACCGCCCGCTTCCCCCGACGACCTGCACGGGCGCCTTCCTGCGCCCTTCTGAGAAAGAGACAGCGCGATGATGGTGTCACGGCTGACCGAAACCGAAAGAGCGACGGCGATCCTGATCTCGCTGCTTGGCCTCGCCATAGGGTTACTGATGGCGGTCCTTGGCCATGGCGATCCGATGGGTGCGCATGGCTGGGTGGTGATGGCCTTTTGCGGCGTGATGATCTGGCTTGTCGTCTCGCACCTCTACGACCCCGAGCCCACCGAGGATCGCTCGGCCTCCTACTACGACGACCCGACGCGCGTCGGCATCATCCTGGCCCTGGTCTGGGGGGTGATCGCGATGGGAATGGGCGTATGGGTCGCAGCCCAACTCGCATGGCCGAACCTGCGCTTTGACGCCGCCTGGTCCAGCTTTGGCCGGCTGCGTCCGCTGCACACCTCGGGCGTCATCTTCGGCTTTGGCGGCAACGCGCTGATCGCGACATCGTATCACGTCATGCAACGCACGTCGCGGGCGCGCATCGCCGGCCAGTTGTCGCCGTGGTTCGTGCTGTTCGGCTACAACCTGTTCTGCATCATCGCCGCGACCGGCTACCTGATGGGCGTCACCCAGTCCAAGGAATACGCCGAGCCGGAATGGTATGCCGACCTGTGGTTGGTTGTCGTCTGGGTGGTGTATTTCGTCATGTATATCCGTACCCTCCAACGCCGGAACGAGCCGCACATCTACGTCGCCAACTGGTACTACCTCGCCTTCATCCTGGTTGTGGCGATGCTACACATCATCAACAACCTCGCGGTGCCCGCCTCGTTCTTTGGCGCGAAAAGCTATTCGCTGTTCTCGGGCGTGCAGGACGCAATGACCCAGTGGTGGTACGGGCACAACGCGGTAGCGTTCTTCCTGACCTCGGGCTTTCTGGGGATGCTCTACTACTTCCTGCCCCGGCGGGCGGAACGGCCGATTTACTCTTACCGTCTGTCCATCCTCAGCTTCTGGGGGATCGTGTTCTTTTACATGTGGGCTGGCTCGCACCACCTGCATTACACCGCCCTGCCCTACTGGGTGCAGACGCTGGGCATGACATTCTCGGTCATGCTGTTGGTCCCGTCCTGGGCATCGGCGGGGAACGCGCTGATGACGCTGAACGGCGCGTGGCACAAGGTTCGGGACGACGCCACGCTGCGCTTCATGATGACCGCAGCCGTGTTTTACGGCCTCTCGACCTTCGAGGGTTCGTTCATGGCAGTCCGTCAGGTCAACGCGCTGTCGCACTATACCGACTGGACCGTGGGCCACGTCCACGCCGGCGCGATGGGATGGGTCGCGCTGATCTCTTTCGGGTCGATCTACGCGGTTACACCGCTGCTCTTCCGCCGCGAGAGGATGTACTCGGCCGCTGCGGTCGAGTGGCACTTCTGGCTCGCCCTGGCGGGTACCGTCATCTACGTCTTTGCGATGTGGAACAGCGGCATCATCCAGGGGCTGATGTGGCGGACCTATAACGAAAGCGGCACGCTGCGCTATTCGTTCGTCGACTCTCTGGTCGCGATGCATCCCTACTATATCGCCCGCGCTTTCGGGGGCCTGCTGTTCCTCATCGGGGCCGCCATCGCGCTGTGGAACGTCGTGATGACGATCCGCCATGTCCCGGCCGAGCGTCGCGCCTTTGACCATCCGACCGATTCCGAAGCCCTCGAGCCGGCCGTGCCGGCTGCGGAGTGAAACGATGAACCGCCTTTTCAGAACCTTGCTCAAACCCTTCTCTGCCTTCTTCGAAGGGCATGCCCGGACGCACTACCGGATGGAGCGTCACTCGATCGCGCTGACGATCGGTATCATCATCGCAGCGGGCGTTGGCGGCTTTGTCGAGATCGCCCCCCTGTTCACCATCGACGAGACGGTCGAGAAGGTCTCGGACATGCGCGTCTACACCCCGCTCGAGCAGGCAGGGCGCGACATTTATGTGCGCGAGGCCTGTTATACCTGCCACAGCCAGATGATCCGTACGCTGCGCGACGAGGTGGAGCGCTATGGCCCCTACTCGCTGGCGGTCGAGAGCAAGTACGATCATCCCATGCTTTGGGGATCCAAGCGCACCGGCCCCGACCTCGCCCGGCTGGGTGACAAGTTTTCCGACGACTGGCACGTGCGGCACCTCATCGACCCGCGCGACGTGGTGCCTGAGTCCGTGATGCCTCAGTATGCCTTCCTAGCGCGCACCTCACTCGAGACCGCGAGCCTGCCGGGTCGTTTGGAGGCGCTTCGGACCGTCGGCGTGCCCTACACCGACGAGATGATCGCGAACGCCAGCTTGGATGCGCTGGGCCAGACCAGGCCTGACCGCGAGCAGGCCGATGGCGTTGTCGAGCGCTATGGCGAGGCAACCCATGTCCGCAATTTCGACGATCAGCCCGACCGACTGACCGAAATGGACGCGCTCGTCGCCTATCTGCAGGTCCTCGGCAAGCTGACCACCCTCCCGGACCAGATCAAGATCGTAGCGGAGGAGTGAAGATGGACTTTTCGCATGACAGCGTCGTCGCGTTCGCCAAGACCTTCGGCCTGATCTACCTGGTCGCGCTCTCGGTCGGGATCACCATCTACGCCTTCTGGCCGTCGCTGGGCAAACGCTTCGATAAGGCGGCAAACAGCATTCTGGATGACGAGAATGGCCCATGTCGGTAAAAGAACGCGATCCGCTGACCGGTCATCAGACCACCGGTCATGAATGGGACGGCATCACCGAACTGAACACCCGCGTTCCGCGCGCAGTGTGGTGGGCGGTGGGTCTGACACATCTGTGGGCGGTGATCGTCTGGGTATTGCTGCCCACCTGGCCACTGGTCACGACCTACACCAAGGGCCTGCTGGGCCTGACGGATCGCGGCGAGGTCGATGCCGCGATCGTTCAGGCCAATGCCGCGCGGGCCGACTGGGCCGACCCGGTCCTGGCGATGCCCGTGGACGAAATCCGCGCTGACGACGCACTGATCGGGCGCGTACGGCAGACCGGGCATTCGCTGTTTGGTGACAACTGCGCGGGCTGCCACGGTCGCGACGCGCGAGGCGGCCCCGGCTTTCCGAACCTGATCGACGGCGACTGGCTGTGGGGTGGCGATCCCGACACCATCATCGAGACGCTGAACGTCGGCATAAACTCGACCCACCCCGACACGCGCACCTCGCAGATGATGGCTTTTGGCCGGGACGGGATGCTGACACGACCGCAAATACTTTCGGTGATCGGCCACATCCGCGCGCTGTCGCGCACCGATGCCGCGCCGTCTGCCGACAATCCCGCAGGGGCCGAAATCTACGCCGACAACTGCGCCAGCTGCCACGGCGATGACGGGCGCGGCATGGAGGAAATCGGCGCCCCGAACCTGACCGACAACCAGTGGATCTACGGCGGCGACGATGATTCCGTCTACCGCACCATCTGGGGCGGGCGGCAGGGCTGGATGCCGTCCTGGCAGGGTCGGCTCAGCCCTACGGAGATCAAGATCCTGACCACCTATCTGCTCGATGCGGGGGCGCAATGAGCCTCGCACACATTCCACGGCGCTTCTGGTCCGGCGCGCGGCTCTTTGCGCTGGCGACATCCGGACTGATCCTCGTCATCTTCATCGCGGCGAACTGGCACCTTGTCGCCATTTCCCTCGCCTCCCACCCGGATTGCGCGCTTGCCCTTCCGCAGGACATCGCCGGTCCCCTTGCAGCGGCGAAACCATCATGTTGAACGACCCCGTCGACCCCCGCGAGCCCAAGGAACTGCCCCCGACAGACAATCCCCATGCCGGCGGGATCGTGATCCCGAAGGTGGTCCCATCGCTGCCGCGCGAGAACCCCTATGTACGCAGCCTTCCCGGCCGAACCGCACTTTCGTGGCTCGGTCAGGGATGGCGAGACCTCTGGGCGAACTCGCTTCCCAGCCTCCTTTACGGGCTGGGCGTGTTCTGCCTCTCGGCCTGGATCGCGTGGCTGCTGTTTCATCTGGAGCTGGACTATGTCCTCTTCCCTGCCCTCGCTGGTTTCCTGGTCCTCGGGCCGCTGGTCGCCAACGGCCTTTACGAGAAAAGCCGCCGGCTCGAGCTCGGCGAGCGCACCAGTTTTCTACAGATGATCTTCGTCCGGCCCGCCTCGGGCTACCAGGCGCTGTTCATGGGGGTCCTGCTGCTGGGCCTCTTCCTGCTGTGGCTGCGCGCCGCGGTCATCATTTACGCTCTGTTCTTTGGGGTCGTGGGGTTTCCCGGCATCGAGGACCTCGGGCAGATGCTGCTCTTCACCCACAAGGGCTGGGGCTTGCTGATCGCCGGCAGTGCCGTCGGCGCTCTCTTCGCCGCCTTCGGGTTTGCCATCAGCGTCTTCGCGCTGCCCATGATGCTGGAAGAGCGAACTGATGCCCTTACGGCGCTGGGCATCAGCATGGCCATGACCTGGAACAACCTGCGCGTGATGATCGTCTGGGGCGCAATCGTCCTGGTGTTGTTCGCGATCTGCGTGGCAAGCCTCTTTATCGGGTTGATCGTGATCTTCCCGCTGCTGGGCCACGCGACATGGCACGCCTATCGTACGATCCGCGGAACAAGCCACGCTGGAAAGCCGAGCGAACGGATGTTCATCAGGCCGGCATAAGGGGCGGCTGTTTTGGGAAGCGCTCAAAGCGCAGTCGTGATCTCCGACGGCTGCGCTGGAAAGCTACCTCTCAAGCGTCATGGTGGCCATGGCGTCCATATCAGGCGGCATCTCAGAACCTGACGCCGCATAGCCGTTCTGCGACAACAGAAATGTGGTGATGTCAGTGTAAGTCTTGTCTGTCAGGGCGCCGGGCCGGTTCGGCGGCATTGCGCTTTGGGTAAAGCTGTAGAGCGCGTCGACCGTTGTCGGACCCCAATGCTCGTCGAAGTAATTACCCTTCAGCGGCGCACCCCCGAATTCCCCGTTGTTCAACTGATCGCCATGGCAATCCGAGCAATTGGCCATGTAGGCCTTCCGGCCACGCTCGACCTGCGCGGTAGTGAATTGCGGCGGGCGAAGGTCTTCGTCCACCGCTTTTTCGACGGTCTTGGGTGCAGCACCGATCGGCGCCGTGGCGTCGAGGCTTGGCATGCCCTTGATCTCGGCAAAACCTGCAGGCGCCAAAATTGCGACGAGGATGGCTGAAACTGCGCCAGACCGGCAAAATTGGCGAAGTGGCTGTCGGTGCGTCATCGTTCCATCTCTCACATCATGTGGTGCTGAACTGAGCGCTCATCCCGGCTTGACATGGTGGGACACTGGGAGTGTTCTTTGACTGTGGGGATTCTGATCCCCTACTGCAAGCCAACGATGGACGGTCACGCCGTTCCCGGCAAGGTCGCCCTCGGTAATTTGGAGGGTCTCAGCATGACATTCGCGCGTTTGTTAACCTCATCGATGTGGGTCGCACCCCTGTTGGTGCTCGGCAGCGTGGCAGTGGCGCAGGAGAAGGCCGCGCCGAATCCGCTGGACGCCATCACGCCCGTGACCGACGAGATGCTGAAGAAGCCGGCCGATGGCGACTGGCTGATGTGGCGGCGTACCTATGACGGCTGGGGCTTCTCGCCGCTCGCGCAGATAGACAAGACGAATGTGAAGAACCTGGAGGTCGCATGGGTGTGGTCGCTGTCGAACGGCGCGACGGAAACGACGCCCATCGTCCATGACGGGGTCCTGTTCGTCTACAACTACGGCGACAAGATCCAGGCGCTGAACGCCAAGACGGGCGATCTGCTCTGGGAATATCAGCGCGAGTTGCCGCAGGAATTGATCGACGCCGGTGGCAACAACCTCGCCAAGCGCAACATGGCCATCTACGATGACAAGCTGATCGCAGCGACCTCCGATGCCTTTATCATCGCGCTCGACGTCAAGACCGGCCAGGTCGCCTGGGAAAAGCAAACGGCCGACTGGCAAAAGGGCTGGCGCTACACCAGCGGCCCGTTCATCGCCGAGGGCAAGATCATTCAGGGGATGACTGGCTGCGGCAACGCCCAGCCGGGCGGCTGCTTCGTCACCGGCAACGATCCCAAGACCGGCGAGGAGCTCTGGCGTGTCTACACCATTGCCCGGCCGGATGACCCGAAAGGCGGAGATACCTGGAACGGGCTGCCGCTGGAGAGCCGGATGGGCGGTTCGGCCTGGATCTCGGGCACCTATGACCCCGACCAGAAACTTGTCTTCCAGGGGGTCGGCCAGCCTTACCCCTGGATCGCCGAAATGCGCGGAACGCTGCCGGTGAAGGATGGCAAGAACAACGATGCCCTCTACACCGATTCTACCATGGCGATCGACCCGGCCTCGGGCGAGCTGAAATGGTACCACCAGTACCTCAAGGACGACACCTGGGACCTCGATTACGTCTACGAGCGGCAGCTGATCGACCTTCCGGTCGCCGGTGTGGACAAGAAGATGCTGGTGACCACCGGCAAGCTGGGCATCATCGAGGCGATTGATCGCACCAACGGCGATTTCCTGTGGGCGACCGAGACGGTGCCGCAAAACGTCGTCTCTGCCATCGATGAAAAGACAGGCGAAAAGACCATCAACCAGGACGCTGTCCCGCATATCGGCAAGACGACGGTGAACTGCCCGGCGGACCCCGGGGGGCGCGGTTGGCCGGCCACGGCCTACAGCCCGAAGACCCAGGCACTATACCTGCCGCTGAACGAGTTCTGCTCGAACACGACGCCGCAGCCGCTCGACCCTGGCCAAGTGTACACGGGCGGAGGCAGGGCCACCTATGACCGCGTGCCGGTGCCGAACAGCGACGGCAATATCGGCCGGATCGATGCGGTCAAGCTGACCGACCAGTCGCAGATGTGGAGCCATCGCCAGCGCTCACCCGTCACCAGCGCCGTTCTGCCGACCGCAGGCGGGCTCGTCTTCGCGGGCAGTTGGGACCGCTGGTTCCGGGCTTTTGACGACGAGACCGGCGACGTGCTGTGGGAAACGCGGGTGAACAACGCGATCAACTCGTTCCCGATCAGCTACGAGGTCGACGGCAAGCAGTACATCGCCGTCGCCGTGGGCAATGGGTCCAGCGCCGCACGCTCTTGGGCGACGCTGACGCCCGAATTGCTGAACCCGGATGGCGGCTCGGCCCTGTGGGTATTTGCCGTTTCGGACGAGAAGAAAACGGCCGCCAACTGACGGTCCACGCAAAAACGAAGGCAGCGGCGGGATGACGGCGCCGCTGCCTTCCTGAACAATCGGGCATGGCGGATGGCACCAGGAATGATCATTCGGGCCTGCGCGTTGATTTCCGTCGGTCTCATGGGGTTTATGCCCATCGCGGCCCCGGCGCAGGATACGCCCTACATCGCAGAGCCGTGGCGCTACGGTCGAAACGACGACAAGAATACCTTGCGCTACTGCATCGACCCGAGGGATTCAGAGTGGAAGATCGCACAGGACATCGCCCAGCAGATCGCCGCGGCCCTGCTGCTGGAACCCGCGCCCAAGATGATCGAGGACAAGCGGGTCACGGCGGGCTGGGACGTCCTTTACACCCATCTTCTGACGGATTGCGACGTCTACTTCGGCTTCAAGCTGATCCCGGGGGTTTATCCCGGTTGGGTGACGCTGACGCGCCCCTACTATGCCTCGACCTACGTGTTCGCCGTCACCGACCCAAGCTGGCAATCTCTCGCGGACATTCCGCCAGATCGGCCCATCGCGACGGCAATCGGCACCAGCGCGGATTTCAGCTTCATCAAATACCTGCAAACGCTGCCCCCTGCCCGCCAGTGGCCACGCTTTCCAATGGGCACCAACGAAGATGCCCTTGCGGCCCTTTCCAAAGGCACGGCGGCGGCCGCCTTGGTCTGGGGACCCGCCGTCTGGGCCGCGAAGGAGGCGAACCCGGCCTATGCCGACCTGCGCCTGATTGCGCCCGACCCCTTGCCACCAACCACGCTGAACATGGGCGCAGCCATGCTGGGCAACCAGAGCTTTTTGCGCAGCAACGTCGACCGCGCCATTTCAGAGCTGACGGCAGACGGGACGATAGCCGCGATCCTGAAGGACCATGCTTTCCCCGCAGAGCCGGTTCCCTAGCGGCGAAGAGGAACTGCGCCCCCGTGGAGCTGGCGGGCGGCACCATCTGCCCGGCAGCCGGCAACCTGCCGTGAAGGGTGGGATCGTTGCCTGCGATGTCGGCAAGCGCTTCGGACGGACGCTGGCGCTCGACAAGGTATCCCTGACCGTCCAACCCGGTCAGTTGTTCGCGCTTCTCGGGCCCAACGGCGCGGGCAAGACTACCCTTGTGCGGATTCTTACTACCCTGCTGCGGGCCGACAGCGGCACTGTTCTGGTGGACGGCAAGGATGTCGTGAAGCAGGCACAAGCCGCACGCGCCAGCATCGGAGTGGTTTTTCAGGAGCCGAGCCTTGATGACCGGCTGACGGTGGGCGAGAACCTAGATTTCCACGGCCGGGTATATGGCGTTCCGGGACCGCTGCGTCGCAAGCGCATCCACCAGATGCTGGATTTGGTCGAGTTGACCGATCAGCACGATCGACTGGTGCGCACGCTGTCCTCTGGCATGAAACGCCGCGTCGAGATTGCCCGAGCGCTGATCCACGACACGGCCATCCTGTTCATGGACGAGCCGACGGTGGGGCTCGACGTCCAGAGCCGCGCGCGGATCTGGGACTATATCGCGCGCCTGCGTGACGAGCGTGACCTGACAGTGGTGGTGACCACCCACTACATTGAAGAGGTCGCGGGCTGCGACCGCGTTTGTATCATCGACCAGGGCAAGGTTCTCGCCGCCGACACGCCCGCGGCTTTGCGGCGCAGGTACGGACAAGTTCTTTTGCGGGTCACACCGCGTGACGAGGAGACCCGGGCCCAGATCCTTGCCCTGGTCCCCGACGCCGCCCTGGATTCCCAAGGCTCGATCATCCTACCTGTCCCCGAGGAAGGTTTCGTCGACCGCTTTCTGGCGCGGTTCGGCCCGCATATCATCACCATGCATCTCGATGAGGCGACGCTCGAAAGCGTGTTCCTGTCCCTGACCGGGCGCGAGATCCGCGAGCGCGCGCCAAGCCCGCGCGAAAGGACCTATGCCTTCGCCCAACAAGGCGGAGAGCACACGCGATGAAGGCCGCCCGCTTCCACGCCATCCAGGTATCCGGGCTCTACGCGATCTGGCTGCGCGAGGTGAAACGCGCGATCCGCGATCGCGGACAACTGATCGGCGGGGTCAGCCGGCCGCTGCTCTGGGTGCTGATCCTCGGCATCGGACTAAACCCCTACTTCCGGGGCGAGATCTATGGCGAGGTCCGCTTTGTCGTACCCTACACCTATCTGCAATTCATCTTTCCGGCCGTCATCGCCCTGAATATCCTCTATACCTCCGTGCAGTCCGCGGTGTCGGTGATCTGGGACCGCCAATTCGGTTTCATGCGTGAGGTGCTCGCCTCGCCGCTCTCGCGCGGTACGATCCTGCTGGGCAAGGTCCTGGGCGGCACCACGGTCGCGATGTTCCACGGCGCCATCGTCCTCGTGCTGGCGCGCTTTGTCGATGTGCCGCTGGCGCCCTGGGACGTCCTGCGGGCACTGGGCCTGATGTTCCTGATGGCCTTTGCTCTGACCTCTCTCGGTATCGTGCTGGCCAATCGCGTGCGCAGCTTCGAAGGCTTCGGCGTGTTCTCCAATGTCGTGATCCTCCCGCTTTACTTTACCTCGTCCTCGATCTTTCCGCTCGACCCGGCACTGACGGGCGCTCAGATGCGGATCGTCTATCCCGAGTGGCTGGTGACTCTCGTGCGCCTCAACCCCATGACCTATGCCGTTGATGCGCTGCGGGGCGTGCTGATCCATTACAACCAGTTCGATCCGCATTACGGACCGGCGGTCCTGATTGCGATGGCGGTGGTATTCTTCGTCATCGCGCTGGGGGATTTCCGGAGACTGGAATGAGCAGGTGGCGCCGCGCCTTTCGCGATCTGTCACCGCTTGCTCTGACCGCTGGGCTGCTCGCCGCGGTCTACCTGCTGCCGCCCGACACGTCGCTCGCCGAGGTCCGCCGCCTTGGCGCGCTCGATGTTTGCGTCCCGCTTTCCTATCCGCCGCTCGTGACTGGCGATGCGGGCCGGCCTGGGTTCGAGGTCGAACTGCTGCAGCAGGCCGCGCAGCGCATGGGATTGAGGCTTACGCTCAACACGGTTCCGGCGATGGGCGAGAGCTTCAATCCGCGTAGTTGGCGGATCACGAGGGCGCGCTGCCATGTTGTTGCTGGCGGGGTGACGGATACGCCGGCGACTCGGTCTTTTCTGGACCTGACGCTGCCCCATGCGCAAACCGGCTGGGGGATGATGTCGCCACGCGAGGATGTCGGACTCGAGGGCCGCTCCGTAGGGGTCCTGATCGATTCCTCGGGCGCGGATAGGCTGGCAGTATCGTCTGTCTTGCGCAACGCGAAAGCCCGGCCCCAGTTGTTCCGCAGCCCTGATGCGCTGGTCAAGGCGCTTTCCGCCGGGAGCATCGACGTCGCGATCGGGGATCGGTTGCTGCTCGATCAGATAGCGAGCGGGCATGGTTGGTCGTTGCGCCCAGTTCCCGGCCTGCCGGCGCAGCAAGGGCTGGCCTTCGGATTGTGGAAGGGCGATCTCACACTTAAGCGAGCGCTGAACGCTGCACTGGCGGACCTTGATCGCGACGGCACGACCGACATGCTGAGGCAAAAGTACCTCGGCGCGTTCACGGGCGCCTGATCAGCCCCCGACGATAGCCCGCGTCAGCGTCCTCATGAGCGGCGCGAGAAGCCCCCCGGCCAAACCGCTGCCGATCAGCACCGTGGCAAAGGCGTAGGGAAGGATGCGTGGCAAGCGCGCGTTCGGCAGACGATGCGGAAAGGCCACGCTCAGGAAGTGCGCGCCGGTAAAGGGCGGCGCGGGTACAAGGTTGATGGCGGCGAACGCGATCGACTGCGCGGCCAGCATGACCAGGAAAGTGGACAAGTTGAGAGTCAGGCTGCCCGACTGCATCTGGATCAACGGCTGTCTGGCGAAACTGGCGACGGCGGCAAGGCAGAGGATCGACACGATGCCGCACGCGGCGACCAGTCCTTCGCCAAACCGACCCTGACGCATCAATTGCGGGTCCAGCACGATCGGGCGGATCCAACCAAAGCCAAAAACGACCATGCTGATCGCACCCACCGGGTCCATCTGGTCGAAGGGATTGAGCGAGCGGCGCCCTTCATAACCCGGTCCGGGGTCACCCGCATATCCCGCCGCCGCCGCCAAGACGAAGCCATGGATGGCACAAATGATGGCGGTTGCCGCCAATCGGAAAAGCAGGTCCTGGATCGAGATATTCACAACCACGCCCCGCCTCTCTCCATCAAGGCCCAGCTCCAGAGAATGCCTTACATTTGGAGAGATTGCGACTGCCGCGCGCGAAGGATCGCTACCGCCAGAACCATCCGCCCCGACACTCCCACTTGCCGCTGCCCGAGGGTGTTTGCCATTTTGACCAGATGTTATCCGGGGGCACCGGATGCGGCCAGTCAGTTGCCACGAGCCAGCGACGCTGCACCCATTCGGCTGACCCCACGGTCGCGCCAGCACTCTGTCGGCCGGCCTTTCGCTCAGTCGGCGATCCAACCGGCCAACCGCCCCGCCCGACCTGGTGCGCGAAACGGCGTGGCTCTTTCACTTTTCGAGAGCACGCAAATTTTCTCGATACTCGCCGCGATCTTGCCGTCCGGCCCCATCTCGGCCAAGCTGCAACCAATAATAAACAAAAGAGCAGCCCATGAAATCTCGTCGTCCTGCCCGGAGCATCGTCCTGGTGGCGATCATGCTTGCGAGCCTGTCCGGCTGCGGCATGTTCAAGCGGCACTCCGAACTCGAGTGCATGGAGCGCGCGATGGCGTTCGAATCCAACCGCTCCAGCCGGGACGGGATGGTCGCGGTCGGCAGCGTCGTGATGAACCGGGTCGCATCCGGCAAGTACCCCCGGACCGTCTGCGGTGTCGTCTCGCAGCGAAACCAGTTTGCCCCGGGGGTGATGACGCGCAAGATGGACCGGCGCTCGGCTCCCATGGTTCGCGAGGCTGCCGCTTCGGTTCTGCGCGGCGAGCGCCATCCCATGATCGGCAATGCACAGTTCTTCCACGCCGCAAATTACCGCGCCGGCTACAACAACATGCATTATGTGCTGACCACCGGCGGCAATGCCTTTTACGAGCGGCGCCGGCCCGAACTGGTGACCCAGCCGTATCCCGCCCCGCCGATCGAGGGGATCACCCCCGCGGGCAAGATCAGGTAGTTTATCGCTAAGGGCGATCAACCTGCCTTGGGCCATTAGCTCCCGAAGGACGAGAGGTTACCCTCGGCGTCGCTTCAGACGAACTCCCGGTTGCCATAGTCGCGATCGAACCAAATCGTCCCGCGTCAACTCGCTGGCGCGCAGCAGCGGGCCGTTCTGCATTATCCAGCTCATTCATTCGCGCCGCTGTTGCGCCAGCTTCGTCGTGGGTCCCAGTTCCCGCGCGTGATAATCCCGCGGCAGCAGGGATCGCGGTTCCGGAGGCAGACAAAGCTGCTGTTCGTCGGAGTGGGACCGCTCTGGCGATTATGCAGCGGCGGCCGGGGCTACCCGACAATCCTCGCCCACACTTCTTCATCAAACCTTCACCTCGGGGCCACCCAAGCGTCACCTCGGGCGGCCATAGCGCCTGCAAGAAAAATTGCAGGAGTACCGAACATGCTATCGAAACTGCACATCGCGGGTCTTGTCGCACTGTTGTCGACAACCGCCGCACACGCCGACGTCACGGTCAAATTCTGGCACAGCTTTGGCGGCAAGTCGGGCGAGGCGCTGGCGTCCATCATCGAGAAATTCGAGGCCGCAAATCCCGGCATCAAGATCGATGCCCAGCATATCGGCAATTACGAAGAGATCGTCACCCAGCTGCAGGCGGCCATCCCGGCAAAGCGCGGACCCGACGCAGTGGTGATGGAGGTCACGCGCTATGGCCTGTTTGCCGAGCGCGGCGTGCTGGCCGACCTGACGGCTTACCTGGATGCCGACCCGCTCAAGGACAACCTCTACCCCTTTGCGAAGGAGATCGGGATCTACAAGGGCAAGAACTATATCGTGCCCTTCAACTCCTCGACCCCGGTCACCTACGTCAACCGGGACATCTTCAAGCGCGCCGGCTTCGCAGAGTTGCCGCCGCTGACCGCCTTTGACGAGGTGTTGGGAGCGGCGCAGAAAATCATGACAGAGTTGGGGGACGAGGGGATTCGCGGCATCGCGGCGCCCGGGCAGTTCACGCGCTGGGCCCTGGTCATGGGCAACGGCAGCGAGTTGATCGACCGGACGACGAACGAAATCCTGCTCGATTCGCCCGCCACGATCGATGCCTACGAATGGATGTCGTCGCTGGTGCACGAACATGACGTCGCCTCGCCCGACACCGTGACAAACGAGGATGCGGGCGACGAGGCCTTCCTTGCCGGAAAGGTCGGCATCATCTTCAACTCGACTGGCAACTTTGGCGGTAATTACAAGGCGCTGGGTGAAAACCTCGGCGTTCTGCCGATGCCCTGCAACGACGGTTGCTCGGTCCCCATCGGCGGCGCGGGGATCGGCATCCTCGAGAGCGCCAAGCCTGAGGTCAAGGACGCTGCCTACAAGTTCATGAGCTTCGCGGCCGGTCCTGAATCGAATGCCTCATGGTTCGCGGCCACCGGCTACATGCCGATCAACCGTCTGACCGCCGAGCAGCCTGCCGCCATTCAGGCGATGGCCGATCAGCCTGGGATCGACGTCGCAATCAAGCAACTCGACGTGGCGCATGGCCGAGCTCGCCCGCCGGTCGTCACGTGGATGCGTACCAACGAGTACGATCTGTGGCAGGCGATGGCGCTGGGAAAGCGCGGGGTCAAGGACGTGCTGACCGACTTTGCGACCCGGACCCGGGCCGAGGCTGATCGTCTGAGCAAATAACGCTGACCTCCAACCAGGCGGGCCCGAACTCTCGGGTCCGCCATCGTTTCCCGGAATCCATGCCCATGCAGCGCAAGCTGACACCCTATGTCCTAGTGGCACCGCTGATCATCCTGATGGCGATGTTCACCTACATTCCCATCCTGACGAGCCTAAACCTCAGCTTTCGGGAATGGGACTTCCTGTCCTCGGAAAAACCCTGGGTCGGGCTCGAGAACTATCAGCTGCTGTTCGCCTCGCATGACTTCAGGAACGCGCTCCGGGTTACTGCGCTGTTCGTCCTGATCTCGGTTCCGATGCGGCTGGCGCTCGCGTTGGCGGCAGCCAGCTTTCTGACGCGGCAGACGCCAGCCACCCGCATCATGCGCGGCGCGCTATTCCTGCCGGCGGTCACATCGACGGTTTCGATCGGGGTGGTCTTTTCATGGGTGTTCGCGACGGACCAGGGTCTGGCGAACGCCGCCCTCGGATGGTTCGGCGCCCCCCGCATGCGGTGGTTGCAGGATCCCGCGCTAGCGCTTGGGGTGATCGTCTTCGTCAACACCTGGAAGCAACTGGGCTACGACGTCATCATCTACATCGCCGGCCTGCAGGCAATTCCGCCCGAACTCTATGACGCAGCCGCCGTTGACGGCGGCAGGCGCTTTCACGTCTTTCGCCGTGTGACCGTGCCACTGGTCATGCCGACGACCTATTTTCTGCTCGTGATCTCGGTGATCGAGGCGTTCCAGATCTTCACCATCGTCGATGTGATGACCCATGGCGGCCCGGCAGGAGCCACGAACATGCTGGTCAACGAGCTCTACAAGGTAGGCTTCAATCTCTTTGACATCGGCCAGGGCTCGGCCTTGGCGGTAATCCTGTTCGTGATCCTCGTCGGTCTGGCGCTGGTGAAGTCGCGGATCATCGGGGGACGGGTGCATTATGAAGCGTAGTAACCTCTGGACCGCGCTCGCGGTTTGCACGGCGCTGATTTTCCTGTCGCCCGTGCTCTATTCCGTCTGGATGTCCTTCCAGACCTCTGACGCCTACTACACCGGCGGGATCGAGTTCACTTGGGACAACTATGGCCGCGCGGTCGGCCAATACGGCTTTGCGCGCTATCTGCTGAACAGCATCGTCGTCTCGGGCATCGTCACGGTAGCCGGTCTGGTGGTCGCGGTCGCGGCGGCTTTTGCCTTCGCACGCTTTACCTTCCCGGGGGGCAGCCTGATGTTCGCGGCGACCGTCGCCACGCTGATGATCCCCAGCCACATCAGCCTGATCCCCAACTACCTGACCCTCGCGAGGGTCGGCCTGCTGGACAGCTACGCAGGCTTGATCCTGCCGTCGATCGCTAGCGGCTTCGCGGCATTCTTCCTGCGCCAGTACATCCGCGGCATCCCCGTGGCACTGGACGAGGCCGCCTACATGGACGGCGCGACGCCCCTTAAGGTCCTTTGGCGCGTGATCGTCCCAATCGCCCGCCCGGCCATCCTGTCCATGGGTTTGTTCATCTTCATCGCGGAGTGGAACAACTACATCTGGCCGCTGGTCGCGGTCGGGAAAACCGAACTCTACACGCTGCAGGTCGGGCTCGCGCGTCTCTACCGGATCAACCCGGGCGAGGGGTTTCTTGACTGGCCGCTGATCATGGCCGCCTCGACCCTGACCATCCTGCCAGTGCTGCTCGGCTT
Organism: Paracoccus suum; assembly: GCF_003324675.1. Taxonomy (NCBI): domain Bacteria; kingdom Pseudomonadati; phylum Pseudomonadota; class Alphaproteobacteria; order Rhodobacterales; family Paracoccaceae; genus Paracoccus; species Paracoccus suum. The sequence goes on from NZ_CP030918.1 coordinate 2,768,691, forward strand.
CCTGCTGGTGGAGCGCCAGCTTGTGAGCGGGATCACGATGGGCGCTGTGAAATGACGAAAAGGACGAGTGAAATGACCCGCATTGCATCCCATCGCGGCGGCACACTGGAGTTCGGGGATAGCGCCCCGGCGGGTTTTGCCGCCACCGCGCAGATGCCGCTGGAGGAGGTCGAGTTCGACGTCCACCCCACCCGCGACGGCGAAATCATCGTGCACCATGACGCGACGCTGGACCGGACCACCGACCGCACCGGCGCCATCGCCGAATTGCCTGCGGCCGAGGTGCTGTCAGCTCTCATTAACTATGGACAAGGCGGCCATCCGCTGACGCTTGCCCAACTGTGCGAGGTGTTCGAGGGCAGCGCGGTCGCCTTTCGCTGCGAGATCAAGCCCGGCGCGGACGGCAGGCCCTATCCCGATTTCGTGCCCCGAGTTGTGGCGACGTTGTCGGAAAAAGGGCGTCTGGAGACCACCGTGTTTTCGTCCTTCCTGCTCGACTCGCTGACCGAAATCGCGGCAGCCTGCGACCGACCGCGCCTGTGGCTGGTCAGCCCGCCGGTGCTGATGCAGCTCGGGGCCGAGGGCGTGATCGAGATCGCTCGCAGCCGCGGCATCCCCGAGGTCAGCGTGCACATTGATCAGGCCGACGCCGTGCTGATGGCGCAGGCACAGGCAGCTGGGCTGGATTTCGGCTGCTGGGCCGCGCACTCAGCCGCGCAGGTCTGCCGGGCGCTGGACCTGGGGGTCAAGGTCTTCACGACCGACCGCCCCTCGCTGGCGATCGCGCTGCGCACCCGTCACCTTCGTCGCGAGGATGTCCAATGAGCGCGATCACTCTGCGGGACATCCGCAAATCCTATCCCCACGGGCCTCAGGTTCTGCACGGCATCTCGCTGGGCATCCACCCGGGCGAGTTCGTCGTCATTGTCGGCCCCTCAGGCTGCGGAAAATCCACGCTGCTGCGGCTGATCGCCGGGCTCGAGAGGACGCAAGAAGGCGACATCCTGATCGACGCCCAACGCGCGAACGATCTGGCGCCGCAGGACCGCGACATCGCGATGATCTTTCAGAACTACGCCCTCTATCCGCATATGACCGTGCGCGAGAATATCGCCTTCGGGCTGGAACTGCGCGGGATGCCGCGCGTCCAGCGGCAGGCTCAGGCCGAGAAAGTGGCGGCAATGCTGCAACTGACGCCCTATCTGGACCGCAAGCCCAAGGCACTCTCTGGCGGGCAGCGCCAACGCGTCGCGATGGGACGCGCGATGGCGCGGAATGCCTCGATTTTCCTGATGGACGAGCCGCTGTCGAATCTCGACAATGCGCTGCGCGTCACCATGCGGACCGAGATCAAGCAGCTGCACCGGCAGGTCGGGGCGACAACCGTCTATGTCACCCATGACCAGACCGAGGCGCTGTCACTGGCGGACCGAATCGCCGTCATGAAGGACGGCCACCTGCAGCAATTCGACACGCCCAATGAGATCTACGACCGGCCGGCCAACATGTTTGTCGCCGGCTTCCTCGGGGCGCCGGGGATCAACTTCGTCCGTGCCGACGAGGTGCCCGATTATGCTGGTCCGACTGGGCTGGTCGTGGGTCTGCGGCCCGAGACGCTGAAAATCAGCGCCACGCAACCGCATAGCCCCGCTGTCCGCGGAAAGGTGCTGCTTTCCGAGATGTCTGGCGCGGAAGTCATCCTGCACTGCGACACCGACCTCGGCAGCCTCACCATGACCGGTCCCCGCAAAGCCCTGCCGTCCAACCTGGACGAGGTCTGGGTTGGCATCGATATCGCCGAGGCGCTCTATTTCGACGCGTCCTCGGGCATGCGGGTCCCCTCGCCCGAGGTGAGGGTGTCCGCTTGAATATCCCCGCGCCGCTGCCGCGGGCATTGGGGGATTTGGTCGCCGATCATGCCGAACGGCTGACCGACGCCGATGCGCGGATCGTCGACGTCCTGATGCAGGATCCCATGCGGGCGGCGATGGAAAGCGGCAAAGAGGTGGCCGAGCGCGCAGGCGTTCACCCCGCCTCTGCGGTTCGCCTCGCGCGCCGGCTCGGCTTTGACGGTTACCCCGAGTTTCGCGCCTTCCTGCAAGCCAGCCTGATCGACAGCGCCGACGGCGATTTCGACAGCGGGGCCGCCCGTGTCGCGGCGCGGCTCTTGCGCGCTCCGACAGGTGGCCTGCTATCGTCCATCCTGGACAGCGAAATCGCTGCATTGCAGCAGCTTCGCCACACGGTCGGCGACGACGATATCCGCGGGTTTTCTGAATCGCTGCGCGACGCGCGGCGGATTTTTGTCTACGGGCTCGGCCACGCCGCTAGCTTGTCGGCCCTGATCACCCTGCGTCTTCGGCGGTCTGGCTATGACGCGCTCGACCTCGCGGGAATGCCGGACCTGGCCGAGACCCTGAACCGGATGTCCGCGGATGACGTCCTTTGGCTGACTTCCTTTCGCGAACCGCGGCCGCCGGTCCTCGCGCTGCGCGAAGTCGCGGCGGCTCGGGGTACTGACTTATTGCTGCTCAGCGACGCGAGCGGGCTGAGGATCAAGCCCGCACCCCAACGGCGGATCATCGTCTCACGAGGCGGAGCCGGTCACTCGCAGTCGCTACTGGTGCCGATGACCGTGGCCAATGCGGTGATCCTCGACCTCGCCGCGATCGACAACGGCCGCTCGGTCCAGGCGCTGCGGGAGTTTAGGAACTTTCGCGCGCGACTCGCGCCTGCCGTGCCCCGATGACGCGGACAAGCAATGCATTGAAACCCCAATGGGATCGCGTCAGGACGCAGCTTTCACGGCTGGGCGCGCGCAATTTGGCTTCCCTCTTGGGATCGCAATTTACCCATGATGTCGATCACGACTGTTCGAGTGGGGGATGGCAAGCCAGCAACTCCTACCCAGCGAGCAGCACTTGGCCGAACTCGCAAGATCCGCGCCTAATGCCCAACGATCTGGCTGAGAAACTGCTGCGTCCGAACGTTCCGCGGCGCGGAAAAGAACGTGGTCGGGTCGCCCTCCTCCGCGATCACGCCGCCATCCATGAAGATCACTCGGTCGGCAACCCTCCGGGCAAATCCCATCTCGTGGGTGACGCAGAGCATGGTCATGCCCTCCTCCGCCAGTTCGATCATGGTGTCGAGCACCTCCCGGATCATTTCCGGGTCCAGGGCCGAGGTCGGCTCGTCGAACAGCATGATCTGCGGCTTCATGCATAGGGCGCGGGCGATCGCGACCCGCTGCTGCTGTCCGCCGGACAGCTGCCCGGGGTACTTTCCTGCCTGCTCTGGGATCTTGACCTTGCCGAGGAAATGCATGGCCTCCGCCTCGGCTTCCTTACGGGATTTCTTGCGCGTCCATTGTGGCGCCAATGTGCAGTTTTCCAGGACCGTCATGTGCGGGAACAGATTGAACTGCTGAAAGCACATCCCGACCTCGGCCCGGATCCGGTTCACGTTTTTCATGTCGGCCGTCAGCCGCGTTCCGACCACGTCGATGGTGCCCGATTGATGGTCCTCAAGCGCGTTGATGCAGCGCACGAGGGTGGACTTGCCCGAGCCGGAAGGGCCGCAGATTACGATCCGCTCGCCGCGTTTCACGTTCAGGTTGACATCCCGCAGCGCGTGGTAGGCGCCGTACCATTTGTTCAGGCCAGAAATCCGAATGACGGCGTCCGGCTCGTCATTTGTCGCAGCGGCGTTCATCTAGAAGGCTCCTTTGAAACTGGCCGGCATGGCCAGTCACGTCGTCCTGCCGTCGTTGCGAAATTTTGTCTCGAGGTAGGACACGAGGCGCACCGCCGGCAGCAGCACGATCAGATACATGATGGCCGCCGCGATCAGCGGCGACGGGTTCGCGGTCAGCGCCTGCGCGTCCGTCGCCTGCTTCAGCAGATCGGGCATCGCCACCACCGAAGCCAGCGAGGTGTCTTTCGCGATGGCGATGGCATTCGAGGTCTGGGGCGGAATCGCGATCCGCATGGCCTGCGGCAGGATAACCTTCCAGATCGTGACCGGAAACGACAGCCCAAGCGCCGCGGCAGCCTCGGTCTGGCCGCGGGGGATGGCCTGAATGCCGGCGCGAAACACCTCGGCGGTAAAGGACGAGAAGACAAGGCCCAGCGCCAGCGTCGCCGCCATGAAGGCATTCAACCGGATGCCGATGAACGGCAGGGCGTAATAGATGATGACCAGCAGCACCAGGATCGGGATTGCCCGGAACAGATCGACATAGGCGATGGCGAGGCCGCGAAAGAACTTGGGCGCGTAAAGACGAACGAGGCAGATCAGCACGCCCGCTATTCCGCCGGCGACAATGGTCGTCGTTGCCAGCGCCACCGTATTGCCGCTGCCCTTCAGCAGCATCGGATAGATACGGAGGATGACCTCCGCATTCAGGAATGTGCTAATGAAATCCATCGAAGGCCGTTGTCCCAGGGTATGAGTAGCGCGCCGGCATGGGCCGGCGCCGCCGGGTCGTCACTCTGCCTTGGGCAGGGGCAGTACTGTTACGGTCGACGTGCCTGCTGCCGGCGCCACGCCAAGCCATTTTTCGTGGATCTTTGCGAGGGTGCCATCCTCCTTAATTGCAGAAACTGCGGCGTTCACCTTTTCGAGGTGCTTGGAGCCCTTGGGCATCATGATGCCAAAGCGGTCCCCGGTCGGGATCGTCTCGAGGATCTTGAGATCGGGCATCTGCCGGAAGGCATACTGGTATCCCGCAAGGTCCCCGACCGCCCCGTCGAGGCGACCCGCGCGCACGTCCAGCAGCAGGTCCTGTTGCGCCGTGTATCCGCGCACATTGGCGAAGCCGACCTTTTCGGTGTTGTCCTTGACCCAGTTCTCGGCCACCGACGAGGACAAGACGCCCACGGTCTTGCCCTTCATGTCGCCCATGCCGGCAACCGCGCTGTCCTTGTTGGCGATCAGTGCGAGGTCGCTGTCGTAATAGCCTTGGGTGAAATCCTGGCTGCGCAAGCGCTCGTCCGTGATCGTGATGGTCGAAATCGCCATGTCGATGCGACCCGAGGAGATCGCAGCAAAGAGCGCCTGGAAGCCGAGGTCCTTGAACTCGATATCCATACCGATGCGCTTGCCGATTTCGTTCACCAGATCGACCTCGAACCCCTCAAAGGCGCTCTGCTCGTTCTTGAACTCCCACGGCGGGTTGGCCGGGTAGGCGCCAACGGTCAGCGTTTCGGCAGCCGCGGTTTGGCCAAGCATCGCTGCCGCGACCATCGACAGCACAAACTTCATCTTCATCGCAGTTCCTCCCCTTTGGTTCTTGTCAGTTAGCCGTCGCCGCGATTCACGACCGAGCGATAGATCGACATGGTGATTTGCACATGCTCGTCCAGCAGCGCGCTCGCCGCGTCCTGGTCGCGGTCGAGCGCGGCCTGCATCAGCTTGGTGTGGTGCTCATGCGAAAGCGCCGCGTGGAGCAGGTCCAGTGTATCGTCCGAATGCCGCCCCTCGCGATCCGGATTGATCGAGTCCGGGTGAAACAGCAGCGCCTGGTGGTGACGTTGAAGCTGCTCCAGCGTCACGGCGTAGAATGACCTCAGCCAGGCGGACAGACCGGCTGCGATCAGCCGCATGTGAAAGCTGTCATGCGCGTCGATCCAGCGCTCGCGGTCTGCAACGGCCTCGCGCCCGATCGGCTGAGGGGTGTGCATCAGGCGATGATGCGCGGCGACCAGGTCGGACTCCCACTCCATACCGCCATGGATGATGGATTCCCGCAGCAGCTGCTGTTCCAGCGACAGCCGTGCGGTTTCCAGATCGCTCAGTTCCTCGAACGAGACCGCGGCCACGCGCCAACCGCAGTTTGGGCTAGCCACGACGAGTTGCTTTTCCTCAAGCCGCGACAAGGCCTCGCGCAGCGGCGTCGCGCTGATGCCATGCGCCTTCGCCAGGGCCGCAACCCTCAGCGGCGCGCCGGGCGCGTGTGTGCCATTGAGGATCGACCTCCTAAGCACATCGTAGGCGCTATCTGTTTTTCCAGGCTTCATGCGATCTTGAATATCATATACGATTTGCGGTATCCACGACAAAATATGCTTTGGATCGGGAAGCCATGACGCACAGTTCCCCCGTGCCGGCCAACGGCGAAACAGCGCCGCTGTATCGCCGTCACCGCTTTTTGCTCGCGGACGATGTCACCTATCTGGATGGCAATTCGCTAGGCCCCCTGCCCAGGTCCGTGCCCGACCGCGTCGCGACCGCCGTGCGGGACGAATGGGGCGATTCGCTGGTAAAGGGCTGGAACGACGCCGGATGGTTCGGGCTACCCACCAAGGTCGCGCGGCGCATCGAACCGCTGATCGGTGCCGAGTCGCAGACGGTCTCGGTGGGCGATTCGACCTCGGTGAACCTATTCAAGGTTCTCAGCGCGGCGCTCAAACTGGCAGGGCCACGCCGCCGCATTCTCTCGGATGCCGGCAATTTTCCCAGCGACCTCTACGTCGCGGACGGGTTGACCCGGCTTGTCGAGAGCGGGTTTCACGTCACCGCCCTGCCCTGCGAAGATGTCGAGTCCGCGATCGGCGACGACGTCGCCATCGTCATGCTGACCGAGGTCGATTACCGCACCGGACGGCGGCGCGACATGAAAGCGGTGACCGAGGCCGCGCATGCATCCGGTGCAATCATCATCTGGGACCTGGCGCATTCCGCCGGCGCATTTCCCGTCCGGCTGGCCGATTGTGGCGCGGATTTTGCGGTCGGCTGCGGCTACAAATTCCTGAACGGCGGCCCCGGCGCGCCGGCCTTCCTATACGTCGCGCCGCGCCACGCCGATGCATTCACGCCGGCCATCGCGGGTTGGATGGGTCATGCCGACCCTTTCGCTTTCGACTCGTCCTACCGCCCAGCGGCCGGAATCCAGAAAATGCAGGCCGGGACGCCGGCCATCCTGTCACTGACGGCGCTGGACGAGGCGCTGACCCTCTATGACGATGTCGACCTGTGCGAACTGCAGGCGGCCTCTCAGAAGTTGGGCGATCTTTTCATCGAGGCTGTCGAGACACGCTGCCCCGATCTGGTCCTGGCATCGCCGCGCGCGGCGGCTGAGCGCGGCAGCCAGGTCTCGTTCCGTCACCCGCAGGGCTACGCGGTCATGCGGGCGCTGATCGACCGTAACGTGATCGGCGATTTCCGCGCGCCCGACATCCTGCGCTTCGGGATCACTCCGCTCTACACGAACGAGGGCGACATCCGCCACGCCGCCGACGTCCTCTATCAGGTCCTGCGCGACCGGCTGTGGGATCGCGAGGCGTATCGCGTCCGCGCCGCTGTGACATGACAACCACTGGGGAGGATTCTGCCATGACGAAACAACGTGTCGCGGTGATCACGGGCGCGGCCGGAGGCATGGGCCGTGCCATCGTGGCGGCGCTGCTGCGCGACGATATTCGCTGCTATGGCCTCGACATCGAGGGCGACGCGCTTAGCGGGATGGCGGCCGAAATCGGGCCCGAGTTCGTCGGGCTGCGCGTTGACCTGACCGATCCCGCGCAGATCCGGGCTGCCTTCGAGCGCATCGCCAGTGAAGCAGGCGGCGTCGATATCCTGGCCAACAACGCCGGCACCTGCCTGATGTCCGAGTTTCCCGACATCCCGCCTGCAGAGCTTGACCGCCAGATGAGCCTGAATTTCTCGTCGGCGTTTCACTGCTGCCAGGCTGCGATCAAGCTGATGCAAAACCGCGACGGCGTAAGGAAGATCATCAATATCTCGTCGAATGGCGCCTATAATTTCGACGTCTTTGACCCGCCGCATTACCGGGCCAGCAAGGCGGCACTGGACACGCTGACCAAGGATCTGGCCCGACGTTTTGCGCGCGACAAGATCGCCGTCAACTCCATCGCCCCGGCCATGACGGAAACGCCACTCTTCAAGGTCGTCAGCGACGAGGTGTTGCAGGCGGCGATTGCTCAAATGCCGCATGGCCGCGCCATGCAACCCGCCGAGGTCGCGGAATGGGTACGTTTTCTCGCGTCCCCCGCCGGAGATATCTCCAGCGGGAACGTGATCATTCTCAATCAGGGCCGCGATGTCCGCTAGCCGTAGAAATCGGGCGCCTTGCGCAGCTTCGGCCATTGCTCGGGAGAGTGGCCGTAAATGACAAAGGCACCGCTTTGTTCGGCCCGCTGCATCAGGCGCGATCCGCTTTCGCAGGCCCGCGCAACGTCCCAAGAGCCGCCGAAGCCTTCGTCGATCTCGGACGGCCGCGAAATGGCATCGCCGGTGATCAGGACGGTGCCAGTTTCGGGCAGGTCGACCTCGATCGCGAGTTGGCCTGGCGCGTGCCCCGGCACATGCAACACCCGGATCCCAGGGCCAATCTCGGTATCGGCATCGATGAGCAGATATTCTCGGTCAGGCCAGTCGAACGGACGGAGATCGCCCCAATACGATGGACGCTCCAGCGCGCGCTCGGCCCGGGACATCAGAATTGGGCGTCCCGGAAAGTCCGCGATGCCGCCCACATGGTCGATATGGGTGTGAGTCATGATCAAAATGTCCACATCGGCCACCGCGATCCCGGTCAATGCCAACTGCGCCGGGGGCAGATTCCGTTCCGTAAGATCGAGCACTTCCCCGAACTCACCAAGCCGATCTTCGGCTGAGGAGGCCGCGAAGTCATAAGCATATTTCCGCGGAAATCCTGTATCGATCAGAATATTCTCGCCGGCGGTCGTGCGGATCAGAAAACCACATATCCCGATAACGCGACCATTTGCGTGGACCTTGAATAAACCATAGTCCAGCACATATAATTCTTTTGGCGGTGACTTTATGTAAGCCTCTGTTTTCACTTTTTAATCTCCTTTCTCTTCTTTATGAAAACGGGCCGGGCATGAAAGTCAAGATCCATACGCTTTTTCAATATCTGCTCAACACGACCGAAGCTGCCCCCAAGGCCATAGTAGGATTCTCGCTGGCGCAATCGCCAAAACTTGGCGAGTTTCTGGGGGCGCTCGATCCGCAATTGCCGCTCGACTGGAACGGCAAATCATTTCGCGGCCTTCCCCGCCTGCGCGATCATGTTCTGCGCGAGACCGGACTGGCCGGGATTTGCGAGCCGGACGATGTCCTGATCACGGCCGGCGCCGCCGAGGCCAACTACCTCGCGATCATGCAGTTGCTGGGTCCCGAGGACGAGATCGTGATCGAGACTCCAGGCTGGCCGCAGGCCGAGGTCTTGGCCAAGGCGGTTGGCAGCACCATCCGGCATGTCGTGCGTCGCAGCGAAGATGGCTGGCGTTTCCCGATGGAGCAACTGGTCGATCAAGTTAGTGAACGGACGAAGATAATCTTTGTCACCAACCCGAACAATCCGACCGGCCAACGCTTTTCGGAAGACGAACTGGTGGAGTTGGTCGAACAAGCCCGGCGCGTCGGCGCCTGGCTGATCGTCGACGAGGTCTACGCGGGGCTCGAATGGGAAGGCACCCGGTCGACGTCCATCGCGGCGCTATACGAGCGGGGCATCACAACTGGCAGCGTGTCCAAGGCGCTGGGCCTGCAGGGGCTTCGCACCGGTTGGCTGATCTGCCGCGACCGGCAACTGGTGATGGACGCGGTGATCCGGCGCGAGAACTCCAGCGAGATCATGAACATCATGGGCGAGGTGATTGCCGAGGTCGCAATGCGTCCCGACCGCTTTCGCGCCGCCATCGGCAAGGCGCGCGCCGACGGGCTTGCCAACCTCGCCCGGTTGGACGCCTTCGTGGAGCACGAGCCGCGGCTATCCTGGGTGCGTCCCCGCGCGGGGTTGATCGGCCTGGCGCGCCTAGATGCGAACACCGACGGCGACGAGTTCGCAAGGCGGCTGCTGGCCGATCCCTACCGCACCTTCCTGCTGCCCGGCAGCGCCTACGGCCAGCCCCAGCACATCCGGATCGGGGTCGGAGGCGGTGAGGAAGTTAACCTTGATCTCGGCCTCTCCAGGGTCAGCGAGTTGCTGAAAGTCATCGACTAAACGAGCGGGTGCCCTTACTCGGCGAGGCAATCAATCAACCGTGATCAGTCCCGATCCGCTTTGACTGTGGGTCTGGCGCGCCGTTCACATCCAATAGGTCGACCGCCAGTCCTGCGAAGCAACCCCGCCCTAGCGCGCCGGCCGCGTAGCCGAAATCGCATAGCGGTGCTGTGTCTGCCGCTTGAGGCCATGCAGGAACCCGGCGTGGCGGCCGATCATCCGGTTGATCGGCCCCAGCCCGCGATCCACTGTAACCTTGGTGAAGCCTGCCGAATGCAGCATCCCTGCAACTACTTCGGCCCGGGCGCCGTCATGAAAATGCACCCGGCGGAGGATCGATCGGTGCTGTGCGGCGAGGTCGGGATCTGATGACCCGCCGGACCCCGGCGCGATCCGCCGCTCGATCCAGTTCAGCAACCGCGCGGCGCGTCCCGCCGAGACGAAATCGCCGTCGATGATCAGCAGCCGGCCGCCCGGCCGCAGGATGCGCCGCCATTCCGCAAACGCCGCCGCAGGATCTACCAAGGTCCAGACAAGGTGCCTCGTCAACAGCACGTCGTGGCTGGCATCAGGCTCCATCGTTATTTCGGCATCGGCCTGCCGGAAGGTGATCGCCCGGCCCGCGTTCCACGCCTTGGCGCGGGCGATGCCCAGCATCGGTTCGGACCAGTCGAGGCCCGTCACCTGGTAGCCCAGATCGCACAGCAACCCCGACATCTCGCCGGTCCCGCAGGCCAGGTCCAGCGCGCGCCCGCCCTGGCCCGGTCCCAGATGGCGGATCAGAAGGTCCTGCCATGCCTTGCGCTCGCCAGGGGTGGCGATGCCGTGGCCGGGCGCGGCGTCGAAGCTGGGGGCGCGAGCAGACCAGTAATCACGGATCTCGTCGCGCAGGGTGGCATTCGAAATCATCGTCTCTCCACGGCTGAACTATACCCCGACTATTAATGTTGACAAGAATAGTAAACAATGAAAACCGAGGCGAAAGAGACCAGCAGGACCAACAGCATGAACACCCTTCTTTCCACGGCGCTTGTCACCATCATGGCCGCTTTCCCCGCACTGGCCGCGCCGACCACGGTCACGGATATCGCCGGTCGCCAGGTCGAGGTCGATTTGCCCGTTGATCGCGTGATCCTGGGAGAGGGCCGTCAACTCTACGTCGTCGGTGCGCTGGACAAGGAGGCCCCGTTCGGCCGCGTCGTCGGCTGGCGCGACGACCTCAAGAAGAACGATGCAGGCACCTGGAACGCCTACAAGGCGAAGTGGCCCGCGGCCGATGCGCTGCCGACCTTTGGTGGGGTCAAGGACGGCACCTTCGACGTGGAACAGGCCGTCACGCTGAAGCCGGATGTCGTGATGATGAATATCGAGGCCAAGGTTTCGACCGAGGAATCCGGCGCGATCGAAAAGCTGGCAGCGGCCGGCATCCCGGTTGTCTATGTCGATTTCCGTGAAAAGCCGATGCAGAACACCGAGCCGAGCCTGCGCCTGATGGGTCAGCTTTTCGACCGCGTCGAAGTGGCGGAAGAACTGATCGCCTTCCGTGCCGGCATCCTCGCCGATGTCGAAAAGCGCCTCGCCCCGGTCGCCGCCCGGCCCAGCGTCTTTATCGAGCGCGCGGGCGGCTATTCCGACGACTGCTGCATGTCCTTCGGCGACGAGAACTTTGGCCGCATGGTCGAGATTGCGGGCGGCACCAACATCGCGAAGGATATCATCCCCGCGACTTTCGGCACCGTGAACCCCGAGCAGATCATCGCTGCGAATCCTGACCAGATCATCGTGACGGGCGGCGAATGGGAATCCTCGGTACCCGGCGGTGCCTGGGTCGGCGTCGGCCCTGGCTCGGACATGGCCAAGGCCAAGGCCAAGCTGGCCGCGCTGATGGAGCGCCCGGCCTTTACCGGGGTCAAGGCGGCCGAGGACGGGAACGTTCACGCCATCTGGCACCAGTTCTACAACAGTCCCTACCAGTTCGCCGCTGTCCAGCAGCTCGGCAAATGGCTGCACCCGGAGGCCTTTGCGGATGTCGACCCCGACGCGACGATGGAGGCCTTCCACGAGAAGTTCCTGCCGATTGCCTATGCGTCGGGATTGTTCGTCTCGCTGAAGGCTGAGTGATGGCTGCGCTCGAGGGCATGGAGGGCGCCGGGGCGACGGGGTATCGCGCCCTCGCCTCGCGGCGGGTGGCGCTGCTCGGGCTGATCCTGCTGGCCCTCGTGCTGTCGATCGGCTTTGACATGGCCCTCGGGCCGGCCAACTACACGCTGTCCCAGGTAGTCGCGGCGCTCGTCGATGCCGACAATGTCGATGTCCAGCAGCGGGTGATCGTCTGGTCGATCCGCATGCCCATCGCGCTGCTGGCGGTGGTCACCGGCGCCTCTCTGTCGGTCGCGGGCGCGCAGATGCAGACGATTCTCGGCAACCCGCTCGCCAGCCCGTTCACCCTTGGCATCTCGGCCGCAGCCAGTTTTGGCGCGGCCCTGGCGATCGTCGTAGGCGTCGGCGTGCCCGGCGCGCTTGCCTGGGCGGTACCGCTGAATGCCTTCCTGATGGCCATGGGCGCGTCGCTGATCATCCACTTCGCCTCCGGCATGCGCGGCGTTGCGGTCGAAACGATCGTCCTGCTGGGCATCGCCCTGGTCTTTACCTTCAACGCGGCGCTGGCGCTGATGCAGTTCCTCGCGTCCGAGCAGGCGCTGGGGGCGGTCGTCTTCTGGACCATGGGCAGCCTGACCAAGGCAACCTGGCCCAAGGTGGCCATCATCGCCGCGATGCTGGTGCTGGTCCTGCCGCTGCTGATGCGCAAGGCCTGGGCGCTGACCGCGCTTCGGCTGGGCGATGACAAGGCGGCAGCGATGGGCATCAATGTGCGCGGGTTGCGGTTGCAGGTGATGATCCTGGTCGCGCTGCTAGCCGCCGTGCCGGTGGCCTTCGTCGGTACCATCGGCTTTGTCGGCCTCGTCGGGCCGCACATCGCGCGTATGCTGGTGGGCGAGGACCAACGCTTCTTCCTGCCAGCCGCCGCGCTAGCTGGTGCGGCGATGCTGTCGGCGACCTCGGTGCTTTCCAAGATGCTGATCCCCGGCGCCATCCTGCCGGTCGGCGTGGTCACCGCCCTGGTCGGCGTCCCGTTCTTTATCGTTCTCATCTTCACGAGCCGGAGGCGCGCATGGTGACGCTGTCCCTGCAGGACGTTGGCGCGCGGTTCGGCCGGCGCGAGGTCCTGTCACAGATCTCTGTTCCCTGCATCAATGGGGGCGGGCTGACTGCCGTCGTCGGCCCCAACGCGGCCGGCAAGTCCACGCTGTTCCGCCGCATCGCCGGGATCATGCCCGGTTCGGGGCGGGTCCATGTCGCAGGCGCCAGCCGTGGCGGCATCTGCTACATGCCCCAGGACACAGCCGCCAACGCCGTGCTGACCGTGTTCGAAAGCATCCTGTTGGCCGCGCGCGGCGGCTCGGGCCGCTGGCGGGTCAGCGAGGCGGAACTCGCGCGCATCGACCAGGTCATGGCCCTGCTGAACATCGTCCCCCTCGCCTTTCGCAACCTCGGCGAGTTGTCGGGCGGGCAGCGCCAGCTGGTATCGTTGGCGCAGGTTCTGATCCGCGAGCCGGACGTCCTGCTGATGGACGAGCCGACCTCGGCGCTGGACCTGCACCGCCAGATCGAGGTTCTGGAACTGGTCCAAGGCCTCGCCGCGGAGAGCGGCATGGTGGCGATGGTGGCGCTGCACGATCTGAACCAGGCGCTGCGCTATTGCGACCAGACGCTGGTCATCGCCGACGGCCGCCTGAAAGCAGCCGGGCTGACGCACGAGGTCGTGACCGAGGCGATGCTCGCCAGCACCTATGCCGTCGCCGCCCGGATCGAGCGCTGCCGTCACGGCCGTCCGCAGCTTATCGTGGACGGCGCCCTGCATGACGAGCACGGCCGGGACATCCGCGCTGCATGAGGCGACGCGGACCGACGTTGGACAGGCTCTGCGCCCCCCGGGCGGCGCGGGCACTGGCCTAGCAGGGTTGACGCGCCAGCCAGCGGTCCCGACAAAGCAAGCCCGCCCCACGGCGGCGAGGGCTTGGCGCGCGACATGCTAGACACCAGCTACGAACTGTTCCTCGCCATGCTCGGCTTTGGCATTCTCGCTGCGGCGATCGCGCCGCCGCTGATGCGCCGTCTGTCGCTCAACCTGCCGCTATCGCTGCCGATCGCCTGTCTCGCGGGGGGCATCCTCGTCGGGAACCTCTTTGTGGTGCCCCACCTCGACGTGATCGCGCAGGGCGCCATCGTCCAGCGTGTGACCGAGTTGGCCGTGATCCTGTCCCTGACCGGCGGCGGACTGAAGATCGACCGCGCCTTCAACTGGCGCGGCTGGGGATCGGCCTGGCGGCTGCTGGGAATCACCATGCCACTCTCGATCGCGCTGCTGGCGCTTGCTGGCTGGCTGATCCTCGGCCTGCCGGGGGCGGTCGCGTTGCTGCTTGCGGCCTGCATGGCCCCAACCGACCCAGTCCTGGCCGCCAGCGTGCAGGTCGGCCCACCAGGGCAGGAGGAAAAGGAGGATGAGGCGCGCTTTGCCCTGACCGCCGAGGCCGGCCTGAACGACGGAGCGGCGTTTCCGTTCGTCCACCTCGCGCTCGCGGCCGCGGCCGCGTTCTCGGGCAATCTCGGCACTGCGGGCGATGCCGGGCAGTTCACCGGGCCGGTGATTGCCACGTGGTTCACCGAAGACGTGCTGTGGAAGATCGTCTCAGGCACGGTCGTGGGTGTGCTGATCGGCTGGCTGCTGGGGTGGGTGGTCTTCCGCCTCGCCCCCCGGCGCGGCGTCGCGGACGCATTCCTCGCCGTCGGCCTGACCCTGTTCACCTATGGCCTCACCGAAGTCACGGTCCACGGCTACGGCTTCATCGCGGTATTCGTCGCCGCCCTCAGCTTTCGCCGGTTCGAGCGCCATCACGAATTGCACAGCGAGTTGCACCACTTTGTCGAGCAGACCGAGACGCTGTTCCTGGTCGCCGTGATGTTTGTCACTGGCATCGCCATCGCGCAGGGGCTGCTGGCGCCGCTCGACTGGCGCGGATACCTGGTCGCGGCACTGTTCCTGCTCGCCATCCGGCCCGTGGCCGGGTGGGTGGCACTGGCCGGCGCGCGCCTGCCGACGGCGGAGCGTTTCGCTGTCTCCGCCCTCGGCATCCGCGGGGTCGGCTCGTTCTACTACCTCGCCTATGGTCTCGCCCATGCGCCATTTTCGGTCGAATCTGGGCGCACGCTCTGGGCCTTGGCCGGCCTGATCGTCGCCGCCTCGGTCGTGCTGCACGGCCTGACTGCGCCGAGGATCATGGCCGGTCTTGAGCGCGGGACACAGTTGGTGGGAACGCGGATTCGCCCGCTGCTGCGGCGACGCGGTCGCTGAGGGCACAGAAACGCCTCATTCCCTCAAGTGCTGCATGTGCCACCTCCCGCTATGGGCGGTAACGGGATCCGCTATCGGCACCACCAACTCAGGACCGGCCATGCCTGCGGTAGCCGATTTGGCTTTCGCGCCTTGGCCGCGGCACGTCCATCGCGCAAGCTGGGGTCCGTTCCTCAGCCAGCCGGAAATCCGCGATGAGCCAGACCCCCTGCAGCCGATGCGCCCCGGCGATGGTCGGGCCGACCGTGCCCGCGGCGGCAGCCCCCCTGCCCGCGCCCGACCCCGTCCAGCACCATGACGTCGCCGTCCCCGCGGGCACGTTCCGCATGGGCGATGCCTTCGGCGAAGGCTATCCCGCCGACGGGGAGGGTCCGGTCCATGCCGTCACCCTGCCCGCCTTTCGCATCGATGCCGAAGCCGTGTCCGTCGCCCGCTTCGCGGCCTTCGTCGAGACGACCGGCTACCTGACCGAGGCTGAACGCCACGGCTCCTCGGCCGTGTTCCACCTCGCCGTGCAGGCCGCGCGCAAGGATGTCGTCGGCTCCTTCGGCATGCCTTGGTGGCTGGCCGTGCGCGGCGCCGACTGGCGGCATCCGTTCGGTCCGCTGTCGGGGATCGACGGTGCGATGGATCATCCTGTCGTCCATGTCAGCCACAACGACGCGCTCGCCTATTGCATCTGGGCCAGGCGCGGACTGCCGACCGAGGCGCAATGGGAATATGCAGCGCGCGGCGGGTTGGCCGGGCAGCGCTACCCCTGGGGCAATGAGCTCACACCGGACGGCACGCACCAAGCGAATCTCTGGCAGGGCGTCTTTCCGACCTGGAACTCGGGCGATGACGGATCGCTCGCGACTGCGCCCGCGCGCAGCTTTGAGCCCAACGGCTTCGGCCTCTACCAGCCGGCGGGAAACGTCTGGGAATGGTGCGCCGACTGGTTCGATCCGGGCTACTACGCAGTCTCGCCTGCAGTCTCTCCGCCGGGCCCCGAGACAGGGACAGAGCGTGTCATGCGCGGCGGCTCGTACCTCTGCCACGCCTCGTACTGCAATCGCTACCGAGTCGCGGCGAGGACAGGCAACGCGCCAAATTCCTCTTGCGGAAACATTGGCTTCCGAACGGTGGGGCTGCCCGGTTGATCATCTTGATAAAGGCTCTGGCGCGGAACATCAGTCCTACCCGAAGGCAAATGTCATAACCTATTGACCGACTCAAAAGGAAATGCCTGACTGCACCCGTCTCGCCCTGGGGAGGACGGCTCTGATGGACAGCAGAAATTTCAATCGACGCCACGTTCTGGCCGGCATCGCCGGATCGACCGCGCTTCTGGCGCTTGGACCCCGCGCCGCCCGCGCGCAGCAGGCCGATCTTTCGGCCTATCAGTCGGCCAAGATCGATTGGCGCCAAGCCGAGGGCCAGGCGATCACCGTGGCCGTCATTCCGGCCGCATATTTCGAGAACCTGATCAGCCTCGCGCCGCAGTTCGAGGCGCTGACCGGCATCACGCTGCGTTTCGAAAAGGTGCCACCGGCGCAGATCCGGCAAAAGGCCGTGCTGGACCTGACCTCGGGCAGCGGCACCTATGCGACCCACGCCGCAGACCCGATGTATTATCCGCTCTATCAGGCGAACGGCTGGGTCGATCCACTGGATACCTATCTCGAGGATGCGACGCTGACTGACAAGGCCTGGTTCAAGCCCGAGGATATCGTGCCGGCCTGGACCGCTGCCAACACCATCGAAGGCAAGCTGTATGGCATCCCCTATGATGGCGAGGTCACGCTGCAGGTACTTCGCAAAGACCTGTACGAGGCCAAAGGGCTTAAGCCGGCCGAGGATCTGGACGGCTTCATCGCCAACGCTGCGGCGCTGCATGATCCCGGCAATCGCGTCTGGGGAACGGCGTTGCGCGGGCTGCCGGGCGCGGGCCAGAACGTCTATATCTACTCGTCAATTTTTCGCGCCTTCGGCGGCGACTGGCTGCCCGCCGGCCAGCTGACCGTCAACGGCCCGGAGGCCGAGGCGGCCCTCGCCTGGTACGTCAAGACGATGAAGGACTACGCCCCCGCCGCCGCCCAGCAGTGGAACTGGCCCGACATCGCAGATGCTTTCTCGCAAGGAACACTGGCCAGCTATATCGATGCCCATTCCTCGGCCTCGGTCATCAACAACACCGAGAAATCCACCGTCATCGGCAAGATCGCCTATGCCCGCTGGCCCAAGGGACCCTCCGGCAAGCGCGTCAGCTCGATCTGGAACTGGGGCTTTCCGATCAACGCCGCCCTGCCGGACGCTGGGAAAAAGGCCACTTGGCTCTTCATTCAGTGGGCGGCCAGCACGCCGACGCAGATCGCCACCTCGTATGGTTTCAATGGACCCGCAAAACGGTCCGGCGTGAACCGCCTGTCGCTGTGGGAGGACCCGGCCTATGTCGAGACCGTCTCGGCCTTCGGTGACAACTTCGTCGAGGCGACACTGACCGCGCTGCGCGAGGATACGGACGTCGACTGGCGCCCGCGCGTGCCGCAGTGGCCGGCAGTCGGCGATATGGTGGCGACCGCCATTGCCGCGGCGCTCGCCGGTCAGGCAACCCCCAAGGCAGCGCTCGACGCCGCGCAGACACAGATCGCCGCCCTCGGCAAATGAGCTTGCAGGCCGATGATACCCGCTGGCGGCCCCCGCCCGGGGCCGCCGGTCGCAACCGGCGGCGCCTCACAGGCGAGCGAAAGTTTGCCAGCATCCTTCTGGCGCCCGCCTTTCTGGTGCTGATCGCCACGACGACAATTCCCCTGCTGCTGCTGATCTATGTCAGCATGCAACGGATGGACCTTTCGATGCCGTTCATGAACGGCTTTACCGGCACGGCCAATTACGCCGCCCTCTGGGTCGACCCGCGCTTCTGGCAATCGCTGGCGGCCAGCCTGATCTACACCCTCTCGACCGTCGTTCTGCAACTGCTGCTGGGCCTTGCCCTGGCACTTGCCGTCATGGGAATGAAGCGCGGTCAGACGCTGTTTCGCATCGTCGCGATCCTCCCGGTCGTTCTGTCGCCCGCCGTGGTCGGCATGGTCTGGCGCACCTTCATGCTGGCGCCCGAGTTCGGGGTGGTGGACTGGCTGTCGGTCACCGCCGGCCTTGGCAGCCACAACTGGCTCGGCGATCCGATACTGGCCATGATCGCGGTGATCGTGATCCACACCTGGCAATGGACCCCCTTCGCCTTCATGGTCCTGCTGGCCAGCTTGGCCGGCGTGCCCGACGATCTGCACGAGGCCGCCCGCATCGACCGCGCGAGCGCCTGGCAGCGGTTCACCCGCATAACCCTGCCGCTGATCCGCCCGGCCATCATCATGGTCCTGATCATGCGCACCATGGTCGCGCTCAGCGCCTTTGCCGCGATCTTTACCGTCACCGGCGGCGGCCCCGGCACGGCGACCGAGATCCTTAACCTCTACGCCTATCGCAAGTCCTTTACCGAACTGTCGCTGGGCTACGGCGCGGCGCTGTCGGTGGCGCTGCTGGCCCTGACGATCGCCGTCGCGGGCCTGCTGTTCCTGCTCAGGCGCGCCCGATGAATATGCGCACCCTTCGCCGCATCTTCCTCGGCCTCGTCGGGTTGGCATTCCTGCTCGCCTGGGTGTTCCCGATCCTGTGGAGCGTGATGAACTCGTTCAAGTCGGAGCGCGACATCCTCGCCTATCCGCCCAAGTTCATCTTCGAGCCGACGCTCGACGCTTATCGCCAGACGCTGTGGGGGCCACACTCGATCCTGCCGAACCTGTGGAGCAGCGTGGTCATCTCGGTCGGAACGACGATCCTGACGATGCTGCTGGCGATCCCTGCGGCCTATACGCTCGCGAGGCTGCGCCTGCCGGGCAAGCGCTTCTCGGGGTTCTATATCCTGACCACTCAGATGCTGCCGCCGGTCGGGCTGATCATCCCCTATTTCATCGTCCTGCGCGGCATCGGCTGGATCGACAGCTATCAGGGCATCATCCTGATCTATCTTACCTTTTCACTGCCCTTCGCGATCTGGCTGATGGTCTCCTACTTCGAGGACATCCCGCTGGAGATGGAGGAGGCTGCGGCCGTTGACGGCGCCAGCCGCTGGACCACGCTGCGCCGAATCGTCATCCCGCAGGCCAAGGGCGGGATCGCGGTGACGGTGGTGTTCGTGTTCCTGAACGCCTGGAACGAGTTCCTGTTTGCGGTCGTGCTGTCGGGTAACACCGTCCGGCCCGTCACCATCGCCATGTATAATTTCGTCTCGGTCGAGCAGACGCTCTGGGCGCAGCTTGCCGCGGTATCGGTGATCGCCATGCTGCCGGTCGTGATCCTGGGCGTGCTGGCCCAAGGGCACATCGTCAAGGGGCTGACGGTCGGGGCAGTCAAGGGAGGGGGCCGGAGATGAGCGGCAACGACGCAGTCCGGTTCGACGGGGTGGTCAAGCGCCACGGGGCCCTCGCCGCGCTCAAGGGTGTCAACTTCAGCATCCAGCCGGGCGAGTTCTTTGCGCTGCTCGGGCCCTCGGGTTCGGGGAAAAGCACAACCTTGCGGCTTATGGCGGGCCTTGACCAGCCGAGCGAGGGGCGCATCCTGTTCGACGGCGCCGATGTGACGGCGCGCGAGGCGCAGGATCGCGACGTTGCGATGGTATTTCAGAGCTACGCCCTCTACCCGCACATGACTGTCGGCCAGAACATCGCCTTTCCGCTGGAAATGGCGAAGGTGCCCAAGGCCCAGATCGTCCCGCAGGTAGCCGAGGCCGCGCGCAAGGTCAGCATCGGGCACCTGCTCGACCGCAAGCCCGGCCAGTTGTCTGGCGGCCAGCAACAGCGATGCGCCCTCGCCCGCGCGATCGTGCGAAAGGCCAACCTGTTCCTGCTCGACGAGCCGCTGTCGAACCTCGACGCCAAGCTGCGGCTGGAGACTCGGGCCGAACTGAAAAAGCTGCAGCGCGACCTTGCTGTGACCACGGTCTACGTCACCCACGACCAGGAGGAGGCGTTGACGCTGGCCGACCGGATGGCCGTGTTCATGGACGGCGAGATCGTCCAGATCGGCACTCCGGCCGAGGTGTTTGCGCGGCCGAACTCGCTGCAAGTCGCGGGATTCATCGGCTCGCCACCGATGAACCTGATGCGGGCCGCGGTACGCGGCGGGGCCGTGACACTGGCCGGACAGCCCATGCCGGTGAAACTGCCGGCGCGCGCCGACGGCGAGGTAATCCTCGGCGTGCGGCCTTCGGCCGTCCGGCTGGGTCGCGAGGGCGTGCCGGTCACGGTCGAGCTGGTAGAGAACCTTGGCGACAGCGCCATTGCCGAGCTGGCCTTTGCCGACGGCACTGCGCGCGCGCGCCTGTCCGATGCCGCCGTCGTCACCGAAGGCCAGCACCTGAGCATGAGTTTTGCCGCCAAGGACATCCACCTGTTCGATCCCGCGACCGGCGCGCGGGTGGAACCCGAATGAAAGCGTCCGAACCGCAGGACGGCGAGGTCGAGCCGGCGCGCACCGTCGACGGCATCGACCCGACAAGCAGTGTGCCGCTCCACGTCCAGGTCCGTCGCCTGATCCGTCGGCAAACCCAGGCCGGCATCCTGGTGGACGCCGACGGCCGCCTCAAGACCGAGGCGGAACTCGGCGCGATCTTCGGTGTCAGCCGCATCACCATCCGTCACGCCCTGCGGTGGCTGGTCGACGAGGGCCTGTTTTCCCGCACGCGGGGCCGCGGAACGTTTCTCCGCCCGTCCTACACCGGCAGTTGGGGCGGGCCCCTAATCGGCTTTGTCGAGGCCGGCCAGATGGCTGGCGTTGATCCGGGCGGCGAGGTGCTACGCCAAGGCATGGTCAGGGCTCCCGACCCACGGATCGTCGACGGTCTTGGCGCGCGCGAGGTCTTTCAACTGCGCCGCCTGCGCCTTGCCGACGGCGTGACGGTCGGCATCGAGGACGCGTTTTATCCGCCCGAGATCGGGCTGGACCTGCAGCGGCGCGATCTGGGCAGAACCGCGATCTATCGCCTCTTCGAGGATGAGATGGGCTTTGTCATCGGTGAGGCGCGCCAGACCATCAGCGCCGTCGGCGCCGATGACGACTATGCCCGCCACTTGCAGGTAGGGCCCGGCGATCCGCTGATCTTTGTCGAGCGCCTGACCGCGGATGAGCACGGCCGTCCTCTGGAGCTGCTGCGCGCGCACTTCGTGCCCCAACGATACCGTCTCTCGATCACGCTCTCGCGCCGCGCTGGACAGAGCACTTCCAACGGAAAGGACAAGTGATGGCGCCCCAACGGCCTGACATCATCATCATCCTCAACGACGACATGGGTTTCTCTGACATCGGCTGCTACGGTGGCGAGGTCGAGACGCCGAACCTCGACCGTCTTGCGCGCGAGGGGCTGCGCTATTCCCAGTTCTACAATACCGCCCGCTGCTCGCCCTCGCGCGCCTCGCTGCTGACCGGACTGCATCCGCACCAGACTGGCATCGGCATCCTGACCTATGACACGGGACCCGAGGGTTATGCTGGCGATCTGAACCGGCAGTGCGTCACCATGGCTGAGGTGGTCAAGGGCGCTGGGTATCGCACGTACCTGTCGGGCAAATGGCACGTCGCCAAGAACCTGACCGAGCCGACTGATTCCTGGCCGCTGCAACGCGGCTTTGACGAATTCTACGGCACGATCATCGGGGCCGGCAGCTTCTACTATCCGAACACGCTGACCCGCGGAAATGACAACGTCGAGCATGAGGCACGCGACAACCCCGACTTCTTCTACACCGACGCGATCAGCGATCAGGCGGCGGCCTTTGTGCGCGACCACCATGCGCACACGCCCGACCAGCCGTTGTTCCAATATGTCGCCTACACCGCGCCTCACTGGCCGCTGCATGCACACCCCGAGGATATCGCCAAGTATCGCGGCCGCTTTGACGCGGGCTGGGACCAGTTGCGCGAAGAGCGGCTGGAACGCCTCGTGCGTAGCGGGATCATCGACGCCTCCTGGCAACTGACCGACCGCGATCCGACCCAGCCGCCATGGCAGGACGCCGAGGAAAAGGCCTGGCTGCTGCGCTGCATGGAGGTTTATGCCGCCCAGATAGACCGCATGGACCAGGGCATCGGCCGCATCCTCGCCGCCCTGGAGGAGACCGGTCGGCTGGAGAATACGCTGGTGCTGTTTCTCGCCGACAACGGTGCCTGCGCCGAGGATATCCCCGAGGGGGTCGATCTGAGTTCGCTGGTGGACGATCTGATGATCGCCCGCGGCGAGACCCGGGACGGTCGCCCGGTGCGGCTGGGCAACGATCCCTCGATCATGCCCGGCCCCGAGGACACCTATCAAAGCTATGGCGTCGCCTGGGCAAACATGTCGAACACCCCCTTTCGCCTCTACAAGCACTGGGTCCACGAGGGGGGGATCGCGACCCCTCTGATCGCGCATTGGCCCAAGGTCATCACCGATCGCGGCGGCTTGCGCCATGGCGCCGGGCAGTTGCCGGACCTGATGGCGACCGTGGTCGAGGTCAGCGGCGCGACCTATCCCAGCGAGTTCGCGGGCAACGCTATCCTGCCCCTCGAAGGCAGCAGCCTGGTCCCCAGCTTCGAGGCCGAGACCCCGCGCGAGGCCCCGCTGTTCTGGGAGCACGAAGGCAATGCCGCGGTCCGCATCGGCAAATGGAAGCTCGTGCGCCGCTTTCCCGGCCCGTGGGAGTTGTATGACATGGAGGCCGACCGGACCGAGATGCACGACCTTGCAGCCACGCATCCGGACATGGTGGCGGAAATGCGGGCCAGCTACGATGCGTGGGCCGAGCGCTGCGGCGTCATCCCGCGCGAAGTTATCCTCGAGTCCATGAAGAAGCTGGAAGGCACGGCCTTCTGGGAAAAGGACTGACCGGGGAGGGTCCGTTCCCCGGTACTTAGCTTTCGCCAAGTCAGCCTATCCCAAGGTTCGGCTCTGCGCCGAGGCGTGTTTTCTCGCTCGCTCTCAGTCCGTCAGCATCGCCCCTTCGCTCGGCGCTGACGGACGCATGTCGACCGAAACCTCCATCGGCACTCGGCGGCCATGGCCCGGCACTCCGGCCAAGGACCCGTCCCGGATCACGCACTGACCGCGCGACAGGACTGTCACCGGCGCCCCAACGACCTTGCGCCCTTCCCAGGGGTTGTAGCCGGTGTTGTCATGCAGATCATCGGCTCCATAGATGATCTCTCGCGCCGGGTCCCAGATTGCAATGTCCGCATCGAAGCCCGGCGCGATTCGACCCTTGCCGGTCAGGCCAAAGATCTCGGCCGGTCGGCTCGCTGTAAGGGTAACAAAGGCCGCAAGGTCCAATTGTCCCCGCGTGACCATCGCGTCGAACATCAGCGGCAGGCGCGTCTCCAGCCCGGGCATGCCGTTCGCGATGCGCGGAAACGGCGCATCGGGACCGGCAGCGAACTTGCCGCTCGCGTCCAGCCGGTATGGCGCATGATCGGAGGTCAAGGCAGTGATATCGCCCAGCCGCAGCGCCTGCCAGAGGGCCTTGCGATCCGCCGCGCCACGCTGTGGCGGGCTGCAGATCCGCGCCGCGGCGTGGCGCGCGTCGCCCTCCACCTCCGACACGTCCATCAGCAGGTAATGCGGACAGGTTTCCGCAATCACAGGTGCCCCGCGGCCCCGCGCGGCGCGCACGATCGCGGCCCCCTCGGCCGTCGAGACGTGAAACAGCATGATCGGCTGGCCCGTGAACTCGGCCAGCACGGCCATGCGCGATAGAGCCTCGATCTCGGCCGCGGCGGGATGCGAGGCTGGATGAAAGCGCGGCGCATCCCGCCCGGAGGCCTGAAGACGGCGCGACGCCCAGCGCAAGATGCCGTCATTTTCTGCATGCACACAAAGGATGCCGCCGCAGTCGCGCGCGACCATCAGCAGGTCCAATACCTGCTCGTCATCCATGCGCACCTTGGGATAGGTCGTGAAAACCTTGATCGAGCGGTGCCCCTTCCCCATCAGCAGCGGCAGGTCCTCGGTCAGCGCCGGACCCGAGGTGTCGGCGACGATCAGGTGGAACGCGTGGTCGATCAGCGCCCCGCGCGCGGCGAGGGCCTCGTAGTCGGCGACGACCTCGGTCAGGCGCTGTCCGGCATGCTGCGCGGCAAAGCTTACCACCGTGGTCGTGCCGCCAAATGCGGCTGAGCGCGTCGCACTCTCCCAGGTGTCGGCGTTCAGGATGCCGGCGCCGGACACCTGCTCGATATGGCAATGCGAGTCGACGCCGCCCGGCAGCACCAAGTGGCCCTGCGCCGCGATCGTCTCGCGCGCCGCCCCGAGATCGCGCCCGATGGCAGCGATCCGTCCATCGGCAATGGCCACGTCAGCCCCGACCAGAGCGCCTCCGTTGAACACGCGCCCGCCGGCGATCAGGGTATCGAACATTGTCACGCCGCCTCGTCATCCGGTATACATTGCGACAGTAGCGCCGGGACTTTGGCCGATGCAAGCGCGCGGAGAGTTCATGACTCAGATCGAAACGACGCCTCGCCCCCTGACCGAGGTCACCCGAGACCGGCTGCGTGAGATGATCCTGTCGGGGGAAATCAGCGCCGGCGCCCGGTTGGCGGAATCGCACCTCGCCAAAGCCCTTGGCGTGTCGCGCACCCCGGTGCGCGAGGCCATCTCACAGCTTGAGGCCGAGGGACTGGTGGGGCGCCACGCGGGCGTTCCGCAGGTCTCGCGCCTGACCGTAGACGACGTGATGGACATCTTGCACGTCCGCCTACTGCTTGAGACCGACGCCGCCCGCCGCGCCGCAACCGTGGCCCCGAAGACCAGCATATTCCTTGATCTTCGCCAGAGGTTTCGAGAGTTCCTGGCAGGTGCTCCGCCCTCGCCCGCCGCGCATTTCGAGGCTGACCAGGACCTGCATACCGCCGTGGTAGAGGCCGCCGGTTCGCCTTTGGTCCTCGACATCGTGACCGGCCTTAAAAGCCGAACACGGATGTTCGGTCAGCGCTCGATCCCCGAAAGATTCGAGGCGGGCTGTCGCGAGCATCTGGCCATCGTGGATGCTATTCTGGACCGTGATCCAGTCGCTGCCGGCGAGGCCATGCAGTCGCATATCAACAACGCCCGCGGCGCCATTCTGGACCACCTCGCCCGGCGCTGACGCCGCTTGACATAGAATACACCCTGTATACTGTCCCCTTGTCCGAGGGGAGAAGTTGTATGTCGCAAGCCGAGCGTCCCGCGCCGCCTTTGCTGGGGATCACCTTCCTTTACTATCGTGATCTTGCCGCGGCCGCGCGCTTTTACGAGGACGTGGTCGGCCTGCCGCTCGCCATCGACCAAGGCTGGTCGCGGATCTATCGTATCGCCGACGGCGCCCATGTCGGACTGGTGGACGAGGCGCGCGGCATGCACCGCGCGGCGGACGTCAAGCCGGTGCAGCTTTGTCTGCGCGTGCCCGACGTTGACGCGTGGCACGCCTGGGCCGACGCCCACCACGTTCCGGGCCTGAGCCCCGTGTCCCAGAGCGAAGCCCTGGGCATCCGCGCATTCGTGATGAACGACCCCGAAGGTTACCAGATCGAGGTCCAGACCGCGACCCGTCCGGGCGCGTGACAACAGAGCCGGGCACAGACCCGGCCGCCAAGGGAGGACGACCAATGACCAGAATGCTACCGCTGTGGCGTGCCGGAATGCTGGCACTGGGCGTCAGCGCCCTTGCCGTCGGGGCCGCTTGCGCCAAGGAGCTAACGATCGGCATGACCTCGGACGCGAGCGTCGTCGACCCTCAGGCCGGCGAGGAACTGAACAGCACCATCCTGTTCTACCACATCTACGACCCTCTCGTCCGCCGGACCGCCGATCTGAAGTTCGTGCCCGGCCTAGCCGAGAGCTGGGAGATCGTGGATCCCACCACCTGGCGCTTCAAGCTGCGGCCCGGGGTCAAGTTTCACAACGGCGAAGACTTCAAGGCGTCGGATGTGGTGTTCACCTTCAACCGCCTGAAGGACACCAACATGGCCGAGCTGGGGGCGAACGTCGCCAGCGTCATGGCCGTTGACGACCACACGGTCGAGATCAAGACCCCCTCGCCCTTTGCCACACTGCCCAACAAGCTGGCCGAGATCCTGATCCTCAGTGAAAAGAACGCGGGCGCCGGCCCCGACGCCGAGACGGCCTCGCCCCTGGGCACCGGGCCCTACAAGCTGGAGGACTGGGCCAAAGAGGATCACATCACCCTCGAAGCCTTCCCCGAGTACTGGGGCGGCAAGCCCAAGATCGACACCGTCACCCTGCGGCCGATCACCAACCCGGCCACCCGCACCGCGGCGCTTCTGACGGGCGAGCTGGACCTCGTGATCGACCTGCCGGTCCGCGACGTTGATCGGGTCAAGGGCGAGAACGGCTTCAGCGTGGTCGAGGTGCCCAGCCTCAACAACATGGTGCTGGCGCTCGATTTTCGTGACAAGTCGCCCACCATCCCGCTCGAGACGAACCCGCTGAAGGACCAGCGTGTCCGCGCTGCCATGGCCCAGGCGATCGACATCGAGACGATCCGCAAGGTCATCATGAACGGATTCTCGACCCCGTCGGACCAATTCGTCCCCGAGGGGTCGGTCGGCTACCTGCCCGATGCCGACTTCCACAAGATGTACCCGTACGATCCGGAAAAGGCCAAGGCGCTGCTGGCGGAAGCGGGCGTCGGCGACGGGTTCGAAATCACGCTCGACGCGACCAACAACCGCTATGTCAACGATGCGCAGATCGCGCAGGCCATGGCCTCGATGCTGGGCAAGGTCGGGATCAAGGTGAACCTCAACCTGATGCCCAAATCGAACTTCTGGGGCTACATCCGCAACCCGTCAGAGAAATCGAGCTTCATCATGTCCGGCTGGAACGTGCCTTCGGCCGACGCCGGCGCGATGTACCAAACGCTCTATTACTCGCGCGACAACGACAAGGGTTACGGCCAGGTCAATCGCGGCAGCTACTCCAACCCGGAACTCGACAAGCTCGTCGACGCGGCCAACGCGACCGCCGACGTGGCCGAGCGTGACCGCATCCTGAAGGACGCGACCGCGCTGCTGCTCAAGGACATACCGATGATCCCGCTGCATTACGAGCAGGACATCTACGGGGTGCGCGACGGCGTCACATTCGAGCCGCGGCGGGACAAGTATGTCTGGGCCTTCGAAATGGACGTAGCCGAGTGACGCAACCCGCGTCCCCAGGCTACCTGGCAACCTCCGACCGGACACGCGCATGCTCGCCTATCTGATCCGCCGCCTCGTCCAGACGGTTCTGGTCCTGCTCGCCGTGACGCTCATCGTCTTTCTGATGATGAGCTTCACCGGCGATCCCGTGTTCATGCTGGTACCGATCGACAGCCAGCCCGAGGTCGTGGCCGCAGCGCGCGCGCGCCTCGGCCTCGACCAGCCGCTGCCGGTGCAATATCTGCGCTTTCTCGGCAACCTGCTGTCAGGCGACTTCGGCGTCTCCTACGTCTTTCGCCAACCGGCCCTGTCCCTGATTCTCGAGCGATTGCCAGCGACGCTAGAGATCGTGTTCGTCGCGATTGTCGTAGCCCTGCTGGTCGCGATCCCGCTGGGTGTGCACGCCGGTGCCCGGCCCCAGGCGGCATCGTCCCGCACCGTCATGACCGGCTCGTTGCTCGGCATCTCGCTTCCCGGCTTCTGGGTGGGAATGATGCTGATCCTGGTCTTTGCGGTCCAGTTGCGGTGGCTGCCCTCTTCCGGGCGTGGCGACACGGTGGACGTCTTCGGCGTGCCGATCTCGATCGCGACGCGCGACGGGCTGGCGCATGTCATCCTGCCCGCAGTCACGCTGTCGCTGTCCACGACGGCGATCCTATTGCGCATGACCCGCGCAGGCATGCAGGAGGTCATGCGCCAGGATTTCATGCGTTTTGCGCGTGCCAAGGGGGTCTCCCGCCAAGGCGTGATCTGGCGTCACGGCTTGCGCAATGCGCTGTCGCCCGTGGTCACGATCTTTGGCCTGCAGGTCGGCGATCTGATCGCCTTTGCCACCATCACCGAGACGATCTTTTCCTGGCCGGGCATCGGCAAGCTGCTGATCGACAGCATCGCAAGGGCCGACCGCCCGGTGATCGTCGTCTACCTGATGCTGGTCGCCACGATGTTCGTCCTGATCAATTTCGTGGTCGACATGCTGTACCCCATCCTCGATCCGCGGATCCGCGCCACATGACCATCGCCGAGCCGACGCGCGGAACCGATTTGTTCCGCGACATCCTTCGCAATCCGCCCGCGCTGCTGGGGGCGGTGCTGGCGCTGTTCTCGGTATTCGTGGTGCTGTTCGGACCGACCATCGCGTCGCAGAACCCCTATGACATCCTGACGCTCGACCTGCTGGACGCCTACAAGCCGCCGATCGGCTGGACTGGTTCTGACCCGCGCTTCCCCCTGGGCACGGACGGACAGGGCCGGGACGTGCTCTCCTCGATCTTCTACGGGGCGCGAAGCTCGGCCTTTATCGCCGTTGGCGCGACCCTCGCGGCAATGACCATCGGCACCGCCATCGGCATCGCCGCAGGGTGGTTCGGCGGCTGGCTGGATGCGGTCGTGATGCGGATCGCCGATGTGCAACTCAGCTTTCCGTCCATGCTGATCGCGCTGTTCCTGATGAGCGCCGTCGGCAACGGCGCCGACAAGGTCATGGTTTCGCTGACCGCAGTCGGCTGGGTCGTCTACGCCCGCACGGTGCGCGGCGCAACGCTGAGCGAGGCGCGGCGCGATTACGTTGCGGCGGCGCGGGTGGCGGGCCTGCCCGACTTCGCGATCCTGCGTCAGCACATCCTGCCCAACGTTCTGACGCCAGTAATCGTCCTCGCCACGATCCAGGTGGGCACGTTCATCCTGATCGAGGCATCACTCAGCTTCCTCGGCGTGGGCGTGCCGATCACCGAGCCATCCCTCGGCCTGCTGATCAAGAATGGCTTTGACGTCCTCTTCTCCGGTCTGTGGTGGGTTAGCGTCTTTCCCGGCCTGATGATCATGGCAATGGTGTTCGGCATCAACCTGCTGGGCGATTTCCTGCGCGACGCGCTGAACCCGAGGCTCCGGTGAGCGCGCCCCTCCTCAGCCTGCGCGATCTGCGCACGACCTTTCACACCGCGGCCGGCGCTGTGCCGGCGGTGGCGGGCGTCAGTTTCGACGTGGCCCAAGGCGAGATCATGGGCCTGGTTGGTGAAAGTGGCGGCGGCAAGTCTGTGGTCGGCTACTCGATCCTCGGCCTGATCGATCCGCCCGGCGCCATCGAGGGCGGCCAGGTCCTGTTCGACGGGCGCGACCTGACCCGGCTGTCCGAGCGTGAGATGCGCAGGGTGCGTGGCCGCCAGATTGCCATGGTGTTTCAGGACCCCATGACCTCACTGAATCCGGTGCAGACTGTCGGCGCCCAGATGGACGAGATGCTGCGCCTGCACACGGACCTGACCGTACGCGAGCGGCGGGCACGGGCAGTCGCCATGCTGGAGAGCGTCGGCATCTCGCGCGCCGAGGAGCGCCTGGCGGCCTATCCGCACGAGTTTTCCGGCGGGATGCGTCAACGCGTGGTCATCGCCATCGCCCTGCTGGCAGGACCCCGGCTGATCATCGCGGACGAGCCGACGACGGCGCTGGACGTGACCATCCAGGCCCAGATCCTGGAACTGATGCGCAGACAAGTGCGCGATCAGGGCGCCTCGCTGATCCTGATCACCCACGATCTGGCGGTCGTCGCCGAGACGGCGGACAGCGTCTCGGTCCTCTATGCCGGACGCGTGGTCGAGTCCGGCCCCGCCCGGGCCGTGATCGATGCGCCTGCACATCCCTACACCCGCGGCCTCGTCGATTCGATTCCCGACCCCGCAAACCCCCAGACGCGCCTGCGCCAGATCCGCGGCACGGTGCCCGATCTGCGCGCGCTGCCAACGGGTTGCGCCTTTGCCGGACGCTGCCCTCGCGTTGCAGAACGCTGCCTGACCGAGCGCCCACCTCTTGCGCCTGTCCGCAGCGCGCAGTCGGCTGCCTGCCATTTCCCCCTTTCTCCCGGAGAGGCGACATGACCGCGGCGCCCGTGCTCGAGGTGCGCGGCCTGCACCAGCGTTTCAAACTGCGCGACAGCCTGCTGGGCCGGCTCGGCATCGGCCGTCCGCCAGTTACGGTCCACGCCGTCAACGGGGTGGATTTCACGCTGGCCCGCGGCGAGGTCCTGGGCCTCGTCGGCGAGTCAGGCTGCGGCAAGTCCACGGTGGCGCGCACCATCGCCCGCCTGCATGAGCCTGCCTCTGGCAAGGTTTTCCTGGATGGCACCGACATCTCGCATCTGGGCCAGCGGGCGCTGCTGCCCCACCGTGCGCGCATGCAGATGATCTTTCAGGACCCATATGCCTCGCTGAACCCCCGCCAGCGGGTGCGCGACATCGTGGCCGAACCCATGCGCGCGCAGGGCGTCGAGCCGGCCGAGGCGCGCGAGCGTGCAGTTGGCCTGCTGGACCGGGTCGGCCTCACGGCCGAGCAGGGCCGGCGCTTTCCGCACCAGTTCTCGGGCGGACAGCGGCAGCGCATCGGCATCGCCCGCGCTCTCTCCGTGCATCCTGCACTGATCGTCGCGGACGAGCCGGTCAGCGCGCTCGACGTGTCGGTGCAAGCGCAGATCCTCAACCTCATGAAGGACTTGCAGCAGGAATTCGGCCTCTCCTACCTGTTCATTGGCCATGATCTCGGCGTTATCCACCACATCGCCGACCGCATCGCGGTCATGTATCTGGGCCTGATCGTCGAGACGGCACCCAAGGATCGGCTATTCGCCCGTCCGCGTCACCCCTATACGCGCGCTCTGTTTGCCGCGGCGCCCTCGATCCACCCAGGGCGGGAACCCGCGCCCGCGCCACGGGGCGAGGTGCCCTCGGCCCTCGCACTGCCCAGCGGCTGCGTGTTCCGCGGACGCTGTCCCTTTGCCTGGGACCGTTGCGCAGCCGAGCGGCCGGTGTTGCGCGACGCCGGCGACGGCCAGTCCGTCGCCTGCCATCTGTTGGAAGAGCCGGAAAGGGACAAGACATGAGCCTCATTCTGCAACGCCGGGTCGAGGTCACCGACCCCCACGACTGCACGGATGCGGCTGACGATCTCAGCATCCTCGGCGCGATCTGCGAGACGCTGGTGCGCCGGACCCCGGATGGTTTCGTACCCGGACTGGCGCGCGCCTGGAGTTGCAACGACGACGCGACCGAATGGACGTTCGAGCTTGTGCCGAATCGGCGCTTCGATGACGGCAGCCCGGTTGACGCTGCTGCGGTGGCGGCATCGCTGCAGCGGATGGCCCGGCCCGACCGGGGCGCGACCCTGGGCGCGCCTGCGGTCTGGCGGCAGTATCTCGGCGACCTGCAGGTCATAACTCCCGCGGCCGATCGGCTGGTGCTGCGCCTGCCCGCCCCCATGGCGGATTTGCTGGATGTTCTCGTACAAGGCTTTATCGCTGCGCCGGGCTGCCTGCCTGCGCTGGACGATGGCCGGACCGAAGCACTGGTCGGCAGCGGCGCCTATCGCCTGTCATCCGCCGCCCAGGACGAAGTGCGGCTGGAGGCGACCGGCGACGCGCCGAACGCCTCCCTGACCTTGCGGGCTGAGCCAGATGCGGGGCGGCGTCTGAAACGCCTGCTCGCAGGCGAGGCCGCCGTCGCGACCAACCTGCCCTGGGACAGCACCCTGCCCCGAGGCTTCACGCGCGTCGAAACCCTGGTGCCGGTCGCGATCATCTACCTGATGAACGCAGCGCAGGGCCCGCTGGCCGACCCCCGGCTGCGCCGGGCCATCGACCTGGCACTGGACCGCGACCAGATCGTCGCCCGGGTCATGGCGGGCGGCGCGCAGCGGCTCGACGCCATCGTCAGCCCGCTGCATTTCGGTGGCCCTGCGCCCCGACAAACCGGACCCGACCGCGAGGCATCGCGGCGCCTCCTCGCCGAGGCGGGCCACGCGGACGGACTAACCCTGACTGTCAGTTGCCCCACCCGCCTTCCCGACGAGGCTCAGCGCCTTACAGCCGTCCTGGCCGAGCAGCTCGCCGCCGTCGGCATCCGACTCGACGTAACCTTGACCGAGGACCGCACCGCCTACGCCCATTCGGTCAGGAAAAAGCAGATTGGCGATCTCGCCGTCTTCGACAGCTCGCCGCTATCCACTTTCCGGGTGATGCACGAAAAGATCGATAGCCGGGTCGCGGGCTCATGGTGGCAAGGCTTCAGCAACCCGGCCGTCGAGGCGCTGATCGACCGGGCGCGCGCCACACCAGCCCCCGGTCCCCGCGCATCCCTGTATTCCCAGGCCTGCGCCGCCATGCAGCAGGACCCGCCATGGCTGACGCTCTATAATCCCATCCGCGTGACCGGCCTTGCCGGCGATCACCCCGGCTTTACGCTGCCCGTGGACGCCGTGCCCGATTTTGCTGCGCTGCCACGCCTGCCATGAGCATCACCCTGATCCTTGGCGCGACGATCGCAACGATGGACGACGCGCGCCGCGTCATCGACGATGGCGGCCTCGCCGTCGGGGGTGACAGCATCGCATTTGTGGGCACCCGCGCCGAAGCCGAGGCGCGCTTTCCCGACGCGCAACGCATCGATGCCACAGGCAAGCTTATGCTGCCGGGCCTTATCGACGTGCATGCCCATGCCGGGCATGGGTTGATCAAAACCCTCGCCTATGGCGATGGCGAGCGGTGGGAAGCCCTGTGCGAGGCTGCCTACACGGTCGCTTCGACTCCTGAGTTCTGGCAGGCCGAAGCGCGCCTCGCCGCCCTGGAACGGTTGCGGTTTGGCGTCACTTGCGGCGTATCGCTGCTGGGCGGCGGCGACACGATCATGCGCAGCGACGATCCGGCCTATGCCGACGCCCATTGTGAAGGCGTCGCAAGCATCGGCACCCGCAGCGTGGTCGCCATCGGTCCCACGCGCGCGCCCCATCCTCGCACCTACGCACGGTGGCAGGATGACCGCGCCGAGCGTTACGACGTCAGTTTCGAGCAACAACTGGCAACCGCCTGTGGTGTCGCAGATCGCTGGCATGGGAGCGGAACGCTGTCGGTCGCGCTGATCTATCCGACCCTGCGCGACGAGCACGAGCAGAGGCTTGACCCGGTCATTTTCGCCGACGCCTGCGCGCAGGCACAAGAAACGCGCGCCGCGGCCGAGGACCGGGGGCTGGTCTTTACCCAGGACGGCCACACGCGCGGCTCGGTCCGCCGCGCAGCATCGCTGGGTCTGTTGGGGCCGCGCACCCTGCTGTCGCACGCGACAGACCTCGACCCTGACGAGATCGCTACGCTGGCCGAAACCGGCGCCACGATTGCGCATAACCCTTCGGCCGTGGCGTCGATCCTCGGCCGCTGTCCGGCGACCGAGCTGATGGCGGCGGGCGTCACCGTGGCGCTAGGGTCGGACGCGACGGCGCCGGACCGCTCGGCCGACATGTTCCGCCACATGCAGCAGGCCATGCACTACCACCGCCGGCACTTCCGCGACCCGGCCCTCCTGCCACCCGGCAAGACGCTGGAGATGGCCACCCGGGCCGGCGCAAAGGCACTGGGAATGGAGGACCGGATCGGCTCGCTTGAGGCCGGCAAGGCCGCGGACCTGATCCTGGTCCGGCTCGACCGGCCCCATATCGCACCACCGCTCATGCCCTTGGCCCAGGCGATCTGCTTTGCCAATGGCAACGACGTCGATTTCGTGATGATCGACGGCGTGGTCCGGTTGCAGGGCGGGCAAGCGGTGGGCGTGGACGAGCAGGCAGTCGCCGCCGACGCCATGCGCGAGGCACGCACCATGCTCGCGCGGGCGAATGGCGAGGGTCTGGACAAGCTGCCAGATGGCTTTTGGGATTTGCGCCTTGGTGCGGCCCAAGAATAGGAGGCCAAACCTTGATCCGGACCAACAACGTTCAACGGTGCGCTTGACCCGAGATGGTGAGCGAGGCTTTCGACGTGATCCGCCGTCGCGCCCATATGGGCGCCACCAGTTGATCGTCACGCATGAATTGGGCTTTGCCTGCCAAGTCGCCGACCGCTTCTTGCCCACAGAGGCGGGCCGCATCGTCGAAGAAGGCCGGCCGGCTCAGATCTTCAGCAAGCCGCGCGAGGTACGGACCCGCAACTTCCTTTCCGCTGTTCTGGACCACTGACAGGAGCCGTGATGCAATCGCTCGACCTTGACGCCGTAAGGGCAGAATTTCCCGGCCTTTCGCGCGGCTGGACGTTGATGGACAACGCCGGCGGCAGTCAGATTCTGCGCGGGGTCGTGGCGCGGATGACCGAGTTCCTGTTCGAGCGGAACGTCCAGATCGGCGGCACCTATGCCGTGTCGCAAGCCGCGGCCGACGCCCTCGCCCAAGGACGCTACGCCCTGGCCGAGATCATGAACGCCGCCCGGCCCGAGGAAATCGTGTTTGGTCCTTCGACCACTGTTCTTCTCCAGAACCTGGCCCGCGCCATGCGCCACACCTTCGCGCCCGGCGACGAAATCATCGTCCATATGGGCGATCACGAGAGCAACATCGGTCCCTGGATGGGGTTGGAGGAGTTCGGCGTGACCATCCGCCGCTGGCAGCCGGCGGCCGATGGAACGCCGCTCGACATGGACGCGCTCGACGCGCTGCTGTCGGAGCGGACGCGGCTGGTCGCCGTGACCCATGCCTCGAACATCCTCGGCTGGGTCAACGACGTGGCCGAGGTTGGCCGGCGCGTGCATGCGGCTGGCGCGCGGATGGTTGTCGATGGCGTGGCTTACGCCGCGCATCGTGCGATTGACGTGCAGGCGCTGGGCGCGGACTTCTACGTCTTCAGCCTCTACAAGACCTACGGGCCGCACTATGCGGCGATGTACGGCCGCTACGACCTGCTGGAGGAGCTTGAGACGCTCTCCCACTATTTCTACGGCCGCGACCGCGTGCCCGGCAAGCTGGAACCGGGCAACCCGTCCTATGAATGCGCCTATTCGGCTGTGGCGATACGGGACTATCTTGCCGGGATCGGCGGTGCGCCGGGACGGGCCGGTATCGTCGCGGGTTTTGACGCGATTCGCCGTCACGAGGACGGTCTCACCGGCCGCCTGCTCGACTGGGCGGCGTCACGGAACGATGTGCATGTGATCGGACCGACCTCCAACCCCGACTCTCGCCGGCTGCCGACTCTGGCTCTGCGGGTGAGCGGCAAGGACTCGGATGCGCTCTGCCGCATCATGGATCAGGATCGCATCGCTGTCCGCCACGGCGACTTCCACTCGCGCCGGCTGGTCGAAACCTTGGGCGAGACGGGACATGGCGGCCTGCTGCGCCTGTCGCTGGTGCACTACAACACGCCGCAGGAGGTTGAGGCATTCATCGCCGGAATGAGCAAGGCGATCGAGGGTTAGGTTTTACGCTCGCCAATTGCGGCGAGGGCGGCGGCCTCGATGCGGACAAAATGAAAGCCGGCCCTGGTGGGCCGGTTTTCTCCAAATGCGATGGGAGGCGGCAGTCTCATTGCCGTCGCCCTTCTTCAAAGGCGGCAGGCGGGACGGCGTCGGGCTCGACGCCGCCATTCCTCCAAAGCGAGAAGTTTAGACGGTGACGGGCTGGACACCGCCGACTCTCACGCGGGCGCGTCGCTTCTGCCTTGCAGAAAGAAGTGCACCATGGCCGCCGAGGCGTCGGGGCCGGTCGGGTCGGTGTAGCTGCCGCTCGAACTGCCTCCGGACCAGGCATGTTGCGCGCCGTCGATCATCCAGCACTCCACGGCATTCGTCCCGTCAGCGCGTTTCGCCACCGAACGGATGTAGCCACGGGTCCCGCCCGAGGGTGCGGAAGGGGAGGCCTTGACCGCACCCTTCCCGGCAATGATCCGCGCGGCATTCGACGGGTGGACCGTGGAGTCCGCGGTGCCTTGGAACACGATTACTCTCGGGCCTTGGGCAGCGCCCGTCCGGGCATTAGGCGACGGCATTCGCACGACAGCCGGCTGCCCGCGCATGGCCGCGAATGCGGACATGGTGTCGTTGGCCGAACCATATGCGAGGCCTGAGTGGATGCCGACCGCCGCATAAAGCTCGGGGTAGGTCTCGGCCAGAATCGCCGCCATCGCCCCGCCGGCCGATAGGCCAGCGGCAAACACCCGGTCCTCCGGGATGGCGTAGCGGGCGCGCAACTCATGCGTCAGGCTGGCGATGATCGCCGGCTCACCGGCGCCGCGCCGCTGGTCCTCGGGCCGGAACCAGTTCCAGCAGGACATGGCGTTGTCGCCACCGGTCTGGGCCGGGTAGACGACCAGCAGGCGATGCTTTTCCGCCAAGGCGTTCATTCCGGTGCCCGCGGCGAAGTCCTCGGGCGTTTGCGTGCACCCGTGCAGCATGACAACAAGGCCCCGCAGCCCCTCGTCCGCGCGCGACGGGATATACAGGCGATAGCGCCGGGCGCCCGACGGGCAGACATGGCGCAGGTCCAGGAATTGCGCGCCTTCCGGCAGCGGCAGATCGGGGGCCGGCGTGGGCCGAGGCAGGCCCGGCAGACCGTCCAGCTTCAGCCCCGGCTTGCCCGCGCGCAGCGTGCGCACGACCTCTCCCAGCGGCTTGCGCAGCCGGGCGATCCGCGGGGGGCGGCCAACTCGTGGGGCCGCTGTGGTTTGCGGCGTAACATGAAGGGCGGAAGTGCCCTCAGCGCCAGCAGTAGCCGGCCCCGGCAGGCCCGCAATCGCGAGTGCGTTGCGGACAATGTCGGTCACCCCAGCCGGGTTGCCAGAGCGCAGCGAGCCGGTCGCGCGGAGGATCTCCGCGACGTGATCAGTACGCATTATGTGTTCCTTTCCTGCCGCCGTGGCGGCTAGTTGATCCGTTCGGCCAGTGCGGCCTTGATCTTGGGGCTCGCCTGCAGCGCGCCGAGCACGGTCAGCGAGCCGATGGTCTGCAGCGCAAGTTCTGGTGTGACGTCGGCAGCGATGCGCACGAGGCCCACCACCTTGACCTGCAGCATCTCACCTGCAGCCCGCGCCGCCTCAAGCCGGGCCGAATTCAGTTCCAGCAGCCCAACCTCAAGCATGTGGCGGTCGACCGAGCGTGCCACCTCGTCGGACTGCTGGCGCAACTGGCTGCGAATGGCGGTCCGGATGAAATCCGTGCGGTTTGAGAAGAACCCCTCCTGCACCAGCAGGTCGATCCGCCCGAGATCGACGTAGCCGAGGTTGATCGTGATCTTTTCACTGTCCCCGCCGCGCTCGCGTAGAGGAACCACCTTGTCCGACATCCAGCCATCCCTACACCATCTCCATGGATGGTATTTAGATGGCATTTGGCTGGCGGCAAGGATTGGAACCTAGAAAGTTTGTTAGACTCGCGAGGTACCGCTTTGGCACTGGCGACCGAGCATTCCCGGCAGAGGCGCCGTTCTCGGGATGCTGGCTGCGGCAAAAAGCGGTAGGTTAATCGTACAGGGCGCAACTTGGGCCCGCCGCGTACGCATCGCTGTCGCATTCCTCGCTAATTCAAGGGAGATCGGCGTAATTTGCTGCACGACAGCGCCGGCCGCCCCGAGCTTGGTGATTCCCGTGGTCCGCAACGGCGTCAAAAGCGGCCGGCCCCCTCGCTGAAGGCTGACCGGGCAACGAAACTCCGCGAAGAAAAGTCATCCCGCGACGGCGCCAAGACACCAAAAGACTATGTCAGCCGAGGGCTCTTGTATCCGCGAGCCCGCCAAGCCCTCCCTCGCGAAACACAATCGCGCCGCCAGCTTCCCGGCGGCGCGTTCGGATCAGTACTGCGCCGCCAGATAGGCGCTGATCTTGGCGGCGTCCTCTTCGGTGATCTGCGCGCCATAGGTGGCGATCATCTTGTGCACCTCGGCGTCCCAGAACTTGGCGCCTTTGCCGGGGGGCTGGTACTCGATGTAATCAGCCGAATGGCAGGTGCCGCAGTTTGCCTCGGCCACGTCCATCCCATCGCCGGGCCGCAGCGTCGCGGTCTCGTTTTCGGAGGGCAGGTCATAGGTGACCGGCGCGGCGAGCGCGGGGGCAGCCAGGGCACAAGCGGAGATCAGGGCCAGTCCAAGCGTTTTCATCATCACCTCCCTAGGCTGCCTTGACGTGGGTGGTTTCCACGACGTTGCGCATGTAGCCGGCCGGATTCCACAGCGCCTCCATCGGTTGCGTCTGTCCGATCCGGTTGCTGGCGCGCACCATCAGGGCGATGTCGCCCGACGCGACCGGCAGATCGAGCGTCCACTCGCGGAACGAGTACTTGCCAAGGTCCTCGCCCAGCTTGGCGCGTGTCCAGGTCGCGCCGCCATCCGCCGACAGGCTCACATCCGTGATCCCGTAGCCGCCGTCAAAGGCAATGCCGCGCAGGGCCAGAGGGGCGTTCGCTGCGACAACATCGCCATTCACCTTGTTGGTGATGAAGGACCGGACGTTGAACCGCGCAATCGGCACCGTGTGCGCGGGCGTGGTGCCCGGCTCGACGCAGGCACAGGTGTTGTCCGGGATGCGGTAGGCCTTGGTCATCCAGAAGGAGTCGAGCGGCGTGTCCCGCACCGTGATCTGGTTCAGGTGCTTGACCCAGTAGGTCCCGTAATAGCCGGGCACGACCAGACGCAGCGGAAAGCCGTTTAGCCAGGGCAGGTCCTCGCCATTCATCGCCCAGGCCAGCATCACCTCGCCGTCGAGAGCGTGCTCCACCGCCAGGGCCTTGGTGAAATCGGGCGTCTCGGCCAGGACCGGGCCGTCCAGGCCGTCGAATGCCACCTGCACCGCGCCCTCCCCAACGCCTGCCTTTTCGAGGACGGATTTCAGCGAGACGCCGGTCCAGCGGGCATTGCCCATCAGCCCGTTGCCTGCCTGCCCGCCCGCGACGCGCGGGTCGACGAAACCGCGGCTGTTGCCGGAACACTGATGCACTGCAACGACCTCGACCGGCTCGAACTGCGATTTCAGGTCGGCAAGGGACAGCGACAGAGGGGTCGCGACCTTGCCGCCGACCTCAAGCCGGAATGCCTCGGGGTCGATCTCGGTCGGGATGTCGGCGAGGTGGTAGCGCACGAAAAAGGCGTCGTTCGGGGTGATCACGCCGTCGTTGAAGATGCTGAAGGGCGTCTCCAGCTGCGGGGGACGGGCGGTTAGGCCCAGCAGCGGCCGCTTGCCGGGATAGCTCACAAGCTGGCGCTCGCCATTCTCGAAGCCGAGGTTCACGGCTTCGGCGAAGGATGGCGTGCCGCCCAACAGCGCGAGGCCACTGGCGGCCCCCGCGGATGCGATCATCTGTCGTCTGGTGAACATGACTTTCTCCCGTTGAGCGCGGCGCCTGCTCTTTGGACTTGGCGCGATGATGGCGCGACATGACAAAAGACGATTCAGGGGGCGGATTTATTCCCGGCCGGTCGAAATATTTGTGGTGATCAGCCGAGGCAGGACTGCCGCGCCTCGGTCAGTGCCAGCACCAGGTCGGGGTGGGACTGGTCAGGTGCCCGCGAGGCGCGGTGCAGCGAGATGGCGAGGGTGGCAAAGCGGACCGGGGCCATCGAGCGCGATATGAGGGTAAACTCGGTGCCACCCTCGGCCCAGTCGGCCAGCAGCGTCCGGCCATCATCCGTGAGCTTCAGGCCCGATGCCGTTCCCGCGGCGGCTGGACGCGAGAAAATGCCGACATGGCACCGGTGCGTGCCAACGAAATCGCGTGCCGTGGCGATCCCGCCCGATGGCAGCGCGAGGTTTGACGCCGCCGCCTGTCGCAGACCATTCGCCTGCATCAGATCGGTGATAGAGTCCGGCAGTGCAGGCGCCGGACCGGAAGACGGCAGGGCGCCTCCTGCGACTGTCGCCTCGAACTGCGCGACCATGGCCGCCGTATCCGCGTCCTGCGCAGTCGCGATAATGGCCGTCGCGGTGAGCATGTCCCGCTGCGCCCACCAGAGCCCGCCGACTGCCAAAGCCGCCAGACCGGCGGCAAGGACAGTCGCGGCGCGGATCGGCAAGCGCCGTTGCGGTTGCCCCGGCAGGGCGATCACTACGGTTTCGCGCCCGAGGGCCGCAACACCCGCACGCATCGCCTGATATCGGGCCACGGTCTGGGCCAGTGCTGGTTCGCGCGCGATCTGGGCGGCGAATTCCGCCGCCTCCTGCCGCGTCATCTCGCCGTCGACATAGGCGCTGACCCGGTCTGCGGGGGACAATGGCTCAGCCATGACCGGCCCGCCGATTCCGCCCGGGAAACTCCACCACCCTGGAATCGGACAGCAGCGTGGCCAGTGCCGCGCGCGCGCGGCTTACCCTGCTCATGACCGTTCCCCGGTTGATGCCCAGCATGATCGCGGTCTCGTCATAGCTGAAGCCGCCGATATCAACGAGCGCCAGGACGTCGCGGTGATCAGGCGAGAGCAAAAGGAACGCCTCGCGCACCGCCAGTTGCGTCACGGCGCCATCGGAAAGCGCGTCGGTGACGGGGCTGGCCTCACCGACCGCGTCCTGCAGCGCGCGTTGACGCCGGAACGCGCGGAGCTGGTCGACCCAGCTGTTCCGGGCGATGGCAAAGAGCCAGCCTCGGAACGCACGCTCGTTGTCCGGCGCCGATGGGCCCGCCAGCGCCCGGACCACGCAATCCTGGACCAGATCTATCGCCTGCTCGCGGTTGCGCGTCAGCGCCAGCGCATAGCCGAACAGCGTGCCACCGGCGGCTGTCAGCATTCGGCGTTGATCGGCATCCAGCACTGACCGGCCTCCGTTTTCGGGGAGGCTAGACGCATGCGGGCCGGAACGCACCGCCTTTGTGACGGAGCGCCACGCCGGGAATTATTTTCCCACCCAGGGATTATTTCCTGCCGTGCCCCGTCATTCCTAACCAGATGCAGCGAAAATCGCCGCATCGCCCAAACGGGAGTGATACCGATGAAGCGCCTGATGATCTCCTCCTTCGCCCTGATCCTTGCGGCGGGCAGTGCCCTGGCCGCGGCGCCCAAGACCGCCGAAGGCACCGGCGGCGCGATGCTGACCAATGCCGAGGGCATGACGCTGTATACCTTCGACAAGGACACCAAGGGCGTGTCCAACTGCGATGCCGACTGCCTCGCTAACTGGCCGGCCGCCGTCGCCGACGCGGGCGACAAGGCCGAGGGGGACTTTGCCATCATCGACCGTGCTGACGGCACGAAGCAGTGGACCTACAAGGGCATGCCGCTCTACACCTTCGTCAAGGATACCGCCGCGGGCGAGGTGAAGGGTGACGGGCTGAAGGACGTCTGGCACGTCGCGCGTCCCTGACCTTCGTCCGCAAGTGATCGCCCTGCCAGAAAGCCCGCTGCATGACGGTCCTGGAAGACATCGAGGCCTCGATCCCTGCGCTGCGGCGCTATGCCCGGGCCTTGATGCGCGATCCGGACCGGGCGGATGATCTGGTGCAGGATTGCCTGGAACGGGCCGTTGCGAAGCGCCATTCGTGGCGCGGCGACGGCCCGGTTCAGGCCTGGTTGTTCCGCATCCTCATCAACCGTTACCGCGATCTGCAACGCCAGAACCCGGGTCCCGGCCATCTTGTGGCCATCGACGACCTGACGTTCGAGACCGCTCAGCCCGGCGGGCAGGAAGCCGGACTCGCCCTGCGCGAGGTGCAGGACGCGCTCGCCCGCCTGCCCGGCGATCAGCGCGAGGCGCTGGTCATCGTGGCGCTGGAGGGTAACAGCTTCGATCAGGCGGCCAGCCTTCTCGACATTCCAAAGGGCACGCTGATGTCGCGACTGGCGCGCGCTCGCGCGACGCTGCGGGTGCTGACCGGCCGCGGCGCCGGGCCGACAGAGACAAGGGGGCCAAGCCAGGGTGCCAGACATGAGTGAGCAGATCGCCC
The DNA here is from genome assembly GCF_003324675.1 of Paracoccus suum. NCBI lineage: Bacteria > Pseudomonadati > Pseudomonadota > Alphaproteobacteria > Rhodobacterales > Paracoccaceae > Paracoccus > Paracoccus suum. The sequence goes on from NZ_CP030918.1 coordinate 2,810,956, forward strand.
TGACGGACCACGAGTTGCTGGGCTACGCCTCTGCCTCGTTGCCCCCGGCCGAGGCGACCGCCATCGCCGCGCGCTTGGCTGGTGATGCCGCCGCGCGCGCCACCCTCGCTGAATGGCAGAGACAGGATGCCGCCCTCGCCGCGCTCTATCAGGCCGTGGCGCGCGAACCCGTGCCGACGCGCCTGACCGATGTCATTCGCCGCGCCGAGGCTGAGGATGTGACAAGGACGGGCGGCCGCCCTTGGACGAGCCGTTGGCAGATCGCCGCGACGGTTGCCGCGCTGGCGCTCGGCGTAGGCGCAGGCTGGTTCGCGCGCGATCTGGCCGCGTCCCGTCCCGCGGCGCACACGCTCGCAAGCGACGCCATGCGGGCCTACGACACCTATGTCGTCGAGGTCGCGCACCCGGTCGAGGTCGCCGCCTCGGATGCTGATCACCTGAATACCTGGATGTCCAAGCGCCTTGGCCACCAGATGCGCCCACCGGACTTCGCCGCCGTTGGCTTCACGTTGATGGGCGGACGTATCGTGCCGTCCGAAAAGGGGCCAGCCGCGCTCTACATGTATGACAACGCCGCCGGACAGCGGATCACGCTTTACGTCGCGCCCCAGGGCGCCAGCACCACGACCGCCTTCCAGTTCGCGCAAGAGGGGCCGACCCAGGGGTTCTACTGGATGGACCGCGATCTGAGCTATGCGGTCGTCGGCACCGTCCCGCGCTCGGACCTGCGGCGGATCGCACTGGCGGCTTATGAGCAGTTGATCTGAAGCAGCGGGCGGCGCGAGGTCGAAGTAGCGCAGACTTGCCTTGATGGGCCTTTCGGCACGGGGCGGGAATGGCACGGCAGGCCGACTCGTCAGGGGGGCTGACCGGGTGCGTCCCATCCCCGTAGTCCGCCCCTGCCTCCGCCCTGCGCAGTTCAATGGACTATCCCCGGACTTCTGGGCATAGCCTCGGCATCGAACAGCCGGACGGGCTCGATGGTATTTCTCTATGACCTGACCATGTCGCAGATCATCCTGCGGATTGTCGCGGCGCTGTTTTACGCTTGTCTGCAGGGTTTTCTTCTGGCGGCGATCCTGACGCTGACGGGCGATCCGCGACCGCGCCAGCAAGGCTGGCTTACCCTTAACCCGTTCCGGCACCTGCTGGTCTCGGGTGTGTTCCTGACCATCGCCTTTCAAGCAAGCTGGGTCCAGCCCCCGCCATATTCCCCCGCCCGAACCTGGTTCGGACGGCTGCGGCCCCTCGCGACGATTCTGGTCAGCTTTGCCCTGCTGCTGGCACTCGTCCCGCTGCTGGATCTGGCGCGGGCGCCGCTGCACCAGATGTTGCCCCGAACGGGCGGCTACGCGGTGCTCGCCAGCATCGATACGCTGCAACGCGTCATCATCGGGGCCATCGCCATCGGTGTGCTGCCCTTTCCCGGTCTTCTGGCCGGATGGGCCTTGCTTGCGATCTTTCCGCGGCTGGCAAAACGCTGGCGGAAACTGTCAGGCATCGGCATGGCGGCTGCCGCGATCCTGCTGGTCCTCGGATGGTTTCCTGACATCAAGCCGCTGCTCGCGGCCCTGCGGCTGGTCTGATTACTGCACGCCCTTGGCGTCGCCCGGCGTGCCCGCGTAGCCGAACTTTTCCATCAGCCCGGCAATCGTGCCGTCCGCAACCAGTGCATCAATTGCCTGGTCGATCTGGGTCCGCAGATAGGTGTCGCGCGCCTTCATCAGGATGCCGACCCGCGTCACCGTCTCGGGTACCGGCGCAATCGGGATGGGATGCAGCGAGGCCGCCTCGGGGTTCGACTTGCGCAGATCGGAGTAGACCGGCGCCCAGATCAGCATGCCCGCGATCGATCCATCGGCGACTCGCTTTGTCATCAGGTCCATGTCCGCATAGGGCAGCCGGATGTAACGGCGGTCCTTGGGCTGCTGCTGGTTCCAGGTGATGAACACCCGCTCGCCCATCGAGGACAGGGGCGTGCCCAGCTTTCGCTCGCGCGGCACGTCCGCGAAGCTTTTGTAATCGTCGCGCACCACGAACAGATAGGGCAGACTGACATAGGGCCGGCTGAGCACCGCCCAGTCGGGAAAGGGCGAGTTTTCCTGCACGGTCATGCCCATCATGATGTCGCAGGTGTTGGTCATGGCGATCTGTAACTCGTCCAGAAACCCGTCGCCACTGGTCGGAAAGCCGCCGAAACCCTCGTGAAAATTCACCTTCAGAAACAGCGCATCAGCGATGGCGGTGGCGACCTCGCGGTCGAATGCGCCGATCTTGCCGGTGACGTCGGTGCAGACCTGCAGCGTGTCGCCCTCCAGCCGGCGGGTGTTGTTCAGCAATTCGGACGGCACGCCGTAGCTTTGCGCGAAAGCCGAGGTCGCGATGCCAAGGCCCAGCAGGCCGGCCACAAACCAGGTCTTCATCTTGAAACCCCTTCCGTCCAACCGGAACGGGGGCCGCAGCCCCCGCCCCTTCGCGTAATGGCCGCAAGCGTTACTGGCCGTCCTTCTTCAGCTTGAACACGAAGATCGAGTTGCCGGTGCCGTTCGGCAGCGGCATCTCCGGGAAGGCCGACGAGATGGTCGAGGCCGAGTTCGAATATCCGGTCGGCACGACCAGATACTGCTCGCCATCGATCTCGTAGGTGACGGGCGAGCCGCCGATCGGTGCGTTCAGCCGCTGCTGCCACAGCACGTCGCCGGTCTTGTCGTCAAAGGCCTTGATGTATCGCGCAGCGTCTCCGCCGAACACCAGACCGCCCGCAGTCGCGAGCACCGACGAGGTCGGCGCCTCGCGCTGGCGGTGCTGCCACAGGTGATCGCCCTGTGTCGGGTTGATCGACAGCGCCTCGAACAGGCCCGCCTTGTCCTGACCCTCCGGCAGCACGCGCGGCCCGAACTTGACCGAGCCGACCGCGTTACCGGCGGTGAACTCTGACTGGGTCGGGGTCACGTCGTTACATGCCTCAGTCAGCGGCACGTAATAGGTCTGGGTCAGCGGGCTGTACGAGCCGACCTGCCACAGCTTGCCGCCCGAGACCGAGGTGCAGGCATGGACGGGCTGGCCGACGGCGGTCGGAACCAGATCGCGGTTGATATGCACCGTGCCATCATCGTCGATCTTGGTCACGACGTTCTGGAACACGGTGTCCTTGTGCCAAAGGTATTTGCCCGTCTCGCGATCGAGGGCGAAGGCGATGCCGTTCTTGCCGGGAACCGAGATCAGCAGCTTGTGCTCGGCGCCGTCCACGTCCTGATCGACCAGAATCCGCTCGAACGGGCTGTCGAGGTCCCAGTTATCTTCGGGCAGGTGCTGGTAATACCACTTCAGCTTGCCGGTGTTCACGTCCAGCGCCAGCGTCGAGTTGGTGTAGAGCACCTTGCCTTCGGCCGAGCCGCGGATCAGTTCGGCATAGGGGCCGGGCATCCCGACGCCCCAATAGGTCATGCCCAGTTCCGGATCGTAGGAACCGGTGGTCCACGGCGTGCCGCCCCAGCGGTTCTCGGGCGGAACCTCACCCCAGCTTTCACCCTGCTTGGGGTTGTCCGGATCGTTGATGGTGTTGAAGCGCCACAACTCTTCGCCGGTGTTCAGATCGTGCGCCATGATAAAGCAGCCGCCTGCGGTCCCCGCGATCGAGCAGCCCGAGATAGCCGAGATGATCTTGTCACCCGCGATCAGCGGGCCGACCGTGTAGGAATAGCCCTTTTGCCAGTCCAGGACCTGCTTTTCCCAGGACACCTTGCCGGTCTTGGCGTCCAGCGCGACCAGCTTTGCGTCCGGCGTGGTCAGGATGACCTTGTCGCCCGCGAGCGCGATAGAGTTCTTTTGACGGCGCGCCTGGTTGGCCTGATAGGACCAGGATTCCGGCAGTTGCGGCAGCACGTGGCGATAGGTCCACAGCAAGTCGCCCGACTTGGCGTCCAGCGCCTCTACGATACCGTTTGAGGTTTGCAGGAACATCACGCCGTCATGGATCAGCGGCACGGTTTCCTGAATGCCGACGTCGGCCATCGGCCAGGCCCAGGCCAGTTCCAGGTTCTTGACCGTGTCCTTGTTGATCTGGTCCAACTGCGAGAAGCCGGTGTTGGAATAATCGCCGCGCCATTGCAGCCATTCGCCCTTGGGTGGGGTGGTCAGCATCTCGCTGGTGACGGGGCTGTATTTGTCCAGCACACTTTGGGCGAAGGCGCCGGGGGCAACGCAGATCAGCGCGGTCGAGGCGATCAGCAGGTGCTTGCGAAGGTTCAGCATGTCCAGGGTCTCTCCTTCAGGCAGGTCGCGGCACGAGGCGGCGAGGGCACTGCCAGGAACGCGTTATTGCTTGAATTGCGGCAGTTCTTTGCCCCAGGTGAAGGCTTGGGGGACATTCGTGTCGCCGGCCTCGATGGCGGTTTCCTGATTGGCGGCAGCCATGGCGGTGGCGCCGTCCTTGGTCGCCGCGACCAGGCTGACCGCGCCTGCATCCGCCACCGTCAGCTCCTTGTCGTCGGCTTTCGCGCCGTTCTGTTCCATGATGTATGCCACAACGTTCAGGTAGGCGGCCTCGCCCAGTTGGCCCGGCGCGGCCGGCGGCATCGCGACCGAGATGAACTCGTAGAGTCCCCCGGCAGTGTCCCAGTTGCCCATCACGTCCTGGCCGAACAGGCCGGGCGCCTCGAGACCCTCAAGGCGCAGGCCGTGGCACTGGGCGCATTGCGACGTGTATTCCGTCTTGCCCGCGCTCGCCTGATCGGCCGTGAACGCGGCTGCGGCACCGGGCCACATCGACCCGAGCGTCATCGCCAGCGATGACGTGATGGCCAGGGCGGCCCTCGGTCGGGAAAGTTGAGCGAGCATCTTAACCTCTTACTGGCAGTCCGGCACGTACCACGGGCACCGGAGTGATTGGACGACGCGGCGCCTCTGCGCGAATGGACGCAAAGGGGACGGAGTCGATGCAGCGCGTGGTACGGACAGGACCCGTCCAGCCTGCATCATTGGCTCGGCTTGTGACGGATTTATGGAGCGCCCGGCTGGGCGGGTCCTTGCCCCGACACATCCTGTGCCTCTGGCGTGCGCCGTTTTCCGGGCGAGTTCAAGACTGCAATTGTATACTCTTGCATCCTGCGATTGTCCTTGTGGGGCGGGTCACCTCGCGGGGGTTTGTGACAAGGCACGGCGCACCGCGCGGGTCAGCGTGACGTCCCCGCGCCAGAGGCCAAAGGCCAGCGACTGCGATTCGGCCGCCTCGGGCGGCAGGTCCGCCACCTTCGTGTCCGGCGGCAGCGGTGTCAGGGTCGAAGCCAGGGCAGTCCCCCCACCGCGCAGATAGGCATCGAGCGCCGCCTGCGTCGCCAGCGGACGCGCGCGCCACCCTTGGGCGCGAAGCCAGCCCGACAGGCGCAGCCGGTCCAGACCGGCCGAGCCCATGAAAACGCCGATCTCGGCCCCTTTCGGCAGTTCCGCCGCTGGCCCCGCGCGCACCATGGCAATGCGGCCGCCGTTGGGCAAAAGGGTCAGGAAATCGCGGTTGGCCGAGCTGTCGGCCAGTCCGCCGCCGATGATGTCGCACTGGCCGCGCCCGATCTGCCAGTCGCGCGGGTTGAACGAGCGGCCCATGTTGGCAATCGCGACTGTCTGCAACGGCAAGCCCAGCCTCGCCGCGACCGCTTGCATCTGCCGTAACTCCGGTCCCGGCGCGCCGGGCTGATCGGCGGCAACAAGCGGACTGGCGAGGTCCGGCACGCAAAAGCGCAGCACGCGCTGCTTTCGCCTCTCGGCCAGCGAGGTGTCCGGCGGCAGGAAGCTCACGGCCAGCAGAAGCGCGGCGATCAGCCCGATGTCCAGCGCAGGCTTGCGCCATCTGCGCCACCAGCGTGTCACCTGCCAAAGCTCCGCAGCGCCCACAGAAAGAAACCGACGCAGCCCGCAGCCACGAGGCCAAATCCGGTCTGCGCCGGAAACTGGTTGAAGTTGATCAGGATGCCGCGCAGCGCATCGACCGCATAGGTGATCGGATTGACACGGATCAGCCAGACAAGCCATTCGGGATAGGTCGCGACCAGTTGCGTGCGGGTCAGCGACGGGTCCAGCGGAAAGACCGAGCTGGAAGCGAAATAGAGCGGCAGGATGACGGTGTTGGAAAAGACGCCAAACCCCTCGAAACTGCGGACCTTGCTCGCCAGCACCACGCCAAAGCAGGTCAGCGCAAAGGATAGCGCGAACATGTAGACGACCGCCTGCAGCACCTGCGGGACAGTCAGGGTCACGTCGGCAAAGCGGGCGAGGATCAGGACCAGGATTCCGTGGCCGGTGGCGGCGGTGGCGCCGCCCAGGACCTTGCCCAGCAGCGCCGCCCATCTGGGCAGGGGCGCGACCAGAACCTCGCGCAGAAAGCCGAACTCGCGGTCCCAGATCACCGAGACGGCGAACTGGATCGAAGTGTACATGATGTTCAGCACGATCACGGCGGGAAAGAGGAACTGCAGGTAGCTGTAGGGCAGCACCAGCCGGACCTCGCCAAAGACCTCGCCGCGGAAATAGGGGTTGAGGCCGACCCCGAGGATCAGCAGCCAGATCAGCGGCCGGCTGACGCCGCCCAGCAGCTGGCCCTTGTCGCGGGTGGCGCGCATGATCTCGCGCAGCCAGATGCCGTGAATGCCGCGCAGGATGGGGACGACTGAACTCATGAGCGATCCTTGCCCGCAGGCCTACAGCGCCTGCCCGCGTCCATAGAAATCCGATTGCGGGTCCGAAAGGACCATCTGCCTCAGCTGGTCCCACAGCCGCTCGCGCAGCGCGGCAAACTGGGGCTGCAGGCGCGGATCGCCCGGCTGCCGGGCAAAGGGCACCGTCAGGAGGTCCGCCACCCTGCCCGGCCGCGGGCTCATCAGCAGCACCCGGTCCCCCAGAACCAGCGCCTCGTCGACGCTATGGGTCACAAAGACCACCGTCCGGGGCCGCCCCTCATGGGTCACGCGCGACAGTTTGAGGATTTCACCCTGCATCAACTCGCGCGACTGGGCATCGAGGCTGGCGAAGGGCTCGTCCATCAAAAGGATGTCCGTCTCGGCTGCAAGCGCGCGGGCCAGCGCTACGCGCTGCTGCATCCCGCCGGACAGAGCCCGCGGAAACGCCCTGGCAACGCGCGAAAGGCCGACCACGCTTAGAAAATGCGCGACGCGCGCCGCGCGCTGGTCCGGATCGAGATGAGGCAATGCAAAGGCGAGGTTGCCCGCGACCGTCTTCCACGGCAGCAGCCGAAAATTCTGAAACACCAGCGCGCTGTCCTCGCCTGCCCGCGGCGGGCTGCCCTCGACCAGAACGCGGCCCGCGCTGGGCCGCAGCAGCCCGGCGATCAGACGCAGCAATGTGGTCTTGCCACAGCCCGAAGGGCCTAGGACCACCAGCACCTCGCCCCGGTCCACGCCCAGCGAGATATCCTGGATCGCGGGCGGGCCACCCGGCTGGAACGCGAGCGAGACCTTGTCGAACAGGATATGCGGCGCTGCCCCCGGCAATCAGCGCGAAACCTTGTCGGCGCCCTCGACCGGACCGATCTTGTCCAGCACCGCGTCGACTGGTCCGAAATCGGCCCAGTCCTGCAGCGAGACCTGGGGCAGGCCCTTGAAGTCCTCGGACTGGTACAGCCACTCTTGCGTGGTTTCCAACTCGTCCTTTTGCAGCCCGCCGTTGATCGACCAACTCGTCAGGAACGCCTCGCCCAGCGTGGCGAGGGTCGCAGGGTCAACGTCGGGGCGCAGCGGGGCCATGGCCTTGGGCCAGGCGTCCTTGTCCTTGGCCATGTCGCGCGCCGCAAGCGTCAGCGCCTCGATCACCGAAGTGACCTCCTTGCCGCGATTTTCCAGGGTCTCGGTCTTGACCGCATTTACCTTGGAGACGACCGGGGCGGCCTTGAAATAGTCCTTGACCGGGATCAGGATCGGCAGCTTGTCATGGCCGGGCAGCGCCAGGTAACTGCCGATCGAGATCGTCGTGGCATCGATCTGGCCAGCCGCCAGTGCCTGCGCGCGGACGTTGGGCTGGCCCAGTGCGACCATTTTCAACCCCTCGACGTCGATGCCCTTGTCGGACAGGACCTTGGCAGACAGCGTGTGATCGAGGCTGCCGATGCGGCCGATGCCAAAGCTTTTTCCGGCCAGCCCCTCCAGCGTCATCCCCTCTTTGCCGGCGATCAGATAGGGCAGCGCCTTGTTCGGCGAGGTCACAGCGCGCAGGTCCTTGGCGCCCTGCGCGACAAGTTGCACCAGGCTCTCGGTGGCGACGTTGGCCATCTCGCCCTCGCCCGACTGCAAGGCGGCGAGAGCCATGGGCGTCTGCTGGACGCGCACGATCTCCACCTCGACACCCGCGCGGTCGAAATAACCGCCGGCCTTCGCGATATCGACAACCGAGTTCGGCACTAGCGGTGGCTCGAGGTCGGTGATGACCAGCCGGAATGGCGCGGCCCCGACGGCGGTGCCCAGAACCAAAAGCGAGACGGTCGTGGCGATGAGGGTTTTCAGGCGCATGACGATGCTCCGCGTTCAGGGTGAGGGCTTGGCGCTGCCCGCCGAGGTCCAGCGGGTCAGGCGGTTCTCCAGATGGCGCAGGACCTCGGTAACCAGCACGCCGATCAGCGACAAGGTCATGACCACCACGAAATACTCCGCCATGCGGAAACTGGCGCCATAGGTGGCCAGCAGCCCGCCGAGGCCGGAGACAGCGGTGTAAAGCTCGGCCACGACGGTGTTGATCAGCCCTATGGTAGCGCCGATCCGCAGGCCCGTCATCAGGAACGGCGCGGCGCCCGGTAGGATGACATGGGCAAAGATACGACCCTGCCCGGCCCCGGTCGCGCGCGCCATCTCGATCAGGTCGCGGTCGGCGCCGCGCACGCCGGTGTAGGTGTTCAGGATGATGGGCATGACGGCACCCAGAAAGACGATAAAGACCTTAGCCTCGATCCCCAGCCCCAGCAGGACAATGATCAGCGGGATAAAGGCGACGCGGGGAGTCGCCGCGAGCGCATAGACGAAGATGTCGATGATCCGCCCGAAGAGGGGCGCCATGCCCATCGCGGCGCCGAGCGCGATCCCGAGGACTGCGGCCAGCCCGGTCCCTGTCAGATAGACCCGCAGCGATGCAAGGATGGCGCTGTAAAGCCGTCCCTCGCCCAGCATGACCTTTGCCGCCGCTAGCGTTTGCATCGGCGAGGCGAACAGGCCCTGCGGCATGCGCGCGGCGATCGCGGCCCACAGCGCAATCAGCAGGACGAGGAGGATTACCCGGCCAAGCGCGATCATCGCCGACCGGCCCTGCGCCCGGCATCGCGCTGCGCCGCCCGCTCTCCATCGGCGCGGTCCCGCAACGCGCGGCCGGTCAGCGACAGGAACACTCCCTCCAGCGTCGGCGCCTCGTAGCGCATTTCACTGAGACGATTGCCAAAGCGGGCGAGGAAATCCGCGCCGAACTGATCGCCGCCGGCTGGAATGGCCAGTGCGCCGTCCTCCAAGACCCGCGCCTGCGGATAGGCCGCGATCAGCGCCTCGCGGTCATCGGGCGAGGCAGGCTTCACGTGCAAAAAGGCATGGCCGAGCGTGGTCTTCAACTCATCCGGGGTGCCCTGCGCGATGATGCGCCCCTCGTCGATGATGCAGATCTGGTCTGCGCCCTCGACCTCTTCGATGTAATGCGTGGTGGTCAGCAGCGTCAGCCCGCGTTCGCGGCGCATGGCGTTCAGGTAGACCCAGATGCGCGCGCGGGTCTGCGCGTCAAGTCCGACGGTCGGCTCGTCCAGAAACAGGATCTGCGGGTCGTGCATCAGCGCCCGTGCAATCTCCAGCCGGCGCTTCATGCCACCGGAAAAGCTGCGCACGATGCTCTCGCGCCAATCCTCCAGATCGACCAGCGCCAGCATTCGGTCGATGGCCTGCGCGCGCGCCCGCGGGCCCATGCCATAGACGCGTCCGTGAAAATCGAGGTTCTCCTCGGCCGACAGGCGATCGTCGAGGCTGGCGTCCTGAAACACCATGCCGATGGCCTTTCGGACCTTGAGCGGCGCCTTGACGACATCATGGCCCGCGACCTGCGCCAGCCCTCGGCCGGGGGGCAACAATGTCGCCAGCACCGACATGAGCGTCGTCTTGCCCGCCCCGTTCGGCCCCAGCAGCGCGAACGAACTGCCTGGCGCGACTGTCATCGACACATCGTCCAGCGCCAGCGTGCTGCCATAGCTGAGGGACAGGTCGCGGACCTGAACCGCGGGAGGTAACGAAGCTAGGGTCGGGATGCTGAACATTGATCTGCGAGGGCCCTTGCAGCCGCGCTGGCGCGGAAGGCTCGCCAGCACTGACCCGGCATAGCCCGCTATCGGGCGGCGCGAAAGCCCGCAGCGGCCGTGGCAGCGTGGCCGGGCTCCAGCGGGCGAAGCGCCGACATGCCAGCCACGCGCCCAACAAGACGCCGCCCAACCGCGCTTTACACCAGCGCCGCCCTGCCCTTTTATCCTTACCCGACGTCGATCGAAGGGGGGCACATGAGCGATGGTCCAGACGAGGCCGTGCGGCTGGGCGATGTCACCATTGCCTTCCCGACGCCCGGCAACGGCGTGTTCACGGCGGTCGAGGGCGCCAACCTGACGGTGGCAAAAGGCGAGTTCGTGGCCATTGTCGGCCCGACCGGCTGCGGCAAGTCCACCTTGCTGAACGCGGCGGCGGGGCTGCTGCGGCCGGCCGCGGGCAGCGTCACCATCAAGGGCCGTCCCCTCGCAGGCCTCAATCGGGGCGCGGGTTACCTGTTCCAGTCGGACGCGCTGCTGCCGTGGAAAACCTCGCGCCAGAACGTCGCCCTGGGGCTGGAGGTTGCGGGCACGCCCCCCGCCAAGGCCCGCGCGCTGGCCGATGAGTGGCTGGCCCGGGTCGGCCTCGCCGGGTTCGGCGATCGCTGGCCGCACCTCCTGTCGGGAGGGCAGCGCAAGCGTGTTGCCATGGCACAGGTGCTGATCCGCCAGCCCGGCATCCTGCTGATGGACGAGCCTTTCGGCCCGCTGGACGCGCAGACCCGCCTGATCATGGGTGATCTGCTGCTCGATCTGTGGTCCGAGGACCGCAAGGCCGTCATGTTCGTGACCCATGACCTGGAGGAAGCAATCTCGCTGTCCGACCGCGTGGTCATCATGTCCGCCGGTCCGTCCTCGCACATCATCGGCGATTTCCCGGTAAAGCTGGACCGCCCGCGAGAGATTGCCGACATCAAGCTGACGCCGGAGTTTCAGGCGATCCACCGCGAGATCTGGGCGCTGCTCCGTGCCGAGGTCATGAAGGCGTATACGCCGCGCGCGGCGCTGGGGGGCGCGGCATGAACCGGCCCTTGCTGCTGGCAGCGCAGATTGCCGTCGCACTGGCCATCATCGGCGGCTGGCACCTCGCCTCGACCACGCATCTGCTGGGCGATCCGCGCAAGATCGCGTTCTTCTTCTCGACGCCGCGCGACGTTTGGAACCAGATCGTCGCCTGGTTCACGGAAGGGTCGATCTGGCGACATCTGTGGATCACCCTGCTGGAGGCGATGCTGGCCTTTGCCATCGGCACCATCGCAGCGCTGATCCTGGGTTTCTGGTTCGCGCGCCGTCCGGTCGTGGCAGCCGTATTCGACCCCTATGTCAAGGCGGCGAACGCCCTGCCCCGCGTCGTGCTGGCCCCGATCTTTGCGCTGTGGTTCGGGCTTGGCATCTGGTCCAAGGTTGCCCTCGGCTTCACGCTCGTGTTCTTCATCGTCTTCTTCAACGTCTACCAAGGCGTGAAGGAGGTGAATCCGACGGTCCTCGCCAATGCCCGGATGCTGGGCATGAACGAGCGTCAGTTGCTGCGCCATGTCTACGTGCCCTCGGCTCTGGCTTGGGTGTTCTCGTCCCTGCACACCTCGATCGGCTTTGCCGTGGTGGGCGCGGTGGTCGGGGAATACCTCGGGGCGTCGGCGGGGCTTGGCTACCTAATTTCGCAGGCCGAGGGGATGTTTGACATCGCCGGGGTGTTTGCCGGCATGGTGGTCCTGTCGGCTTTTGTGCTGCTGATCGATTACATGGTGACGCTGATCGAGCGTCGACTGCTGGTCTGGAAGCCCGCACCGGGCGGCGGGGACCGCTGAGATTTTCCGAAGGGGGAGGGAAGGCAAGATGACAAAACTGTGGATCGGCGCGGCGTTGGCTGCCGCCATGCTCGGCACGCCCGCGATGGCGGCCAAGGTGACGGTCGCTGTCGGGGGCCAGACCTGCCTGTGCTACCTGCCGGCGGTGTTGACCGAGGCGCTGGGCAATTTCGACAAGCACGGGGTCGAGGTCGATCTGGTCGATTTCAAGGGCGGCAGCCAGGCGCTCAAGGCAGTCGTCGGCGGCAGCGCCGATGTCGTGTCGGGCTATTTCGACCACACCGTCACCATGGCCGCCAAGCACCAACCGATGACTGCCTTTGTCGTGCAGGACCGCTATCCCGGCCTCGTTCTGGCCGTCGCGCCCAAGGCCAAGGACCAGATCAACACGGCGGCCGACCTTGCCGGCAAGACGGTCGGCGTCAGTGCCCCCGGCTCCTCCACCGACTATTTCCTGAAATACATGCTGGGCAAGAACGGCCTGCCGCGCGACGCCGCCTCGGTCGTCGGCGTGGGCGTCGGCGCGACCGCCGTCGCCGCGATGGAGCAGGGCCAGATCGACGCGGCGGTCCTGCTGGACCCGGCGGTCACGATGGTCCAGGCCAGCTATCCCGACATGAAGGTGCTGGTCGACACCCGCAACCAGGCCGACACCAACAGCCTGTTCGGCGGCGACTATCCGGGGGGCGTCCTTTATGCGCCGGCCGATTGGGTGAAGTCCAACCCAGACACGGTCAAAGCGATGGCCGCAGCCGTGGTCGAAACGCTGCAATGGATCAAGGACCACAGCGCCGAGGAGATCGCCGACAAGATGCCGGCCGAGGTGGTTGGCAGCGACCGCGCCGCCTACGTCAAGGCGCTCGAGGCAAGCCGCGCGATCTTTTCCGAGACCGGCATAATGGACCCTAAGGGCGCCGAGGCCGTGTTGACGGTCTTTGCCGAGGGCGATCCGTCCATCGCCGCCGCCAAGATCGAAGTCAGCACCGCCTATGACAACAGTTATGCCGAGGCTGCTGCCACCAAGTGACGCACGAACGGCGCCGGCCATGGCCGGCGTCGGGGTTTTCGCGTCCAAAAAGCGGTCGCGCCCCGCTCCTCTAGCGGGCGGCGGCGAGCGTCGCCGCCACCGCCTCCATGGGCACATCATCCGCCACGAACGCATCGCCGATGTCGCGGGCGAGAACAAAGCGCAGCTTGCCGTCCTTGACCTTCTTGTCCTGCCCCATCAACGCGATCAGCGCCGCGTCGTCCGGCAGGCCCGGAACATCGGCGAGGCGCGAGGGCAGGCCCATCGCCGCCAGATGCGCCGCGACGCGCGACGGCGCCTCCTGCGGGCAAAGGCCCAGCCGAGCCGACAGGTCAAAGGCCAGCGCGCAACCGATGGCCACCCCCTCGCCATGCAGCAGGCGCGCGCCGTCATAGCCGGTCGCCGCTTCCAGCGCGTGGCCGAAGGTGTGGCCCAGGTTCAGCAACGCGCGCTCGCCCTCCTCGGTCTCATCGCGGGCGACGACCCCGGCTTTCATCTCGACCCCACGCGCGACGGCGCGCACCAGCGCCGCCGGATCGCTTGCAAGGCCGGGTCCCGCGCCCTCAAGCCAGGTAAAGAACGCCGCATCGCCCAGCAGCCCGTATTTCACTACCTCGCCATAGCCCGCCCGAAAATCGCGCGGCGCAAGGGTGCCCAGCACGGCCGTGTCTGCCAGCACCAGCGAGGGCTGGTGGAACGCACCGATCAGGTTCTTGCCGGCGGGCGAGTTGATGCCGGTCTTGCCGCCGACGCTGCTGTCGACCTGCGCCAGTAGAGTGGTCGGCAACTGCACAAAACGCACCCCTCGGCGCAGGATCGCGGCCGCGAAACCGGCCAGATCGCCGATCACCCCGCCGCCAAAGGCCAGCACCAGCCCGCCCCGCTCGACCTGCGCCGCCAGCAGCCATTCGACCACGCGCTGCAGCGAGGCCCAACCCTTGGTCGCCTCGCCCGGTGGCAGGGCCAACGTCTTGTGGGCGATCCCGGCGTGGTCCAGGGCTTCCTCCAGCGCCGGCAGATGCAGCGCGGCGACCGTCTCGTCGGTGACGATCGCAACCCGCGGCCGGCGCAGCAGCGGCGCGATGGCGGTGCCGGCCTCGGCCAGCAGGCCCGGGGCGATACGCACCTCGTAGCTGCGCGGCCCGAGGTCGACGGGAACGGTGGTCAGACTGACGGTCATGCGAAAAATCCGGGTGAATGGGCGTTGACGGCCAGGCGCAGGGCGCGGGCAGTCGTCTCGACCGTGTCGGCGGCGCTGACCGGCAGGTGCAGCGCGGCCTGGGCATAGACGGGACGGCGCGCCTCCAGCAGCGCCTTCAGGGTCGCGCGTGGATTTTCGGTCGCGAGCAAAGGCCGGCCGGGACGCGCGCGGACCCGCGACCACAGCACCTCCAGCGGAGGATCCAGCCAGACGGAAAGGCCCGCAGCCTCGATCCGGGCCCGGTTCTCGGCCCTCATCCAGGCGCCCCCGCCGACTGACAGCAGGGTCGGCGGGCCGGCCAGCAGGCGGGCAATGACTTCGGCCTCGCGGGCGCGAAAGAAATCCTCGCCGTCGCGGGCGAATATCTCGGGGATGGACATGGCTGCGGCGCGTTCGATCTCGACGTCGCTGTCGTGGAAAGGCAGGCCGAGCTCGCGCGCCAGCTCTGCACCCACGGCGGTCTTGCCCGCACCCATCATGCCGATCAGCGTGATCGCGCGCTGCATTCCTGTCCCCGGTGTCCCTCTCGTCCCTGCCGTCCGCGCGGCGGGTGGTGCGTGTAATGACGTGCCCTTTCCCGAAATGCCAGTTATATTCCCCGCAGGCCGGCGCAGACCGGAAGGGCAAAGGGCAGTGTGATGCGGGTTTTGAAGGTGATCGTGGCGCTGGCGATTCTCGCTGTCGCGGGCTTGGCGGGGTTCGCCTATTTCGGCGAAATGGACCCCGAGCCGCGCGAGACGCGGATCCCGGTGACGCTGAAGCTCCAGCCGCCCGAAGAAGCTCCGATAGCGCCGGTGCCGGCTGTACCCGCCCCAGCGAGTGTCCAGCCCGACACCCCCGCGGCCGCCGGCGCCGATGCGCTGGATTAAACCCGCCCCGGCGCTGACGGCTGCGCTGCTGATCGCATCTGCGCCGGCTGGCGCCGCGCCGTTGGCGGCCAGCGACTTGCTTAAGGGCGGCGCAGCCCCAGGCTCGCCGGTCTCTGCCTGGCGCCCCGGCGATCCCATCCCACGCGAGGCCGGGCGCCGCGCGCCGCGCAGGCCGGCCGATCTGGGCAATGATACCGTCGCAACCGATGTGCGCGTGCCCCCGGTCGGGGTGCGCCGCCTCGACGGGCCAGATGCGGACCGTGCCGGGACCGTCTCGGCCCATGCCGCTGGCCTGCCGCGCGATCTGTGGGCCGGGGCCGATGGCGCCGCGGTCACGCAGGCAATCAACGACGCCCGCCCCCGCCTGCCGGCCACCCAGCGGGCGCTGCGGGCGATCCTCGTCGCGCAGCTCGACCCACCGCAAAGTGGGACCGGCGGGTCCGTTACAGCTGCCGGCCAGTTGTTCCTCGCGCGCGTCGACCGTCTGCTGGCCCTCGGGGCGGTCGATGCCGCAACCCAGCTGATGGATGCCGCCGGACCTGGCGATGCGCAGCGTCAGCGTCGCCGCTTTGACGCCGCCCTGCTGATCGGCGACGAGGGCCGCGCCTGCGAGGCGATGGCCGCGCGGCCCGGGGCGGCGCCCGACATGGCCGCCCGCCTCTTTTGCCTCGCGCGCAGTGGCGACTGGGCCGCCGCCGCCCTCGGCCTGCGCGGGGCCGAGGCGATGAACCTGATCGAGCCGGGGATTGCCGCGCGCTTGGCCGCTTTCCTCGACGATGCCGGCACCGATGCGGGAACCGAGGTTCCGCCGCCCGACCCGGTGACGCCGCTCGATTTCCGGTTGCTTGCCGCGATCGGCCAACCGCTGCCGACCACCGAGCTGCCGCCAGCCTTCGCCTATGCCGATCTGGTCCCCGAGGGCGGCTGGAAGGCGCGTCTCGATGCGGCCGAGCGGCTGGCGCGCCTTGGCAGCCTCGCCCCCACGCGGCTGCGCGATATCTATGGCGAGGAACGCCCGGCGGCCTCGGGCGGGGTCTGGGACCGAGTTTCAGCGATGCAGGCGCTGGACGCCGCGCTGGATGCGCAAGGCCCAAGCGCGGTCGCGGCGGCCCTGCCCCGCGCCATCGACAAGATGGGCGCCGCGGGCCTGACCGCCCCGCTGGCAGCGATGGTCGTGCCCGAACTGCTTCGCATGCAGTTGCCGGGCGATGCGGGCCGGCAGGCGCTGCACCTCGCCCTTTACGAGGCCGACATCCTCGGGCCCAAGGTCTTCGCCGCCCTTCCCGAGCCGGGCGACCCGGCAGATGTCTGGCTGCTGGCGGTTGCCCGGCAGGCGCCGCTGCCGCCGCAAGGCGCCCCGACTGAACCACTGGGCGCGGCGCTCGCTGCTGCGCTTACGGGTCCGGCAGAGCCCCATCCGACCGGCGAGGCAGCCGGCCTTGCACTGCTGCGCGCACTGGCCGATGTGGATGCCGGCCTGGATGGTGACATCGCCAGAGCCGAAAAGGGCGTGCGCACCCTCCGCGCGTTGGGGCGCGAGGCGACGGCTCGCGGCGCGGCGCTGCAACTGATCCTCGCCCCCGCCCTGAAGGCGCAACGGGGATGACCGACCGTGCCGGCGCACCTCGCGCCAGTGATGCGCGGCTGATCTCGACCTTCCTCGAGGCGCAATCGGCCGAGTCGGGCGCCGCCGCCAACACCCTGCTGGCCTATGGCCGCGATCTGAGCGCTTTGTCGGCCTGGTGCGCGCGGAAGGACTGGACCTTGGGCGATCTGACCCGCGAGCGGATCGAGGCCTGGCTGGCCGATTGCGAGGCCGAGGGGCTGTCGCGCGCCACCCGCGCCCGGCGGCTGTCCTCGGTCCGGCAGTTCAGCCGCTTTGCCCTGACCGAAGGCTGGCGGCCCGACGATCCCGCCATCCGCATCTCTGGCCCCGGCCGCAGCCCGCGCCTGCCGCGCACCCTGTCGCAGGCCGAAGTCGCGGCGCTGATTGCCGCTACACCCCAGGTCGGTCGGGGCGAGACCGAGCGCCTGCGCAACGCCGCCGCGCTCGAACTGCTATATGCGACCGGCATGCGCGTCACCGAGTTGGTGACGCTGCCGGTCGCGGCGGCGCGGGGCCAGCCGCAGGTGCTGCTGATCCGCGGCAAGGGGAACAAGGACCGCATGGTGCCGCTGACAACCGCCGCTGGCGCCGCGATGGCAGTCTGGCTGTCGCATCGCGACGCGGCGGCCGAAGGCTCTGCGCTTGGCAAGCTGACCCACGGTCCGCAAGGCCGCTGGCTGTTTCCTGCCGCCTCGGCGGACGGACACATGACCCGTCAGGCGATGGCCGCCGTGCTGCGCCAGCTGGCATTGCGCGCCGGCATAGACCCGGCACGGGTCACGCCGCATGTACTACGCCACGCCTTTGCGACCCATCTGCTGGAGGGCGGGGCCGATCTGCGCGTCATCCAGGTGCTGCTGGGCCACGCCGATCTGGGCACGACCGAGATCTATACCCATGTCGTCGATGCCCGGCTGCGCGAGTTGGTGCTGACGCACCATCCCCTCGCCACCGGGAAATAGCGCCCGACGCTGCCGCCGGGCGCTCGCAGGCTAGTGGCCGGCCACGCGCGCGGCGCGGGCAGCGTCCTCCGCCGTGCCCTGCACCCCGTTGAAGAAGGCGTTGATGATTACCGCGGCGATCGTCGCCAGCAGGATACCGGATTCGATCAACGGGTGGATGCCATGCGGCAACCACTGCTTGAAATCAGGAGCCACCAACGGGATCATCCCGAACCCCAGCGCTACCGCGACCACGAACAGGTTGTTGCGGTTGCGGGTAAAGTCCACCGAGGCGAGGATCCGCACGCCCGTCGCGGCTACCATCCCGAACATCACGATCCCCGCGCCGCCCAGGACCGCCGTTGGCAGCGATTCGACCAGCGCGCCCATCTTAGGCACCAAGCCGAAAACCATCAAAATCACCCCGCCGGCCACGCACACCCAGCGCGAGCGAATGCCGGTCACGCCGACCAGCCCCACGTTCTGGCTGAACGAGGTATAGGGGAAGGTGTTGAAAATCCCGCCCAGCAGCGTGCCGAGGCCATCGGTCCGCAGGCCCGCGCTCATCGTCGGTTGATCCACCGGGCGGCCCGTCATGGTTCCAAGCGCCAGGAACATGCCGATCGACTCGATCATTACCACGATCATTACCAGCACCATGGTCAGGATCATCACCGGATCAAAGATCGGCGCGCCGAAGTGGAACGGGGTGATGATCCCGAACCAGTCCGCCGCAGCAGCTTTGCCGAAGGTCATCTGCCCGGTCAGGATGGTCACCACCGCACCGACGACGATGCCCATCAGCACCGCGATATTGGCGATGAAGCCGCGGCCGAAGCGGGCAATCATCAGGATGGTGACCAGCACCAGCGCAGATATGCTGATATTGACCGGCGAGGCATAGGCGGGGTTTGGCATCGACGGCGCCGGGTTCAGCCCCGACGGCAGCGTCGGCACCGTTCCCGTGCCGGACATCTCGGCGATATGCTTCATCCAGGCCGCGGCCTCGGGGGTGACCAGCTTGGGCGCGGTCGGTCCCACCGGGTTGCCAAAGATCCAGTTGATCCCGATCCGCATCAGCGTGACACCGATCACCAGGATAATCGTGCCGGTCACCACCGGCGGAAAGAACCGCACGATGCGGCTGACCAGCGGCGCGATCAGCATCGAGACGATCCCAGCGGCAATGATCGCGCCAAAGATCATGCGCGCGCCCTCGGTGCCCGGATGGGTCGCGCCGATTGCGACCATCGGCCCGACGGCGGCAAAGGTCACGCCCATCATCACGGGCAGGCGCACGCCGAACCATTGCGTCAGGCCCGCCGACTGGATGATCGTCGCCAGCCCGCACACGAACAGATCGGCCGAGATCAGGAAGGCCACGTCCTCGGGCGGCAGCTTCAGCGCCCGACCGACGATCAGCGGCACGGCCACGGCGCCGGCATACATCACCAGCACATGCTGCAGCCCCAGCGTCATCAGCCGGCCCGTGGGCAGCATGGCGTCGACCGCGTGCACCCCCCCGGCCCCGGCCTCGGTTGTCATGGTCATGGCAGTCCCCTCCTGCGTGCGGCCTCTGCGGGGCCCGGTCGGTGCGGCCCGATCGCGGCGCACATCATCCCGCATCTGAATTCTCACGCGCGCGTGAGACAACACGAAATTCCGCACTACAGTGAATGGCTCTGCTGAGTAATCGAGGGCGCTTGCTCGCGCGGCTCGACACCTCGCGGCGCCCCGCCTAGGCTGCGCGCAAAGCCACAAACGGGGGGCCGCCAGTGCCGCGCAATCCATTTTCGCTGGCCGGGCGCACCGCCCTGGTCACGGGTGCCAATGCCGGGATCGGGCGCGCCTGCGCCGAGGGTCTGGCGGCGGCGGGCGCGCATGTCATCGCCGCCGGGCGCTCGCCCATGGACGACACGCTGGCCGCCATCGCGGCAGCGGGCGGCACCGCCGAGGCGCTGCACCTCGACTTCGACGACCCGCTGGCAGCGCGCGATGTGTTTTCCGGGCGCGAGGTCGACGTTCTGGTCAACAATGCCGGGATCATTCGCCGCGCCGACGCCACCGACATGACCGAGGCCGACTGGGACGCGGTGATCGATACAGACCTGAAGGCGCTGTTCTTCACCTGCCAGACCTTCGCCCGGGCGGCCCTGCCGCGCGGCCGGGGCAAGATCGTCAACATCGCCTCGCTGCTCAGCTTTCAGGGCGGCATCCGCGTCGCAGGCTATACCGCGGCCAAGCACGGCGTTGCCGGGCTGACCAAGCTGCTGGCGAATGAATGGGCAGCGAAAGGCCTTTGTGTGAACGCCATCGCCCCCGGCTATGTTGAGACTGCGAATACCGAGGCACTGCGGGCAGATGCCGAGCGTAGCGCGGCGATCCTGGCGCGCATCCCGGCCGGCCGCTGGGCCACGCCGCAGGACATCGCCGGCGCCTGCGTATTCCTGGCCGCCCCCGCGTCCGATTACGTCAACGGCGCGGTGATCCCGGTCGACGGCGGTTGGCTGGCGCGGTGATGCGCCTCGTCTCGGTCGGCGAGTGCATGGTCGAGTTGTCGGCCGACCCTGACGCCCAGGGACGGCTGCGCCAGGGCTTTGCCGGCGATACGCTGAACACCGCCTGGTATGCGCGCGCCTGCCTGCCGGCGCAGGATGCGGTGGATTACGTGACCGCCATCGGCACCGACCCGCTGTCGCAGGCGATGCTGGATTTCATTTCCGGCGCCGGCATCGGCACCGACTGGATCCGCCGCGATCCGCAGCGCGCCCCGGGCCTCTATCTGATCTCCCTGACGGAGGGCGAGCGCAGCTTTACCTATTGGCGCGAAAACTCGGCCGCGCGGCGTCTGGCGGACGATCCGGCGCATCTGGTGACAGCCCTGTGTGGGGCTGACCTGGCCTATTTCTCCGGCATCACACTTGCAATTCTGCCACCCGAGGGGCGGGAGGCGTTTCTGGCGGCTCTGGCCGACACACGGCGGGTCGCCTTCGATCCGAACCTGCGTCCGCGGCTGTGGCAGAGCCTGACCGAAATGCGGGAATGGACCCTGCGCGGGGCAGCCGCCGCGCAGGTCATCCTGCCCAGCTTCGATGACGAGGCGGCTGCCTTTGGCGATGCAGACCCCGCCGCCACCGCCGCGCGATACGTCGCCGCAGGCGCGACCGAGGTGGTCGTCAAGAACGGTGGCAGCCCGATGGCCGCTTGGTGCGACGGGGCGCCGGTCCCCTTGCCGCCGGTCAACCGACTGCAACCGCGCGATTCCACTGGCGCGGGCGACGCCTTCAACGGCGCGTATCTCGCCTCGCGGATGCACGGCGCCAGCCTGCCCGACGCGGTGGCGCAAGGCCACGCCATGGCTGCCCGAGTCATCGACCATCCGGGGGCGCTGATGCCAATGGAATGCATATCCGCCAACACCGCAGGACGGGTTGAACCGATCCGCGGCAACGTCTAGGTCAGTGCCGACCCTCCGGAGGCCGAGCGATGACCTACGTCGTCACAGACAATTGCATCATGTGCAAATACACGGATTGCGTGGAAGTCTGCCCCGTGGACTGTTTTTACGAGGGCGAGAACACCTTGGTGATCCATCCGGACGAGTGCATCGACTGTGGTGTCTGCGAGCCTGAATGCCCCGCCGATGCCATCCGCCCCGACACCGAACCGCAGATGGAGCCTTGGGTCGAGTTCAACCGCAAATACTCGGAACAATGGCCAGTCATCACCCGCAAGAAAGACCCCATGCCGGGATATGAGGCGATGGACGGGGTAAAGGACAAGCTGGCGAAATATTTCTCCGAGGCGCCCGGGGAGGGCGACTGAAATCGCCGTTTTATCCGCTAACGGTCTGTTTTAGCTTGTAAAAAAGATAGCGTGTCCGGAAGGAACAAATTCCTTCTAGACGGGCCGATTCTGTGATACAATTCCGTCATATCGCATGTATGGGCGCGGCGCTTCCTGACAGCCGCATTCATGCCTGCGCTTTTGACTGCCGGCCTCGCGCGTCTGCCCGCATGAGGATGTCTATACAACTAGTTTGCGCCCCGACAGCAGGTTTTTCTGCTGCGGGACGTTTTTGCGCCCGCGTATTGCGCGCCGCCGAGGAAACCAGATGACCAAAAGCAAGAAATCCGAGTTCCGTCCCGACGACTTCGTGGTCTATCCCGCCCATGGCGTGGGTCGTATCGTTTCGATTGACGAGCAGGAGGTGGCCGGGCTGCGCCTCGAAATGTTCGTTATCTCGTTCGAGAAAGACAAGATGACGCTGCGCGTCCCAACCGCCCGCGCCAGCGAGATCGGCATGCGCCAGTTGTCCAGCCCGGACCTGATCGAGCGTGCGCTCGACACACTGAAGGGCAAGGCCCGCGTCAAGCGCGCGATGTGGTCGCGCCGCGCCCAGGAATACGAGCAGAAGATCAACTCGGGCGAGTTGATGTCGATTGCCGAGGTGGTGCGCGACCTGCACCGCAACGACGAGCAGCGCGAGCAGTCCTATTCCGAGCGTCAGCTGTATGAAGCGGCGCTGGAGCGCCTGACCCGTGAAGTGGCGGCCGTCAGCGGGATGGACGAGGTCTCGGCCCAGCGCAAGGTCGACGAAGTGCTGCTGAGCCGCGTCGCCGCCTGACGGCAGCCGCACCGCACCAACATCGCACCTATTCAGGAAGGGCGTCCCGGCAGCGGGGCGCCCTCTCCATATGGCGTCCCGGGTATCGGCGGCGCACCAGATCACGGTCCCCAACATACGGCCGATGAAGGATATTCATCCGAAACATGACCGTTGCGGTGATTGCGCCGGAGGCGGGCCGCCGCCTAAAGTGCCGCCGAACCAAAAGGGCAGGATGGGTGATGAGCGATCAGTGGAAATTCGAAACGCAGGCAGTTCACGCCGGCGCCGCCCCCGATCCCGTGACCGGGGCCCGGCAGGTCCCGATCTACCAGACCACCGCCTACCAGTTCCGCGACGCCGACCACGCGGCGCGGTTGTTCAACCTGCAAGAGGTTGGCTACATCTACTCGCGTCTGACCAACCCCACGATCCAGGCCCTGCAGGCGCGTCTTGCCGCGCTGGAGGGCGGAGCCGGTGCGGTCTGCTGCTCGTCCGGGCATGCGGCGCAGATCATGGCGCTGTTCCCGCTGATGGGCCCGGGGCGCAACCTAGTCGCATCAAGCCGGCTTTACGGCGGTACCCTGACCCAGTTCAGCCACACCATACGCCGCTTTGGCTGGTCGGCGAAATTCGTCGATCTGGATGACCTCGACGCGCTGCGGGCGGCAATCGACGAGGATACCCGTGCCGTCTTCATCGAGTCGATCTCGAACCCCGGCGGCTATGTCACCGACATCCCGGCCGTGGCCGAAATCGCGTCCTCGGCGGGCGTGCCGCTGATCGTCGACAACACCCTCGCCACGCCGGTGCTTTGCCGCCCGATCGAGATGGGGGCGACGCTGGTCGTTCATTCGCTGACCAAATACATGACCGGCAACGGTACGGTCACTGGCGGTGCGGTGATCGACAGCGGCAGCTTTGACTGGTCGGCGAGCGACCGGTTCCCCTCCCTCAGCGCGCCCGAGCCCGCCTATCACGGGCTCAAGTTCCACGAGACCTTCGGTCCCGCCGCCTTCACCTTCCATGCGATCGCCATCGGCCTGCGCGATCTGGGCATGACGCTGAACCCGCAAGCGGCGCATTACACGTTGATGGGGATCGAGACCCTGCCGCTGCGGATGCCGCGCCACGTTGAAAACGCGCGCACAGTCGCCGAATGGCTGGAGGCTGACCCCCGCGTGACCTCGGTCACCTATGCCGGCCTGCCCAGTTCGCCCTACGCCGACCGCGTCGCAGAACTTTATCCCCGGGGGGCCGGGGCGCTGTTCTCGTTCGCGGTCAGGGGCGGGTATGATGCCTGCGTCCGCCTGATCGGCGCGCTGAAACTGTTCAGCCATGTCGCGAACCTCGGTGACACGCGCTCGCTGGCGATCCACCCGGCCTCGACCACCCACCGCCAGTTGACCGAGGCACAACAGACCGCCGCCGGCGCCTCGCCCGACCTGGTGCGGCTGTCCATCGGGATTGAGGATCCGTCGGACCTGATCGCCGATCTGGATCAGGCGCTGACGGCAGCCGCCGGATAAGAGACGGGGCGCCGGCTCGCCCGGCGCCCCGCTGCTTCAGTTTGTCGGCGCGGGCGCGGCCCCAGCATCTGCTGCCGGCGCTGCATCTGCTGCCGGCGCATCCCCAGCCGGTGCAACGGCGTCAGGGGTGACGACCTCAGGGACTGCTGCGTCCGGCGCGGGCGCAGCGCCAGTCGCAGGTGCCGCATCCGCCGCAGGCGCAGGGTCTGTTGCAGGTGCGGCGTCGGCTGCGGGTGCCGCATCATTAGCCGGCGCATCAGCGGCAGGCGCCGCCCCAGTGGTAGGCGAAGCTTCGGGCGCCGGCATGATCGTCGGAACCACCGTCTGCCCGCCATCCGCGCTGCCATCCGTGCCTTCCTTCGCGGGCGGCGTTGCACCGTCTCCGCCGTCTTCCCCGGCGAGCGGGATCATCTCCCAAGTCGCGGTGACATCGGCCGTCAGGCTCAACTCGCCGGTCTCGACCGGGGTCTTGGCCTCGGCCGCCATGGCCGCGTCGCGCATCATCATCGGGCGCGGCGGCCCGGACTGGGACTGCGTATCGCTGAGCGCGACGAGGCGTCCCAGCCGCTGGCCAGCCGCGCTGGCAATAACCTCGGCCCGCTCGCGCGCATTCTCGACGGCCTTGCGCCGAGCCTCGGCCTCGGTCTTGGCAGCGTCGTCGCGCTGGAAGCTGATGCCTTGCACCTCGTTGGCACCCGCTGCGACGATGGCGTCGAGGATCGGGCCGATTTGCGGCAGATCGCGCACGCGGACCGTGACCATATTCCCGGCCTGGTAGCCGGTGATGACCGGCGGTTTGCCCTGGTTGGAGAAATCCTGAACCGGGTTCAGGCTGAGGTTCGAGGTCTGGATGTCCCGCAGCTCGATCCCGTGTTCCTTGATGGCGTCGATCACGGCCTGCTGGCGGGCGGCGTTCTGCGTCATCGCCTCGCCGGCTGTCGGCGCTTGCACGGTGACACCGAGCGAGATTACCGCCAGGTCGGGCGCCACGTTTGCGATGCCGCTGCCTGTAACATTGATCAGGGCCGGACGCATGGAACGCATGGCGTGATCCCTCATCAGCGGATGAACCATTGGCCCGCCCTCGGGGGGCGGGCTCCCTGCAGGCTGCGCCACGGCCGGGGCAGACATCAGGGCGGTGGCACAAATTGCGGCCAGCATCGCCCCAGTGCGCCGCCGATGCAGGGCGCGGTCGTCGCCCGACAAGCTGCGGGCCGGTGCGGCGGCTGGGACGGTCGATCTGGGCATCAGTGACTCCTGTGTGAACGCGGCTGACGTACCCGGCCCGCGCGCGGGTGCGCGAAATGCCGGTGCAGCCACCTCAGTAACACCGAAGAATGTCCTTTTGACCCCTCACGATATGGTGTCCGTCTTTCCACAGACCCCGAAAAGCGGTAGGGATCGTACATAAACCAGCCCTTTTCCCACGCGCCAGCCGCGACCGAGCGAAAGCCTGCAGATGACCGCTGATTCCGCCCGCCGGCCCATGCCAGACCCCGAGGCCGCGGGGCCGCGGCACGCCCTGTCATTCGACATGGAGGCGGTCCACCTGATGGAGCGCGAGGGCGAGGAATGGGCCTGGCGCGGGGCCGCGCGGTTCGACACTCCCGATCTCGCCGGCCGGCTGGCGACGCTGCGTCGCGGGATCGACGGGCTCAAGGGTCCGGGCCCGGGCCAGGTGGCCCTGATCATTCCCGACGATCAGGTGCTGTTCACCGAATTTACCGTGGATCCCGACTTGCCTCGCCGCGCCGCCGTCGCCGCGGGCCTCGACGGGCTGACCCCCTATGCCGTCGACGATCTTGCCTTCGATTGGGTCGATGCCGCGCCGGACCGTGTGCGCGTCGCCGCCGTCTGGCGCCAGACGCTGAGCGAGGCGGAAGCCTTTGCCGCCGGCCACGGCTTCAAGCCGATTGCCGCCCTGGCGGATGCCGAGGGCACCCATCTGGCCCGACCCGTCCAGTTCATCGATGTTCCCAAGGGCAAGGCGGTCGCGCAGGCAGACAAGGGGTCTGCGGAGGCGCCGGTGGACGAGACGACGCCTTCCAAAGTTGCGGAGCAAGCGTCAGCCCCTGGCGTCGGTGCGCAGGGGCGGGTTCCGCTGGACGAAGCCCTGACACGCATCCGGGCCATCTCGCAACCCGGCAATGTCAATGCGCCAGATGTGACTGTTGGCAGCGAAAACAAAATTTTGCCGTCGATTGTTGAAGTTACATCTCAAGCCGCACATGACGCGCCGGTCGCTGATGTTTCCGTCGCTGTGATTGCCGAGGAAAAAGCCGTGCTATCGCTGGCAGGTCCGGCAACCCCGTCGGACGCGGAGCGGCCACCTCGCGCGGATGAACACAAGGTCACCGAAGCGGACCCAGACAAGGCGGTCGCGGAAGCCGGGAAGCAAAGCGACGCCGATGCCGATGAAGGGTCGGGGGATGCATCCTATGACGCGAAGGAGGCCGAGGCCCAAGTCGCGTCAGCAAACGAGACGGTGACGGATACTGTGGTCGCCCAAGACAGGCAGAATGGGACAGCGGCGACCCCCCAGGAGGTTCAAGCCGCGGGCGATGGCGCACAGCCTCCTGCTGAAGGCGCGGCCGACCCGACGCACGCACTGCAATCGAAGGGTGTGACCTCTGCGGTTGCTAAGGAAGTGCAGAAGACCGAAGACGTTGCGGCCCCCGAGGTCCACGACCTGATCGGTCCGCTCCCCAGCCCCCAACCGGGGGATGCGGATTCGCTCCCCCCCACAGATGGCGGAAAGGGCGAGGCTGTCACGGTTTCCAAAGCTCATGCTCCAGAGGTGACGCCGGTCTTTGGCCCCCCGGCGCCGTCGGTCGCGGTAATCGGTTCGTCAGCGCAAGCCAAGCCTGACGCTCAAAAAGTGCCCGTCTTTGGCCCCCCGCCCCCATCACTCGCGAAGCTCGACCCGTCGGCCGACCAAACACTGGGGCCAAAGACATTGGTCGCGCCAATGCGCTCGGCGGCGGAGGCCGCGGATCGCGGTTGGCAGGGACGCGTCGCCCCAATGGCCGCTGCGTTGAACCGCATGCGCGTGGGCTTCAGCGCCAAGATGCGCGATGCCGCGGGTAAGACACAGGACAAGGGCTCGCTGGCTGTCACGGCCGCCAGTCGTCCCAGCAAGGTCAAAACGGCGACCGTCGCCCCGCCCGCGATCCCTGGACCGTCTGGTCCCGTCCCGGCGGAACTCGCCGGCACACCTGGTCTCGTCCCCGCTACGGCGGCGGTCGCGATCCCAACCGAACGGCCCAAGAATACTGCGGCCCCCGACCGCAACGCGATCAAGGACGCGCGCGCCAAGGCATTCCATGAACGCGCCAACCAAGCGCGTGCCGCCGCGGTCGTCCCCCGGGCGCCTGCGGCAAAGGCAGCGGCTCCGCGGCTAACGCCGGGTCAGCGGGATTTCTACCTCATGCTGGCGTTGCTGGTCCTCGGCCTGCTGGCGGTGTTCCTGTTTGTCCCCAGCGGCCGCGTCCCGGCGCTTGTGACAGCCCAGCAGCCGGCGCCGGCGGTGACTAATGCCGGTCCGGCCGAAACCACAGCCGCGGAAATCCCCGCCGAGGCGCCGACCGCTACAGAGCCGGCGTCACAGCCGGCTGCTATCGAGACGGCCACCGCCGTCGCGGCACCTGCGGCGACAATTGCCGAAACATCGGAGCCGACCGCGCCGGCTGAGGTTGATCAACCTGCTGCCGCACCGGACACCGCGGAAGCGGCGACGACCGCAACCACGCCACCCGCGAACCCCAGCGAACCGGTGATCGCGGACACGCCGAGCGCCCCGGCCGCGACTGAACAACCTGTCACCGCGGCGTCTCCGCCGAGCCCAGAAGCGGCGCCGGCGGCCGCAGCCAAACCGCAAGCCCCCGCCTCTGACCATTCGCTCCCGGCCACGGCACAACCCGCTGCGAGCCCGGCCCCTGCAAGAGTGCCGGAGGCCGCGCAAGCCGCCACTCCTGCGGCCCCCCGCGGCCCGGCGTCAAATGCTGCGGCGATCGAGGAAGCGGTCGGTCTGGCCGTCTCCCAGTCCCCCTCTCGCCGCCCTGCTGCCGGCCAGACCCAGGACACGCGCAGGGCGCCGGTGGCGCCGGCCCGGCCGGCCGCGGGCGACGCCTCTCCCCGCGTTCCGCGCGATCCGTTGCCGTTTGACCGTGCGCGCGAGGCTGAGCCCTCCCCAGTCACGGGAATTCGCCCGCCGAGCCGCCCGCCGCGTGCCCCCGCCGAACCGGCGCGCACGGTGCCGGCTGCCGCACCGAGTGCGGCCACGCCGCCTGCCGCTGCCAAGCCTGCTGCAGCCGTAAAGCCTCCTGCACCTGCAGCCCCCCCGGCCCGCGCGTCCCGGCCGCGGAGCCGTCCTGCCGCAGCCGCGACACCGGCGGCGGCCACCACGGCGCCGGCGACCGAACTCACCCGGCCGACCCGCCGCGAGGGCGCGCTGACCGCCGAGCCCGCCGAACTGCATCTCGCGTCCCTAGACCCAGCACCGCTGATGAAGGACTGGCTTGAGAGTGCCTTCCGCGCGGTTCCCGACTCTCCCTCACGCGGGGCGTTCCGCGTCGGCCTCGCCAACGACCGGGCCCTGTTCGTGGCCGACGTGCGGGGTCCGCGGACTGCACAGGCGCGGCCCCCGTCACGCGACGATGCGGCGCCCGTCCCACCTATCCCCGCCAAGAAACCCGCCGCCAAGAAATCGAGCGGCGGCTCGAGCCCGAAATCGGCGGTCGATGCCGCCCTTGCCGCGGCGGCCGCCGATGATGCTCCTAAGAAGGCGGCACCGACGGCGAGCGCCGCCAAGGGCCGGCCGGGTCGCCGCCCGGGCGCTTCGGGAACCAGCTCGAAAGCGGTTGAGAGTGCAATCGCCGACGCGATCGAGCAATCTCCGGCAAGCCCCGGAGGCGTAGCACTAAAATCTCTGAAATCCTCGCCATTCCCAGAGCGCGCGCCCCGCGCCGCGAAGGGCACTACGACTCCCAAACCGGCGGATAAAACCGACGATGATGCAGCGGCGCTGGCCGTCGCGGCCGCCGCCGCCGCCCGCCCGTCGGCCCCGGCAACGCCCGATCTCGCACCGGCCCAGCCTGCGGCGCCTGACCCCGATGCCGCCGACGCAGCCCGTCGCGCCGAGCGTTTGCGCCTCGACGAACAGCTGCAGCGTCAGGCGGAGGAGCGTATCCGCGCCCGCGCCCAGGCGGACGCCCGGATCGAGGCCCAACAGCGCGCTGCCGCCGAGGCCCGCGCCCGCGCGCAGGCTGCGGCAGAGGCGCGGACCGCCGCCGCCCGCGGCCAACGTGTCGCGCCCGTCGAAGGCGACAACGAGCCCGACGTCGCGGGCCCGGTTGGCGGCGGCAGCACCTCGGCCACCATCGCCAGCAACGCGACGTTGCGCGGCATAGACCTCAGCCGCACCACGCTGATCGGCGTCATCGGCGCGGGACCCGCCAGCCGTGGCCTGATCCGCCTGCGCAATGGCAAGATCGTCACGGTCCGTCTCGGCGACCGGATCGACGGCGGCCCGATCACTTCGATCGGCAAGGGCGCCGTCACCTACGTCAAGGGCGGGCGGCCGTATCAGCTGCTCATGCTGGCCGGGCGCTGATGGAGGGTTTCCTCCTTCAGGCATCAATCTATCTCGCGACCATGGTTGTCGCCGTCCCGATCTCCTCAAGGCTCGGGTTCGGCTCGGTGCTGGGCTACCTGCTGGCCGGGATCATCATCGGCCCCGTGCTGCACCTGTCGGGCAGCGAGGTCGTCGGCCTGCAGCATTTCGCCGAGTTCGGCGTCGTCATGATGCTGTTCCTCATCGGTCTGGAACTGGAGCCCCGGGCCCTCTGGGCCATGCGGCGCAAGCTGATCGGCCTTGGCGGGGCGCAGATCCTGATCACCGTCGCTATCCTCGCGGCGCTGGGAATGGCGCTGGGACAATCGCTGCCCGTGGCGTTGACGCTGGGCATGATCCTGTCCCTCAGCTCGACCGCAATCGTCCTGCAGACACTGAACGAAAAGAAGCTGATGCAGACGGCCGGCGGGCGGAACACCTTCTCGGTGCTCCTGACCCAGGACATGGCAGTCATCCCGATGCTGGCGCTGATGCCGCTGCTGGCCGGCACGGCGCATCTGCCCGACGCCGTTGACGGCCATGCCGAGGCAGGGGGCGTCTTCATGGCGTCCCTGCCCGGCTGGGCGGCCGCACTGGTAACGCTTGCGGCCGTCGGCGGGGTGATCCTGGCCGGTCAGTATTTCTTTCGCCCGCTCTTTCGCTTTGTCCAAAGCGTACGCCTGCGCGAGATGGACACCGCCGTCGCACTGTTGATCGTCGTCGTCATCGCCTGGCTGATGAGCTTTGTCGGCCTCAGCCCGGCGCTTGGCACCTTTCTTGCCGGGGTGATGCTCGCTGGCTCGGAGTTCCGGCACGAGCTTGAGGGCCAGATCGCGCCCTTCAAGGGGCTGTTGCTGGGCCTTTTCTTCATCACCGTCGGCGCCAGCATGGATTTCTCGATCCTGGCCGAGATGCCGCTGATCATCCTCGGCGCCACTGCTGTGGTCATCGTCGTCAAGGGCGGGGTGCTGCATCTGGTTGCGCGGATGGTCAACATGGCCCCGCGGGAGCGGGCATTGTTCACCCTGTCGCTGGCACAGGCCGGCGAGTTTGGCTTTGTGCTCTCCAGCTACGCCGTCTCGCTGGCGCTGTTGCCATACGAGGTTGCGCAGGCCTTCCTGCTGGTCATCGCGCTGTCGATGCTGACGACGCCGCTGCTGTTCATCGTCTACGACCAGGTCGCCCGGCGCCTGTCAGAAGAACGCGCGTTGCCGCAGCCCGATCTGATCGACGAGCAGCACATGATCATTATCGCCGGCGTCGGCCGCTTTGGCCAGGTGGTGAACCGGCTGGTGACGATGTCCGGTTTCAAGACCACGGTGCTGGACCATGACCTGAAGCTGATCCAGCTGATGCGCCGCTTTGGCTTCAAGGGATATTTCGGCGATCCGACCAAGCCCGAGATCCTGGACGCCGCCGGCCTCGCCAAGGCGCGGGTGCTGGTCGCGGCGATGGACGATCCGGAGGCAAACCTGCGGTTGGTGCGCCTCGCCCGCTCGCGCCGGCCCGACCTGCGCATCATCGCCCGCGCCCGCGACCGGGTGACGGTCTACCAGCTTTACGATGCGGGGGCCGATCATATCGTACGAGAAATGTTCGACAGCGCATTAAGAACTGGTCGTTATGTTCTTGAAAATATTGGACTGTCGGAATACGAGGCCGCCGAGCTTGAGAAGATCTTCTATCGGATGGATCGCCAGGGGCTGCGGTCGCTGGCCGAGGTGTGGAAGCCCGGCGTCGCGGCCGAGGACAACCCGGCCTACATGGAACGTTCCATCGCGCTGAATGCGGCCATGGAGGAGGCAATTGGCGATCGCTTTGCCCATGGCCCCGCCGCCGCTCCGTTGGCCGAGGACGAGGTCGACGACCCCGAACCCGAGCATGGACTGATCGTTCCCCCGCGCCGCCCCGGCCGTTCGGCGACCGTCGGGAAATGGGCCCTGCGGGACGAGTGATCCGCAGTCTGGCCCGCAACGAGGCGCCGCGGCGACCGACCGCTGAAATTGGCCGCATCCTCGCGCCTGCGCGGGCAATAACTACGGGCCGCGCACCCCGCCCGCGGGCTGCAGGGAACCCTTCCATCCGAAAACTTTTTGTTTTAGATCAATCCGCCCCGGCCAGTTCTGCGTTATAATGCTGCTCAGCCCCGCCGCGAGGCTCGCGGCGGGGGAACACCCGAAAGGAGGGTGCCATGGCTTACAAGACAATCCTGACCGTCCTGACCGGCGAGCGGCAGGACTTCCAGTTGGATGCCGCGCTGCACCTCGCAGCGAGCGAGGACGCGCATTTGGACGTTCTGTGCCTTGGCGTGGATCGCAGCCAGACCGGCTATTACTACGCGGGTGCCACCGGCTTCGTCATGCAGGAGGCGATCGACCGCGCGATGGACGCCGCCTCGGCCATTGAGGCGCAGGCTCGTGCGCGGCTGGAGGGCGAGACCGTACGCTGGTCACTCGATTCCGTAGTCGCGCAGGCCGGCGGTGTTTCGGCCGTGGTGGGAATGCGCGCGCGCTTCGCTGATCTTGCGGTCATGTCGCGCCCTTACGGCCCCGGCGTTCCGCCCGATGCCGAAAGCGCGGTCGAGGCGGCAATGTTCGAGGGCGGTTGCCCGGTTATGGTGCTGCCCGAGGGCGGGCTGCCCGAGGGGTTCGACCGCCGCATCCTGATCGCCTGGAACCAGAGCAGCGAGGCGCTCTGCGCAGTGCGCCGCGCCCTGCCACTGATCCGCCGCGCCGAGGCGGTCGAGATCGCCGTCATCGACCCCTCACCCAACGGGCCTGAGCGGTCGGACCCCGGCGTCGCGCTGTGCCAGATGCTGACCCGTCACGGCGCGCGGGCGGATGTCGCGATCCTGGCCAAGACGCTGCCGCGCACCAGCGACATCATCAGCCGCCGCGCGGTCGAGATCGGCGCGACGATGATCGTGATGGGCGCCTACGGCCATTCCCGTTTTCGTGAGGCGATTCTGGGCGGAACGACCCGCAACATGCTGGAGATGGCCGAAATTCCCGTCCTGATGGCGCGCTAAGGCCGGAAAAACCGCAGCCGGGACGGAATACCCGCCAGCAGGACTTTGCTCCGCAGGGTTTGCCGGCCTCGCGCGGTACCGCGCGGGTTGCATCACAGCCCTCCCGCCCGTAAAACCGTGCCGCGCGCCCCTGCGCAGGCTTGGCCAGCGAATGACGCCCGAACCCTCCTTCTTCGCCATCCGCATAGCCACCTCCGAGGTGGACCGCCTCGGGGCAGAGCGTCTGCGCTATCGCGTTTTCGTCAAAGAGCTTGGCGGCGACGGCCCTATGGTCGATCATGATCGCCGGCTGGAGCGCGACGAGTTCGACCCGGTGGTCGATCACCTGCTGCTGATCGACACGCGCATTCCGCCACAAACCCTCGATCATGTTGTCGGCGCCTATCGCCTGCTGCCGGGCCCGCGCGCGGCCGAGTTCGGCAGCTTTTACTGCGATGCCGAATATGACCTCTCGCCGCTACGGTCCAGCGGGCGGCGGCTGCTGGAACTGGGCCGTTCATGCATGCATCCAGACTATCGCGGTGGCTCGGGCATGTATCTGCTGTGGAATGCCCTGGCCGATTACGTCAACGAGTTGAATATCGAGGTGCTGTTCGGCGTCGCCTCGTTCCACGGCACCGACCCGCAGGCGCTGGCCGCCCCGCTGAGCTGGCTGCATCATCACCACCTGGCGCCCCCGGGCCTGCGCGCGGTCGCCCGGCCTGAGGGCTATCAGCGCATGGACCTGATTGCGCCCGAGGCGCTGGACCGGCGCATGGCGATGACGCAGATGCCTGCGCTGATCAAAGCCTATCTGCGGCTGGGCGGCATGGTGGGCGACGGGGCGTTCGTCGATCGGCCGTTCAACACCACTGACGTGTTCCTGCTGATGGACACGGCCGAGATGTCCAGCCGGCATCGGGACTTCTACCAGACACGCCGGCAGCCGGCGCTGTAGCATGGCCTCAGATCCGAACGGCCCCGTCGCGCCGCGCGCGAGCGCCCTGCCCGATTCCGCCCCAGCCCGCGCGTCCGGTCCTGCCTGGCACGATAACGCCGCACCGCCGCCAGTGCTGCCCCGCATCTCGCTGCTGGGGTGGCTGCGTGCCGGCCTGCGCGGCACGGGCGTGGTCATCTGGCTCGCCCTCGGCGTTCTGGCCCTGTTGCTGCTGCGCCTGCCCGAGCGGGCGCTGCATGGCGCGCGCCGCCCCTGGACCGGGCCGCTGGTGCAGGGCGTCTGCCGCGGCTGCCTCGCGATCCTCGGCATCCGCTGGCGGCGCGTCGGCCGGCCGATGCAAGGGCCGGGCGCGGCTGTCGCCAACCACAGCAGTTGGCTGGACATATTGGTCCTGAACGCCGCGCTGCCGGTGTTCTTCGTCTCTAAGGCCGAGGTCGCGGGTTGGCCGGGCATCAACATCCTGACCCGTGTCACCGACACGCATTTCGTGGTCCGCGACCCGCGCCTTGCCCAGTCTCAAGCGGCCGAGTTCGCTGCCCGGACGCGCGCCGGCCACCGCCTGCTGTTCTTCCCCGAGGGGACCAGCACCGATGGCCGCCGGGTGCTGCCGTTCAAGCCGACCCTGTTCCAGGCGTTCCTCGCCCCGGACCTGCCCGCCGGGCTGGCGCTGCAGCCGGTCAGTGCCGCCTATCGCGCGCCGCCACGCCGGGACGCACGGTTCTATGGCTGGTGGGGCGCGATGGCGCTCGGGCCGCATTTGCTGGCCGTTCTGGCACAGGCGCCCCAAGGCAGCGTCACCGTGACGCTGCACCCGCCGATCACTGTAGCGGGCAGCAACCGCAAGGCGCTCGCTGCGCAGTGCGAGGCCGCGGTTCGCAGCGGCCTGCCCTGGGCTTGAACAGCTTTTCCCGCCGTCCGCAGCATTAGCCTGGCTCATCACCCTTGCGCGACCTCTGGCTTCGCAGGCGGCGCTGGGCTATGCCGCCGGGACGTATCCGAAAGACTCGCCATGCCCGAAGACCAGATCACCCGCGCGCCCCAAGCGCCCGCCGATGCAGAGCCCCAGGCGGTGCAGCTGTATCTCGTGACGCCCATGGGCGCCTCGGCGGCCGCGCTGGGCCCGCTTCTGGCCGAGGTGCTGGACCGCGTGCAGGTCGCCTGCCTGCGCCTGCGTGCCCACGACGATCTGGCCGAACTGGGCCGGCTGGCCGACATGGCGCGCGAGATCGCCCATGCCCGCGACGTGCCGGTGGTGATCGAAAATCACTGGGAACTGGCGCTGAGCCACGGTCTGGACGGCGTTCACCTGATGAGCGGCGGGCGCAAGGTGCGTGATGCACGTCAGGCGCTGGGGCCGGATGCCATCGTCGGCGCCTTCTGCGGCAACCAGCGCCATGCCGGGATCAACGCGGCAGAGGCCGGGGCCGATTACGTCACCTTTGGCCCGGTCGGCGGGGCACCCACTGCCGGGGTGGAGCAAGCGCCGCTCGATCTGTTTGCCTGGTGGTCCGAAATGATCGAGGTGCCGGTGGTGGCCGAGGGCCACCTCGACGCCGCGCTTATCGCCAAGCTGGCGCCGGTCACCGATTTCATCGCCCTCGGGGCCGAGATCTGGGCCGAGCCTGATCCCGCTGCCGCGCTTTCGGCCCTTTGGCGCTAGTCCGCCCCTAAAACTGCAGCAGGCTGCGGTTGCCGCTTGCGACGCGGCGCAGGACGGCGGGATAGAGGCGGTGCTCCGCCTCCAGCACGCGGCTCGCAAGGGTCGCGGCCGTATCGCCCGGCTTCACCGGCACACGGGCCTGACCCAGGATCGGTCCCGAATCCAGATCGGCCGTCACCTCATGCACCGTACAACCGGCCTCGGTATCGCCAGCGGCGATTGCCCGGGCATGGGTGTCGAGGCCAGGATAGAGCGGTAGCAGCGAGGGGTGGATGTTCAGCATCCGTCCGCCATCCCAGCGGGCGACAAAGCCCGGCGTCAGGATGCGCATGAAACCGGCAAGGCAGATCAGGTCGGGCGAAGCCTCGGCCAGCGGCACCGACAATGCCGCCTCGAACGCGGCCCGGTCCCGGCCAAAGGGTCGGTGATCGACCGCCTTTGCCGGCACGCCCAGCGCCGCGGCCTTGGCGAGGCCACCGGCCCCGGGATCGTTTGACAGCACCAGAACCGGGCGCGCCGGGTGATCGCCTTGCATATCCTCGATCAGGCGGACCATGTTGGACCCGCCGCCCGAGATCAGGATCGCGACCCGCATCAGCGAAGGCTGCCGCTGTAGCGCACCCCCTGCCCGGCGCTGACCCGGCCGAGGGTCACGACCCTCTCTCCCCGCGCGGTTAGCAACTCGCTCAGGGCGGCCGCGCGATCCGGGGCAACCACGAGGATCATGCCGATGCCCGAGTTGAAGGTCTTGAGCATCTCGGCATCCGAAATGCCGCCCGCCTCGCGCAGCCAGGCAAAGACCGGCGGCAGGGTCCAGGCGTCGAGGTCAACCTCGGCCCCCAGCCCCGCAGGCAGCACGCGGGGCAGGTTCTCGGTGATGCCACCACCGGTGATATGCGCGGCGGCATGCAGACCGCCGGCGTCCCGCGCCGCGAGGACCGAGCGCACGTAGAGGCGGGTCGGGACCAGCAGCCCCTCGCCAAGAGTCTCGGCGGGTGAATCGAACGGAACCTCGTCCTCCCACCCCAGATCGGCGGCCAGCGCCACCCGGCGCACCAGCGAGTAGCCGTTGGAGTGGACGCCGTCCGAAGCCAGACCCAGCAGGACGTCACCCTCGGCCACGCCGGCCGGCAGCGCAGTCCCGCGCTCCATCGCGCCGACGGCAAAGCCGGCGAGGTCGAAATCGCCGCCGTGATACATACCCGGCATCTCGGCCGTCTCGCCGCCGATCAGGGCACAGCCGGATGCCGCGCAGGCCTCGGCGATGCCGGTGACGATCTGCGCCCCGGCTTCGACATCGAGCTTGCCGGTGGCGAAATAGTCGAGGAAAAACAGTGGTTCGGCGCCTTGGCAGACGAGGTCGTTGACGCACATGGCGACAAGGTCGGTGCCGACGCCGCTGACGCGGCCCGTGTCGATGGCGATCCGCAGTTTCGTGCCGACCCCATCGGTCGCTGCGACCAGGATCGGATCGACGTAGCCCGCCGCCTTCAGGTCGAACAGCGCGCCAAAGCCGCCAAGGCCCGACATCACACCGGGGCGGCGCGTGGCTGAGGCTGCCGGGCCGATCCGCTCGACGAAGGCGTTGCCGGCGTCGATATCGACCCCGGCCTCGGCATAAGTGATCCCGCGGGCGGTCGTTTCGTTGCTCATGGCGCACCCCTGCTGCTTTGGCCCGCCTGTTAGGCCAGTTTCCCTTGACCCGCAAACACGCTTTTGCGACGACACTGCCTGCGGCGGGCCTGTAGCTCAACGGTCAGAGCAGGGCGCTCATAACGCCTTGGTTGGGGGTTCAAATCCCTCCGGGCCTACCGTCGCAGCTTCCGTGTGGGTGAGTGGCGGGCGCGTCCTGCCGATGAGGTTGTGCCGAAAAGCCGCAGCCGCTCACTCGGATTGCAGGCCTCGCACCCTCTTTCATGGTGTGCCCTCGCTCCCTCCCTCCACCCGCCCCTTGACCCAGCGACACCGCGCCGTTACCAAATCTGCACTGTCAGGGGAGTCCCGCCCGAGGGACTGAGAGGCTGATAGCGGGGGCGACCCCGCGGCGAAGCGACCCTTTGAACCTGACCCAGTTGATCCTGGCGTAGGAAGCACAAACGGTCGCCCCTCATGGGCAACACTCGGGCACGATCCCGGCTTCTTTCCCTCTTCGACGGGTCATCAACGCAAAGAGGCTTTGATGAACCAGATCGTCCCGACCCCGCCGCAAGGCGCCCCCGCCGCGGTTCCGTCCGTCACGACGGGCCCCCTGCCCGCCTCGTCCAAGGTTTACATCCCGGGCACGCTGCATCCCGAAATCCGGGTCCCCCAGCGCGAGATCGCGGTTCACCCTTCGGCCGGCGAGCCGCCGGTCACAGTTTATGACGCGTCCGGGCCATATACCGATCCGGCGGTGACGATCGATATCTCAGCCGGCCTCGCCCCGATCCGCCAGGGCTGGATTTCCGCACGTGCCGATTGCGAGCCTTACGCCGCCCGCGCGGTCCAGCCCGCCGACAACGGCTTTGCCAATGGTGCTCAACTGGTGCCCGGCTTTCCCGTCCAGCGCGCCCCGCTGCGGGCCCGTGACGGCAAGGCGGTGACGCAACTTGCCTATGCCCGCGCCGGTATCATCACCGCGGAGATGGAATATGTCGCCATCCGCGAAAACCTCGGACGCGCCGCCGCGGCCGCCGGGTCGCGGGACGGCGAGGATTTCGGCGCCGCGATCCCTGATTTCGTCACTCCGGAATTCGTGTGCCAGGAGATCGCCTCAGGCCGCGCGATCATTCCCGCAAACATCAACCACCCTGAGCTGGAACCGATGATCATCGGCCGAAACTTCTCGGTCAAGATCAACGCCAACATGGGCACCAGCGCCGTCACCTCGTCCATGGCCGAGGAGGTCGACAAGATGGTCTGGTCGATCCGCTGGGGCGCGGACACGGTCATGGACCTGTCGACCGGCCGCAACATCCACAACACCCGCGAATGGATCCTGCGCAACGCGCCGGTGCCGATCGGCACGGTCCCGCTCTACCAGGCGCTGGAAAAGGTCGGCGGCATCGCCGAGGACCTGACCTGGGAAATCTATCGCGACACGCTGATCGAGCAGGCGGAACAGGGCGTCGATTACTTCACCATCCATGCCGGCGTGCGGCTGCACTACATCCCGCTGACCGTGAACCGGGTTACCGGCATCGTCAGCCGGGGCGGCTCGATCATGGCCAAGTGGTGCCTGCACCATCATCGCGAGAGCTTCCTTTACGAGAACTTCGCCGAGATCTGCGACATCATGCGTGCCTATGACGTCAGCTTCAGCCTCGGCGACGGACTGCGCCCCGGCTCGATCGCCGATGCCAACGACGCCGCGCAATTCGCCGAACTGGAGACGCTGGGCGAGTTGACGCAGATCGCCTGGGCCAAGGACTGCCAGGTGATGATCGAGGGGCCGGGCCATGTGGCCATGCACAAGATCAAGGCCAACATGGACAAGCAGCTGGCCACCTGCGGCGAGGCGCCTTTCTATACCCTGGGACCGCTGACCACCGACATCGCCCCGGGCTACGACCACATCACCAGTGCGATCGGCGCCGCCATGATCGGTTGGTTCGGCACCGCGATGCTGTGCTACGTGACGCCCAAGGAGCATCTGGGCCTGCCCGACCGCGCCGACGTGAAAACCGGCGTCATCACCTACAAGATCGCCGCCCACGCCGCCGACCTCGCCAAGGGCTTGCCGGGCGCGCAGGCCCGCGACGACGCGCTGAGCCGCGCACGGTTCGAATTCCGGTGGGAGGACCAGTTCAACCTCTCGCTCGACCCCGAGACAGCCCGCGACTTCCACGACCAGACCCTGCCCAAGGAGGCGCACAAGACCGCGCATTTCTGTTCGATGTGCGGGCCCAAGTTCTGTTCGATGCGTATCAGCCATGACATCCGTGCCGAGGCGCAAAAGGATGGCATGGCGGCGATGGCCGAGAAGTTTCGCGAAACGGGCAAGCTGTATGTGCCCACCGCGGACGGCACGGCATGATCACCGTGCTGGGCGCTGGCGTCGCGGGGCTGTGCGCCGCGACCGCCCTCGCCGAGCGGGGGGTGCGGGTGCAGGTCCTGGACCGCGCACCGGAAGGCTCGGGGGCAAGCTGGCTGGCAGGCGGCATGCTCGCCCCCTTTGCCGAGGGCGAGAGCGCCCCTGCCAAGGTGGCGTTGCTCGGTGCAAGTGCCGCCGACTGGTGGCACGCGCGAACCCCAGGGGTCGCGCGGCACGGGACTCTGGTCCTCGCCCCGGCGCGCGATCGGGCAGAACTGGACCGCTTCGCCGCGCGCACAGAGGGCCATGAGCGGATCGATGCAGACCGGATCGCGGAGCTGGAGCCTGACCTGGCGGGCCGGTTCCGGAGCGCACTGTTCTATGCCGGCGAAGCGCATCTCGACCCGCGTCTTGCCCTGACCGCCCTCGCCGATGGCCTGCGTGGGCGGGGGGTACAGATCCGCTACGGCGTGCAAACGGCACCCGATGGCGCGGATATCGACTGCCGCGGCCTCGCGGCGCGTGATGTCCTGCCCGACCTTCGCGCCGTGCGGGGCGAGATGCTGCTGCTGCGCTGCCCGGATGTGACCCTCAGCCGGCCCGTGCGGCTGCTGCACCCGCGGTTTCCGGTCTATATCGTGCCGCGCGGCGCCGGCCTTTTCATGGTCGGCGCAACGATGGTCGAGACCGACGCTGCCGGCCCCATCACCCTGCGCAGCGCGATGGAACTGATGGCAGCGGCGTTCGCCGTCCACCCGGGTTTTGCCGAGGCCGCAATCGTCGAGACGGGCGTCGGCCTGCGCCCAGCCTTTCCCGACAACGTGCCGCGCATTCGTACGGCGGGAGGCCGCCTGCATCTGAATGGGCTCTACCGCCACGGCTTTCTCACGGCGCCGGCGCTGGCCGAACAACTGGCCGATGCGTTCCTCGCCGCACGACAGGAGGTTTGCCTTGCAAATTGATCTGAACGGAACGCCTTTCACCGTAGGCGCCAGCAGCCTCGCGGATGCGCTGACCGAACTGGGCTACAGCGGGCACGCGCTCGCCACGGCCCTCAACGGCAAGTTCGTGCCTGCTGCCGCCCGGCCCGTGACCGCACTGCGCGACGGGGACAGGGTCGAGGTGCTGGCCCCAATGCAAGGGGGCTAGCGATGCGGCTTTACGACGTCGAGTTGTCCTCGCGCCTGCTGCTCGGGACCGCGCAATATCCCTCGCCCCAAGTGCTGACGGATGCCATCGCAGCCTCGGGCTGCGGGGTCGTCACCGTGTCGCTGCGCCGCGAGGCTGCGGGTGCCGGGACCGGGGTCGGCGGTGCGGGCTTCTGGTCGCTGCTGCAGGGTTGCAGCGCGCGGATGCTGCCAAACACCGCCGGCTGCACCACCGCGCGCGAGGCGATCACCACGGCCCATATGGCGCGCGAAGTGTTCGGCACGCCCTGGATCAAGCTGGAGGTAATCGGCAACGCGGACACGCTGCAACCCGACCCCTTCGCGTTGGTCGAGGCCGCCCGGACCCTCTGCGCCGAGGGTTTCGAAGTGTTCCCCTACACCACCGAAGACCTGATCGTGGCCGAGCATCTGCTGGATGCCGGTTGCCGGGTCCTGATGCCCTGGGGGGCGCCCATCGGCTCGGGTCAGGGGCTGCGCCACGCGGATGCGCTGGCGGCGATGCGTGCGCATTTCCCGGCGGTGCCGCTGATCATCGACGCAGGCCTGGGCGCCCCGAGCCAGGCGGCGCGAGCGATGGAAATGGGCTTTGACGCGGTCCTGCTGAACACGGCCGTCGCCAAGGCCGGCGATCCGGTGGAAATGGCGCGCGCCTTTGGCCAGGCTGTCACGGCCGGGCGCACCGCCTTCGAGGCCGGGCTGATGCCGCCCCGCGACATGGCCGCGCCATCCACCCCAGTGCTGGGCATGGCCGATCTGGCCCTATGGGACACGGCATGAGCCTGCCCCGCTTCTACCCCGTGCTACCCGACGCCGCCATGATCGCGCGGCTGGTTCCCTCGGGGGTCAAGCTGGTCCAGCTGCGCTTCAAGGGTGACGCCGCAGAGGTGCGGGACCAGATCGCAGCCTCGACGGCGGTCTGCGCCCGGCATGGCGCGCAACTGGTTGTCAACGATCACTGGCAGGCGGCGCTGGATCTGGGCGCCTCGTTCATCCACCTGGGGCAAGAGGATCTGGACACCGCTGATACGGCTGCGATCGCTCGCGCCGGCGCGCGCCTTGGGGTATCGACCCACGACCGCGCCGAGCTTGACCGCGCCCTCAGCCTGCGCCCGGCCTATATCGCGCTGGGACCGATCTGGCCGACGCTGCTGAAAAAAATGCCGTGGCGGCCGCAGGGGCTGGAAAAGCTGACCCGCTGGAAGGCCCGTATTGGTGACATCCCACTGGTCGCCATCGGCGGGCTGACCCCCGCGCGCCTGCCCGAGGTGCTGGCCGCCGGCGCCGATGTCGCGGCGGTGGTCACCGATCTGATCGCCGCCCCAGACCCCGAGGCGCAGACCCGCGCCTGGATCGAGGCCGCCGGATGAACCGCTATGCCCGCCAGCAGCAGGTTCCCGGCGTCGGCCCCGAGGGACAGGCGCGCCTCGCCGCCGCACATGTGCTGGTCGTCGGCGCGGGCGGCCTCGGCTGCACGGCGATCCCGGCGCTGGCGGCGGCCGGGGTTGGACGACTGACCATCGCCGACCCGGATGTGATCGAGTTGACGAACCTGCACCGCCAGACCCTCTTCACCACGGCGGATATCGGCCAGCCCAAGGCGACCATCGCCGCCAAGCGCGCCTGCGCGCTGGGGCCGGACTGCGAGGTCAGGGCGCTGCTGGTGCGGGTCGATCCGGCCACTGCAGAGGACCTGATCGCGGCGGTGGATGTGGTGATCGACGCCGCGGACAGCTTTGCCGTGACCTACACCTTGTCCGACCTCTGTCGGGGGGCTGGAAAGCCGATGATCTCGGCATCCGTCGTCGGCCGGTCGGGCTATGCCGGCGCGTTCTGCGGCACCGCACCCAGTTATCGCGCGGTGTTTCCCGATCTGCCAGCGCAGGCCGCGAGTTGCTCTACTGCTGGCGTGCTTGGACCAGTGGTGGCGAGCCTCGGGGCCATCCAGGCCCAGATGGCCCTGGCGCTGCTGATCGGGCTGGAGCCGTCGCCGCTTGGCAGGGTCGTCACCTTGGACATGGCGACATGGCGGTTCGGCAGTTTTGACTTCGACGGGGCGAGCGAGGCCCCGGGCTTCGGCTTTGTCGCGGCCTCGCAAGTTGCGCCCGGGGATACCGTCATCGACCTGCGCGCAACGGAAAGCATCCGGCCCCTACCCGGCGCAATCGTCCTTGCGCCAGATTCGCTGCCGGACTGGCAGTTTCCGCCCGGTCGGGTGGTGCTGTGCTGCTCGACCGGGTTGCGCGCCTGGCGCGGCGCGCAGGTTCTCGCCAAGCGCGGGGCCGCGGACCTCGCGCTGCTGGCGGATGGACAATGACCGTCCTGCTGATCGGCGGGCTCGACAGTTCGGCCGGGGCGGGTCTGGCGCGCGATCTGGTCGTGCTCGCGGATCATGGGGTGGCGGCGCGCGTGGCCGCCACGGCGGTGACGGCACAGGACCCGGCCGGGGGATGCGTCATCCACCCGGCGCCGCCCGCCATAGTCGCGGCCCAGATCGCCGCCGCCGGTCAGGTTCGGGCGGCGAAGATCGGCATGCTGGCCAATGCAGATATCGTTTCCGCGGTTGCTGACGCGCTGCCGGATGTGCCGTTCGTCCTCGACCCGGTGCTCGCGACCAGCGCCGGGGCCGCGCTGATCGACGGCGTCGGGCAGAACGCCATGATCACGCAACTGTTTTCACGCGCGGCGCTGATTACGCCCAACCTGCCCGAGGCCGCCGCGCTGACCGGCCTCTCGCCCGACGCATCGCGGGAGGCATTGGCCGATGCCCTGCACAACATGGGCGCGCGCGCCGTACTGCTGAAAGGCGGCCACGCCGAGAGCACGGAGGCGGTCGATTGGCTGTTCCGCCCGAACGCTGCGCCGGTCAGATTTGCCGCGCCACGCAAGCCGGGCACCCGTCGTGGCACGGGTTGCACGCTGGCCAGCGCCATCGCTGCTCGCCTCTCACGCGGTGACGGTTTGGAAACCGCCTGCGGTCAATCAAAGCGGTATCTAAGCGATTGGTTGTAGCATTCACACCGTTGGGGGCGACTGCGGCGCTCGCCCAACCCGGGCGTCTAGCCGTGCAACTCGGGGCCGCGTCAGCCGGTAAACCCAAACGCCCGCGCCAGCAGAACGATGGCCGACAGCGTCGATACCGTCAGGATCACCAGCCGCACCTGACCCTTGTCCATCATCCGCCGTCCCCAGCCAGAAAACAGAAAGCCCAGGAACGCGAACGGCAGCATCGTTGCCGCCAGGGCGAGGTCGCGCAGGCCGTAACGGCCGGCCCAGATCAGCGCCCCGACCGACATCAGGCTGCCCAGCACGAAGAACGCATTGAGCGTTGCCCGCATCCGCGCGCCGCCGGTGTTCTGGTAGACCAGCGCCATCGGCGGCGCGCCAATCGAGGTCAGCGTGCCCATAAAGCCCGAGGTTGCACCGGCGATGAACAGGTTGCGGGCGCTCGGCCTGACGTGCCAGCCGGACAGGCTCAGGCCGACAGCCAGCAAAACGCCCAGTCCAAAGATCGCCGCGAAGGCCTCGGGCGCCAGCATGCCAAGCACCAGCGCGGCGGCCATCACCGCGACCAGCCGTCCTGACAGCGCCGCAAGAAGATCGCGGCGGTGAATGTCGGAGTGCTCGACCAGCGCGCCGCCGATGCTGACCACCATGGCCAGCGTGATCATCGCGCCGGGGACAAAGGACGGGATCATGATGGCGAGCACTGGCGCGGCGAGCATGTTGAAGCCAAAGCCGGTCGACCCCTGGATCGCGCCCGCCGCGACCAGGACCAGTGCAGAGACAAGCCCGGGCCAACTGAGAAGCAGATCGATCACGGCCCGTTTCGATTCCAGCAGGCGGCAAGGTGATCAGGCGTCTTGCGCTCCAGCGGGGGCGCTTCGATCCGACACTGCTCGGTTGCCAGCGGGCAGCGCGGGTGGAACCGGCATCCGGCGGGCGGCCGGGCGATGTCCACCGGCTCGCCCGGGTTCACAATGCGCGTTCGGGCCCGCTGCAGGCGCGGGTTCGCTACCGGCACAGCCGACAGTAGGGAAACGGTGTAGGGATGGATCGGGGACTGATAGATAGCCTCTCTCGGCGCGATTTC
Organism: Paracoccus suum; assembly: GCF_003324675.1. Taxonomy (NCBI): domain Bacteria; kingdom Pseudomonadati; phylum Pseudomonadota; class Alphaproteobacteria; order Rhodobacterales; family Paracoccaceae; genus Paracoccus; species Paracoccus suum. Next base: position 2,855,371 of record NZ_CP030918.1, read on the forward strand.
GACAATGCGCCCTGCATACATGATGGCGACGCGGTGCGAGATATGGCGCACCACAGACAGGTCGTGGGCGATGAAAAGATAAGAAATCCCCAGATCGCGCTGCAAGTCCTGCATCAGGTTGACCACCTGCGCGCGGACCGAGACATCGAGCGCCGAGACCGGCTCGTCTGCGACGATAAGCCGGGGGTTCAGCGCAAGGGCGCGGGCGATGCCGATCCGCTGGCGCTGTCCGCCCGAATAGCTGTGCGGGTAGCGTTCCGCTGCGTCGCTGGGCAGGCCAACCCGGTCCAGCAACTCGCGAATGCGCGGGGCCGCCTCCGCAGTGCTGCGCACGAGGCCATGCACAATCAGCGGCTCTGCCAGAATGTCGGCCACCCGCATGCGCGGGTTCAGCGAGGTGTAGGGGTCTTGCAAGACAAGCTGCATATGCGCGCGCAACCGGCGCAGCGGCTCGCCCGTCAGGCGGGTGATGTCCTGCCCCTGAAAGCGGATGCGCCCCTCGGCGGCTGGGATGCGGCGCAGGACCGCGCGCCCGACCGTGGTCTTGCCCGAGCCGGACTCGCCCACCAGTCCCAGCGTCTCGCCGGGTGCCACGTCGAAGCTGACGTCTGACACCGCGCGCACCGAATGCCGCTTGAAGAGTCCGGCGCGCGCCAGCGCGTAATCGACGCTGAGGCCCTCGACTGACAGAGTGCTGGCAGACCCCACGCTCATGCGGCGCCCCAGGCGGGCGTGCCCGCCTTGCGGCAGGCGACCCACCCTTCGCCATTTGGCAGCAGCCTTTGCGGCGCCTGGCACAGGGGATCGCCTATGGGGCAACGCGGCAGAAACGGGCATCCCGGCGGCGGGTGCAACAGGCTGGGCGGGCTGCCGTCGATCGCGACCAGCCGCGCCTGCTGATCCTCGAGGCTGGGGGTCGAGCGGATCAGGCCCTGTGTGTAGGGATGCGCGGGCGCCTCGAATATCTGGTCCACGCCGCCCGTCTCGACAATGCGGCCGGCATACATGACGGCAACCCGGTGGCAGAGGCCGGCCACCACGCCGAGGTCATGGGTGATCAGCACGATGGCGAGGCCAAGTTGCTTTTGCAGTCGGTCGAGCAGTTCAAGGATCTGCGCCTGGATCGTGACGTCGAGCGCGGTGGTCGGCTCGTCCGCGATCAGCAGCTTGGGCTCGCAGGCGATGGCCATGGCGATCATCACCCGCTGGCGCATGCCGCCAGACAGCTCATGCGGGAACTGACTCAGCCGGCGGAGGGGGCCGGCGATTCCGACCTCGGCCAGCAGCTCTGCCGCTCGGGTGCGGGCCTGCGCATGGGTCAGGCCGCCGTGCAATTCCATCACCTCGCAGAGCTGCGCGCCGACGGTCATGAGCGGATTCAACGAGGTCATGGGGTTCTGGAAGATCAGCGAGATTTCCTTGCCCCAGATCGCGCGCCCTCGAGCGGCAGCGCCGGGACCGGTCAGGTCGACGCCGCGCCAGCGCGCTGCCCCGCCTTCGATCCTGCCGGGCGCATCGATTAGGCCCATGATCGCCTGGGCGGTCACGCTCTTGCCCGAGCCGGATTCGCCGACGATCCCCAAGGTCTCGCCTTCGGACACGGTAAAATCGACGCCGCGCAAGGCAGAAACAGTCCCGGCGCGGGTGTCGAAGGCGACCTGCAGGTTGTCCACCTGCAACAAGGGGACGGGCGCGCTCATGGTTGCGGGACCGGTCTGGTCCGGCGGCGACGTGCCGTGATGCGCCGGGCAAAGCGCTTTTCCCGCTCCTCCGGGTCTGTGGTCACGCGCAGCCAGTTGGCAAAGAGGTTCAGCGACAGCACGGTCGCGACGATCGCGAGGCCGGGAAAGGTCACCAGCCACCAGGCGATGAACAAATAGTCGCGCCCCGACGCCACATCGAGGCCCCAGGAGGTCTGGGGCGGCTGCACCCCGAAGCCGAGGAACGAGACCGCGGCCTCGGCCAGAATGATGTTGGTGAACTCCAGGATGGCGAGGGTCATCAGCGCCGAGACGAGGTTCGGCAGGATGTGGCGAATGATGACCCGGCCGGGACGGCAGCCGACGATCTCGGCCGCCTCGACATAGGGTAGCGCGCGGGTGCTGGACACCACGTTGCGCACCAGGCGGGCGTAGACCATCCAGTTCGTGATCGCCAGAACACCGACCAACGTCCACACGCCCGGTCCGATCACGCCGACGACCAGCAGGATCAGCAGGATTCCGGGAAAGGAAATCTGGATATCGACAAGGCGCATCAGGATGCTGTCTGTGCGCCCGCCCCGGTAACCAGCCCAGAGGCCGATCAGGGTGCCGAACGCACCCGCAATCAGGCTGGTCGCAAGGGCGATGGTCAGGGTGAGGCGCGCGCCCCAGATCAGCCGGGACAGGACATCGCGGCCGAGGTTATCCGTGCCGAGAATATGCGCCCAATTGCCGCGCGCGTCCCAGACCGGCGGCTTGAGGCGGGCGATGATCGACTGCGCGGCCGGATCATAGGGCGCCAGCAGCGGCGCGAGGATCGCGGTGCCGGCGACCAGCAGAACGACGATCAGGCTGATGAGCGCCCCCTTGTCATGCGCCAGTTCGGCGAGAAGCTGACGCCAGGGTGCCGGGTTCACGCCGCGCGGCGCGGGCGCATCCTCAGGCGTGCCCTCTGCGCCGGGCAGCGCGGGCGGGGCCATCAGTTAAGCTCCATCCGCGGGTCGATCGCCTTGGCCACGATATCCATGGCGATCCCGATCAGGACGACGAGGAAGGCGATGACAAAGACGATGGCCTGCATCAGGAACAGATCGCCGCGCTGGATGGCCTGCACGGCCGTCAGTCCCAAGCCCGGCCAGGCAAACACCGTCTCGACCACCACGGTATAGCCCGAAAGGGCGGTGATCAGCTCCCACCCCGAGATCGACAGAAACGGCACCAAGATGTTGCGCAGGGTGTGCACCCTCAGGATGCGCGGCAGCGTCAGGCCCTTGGCCCTCGCGGTCTTGATATAGGGCTTGTTCAGCTCGTCGATCATCGCCGCGCGCACCATCATCGTAAAGCGCGCGAGCGGGGTCAGCGCCAAGGTCAGCGCGGGCAGGACCAGATGCGCCGGCGTGCCCATGCCGGAGGTCGGCAACCACTTCAGCTTGACCGCAAAGATCATGATGAACATCAGCCCCAGCCAGAACTGCGGCATGGCAAGGCCCAGCAACCCGGCCGAGACGGTGATCCGGTCAACCATCCCGCCCGGCCGCAGGGCCGCGATGGCGCCCAGCGGTATCGACAGGACGACCGCGGTGCCAAGCCCGGCCGAGATCAGCAGCAGCGTGTTCGGCAGCCGTTCGGCCACCACGTTGATCGCCGGCCGGCGCTGCCAGAGGCTGTCGCCGAAATCCAGCGTGGCGATGTCACCGAGAAACCGCAGATATTGTTGCAGCAGTGGCTTATCGAGGCCGATCGCGGCCGAGAACTCGGTCCGCTGCGCGTCGCTGGCCGACAGCGGCAGCATCAGCGCGACCGGATCGCCCACCATTCGCGTCACCACGAACACGATCGAAGTAACGGCCAGGACCACCAGCAGGCCCTGGACAAGGCGCTTGAGGACGAATTGCAGCACTTAGGGCTATCCCTGTCGATCTGACGGCGCGCAGACGCGCGTTATTCAGTCACCTTCATTTCCTTGACCATCAGCTTGGCATCGACCCGCGGCTTCCAGTCGAGCCGCTCGGACATGCCGTAGATGTCGTTCAGGTTGAACAGCGGCACCGTGTAATTCAGGTCGCGGCCCATCTTCTGAACCTGCTCGTAAAGGCCCTGGCGCTTGGCGACGTCCGTTTCGGACCGGGCGGCATCGATCATCGCCGCCATCTCGGCATTCGAGTTGGACGAGGCCTTGCCGTCCTTGTGGTAGATGTAGCTCATCTCGCGGTCGGCATCGAGCAACTCATTCGAGTTGGCGATGAAGATCGCGTCGGGGCGCGGGCCGTCGCCCATCAGGCTGTCGAGGTATTGCGAGAACTCCTGGATTTCCGTCTGCACCGCCAGGCCGGTCTCGCCCCAGTAGGCGGCGACCGCCTCGATCTGTTCGCGGTCCTTCAGCCAGCGGCCGGATTCGCCAACCAGCACCAGCGGCCTGCCCTCGGCGCCAGCCTCCTTGATCAGGGCGCGTGCACGCTCGGGGTCGTAGGCATAGGGTTCGAGGTTCGCGTTATAGCCGAAGGCGGCAGGGTTCACATGGGTGCCCTTGGCGACGGTGGCGTAGCCCATGAACATGCCTTCGGCCATCGCGTTGCGGTCGATCGCAAGATTCAGCGCCTCGCGCACCTTGGGGTCCTTGGTTACTTCGTTGTCAGTCCCCAGCACGATGACCGAGGTCTCCAGCCCCGGGACGGCGGCAAACTTGGGCACGCTGGTCGTGAACTCGGGCAGCAGCGAGGTGATCAGGTCGAACTCGCCCGCGGTCAGTCCGGAAAGCCGGGTGCCCGGCTCGGGGACGAAGCGATAGGTCACTTCGGCGATCTGCGGCGCGCCGTCCCAGTAGTCGGCATTGGCGACCAGCTTGAGGTCAGTTCCGCGGTTCCAGCTGTCGAACTTGTAGGGACCCGTCCCGACCGGCGCACCGGCCAGATCGCCGCTGGTGGCATATCCGGGCGGAATGATCTTCATCCAGTACATGCGCGAGGGCAGGATCGGGTCCGGCCCCTTGGTCGTCACGTTCACCGTCAGATCGTCAACCTTGGTCGCGCCCTCGATGGTCTCGAGATAGGCGATCTGCTCGGACTTGTTCGCCGGATCGATGATCCGCGCGACCGAGGCAACTACCGCGTCGGCGTTGAACGGCTCACCGTTGTGGAATTTGACCCCGTCGCGCAATTTGAACTGCCAGGTCGTGGCATCGACCTGGGTGGGTGCCGCCGCCGCAAGGCCGGGGACCAACTCGCCCGTCGGCGTCCGCGCCATCAGCGTCTCGTAGATGTTGTCGTTCACCGCACGCTCGCCGCCATCGTCGCGCAGTTGCGGGTCCAGCGTCGACGGCTCGGAGCCGATGGCAATCACAATCGGCTGCGCCCAGACCGGCGCAGCCAGAACGGTACCGAGGAGGAGGCCGGCAACTGCACGCTTGACGGGGCGAAGGACGCTCATGTCTGAATCCCTGTTCTTATCTCTAGATTTGAATGTGAATATGACGTAACGGCAGTCTCAACTGAAATGCCGCCCCGGGTAAAGCACGCCGTGCGCGAAATGGCAGAATTGAAGCGCCCATCTTTTTGCGCCTGTCTGCGCCGCGCCGCCCCTTTGGGGACAGGCGGAATCCGGGTGCCAGCGTATGCGCAAGCACCCCTTTGGCGGAGAGAACATGACTGATCCCGGGACGTTCACCCATTTTCTTCGCCCCGAAGCCGCCGGACTGCCGACGCCGCATGTCGAGATCGACGAGCAGGGATTGATGCGCAACCTGGGCCATATGCAGGCCCGGGCCGAGGCCGCCGGCCTGGCGCTCCGTCCCCATATCAAGACCCACAAGTGCCTTGCCATCGCGCGTCGCCAGCTGGATCTCGGCGCGGTGGGCGTGACCGCCTCGAAGCCGGCCGAGGCGCTCGTCTTTGTCGAGGCGGGGGTGCCTTCGCTGACGCTCGCCTATCCGGTCGTGCGGCCGGAATCGATCACGGAGTTGGTCCGCGCGGCCACCCTTCGCGGCACCGAGTTGCGCCTGATCGTGGCGCATCAGGCCGGGGTCGAGGCCATTGGCAACGCAGCCGCAGCGCAGGGCGTGCGGCTGCCGGTGTTCCTCAAAGTCGACGTCGGTCTCGGCCGGGTCGGCGTCAAGCCGCAGGACGAGGCCGCGATTCGGCTAGCTGCTGAGGTCGATCGCCGCCCCCACCTGACCTTTCTGGGCCTGCTCTCCCACGCGGGTCATTCCTATGGCAGCAAGAGCCTGGCGGAACTGGCGTCCATCGCCGAGGCCGAGGCGGCGGCGCTCTGCGAGCTGGCAGGCCGGCTGCGGCAAGCGGGCATCGAGGTACCGGAGATTTCCGTCGGTGCGACGCCCACATGCCTCGGTGCACCAATCCCGAGGGGCGTGACCGAAATCCGGCCCGGCAACTACGCCTTTCTGGATCGCACTGCGCTACGGCTGGACATCTGCGCGCCTGACGATCTGGCGCTCGCCGTCATCGCGACGGTCGTTGCCCATAACGACAAACATTTCATCGTCGACGCGGGCTCGAAATCCCTGTCGTCGGACCTCGGCGCGCATGGCTCTGGCGGCAGCGGCTTCGGGCTCGCCGTCAGCATGGACGGCACCGGCCGCGCGTGGGAGGTCGAGCGGCTGTCGGAGGAGCATGGCTTTGTCCGGTTTTCGGATACCGCACCCGACATCGGCAGCCGCGTGCGTATTTTCCCGAACCATTCCTGCGCGGTCATGGCTCAGTTCGACAGCGTCAACCTGCGCCAAGCGGACGGCAGGACCGTGGTCCTGCGCGTCGACGCGCGGGGGCGCCAGACCTGACGGAGGCCTGGGATCCCGCCGTAAGCCAAGTTCAATCCTGCAAAAAGGCCCAAGATGAAAACGGAAGTTGAGTGGGCGCGCATGACCGCCCCCGATCTGCGCGCGATCGCCGGTAACGCTGGGGCGCTCGCGATCCTGCCCATCGGCTCGCTGGAACAGCACGGCCCGCACCTGCCGGTCAGCACCGATACGGCGAGCGCGTCGGCCGCCGCCCTCCGTGCCGCGCGGCTGGTGTCGGCCGACACGCCCGTCGCCGTCCTGCCCGGCCTGTGGCTGGGGATGAGCGAGCATCACCTGCCTTTCGGCGGCACGATCACACTCGACTATGACACGCTGAGCCGGGTGATCCGCTGCATCGTCCGCTCGCTGAGGGCGCTGGGCTTTGCGCGGCTGCTGATCGTCAACGGCCACGGCGGCAATATGGAGCCGCTGGCCGTCGCCGTGCGTGAGTTGGCGGTCGAATTCGCCATGCCCATCGTCGCCACGACGCCCTGGATGCTGGCCCCCGACCAGGTGCGCGAGATCCTCGATGTCGATACTGGCGTGCACCACGCATGCGAGGGCGAGGCCTCGGTGATGCTCGCCGCCATGGGCGATGCGGTCAAGACCGGCTTGTTCGGCCAGGCCTTCGGCAATCAGGACCATCCGGTCGACGTGCCCGCGGATGTCTCGCGGTTTTATTCCTTCGCCGAGCGCGCGCCGGTCACCGGCACCTGGGGGGACCCGCGCAGCGCCACCGCCGAAAAGGGCGAGCGCTTCCTCGACCTGCACGCCGATCTGCTGGCGCAGCTGATCCGCAACGATGTCCTGTGGACCACCCCCGACCCGGTCTGGGCCCCCGGCCGCGGCCAGGGAACGACCGCAGGCAGGGCCGACTAGCCTGCCTGCCGCCTCTTACTAACGACCCTCACCCTCATTGGAGTTCTCCATGGTCCTGAAGTTCCCGCGCCGCCGCGCGAGCCTGTTGCCCCTCTGCGCTGCGGCGCTGATGTCCAGCGTTGCGTTTGCCCCTGCGATGGCGAAAACGCTGGTCTACTGCTCGGAAAGCTCGCCCGAGGGGTTTGACGCGGCGCTCTATACCTCCAACAGCACTTGGGACGCGTCGTCCGAAACCATCTACGACCGCCTGATGGAGTTCGAGCCCGGCACCACCAATGTCATTCCCGGGCTGGCGGAAAGCTGGACCATTTCCGACGACGGTCAGGAATACACGCTGAAGCTGCGCCAGGGCGTGAAGTTCCACACCACTGATGATTTCACGCCGACGCGCGATTTCAACGCCGACGATGTCCTCTTCAGCTTCAATCGCCAGCTGGACACCAAGGATCCGTGGAACACCTATGTCCCGGCCGCGACATGGGAGATGTTCAACGGCATCGAAATGGGCTCGATCATCAAGGAGATCGTCAAGGTCGACGACTACACGGTCAAGTTCGTTCTGAACCAGCCCGATGCGTCGCTGCCCTCGAAGCTGGCGCTGAATTTCGGCTCGATCGTGTCCAAGGAATATGCCGACGCGCTGGACGCCGCGGGCCACCGCGAGAACCTGGATCGCAAGCCGGTCGGCACCGGCCCGTTCCGCTTTGTCGACTACCAGATCGATAGCGCCGTTCGCTTTGCCGCGAACCCTGACTATTGGGCCGGCGCGCCCAAAATCGACAACCTGATCTTTGCCATCGCGACCGACGCCACCACCCGCATGCAGAAGCTGCAGGCCGGCGAATGCCAGGTCGCGGCCTACCCGGCCCCTGCCGACGTTCCCTCGCTGAAAGCCAACCCCGATCTGACCGTGATGGAGGAGCCCGGCCTCAACATCGCCTACCTCGCCTTCAACTCGGGCATGCCGCCGTTTGACAAGGTCGAGGTGCGCCGCGCCATCAACATGGCGATCGACCGCCAAGCGATCGTCGATGCGGTCTATCAGGGCCAGGGCCAGGTGGCCAAAAGCGTCCTGCCGCCGACCATGTGGGGTTATAACGCTTCGGTCCCCGGCTATCCGCACGACGTTGAAACGGCCAAGAAGTTGCTGGACGAGGCAGGCGTCAAGGACCTGAAGATGAAGGTCTGGGCGATGCCGGTCAGCCGTCCCTACATGCCGAACGCGCGCCGCGCGGCCGAACTGATCCAGTCCGACCTGGAAAAGGTCGGCATCACCGCCGAGATCGTCTCGTACGAATGGGGCGAGTATCTGAAGAAGGCGCGCGATCCGAACCGCGATGGCGCGGTCATCCTGGGCGGGACCAGCGATAACGGCGATCCGGACAACTCGCTCAGCTTCTTCTTCGGATGCTCCGCGGTCGGCGGAGGCAACACCTCGAACTGGTGCTACGAGCCGCTGAACGAGTTGCTGCAGAAGGCCCGCGTCAGTTCGGACCGCGCCGAGCGCACCAAGCTGTACGAGGAAGCGCAGCTGATTATCAGCGACCAGGCGCCTTGGGTTCCCCTGGCCCATTCGACGGTCGTTCTGCCGCTGTCCAAGAAGGTCAAGAACTACGTCATGGACCCCTTGGGCGCGCACCGTTTCGACACCGTCGATATCGAGGAGTGACCTCGAAGGACTGAGACTTGAAGCGCCGGCGTTCGCGCCGGCGCTTTTTCATGGCTAGTCCCGTGCTGTCTTGAGTCGCTCGTGGACGGAGTTAATGCCGCCTCCGATCAGACTCCGTTGAGTTCAGCGGTTATGGATTGGCTGTCCAGTCGTGCCACGTGGGCAACTGATGCTTGCCGCCCGAGTGACCCGCCCTTCCGCCCAGATCACGCGCTCGCGCGCTGCGCCGCCGTGCCTGTCGGGGGCGCCCTGAACCCGGCCGAGATGAACCGGGTCAACTCGTCAATGACAATCTCATCATTGTCGGTATCGCACAGCCCGCCTGACAGTCGCTTGAGGCGCATGGCGTTGGGGTCGGAATCGGTCAGCACCTGCATTGTCGCGCCCAGCGCGAAATTGTAGCGCCAGAAGATCTCGTCTCGCGGCACATGCGGCAAGGCCCTGCTGAACGCGTCGATGAACCGATGCACGACGGGATCGACGCCCTCGACGAAAACGCGCACCGTCTCCTCGCGCGGGCGAGCGCGCGCCTGCAGGATCATGCGGATCAGCGAACGGCCGCCCGACGGGTCGCGGCTCAGCCGGACCATCGGCCGGACCAGCGCCTCGACGATGGCCTCCAGCGTCGGCCCCTCCGGCCCGCTCTGCTGGCAGGCCAGGTCGAGCAGCTTGAGGCGGGCGGCGACATAGGGGACCATCCGCACCTCGAGGACGGTGCGAAGCAACTCGTCTTTCGAGCCGAAATAATAGTTCACAGCAGCTATATTGACGCCCGCCTTGTCGGTGATGGCGCGCAGGGTCGCCAGCTCGAACCCCTCGGCGGCGAACACCTCCAGCGCGGCGCTAATGATCCGCGAGCGCGGATCGGCCCGCTCTGCGGTCATCGGGGCGACCGCGTCGTCCTGAGAGATTGCGGCCTCGGCGCCGTCGTCAATGCGTTCCATATCGCTGCATAACATCGACGTTGACAGGCGGGAAGCGTTCTGCGCTGAATATCAATCAGGCAATTGAAGTGGCCGTTTCAGGCGGTCGGCGGCCACTCCAGCGACGTCCCATCCATTCGACAGCGCCAAAGGAGACATGCATGCGCAAGCTAACCGGCTCTTTCGTTGCGATGGTCACCCCGTTCAACAAGGACGGGTCCGTCGATTTCGAGGCCTTCAGGTCCCTGCTGTCCTTTCAGCGCGAACACGGCACCGGGGCGATCCTGATCATGGGCTCGACGGGCGAAAGCTCGATGCTCTCGCCCGACGAGAAAAAGGAAATCATCCGCCAGACGGCCAAGATGAAGACCGACGACATGCCGATCTTTTACGGCTGCACCGGCAACAACACCGAATCGACCATCGAGGCGGTGCGCTTTGCCAAGGACAACGGCGCCGACGGCGCGATCCTTGCCGCCCCCGCCTACATCTGCGCCCCCGAGGCGGATATCGAGGGCTTCTTCCTCGACGTTGCGGACGCGACCGACCTGCCGCTGGGCATTTACAACAACCCCCCGCGCGTCAAGAGCGACCTGCACTGGGACAACCTGCTGCGCATCTTCAAGCACCCGAACTATGTGATCCACAAGGAATCGACCGCTCGCGTCGGCCAGGTGGCTCAAGTGCTGGCTGGCCGCCCGGACGTGTCGGTGATGTGCTGCGACAGCCCCAACCTCGGTCTCGTGGTTCCGACGATGAGTCTTGGCGGCCACGGCACTGCCAACATGACCGGCAACCTCGCCCCGGCCGAGATGGCCGTGATCTCGCGCCCATGGACGAGCTATGGCGAGGCCGAGGGGTTCAAGGACGGCTATCTGAACCTGCTGCCCTTGCTGCACTTCACCTATTCCGCGATCAACCCGGTTGCGGTGAAGTCGCTGATGAAGGCCGTCGGCTTCCCGGTGGGCGAACTGCGCAAGCCCTTGCGCCCGCTCGATCCTCAGGCGCTGGCCAAAGGCGTCGCGATCTTCAAGGACCTCGGCCTCGATCGCAAATACGGTCTGAAGCCGGTGGCGATCTCCGACGTGGCCGCCTGAGGGGGCCGCGCGTGGATCTGGGGATCAAGGGGCGCTCGGCGCTGATGTTCGGGGCGAGCCGCGGCATGGGCCGCGCCTTCGCCGAGGCGCTGGTGGCGGAGGGCGTGAACGTCACCATCGCCGGCCGCACGGCCGCGACGCTGGACGAGGCCGCGAGCCTGCTGCGCGGACTGAACGGCGGCGGGGTTCAGACGGTGGTCGCTGACATGACCACGGCCGAGGGACGGCAGGCGGCGCTGGCCGCCTGCCCCGAGCCCGACATCCTGCTGAACAACGGCGACGGTGAGCCCCCCGGCGATTTCCGCGAATGGGACCGCGACGACTGGATCCGCGCCCTCGACAAGATGATGTTGTCCCCGATCGAGATGATGCGCGCGACCGTCGACGGCATGATGGACCGGGGCTTTGGCAGGATCATCAACATCGTCTCGCGCAGCGTGAAGATCCCGCAGGGAGAGCTGGGGTTGTCGAACGGCGCGCGCTCGGGTCTCGTCGGCTTCACGGGCGGCCTCGCGCGTCAGACCATCGCCCGCAATGTCACCATCAACAACATCCTGCCGGGCATCATCGCCTCGGACGCGCAGCGCGACCACGTGTGCAAGCTCGCCGAAACGACCGGCCGTCCCTTTGACGACATCTGGGCCGAACGCTCGGCCGAGAATCCCGCCGGGCGCTACGGCGAGCCTGCCGAGATCGGCGCATATGCCGCATTTCTTTGCTCGGTCCATGCTGGCTTCGTCACGGGCCAGAACCTGCTGATCGACGGGGGACAGTATCCGGGCACGTTCTGACCGGGGGGTCGAACTTTTCCGACAGGGAGGCGGGCAAGCAATCTGCCCGCCCCACAACAAGACCAAAAATCAGTGGAGGAACCCAATGAAGAAGCATCTTATCGCACTGGCGGCCGCGGGCCTGCTGGCAGGACCGGCTATCGCCCATGCTGAGGGCTTTCCCGACCGCCCGATCACCATCGTCGTGCCGTTCCCGCCGGGCGGCTCGGTCGACAGCGTCGCGCGGCTGGTCGCGGACGAGCTTGCCAAATCGACCGGCAAGACGGTCGTGGTCGACAACAAGGCCGGCGGCGCTGGCGGGGTGGTAGGCACGACCGCGGTCGCCAATGCGAAACCCGACGGCTACACCCTGATCCTCGACGCCTCGATCCATGTCGTGACGCCGCTGCTGAACAAGAACGTGCCGTATGACGTAAAGACCGACTTCACCAATATCGGCATGGTCGCCGCCGGCCCGCTGCTCGTCTCGACGCCGACCAACACCCCGGCCAACACGCTGGCCGAGTTCTTTGAGGCCTACAAGGCGGATCCCACCAAGTACAATATTGCCACCAGCGGCTACGGCTCGGCCGGGCACCTGGCGGTGGAATACCTGATCCGCTCGGCTGGCGTCGATGCGCAAGTCGTCGCCTACAAGGGCGCGGGGCCCGCGCTCAACGATCTGATCGGCGGCCAGGTGCAGTTGATGGCCGACCCCATGGCCTCGTCGCTGCCGCATGTGAAGGGCGGCAAGCTGAAGGCGCTGGCGGTGACCAGCCTCGAGCGCTCGCCCCTGGCGCCTGACGTTCCGACGGTCGGCGAGAGTGGGATGGAGCCGTTCGAGATGCTGTCCTGGTACGGCCTCTGGGCGCCCAAGGACCTCGACCCCGAGGCCGCCGCCTATCTGACGAAAGCGGTCGAGACGGTCGTCAAGTCCGACAGCTACAAGACCCGGATCGAGGCCATGGGCTTTGAGCCGGTCTACAAGTCGCCGGACGAGCTGAAGACCTACATCAGCGACGAAATGGCGAAGTACGAAAAGATCATCAAAGACGCCAATATCAAGGTCAACTGAATTGGCAGACCTGCGTAAATTCGCGCAGGGGTCGTTCGCCTACCGCCGGGAGGGAGAGCTTGCCCTCCCGGCGAGTCCGCTCGTCTCCACCCACTGGGGGATCTATCGGGCGGCGATGCGGGATGGCCGGCCAACCGGGCTGATCCCCTTCGAGCGCGACCCGGCGCCATCGCCGATCGGGCTGGACCTCATGGCTGACCGGCTGTCGCCGGCGCGGATCACCCGGCCGCATATCAGTCGCGCCTATCTGCAAAAACGGCAGGGCAGCATCCGTGGGGCCGAGCCCTTTGTACCAGTCGACTGGGACACGGCGCTCGATCTGGTCGCCGAGGAAATCACCGCCGTCCGGGCCGAGTTCGGCAACGGCGCGATCTTCGGCGGCTCTTACGGCTGGTCGAGCGCGGGGCGGTTCCATCACGCACAGAGCCAGGTCCACCGCTTTCTGAACTGCGCCGGCGGCTACGTGCGGTCGGTCCAGAATTACAGCTTTGCTGCGGGCGACGTCGTGGTGCCCCATGTTGTCGGCACGACTCGCGGGCTGGTGACGGGGCACACGCCCTGGACCCTCCTCGCCGGCAGCACCGAGCTGATGGTGATGTTCGGCGGCATCCCGCTGCGTAACACCCAGGTCAATGCCGGCGGCGTGGGCCGCCATGCCGCGCCCGAAGGACTGCTGGAATGTCGGCGCGCGGGCGCCAGCTTCGTCAACATCTCGCCCATCCGCGATGACGCCGCCGAGGAACTGGGCGCCGAATGGCTGGCCCTGCGGCCCAACACGGACGTGGCGCTGATGCTAGGCATCGCCGAGGTGCTGATCGCCGAGGGTCGCTACGACAGCGATTTCCTCGACCGCTACACGGTCGGGTTCGAACGGTTCAAGGCCTATGTGACCGGTGCCGAGGATGGCGTGCGCAAGGACCCCGAATGGGCCGCAGCCATCACGCAGATCCCCGCCGCGCGCATCCGTGCCCTGGCGCTGGAGATGTCGCAAAAGCGCACCTTCATCGCGATGAACTGGGCGCTGCAACGCGCACAATACGGCGAGCAGCCCTATTGGATGGCGATCACGCTGGCAGCGATGCTGGGCGGGATCGGCCAGCCCGGCGGCGGCTTTGGCTTCGGCTACGGCTCGGCCGGGGGCATCGGCAATGTCCCGGGGCCGATCAAGTGGCCCTCGCTGCCGCAGGGCACGAATCCGGTCCGGGCGTTCATTCCCGTGGCCCGCATCGCCGACATGCTGCTGAACCCCGGCGGCACGGTCGAATATGACGGGCAGGCCCTCACCTATCCCGACATTCGCCTGATCTACTGGGCGGGCGGCAACCCGTTCCACCACCATCAGGACCTGAACCGCCTGCGACGCGCCTGGCAGCGGCCGCGCACCGTGGTGGTGCAGGAAAGCTGGTGGACCGCGACCGCGCGGCATGCAGACATCGTCTTGCCGGCGACGACCTTTTTCGAGCGCAACGATCTGGCATGTTCCAGTCGCGACAACTTTGTCAGCGCCTCGCACAAGCTCTTCGACGCGCCCGGCGAGGCGCTGGACGATTACGAGATCCTCGGCCGCCTTTCGGCGCGGCTGGGGTTCGAGGACGCTTTCACCGAAGGCCGGTCCGAGGGGGACTGGCTGCGCTGGCTCTATCGCATCATCGAGGAGGGCGCGGCCGCCATCGGCCAGCCCCTGCCCCCCTTCGACGAATTCTGGGCCTCTGGCTATGCCGAGCTGACGCCCACCGTCGCGTCCGAGGCCTATCTTGAACGGTTCCGGACCGACCCGGTCGCCAACCGCCTTGGCACCCCATCCGGCCTGATCGAGATCGGCTCCGAGGCAGTCCGCTCCTTCGGATATGACGACTGCCCCGGACGGCCCAACTGGCGCCCGCCGCTGGAATGGCTGGGCGCCCCGCTTGCCGCGCAGTACCCGCTGCACCTCATGTCAAACCAGCCTGCGCGCCGGCTGCACAGCCAGTGGGACCACGCCCGCTATTCGCGGGAGAGCAAGCCCGGCGGGCGCGAGCCGGTGCGGATGCACCCGGATGACGCCGCGGCGCGGGGTATCGCCCAGGGCGACGTGGTGCGGGTGTTTAACGGCCGGGGCAGCCTTCTCGCCTCGGCCGACCTCAGCGATGCGCTGCGCCCGCAAGTCGTCCAGATGGCCACGGGCGCCTGGTTCGATCCGTCGGACCCGCAGGAAATCGGCGGCCTGGAGCGGCACGGCAACCCGAACGTCCTGACGCCGGACATCGGCACCTCGCGCCTGGCGCAGGGCCCCAGCCCCAATTCCTGCCTCGTGCAGATCGAGAAATTTGTCGGCCCCGTGCCGCCGGTCAGGGCATTCGAGCCGCCCCAGGTGGTCAGCATCAGTGAAAGAGAGGGACGCGCGCGATGATCAGGGAACGTTGGAAATCCTCGGATGCCATCACCGGCATCCTGTTCTGCCTCATCAGCATCGGCTTCATGATCGGCGGAAGGAACTTGCCGCTGGGGACCGCATCGCGCATGGGCGCGGGCTGGTTTCCCATGGCGGTGGCCGGCTGCATGCTGCTGGTCGGCGTGATCATCCTCGTTCGGGCCTCGCTGGAAACGCTGCCCGCGCCGACCGCATTCGTCTGGCGCCCGATCGTGCTGATCGCCGCAGCGCTGGTAGTCTTTGCCCTGACGCTGGAGCGATTGGGCCTCGTCTTTGCCGTGCCGCTGTCGGTCATGGTGTCGGCCTATGCGCACCCGCCCGTCGCCGTGCGGCGGATGCTGGTCTATGCGCTTCTCCTCGGGATCGCGTGCAGCATTGTGTTTGTGAAATGGCTGGGTCTGCAGGTGCCGATCGTCGGCGCCTGGCTCGAGCCGTTCCTCGGGCGTTGGTGAGGGCGGATGGAACTTTTCGATCAACTCATGCTCGGCCTCGGCCACGCGCTGCTGCCGGTCAACATGCTGTGGTGCTTTGTCGGCGTGCTGCTGGGAACGCTCGTCGGCGTGCTGCCCGGCCTCGGCCCGTCGGCCACCATCGCCATCCTGCTGCCATTCACCTTCGGCCTCGCGCCGGTGACAGCGGTGATCATGCTGGCCGGCATCTACTACGGCGCCCAATATGGCTCCTCGACTACGGCCATCCTGATCAACCTGCCGGGCGAGGCGTCATCGGTCGTCACCGCAATCGACGGCTATCGAATGGCGCGAAAAGGTCGCGCCGGGCCCGCCCTCTTCGCGGCCGCCATCGGCTCGTTCGTGGCCGGCACCGTCGCAACCCTGCTGATCGCCCTCTTTGCGCCCTCGCTGGCCGAGGTCGGCCTGATGTTCGGCCCCGCCGAGTATTTCTCGCTGATGGTGCTGGGGCTTGTGACCTCGATCGTGCTCGCGCACGGCTCGCTGCTGAAGGCGGTGGGCATGGTCCTGCTGGGGGTCCTGCTGGGCCTCGTCGGGCAGGACGTGCAGACCGCCGAGCCGCGCTTTACGATGGGCTTTCTTGAATTGGCGAGCGGGGTCAGCTTTGTCGTCGCGGCCATGGGCCTCTTCGGCATAGGCGAGATTGCCCGCGACCTGGAACACCCCGCCCGCCGGGCCGTACTGACAACCGCGGTCGGCGGCCTGATCCCCGGCCGGGACGATCTGCGACGCATCGTCGCCCCGATCCTGCGCGGGACGGCTATCGGCTCGGTGCTGGGAATCCTGCCCGGCGGCGGCGCGCTGCTGTCGTCCTTTGCCGCCTACTCGATCGAGAAAAAGGTCTCGAAACCGCCAGAGGGCTTTGGCAACGGCGCGATCGAGGGCGTGGCGGCGCCAGAGAGCGCCAACAACGCCGGCTCGCAGACCTCTTTCATTCCCATGCTGACGCTCGGCATCCCGTCGAACGCGGTCATGGCGCTGATGATTGGTGCGCTGATTGTGCAGGGCGTGACGCCCGGCCCGTTGCTGGCGACCGAGCATCCCGACATCTTCTGGGGCGTGATCGCCTCGATGTGGGTCGGCAACGTCATGCTGATCGTGCTGAACCTTCCGCTGATCGGGATGTGGGTCAAGCTGCTCAGCATGCCGTTCAAGTATCTCTACCCGGCGATCCTGATCTTCTGCGCGCTGGGCACCTATACCCTGTCGGCGACTCTCTTCGACGTCTGGCTGCTGATGGGCTTTGGCGTGATGGGATACGTATTCCTCAAGCTCGATTGCGAACCCGCGCCGCTGATCATGGGCCTCATCCTCGGCCCCCTCATGGAAGAGAACTTCCGCCGCGCCATGTTCCTGTCGCGGGGCGAGTTCAGCACCTTCGTCACGCGCCCGATCTCGCTGGGGCTGTTGGTGTTCGCCGCGCTCGCGTTGGCGGCGGTGCTGCTGCCCGTATTCGGGCGCATCCGTGAACAGGCATTCGAGGAATGACATGACCCGACGCATCGTTGTCATCGGCGCCGGAATCGTCGGTGTCAGCACGGCCATCGAACTGCTGCGCGACGGCCATGACGTCACCATCGTCGAGCCGGAAGCGCCGGGCGGCCAGCAGGCCGCGAGCTTTGGCAACGGTGCGTGGATCAGCCCGTCCTCGGTCGTGCCGATGTCGATGCCCGGCCTTTGGCGCAAGGTGCCGGGGTTCCTCAGCGATCCGTTGGGCCCGCTGACGATCCGCTGGACGCAGTTGCCCCATCTGGCGGACTGGCTGGCCCGGTTCGTGCGGGCAGGCTCGACCGTCCCGCGGGTCGAGCGCACGGCCCGCGCACTATCGGCGCTGCTGTGCGATGCCCCGGCCCGCCACGCAAGGCTGTCGGCCGAGGCCGGGGATCCGGACTGGGTGCGGAACGAAGGGCTGCTCTATGTCTATCCCGACCGCGCCGCGTTCGAGGCCGAGGCCCTCGCCTGGCGACTGCGCCGTGAAAATGGCGTCGAGTGGGTCGAACTGGACCGGGGCGAGTTGCATGACCTCGAGCCAACGATTGGCCCACGATACACCTTCGGCGCCTTCGTGCGCGCCGGGGCGCATTGCATCGACCCGGGCGGCTACGTCGCCGCCCTGGCGCGCCATGCCGCCGAGCGTGGCGCGCGGCTCGTCCCGGCCCGGGCAACGGGCTTTGCGCAGGACGGCGGCCAACTGAAGGCGGTGCGGGTCGAGGGCGGCCCCGACATTCCTTGCGAGCGTGCGGTGATCGCGGCCGGAATCAACTCGCGCGCCCTCGCCCGCAAGGCCGGGGACCACATCCCGATGGTCAGCGAGCGCGGCTATCATGTCGAGGTGACGAACCCCACGGTCCGGCCGCGCATCCCCTCGATGCCAAGCGACGGCAAGATGGGCAACACGCTGACGCGGACCGGACTGCGCGCCTCGGGCCAGGTCGAGTTGACTCGGCTGGGGGCGCCCCCGAACTGGAAACGGGCCGATATCCTGCTGGAGAACCTCGCCAAGACCTTCCCGGGCCTCGCGATCGACCCCGAGTCGGTCACGCGGTGGATGGGCAACCGCCCTTCGACGCCCGATGGCCTTCCGGTGATCGGCACTTCGTCGAAAGCGCCGGGGGTCATCTATGCCTTCGGCCATGGCCACGTCGGCCTCGCCAGCGGACCCAAGACCGGGGCTTTGGTGGCGGATGTCGTCGCCGGGCGCATGCCCCAGGTGCCATTGGAACCTTATTCCCCCACGAGGTTCTGAGCGGTCCCTAGGGGACCCGCCGCCATCCGGCCGCAAACCAGCGCCCCGACCTGCCGTGGCCGGGAGGACGCCCAAAGTTTACCGAGCTTCCATCCCCGCCAGGCGCGAGGCCTGAGGCCGCAGGTCAGCACAGATCGCTGGCGCCGCGATGTCGCGATTGCAGCGGGTCGAGGCCGATAGTGCGCCGACGGCCTATCCCTGACTGAATGGTGGCCGGGCCTAGCCTGCTGCTATGGAGAAAGTTGACTTGCGTCGCGGCCACCGAGCGCCGCCGGCCTTCAGTCACCTCTGCCTGCCACACGAAATCCCTGCCTGTCACCGCCGCGTGATCTTCCTGCTGGACAACCACGGGCCGCAGAGACAATCTCGCGCCTGCAGCCAATAACTTACGGGAATCGTTCGGTCCCGCGGAGGTCTGATTGGAACTTCTGGACCCTCTGTTCGATCCCTCGGCCGCCTATATCTCGACCGGAACCCTGCCACCGACAGACCAGACCGCGCGGCTGGTCAGTGAAGCGCACGCCCGTTTCCGCGATTCGACCCTCGGTGAAAACTCGACCGTTTATCCGGCCCTCGCCCGGGTGCGGCGCGATCTTTTCGGCATCTGCTTTGCCGGGGCTGACGGGCGCATCTTCGCAGTCGGCGACGCCGAGCATGAATTCACCATCATGAGCGTCTCGAAGCCGTTCATCTTTGCCCTGATCTGCAACCTGATCGGCCCGACCGGCGCGCGTGAGCGGCTGGGCGTGAACGCCACCGGCCGCCCCTTCAACTCGCTCGCGGGGATCGAGCATAGCGGCGATGGCCGGACCAATCCGATGGTCAATGCCGGCGCCATCGCGGCGACCAGCCTGGTGCCGGGCGAGACGGAGGCGGAAAAGTGGCGGTTCATCCATGACGGCCTGTCGCGCTTTGCCGGCCGCAAGCTGCCGCTGAACAACGAGGTCTATGAATCCGCCACAGCTACCAATTTCCGCAACCGCAGCATCGCCTGGATGCTGGAGAGCAGCGGCGCGATCTATTGCGACCCGGCGCAGGCGGTGGACCTCTACACCCGGCAATGCTCGCTGAACGTCAGCGCGCGCGATCTTGCGGTGATGGGCGCAACCCTGGCCCACGGCGGCTTCAACCCGGTCACGCGCGAGCAGGTCGTCAAGCCCGACGTCTGCCACTACGCCTTGGCGGTCATGCTGACGGCGGGGCTCTACGAGACATCCGGCGACTGGCTCTACGAGGTGGGCCTGCCCGGCAAGAGCGGGATCGGCGGCGGCATCGTCACCGTCTCGCCCGGCAAGGGCGGCCTTGGCACCTTTGCGCCGCCGCTCGACGCGGCGGGCAACTCGGTCAAGGGGCAACTCGCAACGCAATTCCTGTCGCAGCGGCTGGGGCTCGACCTGCTGATGTCCTCGCCGGACTGACAAGGGACAAGACGGCGCGCATAGCCTGGCGGGCGCGTGCCAAGAATAGGAGCGGTTCAATGGTGGTGGCGGCAGCATCCGCGGTGCAGGGCGGGACAGAAGAGCGAAATTCGTGGGTTCCGCTGATCGCGATCGCGTTCGGACAGGCGATCATGTCCTTCAACGTGGCCTCCCTGCCCGTGTCGATGGGCGGAATGGTGGCCAGCTTCGGCGTGCCCCCGACGACGGTGGCTACGGGGATCGTCGCCTATTCCATGATCGTCGCGGGCTTCGTGATGCTGGGCGCGAAACTGGTCCAGCGTTTCGGCGCGCTGCGCGTCTTTCGCATCGCGGTCATCCTGTTTGCCCTGTCGCAAGTCATGATGACCCTCAGCCCGAATGCCACGGTGATGATCTGCGCGCAGGGCCTGTGCGGCGCGGCGGCCGCGCTGATCGTGCCCGCCTTGGTCGCGCTGGTGGCCGAGAATTACCACGGCACCCAGCAGGCGACCGCCCTCGGCTCGCTCGGTTCGGCCCGGGCGGGGGCGGGCGTTCTGGCCTTTCTGATCGGCGGCATGCTGGGCACCTATATCGGCTGGCGGCCCGTCTTCGGGTTGCTGGCGCTGGTCTCGGGCCTGGTCTTTTTCCTCAGCTTCCGGCTGCGCCCGGACCAGGGTCGGCCGGACGTACGAATCGACATCGTTGGCGTGGTGCTGGCGGCGGCCGGGATCCTGCTGATCAGCTTTGGCTTCAACAACCTCGGCGGCTGGGGCCTTGCGCTGGCGCGGCCGGACGCGCCCTTCAACCTTCTCGGCCTGTCCCCTGCGCCAGTGATGATCGTGCTGGGCGTCGTGCTGGGACAGGGCTTCTTTTTGTGGACCCGCCGGCAGGAGGCCGCGGGCCGCACGCCGCTGATGGCTTTGGAGCTGCTCGACTCGCGCGAGGAGCGCGCCGCGGTCTAGGCGATGTTCACCGTTGTCGCGCTTGAGGCGGCCCTGAACTTCACCGTGCCACTGTATATCCAGATCGTGCAGGGCCGCTCGCCACTCGCCACCGCCGTCGCCATGCTGCCATTCAACCTGACGGTCTTTTTCGCCGCGATGTTCGTGGTGCGGTTCTACGCCCGCTTCACCCCGCGCCAGATCGGCCGCGCGGGATTTATCCTGTGCGCGGCGGCGCTGCTGTGGCTGGCCTTCGTGGTCCGCAACGACTGGAGCGCGGTGCCGGTCCTGTTCGGGCTGATCATGTTCGGCATCGGCCAGGGCGCACTGGTGACGCTGCTGTTCAACGTCCTCGTCACCGCCTCGCCGAAGGAACTGGCGGGGGATGTCGGCTCGCTGCGCGGCACGGCGAACAACCTGGCGGCGGCGGTGGGAACGGCCGTGGCCGGCGCCCTGCTGGTCGGCCTGCTCAGCATGTCGGTCATGCGCCAGCTGTCCGCCAACCCGACCCTTCCCATCGAGGTCCAGTCCCAGGTCGACCTCGAAAGCATCACCTTTGTCAGCAACGACCACTTGGCCGAGGTGATCGCGGCCACCACCGCAACGCCCGAGCAAAAGGCCGAGGCGCTGCGGATCAACACCGAATCCCGGCTGCTCGCCCTCAAGATCGGCTTCCTGATCATGGCCGGGCTGGCGCTGATCGCCATCATCCCGGCGGGCGGCCTGCCGAGCTATCGCCCTGGCGAGATCCCCGATAACTGAGCCGTCGGCAGCAGTCCCCGCCGGCCTTTAGACCCAGCAACCGCCACGGTTGCTGGGTTTTTCTTTGCGGATTCCGGGCGGACGCCCCCGGCAAAGCATCGGCGCCACCGCTTCAGATTTAATCGTGACGTCATCCGGCCGTCACCAAACTGTCGCCCGTCCGCCCTTAGTGAGTGCCAACGCCGCGAGCGCGAAGCCCTGAGGATACGATGCGGATCGAAGCCGTCCGGCTGACGAAGATTTTTGGCACCGCCCGCGCGGTCGATGATGCGAACTTTGTCATCTCGCAGCCCGCCATGATCGGCGTGATCGGAAGTTCGGGCGCGGGGAAATCCACCCTGCTGCGGATCATCAACCGCCTTGGCGAAGCTACGGCCGGGCAGTTGCTCGTCGATGGCCAGGACGTACTGGCCCTGCGCGGCCGCGCCAAGCGCCGCTGGCAGGCCGATTGCGCGATGATCTTTCAGCAGTTCAACCTCGTGCCCCGGCTGGACGTCGTGCAGAACGTATTGCACGGGCTGCTGGCCCGCCGCGGCACCGTCTCGACCCTGTTCAACCTCTGGCCCGCGGCAGACATCGACCGGGCCGTCGCGATCCTCGACCGGCTGGGCATTGCCGAGCAGGCCACCAAGCGCGCCGAGGCCCTGTCCGGCGGCCAGCAACAGCGCGTCGCTATTGCGCGCGCGCTGATGCAGGACCCCCGCATCATCCTCGCGGACGAGCCGATCGCCAGCCTCGACCCGATGAACGCCCAACTGGTGATGGACAGCCTGCGCGCGATTCACGACCAGGATGGCCGCACCGTCATCGCCAACCTGCACACGCTCGATACGGCGCGGCGCTACTGCGACCGGATCATCGGCATGCGCAAGGGGCGGATCGTCTTTGACGGCGTGCCCGCCCAGCTGACCACCTCTGTCGCGCGCGAGATTTACGGCGCCGACGCCAGCTTTTCCGAAGCCGCCACCTCGACCTCGATCGAGCAGGCGCCGGTGCCGTCGGACGACACCTATGCGGCGCAATTGCTGGCCGACTGACCTTTCCGATCCCCTCCAAGGAGCATGAAGATGATGAAGCAGACAACGACGACGCTGGCCTTGTTAGCCCTGACCTCGGCCTTGGCCGCGCCCTCCTTCGCGCAGGAGATCACCGGCTTCAATATCGGCGTTCTGGGCGGCGAGAACGCGCAGGACCGGATGACCTCGAACGAATGCCTGCGCAAATATGCCGAAGAAACGCTGGGCGTTCCGGTCAAGCTGTTCACGCCCGCCGACTATGACGGCGTGATCCAGGGCCTGCTGGGCGGCTCGCTCGACGCCGCGATCCTGGGTGCGTCGGGCTACGCCAAGACCTACTTGACCGATCCCGAGGCGGTCGAGCCGGTGCTGGTCAAGACCAACCTTGACGGCTCGTCGACCTACCACTCGATCGGTTTTGCCCGCAAGGACAGCGGCTTCACCAAGCTCGAGGATGCCAAGGGCAAGGTCCTGGGCTTCGGCGATCCCAACTCGACCTCGGGCTATCTGGTCCCGGCGGTCGAACTGCCCAAGGCCGGCATGTCGGTCAAGCCCGGCGAGTTCTTCAAGGACGTCAAGTTCACCGGCGGCCATGAACAGACCATCGTCGCGGTCAAGAACGGCGACGTCGATGCCGGCGTGACCTGGGCCGACGGCCTTGGCGACTGGGAAGACGGCTATAATTCGGGCGCGCTGCGCAAGGCGGTCGACGCCGGCCTGGTCGACATGAACGACATGGTTGAACTGTGGAAGTCCTCGCCCATTCCGGAAGGCCCCTGGGTCGTCCGCAAGAAACTGCCCGAGGACGCCAAGACCAAGTTCGTCGCGCTGGTCGCGGGCCTGATCGAAAAGGACAAGGACTGCGCCTACGGTGTGGCCGGGGGCGAGACGGCTGGTTTCAAGCCAGTCACGCATGACGCCTACGAGACCATTATCGAGGTGCGTCGCCTCGAGGAAGCCGGCGGCGCCTGACGCCCTCCGGCCAGAGGCGCGGGGCGGGCGGACAATGCCCGCTCCGTCGCCCCTGCCCACTTTCTTCTTGCCAGCCCGAGGCCCGAATGCCGGACAGTGTCCACCAGATTGCCCGCGGTTATCGCACGCTCGCCGCGCGGCGGCGCAGCTATTCCACGGTGCTCTGGGCCGTGTTTGCGGCCCTGATGATCGCCGGCTTCCGGCTGGCAGACGCGCGCAACGCCGGCGGGTTCTGGACCGGCCTGCCCCATGTCCTCGACTTTCCGGCCGAACTCGTCTCCGAGGCCGCGGCCAAGGCCAGCAAGCTGCCCGGCCTGTTCCTCTCGTACCTGCCGGCGCTGCTTGAGACGATCAACATCGCTGCCGTCGCCACCATCATCGGCACATTCGCAGGCGGCGTGTTGGCGCTGCTGTCCACGCGCGGCCTCGCCCCATGGCCGGCCCTACGTCCCGTCATCCGCCGCATCATGGACATCACCCGCGCCATGCCCGAGATCGTGATTGCGCTGGTGCTGATCTTCGTCCTTGGCGGCGGCCCGGTTCCGGCAACTCTCGCCATCGCATTCCACAGCGCGGGCGCCTTGGGAAAGCTGTTCTCCGAGGTGGCCGAAAACGCCAGCCTGAAGCCGGTCGAGGGACTGGAGTCGGTCGGGGCAAACTGGTCGCAGCGGGTGTGGCTGGCGGTAATCCCGCAGGTGGCGCCGAACTGGCTGAGCTACGCCGCACTGCGGTTCGAGATCAACATTCGCGCAAGCGCGATCCTTGGGTTCGTCGGCGCCGGCGGCATCGGCTACGAACTGCGCAACGCCATCTCATGGGGCCAGGGCCGTTATGACGCGGCGGCGGCCGTATTCATCCTGCTGTTCGCCACCATCGTTCTGTTCGACCAGCTCAGCTCTACCGCACGCGATCGGTTGGTCCGCGGGCGCGCCGCAGTCACGGGGCGCATCTGATGGCCGCCCTTGACGCCGCGGGGTTGCAAGGCCCCACCTTCGCGGCCCGCCGGGCAATTGCGCGCCAGCGGCGCCTGTCGTTGGCGTTCCCTGCCCTGCTGCTCGGCTACCTGGTCTATGCCGCGATCAGCTTTGATCTGGCCGGCATCGCGCAGCGCGCACGCTGGGACAATGGCGCGGTGCTTATGCAGGACTTCTGGTCTTACAAGACCCACGTGACCCGCCAGAACCGCGGAGAGGGACGGATCGAGGTTGCCATCGAAGGCATGCGCAACGCGACCTTCCGCCCCGAGGCCGAGCCGGATTGGATTGCCCCCCGGCCCGATGGCGGCCGCGAGATCTCCCTGCCGCGCGGCAATCACGTCACCATTGCCGGCGATGGCGCAGTGCGGCTGATGGTCGATGACCGCAGCTTCGACATAATCCCGACCGGGGATGGCATCGAGGCCGATATCCCCGACCCGCCGGCGTGGATGAACCTGTCAGACAAACGCCTGACCGCCGATCTGCCGGGGGCGCGGGTGACGCTGACCCGGTCGAAATCCGAGATCTTTCGCCGCCAGCCCGGCTGGGAATTGTTCTTCTTCGATCTTCAAAGCCCCTTCTATGGGCAATCGCTGCCGCAACTGCTGGGGCTCGCGTTCAGCGGCGACGAATTGCGGCCCGGGACGCCCAACATTCAGGCGATGGCACAGGATTTCTGGCGCAACAGCGTCTGGCATCACGGCGAGGTCGCCGGCGCGATGTTCGAGACGCTGCTGATGGCGTTCCTGGGCACAATGGGCGCGGGCCTTGTTTCGCTACCGCTGGCCTTTGTCGCTGCGTCGAACTTTACCCCGGCGCCCTGGCTGCGGCAGGTCGTCCGGCGCAGCCTTGACTTCCTGCGCGGAGTCGATGCGCTGATCTGGACCATCGTGCTGTCGCGCGCCTTTGGCCCTGGCCCGCTGACCGGCAGCCTCGCGATCCTGATGACGGACACCGGCTCGTTCGGAAAGCTGTTCTCGGAGGCGCTGGAGAATATCGACGAAAAGCCGGTCGAGGGGCTGCGCTCGACCGGCGCCGGCGCGCTCGCCCGCGCGCGCTGGGCGGTCATGCCGCAAGTCAACCCGGTGATCCTGTCACAACTGCTCTATTACCTCGAATCTAACACGCGCAGCGCGACGATCATCGGCGCGATCACCGGCGGCGGGATTGGCCTTCTGCTGGTGCAGGCGATCCAGACCCAAAAGGACTGGGAGCATGTCGCCTATTACATCCTGCTGATCGTCCTGCTGGTGATGGTCATGGACTGGCTGTCCGGGCGTATTCGCGCAAGGCTGATCGGAGAGCGCGCTTAGGTTTTCGTCCGCCTCGGCTGCGCGGCCATCGGGCTAACGGGCGCGCAACACCCCGCCCCGCAACCACGCGCGTTTGCAGGCGCTCGCGCTCCGTGCGGCTGGGCTGTCCTACGAAACCCGCTCCACCTGCCGGCGCACCTCGTCGGCCAGCGGATGCAGGCGCTCGGCGTTTACGGCACCCACGAGGCTGTAGCCCATGCCGCCGGTCGCCCAACTCCACCCCGCCACGCCGTTCCGGGCATGGGGCGCCATCAGCTTGTCTTGGTCGACGCTCATCGGCCGGGTCAGCATGACCAGCCGCGTACCGCGGTCGTCGTCATACATCAGCATCAAACCCGCACCGTGGGGCGTTGGCACGATCCGCCCACCCATCAGTCTATAGCCGGAGGCAGCGAGGTCCGGGATCGCCGGCGCGCGCGGCAGGTGCGCGCCGGCCCATGCGACCAATGCCGGCAGGCCATCGGCACGCATCTCGACCGGCTGGATGCGGTCGGGGGAGTAGACGGCAAAGCTGTCGGCCGCCTCCTGCGCGATCGCCTCGACGCCCTCGGGCGAAGCATGGCCGTGCAGGGACCAGCCGCCGAACCCGCCCAACGCGACCAGCGCCAGCGCGGCCGCGAGGTTGCGCCATAGCGCGGCCGCGCGACGCGGGGGGTCACGATATGCGCGAGGTTCAGGCGCGTCGGCAGCGGCTCGGCAGCGACCGGGTCCAGCGCCGCACGCAAGGCGTCGCGCTGGGCGTCATAGGCGCCGATACGAGCCGCCACGGCCGGGTGCGCACCAAGATAGCATGCCACCTCGGCCCGACGCGCCTCGTCCAACTGGCCGTCGACATAGGCGTGCAGTTCGTCGTCTGTGATCGGGCGGCTAGTCATGGCAGGCTCCGCAGATGGGGGCGCGGGCGGGCCTGCGGCGCACCGAGGCCACGTTCCTCGAGGATCACGCGCAGCCGCTCACGCCCGCGCGACAGGCGCGACATGACCGTGCCGACGGGCACGCCCAGAACTTGGGCCGCCTCGGCATAACTCATGTCCTCGACGGATATAAGCAGGACCGTGCTGCGCTGTTCCTCCGGCAACAGCGCCAGCGCGGCGAGGATGTCGCCACGCACCAGCCGGTCTTCCTGCGTGGCGCGGGTGGCGAGTGCCACCGCCGGCGCGTCTTCGATCGGCGCCGGGATGCCGCGCCGCACGCGTTGGCGCATCTGGTTCACGGCGACGTTGTGCAGGATGGTGAACACCCATGGCCGGGGGTTCCCGTCGCGGCGGCGATGCCAGTGGGCGACGACTCGCTCAAGGCAGTCCTGGACCGCGTCGTCGGCTGCCGCTGCATCGCGCAGCAGACCCCGCGCGTAGCGGCGCAGCGCCGGGATCATTGGCTGCACCTCGGCCATCAGATCGCTCATGGCGTGGCCGCCCCGGGGCGGCGCGGGCGCCGGTCGGGGCGGGCTGCGCGGGTCATTCGACCTGCGCCTGCACGATCTCGCCGGGGCCGTCTTCGCCCTGGCGCGCGATCACCAGATAGCGGCGCGCCTCGCCCGCGTCGGCTGCAACGATGTGGCGGATCGGGCCGAGGGCGTTCACCACAGCCGCGCCCGCCGGGTTCGACTTGAACTTCGCCAGCGGCTGCAACGGGCCAGAGCCATCGGCATTGGCCGACAGTGCCAGCACATAGGGCTGCTTCGGCTCCAGCCCGCCGACGCCGGCCTGAATGACCTGGAGCAGGCCCTGGTCGAACAGCGTTACGCTGGTGATCGTCTTTTCCTGATCACCCGGCGCGGCGAGGCGCAGGGTCGTCGCCGCCGTGGCATCGCCCAAGGGCTGCAGGTTCTCCGTCCCCGGGCCTTCGGTCACGGCATCCGGCACATAGACCAGCGCCTGCGGCGCCTGCCCGATCGGGACATTCGCAACGACCCGCTGCGCGGCGGTGTCGATGACCGCCAGATTGTCGTCATTCTCGAGCCCGACATAGACGCGAGTGCCATCGGCCGAGGGCCACAGCCCGTGCGGCAGGTTGCCGACCGGGATCGTCGCCACCTGCTCGAAGCTGGCGGTGTCGAAAACCTTTATTTGGTTCAGCACCCCCACGGTAACATAGGCCAGTTGGCCCTTGTCGGTGCGCGCGAAATTGACGTGGTTGGTCAGCGGGCCGGTGTCCATCGTCTTGATGACCTTGAAGGGCGGCTTGGCGTCGAACACCTGCACCTTGCCAACATCCTTCAGGGTCAGCCACACCTGCTTGCCGTCCGGCGTCGCGGCGATGTTCGGGCAGAACGGGCTTTCCTGTTTCACCTTGCCCACGATCTGATGGTCCTTGGTCGAGACGACGACCGTCTCGGGGTTGAAGGACGAGCAGATGTAGCTATAAGCCCCATCCCGCGAGAAGATCGTCATGCCCGGCCCGGCCGGCAGCTTGATCCGGGTCTTTTCCGCGAAGGTCGCGGCGTCGATGACAGCGACGTAATCCTCGCCGCGCACGGTGACCCAGACTTCGCTGCCGTCGGGCGTGTAGAACGCCTCGTGCGGCGAGCGGCCGAGGTAGGTCGTGTGCTTGACCGCATTGGTCGCGGTGTCGATGAAACTGACCGAGTTCGACCCGATCGAGACCGCCGCCAGGGTCTTGCCGTCCGGCGCGAACCCGAGGCCATGGACCAGCAGTTGCCCCTTGTAGAGCGGGCTGAGGCTGCTGGGCTGCGGATCGCCAAGACGGATCAGCCCCAGCAGCGTGTTGGTGGAGGGATCGGTGACCGAGATGGTGTTGGAAAACTGCTCGGCTGCATAGACACGGTCCTTGCTGCTGATCGGGCGGTCACCGCCATCCGCACTCCCGGGGGCCTGCCCGGCAAGCGCGCCCAGCGGGGTCAGCATGGTGCCAAGCAGGACAAGCGTCAGAACTCGGTTGGTCATGGCTGGTACATCCTCGTTTCTATGAATCGGGCTTATTTGCGGAGCGCGGCGGCCTGCGTCGGAACTGGCGCCGGGGCGGGCGCAGGGTTGCCGATGGCCATCTGCATCGCGGCAATCTCCTGGATCTGCTCGACGATGATCTCCTGCGCGAGACGCTGCAGGACCGGGTCATCGCCACCATGCCGCAAATATGCCTTGGCCATGTCGACCGCGCCCTGGTGGTGCGGGATCATCATCAGGGCAAAGTCGCGGTCGATATCGCCGCTGGCCTTGATGGTCATGTCGGTCATCATCCGGACCATGGCCTCGTCGTTTTCCAGCAGGAACGGTTGTTCGTGCTCTGGGGCGCCGGCGGCGGTGTCATGGCCGGCGGCGACGTGGCCGTGCGCGACGGGCGCGGCGCTGTGGGCAGAAGTATCGGGCGCAGCATGCTCATGCCCGGCCGGGCTTTTGGCGGCGGGCGCGGCGTGGTCCTGTCCCACGGACGTATCAGCGGCGGCCAAGTCTGCGGGGCATCCGGCGGTCCCATGGGCCAGTGCGGGGCTGCCTGTCAGGCCCACGAAACCTGCCAGAAGGGCGACGGCGAGCGGTCGGGAATGGGGCATGGCGTGGTCCTGCGCGTTGGGGTCGTTGCAAGGTTGACGCCCCGCCGAAGAAATTATTCCGGCACGCGGGAATAAATCCGAGCGGACCGCAGTCATCGTCAGGACAGAAGGGTGCCCGGCGCCCTCGCCCTTGCCGAAAGGATTCCCCATGCCCGCCACCTTCGACCGCCGTACCCTTCTGGCATTCAGCTCGCTGCTGGCAGCTGGAGCAGCCCTGCCCGCGGCTGCCCAGCCGGCCCCGGCCAACCACATTCGCACTATGACCGAGGTGCCGCCGGACGCGCCCAAGGTCGGACTGCTGGTCTTTCCGAACATGGTCGCCCTGGACCTGATCGGACCGCTGACCGTGTTCCGTATCCTCCGCTGCGACACGCACCTGGTGTGGAAGGACCTGGCCGCGGTGCCGACCGACGCCGGGATCGCCGTGTCTCCCACGACCGATTTTGCCGGCTGCCCGGAGGATCTTGACGTGCTGTTCATCCCCGGCGGCACCATCGGCACCAATGCCTGCATGACCGATCCGGAGGTGCTGGAGTTCGTCGCCGACCGGGGCAGCCGCGCCAAATGGGTGACGAGCGTCTGCACCGGCAGCCTCGTCCTCGCGGCAGCCGGGCTGCTGCAGGGGTATGACGCGACTTCCTACTGGGCGGTGGCAGATCTGCTGCCGCTGATGGGTGCGCGCCCCGTGGACGGCCGCGTGGTGCGCGACCGCAATCGCATGACCGGCGGCGGCGTCACCGCCGGCCTCGACTTTGGCCTAACGCTCGCTGCAGAATTGATGGGCGAGGAGGCAGCGCGCCGCGTCCAGCTGGTGCTGGAATACGCACCCGAGCCGCCGTTCCGCAACGGCACCCCCGATGAGGCCGGCCCCGAAAGCACCGCCAGGATGAAGACCGCCCGCGCCGGCATGGACAACGCCGCGCGCACGGCCGCCGAAGCGGCCGCCCGGCGATTGGGGATCTGACGCCGGGGCAAGTGGCGGGGACGTTGAAGTGGCCTTCGCGTGGGACCTGCCGACAAGATCAACCGCGTCGTCAGGCGCGGCGGAAAGCGCGCCTAGCAAACCGCGCCGTGCGCATGTACCACCCATGCCGCTACGCCACCGCCTTCACACTGGCGCTCCCCGGCGACCGCCTGGACGGAACATCAGCGCAGACGGCAATGGCCACTTCAGGTGCGCAGAGCGCATAAGAAAAAGGAATTCCATCATGGACGTCATCGATTTCAGCCAATTGGTTTCCCAGGTCTCCCGGCGCCGGCTTGCATCTCGTTCTTCGACGGTGAGCGGCGGCGTCTGGGAGTCGGCTATATCGGCGAGACCCGAATCAAAGCCAACGTAACCTATCAGGTCCAGGGCAACACGTCGGTGGAGGGAAGGCCTGTCCCTGCTGCAAGGACCGGCTCCAGCCAGGCCCGCGGCCACGCCACACTGCCATGGCGAGTGTTTATGAGACCGCACGCGAGCACTGCGTTCCCGCCGCGCCCACCGTCGCCGAGCGGCTCCGGGATACCTTGGCGGCGCTCGACGCGGCAGCCAGAGTAGCCTTGCCTGCGTCATCCGCCAGCACGTCACTGACTGTGTCGAGGACGGAAGCTACGTCCCCAAGACATTTCGCGCGAGCCCCCCGCACACGGCCATGGGCACGGATATGACGTCGAAGCGGCGCTCAGCAGCTGGCAGCGGGACTTCCTTGGCAGCCGCTGGCTGATCAAACACGTCTGGAGGGGGTAGCCGAGGAAGCGGCACAGTACCTGGTCCTCTTCACCCTCCTCCACGCGTTCAACCTATGGCGCGTTTACGCCCAGCGATCTGAAGAAGGCCGCAAGCGCGTTGAAGCTCGATCGGCCACATTTGGTTCAAAGAACCAAAGTGCAAACCACAAACCCCCGCAAGTGATTGGAATTATGGTGCTGTGAGAGAGGATTGAACTCTCGACCTCACCCTTACCAAGGGTGTGCTCTACCACTGAGCTACCACAGCGCCGGCGGACGATGGTGCGTCCGTGCGGCGGGGATTTAGACAAGGCGCGCGGTGGGCGCAAGCGCTTTTCTGGGATGTGCGCGGTGAATGTGCCCGCCGTCCTTGTGCGCGGGTTGAGCCCGGCAGGCGCTGACGCCGCTGCTGGACGGCTGCCGGCGGCGCGGCTAAACCGGGCCCATGACCCGCGAGCCACGCCAGCCCCAATCCTCCGCGTCGCGTCCCGACAAGGACACGCGCCGGGCCGAGGCATTGCGCGCCAACCTGCACCGACGCAAGGCGCAGGCGCGCGCAAGATCCGCACAAGGCACTGACGCGTCCGACCCGGATGCCTCGCGTGAGCAAGCGCCGGACCGCGAAGGCTAGACGAGGCCACAACCAGACCGCCGGCCACGCAAAACGCCGGCCGGGACACACAACAATGACCCCAAGGGCATAGGCAGGACGGATGGACCAGATCATTGTGCAGGGCGGTGGGCCCCTCAAGGGCGACATTCCCATCGCCGGCGCCAAGAACGCGTGCCTGACCCTCATGCCGGCAACGCTGCTGACGGATGAGCCGCTGACGCTGACCAACGCCCCGCGCCTGTCGGATATCCGCACCATGACCCAGCTTCTCGGCAGCCTCGGGGCGGAGGTGGCGGGCCTGCAGGACGGACGTGTGCTGGCAATGTCCAGCCACAGCCTCAGCAGCCACCGCGCCGACTACGAGATCGTGCGCAAGATGCGTGCCTCGGTGCTGGTGCTGGGCCCGCTGCTGGCCCGTGACGGCATCGCCGAGGTGTCGCTGCCCGGCGGCTGCGCAATCGGCGCGCGGCCGGTCGACCTGCATCTGATGGCGCTTGAGGCGATGGGTGCAACGCTTGAGCTGCGCGAGGGCTATATCCACGCCAAGGCACCCTCGGGCGGCCTCCGCGGTGCGGTCATCGACTTTCCCGTCGTCTCGGTCGGCGCGACCGAAAACGCGCTGATGGCGGCAACGCTCGCCCGCGGCACGACCGAGCTGCGCAACGCCGCGCGTGAGCCGGAGATCGTCGACCTGGCCCGCTGCCTGCGCCGCATGGGCGCACAGATCGAAGGCGAAGGCACCTCGACCATCACCGTCCAGGGCGTGGCCCGCCTTGGCGGCGCGACCCATCCCGTGGTCACCGACCGGATCGAGCTTGGCACCTACATGCTCGCCCCGGCGATCTGCGGCGGCGAGGTCACCTGCCTTGGCGGGACCATCGATCTTGTCGCCGCCTTCTGCGAAAAGCTGGACGAGGCTGGGATCACTGTGTCGGAAGACGCCCGTGGGCTGACCGTGGCGCGCAAAAACGGCCGCGTCCGCGCCGTCGATGTCACCACGGCCCCGTTCCCCGGCTTTCCGACCGACCTGCAGGCCCAGATCATGGCGCTGCTGTGCACCGCCGAGGGCACGAGCCATCTGGAAGAGACGATCTTTGAGAACCGATTCATGCACGCTCCAGAACTGACGCGCATGGGCGCGCGGATCGACGTGCATGGCGGCCGCGCGACGGTCACGGGAACCGAGCGGCTACGCGGCGCACCGGTTATGGCCACGGACCTGCGCGCCTCCGTCAGCCTGATCCTCGCCGGCCTTGCGGCCGAGGGCGAGACGGTCGTGCGCCGCGTCTATCATCTCGACCGCGGCTACGAGCATGTCGAGGACAAGCTGGCGGCCGTCGGCGCGCGGATCGAGCGCGCCTGCGAGGGCGCCGCCCATGCCGAGGAGCCGACCCATGCCTGACGCAGGCTTTGCCGACGCCGGGCCCGGCCCTGTGATGCTGCGTGCCGAGGACGCCGAGGATCTGCGCATCATCAGCGCGCTGGCGCAGGACGCCGTGCTGCCGGTGACCGAGATCAGCTGGCAGCCGGCCCAGCGCCGCCTGACCCTGCTGCTGAACCGCTTTCGCTGGGAGGACCAGGACGCCGCCCGCGCCGAAGGCCGCCCGTTCGAACGGGTGCAGGCCCTGATGGTCATCAGCGACGCGACCCGCCTTTCCTCGGACGGGATCGACCGTGCGGATTCGGACTTGGTGCTGTCGCTGCTGGCGCTGGAATGGCAACCGGGCGAGGACGGCACCGGGCGCATTGCCTTGCATTTTGCCGGGGATGGCACGCTGGTGGCAGACGTGGAATGCATCTCGGTCGACCTGCGCGACGTGACCCGGCCCTACGCCGCGCCCTCGGGCAAGGCGCCGCAGCACCCGGAATGATGATCTGGCGGCTGACCCCGGCCGATTCCGCCGCCTGGCGTGCGATTCGGCTGGAGGCGCTGGCCAAGGCCCCCGACGCTTTCGGCTCGCGCCTCGCCGACTGGCAGGACCGGCCACTGGACAGCTTCGCGGCGCGGCTGGCGGCGACACCGACTTATGCCGTCGGCGATGACCCGCAACTGCCGCTGGCCGTGGCGGGGCTGGACCCCGATCCTGACCACCCGCGCCGCCTGTGGATCATCTCGGTCTACGCCCGCCCTGCGGCACGCGGCCGCGGCTACGCCGAGGCGCTGCTGCGGCATCTGCTGGAAATCGCGCGGGCGGACGGCATGACAGAACTCGCACTGCATGTCGGCACGGGCAACGAGCCGGCCCAGCGCCTTTACCACCGGCTCGGCTTTGCCTTCAGCGGCGCACCGGCGCAGATGAACCCGAACGGCGTGCCCGAGGCCGAGATGCTGCTGGCGCTGTAGCTTGCAGCGCCGCCCGGCCATCGCTAACACCGGGCGACAGCGCCCTTCGGCGCCTGCCGGAGGCCGAGGATGCCGCATCTGCTCGATACCGCCGCAGCTGGGTTCGACCAGCAGTTCCGGTCGCTTCTGAGCGCAAAGCGCGAGGATGCGGAGGATGTCGGGGCAGCAGTTGATAACATCATCGCCGACGTCCGGGACCGGGGCGATGCCGCCCTGATCGAATTGACCGCACGTTATGACGGCCTGGACGTGACCCCGCAGACGCTGCGCATCCCGCCCGAGGAGATCGCGGCCGCTGCCGCCACTGTAAGCGCCGATGACCGCGCCGCGTTGACGCTCGCAGCCAGTCGGGTGCGGGCCTACCACGCCCGCCAGATGCCGCGCGACGAAAGCTTTACCGACCCCGAGGGCGCGACCCTTGGCTGGCGCTGGACGCCGGTCGATGCGGCGGGCCTCTATGTGCCCGGCGGTCAGGCCAGCTATCCGTCCTCGGTGCTGATGAACGCCGTCCCCGCACGGGTCGCCGGGGTGGGCCGGCTGGTGGTTTGCGTGCCGGCCCCTGGCGGGCAGTTGAATCCGCTGGTTCTGGCCGCCTGCCAGATCGCCGGCGTGGACGAGGTCTACCGCATCGGGGGCGCCCAGGCGATTGCCGCGCTGGCCTACGGCACGGCGACGGTCCCCGCCGTGGACAAGATCACCGGCCCCGGCAATGCCTATGTCGCCGCCGCCAAAGCGCGCGTCTTTGGCCGCGTCGGCATCGACATGATCGCCGGCCCGTCCGAGGTGGTCATCATTGCCGACGGCACCGCCAATCCCGAATGGCTGGCCCTCGACCTGCTGGCGCAGGCCGAACATGACGCCGACGCTCAGTCGATCTTGCTGACGCCCGATGCAGAGTTCGCCCGCTCGGTCGCCGCTGAGGTGGACCGCCTGCTGCCGGGCCTGCCCCGCGCCGCCATCGCTGGCGCCAGCTGGCGCGATCATGGGGCCATCGTCGTGACCCGCGATCTGGCCGAGGCTGCGGAGTTGTCCAACCGCCTCGCGCCCGAGCATCTGGAGATTTGCACCGATGACCCCGATGCGGTCGCAGCCCGGATCCGCCATGCGGGCGCGATTTTCCTGGGGGGCTGGACGCCCGAAGCGGCGGGCGATTACGTCTCGGGGCCGAACCATGTGCTGCCAACCGCGCGGTCGGCCCGGTTCTCGTCGGGGCTGTCGGTGATGGACTTTCTCAAGCGCACCACCATCTCGCGCCTGACACCGGCGGCGCTGGCGGCCATCGGCCCGGCGGCCGTGCGACTGGCCGAGGCCGAGGGCCTCGGCGCCCACGCACGCTCGGTCGCGGCGCGAATCGCGCAGCACGCCGGCCAAGGGGCACGGTCATGAACCGCCTCTGCCGCGTCGAGATCGACGACAGCGCCCTACCCCCGCCCGGCCCCGAGATGGAGCAGGAGCGCCGGGTCGCGATATTTGACCTGCTCGAGGATAACAGCTTTGCGCTTCCGGGCCGGGCCGGGCAGACCGCGCCCCCCGGTCCCTATGCGCTGGTGCTGGCGGTCCGCGATGGCCGCCTGGTTTTCGATGTCGCCACCCAAGAGGACAAGGCGCTGGCCTCGTTCCATCTGTCGATGGGTCCGTTCCGGCAGGTGATCAAGGACTATTTCCAGATCTGCACCAGCTACTACGATGCCGTCAAACGCCTGCCGCCGGCGCAGATCGAGGCGATCGACATGGCCCGGCGCGGCATTCACAACGAGGGGGCGCGCACCTTGCAGGAGCGTCTGGAGGGCAAGGCCGAGGTTGACATCGACACCGCCCGCCGCCTGTTCACCCTGATTTGCGCGTTGCAACAGGTCTGACCGATGTCCGGCCCGGTCCCCCTCCCCGGCTCGGTCCTGTTCTGCTGTGATCACAACGCCATCCGCTCGCCCATGGCCGAGGCGATGATGAAGAAAAATTATGGCCGCGCATGCTACGTGCAGTCGGCCGGCGTGCGAAGCGATATGGAGGTCGACGGATTTGCCGTCGCCGTCTGCGCCGAACTGGGGATCGAGCTTGCCCGCCACCGCTCGCGCAGCTTCGAGCAGATGACCGACTGGGGCGACGATCTGACCGCCTTTGACCTGGTCATCGCCCTCTCCCCCGCCAGCCAGCGTCATGCCCTTGAAATGACGCGACATGTGCATCTGGATGTCGAATATTGGCCGATCATGGACCCGGTCGGCCTCGGCGAGGGCCGCGCGGCACAACTGGATGCCTATCGCCAGACCCGTGACCAGATCGCCGAGCGCATGCTCGCCCGGTTCGGGCCCCCGCGCGTCGGGTAGGCGCCGGCGATCATTACAATTGTCGGCATTCCCGTGCCGAGGGACGCGCGTCTTAACCCGATCTTAGAAGCCGGGTGCTACGCCATCCTCATCGATACGCAGCACGAGGCATATGATGCGACGTTTGACGGACGATCCAGCCCTCGTGGCAGCGATCGCAGAGGCGGCCAACACGGCCCCCATGGTCGAGCTTGACCTGAGCGGACGGATCATTTCCGCCAATGCTGGCTACGCCAAGCTGACCGGCGTTCCCCTCGACGCATTGCCGGGACAACATCTGTCGGATGCGTTCAAGATGATCGACATCGAGACGGTGCGCGGCCTCCTGGCACGCTCTGCCGCGGGCGAGACGGTTCACGCCCGCAGCCTGCGCGAGGCACAGGACGGCCGCACGCTGATGCTGCAGACAACCTATGCGCCGATCATCGGCCCCGGCGGGCAGACCCGCAGCATCGTCGCCGTGATCGCCAATGTCACCGCCCAGCATGTCGAGATGCGCCAGCAGGCCAGCGTGATCGCGGCGCTATCCCGCTCGCAGGCGGTGATCGAGTTCACGCCGCAGGGCGAAATCGTCGAGGCTAACCAGAATTTCCTCGACTGCCTCGGGTATGAATTGTCCGAGGTCAAGGGCCGTCACCATCGCATGTTTGTCGATCCCGCCGAACGGGATTCGCCGGCATATGCCGCCTTCTGGGCGGCGCTCGCCCGCGGCGAGAGCCAGTCGGGCGAGTTCCGGCGCCTGCGCAAGGACGGCGCGCCGGCACATATCGTCGCGACCTACACGGCCGTCGTCGAGGATTCAGGCAAGGTCAGCAAGGTGATCAAGTTTGCCAGCGACGTCACGCCCCGCAAGGTGGCGGTCGAAAAGCTCGTCAGCGGCATCGCCGCGATGGCGCGCGGTGACCTGTCCGTGCGCCTTGCCGGCGCCACCGACCCGGAGTTCGTGCCGGTCTTCACCATCTTCAATGACGCGCTCGCCCACCTCGTCTCGCTGGTCGAGGACCTGCGCGTGCGCTCCGGGACCATGAATGCCGAGGCGAGCGAGATCGCCGCCGGGGCCGAGGATCTGGCCAAGCGCGGCGAATCGCAGGCGGCCTCGCTGGAGCAGACGGCGGCAGCGGTCGAGCAGATTTCCGGAAACGTCGCCACGACCAGCCAATCGGCGCGCGACGCCGACAGTGCCGCCCGCAGCGCCGAGGAAATCGTGCGCACCGGCGCCGAAACCGTTGGCCGCGCCATCGATGCCATGGACCGGATCGACGAGCACACCCGTCACATGGGCGAGTTTACGCGCGTGATCGAGAACTTCGCCTTCCAGACCAACCTGCTTTCGATCAACGCAGCGGTCGAGGCCGCCCGCGCCGGCGAGGTCGGGCGCGGCTTTGCCGTGGTCGCGAACGAGGTCCGTAACCTGGCCCAGCAGTCCGCCAAGGCGAGCCAGTCGATTGCCGAGCTGATCGGAAAGAGCAAAGCCGAGGTCACGACCGGCGTGCGGCTGGTCAAGGACGCCGGCAGCGCGCTGGAGCAGATCCGCACGGCAGTCGCGGCGATGGCCTCGAACGTCGCCGGCATCGCCCATGCCACGACCGACCAGGCCACGGGCGTGCGCGAGGTGTCCGAGGTCCTGTCGCAACTCGACTCGGTTAACCAGTCGAACTTGACGCTCAGCGACAACAATGCCGCGGCCGCAGCTTCGTTGACCAGCCAGGTTGCGGAAATGATCGCGGTGCTGGGCCATTTTCATACACGCGAGATCGAACGCGAGGGGGAGCCCGGCGTCTTATCCGCGGCTAATGCTCCGTTGCGCCGGTCGGCCTAAGCTGATTTGCGATTTAGTCCGGTCGGGGCGTCCATCACAGCGCTTCGCGGCGGCCAGTTCCGCCATGGCCATCAGCACGACCTCGTGCGGACAAGGACGCCGATCCGCCATAACGCGAGGAAAAAAGGCCGCGACCTGCGGCCCTTCGCTTTCAGTCTCGTCTTCGAGGACCGCGCGCGTTCGCGCAGCCTTAAGGCTCACAGGGCGTACAGATCGCCAAATTTGTCCTCGAGGTAATCCAGCAGCGGCTCGGGCGAGGGCGCGGCGCCGGTCGCAGCCTCGATCAACTCGCGCGGGGGCAACAGGGCGCCATGACGCTGGACCCGCTCGCGCAACCACTCGGTCGCCGGGTGGGCTTTGCCGCGGGCCAGTTCGGCATCAAGGTCAGGCAGATCGGCCCGCATCGCGCGGTCGAGGCAGCCGGCGTAGACATTCCCCAGCGCATATGTCGGGAAATAGCCGAACAGACCCACTGACCAATGCACATCCTGTAACACCCCATTCGCGGGGCGGTCCACGGCCACGCCGAAATCGCGCAGGAATCGCGCGTTCCATGCCTCGGGCAGGTCCTCGACCGAAAGCCTGCCGGCGATCAGGTCGCGCTCGAGGTCGAAGCGCATCATGACGTGCAGGTTGTAATGCACCTCATCCGCCTCGGTGCGGATGTAGCCGGGATTGACGCGATTTACGGTCCCGTAGAATGCATCCGCGTCGCCCCCGGCGAAATCGTCGAACGCATCGGCCATCCGCCCCGAGAGCCAACCCGTGAAGGCGCGCGAGCGGCCGAGTTGGTTCTCGTAAATGCGGCTCTGGCTTTCGTGGACGCCCATCGACACGCCGCGCCCCAGCGGGGTCAGCGCATAGTCCGGGTCGATCCCCAATTCGTAGCTGGCATGGCCGACTTCGTGAATCGTGGAATAGACACAATTGAACGGATCGGTCTCGACCACCCGCGTCGTCACGCGCGCGTCCTGCCAGCCACCCGAACTGAAGGGATGGACCGCCAGGTCCAGCCGGCCGCGGGTCCAGTCATAGCCAAAGGCAGTCGCAACGCCGCGCGCCAGCCGCAACTGCCCCTCTTGCGGAAATGTTCCGCTCAGCGCCCGCGGCACGGTTTCCGCGCCTAGGATCGCCTCGCGCAGGGCGACAAGACGGGGCCGCATCGCATCAAAGATCGCCGCAATCTCGGTTGCCGAAGTCTCGGGCTCGTAATCGTCGAGCAGCGCGTCATAGACATCGCCGCCATCGGCCAGCGCCGCCCCCTGCTCGCGCTTCAGCATCACGACCTCGGACAGGGTCGGCAGGAAATCATCCGGCGCGTCCTTGGCGCGCGCCTCGGCCCAGATGCCTTGCGCCAGCGAGGTGACGCGGGCGATTTCGGTCGCAAGGCGGGCTGGCACGCGGCTGGCGCGCGTATAGTCGCGCGCAATCAAGGCCAGCGAACGCTCGTCCTCGGCGTCCTCGGCGTAATCGGCGGCCACGTCCAGCCATTCGCCGATACGCGGGTCGGTGCGCCGCTCGTGCAGCACCGTCTCGAGGGCTGCGACTTCTTCGCTGCGCTGCTCGGCCGCGCCTTTGGGCATGACCGTCTCGCGATCCCAGTCGAGCCGGCCGGCGATCGAGGCCAGCGCCTCGGTGGTGCGCTGGAACGCCAGCAGCTGATCGAATCCATCGCTCATCGCAGGGTTCCCCGAACCGAAGTTTCAAACGGATAGCGCGCCTGGTAGCGGCCGCGCAGGATCAGAACGAACAGTGCCACGGCGGTCAGTTGGTGGGCCAGCGCCAGTCCGAGGGGGGCGCCATGGATCACGTTCAGGATCCCGAGGCCGATCTGCACCGCTACCGCTGCCAGCATGGCGGCAAAGGCGGCCCGCGTCGATGGGTGGGGCGAGCGGCGCGCGCGCAGGAACACCACCACGGCAAAGATCGCCAGCAGATAGCCGACGATGCGGTGGATGAATTGCACCAGGGCGGGGTTCTCGATGAAGTTGCGCCACAGCGGTTGCAAGTCCAGCGCGGCAGCCGGGATCCATTCGCCGCCCATCTTTGGCCAACCCGTATACTGGCGCCCTGCGTCAATGCCGGCGACCAGGGCACCCAGCAGCACTTGCACGAACGTGAGATGCATTAGTCCGGTTGACATGGAAAACAGCTTTGCCTCGCCGGCCCGGCGGGCGCGCATCAGCGCTGCCTCGGACCGGCCGAGCATCAGTGCATACCAGGCGATCACCCCGAGGATCGCGAAGCCGAGGCCGAGGTGGGTCGCCAGCCGCCAGCTGGCGACATGCGTGAGGGTTGTCCCGCTGACGCCGGAGGACACCATCCACCAACCGACCGCACCCTGCAGCCCGCCCAGGATGCCCGGCAGCGCCAAGCGTCCGACCCAGCCCTGCGGAATCCGCCTCGTGGCCCAGAAGAACGCAAAACCCGCCGCCCAGACCAGCCCGACCAGCCGGCCGAGCAGGCGGTGCGACCATTCCCACCAGTAGATCCGCTTGAATCCGCCGAGGTCCATGTCCGGGTTGACCTCGCGGAATTGCGGAATCTGCTGGTATTTGTCGAACTCGGCCTGCCACTCGGCGGCCGATGCCGGGGGCAGCGTGCCGGTCACGACACGCCATTCGGTGATCGAGAGACCCGAACCCGTCAGCCGGGTCGCGCCGCCCAGCGCGATCATCGCCATGACCATGATGAACAGCACCACCAACCAGGCGCGTATCGCCCGGCGCGCGCCGAGCGGGGCTGCGTCGATCAGCCCGCCTGCGGGCAGTGGCGCGGGGCGAGCCGCCTCGCCGACCTCCTGGAACACGGGCCGCTTGGCCATGGGGTCACCTCACTTGGCTTTGGCGGCGGACCTAAGCAGTCCGCCAGATAGGGTCAATCGCCTGCGGGCGGGGGTCCGCCGCGATGGCGGGTCAATTGGCGCAGCGCGCCGTGCAGGATCTTGGCATCGGCACGTGTCAGGGGCATGCGCGACCAAAGGTTGCGCAGCGCAAGCTTCATGCCGGGCGCCTTTTGCGCGGGGAAAAAGAAGCCGGCCTGGTCGAGCCGCCCTTCCCAGTGATCTGCGAGGGCCGCGATGTCGCGACCATTGGCAGCAACCTCGGCCGGGGGACGCCGACCCGTGGGCATGGGCGCAGTCGGCAAGCTGTCCCGCGCCCACTCATAGCCGAGCAGCAGGACCGCCTGTGCCAGGTTCAGCGACGGGAAATCCGGGTTGACCGGCACCGTGACAATGGCATTGGCGCGGGCGACATCCTCGTTCTCCAGCCCGGCGCGCTCGGGGCCGAACATCAGGCCGATGCGACCACCCTCGGCGACGCGGGCCCGCGCGTCCTCCATGGCCGCGGCTGGGGTCAGGACGGGCTTTGTCATCTCGCGGCCACGGGCGGTGGTGGCATAGGCGCGGTCCAGATCGGCCATCGCCTCGCCCAAGGTCCCGAACACCCTGGCGCGATCGAGGACCTGTCCTGCTGCGCCAGACGCCATGGCCACGGCGCGCGGATTGGGCCAGCCGTCGCGCGGCGCCACGAGGCGCATGTCCGTCAGGCCGAAGTTCAGCATCGCGCGCGCCGCAGCGCCGATATTCTCGCCCATCTGCGGGCGCACGAGGATGACGACGGGAGCGGTTGGCGCGGACATGGCGGCTGGCCTAGCGATACTGGGCCGCCGGCGCAAGCTGACGGCGGCCACTCGGGCCGGTCCCCTCGCGTCAGGCGTCGCGCGCGGCCAGCCCGTCCAGATAGGCCGCGACGCGCGCCTCGAACTTCTTGTCGATCGAGCCGCGGGTCAGCTTGGCGGTCTGCAGCATCAGCCGCGCCTTGATGGTGCGCGCCTTTCCCTCGATCGTCAGCACGAGGCGCGAGCGATAGCGCGAGAGCGCAACGATATCGGCACGGATTTCAACGTCGAAACTGTCCGAGGTACCGTGCATCTGGACCTTCTCGGGACGGTCGTACGAGGTCACGTGCAGACGCATCTCGCGGCGGCGTCCCCGCCAGTCAAAGGCGATGTCCCAGGACATGGGGCTGCCCGCCGGGGGCTCGAGCCGGGTGACCTGTGCGCCGCGGCGCACCATCATCCGTTCAAGCAGATCGAA
The DNA here is from genome assembly GCF_003324675.1 of Paracoccus suum. Classification (NCBI taxonomy): domain Bacteria; kingdom Pseudomonadati; phylum Pseudomonadota; class Alphaproteobacteria; order Rhodobacterales; family Paracoccaceae; genus Paracoccus; species Paracoccus suum. The sequence continues at coordinate 2,897,709 of NZ_CP030918.1, forward strand.
ATCGGCTACCGCATCGAACAGTGCATCAGCAGGCATCTCGACGTCGTGGCTGGTGCTCACCTGCATGCGGGATCTTCCTCATATTCCGTGTTGGACGGTCTTGATCGTCCAAATGCTTTCCAGTTAACCCCCGAAACCGCGTACGAAAAGGGGCGCCTTCGTCCATAAGAGAAGAGTTGTCCAGTTGTTACCCCTCGCGTGCACGTTATGCTGGCATGAAAGCGGGGGAACGCAACCATGCATTGCCGCGAGCGGCAGCCTTGATCGAGCCACGGAGCGATATTTCCGGCGACGGCAGCCGGGTCGGCCTTCGTGAGGACGCGACGGGCTTCGCCGAGGGGCATGCCTCCAAAGCTAGGGCGGGCCGCACGGGTGACGCGACGGCCATCGACCTGCGGATCATGGCGATCACCGACCTGCATATGCAGTTGCTGGACTTCGATTACTTTCGGCGCCGGACCGACTTGCCGCTCGGCCGCGGGCTGGAGCATCTGGCAGTCCTGATCGAGCGTCAGCGCAGTACGGCGGCCAATACGCTGCTTTTCGACAATGGCGATCTTCTCCAGGGCAACCCACTGGCAGACGATCTGGCGCGCGCCGCGACCGGGGCCGGGGCGCATCCGGCAATTGCCAGCCTGAATGCAGTCGGGTGCGATGCGGCGACGCTGGGTAATCACGATTTCTCTTATGGCCGCAGCTTTCTGGCCCGGGCGCTTGGGGGAGCAGCATTTCCCTTCGTGCTCGCCAATGCGCGCCTGCCCGGACTGCAAAACCGGGTGCGCCCGTGGGTGATCCTGCAGCGCGAGTTGCGCGACCGGGCTGGGCGGACCCACCAGATCGGCATCGGCGTGATCGGCTTCGTGCCGCCCCAGTCCTCGGCCTGGGAAGCCGCCGAGTTTCCGGGCCTTCGGACCGAGGACATCATTGAGGCCGCCGAGCGCGAGGTGCCGCTGATGCGCGCCAGTGGCGCAGACCTCGTCGTCGCGCTCGCCCATTCCGGCACCTCGCCATTGCCGCATCAGCTTGGGACCGAGAATGCTGCGAGCGCCCTCGCCGGCCTGCCGGGGATTGACGCGGTGATCGCCGGGCATAGCCACGAGTTGAATCCGGCCCCCGAAGAGAGGCGCGAATACCCGCAGCCGAGCCCCGCACCTTTGGTGCAGGCAGGCTTTGGCGGCTCGCATCTGGGCGTCATCAACCTCGTGCTGGAGCAGGAAACGAATGGCCGACGCTGGCAGGTCGGGCATGCCACAGCGGAACTCCATCCCGCGACATCACTCGCCACGGACATAGGCTCACCGGCCCGCGTTGCCATTCGCAAGGCCACCCTGCCTGCGCATCGGTCCGCACTGCGCGCGGGCGCGCGTCGGATCGGGCGCACGGCGGTGCCGCTGGGCAGCCACCTGGCGATGCTCGGGCAGGATCCCGGGCTGCGCCTGGTTGCCATGGCGCAACGCTGGCATTTGCGAGCCGCGCTGTCGGGCACGCACTATGCCGAACTGCCGATCCTCGTCGCAGTCGCCCCCTTTCGGGCTGGCGCCCGTGGCGGCCCGGGGCATTACACCCACATCCCCGCCGGCAGGATCACCCATGGCGATCTGGCCGATCTCTATGCGTTCAACAACCGCGCCGCGGCCCTGATCGTGACCGGGGCCGAGCTTGCGGATTGGCTCGAGCGCGCGGCTGGGGCATTCCTGCGCATCCTGCCCGGCGCGGGAACGCAGGAATTGATCGACCCCGATTTCGCCAGCTATAACTTTGACATGATCGACGGCCTGCACTGGCAGATCGATCCCAGCCGGCCTGCCCGCTACATGGCGGACGGGCTCCCCCGGGCCGACGGGACGGGCGGACGGATCCGCAACCTGACCTACGGGGGCCAGCCGGTGACGCCCGAGCGCCGCTTCCTCCTGGCGACGAACAGCTACCGATTGTCAGGGGTGGGCCTTTACGCCGACCTGACTGCCGATTGCGCGCCGATCAGCGCAGGCACCGCCACGGTGCGCGATCTGGTGCGCGCCTATCTGCGCCGCCGCCGGGTCGTCGCCCCCCAAGCGCGACCGATGTTCACCTTTGCGCGCGTGCCCGGTGCGTCCGGGTTGATCCGCACCGGCCCCGAGGTCGCGACCATGCTGGCGGACAATCCGCTGGGCCTCATCCCCGAGGGGACGGACGACCAGGGCTTCCTGCGGCTGCGCGTGCCGCTTGACCGGGATTAGGGCGGCGAGCCGACACAAGACTGCCTTGCATCGCTCTCGCGGTAGCGGTAGAGATCCGCGCGAGAGGTTGGCGCGGGCAGGCGCCTCGCCAACCCGGTCAGGTCCGGAAGGAAGCAGCCGTAACGAGCCCCGCTTGGGTCGTTGTCCAGCCTCTCACCTTTCCTCCCCTACAGTGTTCGCACCAGCCGCAGGGCATCATGCACCGCGGCATGGATGTTGCGCGATGCGACAGCATCGCCGATGCGCCAGAGGCGAAAATCCTCTGCCGAGCCATTCGCCCCGGGCTGCGGGCGACCGGCGAGCAGTGCGGCGTAATCGACCGCGCCGCGGTTCGCCGACAGTGGCTTCAGTTCCAGATACAACTCATCCAGCGGGGCCGTGCCGTGGTTGACGACGATCTGGTCAACCTCGCGCAGTTCCTCATGCGGGCCGTAATCGGTGCCGATCCGAGCCTGGATCAGGTTGCCCGCCCGGGCCGCGCCCAACAGACGCTGCGCGACAGTCAACCGCACGCCCAGTGGTTGCAGCGCCTTGATCCAGGGCGAGAGGTTCATGCCCATCACCTCGGGTGCAAAGGTGCGGTCGGGGGTCATCACTTCGACTGCGCCGCCCGCAAGGGCGATCACCTCGGCTGCGTGCAGGGCTACCATGTCGCCGGCATCGTCGAACACCAGCACCCGCTGGCCGGGGGCAACATCGCCCGAGATGATGTCCCAGGCGGTCACGCAAAGACCCTCGCCCCCCGCCATCGGCACGTCCTGCGCCAGGCCGCCGGTGGCGACGATCACCACCTCGGGCCGCAGCGCCATGACGTCGTCCGCCTCGGCCAGTAGGTTGAACTGGAACTGCACGCCAGTGGCGAGGCATTCTGCCATGCGCCAGTCGATGATGCCCATCAACTCGCGCCGGCGGGGGTGACGTGCGGCCAGCCGGATCTGGCCGCCGGGGGCGTCGGCCGCCTCGAGCACTGTAACTTGATGGCCGCGCAAGGCGGCAACTCGCGCCGCCTCCAGCCCCGCCGGGCCGGCGCCGACCACCACCACCCGCAGCACTTCAGGAGCCGGCGCGATCTCGTGCGGCAGCGACAACTCGCGCCCGGTCGAGGCGTTGTGGATGCAGAGCGCCTCCCCGCCCTGATAGATCCGGTCGAGGCAATAGTTGGCGCCTACGCAAGGGCGGATGCGATTCTCCTGCCCGGTGCGAACCTTCTCAACGATGTCGGGGTCGGCGATATGGGCGCGGGTCATGCCGACCATGTCGAGCAACCCCGCGGCGATCGCGTGACGGGCAGTCGCCACATCAGGGATGCGCGCTGCGTGGAATGTCGGCAAGCCGACCTCGGCCCGGACCCGACCGGCGAAATCCAGATGCGGGGCTGAGGGCATGCCCATCAGCGGAATAACCTCGATCAGCGCCGGGTCGGTTTCGATCCGGCCGCGGATGACGTTCAGGAAATCGACCTGTCCGCTGTCCCGCAGCCGTCTGGCAATGGCGAGGCCGGTATCGGTGTCGATACCGCCGGGCGCGCCCTCGTCTGCTGAAAAGCGAACACCGATGAGGAAATCCGGCCCGACCCGTGCCCGCATGGCACCGATCACCGCGTCCGAAAAGGCCATCCGCGCGGGCAGATTGCCGTTCCACGGCGCCTCAAGCTGGTTCAGGCGCGGCGACCAGAAGGCGTCCAGCAGATGGCCGTAGGCCTCAAGTTCGATCCCATCCATGCCGGCGGCGGCCATGCGTTCGGCCGCATCCGCATAGTCGGCGATGATCCGGTCAAGGTCCCAATCCTCGGCCAGCTTGGGAAAACTGCGATGCGCCGGCTCGCGCGTGCGCCCGGGCGCGACGACCGGCAGCCAGTCGCCGCGGTCCCAGCGGGTGCGCCAGCCAAGGTGGGTCAGCTGGATCATGACCGCGCAGCCATGTGCGTGGCAGGCATCCGTCAGCGCGCGCGTCCAGGGCACGACCTCGTCCATATAGGCCAGCACATTGCCAAAAGCTGGCGGGCTGTCGCGGCTGACCGAGGCGCTGCCGGCAGTCATGACCATCGCCACTCCACCCCGTGCCCGCGCCTCGTGATAGGCGCGGTAGCGATCCTTGGGCATCCCGTCCTCGGTATAGGCCGGCTCATGTGCGGTGGTCATGATCCGGTTCTTCAGCACCAGATGCTTCAGCCGGTAGGGCTGCAGCAACGGGTCGCGGCTGGCGGGCGCGGCATCCGGGGAGGTGGCAAGCTCAGGCATGGCGTCGATCTTTCGCGGCTGGCCCGAATCAGCGTGGCGTGCCGGCGCGGCGTGCGCAAGCAAGCCGATGGGACCATGGCCATCGACAATCGCGCGCAGTCATGAACCATTCCGCCATCGCCGCGCCGGAGCAGGGAGAAAGAGACATGAAATTGCTGCGTTATGGTCCAAAGGGGCAGGAACGCCCGGGCCTGCTGGATGCGGGCAGCGTGATCCGCGATCTGTCGGGCCATGTGGACGATATCGCCGGGGCCGTGCTGACGCCGGAGGGCCTGGCCCGCCTCGCGGCGCTCGACCCCTCGGCCCTGCCTGCGGTGCCGGGCAATCCGCGCCTGGGGCCCTGCGTCGGGCGCGTCGGCAAGTTCGTCTGCATCGGCCTCAACTATGCCGACCATGCCGCCGAGACGGGCGCCCCCATCCCGTCCGAGCCGATCATTTTCAACAAATGGACCAGCGCGATTTGCGGTCCCGATGACGATATCGAAATTCCGCGCGGATCGACCCGCACCGACTGGGAAGTCGAGCTGGGCATCATCATCGGCACGCCCGGGCGCTACATCACGGCCGAGGACGCGCTGTCGCATGTCGCGGGCTACTGCGTGGTCAACGATGTCAGCGAGCGCGACTGGCAGATGAATCGCGGTGGCACCTGGGACAAGGGCAAGGGCTTTGACAGCTTTGGCCCGATCGGGCCGTGGCTGGTGACGCCCGACGAAGCGGGCGATGTTGGCCGGCTGGCGATGTGGCTGGACGTCGATGGCCAGCGCATGCAGAGCGGCAGCACCGAGACGATGATCTTTGGCGTCGCCGAGATCATCGCCTATTGCTCGCAATGCATGTCGCTGCAGCCGGGCGACGTGATTTCGACCGGCACGCCGCCCGGCGTCGGCCTCGGCCAGAAGCCGCCCCGGTTTCTGCGCGCGGGCGAGGTGGTGCGGCTGGGGATCGAGGGGCTGGGCGAGCAGACCCAGCGCGTCGTTCAGGCGTGAAACCGGGCGGCGCGGGCCGCCCCGATCCCTTAGCTGAGGCCCAGCTTGCCCCGCAGGGTCGACAGGTCCTCGGCAAGCGTGTTGACTGCTGCGGACAGCACCTTGCGGTCGGCATCGGTCAGCTTGTCATAGGTCATGTAGCCATCACCCTCCTTGTACTTGGCAAGGATGGTGTCGACCTTGGTGAAATTGGCGTCTACGGTCTTGAGGAAGTCGGGCTCGGCCTCGGCGATCAGCGGGCGCACCAGTTCGACGATCTTTTGCGCGCCGTCGAAGTTGCCCTTGAAGTCCCACAGGTCGGTGTGGCTGTAGCGGTCTTCCTCGCCCGAAATCTTGGTCGCGGCGACCTCCTCCATCAGCACGGCCGCGCCGCCGACGACTTTTTCCGGCGGGAACGTCAGTGCGCCGATGCGGCCATGGAGGTCCGTCACATCGGCCAGCAGCTTGTCGGCCACGGGCTCCAGCCCCTCGGTCGAGCCCTTTTCCCACAACCCGTACTCTATGCGGTGAAACCCCGGAAACTTGGGGTCCGCCTCGGCGCCTTCATAGTCGTCGGCACGGCTGTCGATGGACACGTCGAGGTCGGAAAACAGCTCAGCGATCGGCTCGATCGCCTCATAGGGCAGGCGCGTGCGCGGAAACAGATACTTGGCCTTTTCGACGTCGCCGGCCTTGATGGCGGTCACGAACTCGGTCGTCCCCGCCAGCAGTTCGTCGGTTTTTTCGGTGACGTAGATCTTGTAGTCGGCAATCGGCTCGACCAGCGCCAGCGGGTCAACCTCGGCCGATGCAGCGCCCCCAAGGACGGCGAGCATCGTGGTTCCGGCAAAGAGAGATTTCAGCGTCATCAGTCCGTCCTATCCTTGGGTGGCAGTCTGGACGGGCGCCGCGCGCAAGGCCGCGATCAGCGTTCGTCCCAGGTAGTCGTCGGCATCGCGCATCCCCGGCAAGGTAAAGAAATACCCACCACCGGTCGGCTTGATATATTCCTCCAGCGGCTCACCATTCAGCCGGTTCTGGACGGCGATAAAGCCCCGGTCGAGGTCCGCCTGGTAGCAGATGAACAGCAGCCCTTGGTCCAGCTGGCCCGATCGGGTCACGCCGGCCGAATAGTTGAAGGGGCGGCGCAAGATCAGGCTGGCCTCGTCCCCCGGCCCGCGCGGGTTGGCGAGGCGGATATGGCTGTCCAGCGGGGTGCGCGCGCCGTCGCGGTCGGCGGCATAGTCGGGCACGTCGAACTCGGTTCCGTCCGGCCGGTCGAGAGGCGCACCGCTGATGCGGCGGCGGCCAAAGATCGCCTCCTGCTCGGCAAATGGCGTGCGGTCCCAGCGCTCGACAAAATTGCGGATCAGGCGCACCGCCTGGTAGGTGCCGCCCGTGGCCCAGGCTGGTTCCGCCCCACCGCTGCCGACCCAGACGATGCGGTCCATCAACGCGGAATCGCCGCTGTCGGGATTGGCCGAACCATCGCGAAAGCCGAGGAAATTTCGCGCGCTTTCGGCGACGCCGTCCGGGGTCCGGGCGATGACCGGGACGCTGCCTTCCTGCTTCCAGTTCAATACCAGCCGGTCGGACATCGTCTTCAGGACATCGCGCAAGGCATGGATCGTCGTGTCCTGCGTGTTGGCGCAGATCTGCAGGCTAAGGTCGCCATGGCAGCATTGCGCGTCCAGCGCGTCGTTCGGAAAGGACGTCATCCGCGACAGGCAGGCGGGCCGGTGCGGGGTCAGCCAATCCAGCCGGTCGAACAGCGACGCGCCCAGCGATACGGTGATGGTCAACGCATCGGGATGCAGCACCGGCCCGAGGATACCGCTGTCAGCCGGCGGCAGACCGGGGTCCAGTTGCGGCACCGGCCCGCCCGCGGTCAGGAACGCAATGCGCGAGGTCAGGCGCTTGAAGGTCTCCTCCAGCTCGTCCGGCGTCTCTGCGATCAGGTCAAAGCTGGCGATCATGCCATGCGCCGGGCGCGCGGTGGTGATACCGGCCTGATGCGGGCCGTAGGGCGAGACGTGGTCGCCCTGCGTGGCGCGGTTCGCCTCGGGCGCGTCGGTCACGCTGTGGACCGGCGGTTCTGGGGTCGCGCCGGCCGGCGTCTGAGCGCGGGCCATGCCGGCAAAGGGACATGCCGCGAGCAGGCCCATCGCGCCGAGCACGCCGCGGCGGCTGGTCTGCAGGCCGGTCTTGGGCGTCTCGTTGCCCATCAATTCAACCCGATGGCCGGGTTCATGGCGGCAATGGCCTGGTCCAGCGCGGCAAAGCGGGCGGCCAGATCAGCACGCGCAGCCTTGTCCAGATCGCCATGGCCTGGCTGCGCGGTCAAACTGGCTACGCTGCCCTGCGCGTCAACCAGCGCCTTGTCATAGGCCGTGGCGACATCCGGCGCGGCCTCGGCCACCAACACCCGCATCAGTCCGGCCGATTTGGCGATGCCGTCGAGGCCGGCCGCAATGTCCTGCAGATCGCCGCCCGACCAGCGATCCTCGCCCGCGGTGATCTGTCCTGCAGACAGGTGGCCCGCCTGACGCGCCGCTGTCCCCGCAAGTTCGGCCGGGGCAAGTTTCAACTCACGCAACCGGTCCTTGAGGGTGGTGACATCCGCCAGCAGCCGGGCCGAGACCGGGGCCAGCCCCTCGGTGCCGCCCTGCCCCTCGGCCCACAGGCCGTATTCGATGCGATGAAAGCCGGTAAAGTCGGGGTCAGCTTCGCGTTTCGCCAGGTATTCCGGCAGCGGATCGATGCTGTTTTCGAGATCGGCCATGCGCCCGGCCACCGCCTCGATGCGCTTGTAGGGCGCGCGGGCCTCGATCCAGGCGGTGCGGGCGGCGGCCTGATCGCCTGCCTTGATCGCGGCGTCGAGCTGGGTGACTGCGGCCACGAGCGCCGAGGCCTGCCCCGCCAGATAGACCCGGTATTCCGACAAAGGTCCGACAAACGCGGCCATGGGCGGCGCCGCACTGGCGACATCCGAGGCCTCGGACCGGGTGACTGTCAGGGTGCCGCGCGGATTGGACAGCAGCCCGCAGGTGATCTGATAGCTGCCCGGGCTGAGGCGGCCGGTTACCAATGCATGGAAACCCGGGGCGATATTCTCGCGCTCCTCGACGACCATGACGCCGTCCAGGATTTCCCACTCGATCGTCCGGTCGGATTCGTTGTGAATCTCGAAGGTGGTCGGGCCCGCGGGCACAGTGAAATCCGCGGGCTCGCAGGTGTTCTGACCGACGCTGACTTTGTGGACGTTACCACGCTCTGGCCCGCTGGCCGTGCGGGTGGCGGCATAGAACGCCCCAGCCCCAAGGACCACCAGCAGAGCTGCGCCGCCAACGGCGAGCGGAAGCATGCGTCCCGGCGCGGACGCGGTCATGACCGGGCCTCGACTGGCAACGGCCGAGCCATGGCAGGCGGACGAAGGTTCGAAGGCCGCAGGTAGAGCGGCAGCGTGACCGCGAGATAGGCGGCCCAGACCAGCACCTCGCCCACGGTCGGGGTGTCGTCATAGCCGAGGATGCCGGCCAGCACCGTGCCGAACACGCTGGAGGTCGGCAGCATCGCGCTGAGGTCCACCACCACCAGCTGCAGATGGTTCCAGACCCCGGCCTCGTGCAGGTTGCGCATGACGCTGGCCAGCAGGCCGGCGGCGACGAACAGGATCAGGATGCCGGTCCATCGGAAGAACAGGCGCAGGTTGATACGCACCCCGCCGCGATAGATCAGCAGGCCGACCAGGATCGAGACCGCGACCCCGGCCAAGGCGGCCAGCGGCATCATCGGGCCAGGGCTTTGCTGGAAGATCGCCAGCAGGAAGAACACCGATTCCAGCCCCTCGCGGGCGGTGGCAAAGAATGCCATTCCGAGCAGCGCCCAAGTGGCGCCGGTCGGCGCCGCCAGCGCGCGGTCGACGCCGCCCTGCAGCCCGTCCCGCATCGAAACGGAGGCGCGGCGCATCCAGAATACCATCCAGGTCAGCACGCCCACGGCGATCAGTCCGACCACCGCCTCGAAGGCCTCTTGGGCTTTTTGCGGGAACTCGCCGCTGAGGGTCAGCAGGGCAGCGCCGGCGAATAGCGACAGGGCGATGGCCAGCAGAACGCCGATCCAGATCACCGGCAACCAGGCGCGACGGCCGGTGCGGTGCAAGTATGAGGCGATGATGCCGACGATGAGGGCAGCCTCGAGCCCCTCGCGCAACATGATGAGGAATGGTGCGAGCATCAGAGGTGCCTCGCGGGTAAGTTGGAACCGGACATCAGCGCATCTCCATGCACGCCGCGCTTCGACCCAAAACGAATCAAGGGTGAAGTCCTACGTAATTAGTCGACATTCCACCAGCGCGCAAATTACGCAAGCGGGCGCAGCGTCGCGCCTGCGGAATAATTGCGTGATCAGGATCAGTTATCGCGCCAGGAGGGGCGCCGAATGGCGCGGGCGCTACGCCAGGCGGCGGTCGAGCGAAGGCCGCAGGCGTCTGAGCGGCCAAAACGAGGCAGCTGTTGCCGCGACAATTCACGAGCCAGTCGCCCAGCCATCCGTGCCTGGAAAGACCGGCTTATTTGGGTGTGTCAGTTCGTGGCCTCACCACCAGGGCGAACGTGCCCTTTCGCCGGGCCTACAAATCCGTGCTGTTGGGCAGGATCACAAGATCGCGGATCACGACATTGCGGGGGCGGGTCAGCATGAACAGCACCGCCTCGGCGACCTCGCGCGGCTGCATCAGGCTGCCGTTCGCCAATGCCTCTTCCATCTTGGCCTTGGGCCAGTCGTCCAGCAGCGCTGTCACGACGGGGCCGGGCAGCACCGCTCCCATGCGGATGCCATGCTGGCTGACCTGGCGGCGCGTGGCATGCAGGAACGCCTGCACCGCGAATTTCGAGGCGGTGTAGATCGGCTCCCATACCACGGGCACGACGCCGGCGACGCTGCTGGTAAAGATGATGTCGCCGGTCTTGCGCTCGATCATCGCGGGCAGCACGGCCCGCACGCTGCGGAAGGCGGCGTTGATGTTGAGGTTCAGCATCCGGTCCCAGGCGTCGGGGTCCCCCTCGGCCGCGGCGCCGCCGATATAGGCCCCGGCATTGGCATGAAGGATGTCCAGCGGCGCGCCGAGCAGGCCCTCGATCTGCCCCAGCATGCCCGACACCTGCGGCCCGTCCAGCAGATCGATTACCAGCGGATGCGCGGCCGGTCCCAACTCGGCGCACAGCGCCTGCAGCCGGTCCTGCGCGCGGTCGATCAGCACGACCTGCGCGCCGGCCTCGATCATGATGCGGGCACATTCCAGACCGATCCCGGAGGCGGCCCCGGTTACGGCCGCCGTCTTGCCCTGCAAATCTACGCTCATCACCCCAGTCCCTTTATGCGCGGCCGTGGCTGGCGCGCGAGCGCCGGGCGAGTGAGTCGACGATCACCGCGATGGCCAGAACCGCGCCGGTGATCATGTAGCGCAGGGACGAGCTGAGGTTCAGCAGCGTCAACCCGTTCGAGATCGCCTGGATGACCAGGATGCCCAGGAGCGCCGACCAGGCCGAGCCGCGCCCGCCGAAGAGCGAGGTGCCCCCGATCACCGCCGCCGCGATGGCGTTCAGGTTCACGTCGCCGGTCCCGGCCTGCTGGCTCGCGCTGGCGAGGCGCGAGGCAGAAAATACCCCGCCCAACGCCGCGAAAGTCGAGCAGAGCATAAAGGCCGAGGTGCGGATGCGGCGGACATTGATGCCCGACCGGCGCGCGGCCTCGGCATTGCCGCCGACCGCGAACAGCGAGCGTCCCCATTTGGTGCGTGTCAGCATGTAGTGCATGATGACGACGAACAGCACGAACACCGCGAACATCCACGGAATGCCGCGCCCCTTGCTGAGATAGAACACCGCCGCCAGCAGCGCCGCGGTCAGCAGCGCCGCCTTGGCCAGCACGACGGTCATTCCGCCACTGGACAGATCGGCCGCGGCGCGCGCTCGTTCCGTCCGCAACCCGGTCAGGATCAGGACCGCGCCGGGCACGATCGCCAGCAGGTAGGACAGCCAGTCGGGCATGATCATGATCTGCCCGAACTTCACCAGCGGCGAGGCGTAGGGCAGGTTGATCGAACCGGTCGGCCCGAGGATGTAAAGCTGCAGCCCCAGCAACGCGAGCAGACCCGAAAGGGTGGCGACAAAGCTGGGCATCTCGAAGCGGTTGCGCAAAAAGCCGTAGATCCCCCCAACCGCCATGCCAGAGACGATTGCGGCCGCGATGGCGACCACGACCGGCAAGCCGCTGTTGACCCACAGCACGCCGACGATGGCCGAGGCCAGCCCGCTCATCGAGCCGATGGACAGGTCGATCTCGCCCAACAGCAGCACGAAGATCACGCCGAGCGAGATCAGGCCGACGGCGGCGGCGTCGAACAGCAGGTTGACTAGGTTGTTGGGCGCCAGGAAAACTGGGTTCAGCGTGCTGAACACGACCGAAATGATCAGCAGGCCGGCCACCACGGGAAGCATCCCCAGATCGCCCGAGCGCACGCGGTCGACGAAGGCGTGCATGGCACCGGAAAGGCCCTCGTCATGGCGCACGCGGACATCGGCGCGGTCCAGCCGCGGGGTGGTCGGGGTCGTTTCGGGATCGGTCATGTCAGGCCTCTACCGTCTGCATCTTGCGGGCCTCGCGGCGCGATACGGAATTGTCGGCAAGGCCGGTGATGGCGGCGACCAGCGACTCGTGCGGGCTGTCGGCGGTGAACTCGCCATTATTGCGGCCGAGGCGCAACACGACGATCCGGTCGGCGACCGCGCGGACATCAGCCATGTTGTGTGAGATCAGGATCACGCCATGGCCGCGGTCGCGTACCCGCTCGATCAGGTTCAGCACCTCGGCCGTCTGGGCGACGCCGAGCGCGGCGGTCGGCTCGTCCAGCATGATGATCTTGGGGTCGAGCAGCAGCGAGCGGGCGATGGCGACGGTCTGGCGCTGCCCGCCGGAGAGCGAGGCGATGGGCTCGCGCACCGAAGGGATGCGCGCCGCAAGTTCGCGCAGCAGTTTCCAGGCGCGGACCTCCATCTGGACCTCGTCCAGTGCCCAGGGTCCGACCTCTTGCCCCAGGAAAAGATTGGCCACGACATCCAAGTTCTCGCACAGGGCAAGGTCCTGAAAGACGGTAGCGATGCCCATGTCGAGGGCCTTGGCGGGACTGTCGAGGGTAACCTCGCGATCCAGAAAGCGGATGGTCCCGGTGGTCGGCTGGTGCACGCCGGCCAGGATCTTGACGAGGGTCGACTTGCCGGCACCGTTGTCGCCGACCAGCGCCACGACTTCGCCGGCACGAACCTCAAGCTCGATGTCCGACAGCGCGGTCACGGCGCCGAACTGCTTCGAGACCCCGCTGAGGCTGAGAAGCAGATCGCCCTTGCGCGAGCGTTCCGAGGGTGTTGCTGCCATGTCGTTCCCCGTCTTTTGCACGGGCCGCGAGGCAATAGCCCCGCGGCCCGCAGGTTCTTTTTATTTCTTGATGCCGGCCGCATCGCAGGCGGCGGCATATTCGCCAGTGCAGACCTGGTCGTAGGTCTGGACGCCCTTGTCAAAGATCTCGGCTTTGATGTTTTCCTTGGTCACGACGACCGGCACGAACAGCTGCGATGGGGTGTCGTAGAGGGTGGCCTTGGCCTCGGGCGCCTTGCCCTCGACAAAGCCGACCGCGATTTCAGCAGCGGCGCGGGCCACGATCTCGGACGGTTTCGAGATGGTGTTGTACTGGTCACCCGACAGGATCAGTTGCAGCGCCGCGATGGTCGCGTCGTTGCCGGTGACCGGCGGGATCGGCGTGACGCCAGCCGCCTTCAGCGCGGCAATGGCGCCCCCGGCGGTGCCGTCGTTGGCCGCGGCGATTCCCTTGATCTCGTCGCCAAACCGGGTGATCTGGCCGGCGGTCCATTCCTGGGCCTTGGGCGGCGCCCATTCGGGCGTGTCGTATTCGGCCAGCGTCTTGTAACCCGAGGCCGCCAGCGATTCGCGCTCGCCGTCGCGGATCAGGCCGGCGGCGGCGTCGGTGGCCGAGCCGTTGATCTGCAGAACGCCCGCACCGTCGGGAACGCCCGCAGCTTTCATGTGATCGACCAGCGACTTGGCGATAGCGGCGCCGATTCCCTTGTTGTCGAACGAGACGTAGTAATCCGCCGGCTTGTCCGGGATAGGCCGGTCATAGGCGATGATCTTCACGTCCTGCGAATGGGCAATCTCGACCAGGGCGGCGGCGGCGGCGCTGTCCACGGGGTCAAGGACGACGACCTTGGCGCCCTGCGCGATGACCGAGTTGAACTGCTGCTGCTGCAGCGCGGCGTCGCCATTCCCGTTCTGGTAGATCACCTGGCAATCGGCGCAAAGCTCGGCCATGGCGGCCTTGAAGCCGGGGAAATCATGCTCCTCATAGCGGGTCGAGGCCTGGTCGGGCATCAGGAACGCGACCGTGGCGCCGGCCGCCATCGCGCCACCTGCCCCAAGAATGCCTGCGGCGAGCGCCGCAGCGGCCGCGATCGTTGTAGTGGTTTTCATCTGAATCCTCCCTGTAGCGCTTGCACCAAGCAGGTTTGCCGCGTTAGCGCAATCACTACCTCTCGCGCGCCCTGCCGGCCGCCCAGTCGCCCGCCGAGCGTTGTGCCAGATCGCACGCCTGTCAAGCTGTGTACATTGGCGATAGCGGCAAATTCGGCGTCGGCTAACCGGCCGCGTGGAACGACGCCCCAAGCGTGAATGTCCTGAGCACCGATGAACCGCGTGTCGCACCGCCGAGGGAACATATGCGTGGTCGAAGGCTTATGGTCCTTAGTGCCAAATTGACCCACACTGAACGACTGAGGCCCTGATCATCGCTGGACCGCCGAGCGGTCTTGACGGCGCCCCGGGCATGTTCCGCGCGCTTCGCGGGTGGGGGGCGACAGACCAGACAAGGGAACCGATCCATGAAACGCATGACCATGCTCGCCGCCGCGACGCTGTTCGGACTGGCCGGGGCGGCCGGTGCCAAGGATATCGTCGTCTCTTCCAAGATCGACACCGAGGGCGGCCTTCTGGGGAACGTGATCCTGCTCGCCCTGCAGAATGCCGGAATGCCGGTGCAGGACAAGCTGCAGCTGGGCGGGACGCCCATCGTGCGCGACGCGATCACCTCGGGGCAGATCGACATCTATCCCGAATACACCGGAAATGCCGCCTTCTTCTTCAACGAAGCTGACAGCCCGGTGTGGAAGGACGCGGCCAAGGGGTACGAGCGCGCGGCCGAACTGGACAAGAAAAAGAACAAGATCATCTGGCTGAAAGCGGCACCCGCGAACAATACCTGGGCGATCGCCGTGCGCGAGGACCTGGCGACGGCCAGCAACCTGCGCACGATGTCGGACCTCGGCAAATACGTGGCTGGCGGGGGCGAGATCAAGCTCGCTGCCTCGACCGAGTTCGTGACCTCGCCGGCGGCCCTGCCGGCGTTCCAGACCGCGTATGGCTTCACGCTGAAGCCGGACCAGCTGGTGCAGCTATCGGGCGGGGATACCGCCGCGACCATCGCCGCAGCCGCGCAGCAGACCTCGGGCGTGAATGCCGCAATGGTCTATGGCACCGACGGCGGCATAATTCCCGCCGGGCTGGTGGTGATGGAGGACGACAAGGCGGTCGAGCCGGTCTATCAGGCCGCCCCCATTGTCCGCGAGGAGGTGCTGACCGAGCATCCGCAGATCGCCGAGGTGCTGAACCCGATCTTCGAGGGCCTGTCGCTCGAGACCTTGCAGGATCTGAATGGTCGCATTCAGGTCGGGGGCGAGCCGGCGGCGACCGTCGCCAAGGACTACCTGACCAAGCAAGGCGTGCTGAAGTAAGGGCGCCGCGGTGCCGATTGGGGCTGCTGGTCCGCACTGGTCCAAAGCGTTGTCAAAGGGCCGCCGGCCTCGGACCCATCAGGTGACAAGCTGCCCATGACAGACCTGCCCTATTCCACGCCAGCGGCCGCCGCCGCGGCGCCGCGGATCAGCCGCACCGGCGTCCTGTTCGCGGCGCTCGGCGCGGCCGGGCTTGCGCTGCCGCTGGTCCAGTTCAAGCCCAACCGGATCGTCGCCGGCGAGGGCATGCGGCTGCCCGATGCGCTCCCCGCCGCGCTGGGCTGGGGCCTGACGGCAGCCCTGGTCGCTGCGTTGCTGGCCGGGCTGTCGCCGCGGCTCGCGTTGCCAGCGCGACTGGCCTTGGGGTTGGCGGGGTTGCTGGCCACGGTCGTCGCGTTGGGCGTCTCGGCGGGCTACCTGATGCCCGAGGGCAATACCATCGCTCGCGTCGCGCCTTCAGCCGGCTTCTGGCTGCTGACATTGGCCTTCGCGTTGATGGTGGCGGATGCGCAGTCGCGCATGCATCTGCCCCTGCGCCGCCGCTGGCTGATGCTCGGCGCGGCCATAGTTTCGGCAGCACTGATCCTGTCGTCCGGACTGCTGGACGGCACGTCGGTCATGCGCGAATACGCCGCCCGCGCCGATCTGTTCGGCCGCGAGGCGGTGCGCCACCTGCTGCTGGCCTTCGGCTCGCTGGGACTGGCACTGGTTGTCGGGCTGCCGCTGGGGATCGCCCTCTATAACCGGCCCGGGTTGCGCGGCCCTGTGCTGGGTACGCTGAACCTGCTGCAGACCATCCCCTCGCTGGCGCTTTTCGGGATCATGATCCCCCTGCTCGGCTGGGTGGCGCTGCACCTGCCGGGCGCGCAGGCGTTGGGCGTTTCCGGCATCGGCCCCTTTCCCGCCCTGATCGCGCTCTTCATCTATTCGCTGCTGCCGGTCGTGTCGAACACCGTCGTCGGGCTGGCCGGCGTCTCGCCCGAGGCGCGGGACGCGGCCGTCGGCACCGGCATGACCGAGCGCCAAATCCTCACCGGAATACTGCTGCCACTGGCCCTACCCTCGATCATCGCAGCGGTGCGGATCGTGCTGGTGCAAAACATCGGCCTCGCGGTGATCGCCGGGCTGATCGGCGGCGGCGGATTTGGCACCTTTGTCTTTCAGGGCCTCAACCAGACCGCCATGGACCTGGTGTTGCTGGGCGCGCTGCCGACCATCGCGCTGGCGCTGGTGTCCGGCGTCTCGCTTGACCTCGCGGTCGAGGGCCTTGAGCGGGGCGCCGCATCCAGGGGCAGCCCATGATCGAGATCCAGAACCTGACCAAGCGGTTCGGCGATCAGACCGTGGTCGACAATGTCAGCCTGACCATCGACAGCGGCCAGATCGCCGTGCTTGTGGGCAGTTCCGGCTCGGGCAAGACTACCCTCCTGCGCTCCGTCAACCGCATGGTCGAGCCGACCTCGGGTCGCGTGCTGATCGACGGCGTCGACACCGCGACGATCCGGCCCCATCTGCTGCGCCGCCGGATCGGCTATGCGATCCAGGGGCACGGACTTTTTCCGCATCGCACGGTCGCGCAGAACATCGGAACCGTGCCGCAACTGCTCGGCTGGCCCAAGGCGCGGATCGCGGCGCGAGTGGACGAGTTGCTGGAGCTGTTCCAGATGGATCCGGCCGAATACCGGGGCCGCATGCCTTATGAATTGTCCGGCGGCCAGCAGCAGCGAGTCGGCGTTGCCCGCGCGCTGGCCGCGCGGCCGGATCTGCTGCTGATGGACGAGCCGTTCGGCGCACTGGACCCGGTGATCCGCGCCAAGGCTCAGGACGATTTGCACGAGGTGCAGCGACGCCTCGGCACGACGCTGCTGCTCGTCACCCATGACATGGAGGAAGCGATTGCCCTCGGCGACCGGATCGCCGTCATGGACCGTGGGCGGCTGCTTCAATATGCGCCGCCGGCGCAGATCCTGACCGAGCCGGCGACGCCCTTTGTCCGCGCCCTGATCGGCAAGGGAGAGCGGCCGTTCCGCCTGCTGTCGCTCGGCTGCGTCGCGGATGTTGTCGAGCCGGGCGACGCCGCCGGGCCGCCCCTGCCCCGCACTGCCAGCCTGCGCGATGCGCTGGCCGAGTGCCTGTGGTCCGGCCGCGCTGCGCTGCCGATCGAGGGCGGTGGCGTGGTCACGCTGGCGAGGTTGCAGGTTCTGGCCGGCGGTGGGCGCGCCGAGGCGACCAATCCCGCGGGACACGCCCGCGACGCTGCAGGCGGCGCATGAGGGGGCAACTCGCCTTCGGCGCTGCGGTGCTGTTTCTGGCCCTGTTCCTGCTGTCGCCACAGAGCTTTGCGCCGCTGCTCGCCCCGCTGACCAGGAACGGCGCGCCGCCGGTCTATACCCAGACCAGCCTGCTGTCGCTGACCGCCTCGCATTTGGCGCTGGTGGCGGCGGCGGTCCTCGCTTCTAGTGCGGTGGGGATCGGCCTCGGCATTTTGGTGACGAGGCCCTCGGGGCGCGAGTTCCTGCCGCTGGCGCGCACCTTCACCGCCGTCGGCCAGACCTTTCCGCCGGTTGCCGTGCTGGCGCTGGCGGTCCCGATCCTGGGTTTCGGCGCCCGCCCGACCCTGATCGCACTGTTCCTCTACGGGCTGCTACCGGTGTTCGAGAATACGCTCACCGGCCTGACAACCCTGCCGCCCGAGGTGACCGAGGCAGCGCGTGGCATGGGTATGACCCCGCGCCAACGCCTGTGGCGGGTCGAGATGCCGCTGGCGCTGCCGATCATCCTTGCCGGGGTGCGTCTGACCGCGGTCATCTCGCTGGGGACCGCGACCATCGGATCGACCGTCGCGGCGCATACGCTGGGCGAGGTCATCATTGCCGGGCTGCTGTCCTCGAACACCGCCTTCGTCGTGCAGGGCGGCTTGATTGTCGGCCTGCTGGCAATCCTGATCTACGACGTGTTTCAGCGCCTCGAACGGGCGGCCGCCCGGCGGATCGGCCTGATCCGCGGCGCGTAACGTCCAGAGAGCGGCCCATCGTCCTGACAGGGGTTGCCCCGGCCCGCCGCTACGGGTTCATTCGCCCGCGCGCCGCGCTGGCGCAGGGTTTGCACGGCTGGAGGATTGCCTGATGAGGAACCGGATGATCAGCGAGCTGCGCATCGCGGCCGATTTCGACGCATTGGCGGCGCTGACCGATCCGGGCCAGCCGTGGACCCGGCGCAGCTTTACCCCGATGTTCGACCGCGGCCGCGACTGGGTCAGCCGCGCCTTCGCCGACGCCGGGCTGACGGTCCGGACGGACGCCGCCGGCAACATGATCGGCCTGCGCCCCGGATCGGACCCAGCCGCGCGCGGCACGATCCTGCTGGGCAGCCACACCGATACGGTCCCGGGGGGCGGACGCTTTGACGGCATCGCGGGCGTCATCGCCGCGCTCGAGATAACGCGCGCGCTGGACGAGGCGGGCGTCACCCTGCGCCATGATCTCGCGGTGGTCGACTTCCTCGCCGAGGAGGTGTCAGGTTTTGGCGTCTCCTGCATCGGCTCGCGCGGGATGGCGGGGATCATGCCGTCCGAATGGCTGGATCGCACTTGGGAGGGGCGCAGCCTGCGCGAGGCGATCACCAGCGTCGGCGGCAACCCCGAGGCGCTGGGCGGCGCGTTGAGCGAGCCGCTCAACGGGCCGCTGCGCGCCTATCTTGAACTGCATATCGAACAAGGCACCCGGCTGGAGCGGGCCGGTCTCGACCTGGGGCTGGTGCGGGCTATTGCCGGCATCACGCGGATCGAGATCACGGTGAAGGGCCGCCCCGACCACGCCGGCACCACGCCCATGGATGCGCGCGACGATGCCCTGGTTACGGCAGCCCTGCTGGTGGGCCAGCTTCGCGCCGAAGGCGCCCGGACGCGCGACGGCCGCCACTTCACCACCACGGTGGGCGAGTTCGAAATCTCGCCCGGCGCCGCCAACGTCATCCCCGGCCATGTGCGCATGCTTGTGGACGCACGGGCCGAAGCACGGCCGGACATGGAGGCTTTCATCGCCTGGACCGTCGACTTGGCAGAGGCCACGCCGGGCGTCGCGGCGCGCGTCATCTCGGACAATCCGCCGGTGCCGATGGATGAAGGCTTGCTGGCAGCGCTGACGGCGGCGGCCGACGCAGGCGGCATCAGCCACATGCCCCTGACCTCGGGCGCGGGCCATGACGCCGCCTACATGGCCCGGCTGGGTCCTGCGGCCATGGTATTTGTGCCGTCCAAGGACGGCCGCAGCCATTGCGCCGAAGAATGGACCGAGATCGAGCAGATCGCGCTGGGGGCAGAGGTGATCGCCCGCGCTGTCATCGCCCTCGATCAACAGGACGCCTGAGGGCGGGCGCGGCGGCGCAACGAGAGCCGCCGCAACCGATCAACCCGGGCAGGCCGCGCCGGTGTCGATCCACGTCCGCGTCAACTGGCCAAACACTTCCTGCGTGCCGGGCGCCGGGGTGCGACCCTCTCCCGGGTCCCAGCCCCAGCCGACGAGGCCGTCGTGGGCGTTATGCTCGTAGATCGCCTCCAGGTCCTTGCCGCCGTTGCGGGCGGGGTCCTTGATCTGCTCGCAGATGTCGCGCAGCGACACGCCCTGCCAACCCATAGAGACCGGCGCCAGCTGCCACGGATCGTGCCCGGGGATCGAGCCCGGCTCGGTCGCGAAGCTGACGTTCTCGGTCCCGTGGCAGGTGTTGCAGTTGAGGCCGGTTGGACCGAAATCCGCCTCGCCGCGGACCATCGCCGGGCTGTGCGGATGCATGTCATCACCCTGTGACGGGCCGCCGGTCACCGGGTGGCAGTTGAGACAGCGCGGATGCGTAAGGACCTTGCCCATCTCCTCAAAGATCGCGGCCGAGCGGGTGGCGTCATCGCTTCCAGTGATTTCGTCCGGCCCACGCAAGTCGGTCGCCATGGCGGTAGCCACTGGGCCGGTCTCCGGCGTGGCGAGCGCGGTCTCGGGTGCCTTGGCGGGGGCCGTCTCGCCGGCCGCTTCGGACGAAGATGGCGGTGTCGCGGCCTCTCCCGGTGCCGGGGGAGCAGTTGCTGCATCTGCAGCCGGGGCAGCGGTCGGAGCGTCCGGACTGGCAGGCACCGCCGCGGATGTCCCTTTGGAGGTCGCCACCGCGGTGGGCGTCTCCTTGGTGGCGACCGCGGGCGCCGCTGCATCCGGCGTCGCCCCGGTTGCACCGGCCGGCGACATCCCGGTGGTCTCTGGCGCGGCAGTGGTTGGCGAGGTCGCGGCAGCAGGTGGCGCTCCAGGTGCAGGGGTCCCCGAGGTCTCGGTGCCGCTCCCAGCGGGCGCAGCCGCATCGGCCGCTGACCCTGCGGGGGCGGGCGCTCCTGTCGTCATCGGGGCGGCAGCGGGCGCGGCGTTCTCGGGGGCAACGGGTTGCGGGGGGCTACCCTCCGGCGCAGGAGTCGCCGGCGCAGTGCTCTCCGGGGTGGTTATCGATGGCGTCGTAGAGGGCGGCGCCGTTGCCCCGGACGTTGTCGGGGCAGCATCGGCTGCGGGCGGCGGTGTCGCTGCGTCGGCCGCAACCGGGGCCGCCGTTGCCGCATCCTGTGCATAGGCCGGGGACAGCATCGCGGGGGCGGCGATCAGCGCCGCGATCAGGACGGGGCGCATCATGCGATCTCCTCCGACAGCATCGGCAGGGCGCGCGTCGCCTTTCCGGTCAGCGCGCGCCAGGCGTTGGCGACCGCGGGGCCGATGGGCGGCACCCCGGGCTCGCCCACGCCGGTCGGGTCGGCGTCAGTCTTGATGATCTCGACCTCGACCCGGGGCATCTCGGCAATCCGCAACATCCGATAATTGTTGAAGTTGCTTTGCACCACATGGCCGCCCTCGCCAAAACGCACAGCGTTGAAGAGCGCGGTCCCGAGGCCAAAGCCGATCCCGCCCTCCATCTGTGCGCGGACGATGTTCGGGTTCACGGCGATCCCGCAATCGACCGCGCACCAGACGCGGGTGACGTGGGGATAGCCGGTGCCTCGATCCTCGACCTCGGCGATCTGGGCGACATAGGTGCCGAAGGACTTGGCGTAGCCGATGCCATAGCCTTTCTCGCCCTGCTTGGCTCCCTTCCAGCCAGCCATCTCGGCCACCTTCTGGATCACCACTTTCTCGCGGCCGTCGGGCAGCAGGTCCAACCGGCCCTGCACCGGGTCCTTGCCAGCGGCCTGCAGCAACTCGTCCATGAACATCTCGGTCGCGAAGGCGGTGTGCGACGAGCCGACCGACCGCCACCAGAGGACGGGGATCAGGGTTTCGACATTGGCGAGCGCGATGCGCTTGTTCGGCAGCGCGTAGGGCAGACCGATCGACCCCTCGACCGAGGTGCTGTCGACACCGTCCCGGACCATCATCGGCTCCATCGGCGAGCCGGCGGCGATGGACTTCGTGGCGACTAGGTTCTGCCAGCCGACGATCTTGCCCTCGGCATCGACCGCACCGCGAAAACGATGGACCGACATGGGACGATAGTAGCCGCCGCGGATGTCATCCTCGCGCGTCCACATCAGCTTGTAGCTGCCGGGGCCCCCGGCCTTGGCGACCTCGGCCAATTCGACGGCGAGGTGGGCGTCAGGTGTGGCGCGACGGCCGAAGCTGCCGCCGGCCAGCATCACATCGATAGTGACTGCCTCGGGGGGTAAGCCCAAAGTCTGGGCGATGGCCGGCTGGTCAAAGGTCGGGAACTGGCTGCCAAAGGCGGCATGCGCCTTGCCGTCGCCAAGGGTGATGACGCCGTCCAGTGTCTCCATCGGTGCATGGGCGAGAAAGGGAAAGCTGTATTCCGCCTCGACCACCGTCACCCCCGGCGCGTCCATGGCGGCCAGATCGCCAGCCGCCTCCGCCTCGTGAAGCTCGCCATCGAGGGCGGCAACATGGGCGGCCAGCAGCGCGGCACTGTCGCGCGTCTCGGCCCCGGACGTGTCCCAGGTGACCTTCAGCGCCTTGCGCCCCTTCAGCGCGGCGAAGGTGTTGTCGGCATAGACGGCGACCCCTTGTGGGATGGTTCTGACGGCCTTCACGCCCGCGACGGCGAGCGCGGCTGTGTCATCGACACTGCCGACCTTGGCCCCGAAGACATCGGGATGGGCGACGACCACGACCTGAAGCCCCTCGGGATACTGGTCGAGGGTAAAGATTGCCTTGCCGTCCGATTTCTCGGCCGTGTCCAGCTTGGGCAGGTCGGTCCCGATCAGAACCCACTGGTCGGGCGTCTTGAGGGTCGGCGCCTCGGGGGCGGTTTGCTGAGCGGCGGCCTCGGCGAAGGCGCCAAAGCCGGATTCCTTGCCCGAGGGATGGGCGATACGGCCCTTGGCGACCGTAATCTCGGCCGCAGGCACGCCCCATTCTGCGGCAGCGGCGGCGACCAGCATCGCGCGCGCCTGCGCGCCGGCCCGACGCATCTGGACAAAGCTATTGGCGATGGCGGTCGAGCCGCCGGTGCCCTGCGCCCCCATCAGCAGGTTGGCATAAAGCGGCGTATTCGCCGGGGCGAGCGCGCCGCGCATCTGCGCCCAGTCGGCATCCAGTTCCTCGGCCACCAGGGTGGCAAGGCCGGTCAGCGGGCCCTGGCCAAACTCGATATGCTTGATGACGACGGTGACGGTATCGTCGGGCGCGATCTGCACGAAGGCGTTCGGCGGGATCGGCGGCGGGTTGGCCGCGGATGGCGCCGCCGCCTCCTGCGCCATGACGCGCATCGGCAGTGGCAGCGCCATCGCGATCACCAGACCGGCAGATGCGCGCAGGAAGCCGCGTCGGGATGTCTGAACAGTCATGGCTCAGCCCTCCAACGTCTTGGCGGCGTCGTGGATCGCCGCACGGATACGGTGATAGGTGGCACAGCGGCAGACGTTGCCAGCCATGGCCTGGTCGATCTCCTCGTCACTCGGCGCGGGCAACTGTTGCAGCAGCATCGTCGCGCTCATCACCTGGCCGGATTGGCACCAGCCGCATTGCGGCACGTCGATCGCCCGCCACGCGGCTTGGATGGCATCGTATTCGGGGCCGGACATGCCCTCGATGGTGGTGACCTCGGCGCCGTCCAGCGCCTTGATGGGAGTGATGCAGGACCGGCGCGGCATGCCGTTCAACATCACCGTGCAGGCACCGCATTGCGCGACGCCGCAGCCGAACTTGGTGCCGGTCATCTTCAACTCGTCGCGCAGCACCCACAGAAGGGGCGTGTCCGGATCGAGGTTGAAGTCGTGGGATTCGCCGTTGATGGTGATGGTGGTCATGGCTGCCTCATCGCGTAGGGGGCGCAGGTCTGGCTATGGACTCAGGCCCCAACGCTAGGACCGGAGGTGCGGTTTGTCGACGCGCGACATTTGTTGCAGCGATGGATCGCCCATTGCGGTCGCACGCGAGTGCGCCGGCGCGCCGTCAACCGCGGGGGAGGATAAAATAGGTTTGGGCACGCGGCATGAAGGCCGGGAACAATCGCGGTAGCGCGTGGTTGCGTCGCACGGCCCGGCGCGCGCAAGGTTCATCGGCCCCGCCGGCCGCCACTGATCTCGCACGGGATTTGTGCAGCCAAGAAGGAGGCCGAGATGGAGCGCGTTCCCACGCCGCAAACTGCCAGCCCGCCCGCGACCGGCGCTGCGGCGACATCGCCGGTGCGCCTGACGATCAATGGCATGGACCAAGCGCTGACCCTCGATAATCGCGTCAGCCTGCTGGACCTGCTGCGCGAGCACCTGCATCTGACGGGCACCAAGAAGGGTTGCGATCACGGCCAGTGCGGCGCCTGCACGGTAATCGTCAACGGCAGGCGGATCAATTCCTGCCTGACACTCGCCGTCATGCATGATGGCGATGAGGTTACTACCATCGAGGGCATCGGAACGCCCGATCATCTGGACCCGATGCAGGCGGCCTTTGTTGCCCATGACGGCTATCAATGCGGCTACTGCACGCCGGGCCAAATCTGCTCGGCCCGCGCGGTGCTGGAGGAAATCGCGGCGGGCATCCCCAGCCATGTCACGGGCGATCTGAACGCCCCGCCGCCCCTCAGCGCCGAGGAAATCCGCGAGCGGATGAGCGGCAATCTATGCCGCTGCGGCGCCTATGCGAACATGCTGGAGGCGATCCTCGAGGTCGCCGATACGCAAGGGTTGCCGGCATGAAGGCATTTTCCTATGAGCGGGCGAGCAGCCCGGCGGACGCCGCGGCACGCGCCGCGCAAATTGCCAATGCGCGCTACATCGCCGGGGGCACCAACCTTCTGGACCTGATGAAGCTGCAGATCGAGGCGCCGAGCCACTTGATCGACGTGAACGGCATCGGCCTCGACCGGATCGAAGAGACGGCGGAGGGCGGCCTGCGGATCGGCGCGCTGGTGCGCAACACCGATCTTGCCGCCGACCCGCGTGTGCGACGCGATTATCCGGTGCTGACCCGGGCGCTGGTCGCGGGCGCCTCGGGTCAGTTACGCAACAAGGCGACGACGGCGGGCAATCTGCTCCAGCGCACCCGCTGCGTTTATTTCTACGACCCCAACATGCCCTGCAACAAGCGCGTCCCCGGCTCGGGTTGCAGCGCCCTGGCCGAGGGGGCGGTCTCGCGCCAACTCGCTGTCATTGGCACCTCGGACGCCTGCATCGCGACCCACCCCTCGGACATGGCGGTGGCGATGCTGGTCTTGGACGCGGTGGTGGAAACCGTCCTGCCCTCGGGCGAGACGCGCGTCATTCCCGTGGCCGATCTGCATGTCTTGCCGGGTGACACCCCGCATATCGAGACCACCCTGCGCCCCGGCGAGTTGGTTACCGCCGTGACCCTTCCGCCGCCGATTGGCGGCAAGCAGAGTTATCGCAAGGTGCGGGACCGCGCGTCTTATGCATTTGCGCTCGTCTCCGTCGCGGCAATCATCCAGCCAGACGGCAGCGGCCGGATCGCACTCGGCGGGGTCGCGCCCAAGCCTTGGCGCCGGGACGACGCCGACGCCGCCCTGCCCAAGGGCGCGACCGCGGTGATGGAGCGATTGCTGGCGGGCGCGCGTCCGACCGAGGACAATGCGTTCAAGCTGCTGCTGGCCGAACGCGCACTGGCGGCAACGCTGGCCGAAGCGAAGGAGTAAGGGAATGGAATTCCTGCAGCCAGCCACCGCCAATCCCACCGATCGCCAGCAGGTCCTGGGCCATGCCCATCCGCGCATCGAAGGGGCGCTGAAAACCACCGGCACCGCCCATTATGCCTATGAGCGCCAGGACGTCACCGGCCTGCAGCTTGTCGGCTATCCACTTGGCGCCGGCATCGCCAAGGGCCGCATCCTCAGCATGGACACCGCCGCGGCAGAGGCGGCGCCGGGCGTGCATGCGGTCATCACCACCCTGCAGATGGACCCGCTGCCCAAGCACAAGAACAACATTGCCGATCTGTTCGGCGGCTCGCGTATTCACCATTATCACCAGGCCATAGCGGTCGTCGTCGCCGAGAGCTTCGAGCAGGCGCGCGCCGCGGCACAGATGATCGAGGTCGAATACCGCGCCTCGCACCTGACCGATTTCGACCTGGCGGCGGCCCATGACAAGAACCCGGACAAGGCGGGCAAGACCCTCTCGCGCGTCGGCGATTTCGATAAAGCCTTTGCCGAGGCCGAGGTGACGCTGGACGCCCACTATCGCACGCCCGCGCAAAGCCACTGCATGATGGAGCCGCATGCCTCGATCGCGGAATGGCGCGATGGAAAGCTGACGGTCTGGACCTCCACCCAGATGGTGGCCTGGACGCAAAAGGCGCTGGCCCGCACCTTCCAGCTGGCGGCCGAGGACGTGCGCGTCGACAGCGCCTATATCGGCGGCGGGTTTGGCGGCAAGCTGTGGCTTCGCGCCGATGCTGTGCTTGCCGCGCTCGGCGCCCGGCAGACCGGGCGGCCGGTCCGGGTTGCCCTGCCCCGCCCGCTGATGATGAACAACACCACCCACCGCGCCGAGACCTACCAGCGCATCCGCATCGGTGCAGGGCGCGACGGGCGCATCGCCGCCATCGCCCATGACGGCCTGTCCAGCAACATTCCCGGCGGTCACGGCGAAAATCCAGTGGATCAGACCCGGCACTTTTACGCCGGGGCGAACCGGCTGATGACGCTGCGGATGGTCAATCTGGACCTGCCCGAGCCGAACTCGATGCGCGCACCGGGAGAGGGTGCGGGGATGATGGCGCTGGAAGTCGCGATGGACGAGATGGCGGAAAAGCTGGGCATGGACCCGGTCGAGTTTCGCGCCATCAACGATACCCAGGTCGACCCGGAGAATCCCGAGCGAGCGTTCTCGGACAGGCATTTCGTCCGGTGCTTGCGCGAGGGTGCCTCGGCCTTCGCCTGGGCGGATCGGAACATCGTGCCCGGCGCCAGGCGGGAGGGAATGTGGCTGATCGGCCAGGGCATGTCCGGCGGGTATCGCAAGGCGGCGGTGATGAAATCGGGGGCGCGGGTCACCCTGCGCGCCGATGCGCGCGTGCTGGTCGAGGCCGACATGACTGACATCGGCACCGGCAGTTATACCATCATGGCCCAGACCGCGGCCGAGATGCTGGGCCTGCCGCTCGACGCAATCGAGGTGCGGCTGGGCGGCAGTGACATGCCAGTGTCCAGCGGCTCTGGCGGCCAATGGGGCGCGGCGAGCGCCACCGCCGGGGTCTATGCCGCCTGCCTTTGCCTGCGCGAGGAAATCGCGCGCCGCATGGGCAATTCCGACCCCGCAGCACTGACGCTTTCGGACGGTCAGGTCACCTCGGGCGACAAGACCGTGCCGCTGGCGCAGATCGCCAGCGCCGGCGAGATCACCAGCGAGGAGAGCATGGGCTTTGGCGCCTTGCAAAAAGAATACCTGATTGCCACCTTTGCCGCCCATTTCGCCGAGGTCGCGGTGCATGTCGCGACCGGCGAGATCCGGGTCCGGCGCACCTTGTCGGTCTGCGATGCCGGCCGGATCATGAACCCGATGACCGCGCGCAGCCAAGTCATCGGCGGAATGGTCATGGGCATCGGCGCGGCGCTGAGCGAGCAGATCGAGGTCGACACCGGCCGCGGCTTTTTCGCCAATCACGATCTGGCGGGCTACGAGGTGCCGGTCCACGCCGACATTCCCGACCAACAGGTGATCTTTCTGGACACCGAGGACCCGGCTGCCTCGCCGCTGAAGGCCAAGGGGGTGGGCGAGCTCGGCATCTCCGGCGCCGCCGCGGCGATCGCCAACGCCGCCTACAACGCCACCGGCATCCGCCTGCGAAGCTACCCGCTGACGCTGGACAAGATGCTCAACCGGCTACCCGCGGTGTGACGGTGGACGCGGTGGCTCCATTTGATGCGCAGGCAGCCGCTACTAACCGCATCGAGGTCTGCGAGAGCGACTGGCCGTTGTCGGCCCTGACCCGCGAGGAAGTCGCCTTGGCGCTGATCACCGGCGTTGACGGTGCGGCTTACCGACCGGTCGGCGCGGCCATGGCCATCGACGCCGAGGGCCGGCGCAGCGGCAGCCTGTCCTCCGGTTGCCTCGAGCGGGACGTCGCCCTGCACGCCCTGTCCGTGATCCGGGATGGCGTGCCGCGGCAGCTGCGCTATGGCCGCGGCTCGCCGTTTCTGGACATTACCCTGCCCTGCGGCGGCGGCCTCGACATCACCGTCCTTCCGGCACCCGCGCCGGAGATGGTGGCGCAGATCCGCGCGCAACTGGCCGCGCGCGGGCCGGTCGATCTGGCCATCCGGCCAGACGGGTGCATCACAACCGGCACGCTGGCCGGCGCCACGTTCAGTCTGCGCATCCGACCGGAAATCCGCTTCGTGATCCTCGGCAAGGGCCCCGAGACGGCCAGCTTTGCACGCATCGTCACCCATGCCGGCTATGGCGCTGAGGTTTTCACGGACGGTGAGACAGCGGCCGAGGCGGGGATCGGTCGGCCCCTGCCCGCCGGCCACTGGCCCGATGATCTAGAAATCGATCCCTACACCGCCGTCGCGATGTTCTTTCACGATCACGAACACGAGCCGCTGTTTCTTGCCCGCGCACTGCAAAGCCCGGCTTTTTTCGTCGGCGCGCAAGGCAGCCTGCGCGCGCATCAGTCGCGGTGCCAGGCGCTTGCAGAGCTTGGCGTGCCGGCCGAGCGGATTGCGGCGCTGGCCTCGCCCTTCGGCCTCATCCCCTCGACCCGCGATCCGCGGATGCTCGCGGTTTCGGTGCTCGCGCAGATCCTGTCGCGGGCGGCGCAACTGCAGGGCCGGACGTGACCACCGCAGCGCTGTTGCTGGCCGCGGGACAGTCGCGGCGCTTTGGCCCACGGGACAAGCTGCTTGCCCCTCTGGACGGCCGCACGGTGATCGAAGGGGCGATGGCCCCCCTGCTTGGCGCGCAGGTTCAGCACCGCCTGGCTGTCGTTTCCAGCGAGGCGGTCGCCGTCATTGCGTCAACGGCGGGATTTGAGGTGGTGATGGTGCCCACAGACATGCCGCAATCGCATAGCCTCTTCGCCGGCATCGAGCATTTGGCAAAGGCGGACGCGGCCCGTGCGCTGATTGCCCTCGGCGATATGCCATTCCTGCAAGCAACCGACATCGACGCGCTGCTGGGACTAGCCGGCGATGACACCGCCTGCACGGAGAGGGACGGCACCCCCCTGCCCCCGGCCGTCTTTCCGCGCCGCATCTGGCCTGCCCTGACCGCGCTCTCTGGCGATCGCGGCGCGGGCAGCCTGCTGCCCAATATTCCGGCCCAGCGGCGTCTCGCCTTGCCAGCGGCGCGGCTTCGCGATGTCGACCTGCCCGCCGATCTTGCGCTGCCGCGTTGAAATAACTCGCTTTGACTCTGGCGGCATATGCTTCTAGCACGCCCGTTCGGCTTGTCCCACAAGGCGCGGCGCATTGCGGCCGCACGGACCGTGCCGTTCACCGGCCGACGGCCAGATCCAGGCAGACCAATGACCCAGAATGATATCGCAGCGCCCTTGGCGGCTGCATTGGCCGAACGAGGCTACGAGGCCCTGACCTCCGTCCAGCAGGCGATGCTGAACCCCGACGCCCGGGGGCGCGACCTGCTGGTCTCGGCCCAGACCGGGTCGGGCAAGACCGCGGCCTTCGGCATCGCCGCCGCGCCCGACTTGCTCGACACCGCCGGCATGATGCCCGCCGGCACCGCGCCGCTGGCGCTGGTCATCGCCCCGACGCGCGAGCTGGCGCTGCAGGTCTCGGCCGAGCTGGCCTGGCTCTACGCCGCCACCGGCGCGCAGATCGCGACCTGCGTCGGCGGCATGGACTTTCGCAACGAGCGCCGGGCGCTGCAGCGTGGGGCGCAGATCGTTGTCGGCACGCCCGGCCGCCTGCGCGATCATATCGAGCGCAGCAGCCTCGATCTGTCGGACCTGCGCGTCGCCGTGCTGGACGAAGCGGACGAGATGCTGGACCTCGGCTTTCGCGAGGATCTGGAGTTCATTCTGCAATCCGGCCAGGCCGAGCGCCGCACCCTGATGTTCTCCGCCACGGTGCCCGCGGCAATTGCCAAATTGGCGCGCGATTTCCAGCGTGACGCCCTGCGCATCGCGGCGACGGGCGAGGCGCGCCAGCATGGCGACATCACGTACCGCGCGCTGTCGATCGCGACGCGCGACCGCGAGAACGCCATTTTCAACCTGCTGCGCTTTTACGAGGCGCGCACCGCCATCGTGTTCTGCAAGACACGCGCCAACGTGAACCACCTTCTCGCGCGGATGGGCAACCGCGGCTTCAGCGTCGTGGCGCTGTCGGGCGAATTGTCCCAGCAGGAGCGCACCCATGCCCTGCAGGCCCTGCGCGACGGCCGCGCGCGCGTCTGCATCGCAACCGACGTCGCCGCGCGCGGCATCGACTTGCCGGGGCTGGAACTGGTGATCCACGCCGACCTGCCGACCAATTCCGAGACTCTGCTGCACCGCTCGGGCCGCACCGGCCGCGCGGGCGCCAAGGGCGTCTCGGCGCTGATCGTGCCGCCCTCGGACTACAAGAAGGCGCAGCGTCTGCTGGAGGGCGCGAAGGTTGTCGCCGAATGGGGTAAGGCCCCATCAGCCGACGAGGTCAGCGCCCGCGACGATGCGCGGATGCTTGACGATCCGGCCCTGCGCGCGCCGCTGGAGGACATGAGCGTCGCCCATGACCTGCTGGCCCGCATCGGGCCCGAGCAACTGGCCGCCGCATTCGTCAACCTGTGGCGCAATGGCCGCCCGCCGCCGGAGGAGATGACCGAGAGCGCCCCGATCCCCGAGGCCGGGGCCCCGCGCCAGCAGCGCGAGTTCGGTGTATCGGTCTGGTTCGAACTGTCGGTCGGCCACACCGGCCGCGCCGAGGCCCGCTGGCTGCTGCCGAAAATCTGCGAGGCCGGCGGCATCACCCGCGACGCCATCGGTGCGATCCGCGTGCGCGAGGACGAGACCTTCGTGCAGATCGCAAGTGGCGACGCGCCCCGCTTTGCCGAGGTAACCGAAATCGCCCCGGGCCTGACCATGCGCCGCCTCAATGGCGAGCCGAACCTCGAGCGCAAGACCGACCGTCCCGCCCATGCAAAGCCCGCCAAGCCCTATGCCAAGCGCAAGGCGGAGGCCGATGCCGAGGCACCGGGCCGGTCCGGGCCAAGCGCCCCTCCGGCCAAGCCCGCGCCGACCTGGACCCCCATCGACCGGAACAGCGACGCCGCACCAGTCGAGGCCGCCGGCGCCCCGCGCGTCAAGCAACGCTGGACCGGCCCGCAAAAGGCGGCAAAGGCCAAGGCCGCGGGTAAACCCGCAGGGGGTGCGGCCGGGACGACCCCTGGCAAGGGATGGGCTGCGGCAAAACCGAAAGCCAAGCATCCGGGGCCGGCAAAGCCGAAGCGGTGACCTCGGGGGAAAGCGTGCCCGCGCGGCGCGTGGGCGCGTCACCCCTTGAGCATCAGGATCACGCCGCTGGCGATCGAGAAAATCAGGACGGCCACGCGCAGCGCCGGGCCGTTGATCCGGGCGTGCGAGAGGCGGGATAGCACGGTTCCGGCCAGTGTCGCCGGGACCAGACAGGCGGCCGCGGTGATCTGGCCCGCATGCACCGCGCCCGACGCCGCAAGGATGACAAGCGAGATGACCTCGCCCGCCAGGAAGCAAAGCGCGACCGTCGCGCGCAGGACCGGGCCAGATGCGTGCTGGTAGAGTAGCGCAAGCGGCGGCCCGGCGATGCCGGTCGCGGTTTCCGTCACGCCGGTGAACAGCCCGGCCCCCAGCCCGGCGGCGCGGGTCGGATTGAACGGCGGGGCCATCAGCGCAATGACGGCGGCCAGAACGGTGAACAGGCCGACGGCAAGTTCCAACTGGCGCAGGGAGAGCGCCGCCAGCACCCAAATGCCAAGGAAGGTCCCAAAGAAACGGCCAACCATGACCCATCGCGCGCCCCGCCAGTCCACCGCCTTCCGCTCGCGATAGACGACCAGAAGGTTGAGCGGGATCATGAGCATCAGGAGGGTGATCGGCAGCAGCGAGGGCGCAACAAAGGCAAGGATCGGCGCCATGATCAGCGCAAAGCCTATCCCGACGCTGCCCTGCACGAATGCGGAAAAGCATACGGCCAGCGACAGGCCAACAAACGTCAGGAACGTCATTTCGCCCGCGTTTTCGGGCTGCGGCCGCCGAGCGGGCGAGCCCGGCAGACCAGCGCGGTTTCGTCGCCTCTACCCTCGTGGAACGCACTTGACGACCTGGGCGCGGCGAGTTCGACGAGCAAACCTTCGAACAAGCCGAACGGCCTGTCGAAAAAGATCGCGTCAACTTGGGGAATATTGTCCCTGCTCACATTACATACGCGTAGTTATGCAACGATTTCAGGTGGCTGAGAGAACTTTTGGCTCCGGCGGTAGGGATCGAACCTACGACCAATTGATTAACAGTCAACTGCTCTACCGCTGAGCTACGCCGGAACACGGGGCGCGTATAGCAACGGGGTTTTGGGGCGTCCAGTAGGGGCGGCACATATTTGTCAGCTTCGTGAAAAACGGGCGGCGGCGCCCGGTTCGCGGTCCACCGACAGCGCGCCGAGATCGTACAGGGCCAGCAGATGCGACAGCACGTTGCGGGCGGCCGCCGGGATCAGCGCCGGAGGGACGGTGTAGATGCGGCGCGCCAGTTCTTCGGCGGTGGCGGGACCGGGTTGCAGCGCGGCCAGAATCTCGGCCGTGCGGGCGCGGCGATGGGCCAGCAATTCCTCGATCCGCCCGGCCGGGTCGTCGATGGGCGCCCCGTGCGCGGGCAACAGCTGCCGCGTGCCCAGCGCCGCGATGCGGGCCAGCGAGCGCAGATAGTCAGTCAGGTCGCCGTCCGGGGGGGAGATCAGGGTCGAGGACCAGCCGAGGATCAGATCGCCGCAAAACAGCAGGTCACCCCACAGAAAGCTCATGTGCGGCGCCGAATGGCCCGGGGTCCATAGGGCCGTCAGCTGCCAGTCCGCATCGGCGATCACCTCGCCGTCGCGGAGCCGGCGGTCCGGGCAAAAGCCGAAATCGAGCCCCTCACCGCCGCCGATCTCTGCCCCCGCGAGCGTGGCCATCAGCGGCGCGCGGCCCTCCAGCGGACCGCCAAAACCCAGTACGGGCGCGCCGGTCGCCTCGGCCAGTGCTCGTGCCCCGCCGCAATGGTCGAGGTGGGGATGCGTGATCAGGATGGCCCGCACCGGCCGGCCGCCGACCTCGGCGAGGATCGCCGCCAGATGCGCGGAATCGGACGGGCCCGGGTCGATGATCGCCAGATCCCCGTCCCCCAGAACGAAGGTATTGGTGCCCGGCCCGGTCAGCGGCGACGGGTTGCCGGCAGTCAGCACTCGCAGCATGATCCCTCACTTGTCGCGGCCACGTTAGGGACGGGAATCGGGAACGACAATGCAGGGCGGCTTCGACTGGCTCAAGCAGATCGGACCGCGCAGCCTTTACGGGCGCGCGGCCCTGATCCTGGTGCTGCCGGTCGTGGTGGTCACGTTGGTCGTTTCGGTCGTGTTCCTGCAACGCCATTTCGAGGGCGTGACGCGGCAGATGACCGCGTCGATGGCGCGCGAGATCGGCTTGGTGGCTGAGCTGATCGACGCAGCGCCGGATGCCCCCGCGGCCCTTGTGGCCACGGCGGGACCGGCGGGTCCGCTGGACCTGCAGGTCGCCCTGCCCGCCGCACCGCAGATGGGCGTGCGCCGCGACCGTGACGATTTTTCGGGGAGGGTGGTCGCCGAGGAAATGCGCGCCCGGGTGCCGGCAGTCACCGCGGTCGATCTGACCCGCAAGGGGCGCGTAATCCTGACCCTCGATACCCGCCATGGCGCGGCGCAGATCACCTTTGCCCGCGCGCGTGTCAGTGCCGCCAACCCTCACCAATTGCTGGTGCTGATGGTGTTCACCGCGCTGCTCGCCTCGGGGATCGCGTCGATCTTTTTGCGCAACCAGCTGCGCCCGATCCGGCGCCTCGCCCGCGCCGCCGAGGAGTTCGGCAAGGGCCGCAACGTGCCCTATCGCCCCGCCGGCGCCATCGAGATTCGCAGCGCCGGCGCTGCCTTTCTGGACATGCGCAGCCGCATCGAGCGCCAGATCGAACAGCGCACCCTGATGTTGTCGGGCGTCAGCCACGATCTGCGCACCCCCCTGACCCGGCTGCGGCTCGGCCTTTCGATGCTGCCCACCGACGAGCCCCCCTCGCCGGCCGAGATCGCGGATCTGGAGCGTGACGTCGACGACATGGCCCGGCTGGTCGACGCGTTTCTCGACTTTACCCATGCGGATGCCCACGACCGCCCGCCCGAACATCTGCCAGCATTGCCTTTCGTCGCCGAACTGGTGGGCGACGCCCGCCGGGCCGGGCAGCCGGTGACGCTGGGGCCGATGGAGGGCGACCCGAATGGCCTCGCCGCTTTCCGCCCCGATGCCCTGCGCCGGGCAGTTGGCAACCTGATCGGCAATGCCGTGCGCTATGGTAGCCGGGCCGAGGTCGACGCCGCCCTGCTGCCCCGCAGCTTGCGCATCAGCGTCGAGGATGACGGCCCCGGCATCCCGGCCGACCAGCGGGACGAGGCGCAACGGCCGTTCACCCGGCTCGACCCGTCGCGCAATCAGGACCGGGGCGGCGGCGTCGGCCTGGGCCTCTCGATTGCCGCCGACATCGCCCGCGCCCATGGCGGGCAGTTGCGCCTGACCGACGGCGCCCGCCTCGGCGGTCTGCGGGCCGAGATCGTCCTGCCGCGTTAAGCGGGTCTTGCCCGGTGCGCTTGACGCCCGCCGGCCAAGTTGCAAGCACTTGGGCAGGCAACAGGGCGGGCGCGACATTGGATCAAGACAACGGCGCGGGCGGCATCTGGGATTTCTGGATCGACCGTGGGGGCACGTTCACGGACGTTATCGGCCGCGCCCCAGACGGCGCCCTGACCCCGCTGAAGCTGCTGTCGGAAAACCCCGGCGCCTATGAGGACGCGGCGGTCGAGGGCATCCGCCGGTTGCTGGGCGGCACACTGTCGCCGGACCGGATCGGGACTGTCCGCATGGGCACCACCGTCGCCACCAACGCCCTGCTCGAACGTAAGGGCGAGCCGACCGCGCTGTTGATTACGCGCGGCTTTCGCGACGCGCTGCGCATCGCCTACCAAGCGCGGCCCGACATCTTCGCCAAGGACATCATCCTGCCCGAGCAACTGTATCAGCGCGTTATCGAGGTGCCCGAGCGGCTGCTGCCCGATGGCTCGGTCGAGGCTCCGCTGGATCTGGCCGCCATCGAGGGCGATCTGGCCGGGCTGAAGGCCGCGGGCTTCGACGCGGTGGCCATCGCACTGATGCATTCCTGGATGAATCCCGCGCATGAAATCGCCTTGGCTGCAGCCGTCCGGGCCATGGGATTTTCCCAGGTCAGCGTCAGCCACGAGGTCAGTCCGCTGGTCAAGCTGATCGGCCGCGGCGACACGACAGTGGTGGACGCCTACCTCTCGCCGATCCTGCGACGCTACGTGGCGCGGGTGGGCGCGGCGCTTGGCGCCACCCCGGCCGGCGCGCCCGGACCGACCCTGCAATTCATGATGAGCAGCGGCGGGCTGACCGCGGCCGAGCGGTTCCAGGGCAAGGATGCGATCCTGTCGGGCCCGGCGGGCGGCGTTGTCGGCATGGTCCGCACCGCCGAGGCGAGCGGGTTCGACCGGGTGATCGGCTTTGACATGGGCGGCACCTCGACCGACGTCGCCCATGCCGCCGGCGCGTTCGAGCGGGCATTCGACACCGAGGTCGCGGGCGTGCGCATCCGCGCCCCGATGATGCGCATCCACACCGTCGCCGCCGGCGGCGGCAGCGTCCTGCATGCCGAGCCGGGCCGATTTCGGGTCGGCCCGGACAGCGCCGGCGCCGACCCCGGCCCCGCCGCCTATCGGAGGGGCGGGCCGCTGACGGTGACGGATGCCAACGTCATGCTCGGCAAGCTGAACCCCGACCTCTTCCCGGCGATCTTCGGACCCGGACAGGACCAGCCGCTGGACCGCGCGGTCGTGGCCGCGCAGTTCGCCCGGATCGGACAGGAGGCGGGGATCAGTCCCGAGGCCGCGGCTGAAGGCTTCATCCGCATTGCCGTCGACAACATGGCCAATGCGATCAAGAAGATCAGCGTTCAGCGCGGGCATGACGTGACCCGCTATCTGCTGAACAGCTTTGGCGGCGCTGGCGGACAACACGCCTGCCTTGTCGCCGATGCGCTGGGGATGGAAGCGGTGCTGGTCCATCCAATGTCGGGCCTGCTGTCGGCCTATGGCATCGGCCTCGCGCAGGTGTCGGTCAGCCGCCAACAAGGGCTGGTCGCGGGGCTGGGGGAAGCCGCGCGCCTTGCCGAGGCTGAAGCGGCATTGACCGAGGCGACGCGGGCCGATCTGGCGGCCCAAGGTATTGCGGATTCGCGCACCACCGCGACCGTGCATCTGCGCTACGAGGGCACCGACAGCACCCTGCCTATCGACTGGACCGGCGATCCCGCCGTCGCCCGCGCCGCCTTCGAGGCAGCGCACCGCGCCCAGTTCGGCTTTATCGCCCCGGACCGGGCGCTGATCGTCGAGACGCTGGAGGTCGAGGCAGCCGAGCCGCGGCGGAGCGGCAGCGAGGCGGCCACGGAAGGCCTGCCGGACCGCGAGCGCACGGCGGCGCAGACCGCCCCGGTCTACAGCGGCGGCGCATGGCATCAGGCCGGCGTCTTTCACCGCGACGATCTGGCACCGGGCGATGCCATCCCCGGCCCCGCCCTCATCATCGAGCGCAACCAGACCATCGCGGTCGAGCCCGGCTGGACCGCGCGCCTGACCCCCGACGATGCCATCATCCTGACCCGTCACGCCCCCCGCGCCCGCACCGCTGCGGCGGGGACTGAGGTCGACCCGATCCTGCTCGAGGTGTTCAACAACCTCTTCATGAACATCGCCGAGCAGATGGGGCTGGCGCTGCAGATGACGGCGCAGAGCGTCAACATCAAGGAGCGGCTCGACTTCTCCTGCGCGGTGTTCGATGCGGCGGGCAATCTGGTGGCCAATGCCCCGCATATTCCGGTGCATCTGGGCAGCATGGACGCAAGCGTCCAGACTGTGATGGCCGCCAATCCCAAAATCCGGCCGGGCGACGTTTTCGCCCTGAATGCACCCTATAACGGCGGCACCCACCTACCCGATATCACGGTCGTCTCGCCGGTGTTCGACGACGCCGGCGAGGCGATCCTGTTCTGGGTCGCGGCGCGTGGACACCACGCCGACATCGGTGGGACCGCGCCCGGCAGCATGACCCCGCTCGCGACCACGGTCGACGAGGAGGGGGTTCTGATCGACAACTACCTGCTGGTCAGCGAAGGCCGCTTTCGCGAGGCGGAAACCTTGCGCCTGCTGACTGACCACCGTTGGCCCTGTCGCAACCCGGCCACCAATATCGCCGACCTCAAGGCCCAGGTCGCGGCCAATGCCCGTGGCGCGGCCGAGCTGCAGCGCATGGTGGCCGATTTCACCCTGCCGGTGGTGCAGGCCTATATGCGGCATGTTCAAGACAATGCGGCCGAGGAGGTCGCGCGCCTGGTCGGGCGACTGCAAGACGCCGAATACGAATATCCGACCGACACCGGCCAGGTGATCCGGGTGCGCATCAGCGTCGATCGCGCGGCCCGCAGCGCGACCATAGATTTCACCGGCACCTCGGACGCGCAGGCCAACAATTTCAATGCGCCGGCCCCGGTGACGCGGGCCGCGGTCCTTTACTGCCTGCGAGTGATGGTCGAAGCCCCGATCCCGATGAATGCCGGTTGCCTGCGGCCGATCAACATCCTCATCCCCGAGGGCTCGATGTTGCGGCCCGCCTGGCCGCGCGCCGTCGTCGCCGGAAATGTCGAGACCAGCCAGCATGTCACAAACGCCATTTTCGGCGCGCTGGGCGTGATGGGAAACAGCCAGGGGACGATGAATAACCTGACCTTCGGCAACGACACCTACCAGTATTACGAGACGATCTGCTCCGGAGCGCCGGCGGGTATCGACAATGCCGGGCGGGTGTTCGACGGCACCTCGGGGGTGCAGGTCCACATGACCAACAGCCGCCTGACCGACCCCGAAGTGCTGGAAATGCGGTTCCCCGTTCTGCTGGAGAGCTTTGCCCTGCGGCCCGGCAGCGGCGGGATCGGCGCGGGGCGCGCCGGCGACGGCACGCTGCGACGCATCCGCTTTCGCGAGGCGATGGAATGCGCGATCCTCTCCAGCCACCGCACCCTTGCGCCGCGGGGCGCTGCCGGTGGCGGCGACGGCGAGCCCGGCAGGACTACGGTCGAGCGCCTCGACGGCAGCGTCGAGGTTTTGCCCGCCTGCGCGCAAACCATGCTGCAGGCCGGCGAGGTGATCGTGGTCCAGACACCGACCGCCGGCGGCTGGGGAAAGGCGTGACCCGACCCTAGCGGCTAACGCCTTAGGCTTTCTGAGCCCGGCTTTAGACCCACTTGGCCAGCGGCGGCAGGCTCATCAGGACGGCATCGGGATCATGCGCCGTCTCAAGCCCGAACTTGGTGCCGCGGTCGTAGACGAGGTTGTACTCGGCATAGAGGCCGCGGTGGATCAGCTGCGTGTCCCGGTCAGCCTCGCTCCAGGCCTGGCCCATCCGGCGCCGCACCAGCGGCAGATAAGCGGGCAGGAAGGCGGCGCCGACATCGCGGGTAAAGGCAAAGTCGGCGTCCCAGTCGGCGCTATTCAGATCGTCGTAGAAGATGCCGCCGACGCCCCGCGCGCGGCCGCGGTGGGGGATAAAGAAATACTCGTCCGCCCAGGCCTTGAAGCGCGGATAGTATTCCGCGTCATGGATGCCGCAGGCGGCCTGCAGGGTCGCGTGGAAATGGACGGTATCGTCGGGATATTCGATGCACGGGTTCAGGTCGGCGCCGCCGCCGAACCACCACGCACCGGGCGTCCAGAACATGCGCGTGTTCATGTGCACCGCCGGCACATGGGGATTCTGCATATGCGCCACCAGACTGATGCCGCTCGCCCAGAAACGATTGTCACCTGCGCCATCCTCGCCCGAGGCATCCATGCCGGGCACGCCGCGCGCCGCCATCGCCGCCTGCGCGCGAGGCGCGAGGGTTCCGTGAACTTCGGACCAGTTGACGCCAACTTTCTCGAAGATGCGGCCGCCGCGCAGCACCGACATAAGCCCGCCACCACCATCCGCGCCGCCGTCGTCGCGCTTGGTCGGGGTCACCTCGAACCGGCCGGGCTGGGCAGTGCCAGGCGCGCCACCGCGCACGGCTTCGACCTCGATCTGCTCGAACGCCTCGACGATGCGGTCGCGAAGCGCGTGAAACCAGCTGGCGGCCTGCGTGCGCTGCCCCGTCATCGCGCGCGCATCCTCCTGCCCCGGCTCGCGCCCGCCGACCTGGGCCGCCACCGATGCGTAATCGCCGTCATCCGCCATGTCTGTCCCCACCATCGACGCGATGGACCGCCGATCTGCCGGCAGTTATACTTGCGTCCGCGTCCGGAATAGAGGTCAGGCGCATGCCCCGCAACCGTACCATGCTGCCCATGGCCCTCGCCCTTGTCGCCGCACTCGGCGCCTGCGGCACCCCCAAGGAGCAGTGCGTCAGCCGCAACACCCAGGAATACCGCACACTCGCCCGCCTGCTGGCCGAGGTCGAGGGCAACCTGGCGCGCGGCTATGCCTGGGACGAGCGGCCGGTCACCACCACCGAATGGCGCGAGTGCCGGGACGTCGTGCGCGGCCGCGATGGCCGCCCGGTCGTCATCCCGCGCCCCTGCCTGCGCGACGTGACCGAGATGGAACGGTTCCGCGTGCCGATCGATCCGGCCGCCGAAGCGCGCAAGGCGGCCGGCCTGCGCAAGCGCCTCGATGCGCTGCGGCCGCATGCCGAGGCCGTGTTGCGCGCTTGCACCGCCGCCTACCCAGAGGGCTAAGGCACAGGCTTTGCGGGAACCCGCCACGTCAACCTGCGTTTTTCCGGCAGCGCCAATTCCCTGTCGGCGTTGGCATAAGGCGGAAGGAAGCCCCCATGAGCTCTATCATTTATCTCGTCGGCCTCGTCGTGGTCGTGCTGTTCGTTCTGTCCCTTCTCGGACTGCGGTGATGGCCATGCGTGAAACTACTGTGATTCGCTCCGGCGATGGCGGCGGCGGAGGCGATCGCGGCTATGTGGACTGGGGCGCGATCTTCGCCGGCGCAGCGATTGCCGCCGGCGTTTCTGTAATCATGACCGCCTTTGCCGCAGCCTTGGGGCTCGGCTCGATCTCGGACGAAGGGGTTAGCGGCTTCGGTCTGGTGCTGACGGCGCTCTTTACCGTCATCTCGATGGTCGCGGCTTATATGCTGGGCGGCTATATCGCCGGCCGTATGCGCCGCCGCGTCGATGGGGCCGCCAGTGAAGAGGTGACCGCGCGCGATGGCATCCACGGCCTCGTGGTGTGGTCACTGGGCACCCTGCTGGGCGGCTTTCTGGCCGTCAGCGCGATCACCGGCGGGGCGAAAGCCGTCGGTAGCGCAGCCGGCACGGCGATCGAGGCTGCGGGTTCGGCCGTTGGCGGTATCGCTCAGGGCGCAGGCAATCTCGCGGGTGGCGCTATCTCCGGTGTTGGCCAAGCGGTTGGAGGAGTTGCATCGGGGGCTGGTCAGGCTGCCGGTCCGGCGCTTGCTGACATGTTGCCGCAAGGGATGACCAGCAATCCGCTGGACTACATCACCGACACCCTGCTGCGCCCCGCTGCGCGCAAGGTCGAGGCAGCCGGCAGCCCGTCGCAGGCGGTTGCCCAGACCCCGATCCCCGGTAGCCCGACCGGCACGACGGTTGGCGAAGCCGCGGCACGGCCGACCCCGGCGACCCCCGGCCAGACCGGTGACGTCCGGGCGGAAATCGTCGGCATCCTGGCCAATGTGCTGCGTACCGGCGAGATCAGCGATGCCGACCGCAACTACGCGGCCGAGCTGGTCGCCCAGCACACCAACCTGTCCAAGGAAGAGGTCGATCAGCGCGTCAACAGTGCCATCGACGGGACTCAAAAGCTGCGCGCCGAAGCCGAGGCCAAGCTGAAAGAGGTCCAGGACCAGGCTGCAAAGCTGAAGGCCGACGCCGAGCAGGCCGCCGCCGAAGCCAAGCAGAAGGCCATCGACGCCGCCGAGACTGCGCGCCACAGCGCTATCCTGAGCGCGTTCCTGCTGGCCGCCTCGTCGCTGATTGCTGCTGCCGCCGCCTATATCGGTGCGGTGAAGGGTGGTCGCCACCGCGACGAAGGCAAGCTGTGGAAATGGCTTACCTATAGCCGCTGATCCCCGGCTTTCCTGAGCTAAAATCGCGGCCGGCCCCACATCGTGGCCGGCCGTTTCCGTTGTGCCGCCGCGCGCTTGGTCTGGCGTTCCGCGCCCATGCGCCCTATAGGGCCGCAACCCCGCAAAGCGAGACCCCGAATGGATATCCGCAACATCGCGATCATCGCGCATGTCGACCACGGCAAAACCACGCTTGTCGACAAGCTGCTGCAGCAGTCCGGCAGCTTCCGCGAGAACCAGGCCGTCGCCGAGCGGGTCATGGACAGCAACGATATCGAACGCGAGCGCGGCATCACTATTCTGGCCAAGGCCACCTCAGTCGAGTGGAAAGGCACCCGGATCAACATCGTCGACACCCCCGGCCACGCCGATTTTGGCGGCGAGGTCGAGCGAATCCTGTCGATGGTTGATGGCGTGTGCCTGCTGGTGGACGCCGCCGAAGGCCCGATGCCCCAGACCAAGTTCGTGACCAGCAAGGCCCTGGCCCTGGGGTTGAAGCCGATCGTCGTGCTGAACAAGGTGGACAAACCCGCGGCCGAGCCGGACGACGCGCTGAATGACGTGTTCGACCTGTTCGCCAACCTGGGCGCCAACGACGAGCAGCTGGATTTCCCGCATGTCTATGCCAGCGGCATCGGCGGCTGGGCCGACCTGACGCTGGACGGCCCGCGCAAGGACCTGTCAGCGCTGTTCGACCTGATCGTGCAGCATGTGAGCCCGCCGAAGCAAATGGCCCGCGTCAACGAGCCCTTCCAGATGCTGGCGACGACGCTGGGCGCCGACCCGTTCATCGGACGCCTGCTGACCGGCCGGGTCGAGGCCGGACGCGCAAAAGCTGGCGACACCGTCAAGGTCCTCAGCCGGGACGGCGACCGCATCGAGCAGTTCCGCATCAGCAAGATCATGGCCTTCCGCGGCCTGACCCAGACCGCGATCGACGTGGCCGAGGCGGGCGATATCGTCAGCATCGCGGGTATGACCAAGGGCACCGTCGCCGACACGATCTGCGCGCCCGAAATCGACACGCCCATCCCCTCGCAGCCCATCGACCCGCCAACCATCAGCGTGACCTTTGGCATCAACGACAGTCCGCTGGCAGGGCGCGACGGCAGCAAGGTGCAGTCCCGCGTCATCCGCGAGCGCCTGATGAAAGAGGCCGAGAGCAACGTCGCCATCAAGGTCGAGGATACCCCCGGGGGCGACGCCTTCGTTGTCAGCGGCCGCGGCGAACTGCAGATGGGCGTCTTGATCGAGAACATGCGCCGCGAGGGCTTTGAGCTGTCGATCAGCCGCCCGCGAGTCATCTACCGCGACGAGGACGGCCAGCGGATGGAGCCGGTCGAGGAGGTCATCATCGACGTCGATGACGACTACACCGGCGCGGTCATCGACAAGCTGACCGGCGCGCGCAAGGGCGATCTCGTTGAGATGCGCCCCGCCGGCCACGGCAAGACACGCATCATCGCCCATGTCCCCAGCCGCGGCCTGATCGGTTATCAGGGCGAGTTCATGACCGACACCCGCGGCAACGGTGTGCTGAACCGCATCTTTCACGGCTGGGTGCCCTACAAGGGCCCGATCCAGGGCCGCCGCCAGGGCGTTCTGATCAGCATGGAGAACGGTGTTTCGGTCGCCTATGCGCTGTGGAACCTTGAGGAGCGGGGCAAGCTGTTTATCGGCGCGCAGGAGCAGATCTACGAGGGCATGATCATCGGCGAGCACAGCCGGGACAACGACCTCGAGGTGAACCCGCTGAAGGGCAAGAAGCTGACCAACGTCCGGGCCAGCGGCACCGACGAGGCCGTACGCCTGACGACCCCCGTCCGTATGAGCTTGGAAGAGGCCATCGCCTATGTCGATGACGACGAGCTGGTCGAGGTCACGCCCAAGGTGATCCGCCTGCGCAAGCGGCACCTCGACCCGCACGAGCGCAAGCGTCAGGCGCGGGCCGAGTAGGCTCAAGACCCGGTAAATCAAGGAGGGCGCTGCGCCGAACGGTGCGGCGCCTTCCTGTCTCGATAGGCCAGATGTCCCGGCGCAAGCATGCGACGCGGGCCGTAGGCGTCGCTTCGCCCGCGGCTCGGCACCGCACCTATTCAAATTGTTTCTAAATGAGACTTTTTTATTCATTTGCCTGCTGTATTTTGTGACCGACTCACCCGCGGCGGGATTTCTGGCCGAAAAATTCAACTACATCGTTAACGGAGGCATTGCGGTTGGCCGGAATTTTGACGCCTGATGAAAGCGATTTCGGAAGCACTCCCTATGACCGGATGGTGCGCACCGCCGAGATGCAATTCTTCGACGTCCTGCCCGGTGTGAATCTTCTGGCCATCGCCGAGGCGGCCGGCGTGTCGGCGGATCTGGCCGAACGACTGTTTCCGAACGAGGACGCGCTGGGCGTCGCGGTGGTCGAAAATCTCATGGTGCGCCTGATTCATCACCTCAGCAGGCGCACCACCGCCGCCCCCGCACACGACCCGGTTGCCCAGTTCCGGGCGCTGTTCGACGGCTACGTGGAATGGGCGGTGGAACATTCGTCCAGTGCCGCCGTCCTGGCCGAACGCAATGCCGCGGCCGTGGCGGGCAAGCGCGAGCTTGAAAAATACGACCGTGCAATCAATGGGCTCGCCCAATCGCTGCTGCGCCGTGCGGCGGGCCAAGGGCGGCTTGTCGAGGGCCTCGACATCAAGGCGTCGGTCTATCATGGGCGGGCACTGACCCTGGGCCTGACGCGGATGTCAGTCAGCACCAATCCGCTGAGCCGGCCGCGCGACAAGCTCGCCTTTGCGCGCGCCTGCAGAGGCGTCATGGAGCAGTATTACGGCGGGCTATTCCGCGCCCCGCAAAACGGCGAGGATCAGCCCATCCGCTCGGAGGCGTGATCGCCGGGGCTGGCGGGGAATACCACCGTCTTGGCCCCGTTTAGAAACGCGCGATGGTGGATATGCGCGTGAATGGCCCGCGCCAGCACCGCCGCCTCGACATCCCTGCCGAGGCTGACGTAGTCGGCCGCCGACTGGGCATGCGTGACGCGCACCGTGTCCTGCTCGATGATCGGACCCTCGTCCAGATCGGGGGTGACGTAGTGCGCCGTCGCGCCGATCAGCTTGACCCCACGTTCATGCGCCTGCTTGTAGGGATTGGCGCCCTTGAAGCTGGGCAGAAAGCTGTGGTGGATGTTGATGATCCGCCCGGCCATGCGCCGGCAGAACGCATCCGACAACACCTGCATGTAGCGCGCGAGCACGACCAGGTCGGTCCCGGTCTCGTCGATGAGCGCTAGCAGGCGCGCCTCGGCCTCGGGCTTGTTCTCACGGGTAACGCGGATGTGGTGGAAGGGAATGTCGTGGTTCACGACCACCTTCTGATAGGTCATGTGGTTGCTGACCACGCCAACGATATCGATCGGCAGGGCGCCAATCTTCCAGCGATACAGCAGGTCGTTCAGGCAATGACCAAAGTTCGAGACCATCAACAGAACGCGCATCCGCTGATCGGGGGAATGGATCGCCCAGGTCATGTCAAATGACCCTGCAAGTTCCTCAAACCCTTCTCGCAGCGATTCGGCGGTGGCGCCGCCCTCCGAGACAAAGCGGATGCGCAT
Organism: Paracoccus suum; assembly: GCF_003324675.1. Classification (NCBI taxonomy): domain Bacteria; kingdom Pseudomonadati; phylum Pseudomonadota; class Alphaproteobacteria; order Rhodobacterales; family Paracoccaceae; genus Paracoccus; species Paracoccus suum. The sequence continues at coordinate 2,942,419 of NZ_CP030918.1, forward strand.
GAAGAAGCGGCCGTTGTCCTGGTCGTCGAACTGGGCGCTATCGGTGATGTTGCAGGACTGCTCGGCCAGGTAGCCGGACACCGCCGCGACAATGCCGCGGCGGGTGGGGCAGGTGACGGTCAGAACGAGATCGGTCATACGGGGATCATCCGTGCATGAGGTCAGAGCGTCATATGGCCCGCGCCATATGCGCTGCGCCATCCGGATACGCTGGTTTCAAATCCAAAAGCGACGCGGCACGGGGGCCATGCAGTCACGCCCTCAGGGCCTCGATATCCTCGGGCTGGCCAAAGTTGCGGCAGCTCGCCTCGGGCAGGATGCGGCGGACCATGCCGCACAGGGTCTTTCCGGCGCCAATCTCCCAGAACTCGGTTACGCCGGCTTCGCCCATCCACAGTACCGACTCGCGCCAGCGGACGGAGCCGGTGACCTGTTCGACAAGCAGACGGCGGATCGCGCCCGGCTCGGTCACCGCCTCGGCGCGCACATTGGCCACCAGCGGCACGGCGGGGGGCTGGATGTCGACCGCGGCAAGTGCCTCGGCCATCACCGTCGCGGCGTGCTGCATCAGCGTCGAATGGAACGGCGCCGAAACCGGCAGCATCAGCGCACGCTTGGCCCCACGCTCCTTGGCGAGGGCGGCGGCGCGCTCGACCGCGGCGACGTGGCCCGAGATGACGACCTGCGCCGGATCGTTGTCGTTCGCCGCCTGGCACACCTCTTCGCCGGCGGCTTCGCGCGCGATCTGGTCCACAGTCGCGAAATCGAGGCCGAGGATCGCGGCCATGGCGCCCTCGCCCACCGGAACAGCCTCCTGCATCGCCTGGCCGCGCAGCCGCAGCAGACGGGCGGTATCGGACAGCGTCAGCGCGCCGGCCGCGCACAGCGCGGAATATTCCCCCAGCGAGTGGCCGGCGACGTAGCTGGCGTCCGCGATCGAGATCCCCTCTGCCTCGAGCGCGCGCAGCGCAGCAATCGAGGTAGCCATCAGCGCCGGTTGGGCATTCGCGGTCAGGGTCAGTGTGGCCTGATCGCCATCCCAGATCAGAGCGGACAGCTTTTCGCCCAGGGCCTCGTCAACCTCGTCGAACACCGCCCGCGCCTCGGGCCAGCGCTCGGCCAATGCGCGTCCCATGCCCACGGTCTGAGCGCCCTGCCCCGGAAAAATAAACGCACGCATGATGCAAATTCCTCTTGGATCGAGCGAGGGATAGCCTTTGAAACGGACCGAAGCAACGACAGGAGACATCCGTGTCCGAAGCCCGAACCCCTCTGCCGGCCCGAAACACCGCGCGCGGCTATGGCAGCGTCAACCGTGTCCTTCACTGGCTGATCGCCGCACTGATCTTGACGGCCATCCTCCTCGGCTTGATCGCGGTCACCCTGCCGCGCAACGGACCCGAAGCAATTGCCCGGGTGGTGCAGGTATTTTCGGTGCACAAGACGGTGGGGATCACCGTCCTGATCCTGGCCCTGCTGCGCGTCGTCTGGGTGATGGGCCAGACCCATCCGCGCCCCCTGCACCCCGAGCGGCGGGTCGAAACATGGCTCGCGGATAGCGTCCACTGGGCGCTTTACGGCGGGATGGTGCTGATGCCGCTTAGCGGCTGGCTGCTGCATTCAGCCGCGCCCGGTGAGGGCTTTGCCGATATCCTGTGGCCGTTCGGGCAGCGCCTGCCCGGCATCCCACAGGACGCCGCCCTCACGAAACAGCTGGAGGCGTTTCACGGCGCCGGCTGGTGGCTGCTCGCCGCGCTGATCGTGCTGCATGTCGCAGGCGCGGTGAAACACGTGCTGGTCGACCGCGATGCCACCCTCGCACGGATGACGCGGCCGCTGGACCAACTGCCCGAGCCGCCGGCCGACACCCGGAGTAACCGCTGGCTGGCGCCCTTCACCGCGGCGGTCGTTTGGCTGGGTTTTGCAATTGCGACACAGATCGTCCCTCAGGATGAAATGCCGGTAACTTCCCAAAGGCCCGTCCCTGTCGCTGAGGCGCCCCCACCGGCGGCTCCGGCGGCTCCGGCGGCACAAAGCACTGCAAGTGCCCCGCCGACGCAAGCCGCAACCACATCGCAATCCAACCCGGCCTGGACCGTGACCGAGGGCACGCTCGGGCTCTCGGTCAATCAGGGGGGAAGCCCGGTCGCCGGCAGTTTTGGCACCTGGATCGCCGACATCCACTATGATCCGGCCAGCGGTATGGGGCATGTGGATGTGACGGTCGACATCGCCTCGCTGCAATTGGGCACGGTCAGCGGCACCGCCACGGGACCGGATTTCCTGAACGCGGCGGCGCATCCCAAGGCGCAGTTCACGGCCGATATTACCCGAGTCGTGCCCGCGGGCACTGCGCATCAGGCCGTCGGCACCCTCACCCTCGCCGGGCAGGAACGTCCGGCGAGCTTGCCGTTCGACCTGACAATCGAAGGGAATGCCGCGCGGGCGCAGGGCAAGCTGGTGCTCGATCGGCGCCAGTTCGGGATCGGCGCGGGCTATGCCGACGAATCTACCGTCGGATTCGCGGTGCCGGTCACGGTCGACCTGACGGCGACCCGGCGCTGACCCGAAAGAGAAAGGGCCGCCCCTGCGGGCGGCCCCTGGTTAGCCAAGCTGCGTTCGACCTCAGCCGACCAGTTCGAGGCCAGAAAAGAAGAACGCGATCTCTTCCTTGGCGGTCTCGGCGGCGTCGCTGCCGTGAACGCTGTTCTCACCCACGGACTGCGCGAACTCCTTGCGGATGGTTCCTTCGGCGGCATCCTTGGGGTTGGTCGCGCCCATCACTTCGCGGTTCTTGGCAATGGCGTTCTCGCCCTCCAGCACCTGCACCACGACCGGGCCCGACGCCATGAAGTCGCGCAGTTCGCCAAAGAAGGGACGGTCCTTGTGGACCTCGTAGAATTTGCCCGCCTGCTCGGGGGTCAGCTGGATGCGCTTGGCGGCGACGATGCGCAGGCCGGCATCCTCGAATTTCTTGGCAATGGCGCCGGTCAGGTTGCGCTTGGTGGCGTCCGGCTTGATGATCGACAGGGTGCGTTCGACGGCCATGGTAATCCTTTGGGATGGGGGAGCCGCAGCGGCCCCGGAATGCGCGGCGGGGCTAGCATGGCAAGCCCGCAAAGGAAAGCGGCGGACCGCAGGCGTGGGCGAGCAGAACATGCGTTTTCAGAGCCGCCTCCGGAGGTCAGAAACAGCGCTCGCCGCAAACAGAAACGGCCGGCCCCAGAGGGACCGGCCGTTGAAAAACCTTGCAGGAAGGATCAGGCGCCTTGCAGGGTCTTCGCGACCTCCGCGGCGAAGTCCTCTTCCTTCTTCTCGATGCCCTCGCCGACAGCGACGCGGGCAAAGCCGGTGACTTCAACTCCGGCGTCCTTGGCGGCCTGCGCCACGGTCACGTCGGGGTTGATCACGAACTTCTGCCCCAGCAGCGTGACTTCCTCGAAGTACTTGGCCATGCGGCCCTGGATCATCTTTTCGATGACCGCCTCGGGCTTGCCGCTCTCGCGGGCCTGCTCGCTCAGCACGTTCTTTTCACGCTCGACCAGCGCCGGGTCGAGGTCGGCCTCGGAGAGGGATGCGGGCGAGGTCGCGGCGATGTGCATGGCGATCTGGCGACCAAGCTCTTCGGCACCGGCACCCTTCAGGGCGACCAGCACGCCGATCTTGCCCATGCCGGGCGCGGCGGCGTTGTGGACATAGCTGACCACGGTGTCGCCCTCGACGGCAACCATCCGGCGCAGGGTCATGTTCTCGCCGATCTTGGCGATCGCGTCGGTCAGCACTTCGCTGACGGGCTTGCCGTTCAGCGGCGCGTCGCGCAGCGCATCGACATCGGCCGCGCCCAGCGCAACCTGCGCGATGGAGCGGACCATGTCCTGGAAGGCCTCGTTCTTGGCGACGAAGTCGGTCTCGCTGTTGACCTCGACCGCAACACCGCGGCCGTCCTTGACGGCGACGCCAACCAAGCCCTCGGCCGCGATGCGGCCCGATTTCTTGGCAGCCTTGGCAAGACCCTTGGTGCGCAGCCAATCGACCGCGGCTTCCATGTCCCCGCCCGTCTCGGTCAGTGCTTTCTTAGCGTCCATCATGCCCGCGCCGGTCGTCTCGCGCAGGTCTTTCACCATCGCGGCGGTAATGGCCATCGTGGTCTCTCCATCCATATTCGGGGGACCGGGCGGGGCACTGCCCCGCCCGAAGGCATCAGTTCTGCGCGGCGTCCGCGTCGGCCGCGGCAGCGGCTTCCTCGGTCGGGGCAGATTGATCGGTGGATTCGGTCGCGGCATCCATGCCGTCGTCCAGCAGTTCTTCGGGCGCATCCGAGAGCGCCCCCAGATCGACGCCCGCGGCGCCCATCTGCGCCGACATGCCGTCGAGGGCCGCACGCGCGACGAGGTCGCAATAGAGGCTGATCGCCCGCGCCGCATCGTCGTTGCCGGGGATCACGTAGTCGATGCCCTTGGGCGAGCAGTTGGTGTCAACCACTGCGACGACCGGGATGCCCAGCTTGTTCGCCTCGAGGACCGCCAGATCCTCCTTGCTGACGTCGATGACGAACAGCAGGTCCGGCAGGCCACCCATCTCGCGGATGCCGCCCAGGCTGGCCTGCAGCTTGGCCTGCTCGCGCTCCATGCCGAGGCGCTCTTTCTTGGTCAGGCCCTCGGCGCCATGCGCCATGGTCTCGTCGATCTGCTTCAGGCGCTGGATCGACTGGCTGACCGTTTTCCAGTTGGTCAGCGTGCCGCCGAGCCAACGGTGGTTCATGTAAAATTGCGCGCTGCGCTCGGCCGCGTCGGCAACGGCTTTTTGCGCCTGACGCTTGGTGCCGACGAACAGCACCCGGCCGCCCTTGGCGACGGTATCGCGGATGACTTGCAAGGCCGCGTCCAGCATCGGGACGGTCTGCGTCAGGTCAAGAATGTGAATGCCGTTGCGGTCGCCGTAGATGTATTCGGCCATCCGCGGGTTCCAGCGCTGCGTCTGGTGACCGTAGTGAACGCCAGCCTCAAGCAGCTGACGCATGGAGAAATCGGGAAGCGCCATGTCCGTGTCCTTTCCGGTTTACGCCTTGGCGGGGCTCTCAGGGCGGATGCCCCAACCGGTGGACGCGCACGGGATTTCTCCCCGTGAATGCCCGACCCCGCCTGTGAAGTGCCGCGCAGATAGGATGTTTCGGGGCCAAGCGCAAGGCGATTCCGGGCCGACGGCCGGGGCGTTCCGGGAGGGCGAAATGCGCATGATTTTAGCGGTTCCGATACGAAAACCGGTACCCGCGATAAGCATCGCGAAGGCCGGGGGAAACAGTGCCGGCGCTAACCGAAACTTAAGGGCTGGGGACTAAGAGGGTGGGAAGATGATCGATCGGAAGGATTCTCCCTTGCGGCAACTGCCCCGGCCTTTCCCGCCACATTCGTCGGCGGCCGCGTGATGGCCGGCACACTGACGCTGCCGCATAGGCTCGATCTGACCGCGGCCCGCCGTCTGACGCGCGATCTGCGCGATCGCTCGGGCGCGCCGCTGGTGATCGATGCCTCTGCGGTCAGCCATCTGGGCGGGCTGTGCCTGCAGGTGCTGCTGGCGGCAGCGCAGGACTGGGGGCGGCGCGGCGTCAGCCTGCGACTGGCCCCGCAATCGCCGGCCTTTGTCGAGGCGCTGACGCAATTCGGCGTCGGCCCCGACGCGCTAGAAAACGGAGCGAAATGATGACTCTCAAGATCCTGGCGGTGGATGACAGCCGCACGATGCGAGACATGCTGACCATCGCGCTGACCACCGCAGGGATGGAGGTGGCCTTGGCCGAGGACGGGGTCCACGGCCTCGAGGTTCTGGAGGGCAGCGCGCCTGACGCCATCATCTCGGACATCAACATGCCCCGCCTCGACGGCTTCGGCTTCATCGAGGCTGTGCGCAAGATCGACCAGTTCCGGGCCACCCCGATCCTCGTCTTGACTACCGAAAGCGCGCCCGAGCTGAAGGCCCGTGCCCGCAATGCCGGTGCGACTGGCTGGATCATCAAGCCGTTCGATCCGCAAAAGCTGGTGCGCTCGATCCAGACGGTCACGGGCTGAGGAAGGGGACGGCCATGTCCAACGACCCCATGGCAGAGATCCGGGCCTCGTTCTTTGTCGAGTGCGAGGATCTGCTCGAAAGCCTGCAGGACGCGCTCGCCGCCATGGAAGGCGGCACGGATGACGGCGAGACGGTGCACATCGTCTTTCGCGCGGTCCATTCGATCAAGGGCGGCGCCGGCGCTTTCGGCCTGAACGATCTCGTGGCCTTTGCCCACCGGCTCGAGACGGTGCTGGACGAGCTGCGCGCAGGCGGGATCGCCGCCGATGGCGAGACTGTGCGCCTACTCTTTCAGGCAGCCGACGTGCTGCAGGACCAAGTTCACGCGGCGCGCGACGATACGCCGCCTCCAGAGGGTTCCGAGGCCACCCTGCTCGCTCTCGAGGCGCTGACTGGCAGTATCCCCAGTGAGGAAGAGCCCGCCGCACTGGACTTTCAGCCGATGGGCCTTAGCTTCGATTTCGGTAGTTTCGACGGCGAGACTGATAGCGGGTCTGAAGTCGCGCAGACCTCCGGCACTTCCGCGATCGGAAACGAAGACGGGGGCGAAGCTACGACCTTGCCAACTGCCGAGGCGCCCTCGGCCGAGACTGGCCAGAGCGCCTGGCGCCTGCACCTGACGCCCCGCCCCGGCCTTTACACCAGCGGTAACGAAGTTGCCCATCTGCTGCGCTCGCTCTCGCTCATGGGCGAAGCTTTTGTCACCTGTCAGGTCCCGCATGACCTGGAGCTCGCCGAGAGCTGCGCCGAAATTCCTCGCCTCTCATGGATCGTCGGGCTTGTCGGCGACATCACTCGCGCCGAACTCGACGAGGTCTTTGATTTCGTCACCGACGTCTGCGACATCGAAATCGCCGCGACCACGCCCGGAGCGCTCCGGTCCCTGCGGCCGGCGAGGAACGCGAGCTCGCCCAGCGCGGCGGACAACACAAACGCTACCGCCCAAACCCCCGTCACTGCACCGGCCCTGAAACTCGTCCAATTCCCCGATGCGACCTTGGCGGTCCCGGCCGAAAAACCATCCGCGGAGTTCAACCCCGCAACTGTCCGCGTTGACCTCGAAAAAATCGACCGCTTGGTGAACCTCGTGGGCGAATTGGTCATCAACCAGGCCATGCTATCGCAAAGCGTGACCACGGCCGGCCTCGCGAGCCCTGAGGTAACCGCCGGCCTCGAAGCCTTCATGACACTGACCCGCGATATTCAGGACGGCGTCATGTCCGTGCGCGCGCAGCCGGTCAAACCGCTGTTCCAGCGCATGGCGCGGATCGTCCGCGAGGCGTCGTCAATGGTCGGCAAACAGGTCCGCCTGAAAATCGAAGGCGAGGGGACCGAGGTCGACAAGACGATGATCGAGCGCCTGGCTGACCCTCTGACCCACATGATCCGAAACGCAGTCGATCATGGGCTGGAACCGCCCGAGATCCGCCTCGCCGCCGGCAAGCCGCGCGAGGGCCAAATCACCCTCGCCGCGTACCATCGCGCCGGGCGGATCATGATCGAGGTTTCGGACGATGGCGCCGGGATCAACCGCCCCAAAGTCCAGTCGATCGCGGCAGAAAAAGGCCTGATTCCGGAAGGAGCCCTGCTGGGCGACGCTGAGGTCGACAACCTGCTGTTCCTGCCCGGCTTTTCCACCGCCGACAAAGTGTCCGCCCTGTCGGGACGAGGGGTTGGGATGGACGTCGTGAAAAGCGCGATCATGGCGCTGGGCGGCCGTATTTCCATCACCAGCGAGTGGGGCCGGGGCACGACCCTGTCGATTTCGTTGCCGCTAACGCTCGCGGTCCTCGACGGCATGGTCGTGAAGGCCGCTGGCCAGACCTTCGTCATTCCCCTCTCGGCCATTGTCGAAACGGCGAAGCTTTCCGCGGACGCGATCAAACGGGTCGGCGGGCAGAGCGAGTTGTTGCACATGCGCGGCAATCTGTTTCCGCTGGTGGACCTGGCCTCCCGGCTCGGCTTTCGCGCGCCGGGCGACGTCAATCGCAATGGCATCGTGTTGCTCACTGGCCTGGACGACGGCGGCTATGCCGCCCTGATCGTCGACGACGTCATGGAGCAGCGCCAGGTCGTGATCAAAGGCTTGGGCGCGCTATTTGGCCCGATGCCCGGCGTGGCTGGCGCGACGATCTTGGGCGACGGACAGATCGCCCTGATCCTCGACCCCGCGGACCTCACCCCGAAACCGCGCAGTCAGCGCGCCGACATCGCCCTTGCAGGATAAACCCCATGACCGACGAAACCACTGGCCGCAGCGCCGATGATGCAGAGCTGCTCTCGTTCCGCCTTGGCGATCAGGAATACTGCGTCGACATCATGTCCGTGCGCGAGATCCGCGGCTGGACCCAAGCGACCCCCCTGCCCTATGCGCCGCCACATGTGAAAGGCGTCATCAACCTGCGCGGGGCCGTCTTGCCGGTGATCGACCTTTCGCTGCGCCTCGGGATGGACGACATCTGTGGCGGTGATCGCAATGTCATCGTGGTGGTGCAGGTGGATGGGGTCAGCGCCGGCCTGCTGGTCGACGCGGTCTCTGACATCCTCGCCATCCCAATCAGCGAGTTGCAGCCGCCGCCAGACCTCGGCGACGACCTGACCGCCAGCTACATTCGCGCCCTGACCTTGGTCGACGGACAGTTGGTACGCGTGCTGAACCTGACGGCCGTGATGCCGAACGACCGCACCCGGGCCGCATGAGCGCGATGCCCGGCCATGCCGCAGACCCCACCGGTGAGGTCAAGGGAAGCACCCTGGAAAGGGTGCGTGCCCTGATCCTGGACGCTTCGGGCATAGTCCTAGGCGACAACAAGGCCAGCATGGTCCGGGCCCGTCTGTCCAAACGGCTCGCGGCGACCGGCCACGGCTGCATCGAGGCCTACCTCGATTTCGTCGAACGGGCGGACGACGGCACCGAGCGTAACAATCTGGTCTCGGCCATGACCACGAACGTGACCCATTTCTTCCGTGAGGCGCACCACTTTGACCAGCTACGGCGCATCGGGCTTGACGCCCGAGCAACCGGGCAAAAGCTGAATATCTGGTCAGCAGGTTGCTCCAGCGGGCAGGAGCCTTTTTCGATCGCGATGACACTCGCCGATGCGGGCTTTCCACCCCGCGATGTGCGAATTCTGGCTACAGACATCGATAGCCACATCCTGGCACTCGCCAGTCGCGCGATCTATCCTCGCCGAGAAATCCAGGCAATCCCACCGGGCCATCGCGCCAAGAGTGTCCTCGTCGAGGGCGAGGACGCAAGAATCGCCCCGGTCCTTCGCTCCATGGTCGACTTCAGGCTGACGAACCTTGTGGGCGATTGGTCCTTTTCCACACCGTTCGATGTCATCTTTTGCCGAAATGTGGCGATTTATTTTGACCCACCGACGCAAGCGCAACTCTGGTCGCGAATGGTCGGGGCGCTCCGTCCCGGGGGATGGCTGTTCGTCGGCCATTCCGAACGGTTGCCGGACCGGCTTTTGACCCAGGTCCGCTACGCCGGGCAAACGACCTACAAGAAGATCAAAGCCGAAGGCGGGACCGCAAGATGAGCACCAAGGACCAGATTCATATTCTCGTGGTTGACGATATGTCGACCAGCCGCGGCTTGATTATCCAGGCCCTTGAGTCGATGGGGATCGCAAACGTCCACCATGCCGCAGATGGCGGCGCCGCGCTGACGACCATGGCATCGCGGCCGGTTCATCTGGTCCTCTCGGACTTCAACATGCCGGGCATGGACGGCCTGACGCTGCTCAAGGAAATTCGCACCAATCCCAAAACCAGGGGCGCCGGTTTCATCTTGATCACTGGTCGTGCCGACAAGGAAATGATCGACAGCGGACGCGCGCTCGGGATGAACAACTTCATCAAGAAACCTTTTACCCCGGTCGAGTTGAGGGCCTGCCTCGAAGCGGTCGTGGGGCGCCTGTGAGGAAAGCGCTGCCCTTGGGCGAGTTGTTGGCGAACCTCGAGGTTGAACTGGGCGGGCTCGCGCGGCGATGCCGTTCGCTCGAGGATACGGCGGCGATCGCAGCCGGGCAGTCGCAGGGTGATCCGATGGAACAGTCCCGGCTGGTTGTCGCCTTTCAGGAGTTGGATCTGCTGACACAGTCTCTTGGCGATCTGGCGCGGCTCGCCGGTGCTGCTGGAGGCAGCGGCTTGGCAAGGTTTCCGGTCGATACCGACATGGTCCGGCACAGCCTGCGCCTGACCGGATTGGCCGAACGGCTGCTCGGCCAGCCGCAGAACCAAGACGACCCACCCGGGCTCGAACTTTTTCTTTGATTCGGAAGAAGAAATGCGTCCATCGACCAACGACACAAGCGAGCCGCCCTGCTTTCACCGCGCCTGCACCGTCCCCGCTTAAATCCCCAGCCAGATCGCCCTGCCCCACGCTGACTTACCCAACACTCTGCCTTTGCCTCCGGTCGATCCGCCGCCAGCGCGCGGCTGGCATTGCCCCACACTCGACGCATCGCTAGCTTGCCGCCCAATTGCCCGTCGCATCGCCGACGGGACCACCTTTCGGAGGCATCGCCATGAACAGTCCCGCCACGCCGCAAAGCTGGGAGCAGCGCGCCGACGAATACTCGCTCTACGGCTTCACCGACCTGCCCAGCGTGGCGCAGCGGGGTACGGTGGTGGTGACCCATGGCGAGGGTCCGTACATCGTCGATGTGCACGGCAAGCGCTATCTGGATGCCAATTCCGGTCTGTGGAACATGGTCGCCGGTTTTGACCATCGCGGCCTGATCGAGGCCGCCAAGGCGCAGTACGAGCGCTTCCCCGGCTATCACAGCTTTTTCGGACGGATGTCCGACCAGACTGTCATGCTCTCCGAAAAGCTGGTCGAGGTCAGCCCGTTCTCCCGCGGCAAAGTGTTCTACACGAACTCGGGCTCCGAGGCGAACGACACCATGGTGAAGATGCTGTGGTTCCTGCATCGGGCCGAGGGCAACCCGAACCGGCGCAAGATCCTGACCCGCTGGAACGCCTACCACGGCGTGACCGCGGTCAGCGCCTCCATGACCGGCAAGCCATATAACGAGGTCTTTGGCCTGCCGCTGCCCGGCTTTATCCACCTCGGCTGCCCGCATTACTGGCGCTTTGGCGAGGCCGGCGAGACCGAGGAGCAGTTCGTCGCCCGCCTCGCACGCGAACTGGAGGAGGTCATCCTCCGTGAGGGCGCCGACACCATAGCCGGCTTCTTCGCCGAGCCGGTGATGGGCGCCGGCGGCGTCATCCCGCCGGCCAAGGGCTATTTCCAGGCCATCCAACCGATCCTGAAAAAGCACGGCATCCCGTTCATCTCGGACGAGGTTATCTGCGGCTTCGGCCGGACCGGCAGCACCTGGGGCTGCGAGACCTACGGCTTTGTCCCCGACGCCATTATCTCCAGCAAGAACCTGACCGCCGGCTTCTTCCCGATGGGCGCCGTGATCCTGGGGCCGGAACTGAGCGACCGCCTCGACGCGGCCATCGCCCCGATCGAGGAATTTCCGCACGGGTTCACCGCCTCGGGCCATCCGGTCGGCTGCGCCATCGCGCGCAAGGCCATCGACGTGGTGATGAATGAGGGCCTCGCCCAGAACGTTATCGACAAGGCCCCGCGCATGGAGGCGGGGCTGCGCGCGATCATGGACCGGCACGAAAATATCGGCGAGTTGCGCGGCATCGGCTATATGTGGGCACTGGAGGCGGTGCGCGACAAAGCGACCAAGACGCCCTTCGACAGCAGCCTTTCGGTCAGCGAACGCATTGCCAATGCCTCGACCGACGAGGGGCTGATCTGCCGTCCGCTGGGGCAGGCCATCGTGCTCTGCCCGCCGTTCATCCTGACCGACGCGCAGATGGACGAAATGCTGGAAAAGCTGGACCGGGCCCTGACCAAGGTCTTTGCAGAGGTCGCCTGAACGGGCGCGGCAGGTCCCGGCCTCGGGTCTTGCCGCTGCCGCATCCTTCGGCCATGGGTGACGCCAATGCGCGATTTTCCATGAGGCAGACCCGTGGCCGCTGACCTGTTCCTCGGCATCGATATCGGAACATTCGAGACCAAGGGCTGCGTGACTGACGCCCAAGGCAACATCCTTGCCTATGCCGCGCATGCGCACCGCATGCTGGTGCCGCAACCCGGTTGGGCCGAGCATCGTCCGAACGAGGACTGGTGGGCAGATGTGGTCCACGTCAGCCGAGCCTTGCTCGATCAGGGAATCGATCCGGTGCGGATCGCGGCGGTCGCGACCTCGGCCATCGGGCCTTGCATGCTGCCCGTGGATGCCGACGGACGGCCGCTGATGAACGCCGCGCTCTACGGCGTCGATACCCGCAGCCTTGCCGAGATCGAGCTGTTGAATGCCGAGCTTGGGCATGACGCCATCATGGCGTTGGGCGGCAACCCACTTTCGGTCCAGCAGGTGGGACCAAAGATCCTCTGGCTGCGCCGCCAACGGCCTGAGATCTTTGCCAAGACCGCCCGTATCCTGACCTCGACCAGCTACGTGGTGCAGCGCCTGACCGGCCAGCAGGTCATGGATCACTTCACCGCCGCCAGCTTTGCGCCGCTCTATGATCTGGCGGCGCGGGACTGGACCCAGTCCCTGGGCGACCGGATCATCGCCCCCGAGGCCCTGCCCCGTCTCGGCTGGTCGAGTGAAATTGCCGGCACCATCACCGCTGCCGCGGCGGCGGAGACTGGGCTGCGTGCCGGCACGCCGGTCACGATCGGCACCATCGACGCCGCTGCCGAGGCGATCAGTGTCGGCGTAACTGACCCCGGCCAATTGATGCTGATGTACGGCAGCTCGCTCTTCTGCATTGCCCTGACCGAAGGGCCCCTGCCGCAACCGGGCCTGTGGACCGCGCCCTGGCTGTTCCCGGGAGGGGGCCATGCGTCCATGGCGGGGCTGCCGACCGGGGGCACGCTGACGCACTGGATGCGCGATCAGATCGCGCGCGAATTGCCGCGCGACGATGCTTTCGCGCTGCTGGCCGCCGAGGCTGCAACCTCGATACCGGGCGCGAACGGCCTGATCTCGCTGCCCTACTTCTCGGGCACCGGCGCGCCTCTGTTCGACGCCACGGCACGCGGGGCCTTGTTCGGGTTGAACCTCACACACACACGTGCCGATATCGCCCGCGCTGTGCTGGAAGGCATCGCAATGGCCGTGCGCCTGATCATCGAGACCTGGCGCGAGGCTGGCGTGCCGGTCCCGGTCGCCCGCGCCGTCGGCGGCGGGATCAAGAATCGCCTATGGCTGGAGGGCGTGACGGACTATGGCCGTATTACTCAGCAACTGAGCGCCCGCACGCCCGGCGCCTCGTATGGCGACGCCTTCCTCGCGGCGCTTGCGGTCGGCGCTGTCGGGCCCTCTGATATCGCCAAGTGGAACCCGGTCGAGGGCGAGGTGGCGCCCAATACGCAGCCGATCCATGACGAGCAGTATCGACAGTTCCGAGCCCTCTACGAGGCGACAAAGGGGATTGCGGCGCAGCTTTGACGCCGCTTCTCTGGCCAGCCACCTAACCCTGACGGAAGGCCGCTTTACTGCGGAACGTCATACCTGCCCGGGCGTTCCCTCCTGCACCTAAGCGGCATCGCCGCCTTCACCGCAGGAGATGACCACCATGGCTACATCCCAAAATCCCGCCCTCTCGTTGCCACCTGCCCTTGTCCTGCCCTACGCGCGGGGCGCGTTGGCTACCCTGGCGCTCGCCACTGCGTTGGTCATCGCGGCGCCCATGGCCTTTGCGCAGACCGCGCCCGCGGCTGCGCCAGCCACCCCCACCCCCGCGGCGGCTCCTGCAGATCCTGCAACGCCCCCCGCAACAGCCCCGGCCGCGACGCCTCCCGCCGCAGCGCCGGCTGCGGCCCCGGCGACCTCTGCCGCGCCGATGCCAAAGCCGGCCGGTGGGGGCTCCACTGCCGAGGCACCCGCAGCAAAGCCCGCCGAGCCAGTGGTAGCACCGGCCGCGGAAAGCACTGATGCGATGGCGCACAGTGTCGCCGAGGTCTCGAACGCCGAGGGTAAGCCGCTCGGCTCGGTCCGTATCGCGGACACGGCATCTGGCGAGTTGCATGTCATCGTGGACCTGAAGGACCTGCCGCCCGGCGGTGTTCATGCGATCCACATCCACGAGTTCGGCAAATGCGAGCCGCCGACCTTCGAGAGCGCGGGCGGACATCTTGCTGGCGGCAAGAAGCACGGCGCCATGGATCCGGGCGGCCAACACCAGGGCGATCTGCCCAACGTCACGGTAGCGGCAGACGGCACCGCGAAGGTCGAATTCTTTACCAATGGCGTCAAGGTCGCGGACGTCACCGACGCTGATGGCGGCGCCATCGTCGTTCACGCCAAACCCGACGACTACACCAGCCAACCCTCGGGCGCGGCCGGTGACCGGATCGCCTGCGGCGTGTTCGCGGCGGCCAAGTAACCGCAAGGGGCGCCGCACGGGATGCGGCGCCCCTTGTATCCCCCGGCCGAGATGCCAGATTCCCACCGGAACAAAGGGGATACCCGTGGCTCACAACAACACCAACGCGCCGGCGCCGCTACTGCTGACCCCGACCCCCCGGGAAAAGCTGGAGGGGGGGCGGCGCTTTGTCATGCACAGCGAATTCTCGCCCGCCGGCGACCAGCCGACCGCCATCGCCGAGATCGCGGGCGGCGTTCGCAATGGCGAGCGCGACCAGGTGCTGCTGGGCGCGACCGGCACAGGCAAGACCTATACCATGGCCAAGGTGATCGAGGAGACCCAGCGCCCGGCCATCATCCTCGCGCCGAACAAGACCCTCGCCGCCCAGTTATATGGCGAGTTCAAGGGCTTCTTCCCCGAGAACGCTGTCGAATATTTCGTCAGCTACTACGACTACTACCAGCCCGAGGCTTATGTCCCGCGGTCGGATACCTATATCGAGAAGGAATCGCAAATCAACGAGGCCATCGACCGGATGCGCCATAGCGCCACGCGCGCGCTGCTGGAGCGCGACGACGTGATCATCGTCGCCTCGGTCAGCTGCATCTACGGCATCGGCAGCGTTGAGACCTATTCCGCGATGACCCAGGACATGGTCGTCGGCCAGTCCTACGATCAGCGCGACTTCATCCGCGAGCTTGTGGCCCAGCAATACAAGCGGCTGGACCAAGCGTTCATCCGCGGTGCCTTCCGCGTCAAGGGAGACGTGGTTGAGGTCTGGCCCGCGCACCTCGAGGACCGCGCATGGCGCTTCAGCTTCTTTGGCAACGAGCTTGAAGCGATTACAGAATTCGATCCGCTGACTGGCGCAAAGTCGGGCGAATACAAGCAGATCAGGATATACGCCAACAGCCACTACGTGACGCCGCGCCCGACGCTGAACCAGGCCAGCAAGGGCATCCGCGAGGAACTGCGTTTGCGCCTCAAGCAACTCGAGGACGAGGGCAAGCTGCTAGAGGCCCAGCGGCTGGAGCAGCGGACCAACTTTGACCTCGAGATGCTCGAGGCGACGGGCGTGTGCAACGGGATCGAGAACTACAGCCGCTACCTGACCGGCCGCGCGCCGGGAGAGCCGCCCCCGACCCTGTTTGAGTTCATCCCCGACAACGCCATCGTTTTTGCCGACGAAAGCCATGTCAGCGTGCCGCAGATAGGAGCGATGTATCGGGGCGACTTTCGGCGCAAGTTCACGCTGGCCGAGCACGGCTTTCGCCTGCCGTCCTGCATGGACAACCGTCCCCTCAAGTTCGAGGAATGGGACGCGATGCGGCCGCAATCGGTGTTCGTCAGCGCCACCCCGTCGCAGTGGGAAATGGACCAGGCGGGTGGGGTATTTGCTGAGCAGGTGATCCGCCCGACCGGCCTGCTGGACCCAGTGATCGAGATCCGACCGGTGGAGACGCAGGTCGATGACCTGCTGGACGAGGTGCGCCGCGTCAGCAAGGCCGGCTATCGCACCTTGGTCACGACGCTGACCAAGCGCATGGCTGAGGACCTGACGGAATACCTGCACGAACAGGGTATCCGCGTCCGCTACATGCACAGCGATATCGACACGATCGAGCGGATCGAGATCCTGCGCGACCTGCGCCTCGGGGCCTATGATGTTCTGGTCGGTATCAACTTGCTGCGCGAAGGCCTTGATATTCCTGAGTGCGGGTTGGTCGCGATCCTTGACGCGGACAAGGAAGGCTTCCTGCGGTCAGAAACCTCGCTGATCCAGACCATTGGCCGGGCGGCGCGGAATGTCGATGGCCGGGTGATCCTCTACGCCGACCGGATCACCGGCAGCATGGAGCGCGCCATGGCCGAGACCGAGCGGCGACGCGCCAAGCAGCACGCCTACAACCTTGCCCATGGGATCACCCCGCAGACCGTGCGCAAGAACGTCGAGGATGTGCTGGCGGGCCTCTGGCAGGGCGATACCGACCAGTCGCGCGTCACTACGCGCATCGACAAGCCGCTGGTCGGCGCCAATCTGCAGGCCCATCTGGACGCGATCCGCGTGCAGATGCGCAAGGCGGCCGAGAACCTGGAGTTCGAGGAGGCCGCGCGCCTGCGCGACGAGGTGAAGCGACTGGAAGCGGTCGAGCTGGCCATCGCCGACGATCCGCTGGCGCGCCAGCAGGCGGTGGCCGAGGCGGCCGAGGCCGCGGTCAAGTCGTCCGGACGCAGCACCGCCGGCCGGGCCGGTCAGCGCGGGGGCAACAAGCGCAGCCGCCGCCGCAGCGGCTAGGAGGGCGCCCCGCCGCGCGGGCGGGGCGGTTCTTTCAGCTTATCCGCAGGTGACTGCAACCAGCTTGCCGGCGCGGTCGAACTCGAAGTTCATGCGGTCTAGCCGCAGGTCCCGGGTCAGCGGATCGCCGGTGCGGAAATGGCGGACGGCGGTGCCAGCCGGGACCGTGATCTGCGGGGATTTCTGCCCAACATACTGCTGGAACGCGTTCGCGCCGCAGGTGTCCTCTTTCGCGGCGCCCGGCTCGGCGCCCGGCGGGACCACGACCGGCGCGCCCGGCTTGGGCTGGGCCTCCGGCGCTGGGATGGTCGTCTCGCCCGGGGCGACAACTACGGGATCGCCCGGGTTGGCGCTGCTGCTGCCGTCCGTGTCGTCCATGGTGCAAGCTGCCGCAAGCAAGATTGCCGCGAGGGCGGCGGGGCGGGCAAAGTTCATTCGTAAAGTCTCCTGCGTGAAAATCTTTTCCTCGCCGTAGCTTAGCGGCGTCGGACGCGAGCGAAAGCGCTGCTGCGGCCTGCATCAGGACGGCGGCAATGGACCGCCCATCGACCCTTTATCAATCGGCAAGCCGCTGCCGCCACCCTTCACGCAAAGCTGCGTTGCGCGGCCTCGGTCTGGGGTGCAGCCTGCGCCTGTACCCATCATGGAGGCTCACATGCGCCTGTTTCCCGTCCTCGCCAGTCTAACCGCCGCATTGGCTAGCCCCGTGCTCGCATCCTCCGACAAGGCTTGGGAGGAATTTCGCGTCGAGGTCGAAACCGGCTGCAAGGCTCTCGCCGAGGTCCCCGAAGGCGGCAAGCTGCTGATCGAGGTCAGTCCGCAAGGCTCGGAAAGCTATGGCGCCGCGCTGGTCACTGTAGGGCTGAAAGACGGCGGTGCGGACCGAATGGTCTGCATCATGGACAAAAAGACACGCAAATTCGAACTCGCCGCCGCCTTCCTGCAGACAGAAGGAGAAGGCAAGGCCGGGGGCGGAATGGGCAAGGCGGAGGTCAAGGGGCCGACGGCGGCTGACAAGCCCGCCGCCGATGCACCGGCGGCGGTCCCGATCGAAGCACCGGCGGCACCGGCTGCCGGTGATCCGCCGCCGCCCGAAAAGCCGGCCGGCTGATCGGCCTCAGTTCGCAGGGGCCGGCGCGGTCGAAGCCGCCGCCGGGGCGCTGGCGGCATCTGCCGCCGGCGCTGCTGCCGGAAAGGTAGCGGCATCAGTCGCTGCCGCGTCTGCCGGCACGCCGCCGGCTGGCGCTGCGGCGTCGGCGGACTTGCCGCCGGCGACAGTCAGTCCCAGCAGGCGCCATTCCAGCACACCGCCGCGGTAATAGTGGATCTTTTCGGGCGGATAGCCTGCACCGATCATGGCGCGGATGGCAGTCGGTGACTGGCCGCACCAGGCGCCGTTGCAGAACATGATGACGTTATGCGCGCTGCTGCAGTCGAACTTGCCGTCGAAATCCGGCTCGCAGCCCAGTTCGGCCAGACGCTCGACTGCCTGAGTGTAGGGAATGTTGATTGCGCCGGGAATGGTGCCGCCGGCATACCAGTCGGGCGTGCGGCCATCGACCAGGGTGGTCTCGCCGGCCTTCATCGCCTCGATCAACTCCAACTCGCCGATGGTGGCGACGCCGGGCGCGGGTGAGATCGGCTGGATGCAGAACGGCGGGCAGTCGTGGCCGGTCAGAGCCCAGTCGCCCTCCAGTTTCGCGCCCTCCGTCTGGTCGCGCGAGATCGTCACCTCCTCGCCCTGCGGCGTGGTGTAGGTGGCCTCGGCCATCTTGGCGGTGATGCCGACCCGAACGGCGGCCGCAGCAGAGGCTGCATCACCGGCGGTGGCAGGCGCCGAGGTGGCCGCTGCATCCGCAGCAGCCGGAGCACTCGCGGCAGGGGCCGGAGCAGCAGGATCGACGGGGGGAGTCGCTACATCACCCGGCACTGCAGCCGGAGCCTGTGAATCATTCGCGGCAGCGGGCGCGGCCGGGACCGCTGCATCACCCGCGGCCGCGCCAGTCGCTGCGGGTGCGGCCGTTTCAGGCGCAGGCGCGGCCGGGGCGGTCTGGGCCAAAGCCGGCCCGGCGGCCAACATCGTCGCCGCAAACGCCGCGGCGGCGCCAAGACTGGCAATAGGTTGCAGTGTCATCACATCACTCCTCCGTTCAGGGCCAAGGGTTGGCGCGACAGAAAGTTCCGTCCGCTCAGGTATTTGCACCGGGCGAGGCGACCACGCTGGCGACCTCGTACATCACCGGCTCGAACCCGCGCACCAATCCGTGGATCGCGCGGTTGCGCTGGCGCATCTCGCCCGTGCGCAGCATGGCCTGATAATCCGACCGCGCGCCCCATTGCGAATAGGTGCAGATCCGGGTCTGGGCATCGTTCAGATGAATCGCGCCCGAGATATAGCCGGGCTGGTGGCTGATGACCTCGGCATAGGCGGCCTGCAGCAGGTCCAGCACATCATGGGCGCTGCCGGGCGTCACCTCGAAGGTGCAGATGACGGTCTGCCCGTCAAAGTCCTGGCGGATCTGCGGCATGGCTCTCCCCTTCGCTGTCGCAGGTGTGGGGCCAGCCTAGCGCGCCCCGCCGGTTGCGAAAAGCGCGATCCCCGGCACCCCGGCGATCAGCGCGACGCGCAGGATGTCCGCGGTCACGAACCATGCCGCGCGGCGCCAGGTCTGCGCGGCAGGGGTCTCGGGCGAGAGGGCCGAGATGACGAACAGGTTCATCCCGACCGGCGGGGTGATCAAGCCGACCTCGACCACGATCAGCACGAGGATGCCGAACCAGATCGCCTGCGCCTCGGATGTCATTCCGAAGTCGAGGCCCATCACCAGCGGAAAAACGATCGGGATGGTGAGCAGGATCATCGACAGGCTGTCCATGAGGCAGCCGAGCAGCAGGTAGCCCAGCAAGATCAGCGCCAGGATGCCGTAGGGCGGCATGCCCAGCGCCGCGACCATGCCCGACAGGCCCTGCGGCACCTGCGCGAAAGCCAGAAACCCGTTATAGAGCGCGGCGCCGAGCACGATGAAGAACACCATGGCCGTGCCCTCGGCCGTCGCCAGCAGCGCGCGCGAAAGACCCGCCCGGTCCAGCCGGCCTGCGGCGAGGGCAGCGAGCCCGGTCCCGGCCGCGCCCACCGCAGCGCCCTCGGTCGGCGTGAACCAGCCCCCATAAAGTCCGCCAACGACCAGCCCGAACACCGCCAGGACCGGCCACACACCGCCCAGCGCCTGCCAGCGCGCGCCCCAGGGAACGCGCGGGGCGGTGCCCGCCTCGCCGGGGTGGCGGACCAGGTAGAGGCGGATGACCAACGCATAGCTGAACGCAGCCAGCAGCCCCGGCAGCATGGCTGCCGCGAACAGCCGGGCGATGTTCTGCTCGGTCAATGCCGCATAGATCACCAGCACCACCGAGGGCGGGATCAGGATGCCGAGGGTTCCGCCCGCCGCGAGGGTTGCGGTGGCGAGGCCCCCGGACCAGCCGGCACGCTTCAGCTCTGGCAGGGCGACCTGGCCCATGGTGGCGGCGGTCGCGAGCGAACTGCCGCAGATCGCACCAAAGCCGGCGCAGGCACCGATCGCGGCCATCCCCAGCCCGCCGCGACGATGGCCGAGGAACGCCTGCGCCGCGCCGAACAGCCGCCCGCTGAGGCCGCCTTGCGTGGCGAACTGACCCATCAGCAGGAACATCGGGACGACCGACAGGCTGTAGTTCGAGAACGCGGCCCAGACCTCGGTTTTCAGCTTGGCCAGCGGCAGCGTGGGGCCGCCCAGCAACGCGAGGCCGCCGCCCCCGACCACCAGCATCGCAAGGCCGATCGGCAGGCGCAGAAAGATCAGCGCCATCAACAGGGGGAACGACCAGAGGCCGAGGACCATGTCGCTCATCCTCGCCGGTCCCCGGTGGCGCGGCCGATCGCGCAGGCCAGCGCAGCGAGGCTGGCAAGACCGAGGCCCGGCAGCACCCCCGCATAGCCCCACCAGAGGGGAATGCCGCGCAGAAAGCTGGACTCGCCCGAGGCCAGTTTCTGCATCATGCCGGCCCCGACCCGCCAGGCGAGCAGCGCCATCGCGGCCGCCATCAGCAGATCCCAAAGCATGTCGAGCCAGGCCGGCAACCTGCGGCCGAACAGATCGACCCGGGCGTGCCCGCGCGCGATCTGGCACCAGGGCAGGAAACAGGCGACGGCGATGGCCGTGCCCATCTCCACCAGCTCATAATCGCCGCGAATCGGCCGCAGCCCGGCCAGCCAGCCGAGTTGCGGCCATTGCCCTGACAGCCATAGCTCGATCCGGCCAGCGATGGTGGCGCAGGTCATGGCGATCAGCGCCAGCAGCACCGCGCCGCCTGCAAGGGCGGCCGCACGGGCGAGTTGGGTTGCGAAAGCAAGGGGTCTGGACAAGGCAGCCTCGTTCCTGGCCCCGGCGGTATGGCGCGGCCGGGCGCTGGACGGCAAGTCCTGCCGCAGCGCGGGCGGCCCCTACTCCGTGGCGGCCGCGTCGATGGCGGCGCGCGCCTCGGCGACGGCGGCGGCCCCGTCAAAGCCGCGCGCTGCGGCCGACCAGTCGGCAATCACGCCTTCGCCCGCCTCGACCCAGCGCGCGGCCTCGGCCGGGTCCAGCACGGTGACCACCGCGCCAGCGGCGATCGCGGCCTCGCGCTGCGGGGCGTCGGCATCCTGCTGCGCCTTGGCGGCGGCCACGCTGAACGCCTCGCCCGAGGCTGCATCAATCACCGCGCGCAGGTCGGGCGGCAGCGCTTGATAGCGGGCGTCGTTCATCGCCAGCATCAGTACGGCAGTGTAGACCGCGCGGTCGGGAAACTCGGTGTGGTTCTTGACCACTTCGCTGACGCGGATGCTGCTGGTGACCTCCCACGGCAGCAAGGCGCCCTCGATCACGCCCTTGGACAATGCCTCCATGATCTGCGGCGCGGGCAGACCGACCGGAGCCGCGCGCAGCCGCTCAAGCAACATCGAGGCCGCCCGCGACGGTGCCCGCAGGCTGAGGCCGCGCATGTCCTCCAACTTTGTCACGGGCCGGGCAGAGTGGATCACGCCCGGGCCATGGACCCAAATGCCGAGCAGATGCACGGGTTTGAACTCGTCCCAGCCCTGCGCCATGCGCCACAGTGCGCGGCTGGTGGGCACGGCGTCGCGCGACATGAACGGCAGCTCCACCACCTCGGCGCGCGGAAAGCGGCCGGGGGTGTAGCCGGCCAGCGTCCAGACCACGTCGACCTGTCCGTCGATGGCCTGGTCGATCAGGTCCGACGGCTTGCCGCCCAGCACCATCGAGGGATAGCGCTCGACCTTGATGCGCCCGCCGCTCTCGGCCTCGATCCGGTCCGCCCAAGGGGTTAGGATATGCGCCGGCACAAAGCTGTTTTCCGGCAGGAACTGGTGCAGCTTCAGCGTCACCTCCTGCGCGGCGGCCGGGATTGCGGTCAGCGCGGCGATCAGCGCGATGGCGGCGAGCCGGGCGCGATGGGTCAGGGACGAATGCATGGAAAACCTCGGACAAATGGCCGTGCAGAGCATTGTCGATCCTCGCGCCACAACGCAATGTCCCTGCGCAAATCACGAGGAGACGATCATGATCCCGGTGTTCGACGGCCATAACGATTTTCTGCAAAGGCTGGTCGAAGCCCCGCCCGAGGGGCGGGACGATTTGTGGCGCAAGGGAAACGGAACGGGCAACCTGGACCTGGCGCGAATGCAGGCGGGCGGTTTCGCAGGCGGCTTTTTCGCGATCTGGGTACCGATGTCGGCCAATGCGGACGCTGAGGCGCTGACCCATTTCATCCCAGATCCGCCCTTCCGGCTGGCCCCCTCGCCCGAAATTGCCCATGACGTCGCTCTGCCCTCGGCCTTTGCCCAGGCAGCGGCGCTGCTGGCGCTGGGACGCAGCGGGACGCTGGACGTGGTCCGTTCGGCCGCCGACATCCGTGCCGCCATGGCCGCCGGACGGATCGCCGCGATCATGCACATGGAGGGGGCCGAGGCGATTGCCGACATGGACGCGCTGCATCTGTGGCACGCCGCTGGCCTGCGCTCGCTGGGGCCGGTGTGGTCGCGCCCGACCCGCTATGCCCATGGGGTGCCGTTTGCCTTCCCCTCCTCGCCCGATACCGGTGACGGGCTGACGGCTGCGGGCGAGGACCTGGTGAGGGAATGCAACGCGCTGCGGATCATGCTCGACCTCAGCCACTTAAATGAGAAGGGCGTGGACGACGTCGCCCGCCTGTCGGACGCACCGCTGGTCGCCAGCCATTCCTGCGCGCATGCGATCTCGCCCAGTTCGCGCAACCTGACCGACCGGCAGCTGTCGGTGATCGCAGCATCCGGCGGCCTCGTCGGGCTGAACTATGCGGTCAACTTCCTGCGCCCGGACGGCCTGCGTCAGCCTTTCGCGGGCTTTGACCCGATCCTGCGCCAGCTCGACCATCTGCTCGGCATCCTGGGCGAAAACGGCGTCGCCCTTGGCTCGGATTTCGATGGCGCGCTGATGCCCGAGGCGCTGTCGGGCGCGGACGGCCTGCCGCATCTGCTGGAGGCCATGGAGACCCATGGCTATGGCCGTGATCTGATCGAGCGCATCGCCTGGCGGAACTGGGTTGACGTGCTCGCCCGCACCTGGGGCGGCTGACACTAAAGATTGGCGCGGCTGGCGCGGGACCCTCCGCGCCAGCCGCGCCATTGTGCGAAACCGCAGCCGGCGCTATTCCGGTTCGATGCAGGATCCGAACCTCGCGCCACCTGAAGCCGATCCCGAGGACGATCCCGAACCGGCGGGGGCGGATGGCGCATCCGTTTCGGCCAGATTCGGGCGCTGGCGCCTGCGCGTCATGGTGGTGCTGATCCTGACGCTGGCGGCGGTCACGTTGTGGGCGACCAACCACTGGCTGACAACGCGGTTCACCGAAAACACCCGGGCCCGCGCCGACGTCCGCTCGGCCCTCTACAGTGGCAACGTGGTCTCGGAATTGCAGCGCACCTCGGTCGTGCCGCTGCTGTTGGCGCGCGACCCGGCGCTGATGTCCGCGCTGGAGGGGCAGGAATACAGCACCGTCTCGGCCCGACTGATCACGGCGCAAAAGGAAATCGGCGCCTCCGCCATCCTGCTGCTCGACTCGTCGGGGCGGACGGTCGGCACCACGCTGCGCACGAACCTGGGGCAGAGCTTCGTGAACGAGCCGTTCTTCGTCGATGCCATGCGGATGCGCGACACCACCTTCAGCGTGACCCGCAACGCTGGCAGCGGCTTTGCCTTCGCCTATTCGCGCGCCGTGGTCGGCGAGGGTGGTCGCAGCCTGGGCGTGATCGTGGTCGGCAGCGACCTCAACCGGTTGGAGCGCAGCTGGGCCGGCATCTCGGACGCGGTCGCGGTGACCGACAGCGAGGGCAAGATCATCCTGTCGACCGAGCCTCGCTGGCGCAACCTGACCCTGCCCGAGGCGCTGGCCGTGCGCAGCGCGCCCTCGGCCATCGAGCGCGCCTTCCAGGTCACGGCCGATTGGACCTCCAGCCCGGCCGATGCCTATATCCGCGGCAAGGCGGTGATGCAGACCGAGACCCGCGTGCCATTTCGCGGCTGGCGCATGATCACCTTCACCACCTATGAATCCGTGCGCCAGCGGGTCAACGCCATCCTGGCGCTGGAAATCATGGGCTTTGCCATCGTCCTCGCCGGGGCGTTCTACCTGTTCTCGCGCCGTGCCCTCGGCTGGTCCGAGCAATACATGCGCGAATCGGCCGACCTGCGCGCGTTAAACGCCCGCCTCACCCGCGAGATCGCCGAGCGCGAGCGCATGGCCCGCGAGTTGCGCGTGGCCGAGCAGACCGTCCAGCAGGCCAGCAAGCTCGCCGTCCTCGGCGAGATGTCGGCCGGCGTCAGCCACGAATTGAACCAGCCGCTCGCGGCAATGAAAACCTATCTGGCGGGCGCCCGGCTGCTGCTGCAGCGCGGCCGCTCTGAGGAGGCACTGTCCAGTTTCCAGCGCATCGACGATCTGATCGAGCGCATGACCGCCATCACGCGCCAACTGAAGAGCTTTGCCCGCAAGGGCGGCGAGGCGTTCGAGGCCTTTGACATGCGCGATGCGATCAGCGCCGCGCTGACCCTGGTCGAGCCGCAGTTGCGCGCGCGCCGCGTCAAGGTCACGCGCACTGTGCCACGCGGCTCGGTCATGGTGCGTTGCGACCGCATGCGGCTGGAGCAGGTGATCATCAACCTGCTGACCAACGCCATCGACGCGACGCGCCAGACGCCGAACCCGACGGTGGACATGATCGTCTCGTCCGGCTCTCACGCGGTTTTGTCGGTGCGTGACAACGGTCCGGGTATCGCCGACCTCGAAAAGCTGTTTGAGCCATTCTTCACCACCAAGAAACCGGGCGAGGGGACGGGGCTGGGGCTTGCGATCTCGTCCGATATCGTGACGGATTTCGGGGGAAGGCTGACGGCGCATAATGCCGAGGACGGGCCCGGCGCCATATTCGAGGTCCAGCTGCCCCTGCACGCGCCGCGCCTGCAGCGCACGGCTGCGCAGGGCGAACGCAAGGCGGCCATGCTGCGGGCCGCGGAATGATTCAACGGATGGCACCCTGCTGGCGCCCATCCGCGTGCGACGAGATGAACGGAGGCCGAAGGCCATGACACGCCCGATGAAGATCGCGATCGTCGACGACGAGCCTGACATGCGCGAGTCCATCAGCCAGTGGTTGGTGCTGTCGGGTTTTGACACCGAGACCTATGGCTCGGCCGAGGATGCCCTGAGGGCGATCGGTACCGACTGGCCGGGGGTGGTCATCACCGACATCAAGATGCCCGGCATGGACGGGATGGCCTTTCTCAAGCGGCTGATGGGGGTCGATTCCGGGCTGCCGGTCATCATGATCACCGGCCATGGCGACGTGCCCATGGCGGTCGAGGCGATGCGCCTTGGCGCCATGGACTTCATGGAAAAGCCGTTCAACCCCGACCGCATGACCGAACTGGCCAAGAAGGCGACGCAGGCGCGGCGCATGACGCTGGACAATCGCGCCCTGCGGCGCGACCTCAGCGAAGGCCAGCAGGTGATGTCCAAGCTCCTCGGCGGCTCGCCCGCGATGGAGCGGCTGCGCGAGGATATCCTGGATCTTGGCCAGGCCGATGGCCATGTGCTGATCGACGGCGAGACGGGTACCGGCAAGACCCTGGTGGCCCATGCTCTGCACGCAGTCGGCCCGCGTGCCAGCAAGAAATTCGTTCCGATCTCATGCGCCGCCTATACCGAGGACGCGCTGGGCCCGCGCCTTTTTGGCCCGGTCGAGGAAGGGCTGCCGGCAATTGAGGAGGCGCGGGCCGGCACGCTCGTCCTCGAGGATGTCGAGGCGCTGTCGGACGGCCTGCAGGCGCGGTTGCTGGCGTTCATTGCCGATCAGGGCGTGCGCGCCGAGACGCGGATCATCGCCATCTCGAATGCCCGCGGCGAGGGTCGCGCGATTGAGGACAACCTGCGGCCGGACCTGTTCTACCGTCTGTCCGCGCTGAAGATCACCCTGCCCCCGCTGCGCCAGCGCGGTGAGGACATCCTGACCCTGTTCACGCGCATGACCGAGCAGTTCGCCGAGGAATATGGCTGCGAGCCGCCCCAGGTGACGGCGCAGGAGGCGGCGCAACTGCTGCAGGCACCTTGGCCCGGCAACGTGCGACAGCTCATCAATGTGGCCGAGCGCGCCGTGCTGCAGAACCGCCGGGGCTCGGGCAGCATCGCCTCGTTGCTGATGGCCGACGGTGACGAGAGCCAGGAGGCGACGACTACCGAGGGCAAGCCGCTGAAGGAGTATGTCGAAAGCTTCGAGAAAATGCTGATCGACAACACCATGCGCCGCCACAAGGGCAGCATCGGCGCGGTGATGGAGGAGCTGTGCCTGCCGCGCCGGACGCTGAACGAGAAGATGGCGAAATACGGCCTCGCGCGCGGGGATTACCTGTAGCGGGACCGGTTGAGGCTTTCTGGCTGTCGCAACGCCTGCCCGACGCAAGCGCCGGACCGTCTCAGTAGGCCGGCAACCCGAAATCCGCGGGCACCGCCTGTGCTGTCGGCGCGCTCGGCGATTGGCGCAGACCGCGTTCCGCATATTGCGTCGCCACCGCGTCGCACAGGGCCGCGAGCGTGAAGGGTTTTTGCACGAAAATCGAGTTCTGCACCGGGCTGCGGCCATCCTCGAAGATGTCCTCGGTATAGCCCGAGATGAAAACCACCCGGGTCGCCGGGCGGTCGCGCAGCGCGCTGCGCACCCAACTGGGGCCGTCCATGCCGGGCATCACCACGTCGGTCACGAACACGTCGATCTGGCGCTGGGTGCCGGCAAGCAGTTGCAGGGCCGATTCGGCACTGTCGGCCTCCAGCACCTCGAACCGCGCATCCTTAGCGCGCGGGCGGCGAAGGACCGGACTGCCGTTTCGTCCTCTACCAGCAGCACGACGCCCGCATGCGCCTGCTTGACCAGCGGCGGGGCGGCGGCCTCGCGTTCGGCGGCCTCGGCCTCGGTCGCGGCGTGGAGATCGGCAATCTCATGTGCGGGAAAATACAGCGAGAACACCGTGCCGCGATCTGGCGCGCTGTCGCAAAACACATAGCCGCCGGTCTGTTTGACAATGCCGTAGACGGTCGAGAGGCCGAGGCCTGTGCCCTCGCCCGTGCGCTTGGTGGTGAAGAACGGCTCGAAAATCTTGTCGAGTTTGTCGGCGGGAATGCCGCAGCCTTCATCCTCGACCGTCACGCGGACATAATCACCCAGTGGCAGCTGGGTGCGCTTGCAGTCGGCTCCGCGGACGACGTTGGTCGTGCGGATGGTGATGCGCCCACCGGCGGGCATGGCGTCGCGCGCGTTTACCACCAGATTTATCAACACCTGCTCGAACTGGCGGCGATCAGCGCGGATCGGACGCAGGTCTGCATCATGTTCAAAGGTCAGGCGGACACGCTCACCCACCAGGCGGCTGAGCAGGTGCGTCAGGTCCGACAGGGTTTCGCGCAGGTCGATCAGGCGCGGCTTGAGGGTCTGCTTGCGTGAAAAGGCCAGCAGTTGGCCCACCAAGGCCGCGGCGCGGTTGGCGTTCTGGCGGATCTGGTCGAGATCCGAGTAATCCGGATCGGCGGCATCGTGGTGCAGCATGAGAAGGTCGCAATGCCCGCTGATCGCCGTGAGCAGGTTGTTGAAATCATGCGCGATGCCTCCGGCCAGTTGGCCGATGGCCTGCATCTTCTGACTTTGGACAAACTGCGCCTCGAGCGTTTTCATGGCGCTGGCGTCCGAGAGCATGGCCAGCACGCCGCCGTGACCGTCCGGAGACAGCGCGACCTGAAGGTGCAAGTCAGCCCCTGCTCGGCGCCGAAGCACCTCGGGGCGCGCCTCGATGCGGCTGTGAATTACGTCATCGACCCAGTCATCGACCGGCCGGCCGAGACCGTCGAGCAGAAGTGAGAGGGTCGCATCCTCGGGGATGCTGCCCATCAGCGCGAGTGCAGGTGCGTTGGCCTCGGCTATGCGGCCATTGGCAGTGATGCGCAGCAGTGCGGCCGGCAGGCGGTCGAACAGATCCTTCTCAGGACAGCCGTGCAGCGCCGGGGCCTCTACAGACGGGACCACTGGGGCCTCGGCCGCGGCGTCGAAGGGAGCAAATTGCCAAATCTGCAGCGCATCACTGTCCAGCGACTGCAGGGTCAGGCTCCCGCCCGGCAGGCGGGTCGACGCCACTCCGCCGCCGGCGACGCGGATGCGCAGGGCGTCGATCACTTGCGCTGGATCGGCGCTGAGCCGCGCCAGAGGCGTTGACACCGCGCTGCCGAGCCGATCGCCATGCGCTGCACTTGCGGCATCGTTCTGCCAGAGAACCTGCCCCGATGGATCGCTGGCCCAGATCTGACCGCTTTGCGCCTGCAACGAAGGCACGCGAGCGCGCAGCAGCCGCCGCGCCAATACTGCCTGTCGCCATCGACCGAGGGACAACGCCCCGCCGAGCAGGTACCAACTGAGGGCGATTGCCGCGAAGGCCACCGGAAGGTGGCCTGGGGCAACCATCTCCTCCGCATCGAACCACAGCCAGATCGCGCCGAACAAAAGCGGCAGCATCAGGAATGGCAGCAGGAACGCGCCCGGCGGCGCGAGCGCAGCCCTCAGCGGTGCTGCGAGGCGAGGTGAGGTGCGAAAACGGGACATACGGCCACCCTAGCTTGCAGGTGTTAATGGCGCGTTAACATCGGACAGCGTGACGACGGAGAGAAAGAACCCGTCGCTGGCGTTCAGCGGATCGAAGTGGCGGCGCAAAACCTCATGCGCGGCAGGGTGCCGGGCACAGAACGCCGCGATCTGGTCATCGTTTTCACGGCGGAGCTGCGAGCAAGTCATGTAGGCCAGGCGACCGCCGGGCCGCACGCGCAAGGCCGCCTGGTCGAGGATTTGGGCCTGAATTTTCACCAGTTCGGCCAATCGATCTGGCGTCAGCCGCCAGCGACCCGCCGGATCACGGCGCCAACTGCCGCTACCGCTGCAAGGCACGTCCGCCACGACCAGATCGAACTGCCGGTCTAGCGTGGTGCTGCCGGGTGGGGCGAGGGTGATACGGGCGCCGGCCCGTGACGCGCGTGCAGGCAGATCGGCCATGCGCCGCGGATTCGCGTCATGGGCCAGAACGCGCGCGGCACCGGCCGCCGCGAGGGCGAGAGCCTTGCCGCCGCCGCCGGCGCAAAAATCCAACGCCTGCTGCCCCGACATATCGCCCAGCGCGGCAACGGCCAGCTGCGGCGAGAGGTCCTGCAGTTCGACCAGCCCGTCCAGATAGGCCTTGCTGTGGGCAATTCGACGGTTGCCCTCGGCGACTTCCAGCGCCTCTGGCCAGTCGGGATGCGGAACCACCGTAATGCCATCCGCCCCAAGCGCGGTGATGGCATCGTCGGGCGTGGCGCGCAGGCGATTTACGCGTAGCCAGACCGGCGCACGCTCGCGCATCGCGGCAGCCACGGCGCCCAAGCGCGGCCCGAGGCTGTCCTGCAGTTCGGGGAGCAGCCAGTCCGGCAGATCCGTCGCCTCGACCTCGGTCGGCTGACGCCCACCTGCCGTTTCGGCCCCGGTCAGCACGCGCGGCGCGTGCGGGCCGGCGCCAAAGACGGACGCAGGGTCGGTGCCGCTGTCGCGCAGGGCGCCGAGGATCAGGCCACGACCCGTGTCGGCGCCCCCGAGTGCAGCCAGGCTACGGCGCCGGCGCAGGGCGTCGAACACCAGGTCACGCACGGCCGCCCTGTCGCCCGATCCGGCAAAGCGGCTGGCGCGTGACCAGCGCAGAAGCTCCGCCTCGGCCGGGGCGCCGGCCAGGATGCGATCGAGGATGGTGATCGCGGCGTCCGCGCGGGCGGAGGGGGTCACTCCCCCGCCCGCACTTGCGGCGACGGGATGGCAGCAGCCGGGCGGCCGGACAGCGCCGTGGGTCGGGCCAGTTCGGCGCCGGTGACCTCGATTGTGCCATCGGCGGCGGCCTTGACCTCGATCACTTGCTCGGGGCAGCCCGGGCGGCGAAGGGTGGCGCGGTAGCCGGGCCAACCGGGCGGCAAGTTGGGCCGCACCCGGACCTCGCCATCCTCGAGCGTGATCCCGAGAATCCCCTCGACCGCGGCGCGATAGAGCCAGCCTGCCGAGCCGGTGTACCAGGTCCAGCCACCCTGCCCCGGCCGCTCTGGCGCGGAGTAGACGTCGGCCGCGACGACATAGGGTTCCACCCGGTAGCGGTCGGCGTCCTCGCGGGTTTCGGCGTGGCTGATGGGGTTGATCGCGTCGAACAGCCGGTGCGCCTCGGCCGCACGGCCAGCACGGGCAAGAGCATAGACCATCCACGCCGCGGCGTGGGTGTACTGCCCGCCGTTCTCGCGAACGCCGGGCGGATAGGACTTGATATAGCCCGGCTCTTGTTGGGTCTGGTCGAAGGCCGGGGTAAACAGTTTCAGCAGTTTGTGGTCCGCATCGAACAGATGTTGCAACGCCTGGTCCGCCGCCTGCCGCGCCCGGTCCGGTCGCGCCGCACCCGAGATCATCGCCCAGCTCTGGGCGATGGAGTCGATCCGGCACTCGTCGCTTTCGGTCGAACCGAGGGGCGCACCGTTGTCATACCAGCCGCGCCGATACCATGCCCCGTCCCAGGCCGAGGCTTCCATCGCCTCGGCAACGCGGGCGCGGTGATCCCGCAGGTCCTGCGCGCAACCGGCGTCGCCCCGCGACTCGGCGATCGGGGCGAAACTGTCGATTGCCGCGATCAGGAACCAGCCCATCCAGCCGCTCTCACCCCGACCCTCCTCGCCAACGCGGTTCATGCCGTCGTTCCAGTCGCCGCCGAGGAACAGCGGCAGGCCATGCGGGCCGGTCCGCGCAAGGCAAAGACGCAGGCCGGCGATACAGTGGTCATACAGGCTGGCGGTATCGGCCGAGACGTCCGGGGTGAAGAAACGGTCATGTTCGCCCGGTGCCAGTTGCGGCCCCTCAAGCCAGGGCAGCGGTTCGTCGAGGATGCCGGCATCGGCGGTCGCGGCGACATAGGTTGCGGTGCCATAGGCGAGCCAGACCGGGTCATCGACGATCATTGTGCGCACGCCGGCGCCGGTGCCGGGCAGCCACCAGTGCTGGAAGTCACCTTCGCGGAACTGCCGGCTGCCGGCGTTCAGCAGCTGCGCCCGCGCGAGGCCCGGGTCCTGCAGCATCAGCGCCAGCGTGTCCTGCAACTGGTCGCGAAAGCCAAAGGCGCCGGATGCCTGATAGAAGGCCGTCCGGGCGCGCAAGCGGCAGCCGAGCGCCTGATAGGGCAGCCAGCCGTTGACCATCAGGTCCAGCTTGCGGTCCGGCGTCTCGACCTGCAGCGCGCCGAGGATACCGTCCCAGTCCTCCTCCGCCGCCTCGAGCCCGCGCGGCAAGGCGTCGCCCGCCATCGCTTGCGACAGAACGTCCGAGATTTCGGCAGCCGGCGCGTCGGCGAGGACCACCGTCACCTCCTCGGTCGCGCCGGGGGCGATGATGAGGCGCGACATCAGCGCGGCGCACGGATCGCCGTTCGTCTCGGCCGCGAAGGGGCCGGGGGCCGGCTGCGCAGGCGGCCATTCCAACACCGCCAACGGGCGCATCATCGCGCCGCCGCGACCCAGCCACGAGGTGCGAGAGGTCAGCCAGCCATCTACCTGGCGATTGAGGGCGAGGCCGGTGACGCGGCCGGTGATAGCCGTCTCGAACGGGTTGCGCGCCAGGATCGCGCTCGCCTCCGGGTCAAAGCCGACGCGCAGGGCGGTGGCGGTGCGGGCGCGATGCTGGCCCAGCACCAACTCGGCATAGGCCGAAACCTCCAGCCGCAGGGTGCGGGTGGTCAGGTTCGTCACCCGCAGCCGCGTCAGCTTGGCCGGCAGACCCTCCGCGAGGGCCTGGACCGCCTCCACCCGCAGCCACGAAGTGGTGCCGGTAAAGCGGGACCAGCCGTGGCCGTGGCAGGCCTCGAACCGTGCGTCCGGGTCGTCGGACAGCTTGACGAAGGGGGTCGCCAGCTTGCCGGTATCGCGGTCGAGGATGTGGATGGCCTCGCCCAGCCGGTTCACGACCGGATCGTTCGACCATGGCGTGACCTGATAGTCGCGGCTGTTCACCGCCCAAGTATAGCCCGCACCGCCGGCCGAGACGTGAAAGCCAAAGCCGTCGCGGGCGATGACATTGATCCAGGGCTGGGGCGTCGATTCGCCATGGCGCAGGCGCACGACATATTCGCGGCCCCCAGCGGCAAAGCCGCCGTAGCCGTTCCAGAATTCCAGCCCCTCGCCGGTTGCGGGCGGGTTGTTCTCGGACGGCACGACCGGCGGCCGGCGGATGCTGCGCCGTTGCGCCGGAACCATCGTGGTGCCACTGGCGGGACCAGATGCCGAGGCCTCCGCAGCGGCGGCTGAGGCAACGGCCGCGGCCGTCGCGCGGCGTTCCGCCAGGCGGTCGATCTGCTCGGACAAGCGGCCGTTACGGGTGTGCAGCACGATCCGCGCGGCTGCCATCAGCGTGGCGGCCGTCTGCGCCGACATCACGTCGCGGCGGACGCGGAAGACGTGCCGGGCATGGACTTCGGGCATCGCGAAATGCGTCGTCGCTTCGCACATCGCCTCGATCTGGGCCTGCAGGTCACCGACATAGCTCGTGGCACGCTCGTTCAGGATCACCAGGTCGCAATGGATACCGCGTGCCGACAGGAAGCGGTGCATGCGGATCGCGCCGCGCAGGATCGGCAGGTCGCTCTCGTCGTCGATGCGCACCAGGATGATCGGATCATCACCCGAAATTCCCAGCGGCCACAGGTCCGACTGCGGCCCGAGGCTGCCGCGGCGATCCGCGTCGGCGGCTGCCAGCGATGGGTCGGGGTAGACCAGCAGCGCGGCAAAGCGGCGGAACAGCGTCGCATCCTCCATCGAGATGTCGAGGTGGCGCAGTTGCACCTGGCTGTAAGACCACGCCAGCTGCAATTCATGCTCGTAGGTGCGGGGCAGCGTGTAGTGTTGCGCGGCGCGGGTGACGGATTCCTCGTTGTCGCCCATCACGGTCCAGAAGATCAGCTCGACCTGCTGGCGCGGGGCAAGGCGCACGGTGCGCCGCAGCGAGAAGATGGGATCAAGGGTAAAGCCCTCGTGCCCCTCAAGCCGCATGCCGGCATCGAAGGCCCGCGCGCGGCCGAGGCCGCGGCCACGACCGATAAACGCACGGCGGTCGGTCTCGGCCTCTATGCCGGGCAGGATGGCGGCGTCATCACCCGTCACCACATGCGCTAGGTACCAGGCCTTGCCCTTGGGGTCGCGCGGCCTGCGCCGGGCAAAGATCGCCCCGGCCTCGAGGTCGATGCGGGTGCGCACGAACATCTTGCTGAAGGCGGGATGGGCGCGGTCGTTGGCGGGTGTGTCCAGCACGACCTCGCCATAGGAGGTGACCTCGATCAGGCGCTCGCGGCCCGAGCGGTTGCGCAGCGTGATACGCCGCCCCTCGGCATCGCTTTCCGAGGCCGCGATGACTTCCATCCGGCTCTCGATGTCCTCGGCCATCTTGAAGAACTCGGCCTTGTGGTCGCTGAAGAGGGTCGAGGCAACCTCGCCCCGCGTCGCCCGCCGCGGCGAGGTCGAAGCCGACCACCACGCGTCCGATTCCAGATCGCGCAGGAACAGGAAGATGCCGCCCTGGTTGACCGAGGGGTCCGGCAGCCAGCGGTTCATCGCCAGCGGGCCCAGCATCGCCTGCCCTGCCCCGGTCGAGCTGAGCGAGGCCGCAAAGCGGCCGTTCGACAGCAGCGCGATGTCACGCGGCGCATTCGCCGGGTCGGTCGTTTCCGACTGCACCCGGGCCTCGTAACGGTCCTCGCCGCCCGAAAGGCCGATCCCCGCCTCGGCCCGGGTGACGGGCACGATCTCGCGGGGGGCCTTTTCCTGCAGCATCAGTTCGGCCGCCTGAACGACCGGATCGTCATGGAATCGCTCGCGGTGGATTCCGTCCAGCACGGCGTTGGCGATGGCGACGATCGACATGCCATGATGATGGGCCATGACGTTGCGCACGACGGCATAGCGCGCGCCCTCGACAAGGCGAGCGCGGGTGAAATCGACCGCGTCATAGTAGCCGTAGGGCCCAAGCGCGCCCATCCGGGCCAGCCGGCGCAGGTTGCGCACCGCTTCGCCGGGCCGGAACTGGCTGGCAAGGATCGACGCATAGGGCGCGACGACCTGGTCGTCGACGACCGTCCGCTTGAGGCCAAGTGTCGGCACGCCAAAGGCGTAATACTGGTAATTCATGTTGTGATCGCGGGCGTTGAACGCGCTTTCGCTGACGCCCCACGGCATCCCGCGCTCGTCACCATAGCGGATCTGCTCCTTGACCGCGGTATTGTTCGACAGGTTCAGGATCCCGCCGAGGCGCTCCTTCATCAGCAGCGGAGCCATCAGGTATTCGAACATGCAGCCCGACCAGCTCATCAGAGCGGCATCGACCCCGCCCAGCGCGGCGAAGGGTCGCCCGAGGTGGCCCCAATGCTCGCGCCGCAGATCGCCCTTGGCGATGGCGAAAAAGCTGGTCAGCCGCGCTTCGGAAGCGAGCAGGTCATAGCAAGACTGGTCGCGCTCCTCGAGTTCGGGGCGATAGCCGACGGCCAGCAGGTGCTTTTCCGGGTCGATCAGGAACCGGAAATCCATCTGGAAGGCCATCAGCCGGGCGCGTTCGGCCAGTGCGTTCTGAACGCGCGACAGCGCGCGCTGATCGGTGGTAGCGGCGGTATCCCCGAGGACCGAGCCGCAGCAGCCGCGCAAGGCTTGCGCCCAGGCCAGAACCTCCGCCGTGGCCGGGCTACGAGCCTCGACATGCAGTTCATTGGCGAGACGCACGAGGGTCTCGGCACTGGTTCCGATGCCGCGCGCGCGCGGGGCCAGGGCATCCGGCCCGCTGCCCGCCTCGGCCAGCAGGCTTGCCATGCGGTCGACTGCCTCGTCGAGGCGCTTGCGCATCGGGCGCGGACCGCCGCGCCCCTCTTCGGGAAGGGCGGCGATACTGGCGCGGAAGAGGCCAAAGCTATCCTCGATCCCGGCCAGGGTGACCGGCGCAGGTTCGGCCTCGCGGCCCCACATCTTCAGCCCGGCGCAGAGCGCGATCAGCGCGCCGGCAAGGTTGCCGCTATCCACGGACGAGATATAGGCCGGCTGTAGCACCAGCAGGGTGCGGGTGTCGTACCAGTTATAGAAGTGGCCGCCGTGGCGGGGCAGCCGCTCCAGCGTGTCGAGCGTGTCGCCGATCCGGCGCAGCGCCTCGGCCCGACCGATCCAACCGAGGTCATTGGCCGACAGGACCGAGAGCAGGTAGAAGCCGATGTTGGTCGGCGAGGTCCGCTCGGCCAGCAGCGGCGCCGGATCGTCCTGAAAATTGTCCGGCGGCAGGTGGTTCATCTCAGGCGTGACGAAGGCCTCGAAATAACGCCAGGTCTGGCGGCCGATGGCGCGCAGCGCCTTGGCATCGTCCGCAGCGATATCGAGGCGGTCCTCGGTCTCCATGGTGGTGGAGACCCAGGCGGCAATCCAGGGCGAGGCGAACCACGCGGCCAGGAACGGCGCCGCCACCCAGATCGCAGAGGGATTGATGATCAGGACGGCAAGCGCGACGGCCACGGCCAGCAGGACCGGCCCGCGCATCAGCCGGAGATAGGCCGCCGGACCGACCGAGGCGGCGCGGTTGGCGTCGTTCGCGGTGGTCCATTCCAGCAGGTGCTGGCGGGTGACGGTCAGCCGGTAAAGCGTGCGCAGGATGGCATCGACCATGTTGACCGCTGTGTCGGCCATCAGCGCAAAGCGCAGCCCCATCTCGAGCAGGAAGCGGCCGATGTCGCGGCCGACCCGGCGCAGGTGATAACCCATGGCGACGTCGTTGCTGCCCGGCAGCAGGCCCATGGCCAGGTGGATCAGCGGCAGGGCGGCAATCAGCGCGACCAGCCCCAGCTGCCACAGCCCCGCCGCGGCGGGCGGCAGGGCCAGCCAGCCGGCGACCGAGGCAACGAGCCAGCCGGGCGCCGTCAGGCTGCGGCGTAGGTTGTCGAGCATCTTGAACCGGGCGGTCCCGTTCAGCCCATTGCCGCGGCGCACGATGAACGGCAGCAGCTGCCAGTCGCCGCGGGTCCAGCGGTGCTGGCGGCTACGCTCGACCTGGTAGCGGATGGGGAATTCCTCGACCATCTCGACGTCGCTGACGAGGGCGGCGCGCGCGAGGCTGCCTTCGATCAGGTCGTGGCTGAGGACGGTGTTTTCGGGGAAGCGCCCCTCGGTCACCGTCTCGAACATGTCGAGGTCGTAGATCCCCTTGCCTGTGAAGCTGCCCTCACCCAGCAGGTCCTGGTAAAGGTCCGAGACCGCAAAGACGTAGGGGTCAAGGCCGCGGCTGACCGAGAACACGCGCTGGAACACCGAGGCCTCGGCCCCCGTAGTCAGCGAGGCCGAGATGCGCGGCTGCAGGATCGCATGACCACGCGCTACGGCCCGCCGCCCGGGGTCGATCTGCGGTCGGTTCACCGGATGGGCCAGCTTGCCCACCAGTTGCGCCACGGTCTGGCGCGGCAGGCGGGTGTCGCTGTCGAGGGTGATGACAAAACGGATGCCCTCGGGCGGCAGCGGCCCGGTCCGGATGAAGCTGGTGTCCTGCGCGCCGCGCAGCAGGCGGTTCATTTCCGACAGCTTGCCGCGCTTGCGCTCCCACCCCATCCAGCGGCCCTCGGACGGGTTCCACTGGCGGCGACGGTGCAGCAGAAAGAACCGCCGGCGACCGCCGTGATCGTAAAGGTCGGCCAGCCGCTCGATCCCATCGAAGGCGTGGTCCAGCAGCACCTGGTCGTCGGGCAGGGTCTCGGTCTGGGCATCGCGCCAGTCGGTCAGCAGCGCAAAGCTGACATCGCCCAAGGGGTTGGCGAGGTAATGCAATTCAAGCTGCTGAACCAACTCGTCGATGGTCTCGCGGCTGCCGAGGAGGCACGGGATCACCACCAGGGTGCGGTGGGTCGAGGGCACGCCGGCGCGGAAATCATAGGACGGCAGTCGGCGGGGCGAGACCAGCCTCGCGGCGATCATCGCGATCAGCCCGATTCCGGCCTCCGCCGCGGCGAAGGAAGCGCCGACCAGCATGAGGATGCCCAGCGGCCAGCCCGTGCCGGCGGGCAACAGACCGGCCATGGCGAGGACCAGCAGAAGCGCGATCAGCGCCGCCGGGCCTGCTACGCCGAGCCAACCGAGGCGCTGATAACCCCGGCGCAGGGTTTCGATCAGCGGCGGGCGGTAGCCTTGCGACTGTTGAAAGGCCAGACGGTCGCTGCCGATCAGGGCAGCGCCGACAGCCTCGGGCACCTCGGCCGCGCGCGCGACCGCAGCTTCGGCCACGGCCGTTTCCGGATGGTCGGACCGGCGGGCGATGCGCTCGATGGCGTCGCGGTAGGCGGCGCGCGTGGCTTGGTCGAGGGCACCGAAATCGGCTCCTTCGCGCAGGATCTCGTCGACCCGGCTGACTTCCTCGACCCAGTTCAGCCAGTTGATGTCGCCCATCCGGCGCAGGCTGCGGATGGCATTGCCGACGGTGACGTTGGTCGCCGACTGGCGCGCATATTCGCCCTGCACGATCTGGTCGAGCGTAACGCCCTGGGCCTTCAGTCCCTCGTGCAGCCAGCTCTCGGCACGCTCGTCGGTCTGCACGACTTCGCCGAGGCGATAGCCGAGCTGCATTGCGAAGGTAGGATTCTTCAGCAAAGGCTCGGCACGATCCAGCAGCAGCTGCCGCTCTGATCCGGTATGAGCGCGGCCCAGATCATCCGCCAGCCGATCCGCCTGCTGACGGCTCTGGCGGGCGTCGACCACCATGTCGCTGAGCCGGCGCAGATTCTCCAGCAGCACGAAGCGCAGGAAAGCGGGCAAGGCCCAGAGTTCGGCGATGGTCAGGGTCGCAACCGACTGGAATCCGTCGACGACCTCGTTCAGCGACGTGAGCAGAAGGTCGGAGTTGGACATGGCGACAAAACCATGCGCCAGCGCGGCAACGCGGGGGACGCGGTCGCCGCCCGCCAGCGAGATCATCGGCAGGTGGCGAAGGAAATTCGGGCCCAGGGCCTCGCGCTGCAGGCGAAACGCCTCGTCGATGACGTGCTGGTTGTCGATCAGCCACTCTGCGGCCGGAGTAATAACGTGCCCGCCGCGCGCGGCCTCGAGCGTGGAGAGGTAATTCGCGCGGATGGCGCGACGATTGTCATCGAGCCGCCGGCGCAGGTCGACCGCCATCAGGTCGGCGACATGGCGCGACGGGTCATGCGCCAGCGCCTCGCCGGCCGCGCGCAGGCCAAGGCCGGACCATTGTTCGGCACGCAGCGGCTGGCGGGCAGGATCGTCACGCAACTCGTGATAAGCCGGCTCGGGGCGAAAGCCGGAAAGGCGCGGCGCAATTCCCCGCAACCGGGCCATCACCTGGTCAAGGCGCGTGCGGTCGTGCTGCGTCATTCGTCCCCCTATTCCGAACAACCCGCCAGCGGACGCCCGATCTTGCTCTTGAACACAATCATAGCGGCAGCAGGGCCCTTCAGCCAGACGCAGCCGGCACGCCGCAACCAGACGGCACGCGGGCTGGCGGCTCTGTCCAAAACGCAATCATTCCAACGCACAGCGGGCTGGACACCGGGATTGCGCTGCAGTTTCGGTGCCGCGGCCGGGAGTTCGAGGCCTCAGCCGTTGTCCGCCGGGTTGCTCGCGGGGACATCCTGCGGAGAAGCCTCGGCCCCCCCATGTGCGAGGCGGGTGGCGATCACGGTTCGCACCCGCTCGCGCACTTCGACCGGCTCTGCCGCGAGGGCCGCCATCAGCGCCTCAAGATCGGCATGCATGACATGCACCTGATCCATCAGCGACATGACCATCCCCAGCGCATCGGGGGCGAGGCCAAAGTTCTCATCCAGGTCGCACAGCGTCTGCAGGCGGGCGACATCGACCTCGCGATAGCGGGGTCCTTGGGCGGTGAGGACCGGCTGGACGATGCGGCTTTCGACCCAAGCGACCAGCCGAGGGCGGGTGAGGGTGGTGACGATAACCAGCACCTCATCCTCGGAATATTGATGCCCCGCGGTCATGCCGCGCCCCCCTCCCGGGGGTCGTAGTCATGGTTCTTGCGCCAGCGTTCCATGAAGTCTGCCAACTCACTATCGATCACCGGGGGCGAGACGATCCGCAGCACAGCATACTGATCGCCGCGCCCGGACGCACCCTTGACCCCGCGTCCGCGCAGCCGCAGCCGCTGGCCTGAGGACGCGCCGCGCGGCACGGTCAGCTTGACCGGCCCGTCGATGGTCGGCGCCTCGACCTTGCCGCCCAGTACCGCCTCGGGCAGGGAAATCGGCAGCGTGATCTCGATATCGTCGCCGTCGCGGGTAAAGGTTGCGTCCGGCTCGACCGTCAGGGTCAGGTAGGCATCGCCCGGGCCGCCCGAGCCGACGCCGGGGCCGCCCTTGCCGCGCAGGCGCACGGTCTGGCCGTCGCGCGCGCCCTCGGGAATGGCAACGTCCAGCGTCGCGCCGTCGGGCATGGTGATGCGGGTCGTGCCGCCGCGCGCGGCCGTCAGGAAGTCTACGGCGAGGCTGAAGCGCAGGTCCTCGCCGCGCATGTCGAACGAGCGCGCGTTGCGGGAAAAGCCCTGAAAATCCTGCGCGCCCTGCCGCCGTCCGCGCGCACGGGCACCGCCGAAGAGGTCCGAGAAGACGTCCGCGAACTCGCCCTCGCCAAAGCTCTCTGCGCCGTAACCCTGCGCATAGGGATTGTCGGCCTGCCCGGCATAGTCGCGGTAGTAGCGGCGCTGCTGCTGTTCCTGCCCCTGGGCGTCGATCTCGCCCGCGTCAAAGCGGCGGCGCTGTTCCGGGTCCTTCAGCAGATCATAAGCGGATGAGGCCGCCTTGAAGCGGTCATGCGCCTTCGGGTCAGGGTTAAGGTCCGGGTGATCGGTCTTGGCGATCTTGCGGTATG
The DNA here is from genome assembly GCF_003324675.1 of Paracoccus suum. Lineage (NCBI taxonomy): Bacteria > Pseudomonadati > Pseudomonadota > Alphaproteobacteria > Rhodobacterales > Paracoccaceae > Paracoccus > Paracoccus suum. The sequence goes on from NZ_CP030918.1 coordinate 2,982,743, forward strand.
CCTTCTTGATCTCGGCGTCGCTGGCCGACTTTGTCAGCCCCAGGGCCGCATAAGGATCGTCCGCCATCGCTGCCGCGCACTCCGTTTGCTGTCCGGGACAGGAAAAGGTGAAGGCGGCGGCGCGTCAAGGGCAAGCGGCCGGATCGTGCGACGATAGACGATACGGGGCGGACGAAATGGGGCGCTGGGACGCGAAGCGGGCATCTCCGAGGCGGCCCTAGCCCAAACGTCCCGTGATCCCCCGACGCGACGGACCACCCCCGGCCGCCCGGCCACGCCTTGCGAGCGGCCCCTTGGCCGGGCTATCCCTCCCCCACCCGCGGCCCGGCCGCGTCAGCGCGAGAGCCTGCGTGAATCGCTCCGATCCCGCCCCCGCAGCGCCCCATCCCACCTCGCGCGAGCTTGGCTGGCGGATGTGGCATGACTACCTGCGCGCGCACTGGGGCAGAATGGCCGCCGCCTTTGGCCTGATGGTCATCGAGGGCTCGACCCTTGCCATCCTCAGCTGGATGCTGAAGCCGCTGTTCGACCGCGTGTTCGTCGGTCGTGACGAGGGCGCCATCTGGTGGGTCGGCGGGGCGATCTTTGCTCTGTTTCTGACCCGCGCCATCACGCTGATCCTGAACCGAAGCCTGATGACCTCGGTCTCGCTCGGGGTGTCATCCGCGATGCAGGTCGACCTGCTGCGCCACATCCTGACGCTGGATCAGAGCTTTTTCCAAAGGAACCCGCCCGGCTCGGTGATCGAGCGGGTGCAGGGCGATACTGCCGCCGTGCAGGGCGTGTGGACCACCTTCATCACCGGGGCCGGGCGGGATGCGATCTCGCTGGTCTCGCTGCTTGGGGTGGCGCTGACGATCGACCCGTTATGGACCGCCGCGGCGCTGATCGGCGCGCCGCTGCTCATCCTTCCGACCATGCTGGTTCAACGCTACGTGCGCCGCAAAACCCGGCAGATGCGGGCCGGCGCCAGCCTGCGCGCGACCCGGCTGGACGAGGTGCTCCACGGCATCGCGGCGGTCAAGCTGAACCGCCTGGAAGACTACCAGACCGACCGTTTCAGTACCATCGTCAACCAGATCCGCCGCACGCAGATCAAGGTCAGCGCCACCGGCGCACTGATCCCTGCGCTGATCGACATCGTGACCGGCCTCGGCTTTGTCGGCGTGCTGGCCCTGGGCGGCGCACAGGTGACGCGGGGCGAGCGCTCGGTCGGCGAGTTCATGGCATTTTTCACGGCCATGTCGCTGGCGTTCCAGCCGCTGCGCCGCCTCGGGGGGCTGGCGGGCAGTTGGCAGACCGCCGCCGCCAGCCTCGAGCGGATCTACGCCATTCTGGATCTGCGCCCCGCCGTGCGGTCGGGAACCCGCACAGAAGGACCGCCCGCGACGGATATCGTCCTCGACAACGTGCGTCTGGAATACGACGGGCGCGAGGTGCTGCGCGGGCTGTCCTTCACCGCCGAGGCTGGACGCACCACGGCTTTGGTCGGGCCTTCCGGGGCTGGCAAGTCCACGGTCTTCAACCTGCTGACCCGGCTGGTCGACCCGGCTTCGGGGCAGATCACGCTGGGCGGCGTGCCGCTGGCCGAATTTGACCTGGCGACCCTGCGCGACCAGTTTTCGGTGGTGACGCAGGATGCGGCGCTGTTCGACGAGACCATCGCCGAGAATATCGCCCCCGGCCGGACAGTGCCCGAGGCGCAGATGACCCGAGCGGTCGAGGCGGCCCATGTCGCCGAGTTCACGCGGTCGCTGCCGCTGGGCCTGCAAACCCCCGCCGGACCCCGCGGTTCGTCCCTGTCGGGCGGCCAGCGCCAGCGCGTCGCCATCGCCCGCGCTGTGCTGCGCGACGCGCCGATCCTGCTGCTGGACGAGGCGACCAGCGCCCTCGACACTGCATCCGAGCGGATCGTGGCTGCGGCGCTGGACGGTCTGGCGGACGGGCGCACGACGCTGGTCATCGCGCATCGCTTGTCCACCATCCGCAAGGCGGACAAGATTGTGGTCATGGAGGACGGACAGGTAGTCGAGGAAGGCCAGCACGACAGCCTGATGGCCCGGGGCGGAGTCTATGCCTCGCTGGTGCACCTGCAGTTCGGAGGTGAGGAATGACGCGCACGGTAATCGCCATCGACGGCCCGGAGGCAGGCGCCTTCCTGCAGGGGCTGGTGACCAACGACATCCACCGGGCCGAGGCGGACGGCATCGCCTATGCTGCCCTGCTGACGCCGCAGGGCAAGTATCTGGCGGATTTCTTCATCGTCGCCCGGCCGGACGGGTTCTGGCTCGACGCGGACGAGGGCCAGGCGGCGGGATTGATGCAACGCCTTTCGATGTACAAGCTGCGCTCAAACGTGACGCTGTCGCCCGCGGCGGTTTCGGTCTCGCGCGGGACCGGGGCACCCCCGGCCAGCGCCCTGCCCGACCCGCGCCATCCGGCGCTCGGATGGCGGCTTTACGGTGCGGGCGACGCCCCCGGCGATGACGGGACCGACTGGGATGCGGTGCGGGTCGCCCACGTCATCCCCGAGGCCGGGATTGAGTTGATCCCGAACGAGACCTTCATCCTCGAGGCCGGGTTCGAGCGGCTGCACGGCGTCGACTTCCGCAAGGGCTGCTACGTCGGGCAGGAGGTCACCGCGCGGATGAAACACAAGACCGAACTGCGCAAAGGCCTGATGCAGGTCGCAATTTCCGGTAGCGCGCCGGCGGGCACCCCGATCACCCGGGACTCGCGTGAGGTCGGCACGCTGTTCACCCAGTCCGGCGGCGCCGCCATCGCGCAGATGCGCTATGACCGCATGGGGCCGGACATGATGGCGGATGACGCGGCGATCAGCGCCGTGCCGCCGGGCTGAGATGATGTGTCCGCCCGTCTCGGGGGGCGACGCGCCCGCGGGGCAGGCGGGCGATCCGCTGAACATGGCCGCGGGGCCGGACGGCACGATCGTCCGACGCATCATCCATGTCGACATGGATGCATTCTTTGCCAGCGTCGAGCAGCGCGACGATCCTGCCCTGCGCGGCAAACCGGTGGCGGTCGGCGGCTCTTCCCTGCGCGGCGTAGTCGCGGCAGCCAGCTACGAGGCCCGGCGGTTCGGCGTGCGCTCTGCCATGCCGTCGGTCAGGGCCGCGCGGCTCTGCCCCGAGCTGATTTTCGTCAAGTCCCGCTTCGAGGTCTACAAGGAGGTCAGCCGCCAGATACGCGCGATCTTCCTGGACTACACACCGCTGGTCGAGCCGCTGTCGCTGGACGAGGCCTATCTGGACGTCACCGACCATCTGCAGGGCCGCACGGCCACCGCCATCGCCCGCGAGATCCGGGCCCGCATCGTCGAGGCGACGCGGCTGACCGCCTCGGCCGGGGTCAGTTACAACAAATTCCTGGCCAAGCTCGCCTCGGATCAGCGCAAGCCGGATGGCCTCTTCGTCATCCCGCCCGAGGCGGGACCGGGCTATGTCCATTCACTGCCGGTCAGTCGCTTTCACGGCGTCGGCCCGGCCACGGCCGCGAAGATGGAGGGGCTTGGCCTGCGCACCGGCGCCGATCTGCGTGCGCATGACGAGGCCTGGCTGACGCGTCATTTCGGCAAGGCGGGGGGTCATTACTGGCGCATCTCGCGCGGTATCGACCACCGGCAGGTGCGCCCCGATCGCATCCGCAAATCGGTCGGCGCGGAAAACACCTTTGCCGCCGATATCCACCTGCTGTCCGCCGCCGCCGAGGCGCTGGGCCCGCTCGCCTCCAAGGTCTGGCGCCACTGCGCGGCAAACAATGTGCGCGGGCGCAGCGTGACGCTGAAGGCGAAATACAGCGATTTTCAGATCATCACGCGGGCGACCACCCTGCCCCGCTGGGTGGAATCCGAGGCAGAGCTGCTGTCGCTGGCCCGAGCGCATTTGCCCCAGATTCTGCCCGACCCGCGCGGCGTGCGGCTGCTGGGGGTGACACTGTCGCACCTTGAAGGCGCGCAGGGTGAGGAAGACCACCGCCAACTGGGGCTGGATATCTGATCGCCCGCCGGGCGCGGCGTGCTATTCCGCCGCCTGCGCCATGGGATTGTTCGGATGCGCCCGCCAATCGCGAAAACCGCCCGCGGGCAGCCCGGTCCGCTGGTCGATCTCGCCCGGGGCAAGCTCGCGCATAGTGATGCAATCCTCGACCGGGCAGACATCGACGCAGAGGTTGCAGGCGACGCATTCGTCCTCCTTCACCGTGAAAATCCGCGTCGGCGACATGGCAATCGCCTGGTGGCTGGTATCCTCGCAGGCGATGTAGCAGCGGCCGCAATGGATGCAGGCGTCCTGGTCGATGACCGCCTTGGTAACGTAATCGAGGTTCAGATACTGCCAGTCGGTAACATTCGGAACGGCACGGCCGATCAGATCGGTCAGGCCGATCTGCTTGCCGTCCAGATAATCCCGCAGGCCAGAGATCATGTCCTGCACCACCTTGAAGCCATAGGTCATGGCGGCGGTGCAGACCTGCACGTTGCCCGCCCCAAGCGCCATGAACTCGGCCGCGTCGCGCCAGGTGGTGACGCCGCCGATGCCACTGATCGGAAAGCCGCGCGTGGCCTCGTTGCGGGCGATTTCGGCCACCATGTTCAGGGCGATGGGCTTCACCGCCGGGCCGCAGTAGCCGCCGTGCGTGCCCTTGCCGTCGATGGTCGGCTCTGGCGCGAACAGGTCCAGATCGACCGAGGTGATCGAGTTGACGGTGTTGATCAGGCTGACCGCATCAGCGCCGCCACGGCGCGCGGCCTCGGCTGGTTTGCGCACGTCGGCGACGTTGGGCGTCAGCTTGACGATGCAGGGCATCCGCGAATGCTGCTTGACCCAGCGGGTCACCATCTCGATGTATTCGGGCACCTGGCCCACGGCGCTGCCCATGCCGCGCTCCGCCATGCCATGCGGGCAGCCGAAGTTCAACTCGACCCCGTCGGCGCCGGTATCCTCGATCCGGGCCAGAATGGTTTTCCATGATTCCTCGTCGCAGGGCACCATCAGGCTGATGACCAGCGCGCGGTCGGGATAGTCGCGCTTGACGCCCTTGATCTCGTCAAGGTTCACCTGCAGCGGTCGGTCGGTGATCAGTTCGATATTGTTGAGGCCCAGCACGCGGCGGTCGGCGCCGTGGATGACGCCATAGCGCGGGCCGTTCACGTTGACGATCGGCGGGCCGTCGAGGCCGAGCGTCTTCCACACGACGCCGCCCCAGCCGGCCTGAAAGGCGCGCCGGACGTTGACTTCCTTGTCTGTCGGCGGCGCAGAGGCCAGCCAGAACGGGTTGGGCGAACGGATGCCGATGAAATCGCTGCGCAGGTCGGCCATGATGAACCTCGGCGGCTAGGGGTTATTCGGCGGCGTGCAGGTCAGGCGCGTCAATCGGCGTGAGGGTAATGCCCATCAGGGCGGCGTGGATATCCTCGGCGGCGTCGCGGCCGTTGGCGACGGCGGTGACGGTCAGATCCTCGCCTCCGGCGGCGCAATCGCCGCCGGCCCAGACCCCGGCCAGCGAGGTCCGGCCGGCGCCGGTGATGGCAATCTTGCCACCCTCCAGCGCGATGCCATCCGGCGCGCCCTCCAGGCGCTGCCCGATGGCGGAAAGGATCTGGTCTGCTGGCAGACGGAAGCTCTCGCCGCTGTTGAGCATGGTCCCGTCCGGCAGATCGATGGTCCATCCCAGGTCCAGCGCGCCGTCATCGGCCCGCGCGGTTGGCACGGCATTGGTCGCGATCCGAACGCCTGAGGTCACGGCATGCTCCTGCTCGTGGGCCGAGGCGGACATCCGGTCCTGCCCGCGGCGATAGGCGATGGTAACAGTCTGCGCGCCCAGCAGCCTCGCCTGCACGGCGGCATCAATGGCAGTCATCCCGCCGCCGATCACGACCACGTCTCGGCCAACGGGCAGCGCCGCGCGATCGGGCGTCTGCCGCAGTTCCGCGATGAAATCGACGGCATCGCGAACGCCCTCGATCTCGAGGCTGTTCACACCGGCCAGCCCCATCCCGAGGAAGACCGCGTCATGGTCAGCCTGCAACTGCGCCAGCGTGACGTCCGCCCCCAGACGCACGCCCTGCCGCAGGGCGATGCCCCCAATTCCCAGCAACCATTCAATCTCGGCCTGGGCAAAGCCGTCGACGGCCTTGTAGCTGGCAATGCCGTATTCGTTCAGCCCGCCCGGCTTGGCATGGGCGTCGAACACCGTCACCTCATGCCCCTTGGCGGCAAGGCGATGGGCGCAAGACAGCCCCGCCGGGCCGGCGCCGACCACGGCAATGCGCTTGCCCGTCGGCGCCCCGCGCCGGAACGGATGGATGCCGGCGGCGATGATCCCGTCGGTCGCATGGCGCTGGAGGGCGCCGATCTCGACCGGCAGCCCCTCGGCCTCCATCCGCACGCAGGCCCCCTCGCACAGCGTCTCGGTGGGGCAGACGCGGGCGCACATGCCGCCAAAGATGTTGCTGTGCAGGATAGTCATGCCGGCGGCATCGGGCGTGCCGGACTGGATCTGACGGATGAACAGCGGGATATCGATCCCGGTCGGGCATGCCGTCACGCAGGGCGCATCGTAGCAGAAATAGCAGCGGTCAGCGGCAACGCGCGCCTGATGCGGCTCGAGTGCCGGGGCGACGTCGCTGAAATTGGCAGCCAACTCATCCGCGGGCAAGCGGCCCGGCACCACCCCTGGCGTGAAGGCACTGTTGGTCATGCGGCCCCCTTGGCTGATCCCACGCGGGCGCGGGACTTGGCTGATCCTTCGATGAGATCAGCGTGACGCACTCGCCCCGCGCCGGTCAAGGACCAAGGTATGCACGGAGCGGAGGTCAGGAGCTCTGTGGCAGACGCGAAAAGCCCTCGGGCTGACTCAGCATGGCCATGATCTGGCGGGCCATTTCAACCGATTCCGGGACGTGTCCGCGCTCGTCCCGGTAAATCCAGGCGGCGTGCGGCCCGGCCTGTGACAGGCCCAAGGGTGGCACCGGGTCTCCTCCGATGGACGTCCAAAACGGAAGGAAGTGGTCGCGATAGTGATGAACGTCGAGTTCATTCTGCACGAGAATGGCGCGCGACCGTGTTACGGTCTGCCATCGCGCGGACATGTCAACGCGCAGCCGGAACGCTGCCCTGATCGCGTCGGGCGAGGCGTTCCCGAACGCGGCCGCACGGAAATTGGCGACATGGCGCGTTATTTCGTAGTTCATGGCGTCGGACTGGGCATTGACGGCAACAGCGGTCGATCCCTCGATCTGGGCAGCAAGTGCAAGCGCCGCAAAGCCACCTGCGGAACTGCCGTAAATCACGATCCGCTCAGACGGAATGCTGCCCGCCCTCGCGAAGGAAGAGACGAACTCCGCCAGTTGGGGGATCGCGTCGTTCCTCTCGTCGCCAATGCACCAGCCTATGCACAGGCGTTCGTCCAGTTCGAGCGTTGGGTCGGCAATGCACAGAACGTCTCCTGGGAAAATCCCTTCACGGGCCCAGCGCCCACGGCTGAACACCGGCAACACATGCTTGGTACGATCAATGGCAGAGGGCATCATAACGAAGAGATGGCGGCCCTCGCCCGGATACAGGACAGCAGGAAATCGCCAGTTTCTGCCCTTCAGGTAGAAAACCCTTTGCCCATCGGCCGCAGCACGAGGGAGCGATTGGGCGCTTACGGGCTGCGGATTAACAAATAGCGGGCCGGAGCTGCGGCTTTCGGTCTGGCCGTCGGCAGTTCGGGCAAACGCCTGGATGCGATAAATCCCTGGAGGATGGCGGCCGACAAAACGGAAGACACAGCTGTCCTGATACCATATAGTTGTGACTCGCTCTTCATTGCGAAAAAGATAGGCCGCATACTGAGTGCCGGGCGGAAGATCCGACGGAAAGACCTCGCACACGATGTCAGGGGCATCGAAACTTGCAACGACCTCACCAAGGTACTTCATCATGCCCCGCCCTGCGCCTGTCACTCGCCGTTAGCGCCGATCCATGGGACGGGGCAAGGCAGAACAGCCTCCGAGCGATGCGTAGAGCCTTCCATCGGGTCTAGCTCACATCCGCGTACCCAATTTGCCACGGCCGAACGGCCAGTTCTGCCGCAAGGAAATCGACGATCGCGCGCAGCTTGGCCGGCATCGGGCTGATCGGTGGCCAGACCGCCATGATCGGCAGTGTCCGCGTCTCGAAGTCGGCAAGGACCTGCACCAGGCGTCCGTCGGCGATCGCCTCGGCCACGATGAACTGCGGCAGCATCGCCAGTCCGAGCCCGGCTACAGCCATGTCGCGGATTGCCTCGCCGTTGTTCATCACCAGCCGGGCGCTGACCTTGGGCGAGATCCAACGGCCGCCCTGCTGAAACAGCCACAGCCGGGCGTCGGGCAGGTGGGCATAGCCAATCACCTGGCGCGACGAAAGGTCGGCCGGGGCCTCGGGCGCGCCGGTGCGGGCGAGGTAATCGGGGCTGGCAACCACGATCTGGCGATCCTCGCACAGCTTCTTGGCGATCAGGGCGCTGTCGCGCGCTTCGCCGATGCGGATCGCCAGATCGAACCCCTCGCGGGCCAGATCGCGGGCGCGATCGTCGAAATCGACGCGCAGAGCCAATCCCGGATGGGCTACGGCGAAGCGGGCCAGGATCGACGCCAGATGCATCGTGCCAAAGGTCATGGGCGCTGCAATCGACAAGCTGCCGATCAGCGCGCCGCCGTCCATGCCCCAGGCAGCGCTTTCCGTGGCGGCGACAAGCTCCGCGAGGGCGGGGCGCAGCCGCTCGGCCATCTGCAGCGCCGCCTCGGTGGGGGTGATGCGGCCGGCATTACGCAGGAAAAGGGCGGCGCCGCGCGCCGTCCGCTGGCCGAGTATGAAGGCCCCCCATTACGGCCCCATAAGTGTCGCCTGCCCACGAACTGCCCGGGCAAACCTTGGCTTGGGTGTGACCTGTCGGCTCCCCGAGGCGAGGGCGATGTACCTGGACTGCTTTCCACGATTCTAACGACCTCCTCCGCCGATTACACGTATCCGTGAGCAGAATTCCGCCGGTCGAAATCGGATCGCATTTTAAATAACTGACAGCAAACCGAAATCTGTCCTTCCCGGTCACGCGTTAAGGGCATGGACAGGTTCGGCCCGCCTCACCATCATTCCCTCAGGCTGCAGATCCCCGCTTGGCATTGAAATGCCGGGTGTTGCCACGGCTGTATTACGAGTGACCATTCGAAGGTTATCATATAGGAGTGCAAGAAATGCCGTCTCCGAGCCAGGATAACGAAGACTGGTGGGTCAACGACCAGACCCCCGACAATCCCTACGGCAAAAGCGAAGATTACGACGCCTTTCTTGACTACCTCGGCGCGCTCAATCGCAGCCTGACACCGGCGATCGCGCAAGAGCCGTTGAAGGTCAACCTTTCCGAATTGAACAACCATCCCGAATACAAGGCTGCCGCCGAAGGCGCGCTGACGATGTGGTCCTCGGTGACCCCGCTTGAATTCGAAATCATTGACGACATTCCATTCGATCGCGCCACGCAATGGATGCAAGTCGTCAGCCCGGAAATTGGCGAGCCCGGCGACGGCAGCGCCTATTCCAGCAACCGTTACGTCAGCATCGGCCAGCGTTTCCATGATACCGAGCCGAACAAGACCGATATCGGCGGCTATGTCTTCGATTCATTTATACACGAATTCGGCCATGAATTCGGCCTGAACCATCCGGGACTCTACAATTATAGCGGCCCGGGTGGGGTGCAGATCAATTACCTGAATAACGCCACCTGGATCTACGATCGTCAGCAATACAGCGTGATGTCCTATTTCGATGGCATCGACGTCGGCGAGACTACCCGCTGGTCCGCGTCGACCCCGATGCTTGCGGATATCGAAGCTGTTATCAGGCGCTTTTTCTCGACCGTTGATGCCAATGGGGTGCGCACTTATCAGACCATCGACCTCAACACCGGCGACAACACTTACGGCTTCAACAGTTCCCAATATGGCTATCAGCTGACGACCTCCGGAATGCAGCACGACATCGGTTTCGTGATCCACGATACGGGTGGCGATGATACCATTGATTTTTCCGGATCGACTGCCGGGACCATCCTCGACCTGCGCGCCGGCCAGTTTTCCAGCGTGAACGGCCACAGCAACAACGTGTCGATCTTCGCCGGCCACAATGCCGATGCCACGCAATATTATGTCGAAACCGGGATTGGCAGCCGCTTTGCCGATGTCCTGATCGGCAATGACGGCGACAATATCCTCGATGGCCGGGGCGGCGGCGACAGCATGGCCGGCAACGGCGGCGACGATACCTATTTCGTCGACTCGGCCGATGACGTCGTGCGTGAGCTTGCGGATGGTGGCAATGACACGATCATCGTGATGTCGCGCGATATCGACGTCAGCGGTTTTGCCAATATCGAGAACGTGATCTACGTCGACGGGACGGACGTTCCCGATGATGGCGGGGGCGATACGCCGGTCAATGGCGGCGGCGCGCTGGGCAGCATCATCTTTGGCGACGCCAAGGATAACACGCTTAACGGCGGTGCTGGCGGCAACACTATCTTTGGTCTCGACGGCAACGACCTGATCATCGGCGGGCGCGACTCGCTGGCCAGCCGCGACATCAACAACACCATCCCGATTGCCGATCTGGAGGACCAGACCGAGAGCGACGACGGCAACGACGCGCTGTATGGCGGTCGCGGCGACGACACCATCATGGGCGGCGCGGGCGATGACACGCTCGACGGCGGGGATGGCAACGACGTGCTGCGCGGGCAAGACGGCGTCGACGTCTTCCGCGGCGGTGCCGGGGTCGACACGGTCGACTACAGCATGGAAAGCCCGTTCCAGCTGCTCGTGAACCTCGAGGCGAACCTCGCCAGCGGCGGCACCGGCTCGGGCGACACGTTCTACAGCATCGAGAACCTGATCGGCTCGGATGACCGGATCGACCGCTTCATCGGCACCTCGGCCAACAACCACTTCTGGGGTCGCGGTGGCGGCGACTATTTCAATGGTCGCGACGGTGACGACATCCTGGATGGAGCCGCCGACGGCGACATCATCTATGGCGAGGGTGGCAACGACACCATCATCGGCGGCAGCGGCCAGGATTATCTGGACGGTGGCGAGGGGAACGACACGGTCGATTACACCGGCAGCAACGCCGGCGTGACCATCAACCTTGCCAATGGCAACACCAATGGTGGGGACGCCGACGGGCCCGTACAGATCGTCGGGCGCGGGACGGTGATCCGGCACGACATCATCGTCGGGTTCGAGAATGTGCTCGGCTCGATGCACAACGACAACCTGATCGGCAACGCGCAGGCGAACCTGCTGTCGGGCGGCATGGGCGATGACACCCTGTCGGGCGGCGCAGGGGCCGACACGCTGCAGGGCGGCGCGGGCCTGGACACCGCGGACTATGCGGACTCGGCCGCTGGCGTGCGCATCAATCTCGGTCTCGGCAAGACCGGGGATGACACCTACGTCTCGATCGAGAACCTCTCCGGCTCGGGGCATGCCGACCGTGTGGCCGGTGACAATGCGGCCAACGTGCTGACCGGCCAGGGCGGTGCCGACACGCTGCATGGTGGCGATGGCGACGACGTGCTGCTGGGCGATTTCGCTTACCAGGGCGAGGCACCCCCGCGGCCCGGAATGGGCAGCGGCTATGCCACGCTGGGTCCGGACGCGACCAACAACTCGATCGCGACGGCGTTCGACCTGTCGAACAACTTCTCGCTTGCGGCAGATCCGGATATCTTCGACTCGACCACGATCCTGCACTCGACCGTCAACGCGACGGGCAATGGCCAGGGTGGCTACTACAAGGTGAACCTCGCGGCAGGCACGGTGCTGACGGTCGACATCGACCATATCGCCGATCCCAACGTCCACGACAGCTGGGTCAAGATCCTCGACAGCGCCGGCAATGTCGTCGCCGAGAATGACGACGGAGGCGGCGATCCCGGCTCGGTCACCGGCCGCGACTCGAGCGCGGTGTTCGTGGCTGACACGTCGGGCACTTACTACATCCTGGAGGGCAAGTGGTCGCCCGATGCGCCCGGTGACGGCTTCGTCGCCGCGGTGCCCGAGGGTTCCACCTACGAGGTCAACGTTTCGGTCGACTTCCCGCCGGCGCCTGCCCGGCCGGGCGTTTCCGGGGCGGACATCCTGGTCGGCGACGCCGGCAACGACCTGCTGGACGGCGGCCTTGGGGCGGACACGTTGAAGGGCGGCATAGGTGAGGACACCTTCCGTTTCTCGACAGAGCTTGGGAACGGCAATCTGGATCGGATCACCGACTTCAACGTGGCGGACGACCAGATCATGCTCGATGATCTGATCTTCACCGAGATCGGCCCAGAGGGCATCCTGCGTTTTGGCGCGTTCCATGCCAGCTCGTCCGGGACCGCACAGGATGCCGATGACCGCATCCTGTTCGATACCGACAACGGCGTGCTGTCCTATGACGCCGACGGCACTGGCGAAATCGAGGCGATCCAGTTCGCCCGCCTGACCGGCGGCCTGAGCCTGAGCGAGCGCGATTTCATCATTATCTGATCGTGCGACGCAAAAGGGGGGCTTCGGCCCCCTTTTTTTTGTTTATGGAACCTGCCACCTCACACGGAAGGAGACGTGGCAATGAAGCGATTTACCGATCGACGCATGGTACTGATGGCCGCCGGTACCGCCGCCGCCGCTGCGGTCGCAGGCTCTGTCGCCGCCCAGACCGCCGACATCCGCGGCACCGTCGAATACGAAGGCGGGATCGAGATCCCCAAGGGCCAGCTCGTCATCTACGTCGAGGGTCCGGCCCCAGAAAACGCTCGCGTCCCGGACAACGCAGCCAGGGTCGAAAGCGACGGCGGCGCGAAGAAGGTCGAGTTTTCTGTTCCCGCCGTCGCCCGGACCGCTGCCCCCGCGCAGGAGGTTGTCGCCCGGCTGGAGCGCGCGGACGGCTGGCTGCTCGCCCGGGGCAGCGCCACGCTGACAGCCGACGCGCCGGTGCAGATCGTCCTTTATACCGCGATGTACTGATCCACTCAGTCCGGCAGCGGGATGAATTCGCTGCGGTCGCTGTCCGGCAGGTCGAACTGGCCATTGCCCCAATCGGCCGTGCGCCATTCGTGCTTGGCGGCCTCGATGCGCTCTTGTGACGAGGCAACAAAGTTCCACCAGACATAGCGCGGCCCGTTCAGGGTGGCGCCCCCCAGCGCCATCAGCCGCGCGCCTTGCGGGCCGGCGGCGACGGTGATCGCGTCGCCCGGGCGGAACACCATCATCTGGCCGGCAGCAAACTCCTGGCCGGCAATCGTGACTGAACCTTCAGTGATATAGAGGCCGCGATCCTCGTGGTCGTCGGGCAGTGGAAAACGCGCCCCCGGGACCAGCGTCACGTCCAGGTAGAAGGTGTCCGAATAGAGCGTCGCCGGCGCCCTCTGACCATAGGCATGGCCCAGGATCAGGTTGGCGCGAATCCCCTCGGCCTCGATCACCGGCAGCGTTTCCTTGCCGTGATGCTCAAAGATCGGGGCCATGTCCTCGCGGTCCTCAGGCAGGGCAATCCAGGTCTGGATGCCGTAGAGGCTGTGCGGGCCCTGACGGCCGGCCGCCGAGGTGCGCTCGGAATGGGTAACTCCCTTGCCCGCGACCATCCAGTTGACCGCGCCCGGCAGGATGACCTGGTCCGTCCCCAGCGAATCGCGATGGTGAAAGTCGCCGCGATAAAGATAGGTCACCGTGCCCAGCCCGATATGCGGGTGCGGGCGGATGTCGATGCCCTTGCCGGTCAGGAACTCGGCCGGGCCGGCCTGGTCGAAAAAGATGAACGGCCCGACCATCTGGCGTTTCGGGGCGGGCAGCGCGCGCTTGACCTCGAACCCGCCCAGGTCCCGGGCGCGGGGAATTATCAGGGTCTCGATGGCGTCGATGCCGATGTCGTCCGGGCATCCGGGACTTAGCGCGGGGTTCCAGCTCATCTTCACGCCTCCTTGGCTGTCACAAAGCTATGACGCGTCCGCCTTACGCTCAATCCTGCGCCCGTTCGGCAAGACAGAACGCGGCGGTTGCTGGCCATTGCCGCGAACCGGGGTGCAGGATGGCCGGGAACAGAAACCAAACCCGCCGGCGGTTCGTTTATTTGGATCGAAGGAGGTTACCATGGCCGAGCTGAATGCCGAAAAGCGCGACGATCTGGACAAAGGCTCGTTTGCCTTTCCCAAGCAGCGCAAGGAGCCGCTGGAAGATGCGACGCATGTCCGCAACGCGATCGCCCGCTTCAACCAGGTGAAGGACGTGTCCGACGACGAGCGCGACGAGGCGTGGAAACGGATCAAGGCCGCCGCGAAAAAACACGGGGTCGATGTGAAAGAGAAATCCTGGCGTGAGATTGGCAAGTAGGAACGATGGAGACGTGGCGGGCCCCGGCTCGCCTGTCGGATGCGGCCGGGTGCGCGGGAGAAGCAGCGCCCCGGCCGTTCCGATGTCTGGCTATGCGCTTCAGGTCACTAGCCAGCATCCGCCCTGCATCATTGAGGTTCCTGAGAGGTCCGCGTGACCACCGGCATCCACCACGTGACGGCGATCACCGGCAACGTCCAGCGGAACGTCGATTTCTACGCCGGCTTCCTCGGCCTGCGGTTGGTCAAGCAGACCGGCGGCTTTGAGGATGCCGAGCAGTTGCACCTGTTTTATGGCGACGCCCTCGGCAGCCCCGGATCTTTGGTGACTTTCCTTGTCTGGCAGGACGGCGCCGCGGGCCGCGCAGGCCTCGGGCAGGTTGCCGAGATCGCCTTCGCGGTGCCCCCCTTGTCCATCGGAACGTGGCTACAACGCGCGATGGAACTAGGCCTGCCGGTCAGCGGGCCGCAGCGCGAGTTCGGCGAGACGGTCCTGAGGCTGCGCGACCCGGACGGCATCACCGTCAAGCTGGTCGGGATCGACCTGCCCAGCGCCGCCCCACTACCGGGCGACGGCGCCCCGACGCGCCTGCGGGGGGTCACGATCCTGACCGATGACGCCGAGGCCGTTGCCGATTTCGCCGCCCTGTTCGGCTATTCCGAGGCGCTGCGCGATGGGCCCTTCATCCGCATGGCATCTGACAGTGACGTGCTGGATATCCGACAGTCGGCTGGTTTCGTCGGCGCCGCGCAGGGGGCTGGCGCCTTCGACCACGTCGCCTTCCGAGGCCCCGACGTCGAGGCAGTGCAGGCCATGCGGCTATCGTTGCAGGACCGGGGCAGCGCCACTGCCGTGCACGACCGCAAGTATTTCACCTCGCTCTACGTGCGAGAGCCGACGGGCGTTCTGTTCGAATATGCCACCGACGGTCCCGGCTTTACCGTTGACGAAAACCCCGACGAGCTGGGCCAAACACTTTTCATTCCCCCTCAGGATGCCGCCCGCGAGGCCGATCTGCGCGTGATGCTGCCGCAGTTCGCCCTGCCGGGCCACGAAAGGATGCCGATGCGCGATTTGCCTTTTATCCACCGCTTTCACACGCCGGACGATCCCGACGGTTCGGTCATCGTGCTGCTGCACGGCACCGGCGGGTCCGAGGCCGACCTGATGCCGCTTGGCGCGCGACTGAACCCGCGGGCGACCCTGCTGGGCGTGCGCGGCCGCTCGACCGAGGAAGGCATGAACCGCTGGTTTCGTCGGATCGACGCGGTGACCTATGATCAGGCCGATGTCCGCGCCGAGGCCGAGGCCTTTGCCGGCTTCGTCGAAGGCGCGCTGCGCGGCTATGGCCTTTCCGCCGACAAGCTGACCTTCCTGGGCTATTCCAACGGGGCCAACCTGCTGGGCGCGATCATGCGGCTGCACCCGAGCGCCGTGCGCCGCGCGATCCTGCTGCGCGGAATCGAGGTGCTGGAGAATCCCCCGGCGGCTGATTTGAACGGCACGCGCGTTCTGATGACGACCGGCGCGCGCGATCCGTTTGCCCGAGTGGCCCCCGCGCTGGAAGCCTCGCTGAGCGCCGCCGGGGCCGACCTGGATGCGCGACAGGTCAATGCCGGGCATGAACTGGTGCCCGAGGATCTCGCCATCGCGCAGGCGTGGCTGGCCCGATGACAAGCCCGGCACGCCCAACGAAAACATGAGGTTCTCAATGTCCGAGATCACATTCGCCAAACAGGACGATGGCCGCCACGGCCGCTATACCGCCCGAATCCAGGGGATCGATGCCGAGGGTGAACTGACCTTTACCCACCGCGGGCCGGGCGTAATCAGCGCCGATCACACCGGCGTTCCGGACGAAATCGGCGACCGGGGCGTGGGCAAGGCTCTGCTGGATCACATGTTGGCCGACGCCCGCGCGAACGGCTTTCGAATCATTCCGGTCTGCCCCTTCATCCGCGCCCAGTACGCGCGCCACCCGGAATGGGCCGAGTTGTTCACCATCAAGCCGGGCGAGGCCCCCTGAGGGCACCGCGGGCCATTGCACGCGCTGTCACACAGGCTCACCCGCGTTTCCTCTCGGGAGGGTCGTCATGCGCCTGATAATCTCCGCCGCGATGCTGGTCCTTTTCGCCCTGCCCGGCCATGCGCAGTCCGATCCAGCGACGAGGATCGACCAGATCCTTGACGCGGCCGAGGCCATGGCGCCGTTGGAAACAGTGCTCGTCGCCCACGAGGGAAAGATCGTCGCCCAACGCGGGTATCGCGGCCACTCCGCGTCCGAGCCGACGAATATCAAGTCTGCCTCAAAGCTTGTCATCTCTGCCCTCGTCGGTATTGCCATCGACAAGGGAGTGCTCGACGGCACCGATCAACTGGTGGCGCCGATTTTGCAGGGCGACCTGCCTGCCGATCCGGACCCCCGCTTGAGCCGCGTGACGATCGGCAATTTGCTGTCGATGCAAGCGGGCCTCGAATCGACCTCCGGCCCGAATTACGGCGCCTGGGTCGGCAGCCGCAACTGGGTGCGCAGCGCCCTCGCCCGTCCGTTCGTGGACGAGCCCGGCGGGGGGATGATCTATTCGACCGGCTCGTCGCATCTGCTGTCGGCGATCCTGACGCGCCAGACCGGCCGCTCGACAATGGAACTCGCCCGGGACTGGCTCGGCCCGCTGGAGGGCTTCCGGATTACGGCGTGGGAGCACGACCCGCAGGGCATCTATCTCGGCGGCAACCAGATGGCCATGACTCCGCGCTCACTGCTGGCACTGGGCGAACTTTACCGCAACCACGGCATGACGCCGGGCGGCAAGCGGTTGATCTCGCAGGACTGGATTGACGCGTCATGGTTAGAGCGCACGCGCTCGCGCTACACCGGCGGCGGCTACGGATACGGCTGGTTCATGGGCGAAGTCGCGGGGCGGCAGGTCCGCTACGGCTGGGGCTATGGGGGCCAAATGGTATATGTCGTCCCAGCGCTTGGACTGACGGTCGTGATGACATCGGACGAGACGACCCCCTCTGCCGCGACCAGGCATCGCGAGGCGCTATACGCGCTTCTGGGCCAGATCGTCTCTGCCTTCGACCCGGCAAAGGACAGTCCTACCGACGGACAATGAGTCCGCGCATAAAGCGTCTCGTCCCATAATTCGCGGAAAACCAAACAACAACCGAGCCCTATGGGCGGCACACCGTCGCGCGGGCAAGTCGCCGCGCTTGGCCCGGGACAAAAACTGTTGACCCAACGTCCGCGGCTTGTTTATGCATATCCTGCATCAAGTATGAAACATAATACCCGAAGGATGGGTCATGCGCGAAACTTCCGCAAATTTGTGGGATAGTCCCACGGCAGCGCCGGTCGCGGCCGCACGGCCCAATATCGTCGCGCTGAGCCGCGCCGCCGAGACGGCGGTCATCGCGCCGCGCGACGGCGGGGCATGGTGGGCAGACTGGCGCCGGGCCGTTGCCGCACGCATCGCCACCCTCAACGGGCAGGACGCCATGGCAGCCAATTGGCGCGAGGGGCTGGATGGCGAGGCCCTGAAGGTCGCTGACCCGGCCGCAGGCACGGACACCATCCTCGGCTTTGTCGATGGCGTGGCGACCCATCCCAAGGATGTCACCGCAGCCGATGTCGAGGCGCTGAAAGCGGCCGGCGTGTCCGAGGCGGATATCGTCCGCCTGTGCGAGCTGGTGGCCTTCATCAGCTACCAGTGCCGCGTCGCCGCCGGAATGGCGCTGCTGGAAGGAGCCGCCCAATGAGCCGTATCCTGCACCGCTTTACCCGCACCATTCCCGGCTGGCAGCCACGGGTCACGCCACTCGATCTGAAGGAAGCCTCGGCCGAGCAACTGGACGCGCTGAAGGTCACGCCGTCCAACACCAAGGTGTCGGACTACGTTCTGGTCCTGGCGCATGACCCGGAAACGCTGGCCGTGCGCTCGCCGCTCTTCAACGCCATCATGTACGAGACCGGCGGCCTCGGCCGGGCCGAGCGTGAACTGGGCGCAATCGGCGCCTCGATTGTCAACCGCTGCGTCTATTGCGCCGCCGTCCACGCCAACCGCCACGCGCAGCTGTCGCGCGATTCCGCCGTGATGGACGAGATCTTCGCCCAAGGCGAATCCGCGAAGCTGGGCGAGCGCGACCAGGCGATCTTTGATTTCGCCGTCAAGCTCTCGCAATGCCCACCCGCCGCCGGCCCGGCCGACATGGCGCGCCTGCGCGAAGCCGGGCTGGAGGACGCCGAGATCGTGGACCTGATCCTGTCCACTTCACTCTTCGGCTGGGCCAACCGGCTGATGCACGTTCTCGGCGATCCGGTCCGGGAAGACGCCTGACATGCCCCGCCTGAAGGTTCTTGAGGCATATCTCGAGGTCGCGGCGCTTGGCAGCGTGACGGCGGCGGCGCGCAGCCTCGGCTGCTCGCAACCTTCGGTGAGCCGCATGATCCAGGAGCTGGAGCGGGATCTGGGCCGCCCGCTGTTCGAGCGGTCGGGCCAGCGGCTGGTGCTGACCTCGCATGGCATGCTGCTGCGCGACGATGTCGCGCGGGCCCTCTCCGGCTTTGATGATTTGTGGGAGCGCGCGCGCGAGGGCGCGACCCAGGCCGCGCCGCCGGTGCGCGTCGCCGCCACCTCGTCCATGGCCATGGGCCTGCTGCCCGAGGCCTGGAAGGCGCTGGGCGGCGTTCAGAACCTGCGCCTTGCGGTACAGATCGAGACGCCGGACCTTGTCCAGAACGCCATCGTGACGGGCGCAGCCGAAATTGGCGCGACCAGTGCGCCGCTTCTGCATCGCGACCTGACGGTCGAGTGGCTCGGCGCTGCCGCCTGCGTTCTCGCAGTCCCCGAGGATGACCCGCTGGCCTCCGAGGACGGTCCCATCCCGCTCGCGGCGCTGCGCGGCCGCCCCCTGATCGGCATGTCCCTGCGCCGGGGTGTTCCCGCCCGTATCCGCGCCGCCCTGCGCGCGGTCGGGGTCGAGCCGTCGAACATCATCCGCACCAATTCCACCATCAACGCGATGGCCTTCATCCGCGCCGGCGCAGGGGTCGCGATCGTCGAGCCGCTGACCCCGCGCGGCGCGCCGACCCCCGGCGTGCGCATCCTGCCGCTGGATACCGCGATCCCGTATGCCTTCGGCGTCGTCACCGCACGCGCCTCGGTGCTGGGCGAGCGCGCGCGGCCGCTTGTGGCCGCCCTGCGCGCCGCTGCGGACACGCTCGACGGCTTCAACCAGATCGCCCCCGAGGACCACCAGTCCTTCCTCACCTCGCTGACCAAGGACGAGAACTTGTGAGCACCGATATGAACGCCAACTTCAAACCCGAGGGCCTTGAGGCGCTGAACGCCCGCGTCGCGCGCGATCTCGCGCTGCTCACCCTGCCCTCTCAGCGCTGGGTTCCCGACGTATTGGTGGATGGCGAGCCGTTGCTGGACGTCGCGATCATCGGCGCCGGCATGGCGGGCCTCGCCGCCGCGGGCGCGCTGCGCAACATCGGCGTCGCCGTGCGCAACTTCGACGCCCGGCCGCGCGGTCTGGAAGGGCCCTGGGCCACGACCGCGCGCATGGAAACCCTTCGCTCGCCCAAGTCCCTGACCGGCCCGGCACTTGGCATCCCCTCACTGACCTTCCGCGCCTGGTTCGAGGCGCAGTTCGGCCTCGCCGCCTGGGAGGCGCTGGACAAGATCCCGCGCCTGCAGTGGATGGATTACCTTCGCTGGTTCCGCGCAGTCATGGACATCGACGTGCGCAATGAGCATCGCATCACCAAGATTCACCTGCGCCCCGACCATGTGCTGCTGGACATGGAGACCCCTGACGGCCCGCTGACCTTGCGCGCGCGGCATGTCGTGCTGGCGACCGGACGCGACGGCCTTGGGGGGCATCGGTGCCACCGCTGGCGCACTCGCTGCCGTCCGACCGCTGGGCGCATTCGTCCGATGACAATGATTACAACGAGCTGCGCGGAAAGCGCGTGGTTGTGGTTGGCGCGGGTGCCTCGGCCATGGACAGCGCCGGCACCGCGTTGGAGGCGGGTGCGACCAGTGTCGATCTACTGATCCGGCGCGCCGAGATTCCGCGTATCAACCGTGGCAAGGGCATGGGCAACGCCGGCGCAGTGGCGGGTTATGCCTCGCTACCCGACGACTGGAAATGGCGCATCAACAGTTATGTCGCGCGCGAGCAATTGCCGCCCCCCCGCGGCAGCATGCTGCGCGTCTCGGCCTTTCCGAATGCCCGCTTCCGGCAAGGCAGCGCGCTGGTCTCGGCCGAGATGGTCGGCGACGAGGTGCTGATCCAGACCACGCGCGGCCCCGTGCGCTGCGACTTCGTGATCTTCTCGACCGGCTTCAAGGTCGATTGGGCCGCCCGCCCCTACCTGTCCGAGATCGCCGCCTGCGCCCGCAGCTGGGCTGATCGCGGCATGCCGGCCGATGCCGACCCCGGCCTCGCCGCCCTGCCAGACCTTGGCCAGGCATTCGAGTTCCTGCCGCGCGAGCCGGGCGCCTGTCCCGGCCTGCAGCGGGTCCATTGCTTCTGTTACCCGGCGGTCATGTCACATGGCACCGTGTCCGGCGATATTCCCGCCATCAGCGACGGCGCCCTGCGCCTGTCGCAGGGGATCGCCGCCAGCCTCTATGTCGAGGATGTCGAGACCCACTTCGCCCGCGGCCAGGCCTATTCAGAACTGGAAATCTTTGGCGACGAGTGGACCCCGTGGACCGAAGGCGCCGAGGATGTGGTCGCATGATCCTCTGGTTGATCCGAAGGATCGCGCAGGCGGTATTGGTGGTTTTCGCCATGTCCGTGGTGGTGTTCATGGGCATGCACATGATCGGCAGCCCGGCCGACATGCTGCTGGCGCCGGACGCCACCCAGGCTGACAGGGCCCAACTGATCGCAGAACTTGGCCTGGACCGGCCGCTGCTCGAGCAATACTGGCGCTTCCTGGTCAGCGCGCTGCACGGTGATCTGGGCCGCAGCTTCGTCTATAACGTGCCTGCGGTAACGCTGATCCTGCAGCGCCTGCCGGCAACGCTGGAGCTGGCGTTTTCAGCCTTGTTCCTGGCGATCCTGTTCGGGGTGCCGCTGGGCCTTTACGCCGGGCTGCGTCCGGACAGCTGGCTGGGTCGCGGCATCACCACAGGCTCGATCCTCGGCTTTTCGCTGCCCTCGTTCTGGGTCGGCCTGCTGCTGATCATGACCTTCAGCGTCTCGCTGCACTGGCTGCCGGCCAGCGGCCGGGGCGAGACGGTGCGCGTCTTCGGCGTCAACTGGTCGTTCCTGACACTCGACGGGCTGCGGCACATGATCCTGCCGGCGATCAACCTGGCGCTGTTCAAGATATCGCTGGTGATCCGCCTGACACGCGCCGGCGTGCGCGAGGTCATGCCGCTGGATTACGTCCGCTTTGCCCGTGCCAAGGGCCTGCGGCCCGGCCGGATCGTGGTCATGCATATCCTGCGCAACATCATGATCCCTCTGGTCACGGTGCTGGGCATCGAACTCGGCTCGACCATCGCTTTTGCGGTCGTGACGGAAAGCATCTTCTCGTGGCCGGGGGCGGGCAAGCTGATCCTTGACAGCATCAACGCTTTGGATCGCCCCGTCGTGGTCGCCTACCTGCTGGTGGTCGTCACTTTGTTCGTTCTTATCAACCTGGTCGTCGACATCCTTTACCGCTTCCTCGATCCCCGCGTGCGTGTGGAGGCCGCGGCATGAGCGTCACCTCCGCCACCGTGCGCCCGGTCAAGGCGCGGGCCGGCACACTGCGCCGCTTCCTGCGCTCGCCCACGGCCGTCGTCGGGCTGGTGCTGCTGACGCTGCTGATCTTCGGCGCGCTGTTCGCCCCGCAGATCGCGCCGCAGAACCCGTTCGACCTGCGCGCCATCGACGTGATGGACGCCCGGCTCGAGCCGGGCAGCAAGAACCTCGCCGGCGATCTGACCTATTGGCTCGGGACCGACGGACAGGGGCGCGATTTGCTGTCGGCGATCCTCTACGGCTTGCGCACCAGCCTGACGGTCGGGGTCGGCTCAGCCGTCATCGCGGGCGTTCTCGGGACGGTCCTCGGCCTCATCGCGGCGTGGAGCGGCGGCTTTCTCGATGCGCTCATCATGCGTGTCGTTGACCTGCTGATGTCCCTGCCCTCGATCCTGATTGCGCTGCTGCTGCTGGCACTGCTGGGCAAGGGCGTGGGCAACGTGATCCTGACGCTGGTGCTTCTGGAATGGGCCTACTACGCCCGCACCGCGCGCGGTCAGGCCCTGGTCGAAGGCAAGCGTGACTATGTCGAGGCCGCCCGCGGCCTGGGCCTCCCGATCCGCCGCATCCTGCTGCGCCATATCCTGCCCAACTGCCTGCCGCCGCTATTGGTGATCGCGGCGCTGCAAGTGGCCCGTGCCATCACGCTGGAGGCGACGCTCAGCTTCCTCGGCCTTGGCGTGCCGGTCACGCAACCCTCGCTGGGCCTGCTGGTGGCGAACGGCTTTCAGTTCATGCTGTCCGGCGAATACTGGATCAGCTTCTTTCCCGGCCTGACGCTGCTGCTGGCGATCGTGGCGATCAATCTCGTGGCCGACCGCCTGCGCGAGGTTCTGGACCCGAGGTCTCTGCGATGACTGCGCCGCTGCTGAAGGTCGAGAACCTGCACACCCGCTTTCGCTCTGAGGATGGCACGCTCGACGCCGTGCGCGACGTGTCCTTCTCGCTCGCACCCGGCGAGACGCTGGGACTGGTGGGCGAGAGCGGTTCGGGAAAATCCGTCACGGGCTTTTCCATCATGGGCCTGATCGACCCGCCAGGTGAGATCGCGGGCGGCCGGATCATGTTCCGTGACCGCGACCTGACCCAACTTCCGGCGGAGGAGATGCGCCGCCTGCGCGGCAACCGCATCGCCATGGTGTTCCAGGACCCGATGATGACCCTGAACCCCGTGCTGATGGTCGGCACGCAGATGATCGAGGCGATCCAGGCGCACGAGCGTGTCGGCAAGGCCGCCGCCCGCGCGCGGGCCCGCGATGCCTTGGGGGCAATGGGTATCCCCAGCCCCGAGGCGCGGCTGGACGCCTATCCGCACCAGATGTCGGGCGGCATGCGCCAGCGCGTGGCCATCGCCACTGCCCTGCTGAACCACCCTGACCTGATCATCGCCGACGAGCCAACGACCGCGCTCGATGTCTCGATCCAGGCGCAGATCCTGGCCGAGGTGCAGGAGTTGACGCGCAAGCGGGGCATGGCGCTGATCTGGATCACGCATGATCTGTCGGTCATCGCCGGCATCGCCGACAGCATCGCGGTCATGTATGCGGGCCGGATCGTCGAGCAGGGCGACGTGGACGCAGTGCTGGATCGCACGCGGCATCCCTACACTGCGGGCCTGATCGGCAGCCTGCCGGGTAGCGCCGCCCCGGGCAGCATGCTGACCCAGATTCAGGGAACCACACCCAGTCTGCTGAACCCGCCGCAGGGCTGTGCCTTTCATCCGCGCTGCGCCCGGATGACGCCCGAATGCCTGCGCCAGCCCGCCCCCGAGGCCGGCGCCGACCACCACATGGTGCGCTGCTTTAACCCGCTGACCGGCGACCCTTCCCAACCCGAGACTGCCGCATGACCGCCTTCGACCGAGAGCAGGACGACACCGTGGCGCTGCGGATGACGGGCGTGACCCGGACCTTCGGCGCCAAGCCCGGCCTGATGCAGAAACTTCGACTGGCGCCACCGCAGCCCGTCGTTCATGCGCTGGATGGCATTGACCTGACAATCGAGCGCGGCGGCTTTGTCGGCCTCGTGGGCGAGTCGGGCAGCGGCAAGTCCACCCTCGGCCGGATCGCGGCGGGCCTGCTGCGCGCCACCGCTGGCAAGGTCAGCGTCTTTGGCCACGACCCCATGGCGGGGCGCGAGATTCACCGTCAGGTGCAGCTGATCTTTCAGGACCCGCAGGCCAGCCTGAACCCGCGCATCCGAGTCGACCGCGCGTTGAGCGAGGCGCCCCTGTTTCATGGCCTGACTAAGCCCTCCGAGGTGGACGCCTATGTCGCCGCGCAGATGACGCGCGCCGGCCTCGACCCGGCGTTCCGGTTCCGCTTTCCGCACCAGTTCTCGGGCGGGCAGCGCCAGCGCGTGTCGATCGCGCGGGCGTTGGCGATGCAGCCGCGGTTCCTCGTCTGCGACGAATCCGTCGCTTCGCTGGACGTGTCGATCCAGGCGCAGATCCTGAACCTGTTCATGTCCTTGCGGCGCGAACTGGACCTGACCTACCTTTTCATCAGCCACGATCTGCGCGTCGTCCAGCACGTCGCGGACAGGGTGGTGATCATGTATCTGGGCCGCATCGTCGAGGATGCGCCGGCGGCCGAGTTCTTTGCCAACCCGAACCATCCCTACACCATCGGCCTGCTGGCCGAGATCCCGGACCTGCGCCAGCGGCGCAAGGTATTCGTCCCGGTCAAGGGCGAAATCCCCAGCCCGATCGCACCGCCGCCGGGCTGTCACTACCACACCCGTTGCCCGTTTGCTTTCGACCGCTGCCGCGTCGAACGCCCGGCCCTCAAGCTGGTCGCGCCGCAGCACCTCAGTGCCTGCCACCTCAATGACACGCTGGGCGGAAATCCCACCGCCCGCAATAAGGGAGCCTGAAACCATGACCAAACACCTGAAGTCCCTGATCCTGTCCACGGCACTGGCGGCCTTGCCGCTGAGCGCCTGGGCCGAGGACCTGACTATCGGTTTCGCCGACCCGGTGTCGTCCATCGACCCGCAGTTGAACAACCACGCGGGCGACCACTCCGTCTCGCAGCACTTCTGGCCCACCATCGTCGGCCAGCGTACCGAAGGCGGGCTGATCCCCGGCCTCGCCGCCGAGTGGAAGAACACCGACCCGACGACCTGGGAATTCAAGCTGCGCGACAACGCGGTCTGGACCGACGGCACCCCGGTCACGGCCGATGACGTCGCCTTCTCCTATCAGCGCGCGCTCGACGTGCCGGGCAGCGTCGCCAGCTTCAAGAGCTTCCTGCGCACCGTCGACAAGGTCGAGGTCAAGGACCCGCACACAGTCGTAATCACCACCAAGGCGCCCGACCCGATCCTGCCGATCAACCTGTCGTCCATCTATATCGTCAGCAAGCATGTCGGCGAGACGGCGACCACCGACGACTACAACAGCGGCAAGGCGATGGTCACCTCAGGCCCCTATGCCTTCGTCAGCTACACGCCCGGCGATCGCATCGAGATGAAGCGGGACGACAATTACTGGGGCGACAAGCAGGTCTGGGACAAGGTCAGCTATCGTTACATCGCCAACCCCGCCGCCCGCACCGCCGCACTGCTGTCGGGCGACGTGGACGTGATCGACAAGGTCTCGGTCTCGGACATCAAGACGCTCGAGGACAACAACAAGGTCAAGGTCTGGTCCTATCCGGGTCTGCGCGTGCTGATCCTGCAGCCCAGCTTCAACCCCGAGCCGAACAAGTTCATCACCGACAACGCCGGCAAGCCGCTGGACAAGAACCCGCTGCTGGACGTCAAGGTGCGCCAAGCGCTGAACATGGCTATCAACCGTGAGGCGGTGGTCGACCGGGTCATGCGCGGCGGCGCCACTGTAGCGACGCAGTGGATGCCGGCCGACACCTTTGGGTATGATCCCGACCATGCCGAGATCGCCTTTGATCCGGATGGCGCCAAAAAGTTGCTGTCCGACGCGGGTTATCCCGAAGGCTTCAAGCTGACCATGCACGTTCCGGGCGACCGCTATCCGCTGGCCCCCGAGACCGCGCAGGCCATCGCCCAGTTCTGGAGCCGGATTGGCGTTCAGACCCAGGTCGAGGTGGTCCCGTTCTCGGTCTACTCGGGCGCTGCGAACAAGAACGAGTACGCGATGTCGATGATCGGCTGGGGCAACGGCACGGCCGAGGGCACCTATGCCATGACCTCGATCCTTGCTACCAACGACAAGGAAAAGGGCCTCGGCGCGTCCAACTGGGGCCGTTACAGCAACCCCAAGCTGGACGAGGCACTGGCGGCGGCGAGTTCCGAGTTCGATGACGCCAAGCGCGAGGCGATCATCAAGGACGCGGTCAAGGTGGTGATGGACGATGTCGGGATCATCCCGCTGTTCCACTACAAGAACATCTGGGCCAGCCGCCCGGACCTGAAGGTGGTGCCTTACAACAGCGACCGGACCGAGGCGATGCAGGTCAGCAAGGCCGAGTGACTGCCATGGCCCAGACAGCAGTGCCGGACCTGTCCGTCACCCCGCAGTCGGCGCTGATCGACGTGCCGCGCAGCATCATCCTGCGCGGCGTGCCGGCCGGGGCCGAGATCGAGATCACGTCCGAAACCCAGCGCGGCGACCGGATGTGGCGTGCTTCAGCCCGTTATTGGGCGGATGATGCGGGCACGCTTGATCTGTCGCGGGACGCACCGCTGTCGGGCAGCTACCAGGCGGTCGACGCGATGGGCCTCATCTGGTCCCAGCGCGGCGAAGGCGGGGTGTTTCACGACGACCCCTCCCAGCCGCTGGAGACGACGTTGACGGCGCGCCTTGAGAGCGCGCCGATCGCAACCGCAATGATGACGCAGACCCTGATGGCGCCCGGTGTCACCCGACAGCCGCTTGCCGAAGACGGGCTGGTTGGCACCCTTTTTACGCCTGCCGGCGCTGGGCCGCATCCGGCAATCATGATCCTCAACGGCTCGGGCGGCGGCATCAACGAGCCGCGCGCCGCTCTCTGGGCAAGCCGCGGGGTCGCGGCCCTGGCGCTCGGCTATTTCGGGGCGCCGGGACTGCCGCGCTATATCTCGAACACGCCCCTGGAATATTTCGCGCGCGGCCTCGACTGGCTGCGGCGGACGGTCAAGCCGCGGGGCGATTTCGTCGCGGTCGCCGGACAGTCGCGCGGGGGCGAGCTGTCGCTGCTACTGGGCGCGACCTACCCGGACAAGGTATCGGCCGTCCTCGCCTATGTTCCCAGCGCCTTCGTCCATGGCGGCCAGGCCGCAGCCGACCCTGCACTGGGCAGAGACGGGCCGGGCTGGACGCTGAATGGCGAGCCGCTGGTCCACCAGTGGCAGGACAACGTGACCGCCAGTTGGGAGCCCTATGACAACGCGCGCCACCAACGCCGGAACGCCGACGCCATGCGCACCGCCCTCGGCGATCCGGCTGCGATGGCGCGCGCCCGCATCCCGGTCGAGCGCATCGCCGGCCCGGTCCTGTTGATTTCGGGTGGAGACGATGGCGCGTGGCCGTCGAATCTCTATTCGCTGATCGTGCAATCGAGCCTGCTTGCGGCGGGCCGCACCGCCGAATGGGTCAATACCCCAGAGGCCGGCCACTCGATCCTGTTCCCCTATGTCCCGACGACCGCCATTGCGCACGTCCACCCGGTCAGCGGCATCGCCACCACGATGGGGGGCACCCCAGCGGCAAATGCCGAGGCGAACATCGCCGCCTGGACCGCCGCTCAATCGTTCCTCGCATCGGCTGTAGGCTAAGGTACGGGAGCTAGCCGCGACGCATCCTCGCGATTAGCGTCCCCGCGGGACGGGGCGCCCCTTCAGCCCTGCGAACATCTCCGCACCCGCCAATCACAATTGTTTTCGCCCCGAACAAACCGCAACGCAGCGAGTTGACGTATTGCTGAGGGCAATACGAGGAGAGCGATCATGCCCCGGGGTGACAAGTCGAGCTACACCGACAAGCAAAAGCGCCAGGCCGAGCATATCGAGCAAGGATATGAGGACCGTGGCGTGTCCAAGTCAGAGGCAGAGAGCCGGGCTTGGGCGACGGTGAACAAGGAGAGCGGCGGCGGCAAGAAATCGGGCTCTGGCCGAGGAAAATCGGAGAGTCACGCTCCCTCGCGCAAGGGGGATGCCCAGGCCGCATCCGGCGAGGGGGCAGCGAAACGCTCTGCCGCCGCGAAAAAGGGCTGGGAAACGCGCCGACGCCAAGGAAACGCATAGGGCAGCCTTGTTTTGAGGCTGGCTGCACTTTGACTTGGATGACGCGGGAAACGCGCGCCGCACTGGCTACAAATATGGCCGCGGGGGCGGTTCGCGCGGCCTTCGGCGACCGGAAAATCAGCCGCCCCCCGAGTTCCGCCTTCCTACGCCACCGATGAATCGGGAAGCTGCAGTGACCGATTACAACAAGTTTCGCGAGCGCATGGTTAATGTCCACATCGCCGCTCGTGGCATCCGCGACGAGCGGGTTCTAAGCGCCATGCGAAGGGTCCCCCGCGAGCGGTTCGTAGACGACGGCCTCGAAGAGTTCGCCTATGATGATGCGCCCCTTCCGATTGGGGAAGGCCAGACCATCTCGCAGCCTTATGTCGTGGCGCTCATGATTGAGGCGGCCGAGATCGAACCCGGCGACCGCGTGCTAGAGGTCGGCGCGGGCTCGGGCTACGCCGCGGCGGTCCTCGGCCAACTCGCAGCCACAGTTTACGCGATCGAGCGCCACGCCACGTTGGCCAAGCTCGCGCTAGAGCGATTGAGCGCCCTCGGCTACGACAATGTCCACATCCTCATCGGTGACGGCACGCACGGCCTTGAGGCGGAGGCTCCCTTCGAGGCGATTCTCGGCTCTGCCGGCGCCCGCTCCGTCCCGGACACCCTCAAGCGCCAACTCGCCATCGGTGGTCGCCTGATCATTCCTATAGGTGAGCAGGGAAATCAGAAGCTGTTCAAGATCACCCGCCTCTCCCAGGATCGTTTCGAGGAGCACAGCCTTGGCGCGGTCAGCTTCGTGCCGCTGATCGGCACCCATGGCTGGCCCGAGGAAGACCGCGCGGCAACCACCCATGTCCCGGGCAAGGCGCACGGCCAGACCCTTGCGCAGATGATCGGGGCAGCGGGCGAGGATTTGCCAGCGTTCGATAACCCGGCCTTTGGGGCAATGTTCGACAGATTTGCGGACCGTCGCGTAGTGCTGCTGGGCGAGGCGAGCCACGGCACCAGCGAATTCTACCAGGCTCGCGCCGCGATCACCCGGCATCTCATCGAACATCACGGCTTCAAGATCGTCGCCGTCGAGGCGGACTGGCCGGACGCCGCCCGGATCGACCGCTAAGTTCGCCGCCGCCCTGCCCGCCCCGGCGCCGCAGCGGACCCACCGTTCCAGCGGTTTCCCACCTGGATGTGGCGTAACACGGATGTCCAGCAACTGATCAACTGGCTGCACGCGCACAACGCCACCATCGCGGAAATGGAGGGCCGGGCAGGCTTTTACGGCCTCGACATCTACAACATGTCAGGCTCGATCGGCGCGGTGCTCGACTATCTCGACGAGGTCGATCCCGCAGCGGCCAAAATCGCGCGCGAGCGCTACGGCTGCCTGACTCCCTGGCAAAAGAACCCGGCGACCTACGCACGGGCCACGCTGTCGCGCGGTTACGCCGAATGCGAAGAAGGCGTGATCCGGCAGTGCCGCGACTTGCTGCGAAAGCAGGTGGAATATGCCGCGCAGGATGGCGACGACTTCCTCGATGCTGCGCAGAGCGCGCGGCTGATCGCCTCCGCCGAGCGGTACTACCGGATCATGTACTATGGCGGCGCGGACAGCTGGAACCTGCGCGACACGCACATGTTCGAAACCCTGCAGAATTTGCTTAAAGCCAAGGGGCCGGAGGCCAAGGCCATCGTCTGGGCGCATAACAGCCATATCGGCGACGCCCGCTTCACTGAAATGGGGACCTCACGTGACGAGTTGAACATCGGCCAACTCTGCCGCGAGGCCTTCGGTGAGGATGCAGCCCTCATTGGCTTTGGCACGCATTTGGGCACGGTCGCTGCCGCGAGTGACTGGGATGGCGATATGGAGGTGAAGCGGATCAACCCCTCGCGTCCCGACAGTTACGAGCGGCAGTTCCACGACAGCGGCAAGCCCGCCTTCCTTCTCGACCTGCGTCCTGGCGTCCACGACGCGTTGCGACAACGCCTAAGCGAGCCGCGGCTGGAACGTTTCATCGGCGTCATTTACCGGCGAGAAACTGAACTGCAAAGCCACTATAGCCAAGCCGTCCTGCCGCGGCAGTTTGATGCCTTCGTCTGGTTCGACAACACCCGGGCGGTCACCCCGCTGGGACCCGAACATCATCGGGGCGTGCCCGAGACTTATCCCTTCGGACAATAGGCCATGCTTCAGCGAGCGCTTTCGTCATCCACGGGCGAGACCGGGGCGGAGGGCGGGGCACCGGCGTCGCCGGACCCGGACGCCATCCGATAGCGAAAGTCGCAGTGATCGTCCCCCGCCATGATCGTATGCGGGCGGTCGAGTTTCATGTCCGGATTGAACCCGATGCAGAAATCGCCATCCCGATTGCACGAGAGCAGCGCACCGATGTCGCCAAGGCCCATTTGGCGGTACATTTCGGCGTAACGGCACCGCACGACATCGAATTCCAGTTGCTCGGGCGAAGCGTGCAGCATCTCGATCTCGAGTGCACCGCCCTTGGTCCAGTTAGGCAGGATTTCCAGGAAGTCGTCGAGGTCGGGCGTGCCGCCGAAGCGTTCCGACATGGTCTTTCCGTGGGCGATTGCCGCGCGCGAGACGGCCTCACCAACGACCGCATTCGCCTCTGCCCTGCCGGAGCGTTCTTCGATGGTCTTATGAACCCACTTGAGGATCTCCGCCTCGATGCGGCGGCGTTCGAGAATTGGCAGCTCTTCAGTCATGGCGTCCTCCGGGAATCAGTTCTTTTGCTCGGCCAGGTCCTTGCGGCGCAGCCAGGCGAGGTATGAGGGTGCAATCCGGCGAACCAGACCGTGAAGCGGCAGCGGCCGCAACTTCGATTCCGGCAGCGCCAGCGAGTCTAGCCGTGCGCCCGAGGCAGCACGGGCCAGTTCGCGACCCAACGCCACTGACAGGGCCACGCCCCTGCCGTTGCAGCCGGTCCAGGTCCAGGCGCCATCGCCCAAGCGGTGGATGCGCGGCATGTAGTCGGGCGTCATGCCAACATATCCATTCCATACATGAGTCATCGGCTGGCGACCGAGGGCAGGAAATGCCTCGGCCAGATTTTCCGAGACACGAGCGGTAAGGCGCCGGATGACATCCCGCGTGCCGATAACGGCACCGCCGGTTATCAGCCGGTTTCCGGCATCGTAACGAAAAAAACGAAGATCGCCACGGGTATCGGAAACGGCTTGGCGACCCGGGATGACGGCGCTCCGCATGTCCTCGGGGATTGGCGGTGTTGACATCTGCCACGAGACGATGGGCACGATCGTGTGCGCCAGTCGGGCATCAAGGTCAGGGACCAACTCGCCAGTGTAAGCATTGGTGGCGAGGATCATGTGCCGCGCACGCACCCGGGCCCCGTTGGCCGTGCTTACGACCCAAGCGTCCCCGTCCTTCCGCCAACCCGTGGCAAGGGTACCCTCGTGGATAGTGGCCCCGCGGCCTGCCACAACACCGGCCAATTCGCGCGTCAGCGCCAGCGGGTTGATATGTCCGCCGGTGGGATTGAACATTCCGCCGAACCAGTGGTCGGATCCCAGAAGCGTGCGGGTCTCTTCCCAATCCAGCAGGCGCGCCGGGAAACCGTGCTTGTTCCATGCCTCGACGCGGCGCCGCGAAAGGCCGACGCGGCCAGGCGAGTGAGCGGGCTGGAACCATCCGGTCTGCTCGGCCTCGGCATTGATGCCCTCCTCGCGGATCAGATCGAAAAGCGCAGAAGCGCTGTTGCCGATCAGCTTGACGAGGCGTTCGCCCGCGGCCCCGTGTCGCGTGATGATCTTGTCAGGCTCGGCGGCGGACAGCGTCGGAATGACCTGACCGTTGTTGCGTCCTGACGCCCCCCAGCCGATCCCCTTTCCCTCCAGCAGCACGACCCCCTGGCCTGCGCGCAAGAACTCCAGCGCCGCAGAGAGACCGGTGAAGCCGCCCCCGATGACAACAGCATCAGTTTCACAATCGGCCTCCAGCGACGGGGAAAGTGGCCGGGCTGGCGTCGTGTCGACCCAGATCGAGGGGGGAAATTGCACGTCGGCCATCGGTATGTCTGTCCTGCTTTTAAAAGTGAGGCGGCGCCTTGAAGGGCGCCACCAGGAGCCAGCGGCCTTGCTTATCCAAAGAGCCAACCGGGCGTCCCAATCCGATCACTCCTACCAACGGGGAACAGATCGGCGGTCGAGTCGCCAGGCGCAGCAATGATCTATTGCTGCATGAACACTTCGAGGGGGATCACCTTTGAGAGCTTGGCGGTATCGATGACCTTGGACTTTCCGTCAGAAACCTCGGTCACCAGGAACGGGATCTGAGTCTGGATGTGGAAATCGGGCGTGAAGGTTCGCGGTCCCAGCAACGTCGGCTCGTCCTTGAAGCTGTCCATGACTTTGACGACGGCATCGGCGTCGAAGGTGCCGGCTTTCTCGACCGCCTTGGCCCAAAGCTCGATTGCGACATAACCGTCAAACGTGCTCTGGCTGACCGGGGCCGCGCCAAACCGCGCGGCGTATTTCTTGACGAACTCGTTGACTGCCGGGTTCGGATCGTCGCCCCGGATCGAGCCGCGGGCCAGTCCGTAAAAACCGCTCAGACCCGGTGCGGACGAAATCCAGTCCTCGCCGTCCATCGAGGTTCCGGCAAGGATGGGGACCGTAATTCCGGCAGCCCGGATCTGACGCATCGCGCTTGCTGCACCGGGCATGTACGAGCAAAGCATGATCGCGTCAGGATTTGCCGCCTTGATACGGCTGATCTGGGCGGCGATGGACGTATCCCCGTTTTCGAAAGTATCAGCGCCGACGATCTGGACCCCCTCGAGTTGAGGGGCCATCCACTCAAAGCCGCTGCACAGGCCCCGATCATACTGAATCGTCACGTCGAGCAAGGTAAAGGGCTTGCGCATGTTGAACTTGCTGTAGGCCCATTCCGCGATTGTCGCTCCTTCCGTGTTGCCTACCGAGGCCGCCGAATAGGAATGAGGACCGATGCCCTGCGCGCCCGCCTTGAAGTCAGCCGCACACAGGAAAATCGAGATCTTGCCAGCGGACTCGGCCGCGAGGGCTGCCGGGGCGCCCAGATCGAAGTCGCACGACACCAGCATCATCGGCACGTCCATCGACAACAGTTCCTGCGCCACCTGCGCGGTTCGGGCGACATCGGTGCGCGTGTCTCGGATCTCGGGGACCAGCTTCTTTCCCAGCAGGCCGCCTTTTGCGTTGATCTCGTCCATCGCCATGATAGCGGCGTTGGTGGCGCCCTCGTCATAGGCCTGCATCCAGCCTGACTGGGCGACGGCAAAGCCGATCTTCACCTCGCCGTCCCGAGCAAGTGCCGCAGGCGCAAAGGTGCTGGCCCCGACCGTCAGAGCGGCCCAAAAGCCAATCGCAGAACCTGTTCTGATCATTGATAAACCCCCCTCAGGATTGTGTTTCGTGTCTGGACGACATGTTCGACGCGTCGCGACCGGGCAGGGCCTTGGGCCAGCCCAACTCGAAGTGGCCGAAGAGGCCCAGCGGGCGCTTTACAAGGAAGACACACGTCAGCGCCGCAACCAGGAAGTCGGCGATACCCGGGATCGCGAGATTAAAGCCCCCCACCCTGCCCACGCCCTCCAGCCAAACCAAGACTTCGATCAGCACCGACAGCAGGATCGCGCCCACAACCGCGCCGCTGAGGCTGTAGACCCCGCCGATGATCAGCATACTGAGGGCAAGGAACGTGGCCGCCAGATAGAAGGCATCGGGCCGGATGACTCCAAGGTGTCGGGCCTGCAGACTGCCGGCAATCCCACAGACAAAGGCGCTGAGGACAAAGGCGAGCAGCCGTACACGGTAGCCGCTGATGCCAACCGCTTCGGCCGCGATTTCCTCGTCCCGCACCGCGCGCAGCGCAAGACCCGATGCCGAATTGATATGTGCCCAAGCGATGAAAACGGCGAGGATCGCAAAGCCGGTGACGTGCCAGATCTTCAGCCCCGTCGGGATGCCGACCAGGGACCCAACGCCTCCGGTTATCGGCCCGGCGTTGGAGTAAACGGTGTTGAAGATGGCGAGGACCGCGAAGGTCGCGATGGCTGAGGCGATACCCGACAGGCGCATGATGACCGCGCCCGCCAACAGGGCAGCAAGGGCAGCAAACAAGGCCGACAGGAGAACGGCAAGGAACGGTTCGACCTGTGCCTGCTGCAGGACCTCGGGCAGCCCCTTCAGCATCATGGCCTTCATCATAGGCCGTAGCGTAAGCCAGGCCGTCATGTAGGCGGACATTCCCACGAAGGCCATGTGCCCGAAGCTGAGCACGCCGGAGTTGCCTATGAAGATGTAAAACCCGGTGACGAGGATGACGTTGATCATGATGCCGGTGCCGATGCGGGACAGCACCGAGGAGCCGGTCAGGCTGAACCCCATGGCGACCAGGACCAGCAACCCTGCAAGTAGCAGCGGGGTGGCATGTCGGGCCACAAGGGCGGATGTGGATGGGGTCATCAGATGCGCTCCGACTTCTGGCCAAAGTTGAACAGCCCTTGCGGCCGCAGCAGCAGCACGACGATCACGAAGAGGTAGACAAAAGCATTGCGGAAGGGGCGCACTTCGACAGGCAACCCGATCTGGAAAAGCACGCTGATCACGCCAATAAGATAAGCGCTGAGGACCGCGCCCGTCAGGCTGCCGAGGCCGCCCACCACCGTGGCAACAAACGCCACCAGCAACGTCCCCTCGCCCATCGTCAGGCTGGCCATCCCTGTCTGCGGCAGGGTCAGCAGTGCCGTCACCGCCGCAAGCGCGCCCGACATCGCAAAGGCGACCAGAATGATCCGGTTCGCGGGCACGCCCAGCATTTGCGCCATCCGAAAATTCTCGGCCGATGCGCGCATGGCGGCGCCAAAGCGCGTGTTACGCAGGAACAGGCTGAGGGCGGCCAAGATAGCCAGCGTGACGACCACGGTAACGATCTGCAGCAAGGGGATGTTCACGCCCCCTACCTCGACCAACCGGGCCAGGCCGGGCCAGAGGTTTATGCCGACCGGACGGCTGCCGTAGATCATCATCAGCAGGTTTTGGAGGCCTGCGCCGAGCGCGAAGGACGCGACCATCATGGTCGCAGGCTGCGCGCCGCGCATGTAGCGAAACAGTACGACCTCGGACAGAAGGGCCAGCAAGATGCCGAACAGGAGGACCGTCGCTACAAGCGCGTAGGTCGGAAGCGCGCCGAGGAAAAGCCGCGATAAGCCCCCCGTGGTCGGCAATACAATCGCATAGGCGCAGAACGCCATATAGATGCCTTGAGCAAAGTTGACGAGGCGTACAACGCTGAAGATCAGGCCGATGCCCAGAGCGGTCAGCGCGTAAAGGCTGCCCAGGCTGAGGGCATCTATGCCGGACTGAACCAGACCCACCATCAGGCGACCCCCTGCCCCATGCCGAAATAACTTTGTTCTAGCGCCTCGTCCCTCGCGAGGTCTCGCGCGCGCCCATCCCTGACGATGCTGCCGGTATTGAGCAGTATCAGCCGCGCATCCACGTCGACAGCGCGGGCAAAGCTCTGCTCTGCGATCAGGAACGTCAGTCCGCGTTCTTTGCGCAGGCGCAGCAGCGTTTCGTAGATTTGTTCGACGATCATGGGCGCCAGTCCCAGCGAAAGCTCATCGATGATCAGCAGGTCTGCCCGGGTCATCAGCGCGCGGCCGATCGCCAGCATCTGTTGCTGACCGCCCGAAAGCAGGCCGGCGGAATCACCGAGACGCGGCCTCAGCGCGGGAAAGAGGTCCAGCACCCAGTCGAGGTCCTCGCGCGCGGCGGCCCTGTCTCGCCGCAAATAGGTGCCCAGCATCAGGTTCTCGACCACCGACAACGCACCGAATATCTCTCGCCCTTCCGGGACCAGGTTCACCCCCGCGCCCACGATCCGGTCTGCGGAAAGCCCGGTCAACCTGCGTCCGCGCAGGTGAACGCTGCCCCTTGCCGTCGGAATAACCCCGGCGATGGCCCTGAGAAGGGTCGATTTTCCAGCTCCGTTCGGGCCAGCGACAAACACCATCTCGCGCTCTTCTAGGCGTAAGGTCGCGTTGCGCACCGCGCTAAGCGGGCCATAGCGGACCGTAAGGTCGCTGACCTCCAAGTGGGCGGGAGCGGTCATGCGCATGCCTTTCGTTGATGCGCATCGCCAGAGGTGCCAAGGTATGCCTCGCGCACGACTTCATCCCGGGCGATCGCGTCCGGCGTGTCCAAGGCGATGATCCGGCCCCTATCGAGGACCGCGATCTCGTCGCAGAGCGAGAGCACCAGTCCGACCTGATGCTCAACAAGCAGGACAGCGGGCCCCTCGTTCGCGCGGATCGTTCGGATCGTATCGGCGAGGCCCTGCGCCTCTTGCTGCGACATCCCGGCGGCTGGCTCGTCGAGCAGCAGGAATTTCGGTTGGCACACGGTTGCGCGGGCGATGGCCACGCGACGTTGGTCCGTATAGGGCAGGACCGCGGCAACCTCGTGCGCCAGCTGTGCGATTCCGGTCTGGTCCAGGACGCGGTCTGCTTCAGTTGCGGCAGCCCGCCGCGAAAGACCCATGCCAATCGCTGCGGCGGCAAGGTTTTCGGCAACTGTCAGTGTCGCGAAAAGGCGTCCTGCCTGGAACGTGCGGCTGATCCCTGCGTGGCGGAACGCCGCCGGCGGACCGCCGATGGCCCGGCCATCAAGGAGGACGCGGCCGGCGCTGGCTTTCTGGAACCCGGTCATCACGTTGATGCAGGTGCTCTTGCCCGCGCCATTGGGGCCGATGAGCCCGAGAATACCTGCGGGGCCCATAGTCAACGACACGTCCGTCAGCGCGTTGAGGCCGCCGAAAGACACCCGCACATGTTCCAGCGACAGACTGCCCATGACCTCAGGCGTCCCAGAACGCGACGGTGCGCTTTTCGAACATTTCGCGGAACTGCTGGGTAGATTTCTCCAGCAACTCGCCCGTGCCCCACTCCAGGATCACCGCGTGGCGCCGCAGCACGTCAAGGACGTCGATCTCGCCCTTGCGAAAATTCTCGGCAACCGTCTCGGGGTTCTCGCGCGCCCAAGCGACACGGTTCTGGCGGATGTAGTCGCGGGCCTTTCGCGTCGCCGCCTCGTCGATCTCGTATTCCTCCAGGTCCTGATCGACGACTTTCAGGACGACGCCATAATCACGCTCTGCCCGGCGCAGTGAGACATAGCCGTCGGCGACGTCCTCAAGCACGGCCTGGGCATCACGCTCCAGCACGTCGCCGAAACCGCCGCCCCCTGCTGTGGGACGGCTGAACGCATCCCCCCTGGAAACCGGGACGTCAGAGAATGCGGCGCCGAGCCAACTTCCCTCCGTCTCGCCCGCGCGCGTCAGAGTGATGCCGTGCGGACAGGCCGGCAGACCGCCCTGGATGCCGTAGACCACGGACCGCTCGCGGTCGCAGAAATACGAGATGACGGTATTCTCGACATCCAGCAGTTCGGTCGACTTGACCACCCCGACCCCACCGCGCCACTTGCCCGGACCGGCGGAATCGACCAGCACCTGGTATTCCGTGGTCAAGATGGGCGATGCACGCTCCTGCCCCTCGGCGGGCTGGGACTGAAGGCCAGTGCCGAACAGGATCGAGGTCAGGTTCGCGCCGTCTTTGCCATTGCGCGCCCCCCAGCCACCCGGCAGCCAGTCATAATACATGAAGATCTGGCGATCGCCGTGGCGGGCGTCTTCACCCCCGGCGAGCATGTATTCATTGTGGAACGTGCAGGCCATTGCGCGTTCGGGCACGATTTCTGACCACATGCCCGCAACCGCGTTGACGATCTTGTCGAAGGGCATGACAAAACCTGTCACGGCCACCGGCCACTTGGCGTTCACCACGGTGTCTTCTGGCGCGATCACCTCAATGACGCGGTAAAACCCAGAGTTTAGCGGCAGTTCGGGGAAGAAGTACTTCGTCGCCGCCACGCAGGCTGAGAATGTGCCGCCGAAGGCGGAATTATAGAGCGACGCGACGCAAGGGTGCGAGCCCGTGAAATCATAGATGATCTTGTCGCCGGTCAGGGTGAGCTTGACCTTGATCGGGATGAGGCCTTCCCCCTTGCCATGGTCGCGGTCCATGAAATCGACCGTCTCCCACGTGCCCTTCGGCAGCGCGCTCAGCTGCTGCAAGGTTGCGCGCTCGACGTAGTCCTGCACTTGGGCAAAACCGGCGAGCACCGTGTCCTTGCCGTATTTCTTGACCAACCGATGGATCTCGCGCTCGCCGATGCGGGTCGCCTCGGCCTGGGACTGCATATCGCCGATAATCGAGACAGGATCGCGTGTCTGCGCCGCGATCAGGTTGGCGACGTCGTCGCAAAAACGGCCGGCATGCCAGACCCGCACCGGTGTGATCCGCATTCCCTCGCGGAACATGTCGCGTGCTTTGACGTCGAATGATCCGGGAACCGAGCCACCCATGTCCGTCCAGTGACCGTTAGACTGGGCAAAGGCGATGACCTCGCCATCGACGAAAATCGGTCGGATCAGGCGAACGTCGGGAAAGTGTGTCCCCCCCGCGTAGGGATCGTTGATAGCGTAGACATCGCCGTCCTCCATCCGGCCCTTGAAGACGCGGATCACGTCCTTGCAGGTCAGGTGCAGTGTCCCGACATGGCCGGCGAGGTCCTTGGTCCCCTGCGCGACCGAGTCGCCGTTAGCGTCGTTCAGCCCGTTCGAGAAGTCGCGGTTGTAGATCACGAAGGAATAGCAGGTCCGCAGGATCTGCTCGGACATCTGGTTGACCGAAGTGATAAAAGCGTTCTTCAGCACCTCGAAGGTGACCGGATCCAGTTGCCCAGCGGCGGGCGCGGCGGTCGGCGTTGCGTATTCGGAGGTCTTCATGCCTGGCCCTCGAAACGGATAACAATGTTCCGGAAGCGGTCGATCTCGGCCGTAGTGGCCGGAGGGACCACGGTAGTTGAGTCGAACTGCTCGATGATGGCTGGCCCCACGATCAAGGCGCCGGCGTTCAGCGCCTCGCGCTGATAGACGGGCGTGTCATTGTGCGCCTTCCCCTTGAACCAGACGGGACGGCGCGCAATCGGCTCGGGCGTGTTGGCGACCGGCTCATGTTCGATTACCGAGGCTTTAGGTACAACGCCAATGGCGGTCAGGTTCACCCGGTGAATGCTGACCACAGCCTCGTCACGACGGAAGTTATATTCCTGCTCATGCAGAGCGTGAAAGCTAGCCTCCAGCTCGCTCATGGGCGGCAGGCTTGCCCCCACGGGCACCGTCAGCGAACGCCACTGGCCGCGGTACATCATGTCGATGCTGCGCTCGAGCACGACGTTTTCCGGTGCGACACCCTCATCCTTCAGCAGCGCCCAGGCGTCCGCCTCCAGCTTTGCGAACAGCTCCGCGACGATTGCGGGGTCCGTCTCGCGCAGCGGCGATATCAGTGTTTGGCTGAGGTCGTGCTGAATATCGACCAGCAGGCATCCCATGGCTGAGGTGACACCCGGGTTAGGCGGCACGATCACGACCGGCACTGCCAGTTCGCGCGCGATCTCGACACCGTGGAGCGCGCCGGCGCCACCAAAAGCGACCAGAGCAAAATCCCGGGGATCATGGCCACGGGTGATCGACAGCAGTCGCACCGCATCGGCCATGTTGGCATTCGCCACCTGCACGATGGCCTCCGCCGCCTCGTGCAATTCCATGCCCAGCGGCTCGGCAATTCCTTCGCGAACCGCGGTCTCAGCCAGGGCGGGGTCCAGCGTCAGCCTGCCTCCGGCCAAGCTGGTGCCCTGCCGTCCCAGAACCAGATTTGCGTCCGTGTTCGTGGGGATCGTATTGCCGTTGCCATAACAGGCCGGCCCGGGGTTCGAGCCTGCCGATTGCGGACCGTTGCGCAACGATCCCGCGGGATCGATCCAGGCATGCGAGCCGCCGCCAGCGCCAATGGTGCGCAACTCGATCGCAGGAAACCGGATCGGATAGCCGAATTCGATGAACCAGTCCTTGGTGACCGTCGACTTACCGTCCACGGCCAGCGAGACGTCACAGCTGGTGCCGCCCATGTCGAGGCTGATCGAGTTCGGGAAACCGCACTGCACTGCAATGTGCCGACCGGCGATGGCACCGGCCGCGATACCCGATCCAGCCAAGCGCGCTGCGTAGTGCCGCGCCGCGTTCGCGGTCATCGAGCCGCCGCCGGAATGGAGCAGCAGCAACTCGCGCGAATACCCCTCGTCTCGAAGCCGCCCGTCGAGCTTGGCGCAGTAATCGCCCGCGACCGGGCTCAGCGCGGCATTGACGACAGTCGTCGAGAACCGTTCATGCTCGAAAATCTCGGGGAGCGTCTCCGACGATGTCGCGACGGGCACATCGTCGAGCTCCTCGACCAGGATTTCCTTCATGCGGCGTTCGTTGGCAGGGTTCAGATAGGCGTTGATGAAGCAGACCGCCACTGCCTTGACGTCGCGCTTTTTCAGAATGCGGGCAATTTCGCGTGCCCGGGCCTCATCCAAGGGGGTGACAATTTTACCCGATCCGTCCACGCGCTCGGGCACATCCAGACGGTCCCGGCGCGGGATGTAGGGCGGCGCGACGTCTTTGTAGGTATCCCAAAGATCCTCCTTGTCCGACCG
This sequence comes from Paracoccus suum, assembly GCF_003324675.1. NCBI lineage: Bacteria > Pseudomonadati > Pseudomonadota > Alphaproteobacteria > Rhodobacterales > Paracoccaceae > Paracoccus > Paracoccus suum. The sequence continues at coordinate 3,023,736 of NZ_CP030918.1, forward strand.
ACGTATTTCAATGACATCGCGAAAACCTTGTGTGGTCACCAACGCCGTCCGCGGCAGGCGACGAGTAATCAGCGCGTTGGTCGCAATCGTGGTGCCATGGGAAAGCAGGGCGACATCGCGCAGGTCCACATTTCCGCGCGCAAGGCCCGCCATGAAGCCGTCAATGGGATCCGGCGTTGTGGGGACTTTGGTTACCCTGATCGAGTTGTCGGCCGCGTCCATGATGCAGACATCGGTAAAGGTTCCCCCGATGTCGATCGCAACCCTGAGTTCCGCCATACAGTCCCCCTACCTCGCCTTTGCGGGCAACTCGCGAGTCATGTTTTGCGACTGACCGCGCCCTGTTCGCTCCCGTGTGACGAATCGGTAACCGCGATTTCGGTGGCAGCTCTTGACCATATGCGCCATATTTTTGTCATTTCATGCCATGAGAGAGCCTATGACTGACTTGCCCCCCGTCCCGAAGGTCAGATCCTACGTCCTCGCCCCCTATGTCGAGGCCCTCTCAGCTGCGGGAAAAAGCCTGGAGCCGACCCTGCGGCGATACGGAATAGAGCCGGAAATCGTGCACCAAATCGACGAATTGATCCCGCTGGAAAATTTCCTGGCGATTACGGAGATCGCTTCCCAATTGGCCGATGATAATCACCTCGGCTTGCGACTCGGTGCGAATCTTCCTTCTCAGCAACTTGGTGCCCAGGGAGTCATCATTCGTAGCGGCAAGAACCTGGGTGTCGCACTGGCCAGCTATGCAAACTGGGCCACGGCATTACAGGAAGCGACGCAATTTCTGTTTACACGTCAACGCCATGATGCCCGATTCATTTACCGCCTCGGCATTCGCGGCCCATACGGCGAGCGACAGGATATCGAGTTCACGCTGGGCAATCTGTTTAACCTCATTCGCGCCCGGATGGGCCAGTCATGGCGCCCGACAGAAATGCATTTCGAACATTCTGCCCCGACCGGCCCCCGGCAACACGAGCGAGTCTTCGGTTGCCCCGTCTATTTCGATCGTCCGGTCAACATGCTGGTCTTGCCGCTGTCGGACCTGGAAAAGGAGGGCATGTCGGGGACATCCTGGCGTGAAAGGGCGATGATCCCACTGCTGCAAGAGCATGTAGCGAAGCTGACGCTGAGCGCAGAGAATCACGACAGCCTCGCCCGCAGGATTGCAATGACGGTCGATCAGTCCTTGGGGCGCGAACGCATGACCCTCGTCGCCGTGGCCGACAAGCTGAACATGTCGGTCCGAACGCTGCAGCGCCGGCTGGAGGCCGAAGGAACGACCTTCAGAGAAGTGCTCGGCGCCGAGCGTCAGCGCGTCGCTGAGGGGGTCCTGCGAAACCGCGAAACAGGCCGGGTTCTAAGCGCCGCGATCCGCGCGGGCTATTCAGATGCCTCATCGCTGAGCCGCGCCTACAAGCGCCGGACAGGGAAAAAACCAAGCAAATACAGTAGGGGGTGGGAAAGCTGATCACCCGCCTGTGGCGGGGTTGGCCTTACGCCTTCTCCGTCTCCCGAACCTAACGCGCCTCTGCCTGCAGGTCATCACCGATGGCCATCTTGATCGCCGCCTGGCAATGCAGTTCGGTGGTATCGAACACGGGAATATCTGTGTCCGTCGCGCTGACCAGCAGCGGGATCTCGGTGCAACCCAAGACCACGCCCTGGCTGCCGGACTGCTGCATGCGCTCCATCACCTCGATATAGCCGCGGCGCGTGTTGTCGAGGAAAACGTTCTTGACCAGTTCCTCGTAGATCTTGTCGTTGATATAGGTGCGGTCTGCGTCATTCGGGATCATCGTCTCGATGCCGTATTCCGCCAGTTTGTCCGCATAGAACGGGCTTTCCATCGTCTTGCGGATGCCCAGCAGGCCCAGCCGGTCGAGGCCGAGGCGACGCGCCTCAAGGGCACTTGCCTCGGCGATGTGCAGGATCGGAATGCCGACCTCGGCCTCGATCCGCGAGACGAAGCGGTGGGCGTTGTTGCAGCAGATGATCAGGAAATCCGCCCCGCCGTCAGCAACGCGGCGGGCGGCCTCGATCACGACGTCCCCGGCCGCATCCTCGTCGCCCTTTTCCAGATAAGCGGCTGTGTAATCGGCCCGGTTGACGCTGGCGAGGACCAGCTTGGCCGAGGCCGAGCCGCCGAGCCGTTCGTTCGCGATCTCGTTCAGGCGACGGTAGTATTGCGCGGTGGACACCCAAGTCAGTCCGCCGATCATGCCGATGGTTTTCATGATGCTATCCTCGCCATGGTTTTCACGATGGGCCGTCAGTGACCGCGGCCCAGGAATTGTTGCAGCTCGGGCGTTTGCGGTGCGCCGAACACCTGCTCGGGCGGCCCCTGTTCGTGGATGCGGCCGTCATGCATGAAAATGACGCGCGTGCAGACGTCGCGGGCAAAGCGCATCTCGTGGGTGACCATGACGAGCGTCATGCCCTCGGCCGCCAGTTCCTTGACCACGCTCAGCACCTCGCCCACCAGCTCGGGGTCGAGCGCGGAGGTGATCTCGTCGCAGAGCAGCGCCAGGGGTTGCATGGCCAGCGCCCGAGAAATCGCCACGCGCTGCTGCTGGCCGCCCGACAGCTTGTCAGGATAGGCATCGAACCGCTCGCCAAGACCGACACGCTCGAGCATCGCCTGCGCCACCTCGCGGGCCTCGCGGTCGCCGATCTTCTTGACCACTTTCTGGGCCAGCATCACGTTGCGGCCGGCCGTCAGGTGCGGGAACAGGTTGAACTGCTGAAAGATCATTCCGACCTTCAACCGCAGCGCACGCAGGCTCGCCTCGTCGCTGGCAAGCTTCGTGCCCGCGACGGAGATCGAGCCACCGCTGATCACTTCGAGCCCGTTGATGCAGCGGAGCAGCGTGGTCTTGCCAGAGCCGCTCTTGCCGATGATCGCCACGACCTCGCCAGGCTCGATCGCGAGATCGATGCCTTTCAACACCTCGACCGCGCCAAAGCTCTTGCGGACGTTTTCAATTTCGATGAGGGGCATTGAGCCTCCTTTCAAGCATGCGGCTGCCCTGCGACAGCGGCCAGCAGAGCAGGAAATAGATCAGGCCGACCAGCGCAAAGACCAGGAACGGCTTGTAGGTCGCGTTGGCCACCGCGGTGCCGGCCTTTGTCAGCTCAACAAACCCGATGATCGAGGTCAGCGCGGTGCCTTTCAGGACCTGGACTGAAAAGCCGACCGTCGGTGGAATGGCGATGCGCAGCGCCTGGGGCATGATGACATGCCGCATCTGCTCGATCCGGCGCATCCCGAGGCTGGCCGAGGCCTCCCACTGACCCTTGGCGATCGCCTCGACACAGCCGCGCCAGATCTCGGCCAGGAAGGCGGCGGTCCAGATGACCATGCCGACGCCGGCGGCAAGCCAGGCCGGCACGTTCATGCCGAATAGCGCCAGGCCGAAAAACACCAGGAAAAGCTGCAGCAGCAGTGGCGTACCCTGGATCAATTCGATGAACCAGCGCGCCCCGATCCGAATTGCGCGGATGGACGAAATGCGCAGCATCAGGATGCCGAGGCCCAGCAGGCCGCCGCCGATGATGGCGACGAGAAACAGCACGATGGTCCATTCCGTCGCCAGCAGCAGATTGCGCAGGATGTCCCACATGGTGAACTGGGTCATTTCCGCGGCCCCCTCTGTGCGAACATCAGATATCCGACGCCATTCAGCGCCTGTCGCAGGACCAGCGCCAGCACCAGGTACAGCAGCGTCGCCACGATGTAGGTCTCGAACGCGCGGAAGTTGCGCGACTGGATGAAGTTGGCGGCAAAGGTGATGTCCTCGACCGAAACCTGCGAGACCACGGCCGTTGAGAACATGACAATGATCAGCTGCGAGGTGAGGGCCGGCCAGATCCGCTTGAGGGCCGGGTTCAGCACCACATACCAGAAGGTCTGCAGCCGGCTCATCGCGAGGCTGGCGCCCGCCTCGAACTGGCCGCGCGGCGTCGCCTCGAGACCTGCGCGCACGATCTCGCTGCTATAGGCACCGAGATTGATCATGACCGTAAGCCCGGCCGCGAAATTGCTCGACATGGACAGGCCGATCGACGGCAGGCCGAAAAAGATGAAATAGAGCTGGACGAGGAACGGGGTGTTGCGGATCACCTCGACATAGACGGCCACGATCGGCCGCAGCGCCTTGGGACCGTCGGTGCGAACCCAGGCGCAGAAGATGCCCAAGCCCACGCCCAGCACGCCGCCAACCAGGATCAGCAGCAACGTGACCAGCACGCCTTTGCTCAGAAGCGGCCAGTATTCCGCCAGCCAGCTGTAGTCGAAATCGTAAACCATGCGCACTCCGGCGAAGGCGGCAGGCCCGTGAAGGACCCGCCGCCGCTTGCATCAAAGATTGGCCGGTGCGGGCTCGCCCAGCCACTTCTCGGACAACTCGTTCAGCTTGCCGTCCGCCTTCAACGCGTCGATCGCCTCATTGATCGCACTAATGAAGGCGGTGTCGCCCTTGACGGCACCGACATAGGCGCCCTCGTCATTCAGCTTGAACTTGGTCTCCAGCGGGCGCTTGGCGTCCTTGGCGACCATGAAAGCCGTGATGTTGCCGGTGACGAACAGATCGGCCTGGCCGGACATGTAGGCGGCCTGCGTGCCGGTGCTGTCCTCGAAACGCTTCAGTTCGGCGTCCTTGGGCACCAGGTCCGAGATGATCAGGTCTTGGGTCGAGCCACGCGTGACGGCCAGCGACTTGCCGGACAGATCCTCGGGACCCGAGACCTTGACGTCGGGCGGACCGAAGACGCCGTTGAAGGTCATCGCGTAGGGCTTCGAATACTCGACCACCTTCTCGCGCTCGGCATTCTTGCCGAGCGAGGCGATGATGACATCGACCTTGCCGGTTTGCAGGTACGGAATCCGGTTTGGCGCCGAGACCGGGACGAACTCGGCAGTTACGCCCAGCTTTTCGGCGATCATGTTCGCCAGGTCCACATCCAGCCCGAGGGGCTTCATGTCGGGCCCGACGGAGCCGAACGGCGGATAGTCCTGCAAGACCGCGACGCGCATCTTGCCGGCGGACTTCAGGTTGGCGACCGTGTCCGCATGTGCGAAGGCCCCGAGGCCCGACAGGGCCATGGCGGTGACCGCGACGCGGAACAGTTGACGACGATTCATTCGTGCACTCCCTTGACGGGAAGCATGTCTCAGGCCTGCGGCACCCTGGGGTAGGTACCGCTTCGTCGGCCGAACAAGGCTTCCCGATGTATCGAACGTCCCGGCGCGATGGACTGCGCCTCCCCGGGTAAAAATAGACCGCAAAGCAAAATACCGGGCCAATACAAACTTCACCCAGAGTCATGCAAATCTGATATGGAGCACAGCACGACGGGCGAAAGGGGCGTGCAATGCGGCTAAATGCGAGACTGGTCGAGTGCTTCAATGCGGTGATGACCGTGGGCACGGTGACCGCCGCGGCGACCATGCTGAACACGTCGCAGCCGGCCGTCAGCCGGTCGATCAAGCAGCTTGAATCGGCCACCGGGCTAAAGCTGTTCCAGCGCGAAAAGGGCCGTCTGATCCCGACCGCGCATGCGCTTGCTTTCTTCGAGGAGGTCAAGAAATCCTTCAGCGGCCTCGATCAGCTGGGCCGGGTCGCCGCCAGCCTGCGCGGTCACCAGAGCGGCAGCGTCAGTATCGTCTGCGCACCGGTATTCTCGTATGGTTTCGTCGCCGACGCAGCCAGCCGGTTCCTCGACAAATACGAGGCCGTCAGCCTCAGCGTGGACACCCAGTCCTCGCCCACGATCGGCGAGTGGATGGCCGCGCAGCGCTTCGACATTGCGGTGGCCCGCTATCATTCGCCACCTGGTAGCGTAATCGCGACGCCCTTTTCCGAGCCGGAGGAGGTGTGTGTGCTTCCCCCCTACCATCCCCTCGCGGCGCGCAAATTGTTGACGGCCAAGGACCTTCAGGGATCGCGCTTCGTCTTCTTGGGGAATAAGGACCCGTACCGTTTCAGGCTCGACACCGTGTTCGACCGGGCCGGGATCGACCGCGACCTAGTGGTCGAAACGCCCCATTCCGCCTCGGCCTGCAGCATGGTTCTGAAGGGGGCCGGCATCGCCATCGTCAATCCGTTCACGGCGGTCGACTTCCTGCCGCACGGCCTGATCATGCGCCGCTTTGCCAACAGCCTGCCATTCACGACCACGCTGCTGCGCGCCCGCCACCGTCCAGCATCGCCCTTGGTCGATCTGTTCATCAAGGAACTGTATCTGACCCGCGACCGCTACCTCGAGATCGCAGCGCGCGCCCTGGAATAGTTTGAGGCGGGCCCATATCGGATGCGCATGGACTAGCGCGATCTTGGCATTGGCGAGCCTCAAGCCGCCCCGTCTAGGCTGCGCCTGCCCATTGGTCCCAGCTGGAAGTGCATGATGCAGCCGAAACGAATGATCGATCTGTTCAGCGATACCAAATCGCGTCCCAGCGAAGCCATGCGGCGCTTCATGATGCGGGCCGAAGTCGGCGACGAGCAGAAGGACGAGGATCCGACCGTGCGCACGCTGTGCGAGCGCGTGGCCGACATGCTGGGCAAGGAATCCGCCGTCTACCTGCCCTCCGGCACGATGTGCAACGAAATCTCGCTGGCCGTGCATTGTCGCCCCGGCGAGGAAGTGATCTGCGACCGCAGTTCGCACATCATCCATTACGAGGCCGGCGGCCCGGCCGCGCTCTCGGGCGTGATGATCCGTACCGTCGACGGCCACAACGGCATTTTCAACGCCGAGCAGCTCGGTGCCGCGATCCGCCCCGAGAGCCGCTATGCCCCCCGCAGCCGGCTGGTCTGCGTCGAACAGACCGCGAACCTCGCCGGCGGTCGCATTTGGCCGCTGGAGACGATCCGTGAGGTCATGACGGTGGCTCGGCAGGCGGGCCTTTCGGGTCACCTCGATGGCGCACGTCTTCTGAACGCCGTAGCGGCCACCCGCGTCGCCGCACGCTCCTATGCCGAGCCTTTCGATTCGGCATGGATCGACCTGACAAAGGGCCTCGGCGCGCCGGTTGGGGCCGTTCTGGCCGGCTCGCGCGATTTCATCCGCGAGGCCTGGCGCCTCAAGCAGATGTGGGGCGGCGCGATGCGCCAGGCCGGCATCATCGCCGCGGCCGGGGTCTATGCGCTGGACCACAACGTCAACCGTCTGGTCGACGATCACGACAACGCCCAGCGCCTCGCTCGCGGCCTTGCGCAGATGGACGGCATCGGCCTCGACCCGGCGGACGTGGAAACCAACATGGTGTTCTTTGACGTCGCGGGCACCGGCCTTACCGCTGCCGAGATCGTCGCGGTCGCGCGCGAAAGGGGCGTGCTGATAGGCGCCTTCGGCCCCAGCACCATCCGCGCCGTGACGCATATCGATGTGAGCGAAGCCGATGTCGATGTTGCGCTGCAAGTCCTTGGCGGCATCGTCGAGGATGCGGGGCGGATCGGGACCAAGAAGCTCGCCGCGGCGCACAGCTGACGGCAAGGGCGCGCGGCTCGCCCGCGCTACTCCGATGCAGCCCTGTACCCGATCCCGGGCTCGTTGAAGATCAGCCTCGGATCGGCGGCGCTGTCGCCGAGTTTCTCGCGCAGGCGGGCGATGACGATACGAAGGTAATGGGCGTCGTCGACATGCGCGGGACCCCAGATCGTTTGCAGCAAATCGCGGTGGGTCAGCAGCCGGCCCGGATTGCGCAGCAGCAGGGCGAGCACATCGAACTCCTTGCGCGTCAGGGCAATGGCGACATCGTCCCGCTGGACTTGGCGCGTGGCCAGATCGAGCGTAAGCGGGCCCAGGCGGATAAGCGAGGGCTCGGCGGTTCCGGGCGCGTGTCGCCGCAGCAGCACCCGCAGGCGAGCGAGCATCTCGCCCGTCGCAAAGGGCTTGGTCAGGTAATCGTCGGCGCCCGCATCTAGCGCGGCAATCGTCTCGCGCTCGTCATTGCGAACCGACAGGATCAGGATCGGGGTCTGCGTCCACTGTCGGACATCGGCAATGACCTGCTTTCCGTCGATATCCGGCAGACCCAAGTCCAGAAGGATCGCGTCGGGCGCGCCGGTTGCGGCCATCTCGACCCCCAGGCGGCCGCGTGCCGCCTCGTCCACGGTGTATTTTGCCCCTTCGAGGACGATGCGCAAAAAGCGCCGGATCGGCGCCTCGTCCTCGATGATCAGGATCCGCGGGGCGGGTTCAGCCATCGTCCTCCCCTTCAGCGGCGGCAAAGGTCATGCGGATCGCAGCACCCGGGCCGAACTGCGGGTCCACCACAGCAATCGTTCCATCATTCGCCTCGACCATGCCTTTGGCAATGGCGAGGCCAAGGCCAGTGCCCGCCGGCGCGCCATCGCCGGTCACGGCGCGATGGAACATCTCGAAGACGCGACGCCGCTCGGCCGGCGGAATGCCGGGGCCCTCGTCCTCGACGGTCAGGTGGACCACCGCCTCGTCTGCCTGGCCATAAATGTAGATCGCAGTCCCATCGGGCGCGTATTTGGTCGCGTTCTCGACGAGGTTGGTCAGCGCCTGGCCGATAAGCACCGGATCAATCAACACGGGCGGCAGGTCCGCAGGCAGGTCCAGCCGCAGGTCGAAATTCTGCAGCGGGCGGGCGAGGTCAGCGCGAACCCGGCCGACGATATCCGTCAGCCGGCTGATCTCGCGCCGCGCCAGCAGCTTGCCGTGGCCGAGGCGCGTCATGTTCAGAAGGTTGCCGACAAACCGGTCCAGCCGCCGCGCCTCGTCCAGCGCGGTCGTGGTCAGGTCCGCATTCTGCGCGGGTTGCAGAGTCCCGTCGGCCATGGCCGTCAGCGCGCCGATGACGGTAACGAGTGGCGTGCGCAGGTCGTGGCTGACGCTGTTCAGAAGCGCAGCGCGCAGCTTTTCGGTTTCGGTCGCAAGGCGCGCTCGCTCCAGGTCCCCCTCGACCATGATGCGGCTTACCGCGACGGCGACCTGATCCTCGACCGCCTCCAGCACGCGGCGCGTTTCTGGGTCGAGGCGGCGCTGGGGGTCGGCGAATTTCGCGCCGATCACACCGATCGGGCGGGACTGCATGGCCAGCGGCAGGAACAGCCAGGGCGAGGATGGCAGCGTCCCGGTGCCGGACCCCGCGGGTTCGTTGCGCTGGAAGGCCCAGAGGGCAGCGGCAAAGGCCTGCGGCTCCAACGCGCCGGACAGGTCGGGGTAGCTGCGTACCCGCTGCAGGATACCGCCGTTGTCGGGCATCAGGATCAGCGACTGGCAATCAACGGATTGGGCGATGTGCTCGGCCGCCGCCGCCAGCACCTGGTCGGTCGTGCTGGCCGAGGCGATGCGGCGCGCGAAATCATAAAGCGTTCCGGTTCGCGCCTGGCTGACGCGCATGAACTCGACCTGGCGCTTCAGCCGGCCGGCGAGCGAGCCGGTGAACAGGGCGGAAATCGTGAACACCATCAGCGCCACGACCGATTCATATTGCGAGACGCGCAGCGAATAGAACGGGATGGTGAAGAAATAGTTGTAGGCCATGAAGCTGATGCCGCTGGCGATGATCGCGCCCAGCGTGCCGCGCCGCACGCCGACAAACAGCACGCCCACCAGATACACCACGGCCAGCGATGCTACGGGCACGAGCGCATAGAACGGCCAGGCGATGAGGGTCGAGACAGCCGCGGCGCCCAGCCCCTCGGCCAGCAGCCGCGGCCAACCCTGCAGCTTGGGTCCCGGCGCGGCTGCCTCGCCTTTTCCTTCGGGCGCGGGCGACAGAACGGTCAGCTCGAACTGTTCCGCGCGGTCGATCAGCACCTCGGAGACCGAGGGCCTGATCCACGACAACATGCCCCCCAGAAAGCTGCGGCGGCGATGGCGGGCGACGATCAGGCGGGTGACCCCCAGCCGTTCCGCGGCCGCCAGAAACTCGGCCGCCGGATCGCTCTCGGCCCGCAGTGTCAGGGTGTCGGCGCCAAGGCGCTCGGCCAGTTCCAGCGCCCCGACCATGTTGCCGTTTCCGCCGGGCCCCTCGCGCTCGACGCCGGGGGTGATGACCGTGGCGACGATCCACGGGATGCGCGCCCGGTCGGTCATGCGTCGGCCCATGCGCACCAGCGTCCGGGCGGTGGCGGGATCATCGAGGCACACCATCAGCCTGCCCTGCGCACTGGCCCGCCGCCCGCTGCTGCGCGCCATATCCAGCATCTCGGCATCGATCCGGCTCGCGGCGGTGCGCAGCGCCAGTTCGCGCAGCGCGGTCAGGTTGGGCTTGGTAAAGAAATTCATCAACGCCCGGCCCGCCTGGGCGGGCATGTAGACCTTACCCTCGCGCATGCGCTGGATCAGGTCCTCGGCCGACAGGTCGATCACCTTGATGTCGTCGGCATCCTGCAACACCGCGTCGGGCACGGTCTCCTGCACGCGGATGCCGGTGATGCCGGCGACGACGTCGTTCAGGCTTTCTATGTGCTGGATGTTCAGCGTTGAATAGACGTCGATCCCGGCCTCCAGGACCTCCTCGACATCCTGCCAGCGCTTGGGGTGGCGCGCGCTCGGAATATTGGAATGCGCCAGCTCGTCGATCAGCACGACCTGCGGGCGTCGGGCGAGGATGGCGTCCAGGTCCATCTCGCTCAGCTGCTTGCCGCGGTAGGGGATGATGCGGCGCGGCACCTGTTCGAGGTGGGCGAGGATCGCCGCGGTCTCGGCCCGGCCATGGGTTTCGGCGATGCCGACCAGGACATCGGTGCCGGCGGCGGCGCGGGCACGCGCCTCCTCCAGCATGGCAAAGGTCTTGCCCACGCCGGGCGCCGCCCCGAGGAAGATCTTCAGCTTGCCCCGCGCGGGGATGCATTCTGCCCGGGCCTCGGCCAGAAAGCTCTCGGGATCGGGGCGGTCTTCCTCCGGGATCATGGCTCAGCCGTTCAGCGCGTCGAGGGCAAGGTTGGCCTTCAGCACATTGACGATGCTGTGCCCGACAAAACCGAACGCGGGCCCCGAGGTGGCCGATCCGATGGCGTTGGTGACAACCTCGGGGGTCAGGCCGCGCGCTTCGGCGATGCGCGGCACCTGCCGGATCGCGGCCTCTGCCGTGATATGCGGATCGAGACCCGAGGCCGAAGCAGTCGCCATTTCTGACGGCACCGGGGCGCTGCCAAAGGCGGCCGCCCGCTCGCGGACGGAGGCGAGCAGCGACGCGCTGCTGGGCCCCAGGTTCGAGGCGCCGGAGGACGCGGCGTTATACGCCGGATCGGTGACCGAGGGGCGCGCGTGCAGGTAACCCGGGGCGGTGAAGTTCTGCCCGATCAGGGACGATCCGACGATGACATCCCCTTGGCGCAGCAGGCTGCCATTGGCCTGGCCCGCAAAGATCACCTGGGCGATGCCGGTCATCAGCAGCGGATAGGCCACCCCCAGCAGAAGGGCAAAGCCGCACAGCAAGGTCAGCGCCGGCCGGAGTTGAGAGAGAAGCATGTTCATGACAGAGCCTTATGCCAGATGTGCCAGATCGATAAGCATGTCGATCAGCTTGATGCCGATGAACGGGGCAGCAAGACCGCCGAGCCCGTAGATCAGCAGGTTGCGGGACAGCAGCGCGCCTGCCGACGCGGGCTTGTAGCGCACCCCGCGCAGCGCCAGCGGGATCAGCGCGACGATGACCAGCGCGTTGAAGATGGTTGCCGCGAGGATGGCCGATTGCGGCGTGCCAAGGCCCATCACGTCCAGCGCGCCGAGGCCGGGATAGGCGGCGACGAACAGCGCCGGAAGGATGGCGAAGTACTTGGCGACGTCGTTGGCGATCGAGAACGTGGTCAGCGCCCCGCGCGAGATCAGCAGTTGCTTTCCCACCAGCACGATCTCGATCAGCTTGGTCGGATCGCTGTCGAGGTCGACCAGGTTGCCAGCCTCCTTGGCCGCGGCTGTACCCGAGTTCATGGCAACGCCCACATCGGCCTGCGCCAGCGCCGGGGCGTCGTTCGAGCCGTCGCCGCACATGGCGACCAGCGCGCCCCGCGCCTGCTCGGACCGGATCAGCTCCAGCTTGCCCTCGGGGGTTGCCTCGGCAAGGAAATCGTCGACGCCTGCTTCGGCCGCGATGGCGGCGGCGGTCAGGGGGTTGTCGCCGGTAATCATGACCGTGCGGATACCCATGGCACGCAACTCGGCGAAACGCTCGCGAATGCCGGGTTTCACGACGTCCTTCAGGTGCACGACGCCTAGGACGCGCCCGCCTTCGGCCACGACCAGCGGCGTGCCGCCCGAGGTGCCGATCCGCCGTACGATGTCATCCACATTCTCGCCACCGCCGTCCGGGAAGGTGCGGACCATGGCATCGGCAGCACCTTTGCGGATGCTTCGTCCGTCCGCCAGATCGACCCCCGACATGCGGGTTTGCGCGGCAAAGGGCACGAAGGTCGCCCCGGCCCGTTGCGCGCCTTCGTCAAAGCCGAACTGGCGCACGGCAAGATCGACGATGGATTTCCCCTCGGGCGTGTCGTCCGCCAGCGAGGACAGCCAGGCCGCTTCGGCCATCTGCCGCTCGGACACGCCCGGCGCCGGGATCAGCGCATCGGCCATGCGGTTGCCAAAGGTGATGGTGCCGGTCTTGTCCAGCAGCAGCACGTCGATGTCGCCCGCGGCCTCGACCGCGCGGCCCGACTTGGCGATCACGTTGCTTTTCACCAGCCGGTCCATGCCGGCGATGCCGATCGCCGACAAAAGGCCGCCGATGGTGGTGGGGATCAGCGTGACGAACAGCGCGGCGAGGTAGATCACCGGGATTTCCGTGCCCGACCAGCCCGCAAACACTGGCAGGGTCGCGACCACCAGCAGGAACACCAGAGAGAGCCCCGCCAGCAGGATATCGAGGGCGATCTCGTTCGGCGTCTTGGCGCGGCTCGCGCCTTCAACGAGGCCGATCATCCTGTCCAGAAATGTCTCGCCGGGGCGGGACGTGATCCGCACGACGAGCCAGTCCGAGACGAGCCGAGTGCCGCCGGTCAGGGACGAGCGATCGCCGCCGGATTCGCGGATCACGGGGGCGGACTCGCCGGTAATCGCGCTCTCGTCGACCGAGGCGACGCCCTCGATCACCTCGCCGTCGGTGGGCACCGTGTCGCCCGCCTCGACCAGAATCACCTGCCCGACGTCAAGCCGGTTCACGTCGGTCAGAACCGCGTCGCCGCGTCGAGTGGGGTCCGCCAGCAGCTTGGCCTGGGCCGTACTGCGCGTGGCGCGGAAGGCATCGGCCCGCGCCTTGCCGCGCCCCTCGGCCACCGCCTCGGCAAAGTTGGCGAAAAGGACCGTCGCCCACAGCCAGATCGTGATCTGCAGCGATACGCCGGTGCCCGCGTCGCCCCGGTGCGTGACGACCAGAATGGTGGTCACCATTGCCACCAGCGCCGTCGCAAAGATCACCGGATTGCGCACCAGGCTGCGCGGCGAGAGCTTGCGCAGCGCGGTCCCCACGGCTGGCCGCAGGATCTGCGGCGCGAAAAGCCCGATCTCGGGGCTCGGATGTCTGCTCATGTCATGTCCTCAGAATGTCTGGCCGCTGATCATCGAGACGTGCTCGGCGATCGGACCAAGGGCCAGAACGGGAAGGAAGGTCAGCGCGCCGACGATCAGGATCGTGGCGATCAACAGCACCGTGAAGGCGACGCCATGCGTCGGGAACGTCCCCGCCGTCTGCGGCGCGCGCGTCTTGGCAGCAAGGCCACCGGCGATCGCCAGGACAGGGATGATGTAGCCCCAGCGGCCGAGCATCATCGCCATGCCGATCATGGTGTTGTGCCATGGCGTGTTTGCGCCAAAGCCCGCAAAGGCCGAGCCGTTGTTGGCAGTGCCCGAGGTGTAGGCGTAGATCAGCTCCGACAAGCCGTGCGGGCCCGCGTCCTGCACCGCCGTCTGTGCGTTCCCGGTCAGGATGGAAGCCGCGGCCAGCACCAGAACCCCGGTCGGCATGACCAGCAGCGTCACCGCCGCCAGCTTCATCTCGCGCGCCTCGATCTTCTTTCCCAGCCACTCGGGCGTACGCCCGACCATCAGGCCGGCCAGGAACACGGTCAGCACGACATAAAGGACCATGCCGTAAAAGCCTGCGCCGACGCCGCCAAAGATGATCTCGCCCAGCAGCATGTTGAACAGCGGGATCATGCCGCCCAGCGCCATCAGGCTGTCGTGCATGGCGTTCACGGCACCGCAACTGGCAACGGTCGTGGCGATGGTGAAGAGGACCGTCTGCGCCAGACCAAAGCGCGTCTCCTTGCCCTCCATGCTGACGCCGGGCTCGGTCAGGCCAGCATAGAGCGGGTTGCCCGCGCTTTCGGCGAAATAGAGGGCCAGCAGGACGCCGACGAACAGCACCGCCATGGCCGAATAGATCGCGATGCCCTGCCGGCGGTCACCCACCATGCGGCCATAAAATAACGGAAATGCCGCCGGGATCATCAGGATGGCATAGATCTGCACCAGGTTGGTCAACCCGGTCGCATTCTCGTACGGGTGCGAGGCGTTGACGTTGAAGAAACCGCCGCCGTTGGTGCCGAGCATCTTGATTGCCGCCTGGCTGGCAACGGGACCCTGGGCGATGACCTGGCTCCCGCCCTCCAGCGTCGTCGCATCGACCGAGGCGAGCAGGTTCTGCGGCATGCCCTGCCAGACCAGCACCAGCGTGATCACCGCAGCAATAGGCAGCAGCAGGTACAAGACGGTCCGGGTCAGATCGACCCAGAAGTTGCCGATGTTGTCAGCGGACCGGGCGCCCACGGCCCGCACGACGGCTACCGCAACGGCAATGCCGGTCGCGGCGGACAGGAAGTTCTGCACCGTCAGCCCGAACATCTGCGAGAAATGCGAGACAGTCGTCTCGCCGCCATAGCTTTGCCAGTTGGTGTTGGTGATAAAGCTGACCGCCGTGTTGAACGCCTGGTCAGGCGTCATGGGCCCGAACCCTTGCGGATTGACCGGCAGCCACTGCTGGGTGCGCAGGACGGTGTACAACAACAGGAATCCCGCCGCGTTGAACAGCAGGACGGAGGCCGCATAAGCCGTCCACCGCTGTCCCGCGCCGCTGATGCCGGCCACGCGATAGATGGCGTCCTCAACCCGGCGCAAGGGCGCGATGCGGCCCTGGTAGATCGATGCCATGTAGGGGCCAAGAACGAGGCCGGCCCCTGTCAGCCCCATCAGGAACAGGGCGAAAAAGGTAAGATCGCTGAACATTGCCTAGAACCGCTCTGGCGCGAACAGCGCCATCAAAAGGTAGACGAGCAGGACGAGGGCCAGGCCGCCGCCCAGGATGAGGTCAAACGACATGATGCGCCGCCTTACAGCCGGTTCGCGGCACTGGCCGCCAGCCCGGCAACCGCAAAGACCAGAAGGCCCGCGGCTGTGTAGAGAATGTCGATGGGCATAGGTAAGCTCCGCCTGTTCATGCTCGGGCAGAGGTGGTCGTTATGGGCGTAAAACGGCCACAACGAAGACCTGGGGATGCGTAAAGGCAGCGTAAAAAATGGGATGGGGCAACGGATAGGGTTGCGGCGTCCCGTGAATTTGGGGCCACTAGGTGGCTGGGGACAGATTGCCGCGCCTGCGCATCATCCTTCCGCTTTCAGCAAAGCAGGGCTGGCCGCGGTTTCCCTACAGCACCGGTTCGGCCTGCGCGCCGCACGAGCAAACGCACGGCCTTCAAAACTTCGTTCCGGGGGTGCCGTGACCGGCGCACCGCACTCCCCGAATATTACGCTTCCGCGAATTCCAAAATGACGCCCGACGTCTCGGAAGGTGCAACCCAGAGACCTTCTACGCCGCCCGCCAGCCCCTCAGTCACTGGCACGCCGCCAGAGGCAAGCGCCGCTCGCGCCCCCGCAAGGTCGCGCACCAGAATGCGCAACGCGGCGAAGGCAGAAGGCGGGGTGCCGGCCAAGGCCTCTGGCGACCAGCGGGCGGCCGCGGCCTCAGGCCTCAGGCACAGAATCGAGGCAGAGTCCGAACCGGTGGAGACCAGATACCCATCTTCGGACGGCAGGACCTGTCCGGCGGCAAACAGCCGCGCGTAGCCAGCTGCGGCCTGCTCCGGATCATCTGATACCGCAAAGATCGTTCCAAGCGCGCGTGCGCCATTCGCGTGGGACTGCAACTCGGGCCGCCACACCATGTCGCGCGTCTTGTGCTGGCACATGAACATGATTCCCGCCGGCACTTCCTCCTTTGCGAAATGTGCCGTCGCAAAAGCAGCTTCCCCGGTCGAGCCATCCGGCAGCGGCAGCGGGCGCGCGAACTCGGCAACGGGTGCGGTGGCGATGCCGAACTCTGCCAGCGCGTCCCGCGCCACCCGCGCATCGTCTATACGACAGGCAATGGCGCGCAGCCCGTCCCCATCGCGCGCGATCATCTCGCGCTGATGCTGGTTCATGGAGGTCTCGGCGACGATGCCCAGCAGCTCGAAATAATCGCGCTCGAAAATGATGGTATAGTTGGCAGTCCCCTTCGCCGGGCTGTGGGTGCCGCAGGGCGATATCGTAAAACCCATCCGACGCCATTTTGCAGCGCTGCCGTCCAGATCGGCGGTCAGCAGGAAAAGGTGGTCGACACCTTTGACGGGATGGGCCATCGGGTTTTCCTTTCGCTTGCGGTTGCGCAGGTGCAAGCGCACCGAGGCAGATCGAGTATTCGGCCAGGAATCGCAACCTGCAAGGACGACACGACCGAAATGATGCCCAACCTGCCCACCAGCGAAGTGAATCTGAAGGAAGCCCTTCCCTCCAGCAACGAGTTCTGGGCAGATCACGACAGCGAATTGACCGAACGTTTCAATTCGTGGCTGGCGGGATGAATGGAACTGAGGATGGCAATTGAAATGGCGCCCCGCGTGGGCGCCGTTTTTAAGCTCGGGGCTGTCAGCTGAGAGAGTAGCGAGCCAACTGGCGTAGTATCCCTCCTAACAGCGCGGTCACGGGGGGCTGCTCAAGCCGATGGGACAGGTATCTTAGTCGCGGTTAGATCAACACGAGCTCTCTCTCTCGCGGCATTACCGATACGCCCCGCTGCCAAACCGCAGTAGCCCGCTGTAATGTGATCTTCTTCGCCATGCTTGCGACGACGAAGTTTTCTCCACCACTCCATCGCGGCTGCATACCCTCATGCGATGCCCGCCCTCGCCAGCATTGCATGAAGCAGCACCGACGCCCCCGCCGCGAGATCGTCCGGCGAAGCATACTCCGCGACATTATGGCTGATGCCATCGCGGCACGGCACGAAGATCATCGCAGCGGGCGTGCCCTCGGCAACGTTGCAGGTATCGTGCAGGGCGCCGCTGGCCATTCGCATAGCGCTTTCGCCCAGCAGGGCCGCGGCGTTTTCAACGGTGCTGACGCAGTTCACGTCCAGCCGCGTGGGGGGGATCTCGACGCGCAAGGACGGGGCAGTCTTCCCCGTTACCACCAGCCTCAAGGGCGGCGCCGTCGGCAACGTCTGTAAGAGCCTCCTGAAGCAGGGCCTGATCGAGGAAATCGCCGCGACGGATCTTAACACGGTCTGGCGGCACGACGAAGAGCGCGGCCCGATTACGCTGCGCGCCACCCCGCTGGCCTACAGCACCCTCGGGATCACGGACCAGCAGGACGAGACGCCGGTCGAAACGCCGACCGCCCCGGTCCAGCGCCGGAAGGGGACCAAGCACGAGACCCTGATCGAGATGCTGCGCGCCGAGGGCGGCGCGACCATCGACGAGATCGTCGAAGCTACGGGATGGCAAGCTCACACAGTGAGAGGCGCCATGTCCGGCGCGCTCAAGAAGAAGCTCGGCCTGATGATCACCTCCGAGAAGGTCGAGGGGCGCGGCAGGGTGTACAAACTGAACAACTAAGCGCCTGCATTCCCTGCATGCTTTGGCTATGCTGCTTTGCGGAGGACCCCATGGATCTCGTGAACCCGCAAAGCAGCACGATCATTTTCGGTTTCGACTCTGCGTGGACGGATGCCCCCAAGGCACCCGGCGCAATCTGCGCAGTCGCGTTTGATGAACGGGGTCGTGTCCAGTTCCACGAACCTCGGCTCGTCTCGTTCACGGAGGCTCATAGATTCATTGATGGGCTTCGCAAGGATTTCTTCGTTAGCCTCGTTGCGCTCGATCAGCCCACAGTTGTGCCCAATGCCGCAGGCAGCCGCCCGGTGGACAAAGTCGCTGCGTCCCTCGTTTCTTTTGTCGGCGGTGGCGTTCAGCCGGCCAACCGCAGCAAGATCGGCATGTTCTGCGACGCCTCGCCGATTTGGTCTTTCATTTCGGGTCTCGATGCGACGGAGGATCCGATTCAGGCGCGCACTGCGTCTGCTGGCCACTTCCTTATCGAAGTATTCCCCGCGCTGGCTCTGCCCGCGCTCGACGACGGCTTTTCTCAGCGGCTCTGCGCTCCGAAGTACAATCCCCAGAACCGGAAGAAATTCCGCTTGGAGGACTGGCAGGCGGTGGCGCGCGTGGTCGAGCGTTCAGCTGAGCGGTTCAATGTGCCGGGCCTTGCCGAATGGGCGCATCAGATGCGGAACGCCGCCCAACCTCGGAAGTCCGATCAGGACAAGCTTGATGCTGCCATCTGCGCGCTGATTGGTCTCTGCTGGCGAGCGGGCCCCACTGCTCATTCGGCATTTCTGGGCGACGTTGTTCACGGGTACATGGTCACGCCGATCTCAGACGCGACGTGGCCCCGACTCCAGCAGGCAGCAATCCGGCGCGGCGTGCCGACGTCGCAGGATGTTGGTTCCTAGTTTCTCACCCGGATCGCCTCGAACAGCCGCCGCAGCGCGAAAGACCGCGCTAGGCTCACCACGGTGAACACCGCGCCCATCTTCAGGTTCTGCGCCAGCGTCGTGTGCAGCCCGAAGACCGGGAAGATCAGGATCTGCGTCACGACCGCGACTCCGTAGCCGACGATCACGTTGGCGACAGACTCGACCAGCGGCATGAGGCGGGACTGCTTCATGCCGCTGCCTCATCCATCGGCCAGCAGTGCAGCCGCGAGAGTTCGCAGCGCATGCGCCGCAACCAGCGGGACCACGCCGTTGCCACAGAGGCGAAGCCGGTCCACCCGGTGGGCCAGCCCATCAGCGCCTCGACAAACAGCGGGTTCAAGGTCCGGCGCGGCTCGGAGGTATCGCTCCCAGCCATCGGCGTCACCAGGACCTGGCGGCCAAGCAGACCGTTCACCGGCGTGTTGGCAAGGCTCGTCGCGCCATCCTTGTGGTCGCGGGCCGTCGGCGTCATCCACATCCCCGCCGCATGGGTCAGGTCGGCGGTCCGGCGGTTGCCCGCGCTCGGCTTGCAGCCGTCGTTCGCCATCGGCGTCGGCCAGTCCCGCGCCATGCCGTCCAGACCCTTCTCGTCGCGCCGCTCGCCACCCCAGCTGCGGAAGCTGTCCGTCTGCGGCGTCGGCCACATCGCGGCCGTCGTCGCGAGGTTCATGCCGTGCTGGCCCGCTTGCTGCGATGGCGTCGGCTTCGTCTGCCGGTTCTCGTTGGCGCTGGCCCTCGGCGTCGGCCAGAGGCGCAGCAATTCCGTCCGGTTCCCGCCACTCGACCGGGTGCCAGAGCAGGCGCGCGGGGTCGGCCAGGTCGTCCCCGTCGCGGATGGCGAGGATGAAGAGCCGCTCGCGCTTGTGGGGCGCGCCGACTTCCGCCGCCGTGAAGAGGCCTGCCTCAAGGCGGTAGCCCATGCCGACCAGTCCTGCGGCGACTTCGGGGAAGAAGGCGGAGATGATGGGCGACATTCTCGAGGAAGACGAAGGGCGGCTCGATCTCGCCGATGATGCGGGCGACATGGGGCCAGAGATGGCGCGGGTCGTCTGCGCCCCGGCGCTTACCCGCGACCGAGAACGGCTGGCACGGATAGCCCGCAGTGACGATGTCCACCGCGCCGCGCCAAGGGCGGCCGTCGAAGGTGGCAAGATCGTCCCAGACAACAGCCTGATCCAGGGACGCGTCTTCCATCCGCGCCACGAGAGTGGCTGCGGCGAAGGTTTCCCGTTCGACATGGCCCACAGCACGATACCCGGGGATGGGATGGCGAGCCCGAGGTCGAGACCGCCCGCGCCGAAGCAGAGGGAGAGGCCGAAGAGGCATGCTCTCCGGCTCCGGAAGCGTCTCCGGAGGAAGGTAAAGCCAGGTCATGCATGTCACGCGGCGGTCTTGCGCGTTCGCGCGGGTTCAGGGGCGGCGTCCGTTGCCGGGGATCGGCGGGGGATTCGGCATCGTCGCCCAGCCGCTCGGTCCTCACCTGCGCGAAGGTCCGGCCGTCGCCATCAAAGATCGCGTCGCGGCCGGTCTCGGCCTGCCAGCGCTCGATCGCGACATCGACATAGGCCGGGCTGATTTCCATTGCGAAGACGCGGCGGCCGTTGGCTTCGCCCGCCATGATTTGCGAGCCGGAGCCTGAGAACGGCTCGTAGCAGAGGCCGCCCCGCGCTACATGCTGGCGCATCGGGATCCCGAAGGCATCGAGCGGCTTCGGCGTCGGGTGGTCGGGCCGGTCGTCCTTGGCGAAACTGGGCAGCGCCCAGGTCGATGGCAGGGTTTCCTCGGCCACCTTCGGCGGCCGGTTCGGGCGCGCCAGCCCATGAAGCAGGGCTCGTGCTTCCAGAGGTAGGGGATCGGGTCAGAACCCCTCGGTCCTTCACCAGATGATCTGCTGATGGACGAACGCGCCCGCCTTTTCCTAGCAGGTTTCCAGCGTCGCCTGGAGACGGGACGCGTGCCAACAGTACCAGGCCGCGTTCTCGGCGATCGCTTCCGCCACGGCTGCAGCGATGAACCCGTCGTAGAGTTCCGCCCCCTGCGAACTGTCGTCCCAGGTCGTGCCATAAGACGGGGACCAATCATTGTTCCGGGTCGGGTGGTTCGAGCCATCGTAGTCCAAGAGATACGGTGGGTCGGTCGCGAATAGGATCGCCCGCTCGCCATTCATCAGGCGACGCACATCGGCAACGCTGGTGCTGTCACCGCACGGCAGGCGGTTGTCGCCGAGCATCCAGAGATCGCCCGTCTGCGACGCCGGGTTGCGCGGCAGTTCAGGGATGGTCACCGGCGGCACTGACCCCCTGACGCCACCTTCTTGCCCGTCGTCCGCGACGTAGGCCAGCAGCTTGTCCAATTCGCCGTCGGAGAAGCCGACGAGTGACAGGTCGAACTCCTCGGCCAGCAGATCGTTCAGTTCAGCCGACAGCAGCGCCTCGTCCCAAGTGCCGAGTTCGGTAAGCTTGTTGTCCGCGATCCGGTAGGCCCGGCGCTGCGCCTCGGTCAGGTGGCCCAGCACGATCACCGGCGCCTCGGTCAGCCCCAGCTGGGTTGCCGCCAGCACGCGCCCGTGGCCGGCGATCAGTTCGCCGTCCTCGGCGACGAGGCATGGCACGGTCCAGCCGAACTCGGCCATGCTGGCGGCGATCTTGGCGACCTGGTCTGGCCCGTGCGCCTTCGCGTTCTTCGCGTAGGGCTGGAGGCGCGACAGCGGCCACGTCTCGATCGCGTCCGAGGCGAAGCTCAGCGTCATGGTGGGCAAGGTTCCTCGGTCGGGTGGATGCCAGTGGCTTCCGGACTCCGGATGCCGGATGCCGGGCCGGGCTCCACAGGGGTCCAGCGGCGACCAGCGGTGTCCGGTCGTAAGGCCAGCGTTCATTGGTGTTTGCGCGGCGGGCGAGTGGCTCCGGCTTCCGGATGGCTTCCCAAAAATCCGGCCCTGTCGCTGTCGATGTCCCGCGCTTCGCCCGCCAGCATACGAACATCGCCAGGAAGGAACCAAGATATCACAGGCTTGGCAGTTTGGACCATAACTGGTCTCCTCGCTGGACCCCGCAAGCCAGCGGCGCGGCGTCTGCCTGCGCGCCTCTCCCGAGCATATTCGTTTTCTAACGGCCTCGACGAAATGTGTAAGGGTCTGCGATGTACACCCGAAAATTTCCTGAGAGGACGATTTTTCTAGAAAAGTGATTGACGTTTTCGATGACGAACTGCTGCGAGCGTCGAGACGACGGCACGCGACCGTTCAGGCGCCAACCTCCCAGTCGGATAGAGGCACCTGTTCGACAAGGACACGTTTCGCCAGCAGCCGGTCGAAGACCGGACCGAAGGACGGCGCGGCAAGCTCACCGAGCAGGACTGCGTCGTCGCCAGCCTCACTCAGCCGCGTCAACGACCTCAAAATCGTCTCGGTCATTTATCAGCCCGTTCCGTTCGATCAGCTTCATCGCCCGCGCCTCATGCTGGGTGCGGCGAAACTCCACGACGCTCGCGGGCCGCAACTTGACCGGACCTGCGGCTGGCGCTTGCCGTCGCCCTTGAACAGGATCCGGAACACGAGCTCGCCCAGCCGCCAGGCGCCGCCGAAACCGACCGGCGTGCTGCCGAAATGCTGGAGCGCGTCACCGCCGGATCTCGCGAGCGCAGCGTGCGCACAACGCGGGGATACCCCTTCTTGCCGGGCGCCATCAGGTCGGCCGCCGCCTCGATGATCAGCACCTTGTCGATTCAGTGGATCGTAGGCGGCATCGAAGGTGAAGCCCGGTTCGGCGATTTCCACTGGGCGCGGAGTATAGAGGTCCTGCGCATCGTCGCCGTCGAAGAAGCCGGGTCTATCGAGGATGATCGAGGCGAAGAGTTCCGCGATCTCGGGTTGATGCGCCTTCCGGATGCGGGCCAGTCGCAGCATGCCGGTGTTTCAGAGTATCGCAGCACGGCGTGGGAAATCTGGCGCACGCTGATGACCCGTTCGACTTGGCCCTCTAGGGCCGGCTTGGTCGAAACCATGGAGCCGTGGCTGACTACGAGGTTGATCTCGTCATCGTCGTCGTAGTCGCCTAACCGGCAGTAGTCCCCGAGAAACGCCACGGAAGATGGCGGCAACGGCCGTCCGGAACGCCTCGACCTTCTCCGCCGTCAGATCGATCGCGACGCCACGTTCCCGCCCGGCATATCCATGCAGGCGGTCGGCGGTAAGCATCGCCATGGTCGGCCGCGTCGAACAGATCGGGATGCTCCAGAAACACCCGGACGGGGATGTGCTTGGGATCATGCGCCTTGTTGGGCGCGTCGGCGTCGCCGGTCTTGATATCCGGGAACAGATCGACGCCCCGACGGCGGTCTGCGCCTGGATGATCTCGAGGCCGCGGGCATCGCCCAGTTCCGCGATGCGGTGCAGATCGCCGCGCAGCTCCTCGGGATAGCTGTCCTCGAGCCGGTCAGCAGTTTCTCCAGCTCCTCGCGAGCGACATCCTCCTCCTGGTCCAGCAGGTCCACTGTGAAGCCCTCGTACTTGCCCGCATGCCGCGCAAGAAGCGGCTTCATCAGGGCGAGATCGATGGTCTTGATGAACCGGGGGTTCACGAACTTCTTCAAATTGCCGGCCACGACGAATCCCCTCTCCTGCAAGACAAGTGTTCTTGAGACGTTCTTTCGCGTGTTTCATCAACCCGCGCAGGATCGGCTCGGACGCTTTCCGACGTCGAGGAGTAGTGGTCAGAGGAGACGACTGCTCCGAGGCCCGCATGAAACGCCCCAATCCCCTCCCTCCCGACCAGATGAGCGCCGCTGAGCGCCGCGCCGAACTGTGCGGTCTGATGGCGCTCGGGCTAGTTCGGCTGCTCGGGCAGGATGGGCGCGAAGTAACTGACAATACTGGAGAACGTTGCCTACACTATCCCGACGACCAATGCCGTCATGCAACTCCAACTCACCGGAGAAACGCATGACGAAGTCCGATCCCATCCCCGCGCGCCTGGCCGCGTTGAAGTCCATGTCCGTCCCCCAGTTGAAGTCGGAGTGGCAGACGATCTTTGCGACGACGGCACCGAACAACAGCCGAGCATTCCTCAAGAGCCGGTTGGCCTACTGCATCCAAGAACTCACGTATGGCGGTCCTGATCGCGAAACCCGGCGCATGCTGGACCTGCTGGTTGACGAGGTCGGCGGCACCCTGACACGCAAGAGCCAGATCGCCGATCCTCGCAATCCCGTGGTCGGCACGAGGTTGATCCGCGAATGGAACGGGGTCGAGCGCACGATCACGGTCTTGCGTGACGGATTCGAGTGGCAAGGCCGCCCCTGCAAATCCTTGTCCGCGATTGCTCGGGCGATCACCGGGACGCGCTGGAATGGCTACCGCTTTTCCGGGTTGCGCGAACGAAAGCGGGGGAATGAATGATGGATCAGAGCGCAAATCCCATTCGCCGCCAGCGTTGCGCCATCTACACGTGCAAGTCGTCCGAGGAAGGGCTGGAGCAGGAGTTCAACAGCCTGCACGCCCAGCGAGAGGCCTACGAGGCCTTCATCGCCAGCCCGCGCTCCGAGGGCTGGGTGCTCGTCCGCGATCAGTATGACGACCGCGGCATCTCGGGCGGGACGCTGGAGCGGCCCAGCCTCAAGCAGCTTGGCCGACACTGAGGATGGCCTGATCGATGTGGTGGTCGTTTACAAGATCGACCGCCTGTCGCGGTCGCTGATGGACTTCTCGAAGCTGGTCGAGGTCTTCGACGGGAACGGCGTGACCTTCGCCTCGGTCACGCAGTCCTTCAATACCACCACCTCCATGGGGCGGCTGACGCTGAACATCTTGCTCAGCTTCGCCCAGTTCGAGGTCACGGCCGAGCGCATCCGCGACAATGTCCGCGCCTCCCGCATGAAGGGCATGTGGATGGGCGGCTACGTCCCGCTCGGGTAGTATGTGAAGGACCGCAAACTCGCGGTGAACGAGGGACGAAGCCGCCACCGTGCGCGGCATCTTCGAACGCTTCGTCGATATCGGATCAGCGACCGTGCTGGCCCGCGAACTGCGCCGCAAAGGACTCCGCAACAAGCACGGCACCTTGGTCGACAAGCGATATCTCTACAGGGTGCTGGTAGACCGCGTCTATCGCGGCGACGCCGTCCACAAGGGCAAGGCCTACCCGGCGAGCATCAGGCCATCATCGGCGAGCAGCTGTGGGATCAGGTCCATGCCATCTTGCGGCAGAACCCGCGAAAGCGCGCCAACAACACCCGCGCACAGGCGCCTGCATTGCTCAAGGGGCTGATCTTCACGGCCACGGGCGCCGCCATGACCCCGAGCAGCACGAAGAAGGGCACGCGGCGATACCGGTACTACGTCTCGATGGACGTCATCAAGAATCGCGAACCCAGCGATGAGGGCATCCCGCGCCGCCTTCCTGCCGACCTCGTGGAAGCGGCTGTGGTGACCGAGTTGCGGCGGGTGATGCGCGCGCCGTCGGTCACCGCACAGGTCATTGCCCACTTGGCCCGCGAGGGTCACGCCTTCGCCGAGGGCGACGTGATCTCCGCGCTGCAGACGTTCGATGACGTCTGGGGCCAGCTTTTCCCTGCGGAGCAGACCCGGGTCGTACTCTTGCTGGTGCGCCGGGTCACCGTGACGTCCGAGGGGCTGGTGATCGATGTCCGGACCGACGGCGTCTCGGGCGTCATGCGCGACATGATGGCGCCACTGAAGAAGGTGGCGGTGGAATGATGAAACCCGACGAGTCCATCCAGATCTTCGTGCCGCTGAAGGTTCGCAAGCAGAACGGGCGGCCGAAGATCATGCCGCCCGCCACCTATCTGCCCAGCGAAGACCGAACGCAGGATCCGCATATCCTGCGCGCCATTGGCCGGGCGTGGGGCTGGCGGCGGCGCATGGAAGCTGGCGAGTTCAATACGGTCACCGATCTGGCAAAAGCCGTGGGGCTGGCCGAACGCCATGTCAGCCGCCAGCTGCGGCTCGCCTATCTCGCGCCGGGTGTCCTCAAGCGACTGGTCTACAAGCGCGAAGGGCCCGCCGTGACCCTGTTGAACCTGACCGACGTCGCGGCCCTGCCGTGGCACGAACAGCCGGAGAGGGTGTTCGACTGATCCTCAGTGAAAGCTCGCCTGAAACGTCGTCGCCGTCAGCGAGACATGCGCGTCCAGCGGCGGATGCAGTTCGAACGCCTTCGGCTCGCGTGCGAAATTCCATAGCCGGAACAGACGCCATTCCGACCGGCGCTCCTCGGCCACGGCCAGTTCGTTGCGGGCGATGTGGAAGGGCGTGCGCTCCCATCCGTTCGTCGTCTTGACCTCGATCAGCCGCGGGAGCCCGTCCGGGGCGAAACTCGAGATGTCGTAGCCCGCGCCGTCGCCATCCTCCTCCGACACCCAGCGCACCTTGCGCGCCGGATCGTCCCGTCATGCCGAGCGTAGAGACGCCCGTTCATGCGCCAGCACGCGTTCCTCGCCCGCGCGACCGAGGGCCCGGTCGCGTTCGTTCCGGCCCGCCACGTCGAACTTGCGGGCGATTTGCAGCATCTAGTCCAACTCCTGCGGCGGCGGCTGGTTCGACAGCGTCGGCGGCGGCCCGATCCAGATCTACGCCGCCTCTCGCAGGCCAGCGGCGGAATGCAGCCCCGGTCGGCGCCCGAGCCAGGCCGGCTTCAGCGCCAGCCACCGCGCCACGGCATCCACCAAGGTCATCTGGAAATTGAACGCGAGCTTGTAGCCGGGGATCCAGTCCTCCCCGTGGCCCTTCAGCACCGCGCTGATGTTTTGGTGCTTGAACTCGACGGACCCCTCCGACCGGTCGTTCAGCAGCGGCAGCAACGCGCGGCGATGCTCGGCCTTGCTGTAGCGGCGCGCGGAGATGTCGTCGGCGAGCATCGCGAAGTAATCCGCGACGATCAGGTCGTTCTCTTCATCCGTCCAGGGCCCGTTCGACATTGCGCCAGGCTAAGGTCGCGAAGTCTGTTTGTCATCAGAGACTTCCGGCAGGTCTTCGGTGGTGACGCGGACCTCCCGCACTGCTGCGCTGACCTGGTGATCGGCCGCCACGGAGCCGTCCTTTTGACCGCCCTGCGCCTTCGTGTCGGTCTCCGTCACTGGATTATATCGCGAGGGGGGCGAACCCATGAACGCGGCAAATCATTGGAAATGCTAGGACGTTTTACACCGTCCCGTGACCATCGAGGGGCGCTCGAAAAGAGACACGGGCAATTCGGAGACCCACTCTGAGTCAACCTTCCGGCCTCCGAAGGGCGGATGACCTTTCCAACGCCCTTTGAAACAAAAAGAAAAAAGGCCCCGATCGGGGCCCTTGGACGGATTCGGCAACTGAATGTGGCGGAGGGGAAGGGCCTGAAAGACAACCTTCTCCACCTCAAGCTACTGATTTGTTTGAGCCCTCCTGCCTTCGCCATGCGCGTCGCGCAGGATTCCGATGCCGCCCCAAGCGGCGACGCCGGCGACCGCGACACCGACCACGAGATCGGGCCAATTGCTGCCCAGCCACCAGACGAGACCGCCCGCGACGAGAATACCGCCGTTCGAAATGAAGTCGTTCAGACTGAAGGTGTTGGCCGCTCTGACGTTCACGTCCGGGTCCTCGAGCCGACCAAGGAGCCAGATGCAGATGCCGTTCACAACCGCGGCAATGAGGGCCATGGAAATCATGAGTGGGCCGAGCGGCTCGGAGCCTGTGTAGTAGCGGCGAACAGCGTCGATCAGGATGCCAGCCGCGAAGAGCAGCAGCAGCCCTCCTGACACGTTGGCGGCTCCGCGCTTCCATTTGTCCGAACGAGACAGGGCAAAAAGGCTGATGGCGTAGACGAAGCTGTCGGAGGTGTTGTCCAGACCGTTGGCAATCAACGCGCTGGAGTCGCCCAATGCGCCTGTCGCAAAAAAGCCGATGGCGATCGCCGCATTCAGCAGCAGAACCGTCCAGAGCGTACGGCGCTGACGTTCATCCGGATTCTTTGGCAGTTCTTTGGTCATCAGGTTCGCCTCCATTTGTGCTGCCCGTCGGATCAAGGCGGCCTCATCTGCCCTGCATGCGAAAGGCACTCGATCCTCGCCAGAAAAGAAGCAGCCTGCTGCCTCAAGAATCGGCCGAGACATAATCTTAGTCGCTGTAGTCGCTAGAGGTTCAAGGGCTGCGCGCTGATTAACGTCTAGACGCTGCGCGGGGCGAGCAGGATCAGGGCCGCCCCCGCAAGGCAAACGACGCCGCCTATGAGATCCCAGCGATCGGGTCGCTCGCCTTCGGCCAGCCACATCCAGAGGACGGACGCCACGATGTAGACGCCCCCGTAGGCTGCGTAGGCGCGCCCGGCGAAGGCCGAGTCGATCTGCGCCAGGAGCCAGCCAAAGGCGATCAGGCTCGCAACGCCTGGAACGAGCCAAACCGCTGAGGCGCCGAGGCGCCACCACGCCCAGATGGCGAAACAGCCCGCGATTTCGGCCAGAGCCGCGGCGGCATAGACTGCCAGGGTCGGCAGCGCTGTCATCCGGCGGCCTCGGACGCCCCGTGGTTCTGCGCGCAATGGGAATGGTCGCTCAGCACCTCGATCACGCGGCAGTCGGCCACGGTACCCTGTGCGCACTGCGTGATCATGCGCTCGAGCTCTGCCTTCAGCGCCGTGAGACGCGCGATCCGGGCCTTGACCGCGGTGAGCTGCTTCTTCGCGATGACGTCGGCGGCTGCGCAGGATTGATCCGGCTTATCGGAGAGGCTCAGAAGGTCGCGTATGGCGTCCAGCGGAAACCCAAGCTCGCGCGCGTGGCGGATGAACGCCAGCCGATCCAGCGCCGAGCCCCCGTAGAGCCGCTGGTTCCCGGCGCTGCGCTCTGGCTCCGGCAGGAGGCCGATCTGCTCGTAATAGCGGATCGTCGGAACCTTCACGCCGGCCGCTTCACCCAATTTTCCGATGGTGAGCATCAGATTCCCTCTTGAAGCTATAGTTACTAGAGACACTACGTTCCCGGCTGAGCGAATACAACGTTGCCCGCTGAGCGGGGTGGAAGGGCGTGATGACGGCGAACGGCAGTGCAACCTACGAGTGGACGGTTTCCGGGATGGACTGTGCGTCGTGCGCCGGCAAGGTGCGAGGCGCCGTCCAACACCTGCCGGGCGTGAGCGACGTCGACGTGGCGCTGATGACCGAGCGGCTTCGGCTGACCCTCGACGAAGGGCAGACCCAGCGCGACCAGGTTGAGGCGATCGTCAAACGGCTCGGCTACGGGATCGCGGCGAAAGGATTGAGCCCGGATTGGAAACCCTTCGTGCTGCCGGACGGCCAGCAAGAATCCCGTACGGACGGCTCGCGGGATGCCGCAGGAGTCGCGCCCGACACTGGATCGACAAGGCCTGACAGCGGCCCAGCGCCCGGTTCGCGTTGGTATCGGACCGCGAAGGGCAGTCTGGTGATCGGCACCGGGCTCCTCCTCGCGGCGGCATGGGCCGTGAATCTGTTCGCCTCCGAGGACGTAGCGAACTGGGCCTTCATCCTCGCCACGATTATCGGTGTTGCGCCAATCGCGCGGCGCGCCGTGGCGTCCGCCCGATCGGGCATGCCATTCACGATTGAGATGCTGATGACTATCGCCGCCACCGGCGCGCTTGTCATCAATGCCGCGGAAGAAGCGGCGCTGGTGGTCTTCCTCTTCGCAGTCGGGGAGGTTCTCGAGGGCGTCGCGGCGAACAAGGCCCGCGACGGGATCCGTGCGCTCGCGCGCCTCGTGCCGAAGACGGCTCTACTGGAAGTGGATGGCAGGACGCGAGTGATCCCGGCCGACCGGCTGCAGGTGGGCCAGATCGTTCTGGTGCGCCCCGGAGACCGGGTCCCGGCAGACGGCGAGGTCATCGAGGGCACCTCCGGCGTCGATGAGAGCGCGGTCACGGGCGAGAGCATGCCGAAGCTGAAGGTGCCCGAAGCGCCAGTCTTTGCTGGCTCAATCAATTCTGAAGCGGCGCTGCGAGTCCGGGTCACCAAGTCGGCCAAGGACAACACCATCGCCCGCATCATTCGTCTGGTCGAGGAAGCGGAGAGCGCCCGCGCGCCGACGGAGCGCTTCATCGACCGGTTCAGCCGCATCTACATGCCCGCCGTGGTCGGAGTTGCGGTGCTGGTGGCGATCATCCCGCCCCTCGCATTCGGTCAAGCCTGGGACACGTGGATCTACCGCGCGCTCGCGCTGCTCTTGATCGGATGCCCCTGCGCGCTGGTGATATCCGTACCGGCTTCCATCGCTTCCGCGCTTTCCTCCGGTTCGCGACGTGGCCTCCTGATGAAGGGAGGCGCCGTGATCGAGGCCGCAGCGGCGACCACGCATGTTGCATTCGACAAGACGGGGACCCTGACCCATGGGAGGCCGCGCATCACGGATGTGGTGTCGGTCTCAGGATCGGAGACGGAGGTGCTGGCGCTAGCTGCGGCCGTTGAAGCGGGATCGAGCCATCCACTGGCGGAGGCGATCCTGTCGCGCGCAGAAGCTGCGGGAATCACGTCCTTGGCCGCATCGGCCGCCAAGGCGCTCCCCGGCCGGGGGGTCGAAGGGGTCATCGAGGGCGAGCCCGCCTGGGTGGGCTCTCCTCGGTTCGCGGAGGAGCGCGGCGTGTTTGACGATGGCGCGCGGCAGAGGGCGGCCAGCCTCGAGAAAGAGGGTAAGACGGTCGTAGCGGTCTTCGGTCTGAGCAAGCTTGTCGGGCTCATCGCGCTCCGGGATGAGCCCCGAGAGGATGCCGCCCGCGCAGTGAAGCAGCTGAAGGCGCTCGGCGTCAGTTCGGTAATGCTGACCGGAGACAACGGACGCACGGCGGCAGCCATTTCCGACGGTCTCGGCATTGACTATCGCGCCGAGCTGATGCCCGAAGACAAGGTTGCAGCGATCCGCGAGATGACCTCGAGGGGTCACGTGATGATGGTGGGTGACGGCATCAACGACGCCCCCGCGCTCGCCTCCGCCCATGTGGGCGTCGCGATGGGCTCCGGAACCGACGTTGCGCTCGAGACCGCCGACGCCGCAATTCTGCGCAATCGGGTAACTGATGTCGCCAGCAAAATACGACTTTCCCGGGCGACCATGGCGAACATTCGGCAGAACGTGGCGATCGCGCTCGGCCTCAAAGCGGTGTTTCTTGTTACCACCATCCTTGGCATCACCGGGCTCTGGATTGCCATTCTCGCCGACACGGGCGCGACTGTACTCGTCACGCTTAACGCACTGCGGCTTCTCGCTTTCGATCCGGAGGAGACCTGAGATGCTGTCTCCGTTCGGCTGGTCGGCGCTCGCCGTCCTTTTCGGCTATCTCGCGCTTTTTTTCTGGGGCAGCGCCGTCGCGGCACAGGCGGCAGGGAAACCGGTCTGGCTGTTTGCCCGCGCCTCAGGACGCGACCGCGCG
This sequence comes from Paracoccus suum, assembly GCF_003324675.1. Lineage (NCBI taxonomy): Bacteria > Pseudomonadati > Pseudomonadota > Alphaproteobacteria > Rhodobacterales > Paracoccaceae > Paracoccus > Paracoccus suum. Next base: position 3,054,898 of record NZ_CP030918.1, read on the forward strand.
GCCGCTTTCGGGTTCCGCGCCGCGTTCATCCTCGCTTTTTTCGGACCCCTCCTCTGGATAGTTTGGCCGATGTTGCACAAGGTCGATCCCTTCTGGACCGAAGGAAGAGCCGTTGCGCTTGGCATCATCGGTATCTTCATCGCGGGCCTTGGCGCGATGGTGGCCTTTGCAGCTCAGATGTCGATGGGCTCATCCTGGCGCGTCGGTGTGGTGAGCGGTGCAACGGGAAGCCTCGTCTCAGGTGGGCTATATCAGTTCAGCCGGAACCCGACCTTCGTCGGGCAATTCGCGCTGCTGGCCGGTGTCGCCCTGGCGGTGCCTGCCGTCCCGACGATCCTTGCGCCGATCCTGTTCCTCTGGTCGGCAGCCACGCAGGTCCGGTCGGAGGAAGCTGTGCTGCGCGAAGCCCTGGGGCCAGACTATGACCGCTATGTCGCATCGGTTCCGCGCTGGATCGGCATCCCGAGGAAGGCCGCGCCATGACCAATCCCATGATGCTTCTCTTGGTCGCCGCCACGGTGCTGGCCGACCAGCTGACCAAGGCGGCCGCCCTCTCGCTGCTTTCGCTGGGTGACGCGGTTCCAGTTCTTCCCGGCTTCGGGCTTGCGCTTGGCTTCAACGAAGGGTCGAGCTTCGGCATGCTGTCCGGCGTTATGGCAGGTAAGCCGCTGCTGATGGCCGCCTTGACCGGGGCACTGACCCTGATCTTCGCCGTCATGGCAGTTCGGGCGCGCCATCCGCTGGAGCGCGCAGGCTTCGTCCTGGTGGTAGGCGGTGCGCTTGGCAACATCATCGACCGGCTGCGGCAGGGCGCCGTGACCGACTTCCTCGACCTCTACTGGCGCAACTGGCACTGGCCCACGTTCAATGTCGCGGATATCGCGATCACTCTGGGCGCGGTGTGCATCCTCGCAACCTCTCTTTCCTCACGCCGCCGAAAGGAGCCTGTTCTTGACCGACACTGACGCACAGGCCCTGTCCCGCGACGATCTGCCCCTCACGGTCGCGTTCTTGATCACGCTGGCGGCAACGCTCGGCGCGCTCTTCGTCGGCGAGGTGCTCAGGCATATGCCCAAGCTTCCATGGCTATGCCCAGTGTCCGATCGAAACGGGGGCCAGCATCCACCCCCATCTCCGGGCATTATTCTTTGAATGCTCCGTCTGATCTTCTAGACAGCGGGTATTCTTCGTTGCCGATGAACCGAGGCCGCGAGGACCAGAGCGGCAACGCAGGGTACGGCCGCCATGGCGGAAAGTATCGCGAGGGTGCCATCCGCTCCGAATGCCTCGATCAGAAACGCACCGATCATCGGCGCGGCGGCGGCGGCGAAAAGCATCGGCATGGCGAGGCGCCCCATCGTCTGCGCGTAGCGGTCAGACCCGAAGAGAGTGAGCGGCAAAGCGCCGCGAGCGATCGACCAAAGACCATTTCCCGCCCCATAGGCGACCAGCGCCGCGGAGGCAGGAGCTCCGAGCTGCAGACCCAGAAAACCGAGAAGCACCAGACCGACCGCCGAACCCATTGTCCAGATCGGATGATGGCGCCCGCGGCCCAGCATCTCGAGGACGCGGGCGCCGACCTGTGCCGGCCCGATCAAGGTGCCGAGCGCAATCGCAGTGGCCAATGCGTATCCCTCGGCGGTCAGGATCCTGATCAGATGGATCGACCAGATGGTCGCCAGCATCGACAGGCTCACGCCAGCCGCAACGATGTACAGGAAGCGCAAATCGAGAAGACCCGGCAGGTCGGGCAGCATTGCTCCGGTCGACTGCGCCTTCTCTTCCGCGGGCGGTCTCCGCGGCAGGAGACAGAGGCTGATCGGCAGCGTCACCGTCAGATGTAGCGCCGCATAGGCGAAACATGTCCCTCGCCAGCCGACGATCTCGACCAGCCATGCCGAGATCGGCCAACAAACCGTGCTGGCGAAACCGCCCCACAGGGTGAGCTGGGTGATCGCCGCCCGCGCGTCTCGCCCGAAGAGCCGCCCGAGCGTCGAGAAAGCCGCATCATACAGGCCCGCCGACATGCCGAGACCGAGAATGGCCCAGGCGGCGAAATACACCGGCAGGCTTCGGGCGCTGCCAAGCAAAACCAGGCCCGTTGCAATCAGCGCCATCCCGGTCGCCAGCACTCGCCGGCCGCCGGTAATTTGGATCAGCCGGCCCACGGTCGGCGCGGCGAAGCCCGCCACCAAGAGACCGCCGGATACGCCGGCGGATAGCATGCCGACGCTCCAACCCGTGTCAGCGGCAATCGGACCCGCCAGAACCGCCATCAGGTAATAAGTGCTGCCCCAAGCGAAGATCTCAATCACACCGAGGGCAGAGACGGTACGGGTCCTTGCAGGAAGGGTCATGCCGGGAGGCTGGCCCGCGCAGCCGTATTGCAGCCACAGCCACTTTCCCCCTCGGCCTTGGCGAGCTCGTCGGCGACGCAGCACGCGGCGGCATTCGCCTTGGGCGGGCCGCCGCAGCAGGTCGCCTCCTTCGCCGGCGCTTTCGGAGGTGCGCAGCAAGCATCCGCCGTTGCGTCGATTGTGGACCTGGTCCTGCAAACGCCCGTCTCGGGAAGCTTCAGGTGCACCTGCCGAGCAGCGACGGCGTCGCCGGCCAGTTCGGCGACGACCGAGCGAACCTGCTCATACCCTGTGGTCATCAGGAAGGTCGGGGCGCGGCCGTAGCTCTTCATCCCGACGATGTAGAAGTCGCGCTCGGGATGTGCGAGTTCGACCACCTCGTGAGGCCGGACGGTTCCGCAGGAGTGGAGGTTAGGGTCGATCAGCGGCGCCAGCGCCGGCGTAGCTTCGACCGACGGGTCGAGCGACAGGCGCAACTCGGACAGCGGCGTCAGATCGGGGCGGAAGCCAGTGGCGACAACGATGCGGTCCACCGTCAGTTCTGCCGGACGCCCGTCCTCTGTGCCGAGGACCCGCAGGGCCTCGCCTTCGGCCGCAATCCGCTCGACGGAGAAAGGCGAATGGAAGCTGACCCGTCGCGACTGCACTGCCTCGGCCGCCCGCAGTCCGAGCCTGCCGCGGCCGGGAAGCTGGTCGTTGAGGCCGCCGCCTAGCACGCGCTCGATGCCGCCCGAGCGCGTGGCCCAGGTGATCCGCGTGCCCGGCTCCTGCTCCTGCAGATCCATCAGGTCGAGGGCGGCGTTGATCGCCGAATGGCCCGCGCCGATCACGAGCGTATGCCTGCCGGCATAGTCCTCGCGCGTTGCGCCGAGTACGTCGGGAATGCCGTAGTGGATGCGGTCGCGGTTCTCGATCTCCCCCTCGACGGGCAGCCCGTCAAGTCCGATCGGATTCGGCTTCACCCACGTGCCGGAGGCGTCGATGACCGCCCTTGCCAGCGCACGGCGCCGCTCTCCCGCAGCATCCCGCCAGAGAACGACGAAGGGCGCCGCGTCGCGGCCCTCGCCCGAAAGCTTCGAATGCCCTTTCCGGGTGACCGCCAGAACCTCGGCGTCAAGCCGCAGGTTCGGGGCGATCGCCGGATGTGCGGCGAGTGGAGCGAGATAGTCGCGGATCAGCTCCGCGCCAGTCGGCATGTAATCGGGTACTGGCGCGATCCAGTCGTTCTCTTCGAGCAACACGCGCGCCTCTGCGTCGACGTTGTATTCCCAAGGCGAAAACACGCGGACATGCGCCCACTGGGCCACCGTCGCGCCAGCCGAGGTGCCTCGTTCGAAGATCAGAGGCTGGAGCCCGCGCCGAAGCAGATGGGCGGCTGCCGCGAGCCCCACAGGACCTGCGCCGATCACGGCCACTGGAAGTTCGGAAATCAGCATATCGCCACCTCATTCCATTGTTCTAGATTCGTGGGAGGGCAAGGCAAAAAGAGAGATCACCCCGCCACCTTCTCGGGCGCGCGATCCGAAGACGGTCCACACGTTTCATCGGCGCAGCATTCGTCGGCCAGAAACCCCAGCAGCGCGCTCATGGCCGGATACTCGGCGTGGCAGATGAGGCTGTTGCCCGCCCTATCCTGTCGCACAAGTCCACGGTCGATCAATCGCTTCAGATGGTGCGACAGCGTCGAGGCGGGCAGTCCGACCTGTTCCTGAACCTGACCGACCGCCAGACCGGCTCGCCCGGCACGCACCAGCGTCCGGTAGATCTGCAGGCGGTTCGGATTGCCGAGCGCCTCGAGCTGATGAGCTGCTGTTTCGAGTTCCATGGAAATAGATTGACGCCGAACAGCCTTCCTGTCAATCTAATTCCACAATTCTCGAACTGGAATGCACGACGTCTTCTTCGGACTGCGGGAAGCGCTTGCGGGTGCGGTTCGCAAACGCGACCAGCGTCAGCATCACCGGCACCTCGACCAGCACCCCCACCACCGTGGCAAGCGCCGCGCCCGAGCCCAGGCCGAAGAGGCTGATCGCCACCGCGACCGCGAGTTCGAAGAAGTTGGAGGTGCCGATCATGGCGCAGGGTGCGGCGATCCGGTGTGGGACCTTCATCGTCCAGGCGGCGGCATAGGCCAGCGCGAAGATGCCATAGCTCTGGATCAGGATCGGCACCGCGATCATGGCGATCACCACGGGGTTCGCGAGGATCTTCTCTCCCTGCAGGCCGAAGAGGATCACCACGGTCGTGATCAGGCCCATCATCGACCACGGCTTGATCCGGGCCGAGAACGCGTCGATCGCCTCGGGCGAGCCAAGCCGGCGCCGGGTCAGCAGGCCCGCGATCAACGGCAGGACGATGTAGAGCACCGTCGCCAGCACCAGCGTTTCCCAAGGCACGGCGATATCGGTCACGCCGAGAAGAAAGGCCACGAGCGGCGCGTAGGCGACCACCATGACGAGATCGTTGACCGAGACCTGCACCAGCGTGTAGGTCGCGTCGCCGCGGGTCAGCTGAGACCATACGAAGACCATCGCCGTGCAGGGCGCAGCACCAAGCAGGATCAGCCCGGCGGTATACTGAGCGGCATCCTCCGGCTCGATCCAGGGCGCGAACACGTAATCGAAGAACAGAACCGCCAGAAACGCCATAGTGAACGGCTTGATCAGCCAGTTCACCGCCAGCGTGATCAAAAGGCCCTTCGGCTGGCGGGCGACGCCAGCAACAGCCTGAAGGTCGACGCCGACCATCATCGGATAGACCATGGCCCAGATCAGCACCGCCACCACCAGATTGACGCTGGCCACTTCTGCTGCTGCCACGGCCTCGACGAGCCCGGGCGCCGTGGCCCCGATTCCGATACCCAAGGCGATCGCAAGTGCAATCCAGAGGGTGAGATAACGTTCGAAGACACTCATGCCAGGCTCTCCTGCGGGCGGTCCGGGCTGAGGCGGCCGACAGCGAGCGCAGACGCCGCCACCATCGCCGCCGCCGTTCCCAGCATCAGCACCAGCCCGCCGATCTGATAGGTCAGGCCCGAAAGCAGCGTGCCGAGGAGGCGCCCGCCCGCATTGGCCATGTAGTAGAAACCCACATCCATCGTCACCCGTTCGGCCTTGGTAAAGGCGAGGATCAGATAGGAATGCAGGGATGAGTTCACCGCGAAGACCGCGCCGAAGACCAGCAGCCCCAGGACCAGCGTTGCCGTCAGCCATGGCTGCGGCCCGGGCGAGATCAGGGCGGCGGCGGTCAACCCGGCCGGAATGGCGGCCAGCGACCACGCCCAGCCACGCGCCGCGTCGATCAAATCGCCGTCGGATCTTTGCGCCGCACGCAGGAGCCGGGGTGCTGCCGCCTGCACCGCTCCATAAAGGATGGTCCAGACCGCCATGAAGCTACCGATCATGAAGAAGGCGGCCCGGTTGCCCTCGACGGTGCCGTCCGACAGCACAGCGTAGAAATAGATCGGAATGCCGACGACGAACCAAACGTCGCGTGCACCGAACAGAAATACCCGCGCTACCGACAGCCAGTTCACGTTCGCGGACTTCGAAAAGACCTCGGAGAACTTCGTTCCTTTGCGTCCCTTGGGCAGTCCTTGCGGCATGGCGATCAGGACGGCTAGCAGAATGACCGCAAGCACCGCTGCCATCGCAAGGACCGCCGGGACAAAGCCCAGCGTGGCGAGCAGCACCGCACCCAGCAGGAAGCCCAGCCCCTTCACCGCGTTCTTCGATCCGGTCAGCAGCGCGACCCAGCGGAAGAGCCCGCCATTTTCCCGTGGCGCCAGCAGCTTCACGGCAGATTTTGAGGACATCTTGGCCAGATCCTTTGCTACGCCGCTCCCGCCCTGCACGATCATGACATAGGCGACCGAGAACCCGATGGCCCAGCCGGGATCCAGTTGCGCCAGCGCCACCAGCGCGATGACCTGCAAGCCCAGTCCAGCATAAAGGGTCGAGGTCAGCCCGAACCGAGCCGCGATCCATCCAGCCGACAGGTTCGTGACCATGCCCGCGATTTCGTAAAGGATGAACAGATAGGCCAGCTGCACCGGGCTGAACCCCAGCCTGTGGAAATGCAGCAGGACCAGCATCCGCAGGGCGCCGTCGGTCAGCATGAAGGCCCAATATGCGGCAGTGACTGCAATATAGGCTGACAGGCCCTCCGGGCGCGGTCGGGCAACGGTCACAGCGAGGCCCCGACCATCAGCGCCACGTCCACCAGACGGTGCGCGTAGCCCATCTCGTTGTCGTACCAGGCGTAGATCTTCACCTGGGTGCCATTCACGACCATGGTCGAGGGCGCGTCAATGATGCCCGATCGTGTGTCGTTGGTGTAATCGGCGGAGACAAGCGGGCGCTCTTCATAGCCGAGGATGCCCTTGAGCGGACCTCTCGCGGCGGCCTTGAACAGTTCGTTGACCTCCTCCGGCGTCGTCGGTCGCTCCACCTCGAACACGCAATCGGTGATCGAGGCGTTCAGCAGGGGCACGCGGATGGCATGGCCGTTCAGTCTGCCCTTCAGTTCCGGATAGATCAGCGTGATCGCGGTGGCGCTCCCCGTGGTGGTCGGGATCAGCGAATTGAGCGCCGAACGCGCTCGTCGCAGATCCTTGGCGGGGCGGTCCACGATGGTCTGCGTATTGGTCACGTCATGGATCGTGGTGATCGATCCATGCCGGATGCCGATGGCTTCGTGGATCACCTTCACGACCGGGGCGAGGCAGTTGGTCGTGCAGCTTGCCGCCGTGATGATCCGGTGTTCGGCCGGATCGTAGATGTCGTGATTGACGCCATAGACGATGTTTGCCGCGCCACCGTCCTTGACCGGGGCCGAGACAACCACCTTCTTCACCCCCGCCTCGAAATACGGAGCCAATTTCGCTTCGGATTTGAAGACGCCGGTGCAGTCGATGACCACATCAACTCCCGCGAGCGGCAACTCGGACAGGTCTTTCCTTCCGATGAAAGGCAGCCGCGTGCCGTCGATGGTGACGCTCTCCGCGTCGTGCGAGAACGCCGCATCCCACCGCCCATGCACGGTGTCGAACTCGAATAGATGCGCATGCATGGCTGGGTCGCCCACCGCGTCATTGATCCAGGCGATCTCCGCTTCGCGTTCAAGAAGCGGCTTGAGGGCAAGCTTTCCCATGCGGCCGAGGCCGTTCAGAGCATAGACGGTCATGCGGGCGCTCCGGCATCCTTACGGCCGAGGTCGTCCACGGCCTTTTGCAGCGAGATGCGGTCCAGCGAGGCGACGGGCAGCGCCGAAAATGCCTTGATGCGGTTGTGCAGCGCCCCATAGGTCTGTTGGAACGCGAGGCTCTTTTCTGCGTGAGTACCTTCGGCCTTCACCGGATCGGGCATGCCCCAATGCGCGCTGACGGGCTGGCCGCTCCATGCCGGACACTCCTCGTTCGCGGCCTGATTGCAGACCGTAAAGACAAAATCGAACCTCGCTGCGGCCGGCCCTTGAAACTCACCCACATTCTTCGATCGCAGGACCGAGACATCGTGCCCCTTCTGCTCCAGCACCTCGAGGGCAAACGGGTTCAGCTCCGAGTGGGGCCGGGTACCGGCGGAATATGCCTCGAACCGATCGCCTGCCTCCTTGCGGAGGATGGCTTCGGCGAAGATCGAGCGGGCGGAGTTTCCGGTGCAGATGAACAGCACCTTGTACTTGCGGTCGGACATGCCGGTGGTTCCTGATATCGTTGGCAGGGAGACGGGCGCGCAGAGATCGGGTCGACCGCGGCAGCAGTCGAGGATGAGATAGTCGAAGGTGCGGCGCACCTCGGCCATGGCGATGGAATAGCGGAGCGAGGTTCCCACCCGCTCCTGCGTCACCAGCCCCGCCTGCATCAGCGCGGAGAGATAGGCCGACAGTGTCGACGCCTTGAGGTCCAGCGCATCGGCGATCTCACCCGCTGGCACCCTGTCCGGATAGCGCCGCATGAGCAGCCGGAAGAGGGCGAGACGCTGCGGGTGGCCCAAGGTCGACAGGCGGGAGGGAATCATTTCTTCCATATTTCGTGGATATCAGAAATAAAGGACACGACGCAATCCTCCTTCGGTGCTGTTGAAGGCTTCTCACCCGCGAGCCCGTGCCTGATCCCGCATGACGCTGTGGTCGGCAAGCATCTCGGCGATGGCCGACACTCCTGTTCGGCGGGGTGCCGCGCGAAGTTCCTGGCCGAGCCGGAGCGTCATCTCGATCCGGCGGTGACGGTGGCATCGGCCGAGCCGGCGCCCGAAGGAACGATCTGGAGATGGGCGGGCAGTTCCTCGGCCTGGACGGCTACATGAACCAGCTGCCGACCTTATCGGCGGTTCCCCCGTGCGGATACGAATGCCAGTTGCCTGCGCCCGAGGGCGCCTCCCTCTCAGCGCGTTGCTGTGATCTTCTCCTGATAGCTCCGCTCGCGTTCCGGCCACGTGCTCTTGATGTAGGCGAGCACGGCCCGGACCTCGGCGTCGCTGAGGACATCGGCAAACCCGGGCATGTCGCTCTCGTATCCGCCTCCCACGATGGCGGCGGTGCCTTCCTTGACGATCCGGAACAGCATGTCGTCCGGATGATGCCATGTGTGGCCGGTGGCGTCGTGCGGGGGAGCCGGCAGGCGCCCGGAGGGCAGAGGCATTTGCCAGTCCGGCTGCCCTTCGAGCTCCGCGCCATGACATGCGGCGCACTGGGCCTCGTAAATACTGCGGCCCAGCGCCATCGTCTCGGCATTCTCGGCGTGCGCCCGCAACTCGACAAGGATCCAGGTGGCGATGAGCGCGGAGGCGGTGAGGCCGATGATGGTTGGTATCCGGAGCATCATTTGGCATGCTGGGCGAGCCAGTCCTGCAGGAACACGATCCGCGCGCGCAGTTCGTCGCCGGTGACTTTGGCAAACTGGAGGCAGAAACGGTCTGAACGCATGTCGGCAGCACCATGATCAGCGGAACACTTCGCCCTCTCGGCCGTTCCCACAGGATGCAACGGTGGACTCCCCGGACGAAAGCCGGATTCGTCTGGCAGAAGCTTGCGAGTGCACTGGCGCTTCTCGCAACTGCCATGCTCATCGCCCATGGAGCGGCGGCCGGAAGTCTGGTGCCCCACAGTCATGCCCACATCTCCGTCCACGCCGAATCTTCGCCGACCGCGACGAACGTGGCGGACCCCGTCCCGCATCACGCTCCTTCGATGGCTGTGGGGGAGGAGCCCAGCAATGACAACCATGACACGCTCGCCTGTTGCGGAGATGCGTGCCTGGCAGCGCTGATCCCCGGCCGAACGCCTGATCTGAAAGAGCCGCGCAGGAACGATCAGAAGTTTGTGATGCCGGTCTCGCTGCTCAGCGGGCTTGCCCCGGATGGGCCGCGCCGTCCCCCGCGGGACGTCCATCTGATCTGATCGTTACCCATCGAGAGCGCGTGTCGCGCCTTGCTGCCTGGCGTCGCTCGCGCCGGAGGGATGAGAAGACGGTCTGAAGACGCCAGGAAAGTCTTTTCGTGTCATCGCTGGCTGCGAGTGCCGAGCGCCACGCTTGCTGCTTCTCTTCCCGGCGCTTTCCGAAGATGGAGAATACAAATGCACCAGATGTCCCCTGAAATGCAGAGCTGCATCGACGAATGCCTGAGCTGCCACAGCACTTGCCTCAGCATGGCCATGAACCATTGTCTTGAGGCAGGTGGCCGGCATGTCGAGCCGGAGCACTTCCGGCTCATGATCGCCTGCGCCGAAATTTGCCAGACCGCGGCGAATTTCATGCTGATCGGCACCAGTCATCACAAGCATCTCTGCCGTGAGTGTGCCGAGATCTGTGAGGAATGCGCCCGGAGCTGCGAGCAGGTCGGCGACATGCAGGAATGCGTGGATGCGTGCCGCCGGTGCGCCGAGAGCTGCCGGAAAATGGCGGCCTGATCCCCACCGAAACCAGTTACATCAAAGGAGAACCCTTATGCGCAAGTTTGAACTCGCCGCCGTCGTTGCTGCCCTTCTCGCCGCGCCCGCGGCTTTCGCTCAGGAGAGCGGGACAGGCGGGCAGGCTGGCCACATGGCGGGACAGGGAGGTCCCATGCCCGACCTGTCGATCCTGCCGCAGGGCTGCCAGGACGCCATCCAGCAGTCCGGGATGCCGGGGATGATGCAGGGCATGGACATGTCCGCCATGATGGGAGGCATGGAGGGCATGGATGAGGCCCAGCAAGCCTCCATGCAGGCCATGATGGAGATGAACGGTCCGATGATGGCCACCCACACCATCGAGGATCCCGACCTCGCCTTCCACTGCGGGATGATCGCGCATCATGCGGGCGCCATCGCCATGGCAGAAGTCGAGCTGAAGTATGGCGACGATGAGGAGTCGAAAGCGATGGCTCAGAAGATCATCGACGCCCAAGGCCCGGAAATCGAGGAGATGACCGCCTGGGTCGAGGAGAACGCGGGCCAGCAGTAAGGACTCGGGCCGCCGGAGCTTGGAGCTGCGGCGGCCTCAACGACCGCGACGATGCATGATGCGCGGTCAGCAGGAGGCGAACCCATGTCGATGTCTCACGGCAGCCATACGGGCCACCTGCCCGCGAGCGGTGATCGCAAAGCGCTTGTCATCTCCGGCTGGCTCACCGGCCTTTACTTCATCGTTGAACTCGGGATCGGCATCTGGACGGGCTCAGTCGCCGTCATGTCGGATGCCTTCCACACCTTCTCGGCCGTCGGCGGCGTGCTCATCGCCTTGGTCGCCATGCGCCTGAGCGAGCGGAAGTCCAGCCCGGCGCGCACCTTCGGCTACATTCGCGCGGAGATCCTCGGCGCCCTCTTCAACGGCCTCTTTCTCGTCGGAATGGCCATTTTCGTGCTGTGGATGGGCGCGATGCGCCTCATGGAGCCGATCGAGTTGGCCACCACGCCGATGCTGATCGCGGCAGCGGGGGGCATCGCCACCGAGCTTGTCGCCCTCTGGCTCCTGTACGAGCGCCAGAAGGACAACCTGAACATGCGGGGCGCCTACTGGCACATCCTGCAGACGTTCGTCGGCAGCTTCCTCATCATCATCTCGGCCCTGGTGATCCGCTTTACCGGCTTCCTCGCCGTCGACCCGCTGCTCGGCATGGCCTTCGGACTGGTGCTGCTCTGGGCTTCCTTGGGGCATCCTGCGCGAGTCGCTGCACATCCTGCTGCAAGGCACGCCGGAGGACCTGGATCTCGAGGCTGTGATCGCGGCCATTCGGGAGCTGGAGGGCGTGACGGACGTGCATCACGTCCATGCCTGGAGCCTGACGTCCGGGCGCAACGTGTTCTCGAGCCACGTCTGCGTTCGAGACTGGCAGGATGGCGAGCGGGTGCTGAGGGAGGTGAACAACCTCCTGCGCGACCGGTTCAAGGTCTACTTCTCGACCACGCAGATCGAGGAATACTGCCTTGCCGTTGAGGAGGGAGCTGCCGAGATCGATGTTACGCGGCCGAAGGCGAAGTCCCGGCAGGCCGTGCGGGCAAGACCGGAAGAAGGGAGCGCCCAGCATGAACACTGACGCCGCGGCTTCCGCCTGGCGGCTTACTCTTGACCTTCCAACGACAGGAAGGTGCAGGACGAATGAGGACGATTCTCGGGCACTTCCCGGACGAGGTACATGATGGCCAGCAAGAGCAAAGACCAACACCCTGCCCCCCTCCACATGGAGAGCAGTTCTCGCGTCGGCGGCCATGAGCATCGCGGGCCGGGACATTCTCACGAACACGGGCATGCTCACTCGGGGCACCACGGGACGGAGCATTCGCACGCTGCGGAGGCGACTCCGACAGACAGCGTGCATCGGGTCAAGGACCCGGTCTGCGGCATGATGGTCGATCCCCATGCGACGCAGCACAAGGCCGAGCATGCGGGGCGGCCGTATTACTTCTGCTCGGCCGGATGCCGCGCGAAGTTCCTGGCCGAGCCGGACCGCTACCTCGACCCGGCCGCTGCGGCGGCAAAGGCCGAGCCCGTGCCCGAGGGGACGATCTACACCTGTCCCATGCACCCAGAGATCCGGCAGGTGGGGCCGGGATCCTGCCCGATCTGCGGCATGGGGCTGGAGCCTGTGCTGGTCAGCCTCGAGGCGGAGCCCAATCTCGAACTGATCGATATGCGGCGCCGCTTCTGGATCGGGCTGGTGCTGACGGTCCCTGTATTCATTCTGGAAATGGGCGGCCATTTCCTCGGGCTGGACCGCTACATCGATCAGCAGACCTCGAACTGGATCCAGCTGCTCTTCGCGACCCCGGTCGTCCTGTGGGCCGGGTGGCCCTTCTTCCAGCGCGGCTGGCAGTCGCTGGTCACGCGCAATCTCAACATGTTCACCCTGATCGCCATGGGCACGGGGGCGGCGTGGATCTACAGCGTCGTTGCGACGCTCGCGCCAGACATCTTCCCGGACGCCTTCCGCCAGCATGACGGGTCGGTCGCGGTTTATTTCGAAGCCGCAGCGGTCATCACCGTGCTCGTGCTGCTCGGACAGGTGCTGGAACTCCGGGCGCGGGAAAGCACCAGCGGCGCAATCCGGGCGCTGCTCGATCTCGCCCCGAAAACCGCACGGGTCATCCGTGATGACGGCACCGAAGAAGAGGTGCAGCTCGACACTGTCCATGTCGGCGACCGCCTGCGGGTGCGGCCGGGCGAGAAGGTGCCCGTGGATGGCGAGGTGCTGGAAGGCCGCAGCGCCGTCGACGAGTCGATGGTGACGGGCGAATCCATGCCGGTGACCAAGGAGGTCGGCTCGCGGGCGATCGGGGGGACCATGAACCAGTCCGGCGCGCTGGTGATCGAGGCCCGCAAGGTCGGACGCGACACCATGCTGTCGCAGATCGTCCAGCTTGTCGCAGAGGCACAGCGCAGCCGTGCCCCGATCCAGCGACTTGCCGACCAGGTGTCGGGCTGGTTCGTGCCGGCGGTGATCGTGGTCGCGGTGCTCGCCTTCATCGCCTGGTCGATCTGGGGCCCGGAGCCGCGCTTCGCCTATGCGCTGGTCGTGGCGGTTTCGGTCCTGATCATCGCCTGCCCCTGCGCGCTGGGTCTGGCGACGCCGATGTCGATCATGTTCGGCGTCGGCCGCGGCGCGCAGAATGGCGTCCTGATCAAGAACGCCGAGGCGCTCGAGCACATGGAGAAGGTCGACACGATCATCGTCGACAAGACCGGCACACTGACGGAGGGGCGTCCCGCCGTCACGGCCATCGTTCCCGCTGCCGGTCTTACCGAGGAGGAGGTGCTGCGCCTGGCCGCCAGCGTCGAGCGGGCGAGCGAGCATCCGCTGGCGCTCGCCATCGTGCGCGCGGCAGAGGAGCGGGGGATCGCGACCGCACCGGTTGCGGATTTCGACTCGCCGACCGGGAAGGGCGCCTATGGCACGGTCGAGGGCAAGCGCATTCCCCTCGGCAACGCAAACTTCCTGGCCGAAGAAGGGGTCGATGTGACGCCGCTGGCCGCGCAGGCTGACCGGCTGCGCCAAGACGGGGCGACCGCGATCTTCATGGGCGTGGACGGAGAGGTCGCCGCAATCTTCGCCATCGCCGATCCGGTCAAGCCCTCCACGCCTGAAGCGCTTGCCGCGCTGAAGGCCCAAGGCATCCGCGTGGTCATGCTCACCGGCGACAACTGGACCACAGCGAAGGCGGTCGCCCGACAGCTGGGCATCGACGAGGTCGAGGCGGAGGTCCTGCCGGACCAGAAGAGCGAGGTCGTGCAGCGGCACAAGGCGGCGGGCGAGGTGGTGGCGATGGCGGGCGACGGCGTCAACGATGCCCCTGCGCTCGCGGCCGCGGATGTCGGCATCGCCATGGGCACCGGCACCGACGTGGCGATGGAGAGCGCGGGCGTCACCCTCCTGAAGGGCGATCTCACCGGCATTGTTCGGGCGCGGCGACTGTCTCAGGCGGTGATGCGCAACATCCGCCAGAACCTTTTCTTCGCCTTCATCTACAACGCGCTCGGTATCCCGATCGCCGCGGGGGTGCTTTATCCGTTCTTCGGCATCCTGCTGTCGCCGATCATCGCGGCAGCCGCCATGGCGCTATCCTCGGTCAGCGTGATCGCGAATGCGTCTCGGCTGCGGGGCGTGAAGCTGTGATGTCCGGGTGGCATCGTGGGCCGTTCCCGCGAGCGCATCTGACAGGCGACATCATGCCGCGGGACGCCGGCGCATTCTCACCCGTTCGTGGGTCGCGCTCCGGACTAGCCGGTGAGATCATGGAGTCCACGAAGAAAGGTTTGACGATGCGGAACGATCACACCATCGGCCGGCGGGCCGTTCTCGCGGCCGCCGCCGCACTTCCGTTCCTGCTGTCGATGCCGGCGTGGGCGCGGGCCGAGGCCCTGCCGCTCGTGACCGTCACCAAGGATCCGTCCTGCGGCTGCTGCGACGGCTGGATCGCGCATATCGAAGCCGCGGGCTTTCCGGTGCGGGTCGTGGACTCGGACGACGTGTTCAGCCTCAAGGAGCGGCTCGGCGTGCCGGCCGAGCTGACCTCCTGCCATACGGCCGAGGTGGACGGCTATGTGGTGGAGGGTCATGTGCCAGCTGCCGCGATCCGCCGCCTGCTGGCCGAGCGGCCCTCCGGGACGGGACTTGCCGTTCCCGGAATGCCTGCCGGCTCGCCCGGCATGGATTTTTCCGGGGTCGAACCCGAGCCCTATGAAGTGCTCCTGTTCGGTCCGACCACCCAGACCTTCGGGCGCTACCTCGGCGCGCAGGAAATCTGAGCCAGGCGCCTCCACATGACCGTCCACCTTGCCGCCGATCCGATGCAGCTCAAGCCGCGAGCGATGGCCTTGCCCGCGTCAGCAGCGCATCGGCCCGGCTCGACACCGAGAAGGCAGGTGGCTCATGAGCGGGCGCTTCAGAGTTGCGTTCGCGGCGAGATGCGGCCGATTGCGCCAGTTCGCGATCGGCATCCTGTTGCTTGCCATCAGCTCCCTCGTTCTGCAGGGCGTAGCGCATGCCAGCCCGACCGGACACGCCCTCCACCGCGAACAGAGCGCGGCCACGGCGAGCCACTGCGGCCAACATCACCTGCCCGGCGATCACGGGGCAGAGACATCTGCAGGCTGCGAGAGTGATGACGGCGGCCAGATGCTGGCCGACTGCTGTCAGACCTGTCTGATCGCCGCCGTTCCCGTCGGGCCGCTGACGTTCGGGCCGTCCGTGAATGGTGAACTGTTCAGGGTCATGCACCGTGACCCGTGGGAACGATCCCCCGAAGGAATCCTGAGGCCGCCTCGTCTGATTGCTGCGTGACGGCCGCTCCGGCGCGACCGCCGGCAGCGCGCACTTCGAGCCCAGACGAACTTTCGGAGACCCGCGTCCGCGAATGTGACGCCGGCCCTCCGGTGCCAAGGATGAAAACCCATGAACCGAACTGCAATCGTTCTTTCCGTCAGCCTGCTGGCGGGCCTGCCGGGCGCTGCTCTCGCCCAGGCCGAACATGATACCCACCACCCGGGAACCCCGCCCGCCCAAGCGGAACAGGCTCCCGCGCCCACGTCTCCCTCGGACCGGATGCCCGGCATGCAGGGCATCCCCGAGCATGGCCAGGCCATGATGCAGGCGATGCAGCAAATGATGCAGGGGGGCATGCACGGCGGAATGGCCGCACCCGGCGCTGACGGCGCCCCAACGAGCCTTTCCAGCGCTCCCGACTTCACGCAGGCCTACGTCGCCGCGATGAATGAAATGCACGGACCGATGATGGCAGGCGTCATGGCCGATGACCCGGACGACGCCTTCGTCCGGGGCATGATCCCGCATCATCAGGGTGCGATCGACATGGCGAAGATCGTCCAACAATACGGCGACGATCCGCAGACCCGGGCATGGGCGGAGCAGATCATCGCGGCGCAGGAAGGCGAGATCGCCGAGATGCAGGCATGGCTGGAGACGAACGCTGGCGAGGCACCAACCGCCCTCGGTCAGACAGGCGGGACCGTCTACTCCGCCAACGAGGGCGGCAATTCCATCAGCGCCATCGATCTCGGCACGGGTTCGGTCGAGACCGTTGACGTCGGCGTGTCGCCGCACAATGTCGATCTGACGCCGGACGGAAATCTGCTGCTCGCGGTCGGGAGCCCTGCCGCCGATCACGCTCACGGATCGGCTGACGATGGACATGCCGACACCGATGCGGGCGGAGGGGTTCTGGTGGTGCTCGATCCGGAACGACTGTCGCAACCCGTCGCCACTCTGGAAGTCGGGGCGCATCCGGCGCATGTCGTCGCCGACGGCAACGGGCGCGCCTATGCTTCGCTTTCCGGCGGGAACGAAATTGCGGTCGTCGATCTCGCGGCGGCTTCGGTGATCGAACGCATCGCGACCGGAGCCTATCCGCACGGGCTGCGCCTCAGCCCGGATGAGAGCGAGCTCTATGTGGCCAATGTCGAGGACGGCTCGGTCTCCGTCATCGACACGCAGGACCTGACGGAAGTTGCGCGCATCCCGGTGGGCGCAGCGCCTGTACAGGTCGGGTTCACGCCGTCTGGCGATCAGGTCTACGTCTCGCTGCGCGACGAGAACCGGGTGGCCGTCATCGACACCTCGTCCCGCGAGGTGACGAACAGGATCGACGTCGGGCCGAACCCGATCCAGATGTTCGCGACCCCGGATGGAGCCTACGTCTACGTGGCCAACCAGGGCACCGACGCGGAGCCGAACGACACGGTGTCCGTGATCGACACGGCGACGGGAGAGGTCGTGAAGACGATCACCACCGGGGGTGGCGCCCATGGCGTGTCGGCATCGGCGGACGGGGCTTACGTGTTCGTAACGAACATTGCGGACGACACAGTGTCGATCATCGACGTAGAGAGCCAGGACGTCGTCAGGACGGTGCCCGTCGGCGATCGGCCGAATGGCATCGTGTACGGCGGATCGAGCCGCTAAGGAGTTCGGCGCCGGAGCGGTCTCGCTCCGGCGCCAGACTTGGAAGCATGGATATCATGTCCGCCAACACAGTCAGCGCCGGCCTGCGCGCAAGTGCAGGGCTTCTCCAAACGGTACTCGGTGCATCGGAATCACCGCCGCCATCGCCCTCGTGGCTATCCAAGAGGTGAGAAGAGACAATGAGACTGATAGTGTTCGGACCACCGGGAGCAGGGAAGGGAACGCAGGCGCAGCGCCTGGCCGAACGCCACTCGATCCCTCAGCTTTCTACAGGAGATATGCTGCGCGCTGCTGTGACCGAAGGCACCGAAACCGGGCGGCGGGTCAAGGCGATCATGGATCGCGGCGAACTCGTACCCGACGATGTGGTCAACCAGATGGTATCCGACCGGATCGATCAAGAGGATTGCCGCAAAGGGTTCATTCTCGACGGCTTTCCCCGGACAGTCGCGCAGGCGGAGTCCCTGACGGCCATGCTGGAGCGAAGGGGCGTCAGGCTTGACGCAGTGATCGAACTGAAGGTCGATCAGACCTCGCTCATCGAGCGAATGGAAAAGCGCGTCGCCGATACGCTGGCCGCTGGCGGCACGGCTCGTAGCGACGACAATCGGGATACCTTTGTCAGACGTCTCGACGCATACCGGAACAAAACGGAGCCGCTACTGGACTACTATCGCCGAAGGAATGAGCTCATTACGGTTGATGGAATGCAGGGCATCGACGACGTGGCGCGCGAGATTGAGGACGTACTGACCCGGCGATCCTCGGGATCACGACGCTGATCCTGGCGACAAGGAACGGTGAGGGACACCACCTGGCCGCTGCGTCCAGCGATCGAATCGGCATGCGGCCTGTCGCCATATCGGTGCGGATTGCAGACCGCAGGCGCTCAGGCTCTTGCTAGCTTGTCTCAAGAGAGCAGGCCCGAGCCTGCTCTCTCATCACTGCGTAGTCGCTCAGCATTTCCGCGATGATCGAGCCTTCCGGCAACGATGCCAGTTCCTCGGCGGCCCGCGCCTGAAGCTCACGGCTGTACTCCACAGCCGGCGGGCACAACGCGAGGCCGCCGTTTTCAGAACCGGCCGTTGCGCAGCCGGTCAGCAAGCTCGGCGCGATCGCGAGGACGGCGAGCGGCAGCCTCCAGCATCCGGCGTTGGACATCATTGGTCTTCTCCGTGGTTTCAAGACGCTCGGCGAGGCGGCCGGTGCGCTCGCCGGAACGCCGGAGCGCGAGCAGGAACAGAAGCACGCTGAAGCCAACGGCGCCGTAGCGCAGCGCGGCCCGCATCCATGGGCTGGCGGCAATGCCGCTCAGCAGCGCGGCGATCATCGACGCCCCCGCTTCCAGTCGTCGAGCCGCGCGTAGATGGTCACGGCGACGCCCGCGAGTGCCACGGCGATGAACACCCAGCGCAGCGTTTCGAGATAGGACACAAGCGGCAGGATGGCGGACTGGGTCTCGGCCAGGACGCTCTGCGCAACCTCGACACCCGCGGCACCCAGCGTCGCCACACCGGCCGCGCCGCCGCCCTTCATGGTGCGGCTGTCGGCCAGAACCTCGCGCGCTGGTGGCGTTTCTTCGGCGAAGGCAGTCGGCCGGACCGGGAACCGCTCGCCCCACTGCCGCGCGGGCCCAAGGTCGACATGCATGAACCCCGAGCGCGGATAGAAGCCGAAGCCGAGGAAACCGACCTCCCGCGCCACCGCCTCGAAGGCCACCGGATCGTGGTTCGCCATGGCAATGTCGAAGGCGGTGCCGTCGAGGTGTTTCGACCGGGTCGCGCCGCCGACGGCGCGGTTGTGCTCGGGGCTGCGATAGGCCGAGCGGACGATCAGCGGCTTGCCCAGCCGGTCGCGCAGCGCCTGCAGCCTGTCAAGCGCGGGTTCGTTGATCAGCAGCTTGCCGGTGCCCCGGCAGGCGATCTCGGCGGGCGAGAAGTTCGGCCAGCGCCAGGCATTCTTCGGCACGTCACGCCAATGGCGGTGGAAGGTCGTGGTCATGGGGTCCTCCAAACGAAAAAACCCGCCTCGAGGGCGGGTCATGATGGGCTGACAGATCGGAACGAGACGACGGCTACGGGCCGTTGCCGAAGATCTTGAGCTTGATGGCGATGCCCGCCAGCAGCGCCAGCACGACGCCGGTGGTGATCATGCGAACTGCAGTCTGCATCGCGGTGCGGCGCACCAGCCGGATACAGTCCACCAGCGAGCGCAGATCGCGGATGTCGAGCGCGGCCTCGTCGCCGTCGAGCCCGACATCGGCGAGCGCGCGTTTGGCGCCTTCCTCGGCCGCCCGGGTCAGGATCGCCTCGAACTCGGCGTCGGGCATGCGCACGAAGCCCTCGGATCGGGGTGGGTTCATCAGATCCTCCTTGCGCCGCTCAGCCGATCTTGCAGCCCCAGAAGGACGTGTGGTCGGCGGCGAAATACCCGTCCGCGACCCGGAAATATCCCTGCAGCTCCACGGTATCGCCCACGGTGAGCGGCACCACGGTCTGAAGCCAGATCGCGGTGGCGAGCGAGACGTGGGTGGCGGAGATTTCGCCGAGGGAGCCGCGGATTTCCGTCGTGCCATTCAGGACGAGCCGTCCGCGCATGCGGGCCGTCGCGCTGGCGTTGATCTTGTAGAGCAGCGTCGCGCCGAAGAGGTAGGTGCCGTCCACGGGGGCGACGAAGTGGTTGTTCGCGGCGTCGAACGCGCCCTGGTCGTTGTAGTCGGTGTTGTTGAGGCCGATCTTCGTCCAGGTTCCGACGCCGACATAGTTGTCGTAGTTCGTGTACGCCTTGAAGCGGGGCAGCCGGGGCTGATCGACGATGCCGGTGGCGTTGTCGACGCTGAGCCCGTCGAAGAAGGTGCTGCCGTCGGCCGAGACTGCGAGGCGGAAGCGGTCGGAACCGAACAGCCCAACCAGCGCCTTGGTCACGAAGTCGGTCTGCAGGGTCAGCCCGAGATCGTCACCCGCAGCCTCCTTGTTCATGGTGTAAAACAGATCGCCGGTGCCACCCTCGGCGACGGTCTTCGCCGTCCAGAGTGCGGCGTTAAGCTTGGCCGAGAACGGGTTCGACCCATCCGCCGTGGTGCCGAGCCCCAGCAGCGCAAGATTCTGCAGCGCGTTTGGCGTGGTGCCGACCCAGCCAGCGCCGTCGTAGACCAGCAGCAGGCCCTCGTCCTCGACCCACGCCCGCCAGCCGGTGCGCGGCGGCAGGTGCAGCCAGGCGCCATCGGTCCAGAGCGCGACGTTCAGGTCCCAGCCGGCCCAATCGCCCGTCGCGCCCGAGGCGACGATGTAGCGGTCGCCATCGGTGGGGCTTCCGGGCGGACTGGTCAGGTCCCGATCGAGGGTCGAGAGCTGGACGAGCCCGTCGAGGATCCTCAGCGCCTCGTTGTGGGTGACATGCTTCTGGGCCTGCGCCGCGAGGATGTAGGGCAGCAGGAGATGGATCGTGGCGTCGGACATGGGAAAGGCCTTCAGAACAAGAGCGTGGCGGTCTTGGGCGCGCCCCGCCCGACGAGGGCGGAGAGCTGGTAGATGCGAATGTCGAGCGTGTCGCCGGGGTCGAGCGGACCGCCCCAATCGGCGGTCTGCTGGGCGGCCGTGTAGACCGCGCTGGTCGTGGTCGCGCTCAGCACCCGCTTCACAGCAAAGCCGTCGAGGATCTCGATCTCATAGGCTTCCAGTTCCTCGGCCAGCGGCACCTCGAGCCCGCCCCAACTGTCGGCTGCGAGCGCGCGGGACCGGCGTGTCCAGCGGATGGTCAGGTCGCCGGGCGCGCGAGGCCTGCGCCACGGCTGCTCGACATGCGCGACCGAGAACGGCCGCAGCCCCACGCCCTCAGGCGTGAAGGTCTGCCCCACATAGGTCTCGTCGCTGATCGGGCGGCTCGCCGGGCCGATACGCCAGTTCCACGGAATGCCGAGATCGGCCTCGGCGATCGGCAGGGACGCCAGCGCAGTGTCCAGCACGACGACCCGCACGCCTGCCGGAGCCGGATTGCCCATTGCACCCTCGGTGCCGCGCTGCCCCCGCAGCAAGCGGGTCAGCCGATACCGGCCGGGCGCCAGAAGCTCCGCGGCGCTCGCCTGCACGATTTCCCAGACGCCGGGCGCACTCTCGATCGCGAGCGCGTTCGCCCCGCCGAACAGGGTCAGGTCGGTGACGCTCTCCAGCGTGCCGGTCAACAGGTCGACGACCAGCGCATTGCCGAGGTCGAAGCGCGACGTCGGTCCCGCGAAGAAGTCGGAGACCAGCGTGCCGAGCCGAGCCCGCGTTCCGAAGGTGGTCAGCAACTCGAAGCCATCGGTCGAGGGACTGCGGAACACCGCCATCTCCCCGGGCCACGGAACCGCGTGCGCCGCCGCAAATGGCCGATGTGCCGGTTGGTCCTCGGTCAGCTGCGGCAGATCCATCAGCACTGCATCCGGCGCGCCGAACACGACCGCGCGGGTCAGCGAGGCTGCGCGGGGATCGCCGGGCGGCAGGTCGTAGGTCGCGCGATCCTGGCGGACCGCCTCGATCCCGCGCGCCTCGGCGTCAGCGATGGAGACGAGCCGCAGATCGACCAGCCGCCCGTCATGGGCGAGCCGGATCGCGTCGGCCGGATCGAGCGCGAGGCGCGAGGGCGGCAGACGGAACGCCGCCGTCTCGCGCCCCACCCACGCCTCCATCAGCGCGCGGCGGCAGCGCCGCTCGGCCTCCTCGGGTGGCACCGCCATGGGGAAGGACTCGGAGGCGATCCGGGTCGTGTCCACGGTGATGCGCCGCGCCTCGACGAGGGCCGCGTCGTAATCCTCGTCGGCGCGCGCGACCTGCCACTTCAGCGCCTGCGGCAGTTCGGTCTCCTGGCCGCGCGTCAGTTCCAGCACGTCGCCCTCGCGGGCCGCCACCAGCTCGTCGGGCGCGAGGGTGGCGACGGAGGCCCGGCCGCGCATGACGAAGCGGATCACGCCCTCGGTCTCGACAGCGTCGAAGCCGAAATGCCGCGACAGCGTGGTGATCGAGGCGCGCGGGCTTTCCAGGGCGGTGATGGCGTAGCCTTCGACCGCGCCCCAGAGCCCGGTGACGTCGACCCTCGCCTCGGGCAGCCCGGCGCGCAGGCAGAGGTGGCGGACGAGGGCCGCGAGCGACACCGCACCAAGCCGCCGGGTCAGCCAGTGGCCCAGCCGCCAGTTCGCGCCGTCCGTCCAGACGTCGGTCAGCGCCGGAAAGAACGGGTACGGCCGCGCGTCCCAGGTCCAGGCGGCGCATTCGGGGACGTGTACCATTCGGCCGCCGTAGACCGAGGACAGCGGGTTGTTCGCGGCATCGCCCCACCAGAGACACGTCGCCTCGAGATAGGCGCGCTGGATCGCGTCGTCGCGCCAGCCCCGCGAGAAATGCGGCGTGAAGCTCTCGGACGACTTCGGGTCGAAGAAGACGTTCGGCTGGTTGGTGCCCCGGTCGATGGCGGGACAGCCGAGCTCGGTGAACCAGATGGGCTTGGACTGCGGCGCCCACGCCGTCGCCGTCCCGCTCTCTACGCCACCGGGGCGGTTGTAGTGCGCGTTCGACCACCAGGCGCGCAGATCCTTGTAGCGGAAGACCCACGGCTTGCTGGCCGCGCCGTCGGCGATCGGAGTGCGCACCTGCGCGGATCTGTCGACCGCGCTGGCATAGAACCAGTCGAAGCCTTCTCCGCCCGCGATGTTCCCCTGCAGGTAGGCGCGGTCGTAGATTGCGGGCCAGCCTTCTGCCGCGTCCGCATGCTCGAACCCGTCGCGCCAGTCCGAGAGCGGCATGTAGTTGTCGATCCCGACGAAATCGATCTCCGGATCGGCCCACAGCGGATCGAGGTGGAAGAACACGTCGCCGCTGCCGTCGCCCGGCTGGTGCCCGAAGTATTCCGACCAGTCGGCGGCATAGCCGATCTTCGTCCCCGACCCGAGGATCGAGCGAACATCCGCGAGCAGATCCCGATAGGCCTGCACGGCGGGATAAGTGCTGGCGCCCGAGCGGATTGTCGTCAGCCCCGGCATCTCGGTGCCGATCAGGAAGGCATCGACCCCGCCCGCCGCGGCACAGAGATGGGCGTAGTGCAGCACCATCCGGCGCAGACCCCAGTCGCCGGATGGTCCGGTCCACGATACCGACTGACCCGAGACGCTGAAGCTGGCGGGGGTGGCCGCGCCGAACAGCGCCGCGACCTGGCTTGCCGCCGTGGCGGTCTTGTCCACGGTCCCGGCGTAGCCCGCCGCGGGCGAACAGGTGATCCGGCCGCGCCAGGGGAAGGCAGGCTGGCCCGTCTCCGCGGCGTTGTCGGAATACGGGTTCGGCAGCGTATTGCCGGGCGGCACGTCCATCAGGATGAAGGGATAGAAGGTGACCCGAAGCCCGCGCGCCTTCATCTCCTGGATCGCCTGTACGACGGCGAAGTCGGACGGCGTGCCGCCATAGACGGGACGGTCCTGGTCGTCGCGGCTGACGAGGAAAGCATCGGCGCGGCTGACGCCGTTCACCGACCAAGTGGCAGGCGTGGTCGACTTGGCCGACACCTCGACGCCCGGCCGCACCTTGCAGGATCCCGCGCGCAGATCATCGCCGAACCACGCCACCACGAGGCTGACGCTCTCGACCGCAGGCGCCATCGCCTGCAGCCGGTCGAGCGCCTCCACCATGTCCGTGGAGTCGGCCAGCGCGTTCAGGTTCTCGGGCACCGTCGCGCCGCCGCTACCCTTGCGAATGGCGTCGGTGGCATAGGTGAACTCGCCCGAGGCCGGGATCAGGGTGACGGCGCGGGTCAGCCCCTCGGCGGTGTCGGGATCGGCGAGCGGGCGGAAGACCTCGAAGGACAGCTGCGGCAGCCGGTTGCCATAGGTCGAGAGCGCTAGTTCCTCGAAGACCACATAGGCCGTGCCGCGATAGGCCGGCGTGCTGGCCGCGCCCATCTTCGCCGCGATGAACGGGTCCGCAGTCTGCGTCTCGTCGCCGGGATACCAGCGCCAGGTGACGCCGGAGAGGTCCATCGGCTTGCCGTCGGCCCAGATGCGGCCGATGCCGGTGATCGGGCCCTCGCAGAGCGCCACGGCGAAGCTGGCGTAGTACAGATACTCGGTCGTCTTGACCTTGCCGCCCCCGCCACCCTTGCCGCCGCCCTGCGTTGTGGTCTTCGTCTCCTCGCGGAAATCGGTCGCCCAGATGATGTTGCCGCCCATGCGCATCCGGCCATAGAGCCGCGGAATCACCGCGCCCTCGGTGGCCGAGGTGATGCGCAGCGTGTCGAGCCGCGCACCCTCGATGCGTTGCGTCGGCGCCAGCGACGAGATGATCCAGCTGTCGACGACCGAGCCGATGCTCGAGCCGATGAAGCCGCCGATGGTGGCGGCGCTGACGCCGAGGATCGCGCCGCCGATGCTGCCGCCAATGGCGGCGCCGGCTGCGCCGAGGACAAGCGTGGCCATGTCGGGGTCTCAGCGTTGCGGGAACAGGAAGGCGAAGGCGATGCGCCGCCGCCATGACGGGGTGAGCGGCTCCTCGATCACGCCGAGCCGTTCATAGGCGTGAAGGAAGGTGTCGGGCCCGGTGAGGATCCCGACATGCTTCGCGATGGCACGCGGCTTCATGCGGAAGAGGACCAGCGTTCCGGGACCGGCCTCCGCCGGGTCCACCTCGATCATCATGCGCCGCGCGCCCTCGGCCAGCACCTCGCGCGGACCGGTCTCGCCCCAGTCGCGGCTGTAGGCAGGGATCGGGAACGGCTCGGGGCCGACGACCTCGCGCCAGACGCCCCGCGCCAGCCCGAGGCAATCGCAGCCGACTCCGCGCAAGCTGGCCTGGTCGTGGTAGGGTGTGCCCAGCCAGGAGCGTGCGATGGTGATGACGCGCGCGGGGTCGGCTGATGCGAGAGGTTGCGTCACAGCACGCCTCCCTCGTGTCCGCCATCCTTGGTGGCATAGCGCAGCACGGCGTCCTGGCCGGGGATGTGCGGGAAGCCGCGGAAGTTGGGGGTGTTCGCGAACTTGGCGCCGCAGGTCTCCATGCGCTTGTCGCAGCCCGCACGGATGGTGAAGCCGTCGTCCTCGGCGATGGACCGCACCGGCGCCTCCAGCAGGGTCAGGATCGCCACGCCGTCGGTCACCTCATGGCCCAGCACCTCGGTGCGCCGCCCCGCGTTCGCACCGTTCGTCCAGTCCAGCGTGCCGAAGGTGAACCAGCCGGAGGCGAACCCGCCGAGCCCCGAGGCGGTGAAGGCCCGGTCGCGCAGCAGATCGATGACGCTACCAGTGCCCTTGAAGGCGGGATCCTCCAGATCGACCTCGCAGCGCGCATCTCCGAGCGCGGCGTCGCAGCTCGCCTGGAAGGTCCGCCCGACCGTCTGGCCCAGCACATGGGCGAGCGATCGGACCTCCGCGACGAAGGCCAGCCGGCCGCGCCGGATCTGGCCGATGGCCCCGCGGCGCATCAGCACGCGCTGGCTGGTGTCGGCCCAGTTCGCCCGCCAGACCTCGACCTCGGCGTTGTCCCAGCGGCCGTCGAGGATGTCGGTCTCGGTGATCCGGTCGGAGGTCAGCACGCCCTCGGCGTCCTGCGCATCGACCGACAGGTCCGAGCCCGAGCGGACCTCGGAGGCCGTCAATCCGCTCTCGGGCTCGAAACCGGTCCCATCGAAGGCGAGCGTCCGGTCGTGGTCGGTGAAGCCGAAGGTGACGGCGTCGGCGCGGCTGATGCGCCAGCACCAGGCGAGCGTCGTCGTGCCGTCGTCGAGATGGGCCTGCAGTGAGGGGTCGAGGGTCTTCATCGGCGCAGTTCCAGCAGCGGAATGGAGGTGATCGAGCCGAGCCGCTCGAGGTCGAGCGTTACATCAAGCGCATCGGTGTCGAAGCGGACCGGCACGTCGAAGGCGAAGCCCGCGGTGATGGCGACGCCCTCGGCTGGCGCAGTGGCGAAGGTCACCACGCCGGTGGTCGTGTCGACGGACCAGCCGCCGAGCTGCTCTGCGCCATCGAGGGCGATCCGGACCGTGCCGGCGACCGGCTTGGTGATCGCACGCACCCATGTCTGACTGCCTGAGGCGTAGCGCTTCACCAGCTGGAACGCAGTGGTGATGCCGTCGCCGGTGCCGATCGCCTGGTCCGTCGGCCCCGGCGTGGCGGACGGCAGGCAGGATTTGTGATCTGCCCAGTCCTTGAAGCGGAAGCCATGAAGCCGCCCGTTGCGGGCTTCGAAGAAGGCGACGACCGCCGCCAGATCGTCAGCACGGCGGATGCCGTAGGCGACATCGTAGCGTCGGCGGGAGTTCGCCCAGCTGGCGTTGCGCTCCTCGTCGCCCGAGGCCAGCTCGACGATTTGGGTGCGCCGCTCCGGTCCGCCGCGCGCACCGCGGCTGATGTCATCCGGAAACCGGACCTCGTGAAACGCCATCAATCCTCTCCGAGATACGTGCCGCGCAGTCCTGTCTGCGGCGTCGGGCTCACATGCCCCTTCGCCCGAGCGAAACTGCGCGGGCGATATCGGCCGCGATCTGTGTGCGGGATTGGCGGAAGCTCTCGGCATCCCGCGCGTTGATCGTGACATTGACCGTAGGCGCGCTTGCGCCGCCGTAACCGGCGGCCTCACGACGGGAGAGCACGCGCTCGCCGCGCTGCAGGATTGCCGGAACCTCGTCGGGCCTGAGGCCTGCCCAACCGCCATTGTGCATGCGCGGCGCCCCGGCGAAGGCCAGCGTCGGGACCATGCGGCCGGGGCCCGGTGCGCCGACCACCCCGCCGGCATGCAGGACGTCGGCAAAAATGCCCTCAGCGCCGCCGAGCGCGCCGGAGAGCGCATTGGCGATCGGTCCGAGGATGAAGCGCCGCGCCGCGAGCTTCGCCAGATCGGCGATCAGCGAGGTGACAAGGTCGCGGAAGCTCAGCTTGCCGGTCTTCACGAACTCGCCGATGGCGTTCTCGGCGCCCTGAAATGCTCCGACCAGCGCAGTGCCGATATCGCCGCCGATGTCGCGCGCCTTGGCGGCGTAATCGGCAAGCGTGGCGCTGACGGCGGCCCAGCCGGTGACGGCCGTTTCCGCCCCCGCAGCCGCTTCCGCCCCGGCCTGGCGCCCGGCGGCGCCGGCGCGACCCGCGGCACCGGTGGCGCCGTCCAACGCATGGCCCAACTCGAGGGCGCCGCCCGCCGCATCATCGAGCGCACCCCCGGCATCATCGTCAACGCCGGTCACCGCATCCTTCAGCGCCTGCCAGCTGGCCATCGGCCGCGACGCGGCATCGGCCAGCATGCCGGCCGCTTCGCGGTAGCCCTCGGCACGTCCGCGCGCGGCCTCGGCCATGGCCCCCAGGCCGGTGTCGGGAGCGGTGACATAGGTCTTGCCCATGGCGGCGTTGAAGGCATCGGCCGCAGCGGTGCCGGCCGCCGTCGCAGCCCCCTCGAAGGGATTCGCGACCCGCCCCAGCGCCACCGGGTCGAGCGTGCCGATCCGCACCCCGCCGTCGCCGACCGCCCAGTCGGGCAGCAGCTCCAACGCGGCATTGAGCCCGCCGATGAAACTGTTGATCCGGGTGACGACGCCGTTCAGCATCGCCTCGACCCCGGAGATCAACCCGTTCGCGGCCTGGAAGGCGAAGTCGCCGATGGCGCCGGGCAGGCTCCCCCAGATCGCCACCGCGCCGTCATAGGCGCCCTGAAACACCGCGATGGTGCGGTCACCGAAACTGACCACCCCGGTCAAGGTGTCGTCGAGCAGGGTGAAGATCGTCGCCTTCAGCCCCTCCCAGGCGGCGCTGATGCTAGCCATCACCGCGTCGAGTCGCAGCCCCATGCGGTTCCATGCCTCCGCCGCCAGATCGGCGACGAGGCGGAAGGCCTCGCCCAGCCCGCCGACCTTCTGCACGACAGTCATCAGCTGGTAGATCAGTTCGCCCGCGAGCACGATCAGGGCGCCGATGCCGGTGCGCACGATGGCGCCGCGCAGCACGGTCAATGCGCCGGAAAGCGTCAGCGTGGCTACACGGGCAGCGAGGAAAGCCGCGACCCAGCGCCCGGCCATGAAGCCGGCGAAGGCGATGCCGATGGCGGCGAGGCGTTCCATGTTGTCGGCGACCGCGATCAGCGCCGTGGCGACCAGCGACGAGGCCCCGAACACCTGATCCCACGTCCCGACCAGCAGCATCGCGGCGTTGCCGATCAGGGTGAAGGCGTCGCCGATGGTGGCGGGCATACCATCGGCTTCCTCGCGCAGCCGCTCGAGATTGCCGATCAGGGCGGTCTGGATCACCGCGCCGGTGATGCGGCCCTCGGCGCCCGCCTGGCGCAACCCGGTGACGGTGGTGCCGAGGTCCGCCGCGAGCAGCTGCGCGACGCGGCCACCCTGCGCGATCACGGTGTTGAGGTTGTCGCCCGAAAGCTGCCCCAAAGCCATGGCGCGGGCCAGCGCGGTCTGCACCGAGACGGCACGCTCGCCCTTGGCGCCCGAGACCACCATGGCGTTGTTCAGCGCCTCGGTGAAATCGAGGCTCTCGCGGGTGGAAAGGCCGAGTTCGCGCAGTGCGGTGGCGTTGGCCAGCCAGGACTCGGTCGTCTGCTCGATCCCGGAATAGGTCCGCCGCGCCATGGCGGCGAGGCGCTCCATCACCGCCGCCCCGCGCTCCTGCGAGCCGGTGGCGAGATCGACACGCGAGCGCAGATCGGTCCAGCTGTCGGCATAGGCCACGATCTGCCGAACCGACAGTGCCCCGGCGACGATCCCTGCCAGGCGGCGCAGCACCGCGCCGGTGACGTCGGCCTGCCGCTCGATGCGCCTGAAGCTCGCCTCGCCGGCATCGCCCACGCCCTGGAACTCGGCCTTCACCTGCCTTCCGCCCTCGGCGACGAGGCGGACGGAGACCTTCTTCTGAGCCATGGATCAGTGTTCCTGACGAAGGGAACGAGGCTTGTGGGCCCGGTTCATCGCTCCGGCCCCGGCGAGGACCGGTCGCCTGACGCCCTCTGTTCGTTGAGCTTGCGGACCATCACGGCCTCGATCTCGGGCAGGCATTCGGCAGCGATCAGCGGATCGACCCCGAGCGCCCGCGCCACGGCGAGCGCCGCCGTCATGTCCCAGCCGAGCACCGTGGCGCCGCCCACCCCGGTCGCGATGCGAAGCTGTCCGGTCAGGCGCTGCGCCAGATCCCAGACCTGCCAGCCTTCGAGGGTTTGCGGCCGGTTCAGGCGCGCCGGGCAGTCCGGGCACGAGGCCCCGCCGCCCTCGCAGGGCTCGCAGGCTTTGCAATAGGCGTCGCCCCCGCCGAAGTGCCAGTCTGCGAGGGCGCGGAGGCGTTTTTTTCCTGCTCCAGCATCAGATGCGGTGCGAGGCAGCGGGTTTGGAAGGCCTCGAAGATGGGCCAGATGTCGAGAAGCGCGTCGATGCCTTCGGGGCTGACGGGGACGGGACTGCCGCTTGCATCACCGACGCCCTCCCAGCCGGTGACCACGCGGCGAGCGACGGCCTTCGCCATCACCAGTGCCTGTTCCTCCCTGCTTGCCTCTTCGGGGAGTGCTTCCACTGCCGGATCGTTGCGGGCGGCGACCATGATCGCGGTGGTGATGGGCAGGACGTGCAGACGCAGGCCATGGCCGAGGTCGAGCCATTTCGGCTCGCTGGAAAGATCGAGACGGATCATGGTCAGTATTCCTCGATGTCGTTGATGAGAGTGACGGTGCACATCCGTCCCAGCGTGGCGTCGCGTGCGGCCTGCCAGTCGAAGCTGGCCTGAATGCCCTGCGGCCCGCCGATCTCGATGCGCGGGCGCGGCAGATAGACGGCGTGGACGGTGAGGGTGAGGCTCTCGCCGGAAATGAGCGTCCAGGAGAACTCCAGCTCGCAGGGCGTGCCGCTGATCGCCTGGCTGACGAGCGTGCTGTCGGCGAAGCGCACCTCGGTGCGACCGGTGAGCGCGGCGATCGAGGGATCGGCGCCGTCGATCATGCCGTCCGCGCGGATGGTCTCGATCCGGTCGAGATTGTTGGCATAGGTGATCTCGGTCGAGATCACGTTGCCGAGCGCGCTGCCGTCGCGTTTGATCGAGCCGTTGAAGTGACCGAAACGGGTCAGATCGATCTCGGCCGGCGTTCCCGCGCCGCTGGTCGTGGCGACCGTCTCGCCTTGCGCTACCAGCCGCGCGGTGGCGGTGAGCAATCCCGAGCGCTGCATCTGCCAGCTGAGCTGGTCCAGCACCACGCCGGAATACATCGCATAGCGCGGCACCTCGGGCATGGCGGTCTCGATCGCCAGGCTGGGCAGCGCCCAGCTGCCGGACTGGAAGGTATGGGTATATGGACCGGGCGAGCTTCCGGTGGTGGTCGGCGCACCGAAGGCCGCCTTCAGCCAGAAGCCGAAGGCCTCGGCGTCGATCGGCACCACGACGTCGCCGTCGGCCGTGACCGCGTCTTTGATCGGCGCCAGCGGATCGCGACCGTAGCCGAGCAATTCCGAGTTCAGCAGCGGCTGCTCCGCCCCGAGCGTCGTGCTGGCGAAGGGCATCCGGGTGAAACCGCTGGCCGGCGGCGTGCCGTAGGTCGTCTCGAACGCGAGCGCCATCCGCGCCCGCGCCCCTTGCGCGCGTGCCATGTTCGTCTCCTGTTGTCGGTTGGGTCAGGCCAGTTGGTCGGCCGTCGAATAGTGCAGCACCACCGGGATGACGGCCGCCTTCAGGCTGGCCGCGCCATCGACCGGCAGATCGACCGCCTGCGGGGCTTCGGCCTCGACCCAGTCGCAGAGGCCGCCGAGTGTGCGGTCGGCTGCGAGCGCCGTGCCGATGCTGGCGCAGAGGGCGTCGAAGGTGGCGTCACGATCGGCGCCTTGTACGACCGCCTCGATCTCGGCCCGGTGCTGGTAGTGGTAGCGCAGGGGCGACAGCGTCACCTCGGGCTCGCCGGGATCACCGTCGCGCAGGATCAGCAGCCCTTCGGCCGGGACGCGCTCGGGCAGCACCTCGCCGCGCAGGGCGGTGGGGGGCAACGCCGAGAGCCGCACATGCAGTGCGGCGAGGATGGTCTCGCGGGCGGTAGGCATTCCAATCCCTCTTACGTTCTGACCCCGCCGAGCCAGCCAAGCTGTTGTACTGTCTCGCAGGATCGCCGATCATCACGACAACACCTTCATCTCTCCGTATTCGCGACCCGCCCGACGGTTCAACCGATGCGAACCGACAGGATTTCTGAATGACGCGCCTCGATCTTGAGCGGCAACAGGTCTGGATCTATCTTGCCGCCATCCTGGCAGGGCTGGGCTTGGGTCTGGTGCTGCCGGGGGCCGCCGCACATCTCGAGGCGGCGCTCTGGCCGCTTCTCGGCATCCTGATTTTCGTGACCTTCACGCAGGTGCCGCTGATCCATCTGCCGGAGGCGTTCCGCGACCGGCGCTTCATGGGGGCGATGCTCGCGGGCAACTTCGTGATCGTTCCGCTGATTGTGGCGGGGCTGCTGTTGTTCCTGCCCCAGGATCCGGCGGTCCGGCTGGGTGTTCTCCTCGTGCTGCTCGTCCCCTGCACGGACTGGTACATCACCTTCACTCATCTGGCGGGGGGCGATGCCGGCCGTGCGATCGCCGCCACGCCGGTGAACCTGATCGTGCAGATGGCATTGCTGCCCGTCTACCTGTGGTTGTTCATGGGCACGGCCTTCCTGGAGATCTTCGCGGTCGGACCCATCGTGACCGTTTTCCTGACGCTGATCGTGGCGCCGCTGGTGGCGGCATGGGCCCTCGAGCGATGGGCCGAGGCCCGATCCGGCCGGGACGCGCTGATCGAGCGTCTTGCCTGGTTCCCGGTACCGCTGCTTGCGCTGGTCGTCTTTCTGATCGCAGCAAGCCAGGTGCAATCGGTGACCGCCTCCCTTCCGGTCTTGCCGCAGGTGACGGGCGTGTTCGTCGGCTTCCTCGTGCTCGCCCTGTTCGCAGGACTTGCGATAACACGGGCGCTAGATCTCCCGGCGCGATCAGGACGCGCGCTGGTGTTCAGCCTTGGCACACGCAATTCCTTCGTCGTGCTGCCGCTGGCGCTGGCCCTGCCGCCGGAGTGGCGGCTGGCCATCGTGGTCATCGTGTTTCAGTCACTCGTCGAACTGTTGGGCGTGCTGGTGTACCTCAAGGCGGTGCCGCGTCTTCTGCCCGAAAGATAAGCAAGCTATGTTGGGAAATCGAGCGGAACCCCTCGCCAGAAGCAATGCAATGACCGATCAACAACCGATTCTCATCAGTACCATCGCGTGTCCGGACTGCGGTTACTCGAAAAGCGAGACCATGCCGACAGAGGCATGCCAGTGGTTCTATGAGTGCGCGGGTTGCGGTAAGCTGCTGAAGCCGAAGCCCGGCGATTGCTGTGTCTATTGCTCTTGGGGCACCGTCCCCTGTCCTCCGATCCAGGCAGGCAAGGGATGCTGCGGCTGATGGACTGACTGATCAACTCTCTCAAACGCGCCCCTCCACCCAGTTCGCCACGATCAGTCCCGGCACCGCATCGCGCGCCTGCTCCGCGTCCCGCGCGAGGTCCAGCCGCTTCTTCAGCCTGACCTGCGGGACAAGCAGGAAGACCGGCACGGTGGTGAGCCCCCGGCCGGTCTTCGAGCGCGACGCCACCGCGCGACCCTTGGTGTTCAGCCGCCCCTCGGCAACCAGCAGGCTCGGGCCCCTGCGCCGATAGACGAAGCGCAGGCGCAATCCGGTGCGGCGCTCCCATTCGCCGGGGGTGATCCGGCCGCCGCGGAGGGACTTGCCGGCCGCGGCCGCGGGGATCGCCAGCCAGAAACCGTCCTTCGAGCGGATCAGCGGCCCCGTGTCGTGAGCGCCGACGATGACCGGGGCCTTCGACCAGACCAGCGCGGCGGCGTTCAGGCTGGCCCGGCCTTTCGGGAACTGCTCGGACCGGATGGTGCGGGCGAGCCGCGCCCCCAGCCCCGCGCCGGTGATCTGGGCGCGCCAGGCGGTCTTCAGCCCTGTGCTGGCCTCGCGCATTGCGGCGGTCACCGCCTTCTCCCCGGCCAGCGTTTCCGCCTCCATGATCCGGGCGATATCGCCGACGATGTCGACGCCGAGTTTCATGCAGGCCTCAGTTCGACTGTCCAGACGAGCCGCTCACGGTCGCGGAGGGGCTCGCCCTGGACGAGGAAAGCCTCGCCGTCGATCTCGATGCGGTCGCCGGGGCGCGGGTTCGCCACTTCGGAAACGCGCAGATCGATCCGCGTGGTTTCCGACCAGAGCCGCGCGTCACCGAACTCGGTGACCGCATCGGCACGCCGGGCGACGGCGCGCACCAGAACGGGCGCGCCGCCGTCGGCGATATAGACAGCATCCCGGCCGATGTTCGGATCCGCGAAGAGCGTGTCGACGGCGGCGGCAAAGGCGGACATCAGGTCCGCCGCGCCGAGCGCAGCACCTGCGGCCGCGTGCAGATCGGCAGCGGATTGCTCTCGATCTCGAGCCTGACCCATTCGTCGCGGTCCCGGTCCGGGATGGTGCGGGCGTAGAGCGGCAGACCCAGCGTGTTCACCGTCTCGAAGGTGTCGGCGGGAGCGTGATAGATCTCGAAGAGCCCCTCGACGCCTTCGGGATAGAAGAAGGCTCTGTCGGTCGGCACGCCGAAGCCCGCGCCACCCCGGTAGCGCCGGAAGGTGATGCCGCCGAAGCTGACCTCGTCGGCCACCCGGCCGCGCAGATCGGCCGCCGCGGCGGTGTTGAGGTAGGTCTCGCGCACCTCCTTGTGCGCCACCAGATCGGCGAAGAAGGCCGAGCCGCATTCCGCCCGCACCTGGATCGCGCCTGCAGCCAGGCCGCCCATCGACGCCTCGACGTCTTCGATCAGCGCCTGGCAGCGCTTCCGGAGCGCACCCGAGGCGGGCGAGGCATTGTCGAGGTCGAAGTCGATCTCGGCGGCGGGCGTGATGCCGAACTCGGTGAAGTAGCTGACCACGGTCGCGCCGTCCTTCGGGTCCTTCACGATGCCCTGAATGCCGTTCAGCAGGTGGTACTCGAAGGTGGCCTCGGCATCCTGGCGCAGGCGGCCGAGCTTGCGCGCGACCTCGCTCTGCACCTGCTGGGCCGCAGTTTCCGAGCCGAAGTCGCGGATGCCCTGGATTTCCGAGGCCCAGAGCACGTCCTGCTTCTTGAACTGGCGGCACACGAAGGCGCGCATCTCGCGCCGCTCGGGCACCTGGCTCTCGTAGGCCGAGCCGCGTTCGGAGAACGGGATCAGCGACAGCGTGCCGTCGCGGCTCTCGATCACGACGGTGCGGGACCGCACCCCCCGCGGCGAGAACAGGCCGGCGCCGGACAGGATCGCGGGCCTGAAGGGGATGTTTTCCAGCGCACGGGTCAGTTCGATGATGGTGAAGGCATCGCCTTCGAAGATGTCCATGGTGGCCATGGGAATGCCTCCTGCGGGGGTCGGGCTCAGCGGACGAGGATGCCTGCGCCCAGAAGGGCAGCGTGGGCGGCGGCGATCTCGGCCTCGCTGGGCGTGCCGGCGAAGACGAGATCGTGGCGGTTGACGATCGCGGGTCCGCGGACCACGGCGACGGCGAGCGTATCGCCGCCCGACGCGTCGGCCTTGCCCCAGAGCACCGCGCCGGCGGTCTCGGTGCCGTCGACGGCCGCGGGATCGTGGGCGGCGTATTTGCCGGAGGCGGTGATCCTGCCCAGCACGGTGCCGGGCTCGAGCGTGCCGGTTGCAACCGTGATGGTCTCGCGGGTGTAGTCGCGGAACGCCTCCCAGACGAGGAAGCCGCCCGCGTGCGTGGTCTCGGTGAGCGTGGTCATGGGTCATCCTTTCAGCCTGAAGGTGCGGGCGACGATCTCGCCCCAGGGGCGGGTTCCCGTTGGGCGCCCCGGTTGCGCGTGATGGCCGGCAATCTCGGGCTCAGCCTCGGCTTTCGCTGCGAGCAGTGCGGCGCGGACGTGATCGAGGTCCGCATCGCTTTCCAGAAAACGCCCGGCCATCTGCGGCTGTCCGGCCAGCCGGCAGAGATCGACGACGGCGCGGGCGTGCGTGATGGCCTCGGCGCGGATCGCCGCGGGATCGGGCGGTGCGCCGCCGGACGGTGGCGTCTCGGCCGGCGGGTGTTGGGCGTTCGTCCCGGCGATCTCGTCTTCGCCGGCGCCAGAAGCCTCATCGCTCTCCGCGGCCGCGCCTGTGGCCTCGTCGGCATCGGCGCCGGCGCCGTCGTTGTCGTCACCGTCGTCGCCGCCGCTGTCGGTTGCAGCCGCGACCGCTTCCGCCAGCGCCGGCGGCGCGTTGCGGAAGCGCGCGAAATCGAAGCGCGCAGCGATCCGCACCGGTTCGGCAAGCCGGTCGGCAAAGCCGAGCGCCAGCGCCTCGCGCGCATCCAGCCAGGTCTCGGCGGCCATCAGCGCCGCAATCTCGTCGATCGAGCGGCCGGATTTGGCGGCATAGCCGGCAGCGAGGCTGCCACCCACCTTGTCCAGCGCCTCGGCCATGGCCCGCATGTCGGCGGCCGTGCCCATCACGAGGCCGGCGGGG
Source organism: Paracoccus suum (assembly GCF_003324675.1). NCBI lineage: Bacteria > Pseudomonadati > Pseudomonadota > Alphaproteobacteria > Rhodobacterales > Paracoccaceae > Paracoccus > Paracoccus suum. The sequence continues at coordinate 3,090,627 of NZ_CP030918.1, forward strand.
TCGTGGATCATCAGGAAGGCATTTTCCGGCATGACGATCTCGTCGCCCGCCATGGCGACATAGGAGGCCGCCGAGGCGGCGACGCCGTCGATCCAGACGGTGACCGTGCCCGCATGCCGCTTCAGCGCGTTGTGGATCGCCACGGCGTCGAAGACCGAGCCGCCGGGGCTGTTGAGCCGCAGATCGATGGGCGTGCCCTCGGGCAGCGCGCCGAGTTCCGCAAGGAACCCCTTGGCCGAGACCCCGCAGGCCCCGATCTCGTCATAGATCGCCACTTCCGCGCCGGTGGCCCGGGCGCGGATCGCATACCAGCTTGCCATGCTCTCACTCCTGTTCGGTGGCGGACTCGGTCGCAGCGGCGTCGCCGTGCTCATGCTCGCGGGCCCCATCACCGGGATCCGGCTGCGTCGCGGGCGTCGCCCGTGCCCCCTGCGTCTCGCCGGAGCCGGTGCGGTAGCTGAGACCGAGCGCCGCGGCGCGTGCCGCATCGGCCGCGTTCTCGCGGTCCACTTCCTCGATGTCGTAGCCGGTGGCCTCGACCACCTTGCGGCGCGAGGTGATGCCCGCCCCCATCGCCAGCACCTGTGCCTGGATGTCCTTCAGCGGATCGACCCAGTCCCAGCGCGGCGGGATCCACTGCACCGGCCGCGCCGCCGCGGGATCGTCGAGACCGAGCGCGCCGGAGAGCGCGGCCGCCTCCAGCCATCGCCGCCAGACCGCCCGGCAGAGCTGGTGCACGATCACGCCATGCTGCAGCTGGCCGATGCGGCGCCGGAACTCGACCAGCTCCGCCCTGAGGCTCGAATAGTTCGCCTGCCGGACATCCCCGGTGACCAGGTGATACGGCAGCCCCAGCGAGGCGGAGACCGCGAGCAGCGTCCGGTACTGGAACGCCTCGTAGCCGCCGCCCACGTCGGCGGGCGCGGAGAACTTCACGTCCTCGCCTGGCAGCAGCACCTGCATCGTCCCGGGCTCGAGGCTGGCGATGGCCGCGCCATTGAGGTCCGCTTCGACCTCGCCCAGCATCGGCTCTTCCGGGGCGGTCTTGGTGATGAAGCCCGCGAACATCGCCGCGGTCTTCTTCCGGTCCAGCTCGGCGTCGTCATACTGGTCGAGCAGGAACAGCCGCACCATCGCCGGTGCGACATGCGGCAGCCCCCGGATCTGGCCGGCGTCGATGGGCCGATAGATGTGCAGCACATCCGCGGCGGGTACGCGCACCGTCTCCGGGATCACGTCGCCGATGACCCGGCCGCCCTGATCGGTGCTGTCGCCCGGGTGACGGCGGCGGAAGTGATAGGCCACGCGGCGGCCGATGCTGTCGAACTCGATCCCGCAGCGGATACGGCTGCCCGATGGCAGCACCTCCGTCTTCTCGAAGGGCAGCATCTCCGACTGCAGCAGCTGCAGTTGCAGCGGGACCATGAGCCCGTCCTCGGCCCGGCGCGGGCGCAGGCGGACGAAGCATTCGCCCGCCACGAACATCTCGCGCGCCACCATGGCCTGCAGGCCGTAGAAGTCGGTCAGCCCGTCGGCATCGGCCTCGTCGGTCCAGGCGAGCCAGAGCCGCTGAACGTAGTCGCGAACCGCCGCATCCTCGATCAGCGAGGATGGCTTGATGCCGTCTCCGACGAGGTTTGACGCAAACGCCTCGCAGGCATTCGCCGCGTAACCGTTGGTGACCACCAGTTCGCGCGAACGCGCCAGCAGCCGCGGGCCGCCGGAGGCGACCAGCGCGTTGATGTTCTCGAGCGGCGGGTTCCAGCCGCGCAGGCGGCGCTTCGCCATGGCGCCCTCGAGGCGGGCGCGCACCGCCGCTGGTCCAGCGCTGCCCGGCGATGGGCGGCGAAAGCGGTCGAAGAGGCCCATGGAGTCAGAGCCCCTTCACCGTCGTCACGCGCACCTGCCGCACGATGCGGCGCCCCTCGGCCGCCGCGATCTCGCGGTCCAGCGCCTCGATGGCCCGGTCGATCTCGGCGACGCTGCGATAGTCCACCGTCTTGCCGTCGTAGCTGACCCGCGCCACGCCCGAGGCGCGCTGCACGGCCAGTGCCTCGCGGCGGGCACGGAGTTCTGCGGCCGTGGCCATGGATCACCTCATGTAACTGGAGTGCACGGTCCGGCGTTGCGGGCTTCGTCGAGGCGCGGCCGGCCTCGCCAGCGGGCTGTCCGCAATTGTCGCATCCGCGGCCGACACGCCCAGCTGCGCTTCCAGATCGGCCCAGCGTGCCTCCGGCCAGCGATCCGCCCCGAGGATCCATGCGGCGGCACGGGCGTAGACGCGGGTGTCGAGCGCCTCGTTGCGCTCGCGCAGCTTCTGCCATTCGAGCCTGGAGAAGCCGCGCCTCGTGCGGACCGTCACCAGCTGCTCGGCGGTCAGCTGCTTCAGCCATTCGCTGGCCGCCCAGTCCGGCAGGTGGATCGTGCCGGCCGGAAAGACCGCGCCCTCGGCCCGTTCCTCTGCCGTCGGCCGCTCCTGCCGCAGGAAGCGGTAGGTCTCGGCCTTGAAGGTCGAGGTGGCGACGGTCCAGAGCCGCGCCCCGCGCCGGAGCCGCTTGCCCGCAACGGTCGCATCGACATAGCTTGGCCCCGTCACCGGGCTCGTCCGGGCGAAGCCCTCGACGCCTTTCACCGGCGCCACCTGCGCGAAGCCGACCTTGCGCGCCCAGGCATAGACGGCGCTGGTCTCGAAGCCCGAGTCGATCGCGAGCCGCGCCAGCGTCATCGGCTGGCCGGAGGCGTGTTCCCATGTCCGCCCGAGCAGGTCGGTCAGCTCCTGCCAGCAGGCGGGATCGCCGGGCCCGCCCTCGATCACGAGGTGATCGACCAGCCAGCTTTCCAGACCGCGGCCCCAGGCCCAGACATCGACCTCGATGCGGTCCTTCTGGACATCGGCCCCGGCCGTCAGGAACAGCCCGCCCGCAGGGACGGTGCCCGGCTTCCACGCCTCGCGACGATCATAGAGCCGCTGCCAGTCCGGGGCTTCGCCGGTCTCGACCCATGTCTCGCCGAGAATGGTGTTGCGGAACGCCTTGATCGCCTCGTCCGACCCCTGTGCCGCGTCCCATGCCCGCACGATCCGCTCCCAGCTCAGCCAGCCGATCGGCGAATAGAGCGCCGAGAGGTGATACCCGACCGTTGTCGGATCGGCGGCCGTCGCGGTCGCCCGCCATTCGCCCCCCTCCAGCATTGCCGTCTTGTGGTGTTCCGCGATTGCCGCGTCGCAGCCCTCGCAGTGATACTCCGCCGTCTCCGGGCGGCCCTTCTGCCAGCGCAGCCGGTCGAACTTCAGCCACTGCATCGCCCCGCAATGCGGGCACGGCACGAAATACCGGCGCTGGTCGCTGGCCTCGAACTCCCGCTCGATCCGGCTCAGACCCCGGATCGTCGGCGTCGAGACCAGCAGCACCTTGCGCCGATGGGCGAAGGTCAGCGACCGAGCTTCCGCCAGCGTCACCGGATCGCCTTCCTCATCGGCCGAGGCGGGATACGCGTCGACCTCGTCGAGGAAGATGTAGCGCGCCGGTGTGGACCGCAGTCCGACCGCCGAGTTCGCGCCGGTCATGATCAGGATGCCGCCCGCGAACTCCTTGGACAGCATGGTGTTGCCCGCGTCGCGCGACCTGGCGGGCTTCACCCGCTCCCGCAACTCGGGGCTTTCGTCGATCAGCGGGTCGATCCGCTGCCGCGAGTTGCGCTTGGCCAGTTCCACCGTCGGCTGGACCGCGAGCATCGGCCCCGGCGCCTGGTGGATGGCGAACCCGATCCAGTTGTTCCCGGCCTCGGTCGCGCCGACCTGCGCCGCCTTCATGAACACGATCCGCTGCGTGGGATCGCCGGGGCTCAGCCGGTCCATGATCTCGCGCATGTAGGGCGTGCGCACCGTGCGATATCGTCCGGGCTCGGCCGAGGCGCGGCCCGAGAGCATCCGGTGCTGGTCCGCCCATTCCGAGACGGTCAGGTCCGGGTCGGGTCGGAGCCCGTTGCCCCAGGCGCGCAGGATCTCGCCCGCGCCGTCGAAGTCCGTCAGGCCATCGCCGCTCTCATCGGAAGTCGGGCCGAACCTCGGCGAGTTCGTCGAGGTGGGCGCGTACATGTTTCTCCAGCACCTTCTGCATCGCGGCTGGCTCCACGGCGATCTGCTGGCCCGTCGCGTCGCTGCACGAGGCCGAAAGCTCGGCCGCCATCAGCGCCGCCGCGCGCGGGGGCCAGTTCACCCATGCGTCCCGTTCCTCCCGCGCCAGCCGGAACACCAGCGCCAGCGCGCGGGCCCGCTCGATCAACTCCCCCTTCAGCTTCTGGAGCCGGATGCGCCGCTCCTGCGCCTTCAGCACCTCGTTCGCGGTCTTGGCCTGCAGGAAGGTCGTCCCGCCACCCACCGCAGGGACCGCCAGACCCTGTTCGCGGAGCGTGTCGCCGACGGCGGCGACCGCCGCCTCGGGGACAGGCTTCAGCTTCGGCGCGGGCGGCTTGCGGGTCTTGGACGGGTCGGTGGTGTCCGCCCGCCGCGCGTCGCTGGCGGCAGCGTTGATGCTGCCGTCGGGATAGAGGACCAGCCGCTCGGCCGTCTTCGCCTTCTGGATCGCGCCCCGCGACAGCCCGACATGGGCGGCGTACTGGCGCTCGCTCATGCCCCGCATCGACGGCTCCGATTATCATTCAAGATCATGTGCTTATCGAGTTGATAAGCGCGGCGGACAGAGGGAACGTGCCTCCAGAAGGACGATGCAACTCGACCCAAGGAGCCAGCCCGATGACCCGCCGCGCGACCGACAGTGAGACCGCTCCCGCCACCGGTTCGAGGGAGCGGTCGAACAAAGCCCTCGACGCCTTCATCGCCGCGAAGACGGAGATCGACGCGATGCTGGAGCGGCTCGCCGCCCTCAGCGCCGACCACTTCGAGACCAGCCCCGACGAGATCAACTGGGGCCATGTCGGCACCCTGAACCACTACCGCGCCAAGCTGCGCGAGATCACCGACATGGCCTTCAGCGAAGGCGAACACGCCGAGTGAGACGACCCGCTCCCGGTCCCGCCCGCCGACTGGCGGGCTCGACCTCGTAGAAGGGCCCGCATTCCGCGCGCCCCGATACGGGAGACGACGATGACCAAGCTTTCCGACACCCAAGCCCTGATCCTGAGCGCTGCCGCGCAGCGCGAGGACCGCAACGTCCTGCCGCTCCCCGGCTCGCTCCGCGGAGGCGCCGCCGCCAAGGTGGTCGGCGCGCTGCTCTCGCGCGGACTGATCGCCGAGACGACGATTGCCAGCGAGACCAAGGCCGACGCCGCGCTCAACCGCATCTGGCGCAACGACGAGGACGGCCGTGCCATCCTCCTGCACATCACCGACGCAGGGCGCGCCGCCATCGGCGTCGAGCCGGAGGGCGGCGACAGCGCGCCCGCGGGCGCCGACGCGGCGCCGAGCGCCGTAGCCGCGCAGGACGCTCCCGGCGAGGCCGACGCCGCGCCCAAGGCGCGCACACCGCGCACGGGCACGAAGCAGGCCAAGCTGATCGAGATGCTCCGCGCCGAGGGCGGCGCCACCATCGACGAGATCGTCACCGCCTTGGACTGGCGGCCGCACACGGTGAGGGGCGCGCTTGCCGGCGCGCTCAAGCAAAAGCTCGGCCTGACCATCACCTCCGAGAAGGTCGACGGAAGGGGCCGCGTCTACTCCATCCGCGACTGACGCTCCGCACCGAAACGGACTGAAGGCCGCCGTCCACCCTCGGGCGGCGGTGTCTCATTCTGCACTCCGGATCCGGATCGCCTCGAACAGTCGCCGCAGCAGGTAGCCGCGCGCCAGCGAGACACCGACGAAGGCGAGGCCGATGGTCAGATGCTCCGCGAGCCCGGTCTCGATGCCGAACCACGGGAACACGATGATCTGCGTGGCGATGGCCAGTACGTAGCCGACCACGACATTCGTCGCTGCCTCGACCATCGACATGGTCCGGGATTGTCTCATCGCAGCCCCTCCGGCAGGGATCCCAGAAAGGCCGTCACGAACTCCGCCGCGAGCGGCGGCACGATCGCATTGCCGTAGCCCCGCAGCAGCCCCATGCGGCCGGATATCCCATCAGCCAGCGGGAATGTTCCGGGCTCAACCGGTCGCCAGCGCCCATCCCGGCAGAAGAGCCAGTCAGGATTTCGCCAGACGCCGTCCGTCGCGCAGGTCCCGGCGGGGTCGGTGACTTCGACCAGACGACCAGCTTCAGCGTCCTGCGGCTCGCATCGGTGTTGCCGGCCGCGTTGTATCGCTTCGTGGCGGGCGAGCCCGCCATCGCCGTCGGCCAACCCGCCAGCCAGACCTGTCGGCCGAGCAGCGCATTGATCGGCACCGACCGGCATTCCGATCCGTCCTTGTGATCCCTCGCCGAGGCCGTCGCCCAACCCGCGAGTGACTGCGTCCAAGGCGACGGCGCCGAAGAACAGGCGTTGGCGGATGTGCGGCGCGCCGATGCCCGCAGCCGGCAGATCGGCCGCCGCGACGGCGTAAGATGCCGCTTCCAGGTCAGCCGCCAGAGCGTCGAACCACGCCCAGCCAGTCGGGCCCTCAACTGCCGCGCGAGACTTTCTGCCAACCGGTCCGAGCACTGCCGCGCTCGCGACCTGCTCGCCGAAGACGAGCTCCGGGCGGCAGGCTGCGACGAGCCGCAGGAATGCCGGGGCGAGATGGCGGTCATCGTCCTGTCCCTTGCGCTGCCCGGCCTGACTGAAGGGCTGGCAGGGCGGCGAACCGGTCCAGACGGACAGATCGTCCGCTACGCCCGCGAGTCGCAGCGCATATGGCCAGCCGCCGATGCCGGCGAAGAAATGACATTGCGCGAAGCCGCGCAGCTCGGTGGGCTCCACCTCGAGGATGGACCTTTCGTCCACTTGGCCCGCGGGCAGAAGCCCGGCCGCGATCAGTTCCCGCAGCCAGGCGCAGATCGCGGGATCGGCATCGTTGTAGTAGACGGCCATCAGGCGGCTGCATCGGCCTTGTCGCCCAGCCGCTCGGCCTTCACCTCGGCGAAAATCCGGCCGTCGCCGTCGAGGATCGCCTCGCGCCCGGTGTCGGCCTGCCAGCGTTCGACGGCGACATCGACGTAAGCCGGGCTGATCTCCATCGCGAAGACGCGTCGGCCGTTCGCCTCGCCCGCCATGATCTGCGAACCCGAACCCGAGAACGGCTCGTAGCAGAGCCCGCCCCGGGCCACATGCTGGCGCATCGGGATGCCGAACGCATCGAGCGGCTTCGGTGTCGGATGGTCGGGCCGGTCGTCCTTGGCGAAGCTGGGCAGCGCCCACGTCGATGCGAGGGTTTCCTCGGCCACCTTCGGCGGCCGGTTCGGGCGGCGCCAGCCCATGAAGCAGGGCTCGTGCTTCCAGAGGTAATGGGACCGGGTCAGGACACCGCGGTCCTTGACCCAGATGATCTGCTGGTGAACGAACGCGCCGGCCTTGTCCCAGCAGGCTTCCAGCATCGCCTGGCGGCGGGAGGCGTGCCAGCAATACCAGGCGGCATCTTCGGCGATGGCTTCCGCCACCGCGGCGGCAATGAAGCCGTCGTAGAGTTCCGCGCCTTGCGAGGAATCGTCCCAGGTCACGCCGTAGCTCTGACTCCAGTCCTTGTTCCGCGTCGGATGGTTCGAGCCATCGTAGTCGACGAGATACGGCGGGTCCGTTGCGAACAGGATCGCCCGCTCGCCATTCATCAGGCGGCGCACCTCGGCAGCGCTGGTGCTGTCGCCGCACAGCAGCCGGTGGTCGCCGAGGATCCAGAGATCACCCGTCCGCGAAGCCGGGTTGCGCGGTGGCTCGGGGATGGTGACCGGCGGCACGGAGCCCCCGGCGCCACCCTCTTCCTCGCCGTCCCCCTCCGGCACGAAGGCCAGTAGCTTGTCGAGTTCGCCGTCCGAGAACCCGACCAGCGACAGGTCGAAGTCTTCGGCCAGCAACTCGTTCAACTCGGCCGAGAGCAGCGCCTCGTCCCATGTCCCGAGTTCGGTCAGCTTGTTGTCCGCGATCCGATAGGCCCGGCGCTGGGCCTCGGTCAGATGGCCGAGCACGATGACCGGTGCCTCGGTCAGCCCCAGTTGGGTCGCGGCCAGAACGCGCCCATGGCCTGCGATCAGCTCCCCGTCCTCGCCGACGAGGCAAGGCACGGTCCAGCCGAACTCGGCCATGCTGGCGGCGATCTTCACGACCTGGTCGGCCCCGTGCACCTTCGCGTTCTTCGCGTAGGGCTGCAGGCGCGACAGCGGCCAGGTCTCGATCCGATCCGGGGCAAAGCTCAGCGTCATCTGCGGGCCGGTCCTTCAGGATCAGGGTGGATACCCTCGGCTCCGGACTCCGGGGGCCAGGCTAGACTCCACGCGGGGTCCAGCGGCCACCAGGGGTGTCCAGCTTCAAGGGTTTGATTTTTCGATGTTTCGATGGGGTTCAGGCGGCGCTGGCTTCTGGGTGGCTTCCCAAAAAATCGGCCCTGTCGCTGGCGATGCGTCGCGCTTCGCCCGCCAGCATACGAATATCGTCAGGAAGGAACCAAGAACTCAATGGGTTAGCCCATTGGACCCCCACTGGACCCTTCGCTGGACCCCGGAAGCCAGCGGCGCGGCCTCTGCCTGCGCGCTCCTCTCCCGAGCATATTCGTTTTCTAACGGCCTCGTCGAAATGTGTAAGGGCCTGCGATGTACACCCGAAAATTTCCTCAGAGGACGATTTTTCTTGACAGCCGATTGGCGTTTTCGATGACGAACTGCTGTGACCGCCGGGGCGACGGCACGCGACCGTTCAGCCGCCAAGTGATCACCGCCAGACCGTATTGCCAGCGCTTGGTCGCGGCCGTGCGCGACAGGCCGAACTGCCAGCAGATCGGCTTCCACGCCATGCCGTCGGCGCGGGCCCAGACGAGGCGCCCATCCTCGGGCTCGAGCCAGCGCAGCCAGAGCATCGCCTCCTCGGCCTCCGTGATCTGTCGCGGGCTGGGCCTCGGGCGACGCATCTGCGGCTCCTGACCGACCTTGTCGGCGAAGCTGTGGAAATACTCGGGCCATGCGTTGAAGAAGCCCTGCGGCATCACGCCCGGCATCTGCCGCATCACGCCCGCCGCAAGTTCAAGCCGATCCTGCACCTGCGCTGTGGTCCACTCACCCATGACGCGCCTCCCGTTCCCGCTTGCCGTAGAGCCGCTCGCCGAGCTGGCGCACCAGCTCGCGCTCCGGCCAGGTCAGGCGGTCGTCGTCTATGGCGACGGCCAGCAACCCCTGTTCCTTCCAGCCGTCGCGCTTGACCTCGTCGGGGTTGCGGCGGTGACCGCCATAACCCTTGGGCGTGAACCGCATGCCGCTCATTGCACACCTCCCCGGGTCTCCAGCGCCCAGAGCAGGATCGCGATGGCGTCGGCCTCATTGTCGTCGGCGGGGCTGAAGCCGCGCGCCCGGGCGGCCGCCATCACGGCGTCCTTGTTCGCGTTGCCCTTGCCGGTGGCGTGGCGCTTGATGGTGCCGACGGGAACGCCCTCGTAGGGAATGCCGCGCAATTCGGCCCATGCCGTCAGCGTGGCCATCAGCCCGCCATAGACATGGGCGGCATCGGTCGCGGCATGGCGGCGGACCTCTTCGAACCAGATGGCGGCGACGGGCCCGGACAGCCGGTCGATCTCGGTGAGCCAGTTCGTGAACCGCAGATACCGCATGCCGCCACCGTCGAAGCGGCCGGGGCGGAAGGACGCCGTGCCGGAGGTGATCAGCCCGTCGATGCCGTGCAGCGCCCAGCCCGTCATGGTGCCGAGGTCGAGCGCCAGCGTCACCCGGTTGGCGCGGACGACGGGTCGCAGATCGGGGATTGCCTCACGGGCGGAGGTGGCGAGAGTCAGGTCAGCCATGGGTGGTCTCCTCTTCTGGTTGGCTGCTCGGGTGGAAGACGACGGTGGCCTGGTGCTTGGCGGTACGGGGCCGCCGTCGTCGGATCGGAATGTGCAGGGTGCGTCGGAGCCCGCGCGCGGATGCCCTCGACGTATGGAAGGCGAGCCAGCCAGCGGTCTGAGGGCTGGGTACTCGTCCGCGATCAGTATGACGACGGCGGCATCTCCGGCGGCACGCTGGATCGCCCCGGCCTGCAGCGGCTGCTGGAGGACATCGAGGACGGGCTGGTCGAAGTGGTGGTGGTCTACAAGATCGACCGCCTCAGCCGCTCCCTGGCCGACTTCGCCAAGTTGGTCGAGGTGTTCGACCGCAATGGCGTGACGTTCGTCTCGGTCACGCAGTCCTTCAACACGACCACGTCGATGGGGCGGTTGACCCTGAACATCCTGCTCAGCTTCGCCCAGTTCGAGCGGGAGGTCACGGCCGAGCGGATCCGCGACAAGGTCGCCGCCAGCCGGAAGAAGGGCATATGGATGGGCGGGGTGCCGCCTTTCGGCTACCGTGTCGAGAACCGGAAGCTGGTGGTCGACGAAGAGCACGCTGCGCATGTGCGCTGGATCTTCGCCCGCTTCCTCGAGATCGGGTCCTGCACGGAACTGGCGCGGGAGGTCGGCACGCGGGGACTTCGGACGCCCCGCGGCAACCGGATCGACAAGAAATACATCTATCGGATGCTCAGCAACCGCGCCTACATCGGCGAGGCGGTCCACAAGGGCGACAGCTATCCCGGCGAGCACCACGCCATCATCGACCGCGAGCTGTGGGACAAGGTTCACGCCATCCTGCAGGAGAGCCCCCGGAAGCGCGCCGCGCGCACGCGCGCCGACACGCCCGCGCTGCTGAAGGGGTTGCTCTACGGCCCCGACGGCGCGGCCTTCTCGCCGACCCACACGCGCAAGGCCGGGCGGCTCTACCGCTACTACGTCAGCCAGACGGTGCTGAAGCATGGCGCGGCGTCGTGTCCCATCGGCCGCGTGCCCGCCGGCGAGATCGAAGCGGCCGTCATCGAGCAGTTGCGCGCCGTGTTCCGCCAGCCTGAGATTGTCGCGGGCACATGGAAGGCGGCGCGGGTGCAGTACGGTGAGATCACCGAGGCCGACGCGCGCGCGGCGCTGATTCGGCTCGACCCGCTGTGGGACGATCTGTTCCCGGCCGAGCAGGCGCGCATCGTGGCGCTGCTGGTCGAGCGGGTCGAGATCGTCACGGAAGGCCTGAACGTCCGGCTGCGTATGGACGGACTGGCCGGGCTGGCGCGCGAAATCACCGCCGACATAGGAGCAGCCGCATGACCCGCGCCACCCCGGTCCCCGATACTGTCACCATCCATGTCCCGTTCCGCCTCGTGAAGCGTGGGGGGCGGAAGGAGATGCAGTTGCCCGAAGGCGCGTCCACCCCGCGCCGCCCCGATGACGCACTCGTCAAGGCACTGGCCCGCGCGTTTCGCTGGAAGCGGATGCTGGAGTCTAGCGAGTACGCAACGGTCGCCGAATTGGCCGAGCGCGAGGGGATTGCGCCCTCTTACATGACCCGCGTCCTGCGTCTGACACTGCTCGCGCCCGACATCGTCGAGGCGATCCTGGACGGGAAGCAGGGGCCATTGGTGACGCTGGTGCGGGTGATGGAGCCGTTCCCGGTGGAGTGGAACGACCAGTTGCCTTCCCTTCGCAATAGCCGCATGACGTAAGAATACGACTTGCTGACCGTTTTTTGCTGCACTAAACACACATCATGGCGCGACCGAAGGGACGAACGAAGACAGCCAGGGTCACGATTAACCTGGACGAACGAGCGTACGCCCTGTTGCTCGCCTTCGCGGAGCGTGACGACGCCCCGGTGGCGCAGGTTGCTCGAAAGGCGGTCGTGGACTTCCTCAATCGCGTCGAACCAACAATAGATCAAGGCTCGCTCCCGTTCGTGCGCCCGCAAAGAGAAGACCACTAATGGCGCACGGAACACACGAACCCACCCCCCAAAAGACGGATAGCTGGTCAGCTTCGCTAGATCCGGAAACAGCAGCAAGGTCGTCTTTGTCAGAGGTTGATTGGGGCTTCCCCGATCGGCGCAGCCATAGCGAGATCGAAGGCGTCCACCCTTATCCTGCCAAATTCATTGCGGAAATCCCGCGAGCACTCATCAACTGCTTGCCACTGCCTCCCCACAGCGGTGTGCTGGACCCGTTCTGCGGGAGCGGTAGCAGTTTAGTTGAAAGCCAGCGACTAGGCATTCCCGCTGTCGGAGTCGACCTGAACCCAATCGCTTGCCTAATGTCTCGCGTTAAGACCTCGGCCTGCCCGACCGATATCGAGCAGCTTGCTGCTCGGATTGTAGCGAGCTCAGAGACAGCTTCTGATGGCGAGATTCCTGAAATTCCTAATCTTGATCACTGGTTCCAGCCAAATGTCCAGGTGGAGATCAATAAGATTGCTCGTTCTATCGCGACTTCCCCAAGTGAGGCTCGCGATGCGCTGAAGCTAGCACTTTCGAGTATTATTGTCAGAGTCTCTAATCAGGAAAGCGATACCCGATATGCGGCGGTACAGAAGGATATCGATCCTTCCGCCGTCCCCACGCTTTTTTTGCGCGCGGTCAACCGCATCAACGCCGCTCTCCAAAATAGACCATATCCCTTGACCTCCGTGGATGTAATTGAGAACGACATCCTGAAGGTAGAGCCGAGCATGATTGGGCGACCGATTGGATTGGTCGTAACATCTCCTCCATACCCGAACGCATATGAGTATTGGCTTTATCACAAATACCGGATGTGGTGGTTGGGGTATGACCCATTGAAGGTGAAAGCTGACGAGATTGGTGCGCGGGCTCACTTCTTCAAGAAGAACCACCACACGGCCGAAGATTTTGCACGGCAAATGAGACAGACGCTAAAGCTTCTGGGAAACGTGTTGGTGAAGGGGGGCTTTGCAAGTTTCGTGGTTGGCCGCTCGAAGATCCATGGGAAGATTTACGACAACTCGGAAATCATCACAGATGAAGCTGCACCGCTTGGCTTCACTCCGTTCTTCGTAACAGAGCGGGAACTGTCAGCGAACCGAAAATCATTCAACCTTTCTCATGCAAACATTAAGACAGAAACCGTCTTGGTGCTGCGGAAGGAGGTCGAGTGATGCGGCTCCGTTGGCATAACTACAAGTACTACCCCTACGAGAAAGAGCTCGCTTCTCGGGAGGTGACTTCACTGATCTGCCCGTCAGGAGCCAATGAAGTACAAGATGGCCTGGATTTGCGCGAAGCAAGGCCCGGTTCCGGAGCGGAACGCCTGACCTATTTCAAGGGCTACGAGAATGGCTCTGGGTTTACTTCAACGGTGCAAGCTGAGCTGGAGGAAACGGCACGAAACGGAAAAAACCGCCAGGCGACACGTTATTCAGTTCATGGCCTGCATGAATACAAAGGGAAATTTAATCCGCAAGTCGCCAAGGCGCTTCTTAATATTTTCAAGGTTGAGCCTGGGCAGACTGTCCTTGATCCGTTCTGTGGTAGCGGCACGACTCTCGTTGAGTGTTGCCATTTGGGTGTCGACGCGGTCGGCACTGACATAAATCCACTCGCAGTCTTCTTGTCGAACGCAAAGCTACTTGGCTTGTCGGTCCCGCCCTGTGAACTCCGAAAAGCGCACAAGAACATTTCGGCCCAGCTTCGATCTTTTGATGGAAGGAAAGCCCCTCAGTCTTCTGCTGCGCGTCGCGAATACCTACTGAAATGGTTTGATCCTGAAATCTACGACGAAATCGAAGGCGTTCGGGCCATCATCCTCGACATTGCCGGCGAGATGTCGCCAATTTTTCTATCTGTAGCTAGCAACCTTCTTCGTGAGTATTCCCAGCAGGACCCACGAGACTTGCGGATCAGGAGGAGGACCTCGCCACTTCCGTCGAATTCGTTCACATCTGCGCTCTTGGATGCGCTTCCACAAATTATTGATCGGATACTTTCCGCGCGAGAACTCATTGGTTCACGGGCACCTCTCGGTCGAGCGGTACTCTGTGACGTATCCGAGTTGACGGCAGATAGCGCAATGCGGAAGTTCGATGCCGCCATTACCAGCCCGCCATATGCCATGGCACTCCCGTATATTGACACGCAACGCCTTTCGTTGGTTTGGCTTGATCTCCTGGCGCCCAATCAAATTCTCGAACTCGAGGCATCACTGATCGGAAGTAGAGAGCTTCGTGGAAACTCAAAGCGGGAACTGCCTCAATTGCTCGCATCAAACGAGGCAGAATTGCCGGATCAAGAGTACGAACTTTGCATCAAGCTCGAGGATTTGCTCGGTGAAGAAGACGGGTTTCGCAGGCGTGCCGTTCCGTCGCTTCTGTATCGATACTTCGCGTCGATGAAAGCAAACTTCAGCTCAGTGAACAGGCTGATGAGAGAGGGAGCTCCCTACGCTTTGATTGTTGGCCACAACCACACTACAATCGGGGGCGTTCGTCATGACATCGATACCCCCGAACACTTGTCGCGACTGGCTACTGCGGTCGGCTGGAAAGTAGAAGAACTCATTCCGCTGCAAACCTACCGGCGCTACGGATATCATGTGAGTAATGCGGTTGCAGCAGAAACGCTGATCATACTTCGGAAAGAATAGCACGCCGATCTTCAATCGTTGTTTTTACCAGTTCGGCGAAATACCTGCGGGTAACCAGCACGCACCTTGACCCACGAGCGCACCACCGGCTGAAGCAGTGGCGAGCATCCCGTCTACCGTGGCGAAGAGTGGGTCAGCTGGATCGATGAATGTTGCCTTGAAAGTTGGATCGGCTGGCGTCGGCCACTCTAAGATCATTGGGTCGTTTGCTGTCGGGACATGGAATCCGTGTGCTGCGGCATGATCGCGAATGGCACGAGCAGGCGCGGCCGGCACGACCATCCTCACGTCACCATGGCCAGATTCACCAGGAGCGTATCCGTAGACCATTACATTGGTGCTAGAGGATGCTACTTCGTAGGCTCCCAAGTTTGAGACATAACGCATGCGAAGGTCGAACTCGGCGCGAGGCCTCTGATACTTTCCTTGAAATACGCCGAACCTCATCGTGCCGATGGTCGCAACTGGTACGCTTACGTTTGCTGTGCCACTGCCTCCGGAGAAGTGCCTTGCACTGTCTCGGTTGAGGCGAATGACCAATCCAGCAGCGCCGCCCGCTAGCGTGGATCCGGTCAAGGCTGCTGCCCCGAGTGTCGGTGTCGCGATGCCTGGTGCGAAGAGTACATATGGGGGGAAGGGCGGGCGCGGGCTTGAGGTAAGCGGTCCGGCAGATGGAGCAACCGTCGCTGTGCTGGGCGGGGCGGAAGGCGCTGCTGCCGCTGAACCCAAAGCTGCTACAGTGCCGCTCTTAACCGAGACAGGGGGGAACTTGATTAGCGGCTTGAGTCCGATTTTGCTTGATGCCGCCCCGCTGCTTCCAGAAATGGATTGCGTTGTACGTGGCGTAGGGGCCACGCCAAGCACTCCGGCGGCGACTAGAGGTGCGAGGTCGGCAAGTGCCGTCACAGTTGAGAGCCCGGGCCGAGGTCCATTGAACCAAGCGTCAATTGCTGCCGCGACGTCTGAAAGGACGTGATCGGGATCGCCGGTCGATGAATCCAAGAGCAAACCTGCCTCGATGTTCATCCCAGAAATGCCCGGCGTAGTCAGATTTGCCGATCCAACATAGGCGGCCTGAGTGCCGTCCTGCCTTGTGAAGTGATATACCTTTGGGTGAAATAGCCCCGCAGAGAAGCTAACAACCCCGATCCTTGCGTTTGCTCTTGGGGTTCCAA
Source organism: Paracoccus suum (assembly GCF_003324675.1). Taxonomy (NCBI): domain Bacteria; kingdom Pseudomonadati; phylum Pseudomonadota; class Alphaproteobacteria; order Rhodobacterales; family Paracoccaceae; genus Paracoccus; species Paracoccus suum. The sequence continues at coordinate 3,106,322 of NZ_CP030918.1, forward strand.
CGAGATTAACCAGCGTTTCGATATCTGGCTCTCCGGTTTCTCCGCCGTTTGACCCAATTACACAATTCGTCAATCTATCTTGCGACTTCAGCTCATTTATTACTGGCGCCAAAGGAGCCAGTCCGTCTGCACTAAAGTATCCCGTTTGCCAACGTAGGGCGTCGACAGCCAGGGGACTGAAGCTGGCGAGCCATTCTCCAAGAACGTCAGACGTGTTTCGAGATGCTGAGTCGATGTATCTCAAGGGTACTCACTCCGGTCGGGGGATGTGGTACGAATAACAGCCGCTTATGTTAAAGCACAAGCAGCAAGAGATAGTGTGGGGGCTGCCTCAACCGGGAAGTGGGCCTCGCGGGCGGGCCGCTATAAGAAAACCTTCTCCGCGCGCTTGGTATCATGCGTTTGCATCGCGCTGCGAAGGGTTTGATTTCAGTTCCATCTAACGAACACCCCTGTCGTCGAAGTGTTCGGAACTTGGTCGAAAACTAACAAGTAATTTCAATCTGTTGCAAGCTATTCACCAAATTCGCGCAGTCATGAGGTCCGGAGAATATCGGCCCTGAGAGACCGCTTCCGGCCCGCCCGGTGCCAGGGCCAGTGCTCAGCCCCTCCCGCATAACCCTCGAATACAACGGAAAAATCCGGCCGCAGCCGGATCAAGAGAACGCTTTCGCGAGGGCAAATGGCGGAGTGGAAGGGATTCGAACCCTCGAGACGGTTTCCCGCCTGCACCCTTAGCAGGGGTGTGCCTTCGACCACTCGGCCACCACTCCGCCGCGGGGTCTAGCAGTCGGCGCGCGGGGGAAACAAGGGTAAAATCGTTGGGTGAGGGTTGGATTCAGCTGTAGTTGAGGGAGCCTTCGCGGAGAGAGGGCGACGGCCTGCTGCCAAGCGGCGCGGCTCCTCTCGCAGAAGGGCGCGGTTACGGCCCGACCTGCCCTGCGCCCTACTTTTCGCTCCCGACTCCCGCCAGCATTTCCGCGGTCGGTGCAAAGAACCTCGCCCCCGTCACAGCACGCGAGGCGTCCAGGATTTTATCGTAAAGTCCGGGCGGATCACCGATGAACATCCGCTCGAGCATCTTTTGCGTGACGGCGGGATCGCGGCTGTAGCCGATGAAATAGGTCCCGAACTCGCCCGCGCCGGGGCGACCGAACGGCATGTTGTCGCGCAGGATGTCATGCTCGGTGCCGTCCGGATCGGTGATTGTGGTCAGCGTTTTGTGTGATTTCTGGGCATCCGCGGGGGCATCGGCCAGTTCGATATTATCGGCCTTGGTCCGGCCGATGACGGCCTGCTGTGCCTCGGTGCTCTTGGCGTTCCAGACGCCCAGATCATGCAGGTATTTCTGCACCGTCACATGGCTGCCGCCGGCGAAGTGCCGGTCCTCGTTCCCGACGAGGGTCGAGGCCGGCAGCTTGTCCCCCGTCGGATTCGCAGTGCCATCGATAAAGCCGAGCAGATCACGCGCATCGTAATAGCGAAAGCCGAACACCTCGTCGGCGACGGCGACTGCGCCGCGCAACCGGTCGAGGATCAGCGTTTCCAGCGCAAAGCACAGGTCCTGCCGCTCGGCGCGGATGTGGAATAAAAGATCACCGGGCGTCGCCGGGGCCCGGTGCGGGTTGCCGATGACCGGCTGGAAGGGCGCCAATGCCTTGGGCCGGCGGCGCGGCGACAGACGGTCCCACAGGTCCGAGCCGATGGCGACGACACAGCTCAGCTTGGCGTCCAGATGCGGAAAGCTGACTGATTTTACCAGATCGTCGAGGCCGGACAGCAGGTCGCGCACGGGGGCCAGCGGGCCATCGCCCGCCTCAACGGTCAGTGTCAGAAAGATCGCTGCCCGCGACAGGGGGGCGTCGATGCTCTGTATTTCGATGGGGACACGGTCCCAGTTCGCTTGGCGCATGGCGAGCTCCCTTGCCGCGCAGGGAAACGCGGCGGGCCGCCCGGGTCAACCCTCAGCCGTTGAAGAGGAAGTGCAGGACGTCCCCGTCCTTGACCTCGTAGCCTTTGCCTTCGACCCGGAACCGACCCGCCTCGCGCGCGCCCGCCTCGCCATTGCCTGCAATGTAATCGTCATAGGCGATGGTCTCGGCCCGGATGAAGCCACGCTCGAAATCACCATGGATGACGCCCGCCGCCTGCGGGGCCATGGTGCCGCGCGTGATGGTCCAGGCGCGCGCCTCCTTGGGGCCGACGGTAAAATAGGTCTGCAGACCCAGCAATTCGTAGCCGGCGCGGATCAGCCGGTCGAGGCCGGCCTCCGTCAGCCCCATCTCGCCCAGGAACTCGGCGGCCTCGTCGGCCGGCAGTTGCGACAGCTCTTCCTCGATCCGGGCCGAGATGACCACATGGCCCGCGCCCTCTGCCTCAGCCCGTTCGGCGACCGCGGCTGTCAGGGCGTTACCCTCGGCCGCCTCGGCCTCGGCGACGTTGCAAACGTAAAGCACCGGCTTGGCGCTCAGCAACTGCAGCATGTCCCAGGCGCGACGATCATCCTCGGCAATGGTAAGGCTGCGGGCGGGACGCCCGGCCTCAAGCGCCACCAGTGCCGCCTTCAGCAGCCGCTCTTGCGCGACGGCATCCTTGTCGCCGCCCTTCACCTTGCGAGACAGGTTCGCCAGTCGCCGCTCGATCGATTCCATGTCGGCGATCATCAGCTCGGTCTCGATGGTCTCGGCATCAGCCAGCGGGTCGATCCGGCCCTCGACATGGGTGATGTCGCCGTCCTCGAAGCAGCGCAGCACATGGGCGATGGCATCGACCTCGCGGATGTTGGCGAGGAACTGGTTGCCGAGCCCCTCGCCCTTGCTGGCGCCCTTCACGAGGCCGGCGATGTCGACAAAGGTGATGCGCGTCGGGATGATCTGCTTGCTGCCGGCGATAGCCGCCAGCTTGTCGAGGCGCGCATCCGGAACGGCCACGTCGCCGACGTTCGGCTCGATGGTGCAGAACGGAAAGTTGGCCGCCTGGGCGGCCGCGGTGCGGGTCAGGGCGTTGAACAGGGTGGACTTGCCGACATTCGGCAGCCCGACGATTCCCATGCGAAAGCCCATGTTGCACCCCTTTTGCGATCAGCCCCGGCTAATAGGGCCCGGCCGGCCGGCTTGCAACGGGTGTGCGGTTGCGGCGCAGAACCGGGCGGGCTAACCCTTTGGCATTCGCGTACAGAGGCTGCCATGACCCGCATCGATGCCACTTTCGACCGCCTTCGGGCCGAGGGCCGCAAGGCCTTCGTCTCCTATGTCATGGCCTGTGACCCGGACCCCGAAACCTCCGCGGCGATTCTGGCGGGCCTGCCGGGCGCCGGCGTCGATGTAATCGAGCTGGGGATGCCCTTTACCGATCCGATGGCCGATGGGCCGACTGTCCAGGCGGCCGGCCAGCGGGCACTCGCAGCCGGCGGCTCGGTGGCGCGGACGCTGGACATGGTGCGCAACTTCCGGCGCCAGGATGACGCGACGCCCATCGTGCTGATGGGCTATTACAATCCGATCTACGCCGGCCCCGGCGGGGTCGAGGGCTTTCTGTCCGCCGCGGCCGAGGCCGGGATCGACGGGCTGATCGTCGTCGACCTGCCCCCGAGGAGGACAGCGAGTTGTGCCTGCCGGCCCGCGCCGCTGGTCTGAATTTCATCCGCCTCGCCACGCCCACGACCGACGCCGAGCGCCTGCCCAAGGTGCTGCAGAACACCTCGGGGTTCGTCTATTACGTCTCGATGACCGGGATCACGGGGACCGGCGCGGCTGACGCAGCCGTCGTCGGCCCCGAGGTTGCGCGGATTCGCGAGGCGTCCGGCCTGCCGGTGGTGGTCGGCTTTGGCATTACCACGCCCGAGGCTGCGCGTGCCGTGGCCGAGGTTGCAGACGGCAGCGTTGTCGGCAGCGCCATCGTGCGCCTGATCGGCGAGGGTCGTCCGGTGAACGAAATCCTCGCCTTCGTGGCGGAGCTTGCGGCCGGGGTGCATGGCGAGGCCATGACGTCCGGCGTCACGGCGCCCGCCGTTCCGCATACGACCGATACCCCCCTTCCCGATGCCGAGGCGCAGGCGGCGGCGGAAGCCGACGCGGACGCGCCCGGCCAGGGCTGATCGCGCGGCGCAGGCGGCCAGCGATCAGTTGCTGACGCCGGTTCCCTGCCCCTGCCCTGCAAGCGCCGCTGCGGCGGCGCCCTGCTCGGCCTCGATGGCGCGCCACTTGGCGACATTGGCCTCGTGATGCTCCAGCGTCGTGGCAAAGGCGTGCCCGCCGGTGCCGTCGGCGACGAAGTACAGGTAATTCGTGTCGGCGGGGGCCAGCGCCGCCTGGATCGCGGCCTTGCCCGGGTTGGCGATCGGCGTCGGCGGCAGCCCGGGGATCTGGTAGGTGTTGAACGGCGTGCGCGCAGCCAGTTCGGACCGACGCAGCCCGCGATTGAGGACCTCGCGGCCCTTGGTAATGCCATAGATCACGGTCGGATCGGTTTGCAGGCGCATGCCGTCGCGCAAGCGGTTCACGAACACGCTGGCGATCTGCGGACGCTCGGCCGCGATGCCGGTCTCTTTCTCGATGATCGAGGCCATGACCAGCGCCTCCTCGGGCGTCTTGTAGGGCAGATCGAAGGGGCGCGCCTCCCATGCCGCCGCCAGGATCCCCGCCTGGCTCTTTTCCATGTCGTCCAGCAGTTTGCGACGCTCGAGGCCCTTTTCGATGGCGTAAGTGTCGGGCGCCAGCATCCCCTCGGGGGGCACGCTGCCGGTCTCGCCCGCCAGCAGAGAAATCTGCCGCAGGCCTTGCACGACCTGGTAGCTGGTCACACCCTCTGCCACCGTCAGCCGCATCCGGGTGCCGCGCTGCGCCTCGGCGCGGGTGATCGCCTCGGGGACCTCGCCGGTTGCCGGGTCATATTTCACCTGCTCGACGTATTCGCCCGTGGTCGGATCGACATCACGCAGCACCACGCTGTTTTCCCGCACGCCCACGCGGTAAGTCACCTCGATGCCGCAGGTGGACGGCCCGCCCGCGGTGATGACGCGCAGGATCTCGTCCATGCTGGCGTGCGGCCGGACCAGATAGCTGCCAAATTTCAGGTCGCGCGACTTGCCGGCGTAATCGGCGCCGGTCCGGAAGATGTAGCTGCTGCTGACGGCACCCTGCTCGGACAGTTGCTTCGAAACCGAATCGAGGCTCGCACCGGGGGGCACCTGGACGCATTGCGCGATGGCCGAGGGGCCCGGTCCCGAATATTGCCGCTTGCCCCAGGCCACGGCGGCGGCAGCGACGATCAGAATGACCACCGCAACCGTCAGGAAGTTCGAGGCGATGTTGCGCCAGATCATGCGTCGACCCGGCCCAGAACCAGGCTGGCGTTGGTGCCGCCAAAGCCGAAGCTGTTGGACAGCGCCAGGTCGATCTTGCGGCGCACCGCGGCGTTTGCTGCCAGGTCGATCCGCGCCTCGACCGCGGGATTGTCGAGGTTGATGGTCGGCGGCGCGATCTGATCGCGGATGGCGAGGATCGAGAAGATTGCCTCGATCGCCCCGGCGGCGCCCAGCAGGTGACCGGTCGCCGATTTGGTCGAGGACATGACCGCCCCCGAGGCCGCATCGCCCAACAGCCGTTCGACGGCGCCCAGCTCGATGGTATCGGCCATGGTCGAGGTGCCATGGGCGTTGATGTAATCGATTTCGTCGGGCCGCTTGCCGGCGTGCTTCAGTGCCGCCGACATGCTGCGAAAGCCGCCGTCGCCATCCTCGGACGGCGCTGTGATGTGATAGGCGTCCCCGGACAGGCCATAGCCGAGCACCTCGGCATAGATCTTCGCACCGCGGGCTCGGGCATGCTCCAGCTCCTCCAGCACGACGACGCCTGCGCCCTCGCCCATGACAAAGCCGTCGCGGTCCACGTCCCAGGGACGGCTGGCACGCTTGGGATCGTCGGCGAACTTGGTCGACAGGGCCTTGCAGGCGTTGAAGCCCGCGATGCCGATCTCGCTGATGGGCGCCTCGGCGCCGCCGGCGAGCATCACATCCGCATCGCCCGCGCGGATCAGCCGCGCCGCGTCGCCGATGGCGTGCGCCCCGGTCGAGCAAGCAGTCACCACCGCGTGGTTCGGACCCTTGAAGCCAAAGCGGATGCTGACCTGCCCGCTGACCAGGTTGATGAGCGAGCCGGGGATGAAGAACGGGCTGACCCGCTTGGGCCCGCGCTCCTTGATAAGGACCGCAGTCTCGGCGATCGTGGTCAGGCCGCCGATGCCGCTGCCGATCATGACGCCGGTGCGCTCGCGATCCTCCTCAGTGGCGGGTTGCCAGCCGCTGTCGGCGACGGCCTGCGTGGCTGCGGCCATGCCATAGAGGATGAAGTCGTCGACCTTGCGCCGGTCCTTTGCCTCCATCCAGTCATCGGGATTGAAGCTGCCGTCGCTGCCGTCCCCGAACGGGATCTCGCAGGCGTATTTCGTCACCACGTCGCTGGCGTCAAACCGGGTGATCGGTCCTGCGCCAGACTGACCGGCGATCAGGCGCGACCAGGTCTCCTCTACCCCCGAGGCCAGTGGCGTGACCATTCCCAACCCGGTGACGACGACCCTTTTCATACGCGCGATCCTTAAACGATGCAGGTCGCCGCGTGATACACGGGCGATCCCGCTGGCGCAACGCAGCCCGCAGGGGCACGGCGCGCGGCACCAGAAACGAGAAACGGCGCCCGCTGGGGCGCCGTTTCAGAATTTCCCGGACAGGGCAGGTTCAGACCGCGGCCTGGATGAACTTCACGGCATCGCCGAAGGTCTGGATGGTTTCGGCGGCGTCGTCGGGGATCTCGATCCCGAACTCTTCCTCGAACGCCATCACCAGCTCGACCGTGTCGAGGCTGTCGGCCCCGAGATCGTCGATGAACGAGGCGGTTTCTGTCACCTTGTCCTCGTCGACGCCAAGATGCTCGACGACGATCTTTTTCACGCGATCCGAAATATCGCTCATGTCAATTCCTTCAGTTGGCGGGCCTCCGCCCGGTTCCCCAAGCCGCCGCGCGGCAGAAGCCTAAACGGTCAGCCAACGGCCTTCAGGTCGCGGCATATAGCATCCGCCGCGGCTCGCGCAAGTGTGCGAGGGGCGTGTGCGCCGCGTGTATCCGCCTGCCCGCGCCACCGCGCCCTGTCCCTGTTGGCCGCGGCGGCGCAGGCGCGCGGGGTCAGAGCATCGCCATCCCGCCGTTCACGTGCAGCGTCGCGCCTGTGACATAGCCCGCCTCGGGGCTGGCAAGGTAAAGGGCTGCGGCCGCGATCTCGTCCGGGGTGCCCATGCGGCCCATGGGAATCGCGCCAAGGATGCGGCCCTTCTGCTCGTCGTTCAGCGCGCCGGTCATGGGCGTTTCGATGAAACCGGGGGCGATGCAGTTGACGGTTATGCCGCGGCTGGCCAGCTCTGCCGCGAGGCTTTTCGACATGCCGACCAGCGCCGCCTTGGCCGCGGCATAGTTCGCCTGCCCCGGATTGCCGGTCGCGCCTACAACCGAGGTGACGGTCACGATCCGTCCCCAGCGCGCCTTCATCATGCCGCGCATCACCGCCCGCGACAGCCGGAAGGCCGAGGTCAGGTTGACCTCCAGTACCTGCGACCATTCTTCGTCCGACATGCGCATGGCCAGGTTGTCGCGGGTGATGCCGGCGTTGTTGACCAGGATGTCGATGCCGCCGCCCAGCGCCTCGGCCGCCGCCTTGGGCAATGCCTCGACCGAGGCAGCGTCCGACAGGTTCGCAGTGACCACATAGGCGCGATCGCCAAGACTGCCGGCCAGTTCAGCCAGGGGCGCCTCGCGCGTTCCGGACAGAGCCACGCTGGCGCCGGCCGCGTACAGCGCCCGCGCTACCGCCCCACCGATTCCGCCCGAGGCGCCCGTCACCAGTGCCCGCCTGCCGGTCAGATCGAACATCCAATACCCTCCGCTTTTTAATCACTTGCCTGCCGCGACCGGGTGCGGCCCGCACGCCTTTCCTTTGGCGTCCCACAGCACCGGCCGCGATTCAAGCCATGCTGCACCGCGGCGCGGCACTGGACAGGCTGCGTGCCGGGGACTAACGGAGGTGCCGTAATTCAGGCACCGGAGGGTTATCATGGCCAGGGCAAAGATTGCGCTGATCGGCGCGGGACAGATCGGCGGCACGCTCGCCCATCTCGCCGCGATGAAAGAGCTTGGCGATGTCGTGCTGTTCGACATCTCCGAGGGCACGCCCCAGGGCAAGGCCCTCGACATTGCGCAGAGCGGCCCCTCCGAGGGCTTTGACGCGACCCTGAAGGGCGCGAATGACTATGCCGACATCGCCGGCGCCGACGTGTGCATCGTCACCGCCGGCGTCCCGCGCAAGCCGGGCATGAGCCGCGATGACCTGCTGGGCATCAACCTGAAGGTCATGAAAGCCGTGGGCGAGGGCATCAAGGCCAATGCGCCGAATGCCTTCGTGATCTGCATCACGAACCCGCTCGACGCCATGGTCTGGGCGCTGCAGCGCTTCTCCGGGCTGCCGCACGAGAAGGTCGTTGGCATGGCCGGCGTTCTGGACAGCGCGCGCTTCCGCCACTTCCTGTCGCTGGAATTCGGCGTCTCGATGCGCGACGTGACCGCCTTTGTGCTGGGCGGCCATGGCGACACCATGGTGCCGCTGACCCGCTACTCGACCGTCGCCGGCATTCCGCTGCCGGACCTGGTCAAGATGGGCTGGACCACGCAGGACAAACTGGACGCCATCGTTCAGCGCACCCGTGACGGTGGCGCCGAGATCGTCGGCCTGCTGAAGACCGGCAGCGCATTCTATGCGCCCGCCACCGCCGGGATCGAGATGGCCGAGGCCTACCTCAAGGATCAAAAGCGCGTGCTGCCCTGCGCCGCGTGGGTTGACAGCGCCTATGGCCTCGACGGGATCTATGTTGGCGTTCCGACCGTGATAGGCGCTGGCGGCGTCGAGAAGGTGATCGACATCGCGCTGGACGCAGAAGAGCAGGCGATGATGGACAAGTCCGTCAACGCCGTGAAGGGCCTGGTCGAGGCCTGCAAGGCGATCGACCCCTCGCTCGCCTGAACCCGCAAAATACCTACAGATCGGGCCGCCCTTCCGGGCGGCCTTTTCGTTTGGACTTTCGGGCCGCAATCGACCGTTGTGATCACAGTTTTCGAGAGCGTGATCACAAGCGGTGCTATTGCTGGCCCGATCCCGCCTATGGGACAGATTTGCTTGGCCTTCCGCGTGAAAGCGCGCATACAACCGCGCAAATCCACCACCCTCGGGGGGCGATCGGGCCATGAACATCCACGAATACCAAGCCAAAGCCTTGCTGCGCCAATACGGCGCGCCGGTCAGTGACGGGCGCATCGTCATGCGCGCGGAAGAGGCAAAGGCCGCCGCCAGCCAGCTGGCGGGCCCGTTGTGGGTGGTAAAATCCCAGATTCACGCCGGCGGCCGCGGCAAGGGGCACTTCGTCGAGGCCGAGGCTGGCGAAAAGGGCGGCGTGCGGCTGGCGAAATCGGTGTCCGAGGCCGAGGAGCTGACCCGCCAGATGCTGGGCCGCACTCTCGTGACCCACCAGACCGGCGAGGCCGGCAAGCAGGTCAACCGCATTTACATCGAAGACGGCAGCGACATCGCGCGCGAGTTGTACCTGGCGCTGCTGGTCGACCGCGGCACCTCTCGCGTCAGCTTCGTCGTCTCGACCGAGGGCGGCATGGACATCGAGGAGGTCGCCCATTCGACCCCCGAGAAGATCGTGACCTTCAGCGTCGATCCGGCCACGGGCCTGTCGGACTTCCACGGCCGCCGCGTCGCCTTCGCCCTTGGGCTGGAGGGCGCGCAGGTCAAGCAATGCGTCGCCCTGGTCAAGACCCTCTACAAGATGTTCATCGAGCGCGACATGGAGATGCTCGAGATCAACCCGCTGATCGTCACGCCCGACGGCACGGTCAAGGCGCTGGACGCCAAGATGGGCTTTGACAACAACGCCCTCTATCGCCAGCCCGAGATCATGGCCCTGCGCGACGAGACCGAGGAAGACCCCAAGGAACTGGCGGCCAGCAAGTTCGATCTGAACTACATCGCGCTGGACGGCGAGATCGGCTGCATGGTCAACGGCGCAGGCCTTGCCATGGCGACCATGGACATCATCAAGCTGTACGGCGCCGAGCCGGCCAACTTCCTCGATGTGGGCGGCGGCGCCAGCAAGGAAAAGGTGACCGAGGCGTTCAAGATCATCACCTCGGACCCGAACGTCAAAGGCATTCTGGTCAACATCTTCGGCGGCATCATGCGCTGCGACATCATCGCCGAGGGCATCGTCGCCGCGGTGAAGGAAGTCGGCCTGAAAGTGCCGCTGGTCGTCCGGCTGGAAGGCACCAACGTCGAGCAGGGCAAGCAGATCATCCGCGACAGCGGCCTGAACGTGATCGCCGCGGACGACCTGAAGGACGGCGCCGAGAAGATCGTGAAGGCGGTCAAGGGATAAGTTGACAGTGCGACTCGCTGAAGAAGGTTTGCCAACGCTGATAGCGATTGGACGACTTATTCATAACTCGGCAAATCCCGACCTCCACACTGGCACTTTCAAAGTTTGCCAAGCCGAGGCCGACAAAGAGAATAGAGGGAACGCTTAATTGGCCATTCTCGTCGACAAGAACACCAAGGTTATCTGCCAGGGCATCACCGGCAGCCAAGGCACCTTTCATACCGAGCAGGCGATCGCCTATGGCACGCAGATGGTCGGCGGCGTGACCCCGGGCAAGGGCGGGTCCACGCACCTGAACCTGCCGGTGTTCAACAGCGTCCATGAGGCCGTCGAAAAGACCGGCGCGAACGCAACCGTCATCTATGTCCCGCCGCCCTTCGCGGCCGATTCGATCCTCGAGGCGATCGATGCCGAGGTGCCGTTGATCGTCGCCATCACCGAGGGCATCCCGGTCCTCGACATGATGCGCGTCAAGCGCGCCCTGATCGATTCGAAATCGCGCCTGATCGGGCCGAACTGCCCAGGCGTCCTGACCCCTGACGCCTGCAAGATCGGCATCATGCCCGGCAGCATCTTCAGCCCCGGCAGCGTCGGCGTCGTCTCGCGCAGCGGCACGCTGACCTATGAGGCGGTCAAGCAGACCACCGACGTTGGCCTCGGCCAGTCCACCGCGGTCGGCATCGGTGGCGATCCGATCAAGGGCACCGAGCATCTCGACGTGCTCGAGATGTTCCTCGCCGACGACGCGACCCAGTCGATCATCATGATCGGCGAGATCGGCGGCGCCGCCGAGGAGGAGGCCGCGCAGTTCCTCGCGGACGAGAAAAAGCGTGGCCGCTGGAAGCCGACAGCCGGTTTCATCGCCGGCCGCACCGCCCCCAAGGGCCGGCGCATGGGCCATGCAGGCGCCATCGTTTCGGGTGGCCAGGGCGATGCCGAGAGCAAGATCGAGGCAATGAAAGCCGCCGGGATCGTCGTGGCCGACAGCCCCGCGGGCCTCGGCGAAGCGGTGCTGAAGGCGATCAAGGGCTGATCCGCGGCCCACGTTCCCGGCCAGCGTTCACGATTCCTCAAGGGTCTGAACGATCGTCGCCAGGGGACGTTGGGCCGGAATGGCATCGGGGGATGACGGATGGAACGGGGCAGGCAGGTGGGCATCATGAGGGCGGGTCGGGTTGCGCTCGTTGGCCTCTGCCTCGCGCTTGCCGCCTGCGGCGGCGGCCCGACCGAGGACATGCTGCGCGGCGGCGTGCCGGCGCGGACCGACCTGCACCGCGCCTCGACCCTGCCGCCCCAATCGGTGCGGACCGTCAACCGAAACGACGCGGGCTGGCGGGTGATCTATCGCCCCGGCGCGGCCCCCGCCAACGCCGAGCAGGGTGCCGCCAAAGCCCTGTGCGGGCTGGAGCACAAGCGCGCGGTCGAAATCCGGCAATTGCCGCTTGACGGGCCGGGGGATGATCCTGGCGCGCGCAAGATCGACATTATCTGCGGGTGAGATGGTGGTCAGCTTCCTCCAACCTCGGGCCAACCCCGCCCCGTCGCGCCCGGACTGGCCGCCGCGCCTTGGTTCCCTTGTCCTTCGCCGGATGCCCCGCGCCTTCGCCCTGCCCCACGGGCTTCGCGAGACGTGCGCACCCGTCGCCCGCCCCCTTTCTTTCATCGTCCAATCAGCGCGCTGCGGAACCGCTGGACCGAAGCTGCTCGGCCCGAACCCGCTCGAGGTGACCCTATGAACGACCAGACCCCCAACGCCGATTTTCGCGACAGCAGCTTCCTGCAGGGCACCAACGCCGCCTATGTCGAGCAGCTCTACGGCCAGTGGGCGAAAGACCCGGCCGCGGTCGATTCCGCCTGGAGCGAGTATTTCCAGGGCCTTGGCGAGACCGAGGCGACCGTCTCGCGCGAGGCCAAGGGGGCATCCTGGCGCCGGGCGGACTGGCCACCGATGCCGACGGACGAGACGACCGCCGCCTTGACCGGTGAATGGCCCATGGCCTCCGAGGCGACTGCTAAGGCGGCCATCGCCACGATCACCGCCAAGGCCGAGGACAAGGGCGTCAAGTTGAGCGACGACATGCTGCGCCGGGCGGTGCTGGACAGCGTGCGCGCGATCATGCTGATCCGCGCCTTCCGCATCCGCGGCCACCTGTTTGCCGATCTCGATCCGCTCGGGATGCGCGAGGTTCCCCCCTTGGGCGAACTGGACCCGGCGACCTATGGCTTTACCGCCGCGGACCTCGACCGGCCGATCTTTATCGATAACGTCCTCGGCCTGCAGATTGCGTCGATCCGCCAGATCACCGAGATCATGAAGCGCACCTACTGCGGCACCTTCGCGCTGCAGTTCATGCACATCAGCGACCCCGAGCAGGCCGCGTGGCTGAAAGAGCGGATCGAGGGTTATGGCAAGGAAATCGCCTTCACCCGCGAAGGCCGGCGCGCGATCCTGAACAAGCTGGTCGAGGCCGAAGGCTTTGAAAAGTTCCTGCATGTCAAATACATGGGGACCAAGCGGTTCGGCCTTGACGGGGCCGAAGCGCTGATCCCGGCGATGGAGCAGATCATCAAGCGTGGCGGCGCCCTCGGCGTACGGGACGTCGTGATCGGCATGCCGCACCGCGGCCGCCTGTCGGTGCTGGCGAACGTCCTCAGCAAGCCGTTCCGCGCCATCTTCCACGAGTTCCAAGGCGGCAGCTTCAAGCCCGAGGATGTCGATGGCTCGGGCGATGTGAAATACCACCTCGGCGCCTCGTCGGACCGCAGCTTTGACGACAACACCGTCCACCTGTCGCTGACCGCTAACCCCAGTCACCTCGAGGCGGTGAACCCGGTGGTGCTGGGCAAGGTGCGCGCCAAACAGGACCAGATGTCTGACCAGGAGCATCGCACTGCGGTGCTGCCAGTCCTTCTGCATGGCGATGCGGCCTTTGCCGGCCAGGGCGTCGTCGCGGAATGCTTTGGCCTGTCGGGCCTGCGCGGCCACCGCACCGGCGGCACCATCCATGTCGTGGTGAACAACCAGATCGGCTTTACCACGGCGCCGTCCTTCAGCCGCTCGTCGCCCTACCCGACCGACATCGCGCTGATGGTCGAGGCGCCGATCTTTCACGTCAACGGCGACGATCCCGAGGCCGTGGTCCACGCCGCCAAGGTCGCCACCGAATTCCGCCAGAAGTTCCACAAGGACGTGGTCATCGACATCTTCTGTTATCGCCGCTTCGGGCATAACGAAGGCGACGAGCCGATGTTCACCAACCCTTGCATGTACAAGGAAATCAAGGCGCACAAGACGACCCTGCAGCTCTATACCGACCGGCTGGTCAAGGATGGCCTGATCCCCGAGGGCGAGATCGAGGACATGAAGGCCTCGTTCCAGGCCCACCTCAACGAGGAGTTCGAGGTCGGCAAGGCGTTCAAGCCGAACAAGGCCGACTGGCTGGATGGCAAGTGGCAGGGGTTCGAGCGCGAGGGCGAGGAATACACCCCCGGCAAGACCGGCATCCCGGCGGCGACCATGGCCGAGATCGGAACTGCGCTGACCCGCATCCCCAAGGACATGGCGATCCACAAGACCGTCGCCCGCCTGATCGAGGCGAAAAAGGCGATGTTCGACAGCGGCAATGGCTTTGACTGGGCGACCGCCGAAGCGCTCGCCTTCGGCAGCCTGCTGGTCGAGGGCCACCCGGTGCGCCTGTCCGGTCAGGACAGCACGCGAGGCACCTTCAGCCAACGTCACTCGGCCTTCATCGACCAGGAGACCGAGCACCGCCATTACCCGCTGAACCACATTCGCAGCGGCCAGTCGCGGTTCGAGGTCATCGACTCGATGCTGTCGGAATATGCGGTCCTCGGCTTTGAATACGGCTATTCGCTGTCCGAGCCGAACACTCTGACCATGTGGGAGGCGCAGTTCGGCGACTTTGCCAACGGCGCGCAGATCCTGTTCGACCAGTTCATCTCGTCGGGCGAAAAGAAATGGCTGCGCATGTCGGGCCTGACGCTGCTGCTGCCGCATGGGTACGAGGGCCAGGGCCCCGAGCACAGCAGCGCCCGGCTGGAGCGCTGGCTGCAGATGTCGGCCGAGGATAACTGGATCGTCGCCAACGTGACGACACCGGCCAACTATTTCCACATCCTGCGCCGGCAGATTCACCGCCCGTTCCGCAAGCCCTTGGTGCTGATGACGCCGAAATCGCTGCTGCGTCATCCGCAGGCGATCTCGACCGCGGCCGAGTTCCAGACCGGCTCGACCTTCCACCGGGTTCTGCCGGACGACGCCGAGCGGCTGAACGAGGCCAGCATCCTGGCCCCCGACCCCGAGATCAAGCGAGTCGTGGTCTGCTCGGGCAAGGTCTACTACGACCTGCTCGCGGCGCGCGATGCTGCCGGGGTGAAGGACGTCTACATCGCCCGGCTGGAGCAGTTCTATCCCTTCCCGCAGCAGTCGCTGCTGAAGATGTTCGACCGCTTCAAGTCGGCCGAGTTCGTCTGGTGCCAGGAAGAGCCCAAGAACCAGGGCGGGTGGAGCTTTGTCGAGCCGAACCTCGAATGGGTGCTGACCCGCATCGGCGCCGATCACAAGCGCCCGGTCTATGCCGGCCGTCCGGCCTCGGCCTCACCGGCGACTGGCCTTGCCTCGCGCCACAAGCTGGAACAGACGCGGCTGGTGGATGAGGCGCTCGGCTTCGAGACCTCGAAATGACCGAGGTTCGTGTCCCGGCCCTGGGCGAGAGCGTCTCGGAGGCGACGGTTGCCACCTGGTTCAAGCAGGCCGGCGATCGCGTGAGCGCCGACGAGATGCTGTGCGAGCTGGAAACCGACAAGGTGACGGTCGAGGTGCCGGCCCCGGCATCCGGCATCCTGACCGAGATCGTCGCGCCCGAGGGCGCGACGATCGGCCCCAACGCGCTGCTGGCGCAGATTACCGAAGGGGCGGGCGCCGATGACGCCGCGACACCCGGCAAGGCGGGGGCCGACACCCGCACCCCGCAGGAAGGAAAACCGATGAGCGGCAAGAACGTGGACGTGATGGTGCCGGCGCTGGGCGAAAGCGTGACCGAGGCGACCGTTGCCACATGGTTCAAGAAGGCGGGCGACCAGGTCGCCGCCGACGAAATGCTGTGCGAGCTTGAGACCGACAAGGTGTCGGTCGAGGTGCCCGCCCCCGCCGCCGGCGTTCTGGCCGAGATCCTCGTCCCCGAGGGCGAGACCGTCGCCGCCAACGCCCGCCTCGCGATCATCTCCGAGGGCGCCGCTGCGGGAACGCCGGCGCCTGGCGGCGCTGCCGCCGCGGCCGAGGCCAACGCGGACGGCGAAGGCTCGCCCCAGGACGCGGCCGAGGTCGGCTCGCCCGGTGCCGGGCCGGAGGAAATGACCCCGCGTGGCGATATCGAGGATGCACCCTCGGCCAAGAAGGCCATGGCCGAGCAGGGCGTCAGCCGCGATCAGGTGACGGCCAGCGGCAAGGGCGGCCGGGTGATGAAGGAAGACGTCGCCCGCGCCAAGGATGCGCCCAAGGCCCCAGCCCCCGCGCAGCAGTCGCCCTCGGCGCAGCAGCCGGCCCCCGCCCAGCAGGCGCCCCGCGCCCCATCGAATGCCGAAGACGCCGGCCGCGAGGAGCGGGTCAAGATGACCCGCCTGCGCGCTACGATCGCCCGGCGCCTGAAGGACGCGCAGAACACGGCCGCCATGCTGACCACCTATAACGAGGTGGACATGAAGGCGATCATGGACCTGCGCAACGAGTACAAGGACGCCTTCGAGAAGAAGCACAAGGTCAAGCTGGGCTTCATGTCCTTCTTCGTGAAGGCCTGCTGCCACGCCCTGCAGGAAGTGCCCGAGGTGAATGCCGAGATCGATGGCAGCGACGTCGTCTACAAGCGCTTCGTGCATATGGGCGTTGCCGTCGGCACCCCCAACGGCCTCGTCGTGCCTGTGATCCGCAACGCCGACAAGAAAAGCTTTGCCGAGATCGAGAAAGAGATCGCCGAGCTTGGCCTGCGTGCCCGTGACGGCAAGCTGACCATGGCCGAGATGCAGGGTGGCACCTTCACCATCAGCAATGGCGGCGTCTACGGCTCGCTCATGTCCAGCCCGATCCTAAACCCGCCGCAGTCGGGAATCCTGGGGATGCACAAGATCCAGGACCGCCCGGTGGTGGTGAAGGGCGAGATCGTCATCCGGCCGATGATGTATCTTGCGCTCAGCTACGATCACCGCATCGTGGACGGCAAAGGCGCCGTGACCTTCCTGGTGCGCGTCAAGGAAATGCTGGAAGATCCCCGCCGTCTATTGATGGACCTGTGAGATGAGCCCCGAGTTCCTGCTGACAGCCTTTATCGTCTGTGCAACCCCGGGGATCGGCGTGGTCTACACGCTGGCCACTACGCTAGGCGGCGGGTTGCGGGCCGGTCTGTGGGCAACCCTTGGCTGCACGCTTGCGACCGTGGTGCATCTTGCCGTCGCCCTCGCCGGGCTGGCGGCCGTGCTGCACACGTCGGCGGTGCTGTTCCAGGGCATCAAGGCGCTCGGGGTGCTTTACTTACTTTGGATGGCCTGGGCCGTCCTGAAAGAGCGCGGGGGGCTGAGCGTGCGGCCCGCCGCGCCGCAGCCGCCCGCGATCATCGTCCGCCGCGGCATTCTGATGAACCTGCTGAACCCCAAGTTGCCGCTGTTTTTCGTCGCCTTCCTGCCGCAGTTCCTGCCGGCAGGATCGCCCGCGGCTGACCTGATCACGCTAGGCCTCGGGTTCACGGCGATGACGGCCGCGACCTTTGTCCTCTACGCCGTTCTTGCCGCCGCCTCGCGCGACGCGCTGCTGGCATCGCCGCGCGTTATGTCCTGGCTGCGGCGCCTGTTCGCGGCCAGCTTTGCCGCCCTCGGCCTGCGCCTCGCACTCAGCCGGGCCTGATCCCCCACGGACCTACCGACAGGAGATTTCGATGAACCAGATCCTCGTGCGCTACGACATCGCCGATTTCGCCGCCTTCAAGACTGCCTTTGACAACGACGCCGAGGATCGCGGCAACAACGGCCTGTCCCTGCTGCAACTGTGGCGCGAAGGCGCGAACCGCGCCTGGGCGCTGTTCACTAGCGGAAACCCGGTCAAGGCGCAGGCCTACCTCGATGGCGCGGCCGCCGTGTTCAACAGCCAGGCCGGCGTAAGCGCGGTCGAGGCGCATATGCTCGAGACCGCCTGACGCGCTGCTCGGGCCGAGGGGTGGGACGATGATGACAGCAGAACTGACCGCCCTCGGCCTCGCGGCACTGCTGCAGGCGGCGCAGATCGGCGTTGCCGCGATGTCGCTGAACCGCGATGTCGGCGCAGAATGGAATGCCGGCCCGCGCGATACCGAGCCGAAGCTCTCGCCCATGACCGGCCGCCTGCGCCGCGCCGTGGACAACCATTTCGAGGGGCTGGCGTTTTTCACCATCGCCGTGGTCATGGTCACCCTGTCGGGCGAGCAGTCCGGACTGACCCGCGCCTGTGCCTGGGCCTATCTGGCGGCGCGCGTCCTTTACGTGCCGGCCTATGCCCTTGGCTGGACGCCCTGGCGTTCGATCATCTGGGCGGTGGGCTTTCTCGCCACGATGGCGATGATCGTGGCATCCCTGTTCTGACCCGCCGGGTCGCACATTTTTCTTACGCAGGTTCGCCAGGGCGCAGCGCCCCGCCCCTGCCGGCCAACAAGGAACCCATCTGCAATGTATGACCTGATCGTCATCGGCGCCGGCCCCGGCGGTTATGTCTGCGCCATCCGCGCGGCCCAGCTCGGCCTCAAGGTCGCCTGTGTCGAGGGGCGCGAGACGCTGGGCGGGACCTGCCTCAACGTCGGCTGCATCCCCTCCAAGGCCCTGCTGCACGCCAGCCACCTCTATCACGAGGCGACGCACAACTTTGCCAAGCTTGGCCTGATGGGCGAGGCGCCGACGATCGACTGGGACCGGATGCAGTCCTACAAGGCCGAAACGGTCAACACCAACACCAAGGGCATCGAGTTCCTGTTCAAGAAGAACAAGATCGACTGGCTGAAGGGTTGGGCCAGCATCCCCGAGGCGGGCAAGGTCAAGGTCGGCGACAAGGTCCATGACACCAAGGCCATCGTCATCGCCAGCGGCTCAGAGGTTAGCAGCCTCAAGGGGGTCGAGGTCGACAACGCCGGCGGCGTCGTGGTGGATTCGACGGGCGCGCTGATGCTGCCCCGCATCCCCCAAGACATGATCGTGATCGGCGCCGGCGTCATCGGGCTGGAGCTTGGGTCGGTCTACAGCCGCCTTGGCAGCAAGGTTCGGGTGATCGAATACCTCGACACCATCACCCCCGGCATGGACGCCGAGGTGCAAAAGGCGCTGCTGAAGATCCTGCAAAAGCAGGGCCTGCAGTTCACGCTTGGTGCCGCGGTCCAGTCGGTGACCGTCGCGAACGGCCGTGCCACCGTAACCTTCGCCCCCGCCAAGGGGGGCGAGGCACAGAGCGTCGAGGCTGACTGCGTCCTGCTGGCGACTGGACGGCGGCCGAACACCGAGGGGCTTGGCCTCGATGCGCTGGACATCGCGCTGGAGCGCGGGATGATCGTCACTGACGACCACTGGCAGACCAATCTGCCCGGTGTCTACGCCATCGGCGACGTGATCCGCGGCCCAATGCTCGCCCACAAGGCCGAGGACGAGGGCATGGCGGTCGCCGAGGTCATCGCCGGCAAGCACGGCCATGTCGACTATGGCGTCATCCCCTCGGTCATCTACACCATGCCCGAGGTCGCCGCGGTCGGCCTGACCGAGGCGCAGGCCAAGGAAAGCGGCCGCAAGATCAAGGTTGGTAAGTTCCCCCTGATGGGTAACGCCCGCGCCAAGGCGCTGCTGGAAGCCGAGGGCTTCGTCAAGATCATCACCGACGCGGATACCGACCGCGTGCTGGGCGCTCACATCATCGCGCCGGGCGCTGGCGACATCATCCACGAGGTCGCGGTCGCCATGTCCTTCGGAGCCTCGGCCGAGGACATCGCCCTGACCTGCCACGCCCATCCGACCGTCAGCGAAGCGGTGCGCGAGGCCGCGCTGGCGTGCGGCGACGGGGCCATCCACGTCTGACGGATGTGGCTGCGATCGGCGAAAACTCGCCGGTCGCGTTGCTCGCAGGCGCGATGCAGCTTTGTGGTGGAGGCCGGCCAGCGTATTGTTCCGGCAAAATTAAAAACACCCGAGGCGACAGTGATCCTGAACACCCTGACCCGCATGTCCGGGCGCGGCGCCATGCTGGCGCTGATGCTCGGGCTCGCCGCCTGCGGCAGCAGTTCCGAGCGGATGCAACTGCGGGAATCGCCCCGCAACGCAAGCGCCACGGCCGCCGGGGCCACCCCGGAAATGCAGGCGCTGATCGCCCGCTATGCGGCCGAGTACAGCGTTCCGGTCACCCTCGTTCACCGCGTGGTGCAGCGCGAGTCGATGTACCGCCCCACCGCCCGCAACGGCCCCTATTACGGCCTGATGCAGATCCTGCCGGCGACCGCCCGGACCATGGGCTATCGCGGGGATGCCTCCGGCCTGCTGGACGCCGAAACCAACCTGAAATACGGCGTGAAATACCTGCGCGGCGCCTGGCTTGTGTCGGGCGGCAGCGAGAGCCGCGCCGTAATGTGGTATGCCAAGGGCTATTACTACGAGGCCAAGCGCAAAGGCCTGCTAAAGGAAACCGGTCTGCGCGGCTGACCCCTTCTGTAATAGCCAGAGGCCCGGGCGCCCGCCCGGTCGCGGGGACGTCAGCGAACCAAACCGCCGGCGCCCCGTTACCTCCACGGTAGCGGAGGCAATGCGGCAATGATCTTGACGGTGCTGGGCGCGGTGGCGCTGGGGCTTGCCGCGCTCGGGGTGGCGCGCAAAGTGTACCAGCCGCCCTCCCTCGCCGGCAGGCCCGCCAGCGGATCCCTCCCGGTCTCGCGCGACACCGCCCTCGGGCGCGCCACGCTGGATTTCATCGAACCCGATCCGGGGCTGAGCGGCGTCGCCCCGCTGCTGGACGGCCGCGCCGCCTTTGCCGCCCGGGTGGCCCTGATCCGCGCCGCAGAGCAGAGCCTCGATATCCAGTATTACATCTGGCAGCGCGACGTGACCGGCCTGATGCTGATCGCGGAACTGCAGGACGCCGCCGACCGCGGCGTGCGAATCCGGTTGCTGCTGGACGACCACGGCTCGCCCGCGCTGGACGCGGATCTTGCCGCGCTCGACGCCCACCCGATGATCGAGGTGCGCCTGTTCAACCCGTTCATCATGCGCCGCCTGCGGATGGCCAGCTTCCTGTTCGATTTCTCCCGGCTGAACCGGCGGATGCACAACAAGTCCCTGACCGCAGACGGGGCGGCGACCATCGTCGGAGGACGCAACATCGGCGATATCTATTTCGCCTTTGGCGACGGCACGCATTATATCGACACCGACGTTTTTGCCGTCGGGCAAATCGCGGCCGAGGTGGCCGATGATTTCGACCGCTACTGGGACAGCTGCTCGGCCCACCCCGCCGCGCGCATTCTTGCGCGGCCGGGGCGAGACTCGTGGAAGGCATTGGGGACAGCGACCAAGGCCGCCTGTGCGACGCCCCATTACCAAAACTACGTCCGCGACCTCGACCTGATGTCGCCCGTGGGCGCATTCCTCGCGCGCGCCGCCGATCTGGAACGCTCGAACGTAGCGCTCGTCAGCGATCACCCGGCCAAAGGCCTCGGCCGGGCGCGGCGCAACCAGCTGCTGTTTCACCGCCTCATCCGGCGGATCGGCCAGCCCCTGCATTCGCTCGACCTGATCTCGGCCTATTTCGTCCCCGGGCGCGGCTTTTCCCGGGCACTGCGGACCCTCGCGGGCCGGGGACGACGGGTGCGGGTGCTGACGAATTCGCAGCAGGCGACAGACGTGCTGGTCGTTCATTCCGCTTACGTGCGCTACCGTCCGCGCCTGTTGGATGCTGGGGTCGAGTTGTTTGAACTGAAGGCCACGCGCCCGGAGCCGACGCAGCAGGCAGAACGCGGCGTCAAGCGCCGCGTCGTGGTCGGCTCTTCCCGCTCGAGCCTCCATTCCAAATCGCTGTCGGTCGACGGGCAGCGGGTGTTCATCGGCTCGTTCAACTTCGATCACCGTTCCCTCGACCTGAACACCGAGATGGGGGTGTTGATCGACAGCCCCCGGATCGCCGCCGGCATTGACCGCGCCTTTGCCGTACGCATCCCCGAGACCAGCTATCGCCCACGCCGTGCCCATGACGGCACGCTGGAGTGGGAGGATCCCGACCGGCCCGGCACCGTCCTGCGGGTCGAGCCAGACACCAGCTGGCCCTCGCGCGCGGCGCTTACGGTTCTGGGCTGGCTGCCGATCGAGTGGCTGCTGTAGGGGCCTGGTCGCCGCCGCTCCTCGCCCGTGCCTCCCTGGCCCGCACCTCGGACTTGATCGGCCCGACAGGCAGGACGGTGGTCGCCTTGACCTCCTCCATCGACAGCAGCGCGCTGACCGAGTTGATCTTCACCTGCGCGATCAGCGACTGGTAGAATCGGTCATAGGCACGGGCGTTCTCGACCCGGACCTTCAGGATGTAATCGACCTCGCCCGCCAGCCGATGCGCTTCCAGCACCTCGGGGCGGCTGCGCAGTGCATCCAGAAACTGCGCCTGCCAGTCGGCCTCATGCGCGGCGGTGCGGATCAGCACGAAGAAGCACGCCTCCAGCCCCAGCGCCTCGGGGGAGACCAGAATGGTTGGCTGCGCGATCACGCCGGCTGCCCGCAGCTTGCGGATGCGATTCCACACCGGGGTCTTGGACGAGCCCACCAGCTTGGCGATTTCGTCAAGTGATCGTCCCGCATCCTCCTGCAACTCGCGAAGGATTTTCCGGTCGAGATCGTCGAGCCGCACGCTCATCTGCACACCTGCTGGCAGCCGGGGACGGGGTGGTCCGCGCCTCGCCATTAGCGGACGCATGTTCTTATCGTCAAGCCAGTATGGTGAATAAGGGGGACATTGTCCTAGATTATGGAAGAAATTCGCTGAAGGACTCGCCCCATGGCACGCTTCCATCCCAAGGTTCTGACCGCCAACGCCCTCGCCTCGGGCGAGGTGATCTATCGCACCGCGGACGGGGATTGGTGTGGCGAGCACAGTCGCGCCGAGCTGATCGAGGACGAGGCCATTGCCGAGGAACGCCTGGCCGAGGCAGTCGCCGACATCGCGCTGGTCGGCCCCTATTTGGCCGACGCCATCCCCTCGCCCGAGGGCCCGCAGCCCGTTCATTTTCGCGAGGCGTTCCGCACCCGCGGCCCGTCGAACTACTTCCACGGCAAGCAGGAGGCCGGCCATGCTTGACGCCGCCCACAATCCCGACACCGAATGGCTGGAGCGTCGCGCGGCCCAGTTCCGCGACCAGGTTGCCCGCCGCCTCGACGGCCGCCTGACCGAGGACGAATTCCGGCCGCTGCGCCTGATGAACGGCGTCTACCTGCAGCTGCACGCCTACATGCTGCGCATCGCCATCCCCTACGGCACCCTGTCGACCCAGCAACTGCGGGCTCTGGCCACGATTGCCGAGCGCTGGGACAAAGGCATCGGACATTTCACCACCCGCCAGAACATCCAGTTCAACTGGCCGAAACTGAGCGATATTCCCGACATCCTCGACCATCTGGCGTCGGTCGGGATGCACGCCGTCCAGACCTCGGGCAACACCATCCGCAACGTGACCGCCGATCCCTTTGCCGGCGCCGCGGCTGACGAGATCGAGGACCCGCGCCCCTGGGCCGAGGTGATCCGCCTTTGGTCGACCGACCACCCGGAGTTCCAGTTCCTGCCGCGCAAGTTCAAGATCGGCGTAACCGGCGCGCCGGCCGACCGGGCGATGACGGCCGTCCACGACATCGGCCTGCGGCTGGTGCGGCGGGACGGCGTCGTCGGCTTTACCGTGCTGGTCGGGGGAGGCCTTGGCCGCACGCCACTGCTGGCGCAGGTCATCCGCGACTTCCTGCCCGCAGCCGAGGTCCTGCCCTATATCGAAGCGATCCTCGCGGCGTACAACATGGCCGGCCGGCGCGACAACAAGTACAAGGCGCGGATCAAGATCACCGTGGCCGAGATGGGGCTGGAGGCATTCCGCGATCAGGTCGAGGCGGAATTTGCCCAGCGCCGCGCCGATTTTTCCGGCGGCGGCTGGCGTGACGTGCTGGCCGCCCAGCGCCTGCGCTTTGCCGCGCCGCTGCTGGTCCAGCGCCCGATCCCGACCGCGCCGGCCACCGGCGCCTATGCTGCCTGGGCAGAACGCTCGGTCGTCTCGCATCCGCGGGCTGACTACGCCAATGTCATCGTCACGCTGAAGGCGCCGGGCGCGACGCCGGGCGATGCCAGCGCCCAGCAGATGCGGCGGCTGGCGGAACTCGCCGACCGCTTTGGTCAGGGCGAAGTCCGCGTGACGCAGGAACAGAACCTCGTCATCGTCCATGTCGCCCGCGCCGACCTGCGCGCCCTGCATCGGGCGCTGCAATCGCTGGGCCTCGCGACCGCGAACGCGGGCCTCGGCACCGATATCGTCGCCTGCCCTGGCATGGACTACTGCACGCTGGCGACCGCCCGCTCGATCCCCATCGCCCAGGATATTGCCGCCGCCCTGCGAGAGTCGGGGTTGGAGGCCGAGGCCGGCGCGCTGGCGATCAAGATATCGGGCTGCATCAACGCCTGCGGACATCACCACATCGGCGATATCGGCATTCTTGGGCTAGATCGTGCGGGGGTCGAGAACTACCAGATCACGCTCGGTGGCGACGGCTCGCCCGATGGCGCGGCGTTGGGAGAACGTGCCGGTCCTGGCTTTGCTGCCGAGGCGGTAGCGCCGGCGATCGTGCGGCTGCTGCGCCGCTATGTCGAGCTGCGCGAGCCGGGCGAGCGGTTCAACGCCGCCTTCCGCCGCCTCGGCCTGCCGGCGTTCCGCACCGCCCTCTACCCGGAGGCGGCGTGATGGCACGCCACGCCCTCGCAGAACTGCCCCCCCTCGTGTCAGAGGCGCATGTCGATGACCCGGCGCCAATCACCGGCGCGCCACTATCGCCCCGGCCCAACCTGCCGACGCCGGGCATCCCGTTGGTTGTTCCCGGCGCCTCGTCCCGCGCCGCCCGCGCGCCCGACCTGACGTCGCGCGCGGCCACGCTGGATGCGCAACTGGGGGATCTGACCGCGCAGGCGCTGATCGCCCGTGCCCTGCGGGGCGAGGATGGGCTGGGGCGGATCGCCGTCGTATCCTCCTTCGGGGCGGAATCGGCGGTGCTGCTGCACATGGTGGCCGAAATCGATCCCGCGGCGCCAGTCCTGTTCCTGGACACCGGCATGCACTTTCCCGAGACGCTCGACTATCTGGACAAGCTGACCGCCCACCTGGGGCTGACCAATGTCCAGCGTGTCACGCCGGATGCGGGCCGGCTGGCGGGCGCGGACCCGGCCGCGACCTTGCACCGGCACAACGCCGCCGCCTGCTGCGATTTGCGCAAGACCCAGCCGCTGGCCGCCGCATTGGCCGGCTTTGACGGCTGGATTACCGGCCGTAAGCGCAACCAGGCCGCCAGCCGCAGCGCCCTGCGCGCGGTCGAGGCCGAGGCGCCCTCGCGGCTGAAACTGAACCCCCTGAGGGACTGGGACACGGTGATGCTGCGCGATTACGCGGCGCGGCACGGGCTGCCCGCGCACCCGCTGGTCGCGCGCGGCTATCCCTCGATCGGTTGCGCCACCTGCACGACGCCGGTCGCCGCTGGCGAGGACCCGCGCGCCGGACGTTGGCGCGGCAGCGAAATGACGGAATGCGGCATACATCTGATCGGAGGACGCATGGTGCGTGATGCAGACAGACGGGTGATCGTCACCGACACTGGCACCCGGCGCGAGACCGCCGAGGACGCGGCTGGCGTGATCCTCGCCCCCGAGAACGCCCCGAACCCGACCGAAGCCGCAAGCGGCAGCACGGTGATCGAAGTGGCCTTCCCGGCGTTCAGTGACGGGCGCGGGTTTACTCTCGGCAAGCAGCTGCGGGCGGCAGGCTTTACTGGCCGGTTGCGGGCCGCCGGCCCGTTGCTGCCCGATCAATACGCCATGGCCCGCCGGGCCGGCTTTGACGAGGTGGCGCTGGCGCCAGCCCTCTTCGACCGGCAGGGCGGCGCTTCCGTCTGGGCGAGCCGCGCCGACTGGCAGCAACATGACCACCGGGCCCGCCTGGCCGGCTGAGGTCCGCCGCGCCGGTTGCGGGCTTGCCCCGTGACCCGCAGCCGGCGCATCCTCGGGCCATGGATGCACCGCCCCCGCCCGACAGCTTTCCGGCCCTGAAACTTCGCCTCTACCTCGGTCCCGGCCAATGGCTCGGGCCCGGCAAGGCGGAGTTGCTGTCCGCGATTGCCCAGACCGGCTCGATCGCGGCGGCGGGGCGCAGCATGGGCATGAGCTACAAGCGCGCCTGGTCGCTGGTCGAGGGGCTGAACGCCATGTTCCGCGCCCCGTTGGTCGAAAGTGCCCGGGGCGGCCCGCAAGGCGGCGGGGCAGGCCTGACCCCCACGGGGGCCGAGGTATTGGCCCGATACCGTAATCTGGTCGCGGCGGCCGAGGTGGCCGGGGCGGCGGACAGCGAGACGCTGGCCGATCTGTTTGCAGGGAAATAACGCTTGCCAAGCAGTCCGCTGAATTGGTTATGTTCGCCCAGACATAACGCAGGAAACCCGCTCATGCGAACGCCCCACATCCTCGCTGCCGCACTGGCACTCGGCCTCGCCGCAACCGCCCCGGCCAAGGCGGCCGACATCACCATTTTCGCCGCCGCCAGCCTCAAGACCGCGCTCGATAAGGCGACTGCGGCTTGGCAGGCCGCGCATGACGACAAGATCGTCGTGTCCTACGCCGGCAGCCCGCAACTGGCCCGCCAGATCCAGCAGGGCGCGCCGGCCGACATCTTCATCTCGGCCGCGCCCGAATGGATGGACACGTTGGCCGGCGACAAGCTGATCGACCCTGCCAGCCGCCGCGATCTGCTCGGCAACACGTTGGTTCTGGTCGCGCCGGCGGCGGACGGGGCGCCGGTCGAACTGACCTCCAAGGATGCGCTGACCGGACGCCTCGGCGCGGATGGCAAGCTGGCCATGGCGCTGGTCGATTCCGTGCCAGCCGGAGTTTATGGCAAGGAGGCGCTGACCCATCTTGGCCTGTGGGACGGCGTCGAGGCACGCGTTGCCCAGGCCGAAAACGTCCGCGCCGCTCTGGCGCTGGTGGCTCAGGGCGAGGCGCCGCTGGGGATCGTCTATGCCACAGACGCCCATGCCGAGCCCAAGGTGACAACTGTCGCCACCTTCCCCGAGGACAGCCACGCGCCTATCATCTATCCGGCCGCCCTTGTCACCCACGACGGGGCCGCGGCCAAGCCAGAGGCGGCATCTTTCCTGGACCAACTCACCACCGGGCCGGCCCGTGCCGACCTTGGGGCGGAAGGTTTTGTCGTCCTGCCCAGCCCGGCGCCTGCCGCCAAGCCGTGACCGGCTGGCTGCCCCCCGAGGCATGGACCGCGCTCGCGCTGTCGCTGCGGGTATCGACCGTGGCGACGGTGATGTCGCTGCCTTTGGCGCTGGCCTGTGCGCTGGCGCTGGCGCGCGGCCGCTTTATCGGGCGCGGGGCGCTGGACGGGCTGGTGCATCTGCCGCTGATCCTGCCGCCCGTTGTCACGGGCTATCTGCTGCTGCTCGCCTTCGGCCGGCGCGGTCCGATCGGCGCCTGGCTCGAGCAGACCTTGGGTATCACCTTGGCATTCCGCTGGACCGGGGCCGCGCTCGCCGCCGCAATCATGGGCTTTCCGCTGATGGTCCGGGCCATGCGGCTGGCCATCGAGGCGGTCGACCCGCGGCTCGAGGCTGCGGCCGCGACCCTCGGCGCGCCGCGTCCGTGGGTGCTGGCGACGGTCACGCTGCCCCTGATCCTGCCGGGCATTCTGGCCGGGGCGGTCCTGGCCTTTGCCAAGGCGATGGGCGAGTTCGGGGCAACCATAACGTTCGTCTCGAACATCCCCGGCGAGACCCGGACCTTGCCCTCTGCGATCTACACCGCCCTCCAGATCCCGGGACAGGAGGTCGCCGTCGCCCGCATGGCGCTGGTCTCGGTCGCGGTGGCGCTGCTGGCGGTTGCCGTCTCGGACCGGCTGTCGCGCGCCGTCGCTCGCCGCATCGCCGGCAACTGATGCTTCAGGTCACGCTGCACCACAAGTTGCCGGGCTTTACGCTCGATGCCGCCTTCGACTCGCCCCCGGGCGTTACATCGATCTTCGGGCATTCGGGCGCCGGCAAGACCAGCATCGTCAACGCGGTCGCGGGCCTGCTGCGCCCGGACGTGGGGCGCATCGTGCTGGACGGCACGGTGCTGACCGATACCAAAGCCGGGATCATGGTCCCTGCCCACCGTCGGCGCATCGGATATGTCTTTCAGGACGGGCGGCTGTTCCCGCACCTCACCGTGCGCGGCAACCTCGGCTACGGCGCGCGCTTTGCGCCCCGCGGTGCCCCCGGGCCGGACGTTGCAGCCGTTGTCGATCTGCTGGGGATCGGCGCGCTGCTGGACCGCCGTCCCGGCCTTTTGTCGGGCGGCGAGCGTGCCCGCGTCGCGATCGGCCGGGCGCTTATGTCGCGCCCTCGCCTGCTGATCCTCGACGAGCCGATGGCCGCGCTCGACGCCGCCCGCCGGGCCGAGATCCTTCCTTGGCTGGAGCGGCTGCGCGACCAACTCGGGGTGCCGATGCTGCACATCAGCCATGACATCGCCGATGTCGCACGTCTCGCGACCACGCTGGTGTTGCTGGAAAACGGGCGCGTGCGCCGGGCAGGTCCGCTGGCCGAGGTTCTGGCCGATGCAGGCGCGGCGACGGGCCTCGATCCCGGCGACATCGGCGCGGTGCTGAGCGGTCACATCGCGGCGCCGGATTCCGACGGCGATGACGGGCTGACCCGGATCGCGACGCCTGCAGGGGATCTGCTGGTCGGCGGAATCCCAGGGCCGCCGGGACAGGCGGTGCGTCTGCGCGTGCGGGCACAGGACGTTATCATCGCCGAAGGCAGCCTCGGCCGGACCTCGGCCCTGAATGTGCTACCCGCCGTGGTGGCGGCGATCGAGCCTGCCCCGCCGATGGTTCTGGTCACGCTGGACCTGCCGGGTGGCGGCCGCCTGCTGGCGCGGATCACCCAGCGGTCGGTGGATCATCTCGGCCTGGCGCCGGGCCGGCAGGTTCACGCGATGATCAAAAGCGCCGCCCTCGGCTGAGGGCTGCGCTCAGCTTTTTTTCTGAATCTCGCCGATGGCTTTCATCATCGCCCGCCCGGCCGCCTGGTGCAGATCGCTCCACTGGCGCCAGGTCGGATAGCCCTTATCGCCCATCGCATCGAAGTCGGGCATCGCGAATACCGGGCGCAGATGCTCGCCATAACGCTTGCAGATCGTGTCGAACGCTTCGGCGCCTTGCTCCAGCAGTTCGCGCCGCTGCGGGGCGTTGTAAACATCGCCGCTGCGGCGGATCATCGGCATATCCTGCGCCGCGAGCACCTGATTCAGGCGCGCGCTGTTGACGCCGCCGTGCCGAACATAATCACCCATCAGGTCGGACACCGCGGCAGAGAATGTCGGGTTGTCTTCGGGCATCTCCCGCGGGAGGGCGGCAAGATCATCGAGGCCAAGAACATGCAGGAAGTCATCGATGATGTCGCGGTTGATCAGGAGGTCGCGGCGATAGGGACGGACAGTGATCCGTTCGCGGCCGAAAACCTCCTCAAAGGCGGTCAGCACGGTTAGGTAATCGATTTCGAACGCGCTGTCGCGCAGATAGCGCATTGGCCGAGGTTCGATTGCAGCGGTCTTGAGACGCTGTTTGTAGAGCGCCTCGATCAGATCGTCCGGCCGGCGCAAATAAACGATCACGCGGCTGTTCTCGATGATCTCACGCGGCAGGTGCTCGCCCATACGGCGGGCGGCGCGCTTGTGAAAGAACTCTTCGGCGGACAGGATTGCGTTAGGCTCGGAAGCTTCACGCAACTCCGCCACCACGGCATCGAACCGTGGCGTATCGACCGAGTTGGACCGCAACTCGCGCGCAACCTTGTTGTGGTCTATCCACCCACGAACGGCTCGAACGAATCGAAAACCCTTTTCGCGCAGCACAGAGTCGTTGCTGCGCAGGAAGTGCTGGATCGTGGACGACCCGGTTTTCTGCGTTCCGATATGCAGATAAAGCATCGCTCTTCCCCTGTCTTGCCGACCGTGCCTCGCAGGGGCGCGGCTAGCATTGGCGATGCCAGTTGTCTACCGTTCGCCCTTCCTTAACATTCGATATGCGCATCGCAAGCCGCAGAAAAATCATGAAAAATCTCTGCGCGACTTCGGCGAATTTTTCTCCGCAAAGGCGACTCAGCAGTTCGGCACGTTCACCGCCAGCCCGCCCAGCGAGGTTTCCTTGTACTTGTCGCTCATGTCGCGGCCGGTCTGGCGCATCGTCTCGATCGCGGCATCCAGCGGCACGAAATGGTTGCCATCGCCGCGCAGGGCGAGGCTGGCGGCGCTGACAGCCTTGATCGCGCCGAGGCCGTTGCGCTCGATGCACGGAACCTGCACCAGCCCAGCGACCGGATCGCAGGTCATGCCCAAATGATGCTCCAGTGCGATCTCGGCCGCGTTCTCGACCTGCTGGGGCGTGCCGCCAAGGACCGCGGCAAGACCTGCTGCCGCCATGGCCGAGGCTGAGCCGACCTCAGCCTGGCAGCCGCACTCCGCCCCGGAGATGCTGGCGTTGTGCTTGATCAGCCCGCCGACCGCGGCGGCGGTCAGCATGAACTCGGCCAGACGCGCCTCGGATGCGCCGGGAACATGGTCCAGCCAGTAGCGTATCACGGCCGGAATGACGCCCGCAGCACCGTTGGTCGGGGCGGTCACCACCTGCCCGCCGGCGGCGTTTTCCTCGTTCACCGCCATGGCATACATCGACATCCAGTCGTTGATCACATGCGGCGCGGTCAGGTTCATGCCGCGCTCCGCCTCCAGCGCAGCGCGCAGGCCGGGCGCGCGGCGACGAATGTTCAGCCCGCCCGGCAACGTGCCGCCGGTCGCAAGGCCCCGATCCATGCAGTCGCGCATCACCTGCCAGATGCGGTCGATGCCGGCGCGGATCTCGGCCTCACTACGATAGACGCGCTCGTTCTCGTGCTTCATCTGCGCGATCGACCGGCCTGACGCGCTTGCCATGGCCAGCATCTCGGCCGCGCTCGCAAAGGGCCACGGCACCTGCGAGGCGGCATCGGTGCGGTCCTCGTCCCCCTTGCGCGCCAGCTCGTCGGCGGTCAGCACGAAGCCCCCGCCAATGGAATAATATGTTTGCTGGTAGATCACGTCGCCCTGCGCGTCGGTCGCAGACAGCACCATGCCGTTGGCGTGTCCGGGCAAGGGCGGGCCGTAGTCGAAGACCAGGTCCCGTGCCGGATCAAAACGCAGCGGGCCCAGCCCCTCGGGGTTCAGGGTCAGGGTGCGGGCATTTTCCGCCAGCGCCGCCTCGGCTTTTTCGGCGCCCATTCCGTCCGGGGTGAAACCCGCCAGCCCCAGGATCGTGGCGCGGTCAGTCGCGTGGCCCTTGCCGGTAAAGGCCAGACTGCCGTGCAGATGGGCACGCAGCCCGCTGGCGCGGAACGGCTGCGCCCGCAGCGACTGCAGGAAACGCGCCCCGGCGACCATCGGCCCCATGGTGTGCGAGGACGACGGGCCGACGCCCACCTTGAACAGATCGAACACCGATAGAAACACGCGCACCCCCAAGGCTCACGCGGGCAAGCTAGCGATATCGGCCGAGGCGGGCCAGCCCGGTTTACGACGCGCCAGCTTCGTGGCGCGACGAGTCGAGGCGGCGAAAGCTGCGTCGCCGGTAGCGGCTGACTAAGTGGAAAAATCTGGCGCAATGCCCAAAAAACGGGCAGAAGACGGCTTGGCCCGGCGTAGTGCGCCGCGTGCCCTGTCCCGTCCTTGCCCCCACGTCCAACGTCACCACAAGTCGATCCCATGACCGAAGCCGCCATGCCCGCCCTTTCTGCCGCCGCCGCGATGCCGATCACCCTCGGCGGGGCCGCGCTGTGGCCGCCGGTATTCCTGGCGCCGATGGCGGGGATCACTGACTTGCCATTCCGCCGGGCCGTCGCCCGACATGGCGGCGCCGGGCTGATGGTGTCCGAGATGGTCGCCTCGACCGAGATGGCGACGCCGCGTCCCTCCTCTCGTGCCGCGGCACGTGCCGAGGTCGAGGCGACGGGCGGCGGTGCCGTCTCGGTCCAGATCGCTGGGCGCGAAGCGGCTCCCATGGCCGAGACGGCGCGGATCGTTGCCGGCATGGGCGCGCGGATCATCGACATCAACATGGGCTGCCCGGCACGCAAGGTGACCGGCGGCCTTTCGGGCGCGGCCCTGATGCGCGATCTGGATCACGCGCTGCGGCTGATCGATGCCGTCATCGGCGCGGTGCCGGGCCTGCCAGTGACGCTGAAGATGCGTCTGGGCTGGGATGAGGATTGCCTGAACGCACCGATGCTCGCGGCCCGGGCGGCCGAGGCTGGCGTGCAGATGGTGACAGTCCACGGCCGAACGCGGGCGCAGTTCTATGCCGGCAGAGCCGACTGGTCGCGGATCGGGCCGGTGGCCGAGATGCTGCGCGGCGAGGGCCGTCCGCCGTTGGTTGCGAATGGCGATGTCACCTGCGCCGCGTCGGCTTGGGCGGCGCTGGATGCCTCCGGCGCGCGAGCGGTGATGGTCGGGCGCGGCGCGCAGGGTGCGCCGTGGCGTTTGGCACAGATCGCGAGTGCTCTTTGCGGAACGCCCGCGCCCGAGGTGCCACGGGGCGCGGCGCTGGCGGACGCGGTGGCGACGCATTATGAGGATATCCTGAGCTTCTACGGCCGCGATCTGGGCGTGCGTGTTGCGCGCAAGCACCTCGGCTGGTGGGCCAACGCAGCGAATATCCCGCACGCCCGCGCAGCGCTGGTGGCGGCGACCTCGCCAGCCGAAACTCTGGAGGTGATTGCCAGCCGCTTTGCCGATGCACCGGGCGATGACGGCGCGGATGCGTCTGGGGCGTCGGAGGCGGAGGCAGCATGAGCGCCGCCCGCCCTGCCGGTCACGCACTCGCAGGCGATCCACCCGGATGCGGCGACTGGGACAGCCTGCCGCTGCCCGCTATGCTGCTCGATGGCGAGTTGCGCATCACCGCGCTGAACGACGCCGCCGAGGCCTGGCTGAACCTGTCGCGCAGGGCGGCCAGTGGCCTCTCGTTCGAGGACGAGGCCTTGGCCGGGCGCGTCGCGCTGACCCCGCCGCTTTCGGAAATGGCTGCGCTGGTTGCACGCGGGCATGACGCATTGGTCCATCCCGGCCTTCGCGTGACCTTCGGCCGGCGGGGTCCCGCGCCCGTGGTGCGGCAGGCCACGCTGCATCTGGCCCCGGCCGAGGCCGGCTACTCGCTGGTCCTGATCCCCGACGATGCCGCCCGGCATGCCCCCGCCCGTGCGGCCCGCGGGGCGGCGCTGGCGGCCATCGGCATGGCAGATATGCTGGCGCATGAGATCAAGAACCCGCTCGCCGGTATCCGCGGGGCCGCGCAACTTCTGGCCATGGAACTGCCCGAGGGCCAGCCGGAACTGTCCGACCTGACCGCGCTGATCGTCGACGAAAGCCGTCGCATCGTGGCGCTGCTGGAACAGGTCGAGCGGTTCGGCGACACCTCGCCCCCGGCCCTCGCACCGGTCAACCTGCATGACGTGCTGGAACGCGCGCGCCTGTCAGCCGAACTCAGCTTTGCGCGGGCGGTGCGGATCTTGCCGGCCTACGACCCCTCGCTGCCGCCGGTCGTGGCGGATGCGGACCAGTTGGTCCAGTTGGTGCTGAACCTGCTGCGCAACGCCGCCGAGGCGCTTGCCGGCCGGCCAGACCCCCTGATCCGAATCCGCAGCTTTTACGATGGCGGCCTGCGCCAGGCGCCCGAGGCGGGCGGCCGTCCCCTGCCGATCCAGTTGGAGATCGAGGACAACGGCCCCGGCCTGCCCGAGCCGATCGCCGAGCGGGTGTTCGAGCCGTTCGTCTCCGGGCGCGAGAACGGCACCGGACTCGGGCTGGCGCTGGTGGCCAAGATCACCGCAGATCTTGGCGCCTGGATCTCGGTCGACAGCCACCCGGGACGCACCGTCTTCCGCCTGTCCCTGCCCAAGGCCTGAAGGATATCCCATGGACGGCACCGTGCTGATCGCCGACGACGACCGCACCATTCGCACCGTGCTGACCAAGGCGCTGACCCGCGCCGGCTGCCGGGTGCATGCCACCGGCAGCCTGGCCCAGCTGGTCCGTTGGGTCGAGGAAAGCCGGCCCGACCTTGTCATTACCGACGTGGTCATGCCGGACGGCAACGGCATCGACCTGATCCCGGCGCTGCACCGCGCCCGGCCGGACCTGCCGGTGATCGTGATTTCGGCCCAGAACACAATCGTCACGGCGGTCCGCGCGCAGGGCGCCAACGCCTTTGACTATCTGCCCAAGCCCTTCGATCTGCCCGAACTGATGGCCCGCGCCCGCGCCGCGCTGGAGCGGCGGGGCCGCGCCCGCCCGGCCGCCGATGCGCCAGCGGGGTCAGACGAGGTCGCGGGCGCCGACCCGGCGATGCCGCTGGTCGGCCGCGCGCCGAGCATGCAGGCTCTGTTCCGGCTGGTGGCGCGCCTGCTCGACGCCGACCTGCCAGTCCTGATCGCCGGAGAGGCGGGCAGCGGTCGCAGCACATTGGCGCGCAGCCTGCACGAGTTGTCGGCCCGGCGCGATGCCCCGCTGATCCGCCTCAGCCCCGCCGACAGCAGCGAGGCTGCCTTTGCGCGGGCGCGCGCGGCCGGCGACAGCGGAGGCACCTTGCTGGTCGAGGACCCGGCAGGTTTCGACGCTGGCGGCCAAGCCCGGCTGTCAGCCCTGCTGGAGGCGCTGGCCGACGCACCACAGCCGCCACGCGTGCTGAGCACCATGGGGCCGGACCCGCGGGCGGCCCTCGCCGAGGGCCGGTTGCGCTCTGACCTCTATTGGCGCCTCGCAGGCGCCGTCCTCGACGTGCCGGCGCTGCGCGAGCGGATAGACGACATCCCGGCGCTGGCCCGCCACCTGCTGGCCCGCGCCGCGGTGCAAGGATTGCCCAAGCGGGGTCTCGGCGACGATGCAGCCGCGGCCCTGCGTGCCCACGCCTTTCCCGGCAACGTCCGCGAGTTGGAGAATATGATGTCCCGCCTCGCGCTGACCGCGCAAGGGCCAGAGATCACGCCCGCCGAGGTCAACGCGGCGCTGGCGGAGGCTGGGCCGCAGCGCCGGACAACGCCCGCGCCGCATCCCGCGCCGCGCGCTGCGGTTGCCCCGCCAACCGCCAAGACGGACCAGGGTGGCGTCACCCATCTGTCTGAAGCGGTCGAGGCGCAACTTCGTCGATATTTCGATCTGCACGGTGAGGATCTGCCGCCCGCCGGCCTCTACGACCGCGTGCTGGCCGAGATTGAGCGTCCACTGATCGAGTTGACGCTCGCGGCAACCGGCGGAAATCAGCTACGTGCGGCCGATTTGCTCGGAATTAACCGAAATACGCTGCGCAAGAAGGTCACCACGCTGAATATCGGCGTGACACGGCCCCGTCGCCTGATGTAAAACCGCCACAGGCATGGTGACTTGCGTCTCCGTGCTGCAACAAGGCATCCGGCTCGAACCGGGGCATGAGGCGGCGGTAGATACTGGTGGCACGACAGGTCTCCTCGGCGACATGGGAGCGGTTGGCGCGTCTGCGACGCCAGCGCCGCTTTCAGAACATCGCGACGCTCGGCCTCGCGGTGCTTGCGCCGGTGTTGGCGGGGCTGACACTGGCCGTGCTGGGACCGCTCGATCGCAACAACTCCGGGGGGGCCTGGCTGCGGCTGATCCTGCTTGCCGACCTGCTCTACCTCATCACACTCCTCGGCCTCGTCGGCTTTCGTTTGGTGCGCATGATCACCGAGCGGCGGCAGTCCCGCGCCGGCTCGCGGCTGCACCTGCGGCTCGTCAGCATCTTTACAGGCATCGCGCTGGTGCCCACCGTGCTGGTCGCGCTGTTTGCCGGCCTGACGGTGAACATCGGGCTCGAGGGCTGGTTTTCGTCCCGGGTGCAAAGCGTGGTCGCCAGCGCCCTGTCCGCGGCCGAGGCCTATCAGGCCGAGCATCGCGCCGACCTGACGGAGGATGCCGAGGCGCTGGCCCGCTTCCTGGATCGGGCCGCCGCGGAGAACCGGCTGATCGACGACGGCGCGCTGCGCCAGTTGTTGGGCCAAGGCCAGACCCAGATCCAGCGCGGATTGCGCGAAGGCTATATCATCGACGGCGCCGGCCGCATCCGCGCCCGGGGCGAGCGCAGCTATCGCTTCTGGTACGAACAGCCCACGTCCGAGCAGATCGCCATCGCCCGGCGCGATGGCATCGCTTTGATCGAGGACTGGCCCGAGAACGAGTTTCGCGCCCTCGTCCCTCTGACCACGCTTGGCGACCGGCTGCTGTACGTCACCCGCGATGTGAACGGCGAGTTGCTGGGCCTGCTGGATCGCACCCGCGAGACGGGGACATTCTACCAGCAACTCGAACGCACGCGGGGGCGGGTGCTGTTCGAGTTCAGTCTCGTCTACCTCGGATTTGCGTTGCTGCTGGTAGCCGCGGCCATCTGGCTGGGGCTGTGGTTCGCCGAGCGCCTCAGCCAGCCAATCGGGCGCATCGCCTCGGCCGCCGAGGCGGTCGGCAAGGGCGAGTTGGGCCTGCAGATACCCGAGCCTGACACTGGCGACGAGATCCAGACCCTGGGCCAGGCCTTCAACCGGATGACCCGGCAGCTGAAAACCCAGCGCGAGGAGCTGGTCGCCAGCTACGAGGCGAGCGACGCCCAGCGGCGGCTGTTCGATTCCGTTCTGTCCTCGGTCACTGCCGGGGTCATCGGGCTGGACGCGGCCGGAGAGATCGACTTCGTCAACCGCTCGGCCACGCGCCTGCTGGGCCTGGACGCAGCCAGCCATGACGTCCCGTTGTCCGCCGCGGTGCCGGAGTTTGCGGCCCTCTTCGCGCGGCTGAACCCTTCGGTCGCCGACAGCCTGCAGGACGAGGTGCGCCTGACCCGCCACGGCCGGATGGAAAGCCTGCTGGTGCGGGTGGCCGTGCGTCGCGGCGCTGAAGGTGCGCCCGAGGGCTACGTGGTGGCGTTCGACGACGTGACCGAACTCGTCAGCGCCCAGCGCATGGCGGCCTGGGGCGATGTCGCCCGCCGCGTCGCGCACGAGATCAAGAACCCCCTGACCCCGATCCAACTGTCTGCCGAGCGGGTCAAGCGCAAGTTCATGAAGTTCGCCGACAACGATGCCGATCGCGAGGCGCTGACCCAGTATACCGACGTCATCATCCGCCAGACCGGGGACCTGCGCCGCATCGTCGACGAGTTCAGCCGCTTTGCCCGCATGCCCGAGCCGGAGCGGCGTGAAATGGACCTGGCCAAGCTGGTGCGCGATTCGCTGGTGCTGCAGCAGGACGCGATGGGCGGGACTCTGGTCGCCGACGTGCCAGCCGAGCCGGTGCTGATCCAGGCTGACGCCGGCATGATCGGCCAGGCGCTGACCAACCTGCTGAAGAATGCCGGCGAGGCGGTGGCCGAGATCTCGGATAATCCGCCCGAGGGCTGGACCCCGCAGGTCAACGTCAGCCTGACCTCGACCCCCGAGGTCGCCGTGGTGCGCATCAGCGACAACGGCACCGGCCTGCCCGAGGACCGCTCCCGCCTCTTTGAACCTTACGTGACGCTGAAATCGGGCGGAACCGGCTTGGGGCTGCCCATTGTCAAGAAGATCATCGAGGAGCACGGCGGCACGCTGACCCTCGAGGACAATCACCCGCGCGGGGCGGTGGCCGAAATCCGGCTGCCGCGCCAACGCGTCCAACTCGGCAATCCCGCGGCAAGCCAGGCGCCGCGCCCCCGACGACTCGAACAGGAAACGGCAGGGACATCATGAGCGACATCCTCATCGTGGACGACGAGCGCGATATCCGCGAACTCATCGCGGATATCCTGCGTGACGAAGGCTTTCAGACCCGCGTCGCGGCCAATAGTGACGAGGCCGTGGCGGCCCTGAATGCGGAACCGCCGGGGCTGATGATCCTCGACATCTGGCTGAAGGACAGTCGGATGGACGGGATCGAGATCCTTAAATCCGTCAAGCGCAACAATCCCGACGTGCCCGTGGTCATCATCAGCGGCCACGGCAACATCGAGATCGCGGTCGCGGCGATCAAGCAGGGCGCCTATGACTTCATCGAAAAGCCGTTCAATATCGACCAGCTGATGGTGGTCATCAACCGCGCCATGGAAACCAGCCGCCTGAGGCGCGAGAATACCAGCCTGCGCCGTCGCGACATCGCCTCGGCCGAGATGCTGGGCAATTCCGCCTCGTTCAAGCGGTTGCGCGACCAGCTGGACAAGGTGGCCAAATCAAACGCCCGGGTTCTGCTGGCGGGCGAGCCAGGCGCCGGCAAGGAGCTGGCAGCACGCTATATCCACCAGCAATCCGCCCGCGCCGAGGCTCCCTTCGTCACCGTCCCCTGCGCGACCATCGAGCCCGACCGCATGGAGGAGGTCCTGTTCGGGCGCGAAAGCCCCGAGCGCGGGATCGAACCGGGACTGCTGGAGCAGGCGCATGGCGGTGTGATCTATTTCGACGAGGTCGCCGACATGCCCTTGGGCACCCAGCCCAAGATCCTGCGGGTGCTAACCGAACAGCAGTTCGCGCGCGCCGGCGGCAGCGACCGGGTGCGGGTCGACCTGCGGGTCATCAGTTCGACCAACCGCGACCTGCCGGCCGAGATTTCCGCCGGGCGCTTTCGGCAGGAGTTGTTCGATCGGCTGAACGTGGTGCCGGTCGTCGTCCCCTCGCTCGCCGAGCGGCGCGAGGACATCGCCCTGCTCGCGCGGCATTTCATCGACGCCTTCCACCGCAGCCAGAATCTGCCCGCCCGGCCCCTACCGGAGGAGACGGTCGCCGCGCTGCAGACCATGCGCTGGCCCGGCAACGTCCGCCAGTTGCGCAACGTGATCGAGCGGGTGCTGATCCTGGCCGAGGATGCCGGCCCGATCCGACCGGCCGAACTGGAGCCGCAGGGCGCAACCCCGGACAACGGCGAGGCTCTGGCCCTCGGGCCGCAGATGACCGCCCTCGCGCTGCGCGAGGCGCGTGAGCTGTTCGAGCGCGAATACCTGCTGGCCCAGATCAACCGCTTTGGCGGCAACATCAGCCGCACTGCGCAATTCGTGGGGATGGAGCGAAGCGCGTTGCATCGCAAGCTCAAGAGCCTCGGGGTCGTCGGCGGGATGCGCGTCGAGGAAGAGATGGCGGCCGGGTGAGGCGCGCGGCATGAAGATCATCGTATGCGGTGCCGGCCGGGTGGGCTGGCAGATCGCCCGGCAACTGGCGGCCGAAGGCAATGACGTCACCCTCGTCGACATCGACGCCGAAGTGATCCGGCGCGCGACTGATGAGCTGGACGTGCGCGGTGTCGCGGGCTTTGCCAGCCATCCCGACGTGCTGGACCGCGCTGGAGCGGCCGACTGCGATCTGATCATCGCCGTGACCCCGCTCGACGAGGTCAACATGGTCGTCTGCGAGGTCGCCCATGCGGTGTTCGAAGTGCCGCGCAAGATCGCCCGGCTGCGCAGCCCCGCCTATCTGGACGCGCTCTGGTCGGATCTTTACCGCACCGACCGCCTGCCCATCGACGTCGTCATCAGCCCTGAGCGCGAGGTCGCGCAAGCCGCCTACGAGCGGCTGATCGCCCCGACCGCCTTTGCCACCGGCAGCTTCCTGGGCGGGGTCGCGCAGCTTTACGGGCTGGTGCCGGAGGAGGGCTCGGCAGTCATCGGAACGCCGCTGCGCCAGCTGTCCGAGCTGTTTCCGCAACTGCGCGCCCTGGTGCTGGCGATCGAGCGGGACGGCCGCTTGTTCGCGACCGAGCCACGCGATCAGGTGCTGGCGGGCGACCGGGTCTATGTCATGGTCCATGCCGAGGACGCGCCGCGC
Source organism: Paracoccus suum (assembly GCF_003324675.1). Taxonomy (NCBI): domain Bacteria; kingdom Pseudomonadati; phylum Pseudomonadota; class Alphaproteobacteria; order Rhodobacterales; family Paracoccaceae; genus Paracoccus; species Paracoccus suum. The sequence continues at coordinate 3,145,941 of NZ_CP030918.1, forward strand.
ACGCTGGAACTGTTCGGCCGCGCGCTGCGCCATCCCGGCCGGGTCGTCCTGATCGGCGGCGGCCCCGTGGCGATTGTCCTCGCGCAGATGCTGGAGGGCGCGAAGCCGCCCGCCAAGGTCACGGTGATCGAATCCCACCTGGCCCGGGCCGAGGCAGCGGCGGATGCCCTCGACGGCACGCTGGTCCTGCATGGCGACGGGCTGCGGGCCGAGCTTCTTGCCGAGGCCGGCATCGCCCACGCCGATGCCGCCGTCGCCATGACCGGCGATGACCGCGTCAACATCCTCGCTGCGATCCGCGCCAAGCAGCTTGGCGCTAACCTGAGCATTCCGATCATCAACGATGCCGGTCTTGCGCCGCTGATGGACGCGGTGCCGCTGGACGCCTGGATCGACCCGCGTGCGGTCACCGTCTCGACCATCCTGCGGCACATCCGCCGCGGCCGGGTGCGCGATGTGCGCCTGATTGGCGAGGGCGCGGCCGAGGTGATGGAGGCTCAGGTCCTGCCGCGCAGCGGCCTTGCGGGACGCACGATGACCAGCGTCGGCCTACCGCCCGGCGCCATGTTCGGCCTGGTACGGCGCGGCGACAAGATCCTGATGCCGCACCCGACCCTGCGCCTTGAGCCCGGCGACTTGGTCTGCATCCTCGCCGTCACCTCGGACATGCCCGAGGTCGAGCGCCTGCTGCAGGTCGGTATCGATTATTTCTAGGAAAGCCCTGCAATGATCCGCCCAACCGAGTTGCCGCTGATGCTGCTGCTGGCGGCCGTGGGCGCGGCGGCCATGCTGGTGCCAGCCGTCCAGGCGGCGCTGATGGACGACTGGCGGCTGGCACGCATCTTTGTCACCGCTTCGGCGGCCACGGGCCTTGTCACGGCGATGCTGGCCCTCGCCAACGCGGCGAACCCGCGGACCGGGCGGCTGGGGCGCAGCCACGGCGGCCTCGCCAGCCTTGCCGTGACCTATGCGCTGCTACCCGCCGCCCTGGCGCTTCCGTTGGCCATTGCCCTGCCCGACACGGGTTTTCTGAACGCCTGGTGGGAAATGCTGTCCAGCCTGACCACCACTGGCGCCTCGCTTTACGATCCGCGCATCCTGCCGCTGCCGCTGCATTTGTGGCGCGGGTTGGTCGGCTGGCTCGGCGGATTGCTGATCCTGTCGGCCGCGGTCGCGATTCTTGCGCCGCTGCAGGTCGGCGGGTTCGAACTGGTATCCGCGCCGCTCGCCGCGTCTTCGGGCTCGGACCGCCGCCAAGCCTCGGTCGCCCCGCGCGTCGGCGCAGCCCGCCCCGCGGTCGAGGGCGACAGTTGGCGCATCATCCGCGCCGCACAGTCGCTGATGCCGATCTATGGCGGGGTGACGCTGGCCCTGTGGACCGGGCTGACCATCGCTGGCGGCGGCGGCTTTTCGTCCCTGATGCGCGCCATGGGCACCGTGTCCACCTCGGGCATCGCCTCGGTGGCGGGGCCGGTCGGGGCTGCCAGCGGCTTTGCGGGCGAAGTGCTTGTGGCCGCTGGGTTGGCCCTGGCCCTGTCGCGGCGTTTCTGGCGGGGCGGCGATATGCTGCAAACCACCCGCCGTCTTCGTGACGATCCGGAGTTGCGGCTGTCCCTGGCCGTCGTGATCTTTGTCACCCTCGCCGTGTTGCTGCGCCATATGGTTGCCGTCGCGGAGGAGCCGGCAACGGCCGCGCCGCATTCGGCTTGGTGGGCGCTGGGCGACGTCCTTCGCGTCTCGTGGGGCGCGGCCTTTACCGCACTGTCTTATCTGACGACCACCGGCTGGATTTCGGCCGAATGGCAGGACGCGGTGACCTGGTCCGGCCTGCAGGAGCCGGGGTTGATCCTCGCCGGCCTTGCTATCATCGGCGGCGGCGCTGCCACCACCGCGGGCGGGGTCAAGCTGCTGCGCATCGCCGCGCTCATCCGCCACGGCAGTAACGAGATGGAGCGCATTGTCCACCCCGCCGCCATCGCCGGGGGCGGCCCGGCATGGCGCCGGCTGCGAACTGTCGGCGCGTTCCTCGCCTTTGTCTCGTTCATGCTCTTCGCGGTCGCCATCGCGGTGGTCATGCTGTTGGTGACCATGCAGCAGGTCGAGTTCGAGACCGCAGTCGCACTCGCCGTTGCCGCGCTCAGCAACACCGGCCCGCTGATGCAATCGGTGGCCGTCACCCCGGCGCTGAGCGGCGGGGCCGGGATCGCCGGCGCCCCGTGGGAGGGTTGGGCCGGCCTCCCGGGCCTGACCAAGGCAATCCTCGCCGCGGCCATGGTTGTCGGCCGGCTGGAGATCGTGGCCGTGCTGGCCCTGTTCTCGCCGGGCTACTGGCGGCGATGAGGCTGGCGCGCCACAGGCCCCGAATGTAACATCCAACCACCCCGGCATCGCTTGAAAGCACTTGCAAGCATTCGTAAATGTGGCTGGCAAAACAAGAAAAGGTCTTCAGGACATGGCGGCGGACAAACAAAATCTTCAGGACGCGTTCCTGAACCACGTCCGCAAGGCGAAGGTCCCGGTCACGATCTTTCTCGTCAACGGTGTCAAGCTTCAGGGCGTAATCACTTGGTTTGACAACTTTTGTGTCCTGCTGCGCCGCGACGGACAATCGCAACTCGTCTACAAGCATGCGATCTCGACCGTGATGCCGGGCCAGCCGATCAGCCTCTACGAAGGCGAGGACTGATTGTCCGGCGCAAGCTTCGAGACGGCCGAGCGGCCTACCCGCGCCTTTGTCCTGCACCCCGATCTTGCCAGCGGACGCACGCGCCGTGCGCCTGAACATGCCCTGGCCGAGGCAATTGCCCTCGCCCAGGCGCTGCCCGCTATCGAGGTTGTCGGCGGCGAGGTCGTGCGCCTTCGCGACCCGCACCCCGGCCATCTGTTCGGCACCGGCAAGCTGGCCGAGCTGGACGCGCGCCTGGAGGCCGACGAGATCGAGTTGGTGCTGGTTGACGGCCCGGTGACGCCGGTGCAACAGCGCAACCTGGAAAAGGACTGGGGCGTCAAGCTGTTGGACCGGACCGGGCTGATCCTGGAAATCTTCGCCGACCGCGCCCGCACACGCGAGGGCGTGTTGCAGGTCGAACTGGCCGCCCTCAGCTATCAGCGCACCCGACTGGTGCGCGCCTGGACCCACCTCGAGCGGCAGCGCGGCGGCTTTGGTTTTGTCGGCGGCCCCGGCGAGACCCAGATCGAGGCTGACCGGCGCGCCATCGATGACCAGATGATCCGCCTGCGCCGCCAGCTGGAGCGCGTGGTCCGCACCCGTACCCTGCACCGCGCCGCGCGGGCCAAGGTCCCCTACCCCATCGTCGCCTTGGTCGGCTACACCAACGCCGGCAAGTCGACGCTGTTCAATCGCCTGACCGGGGCCGAGGTGCTGGCCAAGGACATGCTGTTTGCCACGCTCGACCCGACCATGCGAGCGATCCGACTGCCCGGTCCGGTCAGCGAGGGTGGCGGACGCAAGGTGATCCTGTCTGACACCGTGGGTTTCATCAGCGACCTTCCGACCGAGCTGGTCGCCGCCTTCCGCGCCACGCTGGAGGAGGTGCTGTCGGCCGACCTGATCCTGCATGTACGCGACATCGCCCACCCCGAGACCGCCGCCCAGTCGGCCGACGTGACCGCCATTCTTTCCAGCCTCGGGGTCGAGGACGACGTGCCGGTGCTGGAAGTCTGGAACAAGATCGACCTGCTCGACCGCGAGGCCGGCGACGCGCTGCGGGCGACCGATGCCCGACGCGAGGACGTGATCGCCGTCAGCGCCCTGACCGGCGAAGGACTGCCCGCGCTGATCGCTGCGGTCGAGGCGCGCCTCGGCAGCGCGCTCGATGCGCCGCGCAGCGATGAGGTGCTGGTGCTCGACTATGCCAACGGCAGGGCGCGGGCCTGGCTGCACGAGGCGGGAGTCGTCTCGGACGAGGACCTGACCGGCGAGGCAGCACACCTGACCGTGCGCTGGACCGCGCGCCAGAAAGCCGCGTTCGAGGCGATGCAGGCACCCGACCCGGCCGAAGCCGAGGACTAATGGCCTTAGCGGGCCAGGAAGACGCCAGCCACGACCATCATCAGGCCCAGCATCGAGGCCAGCAGCGCGCCCATGTTCACCGACACGACCCGCTGCATCCTCGCGCGGAGCAGGGCATCATCGCCCCGGCTTTCGGCCTTGGCAGCGCGGGCCGCAAAGATGCACCAGACAATACCGCCCAAGCCCGCCAGCGTCACTGCCGCGCCAATCCAGATCAGCAGCTCGAGGTTCATGGCATGTCCTTTGTGCAGGGCCCGCCGATCGCTTAGCCCATGATTGCGCGTCCGGGCAAGACCGCCTAGACCCCCGGCCTGTGGAAGCCGAACGGACAGGACGGAACGATGAACGAGCCTCGCAATTATGATGTCGCCGCTGACGAGCTGCGCCAGTTCATCGAGCAGTACGAGCAACTCGAGTCCGAAAAGAAGGATGTCACCGAGCAGCAAAAAGAGCTGATGTCCGAGGCGAAGGCTCGCGGCTATGACACCAAGGTCATGAAAAAGGTGATCGCCCTGCGCAAGCGCGACAAGGACGACATCGCCGAGGAAGAGGCGATCATGGACATGTACAAGGCCGCGCTGGGCATGGTCTGAGGCTGGCGGCCGCCTGCCTCGCCTGAGCTGGCGTGTTGTGACCTGAGGCGGTCGAGCGCGAGATCTGAAAAAGATGGTGTCCCGGCGTCGCCGAGATCCCGCTGAAACTGACGGTCTAGCTCGATAGCCGGTCAGGGGCTGATGAACTCGACCCCCGGCAGGGCCGCAATCTCCGCCACGTCGGCGTCGTAGGCGGCGGTGATGCGGTCGATGATGGTCTGGTCCCAGCCTAGATTCTCGACCGTCAGGGCCACCGCCTCGGGGTCGTGATCCTCCATCAGCGCCGCAGTGGTCAGCGCGCGACGCCGGCCAATGTCGGCCGCGGCCAGCGGCGCCAGTTTAGCCGCGAGGGCCTCGTAGCCCTTCTTGGTCAGCAGGGTTTCGAGCAGCGGATTGTCGTCGACCAGCGGCTCGCCCGCCGGCAGGCCGGCAAAGCGGCGCACCACCTCGGGGAAGATCAGCGGCATGTCCTCGTTACACCAGATGATCAGCCGGCGGCCGCCCAGCTCGGCCAACATGGCGCGCACAGTCGGCGCCCAGCGCAGCATCTCCGGCTTGATGCGCGCGCGCAATTCGGGCGGCACGCGGTTCATCCGGGCCAACAATTGCGAGACATGGGCGGCCGGATTCTTGAGGCCGAGGAAGAACTCGACCTCCGCCGAGGGCACAGTATGCGCCAGCATGCGCATCTTGCCCGGCATGATGCTGCCCAGCGTATCGCCGTCAAACACCCGCCGGGCCATGCCCACCAGGGTCGGCCGGCTGAGAAGCAGGCGCTGGGTACCCTCGTCCTCGATCAGGGCGTCGTGAAGGACTTCCTCGAGGTCGGGGGGTGCCACCCCGCCCTTCAGCGCGTTCAGAGCCTCGTTCAGGATCGGCTCGTTCACGTCGTTCGGGCACAGCTCGACATGCGCGCGGCGCAGCGCCTCGCGGTTGGCATTCAGCGTGCGGATAATCCGCTCGTCATCAGTGCCATGAAGGCCTACGTGGAACGCGATCTGCATCGGCGGGCTACCCTTGCTGGTCATGGCGGCTGGACACTAGCGGCAGGGGGCCGCGGGCGAAACTGGAAATGCGGCTGGCACGCTTGCAGGCCTGCGCCGGCCGCGCTATCGCATCACGGCCGGGCCGGCGTAGCACAGCGGTAGTGCAGCGGTTTTGTAAACCGAAGGTCGGGGGTTCGATCCCCTCCGCCGGCACCAGCAATCCCCTCGCCCCTTTTTCGCAGTCTTCCTCAGCTGGGCGTCACCCCGCGCAGGCGCTCGGACCGACGGCGCAGCATCTCGACCGTGGTCAGCAGCGCGATCGAGAACAACACCAGCAGGGTCGCGGCGGCCAGGATCTGCGGGCTGATCTGCTCGCGGATGCCGTTCCACATCTGGCGCGGGATGGTCTGCTGGTCAGGGCCGGCGATGAAGAGCACGGCCACCACCTCGTCAAAGCTGGTGACAAAGGCGAAGAGCGCGCCAGAGATCACGCCGGGCAGGATCAGCGGCATGATGACCTTGAAGAACGTCGTGCGCGGGTTCGCCCCGAGGCTGGCCGCCGCCCGCGACAGCGATCGGTCGAAGCCGACCAGTGTTGCCGTCACGGTGATGATCACGAACGGAATACCCAGCGTCGCATGCGCCAGGATCACGCCGAGATAGGTGCCTGCCAGCCGGCCGCACGGCGTGGGGTTCCCAGCGGTGGCGAAGATCGCGCAGGGGTTGGAGTAGAAAAAGAACACGCCGGTCGCGGTGATGATGATCGGCACGATCATCGGTGACAGCAAGATCGCCATGATCGGCCGGCGGAACGGCATCTCGGGCCGCGAGAGGCCGAGGGCCGCGAGGGTGCCCAGGATAGTCGCCACGATGGTCGCCGAAATGCCGATGATGAAGCTGTTCTTGGTCGCCCGCACCCATTTCGAATTGTGCCAGACATCCAGCCACCAGTTGCTGTCGCGCGGATAGTCGGGCTGCGCCATACCGAAGGTCAGCAGGCTGTCATACCAGCGCATGCTGAACCCGTCGGGGTCCAGCGCCAGCATCTTTGGCGTGAAGGTAAAGAACGGCTCAGCGTTAAAGCTGAGGGGGATCACCACGATGATCGGGGCGATCAGAAAGATCAGGATCGCGGTGCAAAGCGCGATGTAGAACCAGTGCCAGACACGTTCCAGCGGCGAGGCATAGGTCGGCAGCGCCATGTCAGGTCACCCCAGCTTGAGATTGTCGATGCCGACCAGACGGTCGTAGACGTAATAGAGGATCAACACCCCGCCCAGCAGCAGGGCGGCCAGCGCCGCGGCCAGCGACCAGTTGAGCGTCTCGGTCATGTGCACGGCGATCATGTTCGAGATCAGCTGGCCCGAGCTGCCGCCGACCAGGGCCGGGGTGATGTAGTAGCCGACCGCGAGAATAAAGACGAGCAGCGCCCCTGCCCCTAGCCCGGGCAGCGTTTGCGGGAAATAGACCCGGCGAAAGGCGGTCCAAGAGGTTGCGCCAAGGCTGCGCGCTGCGCGCTCGTAGCTGGGATTGATCGAGCGCATGACCGAATACAGCGGCAGGATCATGAACGGCAGCAGAACATGGGTCATGGCGATCAGCGTGCCGGTGCGGTTGTAGATCATCTGCAGCCGGCTGCCGTTGTCCAGGAAACCCAGCCAGACCAGCAGGTCGTTGATGACGCCCTGCTGTTGCAGCAGCACGATCCAGGCAGTGGTGCGCACCAGCAGCGAGGTCCAGAACGGGAGCAGCACCAGAACCATCAGCAGGTTCGCCTTGCGTGTCGGCAGGGTCGCCAGCAGATGCGCGATGGGAAAGCCGAGGATGAAGGTCAGCCCGGTGATGACCAGCGAGAGGATGAAAGTGCGCAGGAACAGCATCAGGTAGACACGCTGCTGAGGCGCGACCTGCACCACCTTGCCGGCGTCGTTCTTGGTCCGGTCCATCGCGGCGAGGTAAAAATTCGGCGTCAGCGGGCGCGAGGCCTCGCGCATCACGGCCCATAGCGCGGGATCGGCCCATTTGGCGTTTACCTTGGGCAGCGTTTCAATGAACGGCGGCCTCAGGTCATCGACCTTGCGTCCAGTCGAGGTGAACAGCGAGCGCGTGCCGGGGTAGTCGTAGTTGATCCGGGTGCCAACGACGCCGATGGACTTGTCGGCGGCGCTTTTCGCAAGGTCGGACACAAGGGCGGCATAGGCGGCCTCGTCCGGCGGGGTGCCAACGGGATGCGCTGCGAACCACTCGCCGACCGCAGGCATGCGAGCCGAGAAACCATCGTTATAGACCGAGCGGGCGAGCATCTGGCCGATCGGCACGACAAATGTGATGACGATGAACAGCAATAGGGGCAGCACCAGCAGGAACGCCCGTCGCCGCGCCGCGCGCTGCGAGCGTCCTAGCGCCCGCGAAATGGACCGCCCGTCAGCCGCGTTCAGCTGCCCGTCCGGCGCGACGCCGCCCGCATCGATGACGATGGCGGCATGGGGATCGGGCAAGGTGTTGGCCATGGGTGCGGTCCAGCTTTCGGTCAAGGATCGTTCGTCAGGGGACCGGCCGCGACCCCGCGGGGCCGCGGCCGGCAGTGCGTCAGCTCAGCCCGCTAGCCAAGCGTTGAAACGCTCGGTCAGTTCGGCATCGTGGTCGGCCCAGAACTCGGGGTCGTCGAACACAGCCGTCTCGAGGTGCTCGGGCGCAGTCGGCATATGCGGCGCCATATCAGTCACACCGTCACTGTATTTGCCGATCAGCGGGGCCGAGGATTTGCGTGCGGGACCGTAGCTGATCCACTTGGCCTGATTGGCCAGCTGCTCGGTCGCGGTCGCGAACTTGACGTATTCCATCGCCAGTTCGGGGTTCGGCGCGTCCTTGGGAATCACGAACATGTTCATGTCCATGTACTGGCCGTCCCAGATCACTTCGAACGGCTTTTTCTCGGCGACCATGGCGTCGAAAACGCGCCCGTTATAGGCGGTGGTCATCGACACTTCGCCATCCGCCAGCAGCTGCATGGGCTGGGCGCCTGCCTCCCACCACACGACATCCTTCTTGATGGTATCAAGCTTCTTGAACGCCTGGTCGACGCCCTCGGGGGTGTCCAGCGTCTCGAAGATCTTGTCGGCGGGCACGCCGTCGGCAATCAGCGCCAGATAGAGGGTGCGCTTGGGGTTCTTGGGCAGGCCGCGCTTGCCGGGGAACTTTTCAGTGTCAAAGAAATCCGCGGCCTTGGTCGGCGGGTTCTCGGGGAACTTGGTCTTGTCATAGGCAATGACCGTGCCCCAGAGGATGTTCGGCACCGCGCAGTCGTGCAGCGTGTCTGGCAGGAAGTCATCACGGGCCGGGGTCCCGTCCGGCGCAGGCGGCAGGTCATCGGGATTGATTTCGACCAGCGCGCCCTCGTCGCAAAGGCGAATGGCGGGCGCGACCTCGATGTCGAACACGTCGCTGCTGACGTTCTTTGCCCGCACCTGGGCAGTCAGCGGCGTTTGCGGATCGTCCGAGTCGATCATGTTGACGACGATGCCGGTCTTTTCCGTGAACGGCTTGTTGTAGGCCTCGACCTCGGACTTGGAATAGGCGCCACACCAGGATTCGACGTTGATCGACTTGGCCTGCTGGGCAAAGGCCGATCCGGCGGTGCAGCCGATCAGGGTGGTGATGAAGAGCAGCTTTTTCATGCGTTTCATTCCCGTTGGGTGAGAGATGCGCCGGTCCCGTCTTGGCGCGGGGTTTCCGGTGTCGTCAGGCCATGCGCGACCGCACGGGGCGGGCACGCTCTAGCCGGCGAGCCAGGCGTTGAACCGCTCGGTCAGCTCGCCGTCGTGGTCGGCCCAGAACTCGGCGTCGTTGACCAGAGCACTGGCCGAATTGGCCGGGGTGGTCGGCAGGTAGGGGGCCATCTCGGTCTTACCGTCCTTGTACATGCCGATGTTCTCGGCCGCAGATTTGCGCGGCGGGCCATAGGCGATGTATTTTGACAGGTCCGGCTGGCGCGCGGGGTCCGAGGCATAGGCAATGAATTGCATCGCCGCGTCCTTGTTCGGCGCACCCTTGGGCACCACCCAGTAGTCCATGTCGAGGTTCACGCCGTCCCAGATAAAGCCGAACGGCTTTCCCTCCTCCATGATGGCGTCGAAAATGCGGCCGTTATAGGCCAGCGTGATCGTCACCTCCTTGTCCGCCAGCAGCTGCGGCGCCTGGGCGCCGGCCTCCCACCAGACGACATCCTTCTTGATGCTATCGAGTTTCTTGAACGCCCGATCGACGCCCTCCGGGGTCGCCAGCGTCTCGTAGACCTGGTCGGCGGGCACGCCGTCGCCGAGCAGGGCCAGTTCCAGCGAATACTTGGGACGCTTGATGAGGCCGCGCTTGCCGGGGAACTTCGCGGTGTCAAAGAAATCCGCCACGGTCTTGGGCTCACCGTTCGGGAAGGCGCTGGTGTCGTAGGCGATGACAGACGACCAGACCATGATCGCCGTGCCGCATTCGGTCAGCGCATCGGGCAGGTAATCGTCAGCCGCCGGGGTGCCATCGGCCGTGGGCTTGAGGATCGCTGGATCGATCGGCTCGACCAGCCCCTCGTCGCACAGACGCAGCACGTCGGAATGCTCAACCTCGAACACGTCGCCGGAGACGTTCTTTGCCTCGACTTCGGCCTTCAGCTTGGCAGGTGGATCGGCATCATCGATCATCTGGACGGTGATGCCGCTATCCGCCTGGAATGGCTTGACATAGGCCTCGGCCACGGCCGCGGCGAAGGCGCCGCCATAGGTCGTCACGTTCAGCGTGCCCGCCGCCATGGCCGGCGCGGCCGCGGCAGCCATGAGCGCCGCAAGGCCAAGTGCGCCGGGCCCGATCTTTCGTTTATTCATCCGCGTATCCTCCCCAGTTTTGCGGGTCGCCTTTTTCTGGCGGGTCGTCGTGGGGGCGCAGGCGCGCCGCGCCCCCGAAAGAAAGGCAGCGCGATCAGCCGGCCAGCCAGCTGTTGAAACGCTCGGTCAGCTCGCCATCATGATCGACCCAGAAGTCCAGGTTCGAGGCCATGCCCTTGGCGAGGTTCTCGGGCGAGGTCGGCAGGTGCGGCCCCATCGGGACGTCCTTGCCGGCGACATTTCCGACCAGCGCCGAGGCCGATTTACGCGGCGGGCCATAGCTGATCTGCTCGGCGGCCTTGGCGAGTTGCGCGGGTTCGGTGCTGAACGCGATGTAGTCCAGGGCCGCCTGCTTGTTCGGCGCGCCCTTGGGCATCACCCAGCCTTCCATCTCGTAGATCTGGCCGTCCCAGATGATCTCGAACGGCTTGTTCTGCTGCATGGCGGCATCGAAGATCCGTCCGTTGAAGGCATAGGCCATCGTCACCTCGCCATCGGCGAGCAGCTGCGGCGGCTGGGCGCCTGCCTCCCACCAGATGACGTCCTTCTTGATGGTATCGAGCTTCTTGAACGCGCGCTCGACGCCTTCAGGCGTGTCCAGCATCTGGTAAACCTCGGCCGCAGGTACGCCATCAGCCAGCAGGGCCAGTTCGAGGTTGAACTTGGGGCCCTTGCGCATGGTGCGCTTGCCCGGGAATTTCGCCAGGTCGAAGAAATCGGCGGGACCCGCGGGCTTGGCATCCGGAAACTTGGAATCGTCGAAGGCCAAGATCATCGAATAGACGTCGGTCGCGACGAAGCATTCGGTCAGCGCGCCCTCGATGAAGTCGTCCTTGGCGGCGACGCCGTCGGCGGCGGTCAGGATCGCGGGGTCGATCGTCTCCAGCGCGCCCTCGTCGCACAGACGCACCGCGTCGGCATATTCGACAGAGGCGACATCGGCGGTCACGTTCCCGGCCTCGACCATGGCCTTGATCGGGGTCGCCGGGTTGTCGGCATCAGCCACCGAGACGGTGATCCCGGTCTTTTCGGTAAAGGGCTGGTTGTAGGCGATCTTGTGCGATTCGCCGTAGGCCCCGCCCCAATCGAGGACGTTCAAGGTCTTGCCCTGGGCCGAGGCCCCGCCGGCGGCGAGGGCGGTCAGGATAGTCGTCGCAAGCAGGGTTTTAAGCATTGGCAGTCTCCTGTGGAAGGGAACAACGTAACGGGGACGCGGCCTGCAGGCCGACGCCTAGACGGGATCCAGCGCGCGCGCGTCCTGCTTGTGCCAGCCGATGCGCAGCTTCTGACCGGGGGTCAGGCGCACCTGGTCCATGGTGTTGCGGCATTTCATCACGAAGTTATCGCTGCCGGCGACCCGCATCCGGGTGCGCAGGATATCCCCCATGTAGATCACCTCCAGCACCTCGGCCTCGATGGTGTGGCCGCCGGGCGCCATCAACTCGCCCTTGAACTCGACCCGCTCGGGCCGGACCGAGACGTTGGTGCGCTGACCCGCCTCGCGAACGTTGACGGCGGTTGCGTCGATCACCGAGCCGTCGGCAAGCCGCACCACCGCTGCCTCGCCGTCCAGCCGCTCGAGCGTGCCGGGCAGGACGTTGTTCTCGCCGATGAAACCGGCGACGAAGCTGTTCTCCGGCCGCTCGTAGAGGGCCGAGGGGGGCGCCAACTGCTGGATGCGACCGTCGTTGAACACTGCGATCCGGTCGGACATGGTCAGCGCCTCGCCCTGGTCATGCGTCACATAGACCACGGTGATCCCAAGCCGTTCGTGCAGGTGCTTGATCTCGAACTGCATATGCTCGCGCAGCTGCTTGTCGAGGGCACCCAGCGGCTCGTCCATCAGGACCAGCTTGGGGTCAAAGACCAGCGCCCGGGCCAAAGCGATACGCTGCTGCTGGCCGCCGGACAGTTGCGACGGGCGACGGTTCGCGAACTTGCCCATCTGGACCATATCGAGGGCGCGAATGATGCGCTGCTCGCGGTCCGCCTTGCTCATGCCGCGCACTTCCAGCGGGAAGGCGAGGTTCTCGCCAACCGTCATGTGCGGGAACAGGGCATAGCTCTGGAACACCATGCCGATGCCGCGCTTGTGGGGCGGCACCTGATTGATCGGCCGGCCATCGAGCCGGATCTCGCCCTGGGTCGCTGTCTCGAACCCCGCCAACATCATCAGGCAGGTGGTCTTTCCCGAACCCGACGGCCCCAGCATCGTCAGGAACTCACCCTTGGCGATGTCGAGGTTCAGGTCTTTGACGACGAGCGTCTGACCATCATAGCTTTTCTGGACATGGTCGAAAACGACAAAGCCGCGTTCCCTGGTCGGGTCTGTCAACAGGTTCTCTCCCGGTCGTGGTCGTTTCTGTTTGCTTGTTGACCTTAGCCTAGGCGGGTTGCGGCGCGTGTTGCAACTGACTTTCGGCGCTGTCGGCGCGCAGACATGCGCTGTCCAAGGCGTAGATTGCCGCTTGGCGGGGGGCCTGCCTGCGGCGCGAACATCCAGCGTCCGTTTGCGACAATCTTGAGGCAGTAATGCGCCGGTCAGGCGTCCAGTTCGACCCAGACCGGGACGTGGTCGGACGGCTTTTCACCGCCGCGCACGGCGCGGTCGATGCCCGCATCGACCATCAGATCGGCGGCATGTGCGGAAAGCAGCAGGTGATCGATGCGGATACCGTTGTCACGCTCCCAGCTGAGGCGCTGGTAATCCCAGAAGGTAAATGGTCCCCGCGTTGCATGGGGATCGCGAATACGGATAGCGTCGGTCCAGCCCTGGTTGACGATCCGGCGGAATGCGGCGCGCGTCTGCGGCAGGAACAGCGCGTCATCGACCCAGTTCTCTGGCTTGGCGGCATCGCGCGGCTCTGGGATGACGTTGAAATCGCCCAGCAGGACAGTCGGCACCTCATAGGCGAGCATGGCCGCGGCGTGCAGGCGCAGACGCTCCATCCAGGCTAGCTTGTAGTCGTATTTCGGACCCGGCGCCGGATTGCCGTTCGGCAGATAAATGCCACAGACATGGACCGCGGTCTTTCCGACGACGGTCGCCTCGATCAGACGGGCTTGCTCGTCGGTGTCATCGCCTGGCAGGCCCAGCGACAGGTCCTCGATCGGCAGGCGCGAGAGCATGGCAACGCCGTTGAATCCCTTCTGGCCATGGACCGCGACATGCCATCCCTTGTCTTCGTAAAAGGCGGTGGGAAAACCCTCGTCCTGCGTCTTGATCTCCTGCAGGACAGCCACGTCGGGCTGCGCGTCTTCCAGCCATGCGTCGAGGGCGTGGGTGCGGGCGCGCACGCCGTTGATGTTGAAGCTGGCGATCTTCATGGCGTGATCTGCGCCCCGAGGCCGCGCATCAGCGGCAGGAAATCGGGAAAGCTGGTGGCGATCGGGCCGGCGTCGTCGACGGTGATCGGCGCCTCGGATGCGAGGCCGAGGATCAGGAAGCTCATGGCGATGCGATGGTCGAGGCGGGAGGCGACAGTCGCCCCGCCCGGCACGGCGGCCATGCCGTGGACAGTCAGGCTGTCCGGTGTTTCCTCGATTCGTACGCCGCAGGCCTCCAGCCCGCGGGCCATGGCGTCGATCCGGTCACTTTCCTTGACGCGCAACTCGTGGATGCCGGGCATGTGGGTGCTGCCCACGGCTGTCGCGGCGAGCGCAGCGAGGATGGGATATTCGTCGATCATGCTGGCGGCGCGGGCAGCCGGGACGGTAACCCCGCGCAGGCGCGATGCGCGCAGGGTCAGGTCGGCCACCGGCTCGCCCCCCTCCTCGCGATCATTCTCGAAGGTCAGGTCGGCGCCCATCTCGGTCAGGGTGGTGTAAAAGCCGTCCCGGGTCGGGTTGCGGCTGACCCCGGGGATGCGGATCTCCGATCCCGGGACCAGCAGCGCGGCAGCAGCCGGAAAGGCGGCCGAGGACGGATCGCGGGGCACCGCCACGCGCTGCGGCCGCAGTTCCGGCCGGCCCGTCAGGGTTATGGTCACGCCATCGGGCCCCGCCTCGCTGGTGATTTCCGCCCCGAAGCCACGGAGCATGCGTTCAGTGTGATCGCGGGTCGGGACCGCCTCGATCACCACGGTCTGGCCGGGTGCATTGAGGCCAGCCAGCAGCACCGCCGACTTGATCTGCGCGCTGGCGACGGGGGTGCGGTAGGTGACTGGCACGGGGTCGCCCGCGCCACGCAGCGTCAGCGGCAGGCGCACGCCATCGCGGGCCGTGACTTCAGCCCCGAAGAGTTGCAGCGGGTCGGTCACCCGCCCCATCGGCCGCGCCGACAACGAGGCATCGCCGGTGAAGGTCGCGCTGATCGGCGTCGTGGCCATGGCCCCCATGATCAGCCGCACGCCAGTGCCGGAGTTGCCACAGTCGATCACGCCCGCGGGCTCGGCAAAGCCGCCAACGCCGACGCCATCTATCGCCCAATGCCCCTCGGCCAGCCGGGTCACGGTGGCGCCGAACGCACGCATCGCCGCGGCGGTATCCAGCACGTCCTGCCCTTCCAGCAGCCCCATCACCTCGGTCCGGCCGACCGAAAGCGCGCCCAGGATCAGGGCGCGGTGGCTCACGGACTTGTCGCCCGGCACCTGCGCCTCGCCATTCAACGGGCCGCTGCGGTGCGCGGTCAGGGGCTGGGGGGCGGCGTCATGCATCGGACTGCTCCTCACGGGCGGTAGCGGGTTGATAGCGCGGCGGCGGCACGGCTGCCACGGGCAATCTCGTCGCCCATCGCGCGCTAGCGGCGGAAGGTCACGTAATGGGGCGGTCGCCCCTCGCGCAGCGCCTTTTGCTCGTAGCGGGTCGAGGGCCAGTCATCCCAGGGCTGCGGTCCCTCATCGACCAGAACAAAGCCGGCCTGCGGCCCCTCCTCCACGGTCTGGCGCACATAATCCGGAATGTCGGTCGCGACCCGGAACTCGGCCCCCGGCTGCATCACGCGGAACAGCGGGCGCAGGTGATCTGCGGTCACGAAGCGCCGGCGGTGGTGGCGCGCCTTGGGCCAGGGATCGGGGTAATTCAGAAAGGCCCGCGCGATCGAGGCGTCCGGCAGCACGTCCATCAGATCGCGCGCATCGCCCGGATGAACCGAGACATTCTGGACCCCGGCCGCGCGAATCTTGCCCAGCAGCATGGCCACGCCATTGATGAACGGCTCGCAGCCGATGATGCCGATTTCGGGATAGCGGGCCGCCATGGCGACCATGTGCTCGCCACCGCCAAAGCCGACCTCCAACCAGATCTGGCGGTCATCGCCAAAGAGGGCGACCGGATCGATCGGCGCGCGCTCCGGGTTCTCAGCGGCGGTGATGCCGTGCGGGCGCAGATTGCCGAGGTCCTCGGCCAGATAGCCCCGCTGCGATGGGCGCAGGGTCTTGCCGTGACGGCGGCCATAGAAGTTGCGGCGCGGCTCGGGCGGTGTGTCGGACGGATCGCTCATGCCCCGCCCGATGCCGTGATCGGGCCGGGGGGTCAAGCGCGGCGGCCGCGCCTGACCCAAAAATCCCGCAAGGCCCCGGCCCCGCCCTATTCGGCGGCGAGGCGAGAGATGACGACCGTGACCTCGGGCTTCTTGCCGATCTCTTCCATGGTCACCTGGCGGGTGATCTTGCGAATCGCCTCTTCCAGTTTCGCGTCGTCGGCGATGGTGCGCGGGTCGGCGCGCTCGAGGAACTCGGCCAGTTCGGCCTCGATCTGCTGGTCCAGCGGCGCGCGGGTGCGGCCCTGCGCCGGCAGGCCCATGGTCTCGACCCAGGCGTCGGGCAGCGGGCGCTCGTCCTCGTCAATGATGACGTTGACCATCGCATGACCGTTCAGTGCCATGCGGATGCGGTCGCGCACCACGCCGTCCATCGCGCCGATCAGCACCGTTCCGTCCAGATAAACGCGCCCGGTATCTACCTGATCCACAACTCTCGGCGCGTCGCCGGTCAGGTCGACCATGGTGCCGTTGGTCACGACCATCGACTGTATGCCCTTGGCGCGGCCCAGCATCATGTGCTCGCGCAGATGCATGTGCTCGCCATGCATGGGAATCAGGATCTGCGGCTTCAGCAGGTCATGCACCGCCTCGAGGTCGGGCCGGTTGGCGTGGCCCGAGACATGGAAGGTACCGTCCTCGGCATCAAACAGGTTCACGCCTTTTTCCGACAGCCCGTTCATGATGCGGATGACCGGGCGCTCGTTCCCGGGAATCGTGCGGCTGCTGAAGAGGAAGCTGTCGCCTTCCTTCAGTTCAAGCCCCAGATAACGGCCGCGCGCCAGTTGCGCGGAGGCGGCGCGCCGCTCGCCCTGACTGCCGGTGACGATCAGCATCACCTGGCCTCGCGGCAGGTTCGCCGCCTGCTCGGGCGAGATGGTGTTGGGGAAGTTGGTCAGAATCCCGGTCTCGACCGCCGCCGTGATCATGCGGCGCATCGCCCGGCCCAGCAGGCAGACCTGCCGCCCCGCGGCGACACCGGCATCGGCCAAGGTTTTCAGGCGGGCGACGTTGCTGGCAAAGGTGGTCGCGACCACCATCTGTTTTTGCGCCATCACGAAATCCAGCAGCGGGTTCGCCAGAACTGCCTCGGACCGGCCCGGATTGGGCGAGAAGACGTTGGTCGAATCGCAGGTCAGAACCTTGATGCCCCGTCCCTCGCGCGCGATGTCGTGCCACAGGATCGGATCGAAGGCCTCGCCGACGATCGGGGTCCCGTCCAGCTTGAAGTCGCCCGAATGGACGATCCGGCCGGCCGGGCTGTCGATGACCAGCGCGGCGCTTTCCGGGATCGAGTGGCTGACGGGCACGAATTGGACCCGGAACGGCCCTGCCTCGATCACCGCCGGGCGCGCCGTGACGATCTTGAGCTGGTCCAGCGGCTGGCCATGTTCCTCCATCTTCAAGCGGGCCAGGGCCCCGGTGAACTTGCGGCAATAGACCGGCACCTTGAGGCGGTTCCACATCAGGCCCAGCGCGCCGACATGATCCTCGTGGCCGTGGGTGATGAACACGGCCTCCAGCCGGTCGCGGTTCGCCTCCAGCCAGCGCAGGTCCGGCATGATGAGGTCGATCCCGGGCGAGCTGTCCATGTCGCCGAAGGTTACCCCCAGATCGACCAGGATCAGCCGTTCGCGCCCTGGCTGGCCATAGCCGTAGACATAGGCGTTCATGCCGATCTCGCCGGCGCCGCCGAGCGGCAGATAAATGAGGCGGTCAGCCATCAGAATTTTCCTTATTGAAATCATGGATGAGGCGCAGACCATGCATGGTCAGGTCGTCCTCGATCGCGTCGAACTGGTCAAAGCCCTGATCGAACAGCGGCGCAAGGCCGCCCGTCGCGATAACCTTCATCTCGCGGCCCCGTTCGTCGCGAATCTTGTCGACCACGCCGCTGACGAGGCCGATGTAACCCCAGAAGATGCCGGACTGGATGCAGTTGACGGTGTTGGTGCCGATGACCTTCGGCGGCATGGTGACGTCGACATGCGGCAGCGAGGCCGCGCCCATGTGCAGCGCCTCGAGCGACAGGTTGACGCCGGGGGCGATTACCCCGCCGACATAGGCGCCGTCATCATCGGCCACGTCGAAGGTGGTTGCGGTGCCGAAATCGACGACGATCAGGTTGCCGCCATGGCGGTCGAAGGCGGCGGTGGTGTTGACGATCCGGTCCGGACCGACGATCACCCCGGGCTCGACCCGCGGCTCGTGCGGCAGCAGGCAGTCGGGCTTGCCTACCACCAGCGGTCGGGTGTCGAAGTAGCGGTTGCAGAGCACACGCAGGTTGAAGACCACGCGTGGCGCAGTGGCGCTGATGATGCAGGCGTCAATGTTCAGGTCGAACTTCTGGATCGAGATCAGCGACTGCAGCCAGACGAAATATTCATCCGCAGTGCGCCGGTGATCGGTCGCGATGCGCCAATGCGCCCTGAACCTTGCGCCGTCCCAGATCGAGAACACGGTATTGGTGTTGCCGGTGTCGATGCACAGCAGCATGGCGTCAGCCCCCGAAATAGATGTCGGCCGCGGGAATCGCCTCGCGGCCCGCGGCAGTGGTCAGGATCAATGCCCCGCTGTCGTCTATCCCGTCAAAGCGGCCAGTGCGCGTCACGGCGCCTGTGCGCGCGGTGATCGCCTCGCCCAGCCGGGCCGCCCGGGCCAGCCATGCGGCGCGAATCGGGGCAAAGCCGTGGGCCTGCAGATCGGCAGCGCGGCGGGCAAAGGCGGGCGCCAGAAGGTCCAGAAACTCCTCAGGACTCAAGCGTTGACCGGTCTCGCCGGCGAGGCTGACGGGCGGCAGGGCGCCGTCCTCCAACGTGGTCGCGGGCGGGGCCTCCAGCAGGTTGACGCCGATGCCGATGACCAGCGTGACTGGCCCAGCGCCGGCACTTTCCAGCAGGATGCCGGCCAGCTTGCCCCCGTTCAGCAGAACGTCATTGGGCCATTTGACCGACAATCGCGCCATGGGACCGGCCGCCTGCGACAGCGCATCATGCAGGGCGAGCGCGGCGACAAAGGAATAGCGCGCCGCCTCGGCCGGCCCGCCACCGGGGCGCAGCAGCAGGCTGGCGGCAAAGTTTCCCTCGGGGTCGGCCCATGCCCGGCCGCGGCGACCGCGACCTGCTGTCTGGCGGCGGGCCAGGACCCAAGCCGGGCCGGTGAGCCGGGCGGCGAGGCGCAGCGCCTCGGCATTGGTGCTGTCGACCTCGGCCAGGACGTGCCGGCCGGTGCCCTCGGGCCAGGGCGCAAGGCCCACCCCTGCCGCGGGGTCAGTCAACGGGGGCGAGGCCGATGGCCACCGGGTCGATCGACAGCGCAGGCGGAGGCGCAAAAGTGACCAGCGAATCCGCGGCCCGCGCAGCCGCCCGGTCGACGCCGAACAGCGAGACCGCGCCGAACAGGATCACCGCCGCGCTCGCGCCCAGCAGCAGGGCCTGCCAGGTGCCCATGCGGGTGGTCGCCGGGTCGTTTTCCGAGCCGAAGTACATGTAGTAGACGATGCGCAGGTAATAATACGCGCCGATGACCGAGGCGATCACGCCCAGCACCGCCAGCCAGCCCATGCCGGCCTGCAGCGCCGCGCTGAGCACGCCAAACTTCGCGAAAAAACCCAGCATCGGCGGCACGCCAGCCATGCTGAACATCAGTACCAGCACCGCCAGCGCCTGGAAAGGCTCGTCCCGCGCAAAGAGATTCAGGCTGGCGATGTCGGTAACCGGCCGGCCGTCCCGCTCGAGCGAGAGGATGAAGGCGAACGTGCCGACGTTCATCGCTGCATAGATCGCCATGTAAAGCAGCATGGACTGCACGCCATCGGCGGTGCCGGCGGCGAGTCCAATCATGGCAAAGCCCATATGGGCGATCGAGGAATAGGCCATCAGCCGCTTCAGGTCACGCTGGCCGATGCCGGCAAAGCTGCCCAGGAACATCGACAGCACGGCGAGCATCGCGACGATCTGGCCCCAGTCCGCCGGCACGGCGCCAAAGGCGCCGAACAGCAGCCGGGCGATCAGCGCCATGGCGGCAACCTTGGGCGCGGTGGCGAAAAGCGCAGTCACCGGGGTCGGCGCGCCCTCGTAGACATCGGGCGTCCACATGTGGAACGGCGCGGCCGAGACCTTGAATGCGAGGCCCGAGATCAGGAACACCAGGCCGAACAACAGACCAACCGGCATGCTGCCATGCTGGACGACCTGCATGATGCCGGCGAACTGGGTCGTGCCGGCAAAGCCGTAGACCAGCGAGGCACCATACAGCACCAAGCCAGAGCTGAGAGCGCCGAGGACAAAGTATTTCAGGCCCGCCTCGGACGAGCGCTCGCTGTCGCGGCGCATGGCAGCCAGGACGTAGAGCGACAGCGATTGCAGCTCGAGCCCCATGTAGAGCGTCAGCAGGTCCCCGGCCGAGATCATCAGCATCATGCCGATGACTGCCAGCGTCACGAGGATCGGAAACTCGAACCGCATCAGGCCGTAGCGGACCAGGTAATTCGCGCTCATCGCCAGGACGGCCGCGGCAGACAGCAGCACCACGACCTTGGCAAAGCGGGCAAAGCCGTCATCGACGAACATGCCGTGGAAGGCGGGGTCATGCGGCACGCGGCTGGCGGTGATGACCGCGGCGGCAATCAGCGCGGCGGTAGTGATCCACAGCACTGCCGGGGCCACCGCGTCCTTGCCGCCAAAGGCACCGAACATCAGCGCCAGCAGGGCGAAGCCTGCGAGGGCGGCCTCGGGCAGGATGGTGGCTAGATCGAGCGCAGTCATCTCACCGCCCCTTTCAATGCGTGGCCGGGGCCGCGGCGGCCTCGGGTGCGGTGGTGGTGCCTACGGCAGCTTCGGCCGGCTGGCCGGCATGAACGTCGGCCAGCATGGCAGCGACCGACGGGCCGGTGATGTTGGTGATCACGCGCGGATAAAAGCCCAGCAACAGGGTCAGGGCGATCAGCGGAATGAACAGGAACTGCTCGCGCCTGTCCATGTCCATGATGGTGCGCAGCCCCTCCTTGACCAGCGCGCCGAGGGTGACCCGCCGATACAGCCACAATGCATAGCCAGCCGACAAGATCACGCCGCTGGTCGCGACCAACGCCACCCAGGTGTTGACGCGGAAGGTGCCGAGCAGGGTCAGGAACTCGCCCACAAAGCCGGAGGTGCCCGGCAGGCCGACGTTGGCCATGGTGAAGAACATGAACACCAGCGCGTAGATCGGCATCCGGTTCGCAAGCCCGCCATAGGCCGAAATCTCGCGCGTGTGCATCCGGTCGTAGATCACGCCCACGATCAGGAACAGCGCCGCCGACACGAACCCGTGCGAGAGCATCTGGAACACGGCCCCGTCGACGCCCTGCTGATTGAAGGTGAAGATGCCCATGGTGACGTAGCCCATGTGCGCGACCGACGAATAGGCGATCAGCTTTTTCATGTCGGTCTGCACCAGCGCCACCAGCGAGGTGTAGACGATGGCAATCGCGCTCATCCACAGCACGATCGGCTGAAAGATGGCCGAGGCGTCCGGGAACATCGGCAGGCTGAAGCGCAAAAAGCCGTAGCCGCCCATCTTCAGCAGGACCGCAGCCAGCACGACCGAGCCTGCGGTCGGCGCCTGAACGTGCGCATCGGGCAGCCAGGTATGGACCGGCCACATCGGCATCTTGACCGCAAAGCTGGCAAAGAACGCCAGGAACAGCAGGGTCTGGGTGCCGCCGAGGATGGTCCAGCCCAAGGCGTGCAGCGGCTCGGACGGGAAATCGAAGCCGAGCAGCGTCGGGATGTCAGTCGTGCCCGCCATGCGGAACATCGCGACCATTGCCA
The DNA here is from genome assembly GCF_003324675.1 of Paracoccus suum. Taxonomy (NCBI): domain Bacteria; kingdom Pseudomonadati; phylum Pseudomonadota; class Alphaproteobacteria; order Rhodobacterales; family Paracoccaceae; genus Paracoccus; species Paracoccus suum. The sequence continues at coordinate 3,167,716 of NZ_CP030918.1, forward strand.
CCAGCATCAGCACCGAGCCGAGGAAGGTATAGAGAAAGAACTTGAACGCCGCGTAGATCCGGTTGGCCCCGCCCCAGATGCCGATGATCAGGAACATCGGGATCAGCCCGGCCTCGAAGAACAGGTAGAACAGCACCAGATCTAGCGCGGTGAACACGCCGATCATCAGCCCCTCCAGCACCAGGAAGGCGATCATGTAATCCTTGACGCGGGTCTGCACCTGCCAGGCCGACAGGATCACCAACGGCATCAGCAGCGTGGTCAGCATCACGAACAGGATCGAGATGCCGTCTACGCCCATCTTGTAGCGCAGGCCATAGATCCATGGCCTATCCTCGACGAACTGAAAGGCGGTGTTGGCCGGATCGAACCCCAGCAGCACCACCAGCGAGACGAGGAAGGTCGCAGTGGTCGCGATCAGCGCCAGCCATTTCGCGTTGCGACCGGCGCCCTCTTCGTCGCCGCGCAGGAAGACGGCAAGGATCAGCGCCGCCACGATCGGCAGGAAGGTGATGATGGACAGAAGGTTCGTCATCTTACTGCGCGCCTCGCATCGTCACCCAGAGAAGCAGGGCGACGAGGCCCAGAACCATGGCGAGGCCATAGTGGAAGATATAGCCGGACTGCAACCGCTGCGCGCCGCGGGTCAGCCGCGGGACCAATCCCATCGCCACACCATTGATCGCGCCGTCGATCACACGGCCATCGCCGCCGCGCCACAGGCTGCCACCCAGCCAGGCCGCCGTGCGCACGAACACCGCGTTGTAGAGTTCGTCGAAGTACCACTTGTTCAACAGGAATTGGTAGAGCGGGCGGACAGTGCCCGCGACGCGCCCGGGGGCTGCGGGATCGCGGATATACATCACCCATGCCAGAACCAGGCCGATCAGCATGGCGATGAAGGGCGAGACCTTGACCCAGGCCGGGCTGTGATGCGCCTCGTCCAGCACATGGCTGTCAGGGTGCATGTAGATCGCGCCGCCCACCGGCGCGGGGACGTGGGTGTTGACGGTGACGGCACCGACCTCGGGGGTGGGCTCAACCGCCTCTGTGGCGGCTGGCTCGGAGGCAGCGGGCTGCGCGGCGGGGCCAGCGGCAGCGGTCTCGGTGGTTGCCGCGACGGCGCTATCGGCCGCGGCCGGCTGCTCGGCGGGTGCGGCCGTGACCTCGGCGGCGGGCGCTGTGTGCTCCGCCGATGCTTCGGCATGGGGCATGTTGAAATAGGCTGCCACCTTTTCATGGCTGCCAAAGAACGGACCGTACCAGACCATCCCCGCCAGGATCGCACCGATCGACAGCGCGATCAGCGGGACGGTCATCACAGCCGGGCTCTCATGCGCATGATCGTAGGCATGCAGGCCGCCGTGATCGTCATGCTCGGCATGCGTCGCATGGCCGGTGCTGGAGGGCTGGACCTCTTCCTCGGTTTTGATCCCGGCGTCCCAGACCCGCTGCGGGCGACGCGCGCCAAAGAAGGTCAGGAACATCAGGCGCCAGGAATAGAAGCTGGTGAACAGCGCCGAGATGACCAGCAGCCAGAAGGCATATGCCGACCCCGAGGCAAAGGCGCTCTCGATGATCGCGTCCTTGGACAGGAAGCCGGCAAAGCCTATGGTTGTCAGCGGGATGCCGACGCCGGTGATCGCGAGCGTGCCGATCAGCATCGCCCAGAAGGTCACCGGGATCTTGTGCCGCAGCCCGCCATAGTTCCGCATGTCCTGCTCGTGGTGCATGGCATGGATGACCGAGCCGGCGCCAAGAAACAGCAGCGCCTTGAAGAAGGCGTGGGTCAGCAGGTGGAACATCGCCGCCGAATAGACGCCCGCGCCGGCAGCCACGAACATGTAGCCGAGCTGCGAGCAGGTCGAATAGGCAATCACGCGCTTGATGTCGTTCTGGACGAGGCCGACGGTCGCCGCAAAGAACGCGGTCGAGGCGCCGATGATCAGCACGAACTGCTTGGCCTCGGGCGCGAATTCGTAAAGCGGCGACATGCGGCAGACGAGGAACACGCCCGCCGTCACCATGGTCGCGGCATGGATCAGGGCCGAGACGGGCGTTGGACCTTCCATCGCGTCGGGCAACCAAGTGTGCAGCCCCAGTTGGGCCGATTTGCCCATTGCGCCGATGAACAGAAGCACCCCGAGCAGATTCGCCGCGTTCCAGTCGCGCCACAGGAAATGCAGCTGCGTATCGGCGATCTGCGGTACCTGCGCGAAGATCTCGTCAAAGCGGACGGTGCCGGTCAGCCAGTATATGCCAAAGATCCCCAGCAGAAAGCCGAAGTCACCGACCCGGTTGACCACGAAGGCCTTGATGGCGGCCGCGTTGGCCGAGGGCTTGCGATAGTAAAAGCCGATCAGCAGGTACGAGGCGACGCCCACCCCTTCCCAGCCAAAGAACAGCTGCAGCAGGTTGTCGGCCGTCACCAGCATCAGCATGGCGAAGGTGAAGAAGGACAGATAGGCGAAGAAGCGGGCCTTGTAGTGCTCGCCCTCGGTCCAGTTGTCGTCATGGGCCATGTAGCCCATCGAATAGAGGTGAACGAGCGCGCTGACCGTGGTCACGACAATCAGCATGATGACCGTCAGGCGGTCCACGCGGATCGACCATTCCGAGACGAAATCGCCCGAGGCGATCCAGTCGAACATCGGGATGTGCCGGGTCACGCCATCAAAGCTGAGGAACACGTACCAAGCCATCGCGGCGCAGGCGAACAGCACCGCGGTGGTCAGCACCTGCGCCGCCTTCTCACCGATCACGCGCCAGCCAAAGCCTGAGATCAGGGCCGCGACGAACGGCGCGAGGAGGATGAATTTTTCCATGACCTCAGCCCTTCATCACGTTGGCATCCTCGACCTCGATGGTGCCGCGGTTGCGGAAGAACACCACGAGGATGGCGAGGCCTATGGCCGCCTCGGCGGCGGCGACGGTCAGGATGAACATGGTGAACACCTGCCCCGCCAGATCGCCCAGATGGGTCGAGAAGGCGACGAAGTTGATGTTCACCGCCAGCAGCATCAACTCGATCGACATGAGGATGACGATGACGTTCTTGCGGTTGACGAAGATGCCGAAGATTCCGGTGACGAACAGGATCGCCCCGACGATGAGGTAATGGGTCAGGCTGATGGTCATCGCGCGTCGTCCCTCCGGTCCGTTGCCGGTCGTCTTTGGCGGCGCCCTGGCCGGGCGTCGATTTCAGTTCACGTCGTTCGGCGGTAGCAGCTATCCGGTAACGCCCCGCCTTGCGCGCGGGCGGTTGCCCGACGGGCGGCTGGTGCCATGATCGCAGCCGACATCACAGTCCCTGCCCTGGCTTGGGATCGGTCATCCGCATGGCCTTGGCCGGGTCGCGCCACATCTGTTGCAACACATCCTGGCGCTTGACGTCCTTGCGGTGGCGCAGGGTCAGCAGGATGGCACCGATCATCGCGACCAGCAGGATCAGGCCTGCGGTCTGGAACACCAGCAGGTAGCGGTCATAGAGGACCAGCCCCAGCGCATGGGTGTTCAGCGTGCTCGCGACGATCGGGACGCCGCGCATCGCCTCGGCGGTCTCGGCCGACTGCCAGGCGCCAAAGGCGACCGCCAGCTGCGCGAGGATCACGAGGCCCATCAACAGCCCGAGCGGCAGATAGCGCGCAAACTCGCCCCGCAGTTCGGCGAAATCGACGTCCAGCATCATCACGACGAACAGGAACAGCACCGCCACCGCGCCGACATAGACGATGATCAGCAGCATGGCGACGAACTCGGCCCCTTGCAGGACAAAGAGGCCGGAGGCCGACAGGAAAGCAAGGATCAGCCAAAGCACCGAATGGACCGGGTTGCGCGAGATCACGACCATGAAGCCGCCGACGCAGGCTGACAGCGCGAACAGCCAGAACGCGAATGCCATCATGCCTTGTCCTCCTCGGCATAGACCGCTTGGGCCAGTTCCAGACCCTTTTGCATCGCCGGAACGCCGGCGAACATGGCGCACTGGTAGATGACCTCTGCCACCTCGCGGCGCGAGGCACCGGCGGCGAGCAGGTGGCGGATCACCAACCGCACCTGCGGCTCGGCCTGGGCGCCTTGGATGATCAGGCCCGACAGGGTGACGATCAGCCGGGTCTTGGCATCCAGCCCGTCCCGGTTAAGGGTCTTGCCCCACCAAAGCTCGATCATCTCGGCGGGCATGGTCGGGATCAGCTTTTCAAAAGCCTTGGGATCCCAGGTTTCCAGCGCCGGATTGAAGGCACGCGCCATCTGATGACCCGACTCGGCCATCTGCTGGAAAAGCTTGGTGAACGCATCGTTGCTCATCGGTAGGGCGCGTCCATGGCGAGGTTGCGGGCGATCTCGGCCTCCCAGATATCGCCGTTCAGCAGCAGTTTCTGCTTGTCGTAGAACAGCTCTTCGCGGCTTTCGGTGGCGAATTCGAAGTTCGGACCCTCGACGATGGCGTCGACCGGGCAGGCCTCCTGGCAAAACCCGCAATAGATGCACTTGGTCATGTCGATGTCATAGCGCGTGGTGCGGCGGCTGCCGTCCTCGCGCGGCTCGGCGTCGATGGTGATCGCCTGCGCCGGGCAGATCGCCTCGCACAGCTTGCAAGCGATGCAGCGCTCCTCGCCGCTGGGATAGCGGCGCAGTGCGTGCTCGCCGCGAAAACGGGGCGACAGGGGACCCTTTTCATGCGGGTAGTTCAGCGTGGCCTTGGGCGCGACGAAATACTTCAGCCCGAGGCCAAAGCCCTTGATGAAATCCCACAGGAGGAAATATTTGGTCGCCCGCGCGTAATCTATAGCCATCGGGTAAGCTCCTCAGCCCTTTGCCTGCGCCAGCAACGCCTTGCGGCGGGCGGGCGGATAGACCGCCTCGAAATCCGCCTGCACTTTTGCCATCTCGCCCCCCACCTCGGCCGGATCGTCGCGAAAACAACCCATCAGCCCGTCCGCGGCGATCAGCAGCGGGCCCCATTTGGCGGGGTGGTCGTGCTTTTCGATGCGTTCGGCCGCGTAGGCAAAGCCGGTGGTGACCAGCGGCCAACGATCGCCCGAGGCCATCAGCGCCGCCCCGTCCGCGACCCCGGTCTGGGCATCGAGACCGGGCGCCAGGCGCACAAACTCATCGGCATAGCGCGCGCACTCCAGATCGGGTGCGCCCTCGGCCAGCGCCGGTCCGGCCGCAGCCAGCAGCGAAAGCGTCAGCGCGGCCCGGCCGGCGCTATGCCAGAGGGCGGTCATCAGCCAAGATCCCCGCGGCCATGCTCTGGGCGGGCAAAGCGGTCGAGCGCCGCAACCACCTGACGGACGGTCGCGTCGTCGGCGGACAGCCCGAATTCCTGCAGCTCGCGCGACAGGTAGTGCGCGAACTCGGCCTTTTCGGTCTCGCCTGCCGCGCTGAGGGCGTGGGCAATGGAATGTGCAGCCATGATCCTAACCTCCGGTTACAACGGTGCCGATCTGCGCCAGGTTGTCCCAGCGCGCCCAGGCACCATCCAGTACCTGGAACCGCGCCAGGAAGGCGACAATCACCACCCAGGCCAGCGACAGCGGCAGGAACACCTTCCAGCCGATGCGCATCAACTGGTCATAGCGGTAGCGCGGGACGATGGCTTTCACCATCGCGAACATGAAGAACCAGACCCACATCTTGGCCACCATCCACAGCGCGCCATCGGGAAGGCCGGGGATCGGCGACAGCCAGCCGCCGAAGAACAGCAGCGAAATCAGGGCGCACATCAGGAAGATGGCGATGTATTCGCCCGCCATGAACAGCAGGTACAGGGTCGATGAATACTCGACCATGAAGCCGGCGACCAGTTCGCTCTCGGCCTCGACCAGGTCGAAGGGGGGACGGTTCGTCTCGGCCAGGGCGCTGATGAAGAAGAGCGCCAGCATCGGCAGGTGCGGCAGCCAGTACCAGTTAAAGAGCCCTGCCCCGCCGCGCTGTGCCTCGACGATCGCGGTCAGGTTCATCGAGCCGGTCGAGATGATGATGCCGATGATGATGAGGCCGAGCGAGACCTCGTAGGAGATCATCTGCGCGGCCGAGCGCAGGCTGCCGAGAAACGGGTATTTCGAGTTCGAGGCCCAGCCACCCATGATCACGCCATACACCTCGAGCGAGGAGACGGCGAAGATGAACAGGATGCCGACGTTGATGTTGGCCATGACCCAGCCGGGCGCAAACGGAATCGCCACCCAGGCCAGCAGCGCCAGCATCATCGACAGGAACGGTGCCAGGAAATAGACGAACTTGTCGGCGCCCGCCGGCACGACGATTTCCTTGACGACATACTTCAGCGCGTCGGCGACCGACTGCAGCAGGCCCCAGGGCCCGACCACGTTCGGGCCGCGGCGCATCTGCACGGCGGCCCAGATCTTGCGGTCGCCATAAACCAGGAAAAGCAGCGAGATCATCACGAAGGCGATGATTCCCAGCCCCTGAGCCAGCATCAGCACAAAGGTGCCAAGCGGGGATGCCAGAAAGCCTGCCATATGTCCCTAACCTCTCATGCCGCGGGGATTCCGCGCGTCTCGCATTCGGCCAGCGTCGTGCGTGCCTCGACCACGCGCAAGCCCATCGGCTCTACCGCCGAGACTGCAAACACCGAGGCCACGCGCAGGCGTCCGTCCGCGTCTTGCTGAAGGGTGCGGACGTGACGGGCAAAGGGCGTCCCGTTCCGCGCGGCCCAACCGGCAAGCGCGCAAGTCGCATAGGCGAAGGCCGTATCGGCGTCCACCCCTCGCTTGAGGTCGGCGGTCACCTCGACCAGCCGCAGACGGTCGCGCGCGGGCGTTGGCTGTTTCTTGCGGGCCTTGCCGGCGATCTGCGGGGTATCGCCGGGGCGCAGTTCGGCGACGCTCGCGCCGAGGAAGGTTCCCGGTGGCGGCGGGGCGGCGCCGGGCTCGGCCTGTGGCAACGCCGGGGCGCGCTGGGACTGGAAATCCGCCTCGAGAATCTCTTGTGCACTCAGGTCGGGGAGGTCGGCGGCTTGCGTGTCAGCCGCGGGCGGCGCGACCTTGGCCAGCTGCGCCTCGCTGACGCCGAGCGCCCGCTGGCCCTCCCGGCTGCCCAGTGGGACGGCCACCACCTTGCCCTCGATGCCCATGATGAGGATTTCGCCCTTGCGGGTCGCCACCCGCGCCTTTTGCGGACGGCCGTCGGGGCCGGCGACCGCCGTCTCCAACGCATCGGGCTTGAGCCGGGGACGGCCATCGCTGGCGCCCTTGGACCCCTCGCCGCAAGCGGCGAGCGTCATCGTCCCAAGGCACAGGGTCAGCAGCGCGGTTCGCCCTGTCAGCCGACTCTGCATCCCCCGCCCCTGACCTGCAGCCTACTCGGCCGCGAGCGGGGGGAGGTGCCGCGCCGCCGCCATGGCCGCAAGCTCGGCCATCACAGGCGAGGCGCGGGCAATGGGGTTGGTCAGGTAGTAATCCTGGACCGGACTGACGAAGGGTCCGCTGCCCAGCGTGCCTAGCGGCACCGGCTGCGCCTCGTTCTGCGGCACCTGATCCAGCTGGCCCAGATGCGGATGCGCCGCAATCAGCACGCGCCGCAGTTGAGCCAGCGAGTCCCATGGTTGAACCGCGCCGACTTCGGCTGACAGGGCGCGAAGGATGGCCCAGTCCTCCTTGGCCTCGCCCGGCGGAAAATTGGCCCGCAGCGCCAGTTGCGGCCGGCCCTCGGTGTTGACGAAAAGGCCCGACTGCTCGGTATAGCAGGCCGCCGGCAGCACCACATCCGCGTGATGCGCGCCCCGATCGCCATGGCTGCCCTGGTAGATCACGAAACGTCCGGCCGGAATGTCGGCCTCGTCGGCGCCAAGCGAATAGATCACCTCGGCGCCCTCCAGCGCGGCTTCCACCCCGCCCTCGGTCACAGCGCCGATATCCATCGCGCCCACGCGGCTGGCGGCTGTGTGCAGCACCAGCAGCTTCGAGAGGGTATTTTCCGCCAGTCGCACCGCATGGCCCAGCACCGCGGCGCCGTCGCTGCCAGTCAATGCACCGGCCCCCAGGATCACCAGCGTCGGACGCTCGCGCGTCTCGGCGCTGATCTCGCGCCCAGACAGGCTTTCCAGCGCGGCGCGGTCGGTGCCGACGTGGGCGTAGTCATAGGTCAGGTCGGCCGCCTCACCGATAAGCCCGATCTGCGCGCCGCGCAGCCAGGCCTTGCGGATGCGGGCGTTCAGCACCGGCGCCTCGACACGCGGGTTGGTACCGATCAGCTGGATCATCTCGGCTTGGTCGATGTCGGCAATGGTGGCAGTCCCGGCATAGCCGGCCCGGTCGCCGGCCTGCAGGGCGGCGCCGTCGATGCGGCATTCGACCGACCCGCCCAGGCCCTCGATCAGGTTCTTCAGCGCGAAGGCGGCCTCGACCGGGGCCAGATCGCCGACGAGCCCCGCGACCTTGCGGCCCTTCATGGCGGCAGCGGCCGCAGCCAGCGCTTCAGGCCAACTGGCCGGGCGCAGGCGCCCGTTCTCGCGGATATAGGGCTTGTCGAGCCGCTGGCGGCGCAAACCGTCCCAGATAAAGCGCGACTTGTCCGCCAGCCATTCCTCGTTCACGCCGTCATTGTTGCGCGGCAGGATACGCATGACTTCGCGGCCCTTGCTGTCAATGCGGATGTTGCTGCCCAGCGCATCCATGACGTCGATCGATTCGGTCTTGGTCAGCTCCCACGGGCGGGCGGTAAAGGCATAGGGCTTGGACACCAGCGCGCCGACCGGGCACAGGTCGATGATGTTGCCCTGCAGGTTCGAGTTCAGCGTCTCGTTGAGATAGCTGGTGATCTCGCTGTCCTCGCCGCGGCCGGTCTGGCCCATCTGGGTGATGCCCGCGACCTCGGTGGTAAAGCGCACGCAGCGGGTGCAGCTGATGCACCGGGTCATGTGCGTCTCGACCAGCGGCCCGAGGTTCAGTTCCTCTGCCGCGCGCTTGGGCTCGCGGTAGCGGCTGAAATCGACGCCATAGGCCATCGCCTGGTCCTGCAGGTCGCACTCGCCGCCCTGATCGCAGATCGGGCAGTCCAGCGGGTGGTTGATCAGCAGGAACTCCATCACCCCTTCGCGGGCCTTGCGCACCATGGGGCTGTTGGTCAGCACCTCGGGCGAGGCGCCGTCCTTGCCCGGGCGCAGGTCCTTGACCTGCATCGCGCAGGAAGCGGTCGGCTTGGGCGGCCCCCCAACCACTTCGACAAGGCACATGCGGCAGTTGCCGGCGATCGACAGGCGTTCGTGATAGCAAAAGCGCGGGATCTCGATCCCGGCCTGCTCGCAGGCCTGGATCAAGGTCAGGTTCGGATCGACCTCGAGGTCGCGGCCGTCGATCCGAAGTGTGCGAAGCGTGGTCATTGCGCGTCTGCCTGTCGGTTGGCCCGCCTCAGGGAAGGCGGGTAAAGCGGTGGGTTTCGGGCGTGGCGAACCGGTCGCCATCCGGATTGATCAGCAGTCCCATCCGGTCAGAGCCGGCGCGCCAGACGCCGACGGCGTCGACCTGGGCGGCAAGGCGGTCGCGGGTGTCGACCGGAAGAGGCGTTGTAAAACGCGCGCCCTGAGGCGTCGTGCAGGTGATGGCAGCGCCGGTCAGATCACCTGTCACGTTCAGCAGCGGCCGGCCGAGCAGGTCGCGGCCCTGACGGACGCTGGCGCCCGGCGCATCGGCCGCGCAACTCATACCGGCCGGTGTCAGCAGATCGAGGCGAAAGCCGAACGAGGTGCGCGGACTGGCCGCCAGCGCATCTCCCAGAACCATGGTCATTGCCGCGAGCGCCAGCAGCGCCATTCCGATCCAACGCATCACCGTCCCCCTCATTTCGACACCAGCAGATTGCCGGCGACGCTACCCGCCGCGATCTCGGCTCGGCCGACGCCGCAAAAGCTTTCGGGGTCGCCTTCGCGCGCGCCCTGCTGGGCCAGATAAGCCTCGGCCGTGGCATAGATGCGCTGGCGATCGGGCTTGCTGTCAAGGAAAGCGTCGATCTGGGCGCCGGAATAGCCTTTCTTTTCGGCATAACGCTTCAACGCGCGGGCCTGGGAAAAGGCCTCGATCATGCGTCCGTCAATGCTGGGGCAGGTGCGCCGCACGCGGTCGGCGACCCGCGCCGCAACCAGGCGGTCGTTGATATACCGCTCTTTCGAAAGCGGCTCGAGTGCGGCGGCGGGTGCGGCGAGCGCGGCGAGCGTCACCAGGGACGCGGTCAGGATCGGCAGGGTTTTCATCTTGGCCTCACGCTGGAACAAGGGCCCAGCATGCCGCAAACCGCGCCGGGATACCCGACACGCCCGCGTCATTTCACCGTGAGCCCGCGCCTGCATCAGAACCACGCCTTCTGCCCAGCCTCGTAGGTCTCGTAGAACTGCTCGTCTGTGCGGGTCAGATAGATCACCGCCTCGATCAGCGCGATCACCGCGACAATGCCGGTTGGAATCCACAGCAGCACAAAGCCGAACAGGGTCGAGACCAGCATGATCAGCCCGGCGGTATTGTAGCCGAGATAGAACTTGTGAAATCCGAAGGCACCCAGAAACAGCGCCAGCAGCCCCGCAACCAGCCGGTTCTTGTGATCCAGCAGGATGCCCGGAAAGGCCTGCACCGGATTGGGATAGACCCGGACCGCGCGGTTGCCATCGACCTCGAAATCGACGCTGACGCCAGGCCGAGCGATCTGGCCGTCGCCCAGCAGGTCGGCCGCGGCGACGTCATAGCGATGGCCGTCGGCGCCGGTGATGACACCGACCCCGGTGGCATGGTCGATATGAAGGATGCGGCCCTTCATGCTTACTCGGCCGCCATTGCGGCGGTGTTGCGCCCGGTGCGGCGCGCCTTGATGCGGTCCTCGATCTCGTCGCGGAAGCCACGCACCAGACCCTGAATCGGCCAGGCCGCCGCATCGCCGAGTGCGCAGATGGTATGGCCCTCGACCTGCTTGGTCACGTCCAGCAGCATGTCGATTTCTTCGATCTCGGCCTCGCCGCGGACCAGCCGGTCCATGACACGCATCATCCAGCCCGTGCCCTCGCGGCATGGCGTGCACTGGCCGCAGCTCTCGTGCTTGTAGAACTTGCTGAAGCGCCAGATCGCCTTGATCACGTCGGTCGACTGATCCATCACGATGACCGCCGCCGTGCCGAGGCCGCTGCGATGCTCGCGCAGCCAGTCGAAATCCATGATCGCGTCTTCGCACTGCTCGGCCGTCAGCAGCGGCACGGACGAGCCGCCCGGGATAACTGCCTTGAGGTTGTCCCAGCCGCCGCGAACCCCGCCGCAATGCTCGTCCAGCAGCTGGCGCAGCGGAATCGACATCGCTTCCTCGACGACGCAGGGCTTGTTCACGTGACCCGAGATGCCAAAGATCTTGGTGCCGGTGTTGTTGGGCCGGCCGATGCCCGCGAACCATTCCGCCCCGCGACGCAGGATCGTGGGGACGACGGCGATGCTTTCGACGTTGTTCACCGTGGTCGGGCAACCATAAAGCCCCGCGCCGGCCGGGAACGGCGGCTTCATGCGCGGCATGCCCTTCTTGCCCTCGAGGCTTTCAAGCAGCGCGGTTTCCTCGCCGCAGATATAGGCCCCGGCGCCATGGGCGAGGTAGATGTCGAGGTCCCAGCCGGATTTCGCCGCGTTGCGGCCCAGCAGGCCGGCGTCATAGGCCTCGTCGATGGCGGTCTGCAGCGCCTCGCGCTCGCGGATGTATTCGCCGCGCAGGTAGATGTAGCAGGCATGGGCGCCCATGGCGAAGCTGGCGATCAGGCAGCCCTCGACCAGGGTGTGCGGATCATGGCGCATGATCTCGCGGTCCTTGCAGGTGCCCGGCTCGGACTCGTCGGCGTTCACGACGAGGTAGGACGGTCGCCCATCACTTTCCTTGGGCATGAAGGACCACTTGAGGCCGGTCGGAAAGCCCGCCCCGCCCCGGCCGCGCAACCCGCTGGCCTTGACCTGCTCGATGATCGTGTCGCGGCCACGCTGGATGATCTCGGCGGTGCCGTCCCAGGCACCGCGCGAGATCGCGCCCTTCAGGCTGCGGTCGCGCATCCCGTAGAGGTTCTGGAAGATGCGATCCTGATCTTTCAGCATGGTCCCGTGTCCGTTCCTGTTCGCGGCCCTCAGGCCGTGCGCCGCCGCTGCCAGATGCGCCAGGTCACCGCAAGCGACCAGACGAGGGCGGCGATCGCCGCGAGATCTATCAGGAAGGCGTAGCGCGCTTCCCATCCGTATTTGCCGCCGAGCCACTGCAGGCCCAGCCACAGCACCATGGCCGCTGCCATCACGCCGCCCCCCAGCCGCGCCTGCCCGGAATCGCGGCGAGCCTGTGCCGCAGCCGCGGCATCGGCCGCCGCCTTTGCCTCGGCCGAGGCGAGGCTGCGCTGACGGCGGCTAGCCATCGTCGCGCGTCCCTTCCGGGCGCGTGGTGGCTCCCTGCGCGCCAATCAGGCGGGCAGCCTGCCCTGCCCAGTCCTCGGTGCGGATGCGATGACCGGCGCGGCCCATCATCCCGGCAAAGCGGGCGATGTCGGCATCGTCCCAGACGGCGATCTGTTCCACCGAGGTGACGCCACTGTCCCGCAGCCACGTGGCGGCCATCTGGTCGACCCCCTCGATGCGCATCAGCGGATCGCCCTCGTCGGCCGCCATGGGGTGATCACCGCCGGTTAGGGTCGCAACGCGATCCTCGCCCAGTTCGATGTCCCGTGCAGCCTGGCCCGCTTTCCGAGGCTTTTCCGCCTTGGGCTGCGCTTCCCGCCGCCGTTGCTCTTCCTCGGCGCTGCGGGCCTGATCGGCTTGGGAGGCTGGCAAGGGGTCGGTATAGGTCGCACTACCCGGCAGCGTCTCGGCCATCAGCGCGACGGGCGCGGTTGGGATGCAGGCCGAGATGCTGGGCGTCGCCAGCAGTGCCGCCCCGGGACCCGGGGGCACGTCCACGTCGGCATCCGGCTCGCGCATGTCAGCGACGGCAGGCTCGGCCACCGCTGAAGGACGGGCAACCGCCGGATCACGGCTGGCCTGCAAAGTTACGCTATCCAACGCCCGTGCCTCCAGTCCCTCGGGCGCGTCGGCGTCCAGCGGTCGGGTGGAGATAACCCGACCGCCCGGGGCCACGACCCGGCGGTTTGGGGTAAAAGGCTCGGGTTCCCACATGGTGGCCTGGATCGCCTCGTTTTCGGCGGCACTCCCTCGGCCCGAGCAGAGGCCCCAGACGAGTAGCGCGCCCAGCAAGCCACCCACCAGCACCGCCAGCAACACGGCGACGACAAACGGGTAGCCGCCGCCCAGCCATGCCGAGAGCAAGGTGAGAGCGCCCGCAACTGCCGCGGCGATCAAGCTTTTCTGCCTGCACTGATCCATCGCTAACCTCGCCGATCCGTTCTGCCCGCTGTCAGCCTATGCCTTGCCCGGGTCGGCATCGCCGCGCACCGCACCTGCCGGCTCGCGCGCACTGACCGGACGCCCGGCCGAGCCGGCCTGCGCCTGCTGCTTGGTGGTCCCGGTCTCGTCCACCGGCGCGCCGGCGGCCGGCTGCGGCTCCTCCGTCGTGTCCCCCTCAGGGGTGTCCTTCGCGCTCAGCCAAGGGGTCAGCAGCGGGACCTCGGCGCCATCGATCCGCTTCAGCGTATCGCCGATGTCCACCGCCAGTTGTACGCTGCCGTTATAAGGCTGCACGGGATCATGCGTGTCGATCAGCGTCGTCGCGCCGCCCAGCGGCTCGGACGAATAGCGCCCGTTCTGCGGCCCGGGCAGCGGCACCTGCCCCGCTGCCATGGCGGCGATCAGCTGGCGCAGCTTTTCGGGCGTCAGGTCCTCGTAATAATCCTTGCCGATCTGAGCCATGGGCGCGTTGGTGCAGGCGCCGAGGCACTCGACCTCTTCCCAGCTGAAATTGCCGTCCGCGCTCAATTGGTGGGCCTGCGGCGCAATCATCTCGCGGCACACGGCGATCAGGTCCTCGGACCCGCAGATCATGCAGGACGTGGTGCCGCAGATCTGGATATTTGCAATTCTACCAACTGGTTGCAGCTGAAACATGAAGTAGAATGTGGCAACTTCCAGCGCCCGCATGAAAGGCAGTCCCAGCATCGTGGCGACATATTCCAGTGCCGGGCGGGACAGCCAACCCTCCTGCTCCTGCGCGCGCCACAGGATCGGGATGATGGCCGAGGCCTGGCGGCCCTCGGGGAACTTGGTCATCTGGGCGTGCGCCCAGGCGAGATTGTCGGGCGTGAAGGCAAAGCTGTCGGGCTGGACGGGCGAAAGGCGGCGCAGCATCAGTGGGGCGTCCCGAAATAGAGCATGACGGCCAAGGCGATCAACAGCCCCGGATTGTGCAGCGCAAGTGCCACGGCGGCGGTCATCGGTCGACCTCGCCGAAGACGATGTCCATGGTCCCGATGATGGCCGACACGTCCGCCAGCATGTGGCCCTTGGACAGCCAGTCCATCGACTGCATGTTCAAGAATCCCGGCGCCCGCAGCTTGGCGCGGTAGGGACGGTTTGTGCCATCGCTGACCAGATAGACGCCGAACTCGCCCTTGGGCGCCTCGACCGCGGCATAGACCTCGCCAGCCGGCACCTTGAAGCCCTCGGTATAGAGCTTGAAGTGCTGGATCAGCGATTCCATGTCGCGCTTCATCTCGGTGCGGCGCGGCGGCGTCAGCTTGCCACGCGCCATCACCGGCCCGGGCGTCTTTTTCAGCATCGCCACCGAGTCACGGATGATGCGCGTCGATTGCCGCATCTCCTCCATGCGGCACAGGTAGCGGTCGTAGCAGTCCCCGTTGGTGCCGACCGGCACCTCGAAGGCGAACTCGTCATAGCACTCATAGGGCTGGCTGCGGCGCAGGTCCCAGGCGAGGCCGCTCCCACGCACCATGACGCCGGAATAGCCCCAGTCGAGGATGTCCTGCTCGCCCACGACGCCAATATCGACGTTACGCTGCTTGAAGATCCGGTTTTCGGTCAGCAGCGTGTCCAGATCGTCCAGCACGCGCGGGAAGGCCACGGCCCAGTCGTCGATGTCGTCTAGCAGGTTCGGCGGAAGGTCCTGATGCACCCCGCCCGGCCGGAAATAGGCGGCATGCAGGCGCGCCCCGCTGGCACGCTCGTAGAACACCATCAGTTTTTCGCGTTCCTCAAAACCCCAGAGCGGCGGCGTCAGCGCGCCCACGTCCATGGCCTGAGTGGTGACGTTCAGCAGGTGGTTCAGCACACGGCCGATCTCGCAGTAGAGCACGCGGATGATCGAGGCGCGGCGCGGCACATCAAGGCCGGTCAGCCGCTCGATCGCAAGGCACCAGGCATGCTCCTGGTTCATGGGCGCGACGTAGTCGAGGCGGTCGAGGTATGGCAGGTTCTGCAGGTAAGTCCGCGATTCCATCAGCTTTTCGGTGCCGCGGTGCAGCAGGCCGATATGCGGATCGGCACGCTCAACGATCTCGCCGTCGAGTTCCAGCACCATGCGCAGCACGCCGTGCGCGGCCGGGTGCTGCGGGCCGAAGTTGATGTTGAAATTACGGATCTGCTGCTCGCCGGTCAGCCGGTCCTGGCTGCCGTCGTCATAGGTATTGCGGCGGATGTCACCGTCCATCATTGGTCAGTCCTCCCTCGCCGCAGTCTGTTTTTCGTCGCCGGGCAGGACGTCGATCACGCCCTCCCACGGGGATAGAAAATCGAACTGACGGTATTCCTGGGTCAGCTTGACCGGCTCGTAGATGACGCGCTTTTCGGTCTCATCATAGCGGACCTCGACATAGCCGGTGGTCGGAAAGTCCTTGCGCAGCGGATGACCGCGAAAACCATAGTCGGTCAGGATGCGGCGCAGGTCGGGATGGCCGCTGAACAGCACCCCGAACATGTCGAACACCTCGCGCTCGAACCAGTTGGCACAGGGATGGATGCTGGTCAGCGACGGCACCATCTCGTCCTCGCGGATCTCGCACTTCAGGCGGATGCGCTGGTTGGTGTACATCGACAGGAACTGCCAGACGATGTCGAACCTGGCGATGCGGTCGGGATGATCGATGGCCGTGATATCGACCAGCATGTTGAAGCGGCAGTCGGGCGCGGTCCGCAGCGCCTCCACCAGCGGCAGCAAATGCGACAGCGTGATCCGCAACGACAGCTCGCCCCGGGCAAGCTTGGTGTCGAGGATCGCGTCGCCATGACGCGCCTGCAGTTCTTCCGCGAGGGCAGCAAGGCCGTCGATATCGGGATACACAGCCATGACGCCTACCTTACCAGGGTGCCGGTGCGGCGGATGCGGCGCTGCAACTGCAGGATGCCATACAGCAGCGCCTCGGCCGTGGGCGGGCAGCCCGGCACGTAGATATCGACCGGCACGATCCGGTCGCAGCCGCGCACAACGCTGTAGCTGTAGTGATAATAGCCGCCGCCGTTGGCGCAGCTGCCCATGCTGATGACATAGCGCGGCTCTGGCATCTGGTCGTAGACCTTGCGCAGGGCCGGGGCCATCTTGTTGGTCAGCGTGCCGGCGACGATCATCAGGTCGGACTGGCGCGGGCTGGCGCGGGGCGCCGTGCCGAACCTCTCGAGGTCGTAGCGCGGCATCGAGGCCTGCATCATTTCGACCGCGCAGCAGGCGAGGCCAAAGGTCATCCAGTGCAGGCTGCCGTTGCGGGCCCAGTTGATGATGTCTTCCGTCGTGGTCAGCAGGAATCCCTTGTCCTGCATCTCGCGCGACAGTTCGGCCACCTGCAGATCGCGGTCGGGACCGGCCTTGGCGCCCGTGCCCAGTGGCCGGATCAGGCCCGAGTTAACGCCAGTCGGATGCGCGCCGCGATGCGCGGGCGTGCCGCCCATGGGCGAGTCGGTGACCAGCGCACCGCTGGCGGTCTCGGCCATCTCGGCGATGGCGCCTTCGGGGCCCAGCTTCACGACCATTCCAGTGCCCCTTTGCGCCACTCGTAGACGAAGCCGATCGTCAGCACGCCCAGAAAGACCATCATCGACCAGAACGCGACCGGCGGCAGCGTCGGGAAACTGACCGCCCAGGGAAACAGGAACGCAACTTCCAGGTCGAAAATGATGAACAGGATCGAGACCAGGTAAAAGCGCACGTCGAACTTCATGCGGGCGTCATCGAATGCGTTAAATCCGCACTCATAGGCACTGACCTTTTCCGGATCGGGATTGCGCACCGCGATCAGGGCCGCGGCGGCGATCAACACCAATGCCAGCGCCGATGCCATGCCGAGGAAGATCAGGATGGGCAGATACTCGCGCAGGAGGTAGTCCAAGACAGCGCACTCCTCAAGACCGGGCGACCTCTGGCGGTTGCTCGGGTTCAGCGCGGTTCTAGACCCGGGGCCGGGAAGGGTCAATGCGACCAGGCCGGGGGAAGGCGCGATGAAGGCGGGCGGCCAGGCTTACGTCGGGGCAAGTGGCGGCCACGAATGAGCCTTGCTCGTCCCGCCGACACTGCAGGTAGTGGACGGCCACCCATGCGCGTGAAACACATTCGCCGTCACCATCGCGGAGGCCGCCATGTCCGACCCCTTCTTTCACCCCGTTTCAGGCTTTGATCTGCCACGCTTTGCAGGCGTGCCGACCTTCATGCGCCT
The DNA here is from genome assembly GCF_003324675.1 of Paracoccus suum. Lineage (NCBI taxonomy): Bacteria > Pseudomonadati > Pseudomonadota > Alphaproteobacteria > Rhodobacterales > Paracoccaceae > Paracoccus > Paracoccus suum. The sequence goes on from NZ_CP030918.1 coordinate 3,185,288, forward strand.
GCCGCATGTCCCGCCGGACCATCCGCGCTTTGCCGAGGTCGAGGTGGGGCTGATCGGCCTGCCGTGGGACGGTGGCACCACCAATCGGCCCGGCCCGCGCCACGGCCCGCGCCAGCTCCGGGATGCCTCGACCATGATCCGCGCCGCCAACGGGGTCAGCTGGGTGCGCCCGTTCGAAGCAATGGCCTGCGCCGATCTTGGCGACGTCGGGCCCAACCCGGCCGACCTGATGGACAGCATGGACCGGGTGACCCGATTTTATCAGGCGGTCGTCGCGGCCGGGATCGTGCCGCTGACTGCCGGCGGCGATCACCTGTGCTCGCTGCCCATCCTGCGGGCGGTCGCGGCCTCCGGCCCGGTGGGCATGGTCCATTTCGACAGCCACACTGACCTCTTCGACACCTATTTCGGTGGCACCCGCTTTACCCACGGCACCCCCTTCCGTCGCGCGGTCGAGGAGGGGCTGCTGGACCCGACCCGAGTGGTCCAGATCGGGATCCGGGGCAGCGCCTATGACACCGAGGATCGCGACTTCGCGCGCAGCGTCGGCATCCGCATCATCCCGATGGAGGAGGTTTGGGCCCGCGGCATCCCCGACGTGATGGCCGAGGCGCGCGCAATTGCCGGCAGCGGCCCGACTTACCTCTCCTATGATATCGACTTCGTGGACCCGGCGTTTGCGCCCGGCACGGGCACGCCGGAAATCGGCGGCCCGAACAGTTGGCAGGCGCTGGAGGTGGTTCGCGAACTGGCCGGGCTGAACATCGTAGGTGCCGACCTGGTCGAGGTCTCGCCCCCGTTCGACAACACGGGCGGCACCGCTTACCTAGGCGCGTCGATCATGTTCGAGATCCTGTGCGCCATGGCGCAGGGCCGCAACGGGTGAAAGGCGCGGCCGGGTCGGCGCTTGGCAAACGTCCGGCGACGTCCCCGGCTGGAACGCGCAGCGCCCGGTCGTAAAGGACCGGGCGCTGCCAAGTCTATTCCGAACCGACTATCGCGGGCCCGGCGGAGCGGGCGGCATCCTGTGGTGATGTAGGACCGTACGCCGGTTTCCCGCCTACTCCGCGGCGACCCGCTTTCGCTGCGGTGCCTTGGCTCGGGGCTTGGCTGGGCGTGCCTTCAGCAGTGGCGCGAGGTAACGGCCGGTGTGGCTGCCCTCGATCGCCGCGATCTGCTCGGGCGTGCCCTCGCCGACGATCCGGCCGCCGCCATCGCCGCCTTCCGGGCCGATGTCGATCACCCAGTCGGCGGTCTTCACCACGTCCAGGTTATGCTCGATGACGATCACGGTGTTGCCCTGCTCGACCAGCGAGTGAAGCACCTCCAGCAGCTTGCGCACATCTTCGAAATGCAGACCCGTCGTCGGCTCGTCGAGGATGTAGAGCGTTCTGCCTGTAGCCCGGCGCGACAGCTCCTTGGATAGCTTCACGCGCTGCGCCTCGCCGCCTGACAGCGTCGTCGCCTGCTGGCCGACCTTGATGTAGCCAAGGCCGACCTCGACCAGTGCGTCCATCTTTTCGCGGATGCTCGGCACCGCCTTGAAGAACTGCTGCGCGTCCTCGACCGTCATGTCCAGCACATCGGCAATCGACTTGCCCTTGAACTGCACCTCGAGCGTCTCGCGGTTGTAGCGCTTGCCCTTGCAGGTCTCGCATTCGACATAGACGTCGGGCAGGAAGTGCATCTCGATCTTGATGACGCCGTCGCCCTGGCAGGCCTCGCAGCGCCCGCCCTTGACGTTGAAGCTGAAGCGCCCGGCTTTATAGCCGCGCGCCTTGGCCTCGGGCAGGCCAGCGAACCAGTCGCGGATCGGGGTGAAGGCACCAGTATAGGTCGCGGGGTTCGATCGCGGGGTGCGGCCGATCGGTCGCTGGTCGATGTCGATGACCTTGTCCAGATGCTCCAGCCCCTTGACCGTCTCGCACGGCGCCGGGGTCTGGCGGGCGCCGTTCAGCCGCATCGAGGCGGTCTTGAACAGCGTCTCGATGGTCAACGTGGACTTGCCGCCGCCTGAAACGCCCGTCACGCAGACGAACTGGCCCAGCGGAAAGCGTGCGGTCACATCCTTGAGGTTGTTGCCCGTGGCCTTGACCACGGTCACTGCCTTGCCATTGCCGGCGCGGCGCTCCTCCGGGACCGCGATCTCGCGCGTGCCGCTGAGGTATTGGCCGGTCAGGCTGTCGGGATCGGCCGCGATCTCGTCCGGGGTGCCCTTGGCGACAACGGTGCCGCCATGGACCCCCGCCCCCGGGCCCATGTCGAACACGTAATCCGCGTGGCGGATCGCGTCTTCGTCATGCTCGACCACGATCACCGAATTGCCGGCGTCGCGCAGCCCCTTGAGCGTGTCGAGCAGCCGGTCGTTGTCGCGCTGATGCAACCCGATGCTCGGCTCGTCCAGCACGTACAGCACGCCAGTCAGCCCGCTGCCGATCTGGCTGGCGAGGCGGATCCGCTGGCTCTCGCCGCCCGACAGCGTGCCGGCAGCCCTGCTGAGGGTCAGGTAGTCCAGCCCGACGTTGACAAGGAACCCCAACCGCTCGCGGATTTCCTTGAGGATCGCGGCGGCAATCTCGTTCTTCTGCTTGGACAGGGTTGCGGGCGCGGCCTCGACCCAGGCCAGCGCCTCGCGGATGGAAAGGGCGACAACCTCGCCGACATGGTTGCCGGCGATCTTGACCGCCAGCGCCTCGGGTTTCAGGCGATAGCCGTCGCAGGTGCCGCAGGGGCGGCTGTTCTGGTAACGCTCCATCTCCTCGCGGGACCAGGCGCTGTCGGTCTCGCGGTAGCGGCGCTCCATGTTGGCGATCACGCCCTCGAAGGCGCGGCTGACCTCGTAGACGCGGCCGGCATCGTCAAAGCGGAACTTGATCTCTTCCTTCCCCGACCCGTGCAGCAGGACCTGGCGCACTTCCTCGGGCAGATCTTTCCACGGCATCTTGCGATCAAAGCCGTAGTGCCTAGCCAGCGCATTGATGGTCTGGGTCAGATAGGCCGACTTCGACTTGGCCCATGGCGCGATGGCACCCTGCGCGATGGACAGGGTGACATCGGGCACGACCAGGCGCTCGTCAAAGAACAGCTCGACCCCGAGGCCGTCGCATGCGGGACAGGCGCCGAACGGGGCGTTGAACGAAAACAGCCGCGGCTCGATCTCCGGGATGGTAAAGCCGCTGACCGGACAGGCAAAGTTCTCGCTGAAGGTGATCCGCTGCGGCTCGGCCCCCTCCTCGGCTGCGGTCTCCAGCACAGCGATGCCGCTGGCGAGGTCGAGGGCGGTGCGAAAGCTGTCGGCCAGCCGTGTCTCAAGCCCCTCGCGCACAACGATGCGGTCGACCACGACGTCGATGTCATGGCGGAATTTCTTGTCCAGTGTCGGCGGGGTGTCCAATTCGTGAAAGGTGCCGTTGACCTTGACCCGCTGGAAGCCCTGCTTGCGCAGTTCAAGAAACTCTTTCTCGTAGGCGCCCTTGCGATCGCGCACGATGGGGGCCAGCAGGTAGGCGCGGGTCCCCTCTTCCATCGCCATGACGCGATCAACCATGTCCTGGACCTGCTGCGCCTCGATCGGCAGGCCGGTGGCCGGGCTGAACGGGGTACCGGCGCGGGCGAACAGCAGGCGCAGGTAGTCGTAGATCTCGGTGACCGTGCCGACGGTCGAGCGGGGGTTCTTGCTGGTGGTCTTTTGCTCGATGCTGATGGCCGGTGACAGGCCACTGATGTGATCCACATCCGGTTTGCCCATCATGTCGAGGAACTGCCGGGCATAGGCCGACAGGGATTCGACATAGCGCCGCTGCCCCTCGGCATAGATCGTATCAAAGGCGAGGCTGGATTTGCCGCTGCCCGACAGGCCGGTGATGACGACGAACTGGTCGCGCGGAATGTCGAGGTCCACGTCCTTAAGATTATGCTCGCGCGCGCCGCGAACCGAGATGAACTTCTGTTCCATTAAGCCCTCGCGAGTCCCGCGCATCACATAGGCAGCGCGCTCCGAAAAGCAACTGGAATGTGAGAACGGACCGGGAACAGGCTGGAAGTTGCGCGAGCTTAGGCGGAACGCCCGCCGTCAGGCCGCCGCGGCGCGCGGGTCAGTCCCGCACCTCGCCGCGATCCACGCCCCACAGCGCCGATTGCGGCACCCAGCCTGAGGTGCCGCCGCCGGTAATCTGGCACCAGTCGTTGCGGCACGCGCCCAGCTTGACGATCGCGCCGCTCTCGGCCCGGGCGGTCACCTGGGCGTCGGGGTTCGCGCGGGCATGCAGATCGGCCATGTCCTGCTGGATGATCGCGGTGCGCACCCCCGACAGCAGCGAATAGTGCACCCAACCGCCGGCGCCTTCGGCGTCCTCGACCCGGCGCCAGTGGCCGTATTCGGCCGTCACGCGCAGCGGCATGCCAGCGTGGCGGAATACCCAGTCGATGCGATGCGAGAGCGAGGGGCCGCGGCGGGCATTCCCCTCGGACCCCTTCAGCGAGACATAGCGTGGCAGCGGCAAGTTGGTGACCGGGCCGCGATTCGGATCGCGCGCGCGAGCGGTAGCGGGTGCTGCGGCAGCGGCCTCCCCGGCCTTGGTGGCCGCGCCGTCGCCGGCCGCCGGGGCGGGCACGGCGGCCTCGCCCTTGGCCGCGGCGTCCTTGCCGGCCGCCTCGACCTGCGTCGCAGGCTGGGCAAGGGCCGGGCCGCCAGACAAATCCGGCACCAGCCACAGCGTTGCCAACAGGACAACAGCCGGCAGCGCCGTGCCGCAAAGTATAGCTCTGCGGGTATGCCGCTTGATCATCTGGACCGCCTCGCGTGACCTCGGGGTCTTGTGCTGGCCCCGTCCGCCGCGCAGTCTGCCAAAGCTGCCCGTCCGGCGAAAGGGCAAGCCGATAAAGTCCCGGAGAGCCAGCATGTCGCCCCCGTCCTCACCGTCAGATTCCGGCCGCCCGCGCCCCGTGGTGCAGGTCACACGCCGCCTGCCCGAGGCCATCGAGGCGCGCATGGCCGAGCTGTTCGACTGCCGCTTCAACGAAAGCGACACCCGGCTGGCGCGCGAGGAAATGGTCGCGGCTATGCAGTCCTGCGAGATCCTGGTGCCGACCCTCACCGACCGGATTGACGCAACCATGTTGGCGCAGGCGGGCCCGCGGCTGAAGCTGATCGCCAATTTCGGCGCCGGGATCGATCACCTCGACATCGCCAGCGCCCGCCAGCGCGGTATCCTGGTCAGCAACACCCCGGGCGTCGTCACCGAAGATACGGCCGATATGACCATGGCGCTGATCCTCGCCGTGACCCGCCGCCTGCCCGAAGGCATGGCGCAGATGCAGGCCGGAAACTGGCACGGCTGGGCGCCGACCGCGAACCTTGGCGGTCGGCTGGCGGGGCGGCGGCTCGGGATCCTCGGCATGGGGCGGATTGGCCAGGCGGTCGCCCGACGCGCCGCCGCCTTTGGCCTGCAGGTCCATTACCACAACCGCCGTCGGCTGCGCCCCGAGACCGAGGCCGCACTGCAGGCCACCTGGTCCGAAAGCCTCGATCGGATGCTGGCACGGGTCGACATCGTCAGCGTGAACGCGCCGCATACCCCCGCTACCTTTCACCTGCTGAATGCCCGCCGGCTGAAGTTGCTGAAGCCGACCGCGGTCGTGGTGAACACCTCGCGCGGCGAGGTGATCGACGAGAACGCGCTGACGCGGATGCTGCGCGCGGGCGAAATCGCGGGCGCCGGCCTCGACGTGTTCGAGCATGGCCACGAGATCAATCCCCGCCTGCGCGCTCTGCCGAACGTGGTCCTGCTGCCACATATGGGCAGTGCCACGGTCGAGGGCCGGGCCGAGATGGGCGAGCGGGTGATCGTGAATATAAAGACGTTCGTCGATGGCCACCGGCCACCCGACCTGGTGGTGCCGGGGATGTTCTGAGGGGAAAGGACGGCGAAGTTTCTTCGTCAGGCCGTTGAGGCCGCAGGGGCAATCCCGAGATCCGGCACCTTTAACGACCTTGTAAATGCCCGCCGGATCGCCGCCCGCCTAGAACCGCGACAGGCTTACCCCGACAAAGGCCTCACGCTCCTTGAACCGCCACCCGGCGCGAAGTGATGCGTCGTGGCCGGGCATCTTCCACCGCGCCATCAGGGTCGGGGCGGCTTTCTCGTGGCGCTCGTGCCATACCGACAGCTCGACCCCAATCCCCCGCACCTTCCAGTCGGCACTGACCAGCGCCAGCGATGCCTGCTGCGTCGTGTCGTATTCGGCCATCCAGTAGGATGCCCAGGCCCCCCGGTCGCGGTAGCAGTCGGCGCCGACGCGCAGGCCGATATGGCGGCCATCCTTGGACGAGACATAGACGCTCGGCCCCGCCTTGAGGCGCAGCCCATCGCGATTCCAGACATAGAGGACTGCGCCCTTGCCCCAGCGCTCGCCATCATCGCCGCGGCCGGCGGCGGCGGCATAGGTCAACGGGCCGCGATCAACGCTCACCACGGCCATCGGCTTGCTGGGGGCCAGATCGAACGAGGTATAATAGCCGTCCGCGAGCGCGGGGGCGCCCGCCAGTGCCGCCAGGAACGCCGCGCCAAGCCATCCGTTGATCGCCGGCGCTACCATCATCCCATCCCGCGCTGTCCTCCCGCGGTCGATAGCACAGACATCGTTAACCCCAAGTTAACGGCGCCCATCGGGCCGCCCTGCATCACGCAGCCCCACGTTCGCGTCGCGAACCGTCCATGTCGCAATCCCGCCCGCGCATGTCGCGTCGCCGCCATGCGCCGCCCGCGCCTCTGTCACAAGTGTGCCAGCAGCGAGGCGGAGGGATGCCAATGAAAACCCATGTAAAGGCCCTGGTGGTGGGCGGCGGCGCGGTCGGCTGCGGCATCCTGCTGGCGTTGGCGCGGCGCGGCTGGGACACCATGCTGGTTGAGCGCGACGAGTTGACGGCGGGCAGCACATGGCACGCGGCCGGTCTGCTGCCGCTGTTCAACATGGGCTATGCGACCACGCACATCCATGATTTCTCGGTGAAACTCTACGCCCGGCTGGAGGAGGAGACGGGCCTCAACGCCGGCTTTACCCGTTGCGGCAACCTGCGCATGGCGCAGACCGACGCGCGGATGGACGAATACCAGCTTTACTCCGCCACGGCCGAGACGGTCGGCATCGAACACCAGTTCCTGACCCCGGACGAGATCAAGTCCCGCTGGCCGCTGCTGCGGACCGAGGACCTCAAGGGCGCGCTGTTCCACCCGACCGATGGCTACATCAACCCCGCGGACGTCACCCAGGCCATGGCCAAGGGCGCGCGCATGGCCGGGGCCACGATCGAGCGCAAGATCCAGGTCAACGGTTATCGCTGGACCGGATCGGAATGGATCGTCACCTGCGAGCGCATGGTCGAGCGTGGCGGAAACCTCGTCCCCTCCGGCGAGGTCTTCGACATCACCGCCGAGCATGTCGTGACCGCGACCGGCAACCATGCGCAGCGCACCGCGCGCCTTCTCGGTATCAAGATCCCGGCGATCCCGGTCGAGCACCAGTATATCGTGACCGAGCCGGACCCCGCCCTCGTCGCCTGGCGTCAGGCTGGCAACCCCGAGCATCCGGTCCTGCGCGACGCAGATGCCAAGTGGTATGTGCGCGAAGAACGCGGTGGCTGGATCCTCGGCCCCTACGAGCGCAATGCCCCGGCGCGGTTCCTTTATGACGTGCCCGACAGCTTCCGCGCCGACCTCTTCACCCTCGATCTGGAACGGATCGAGGAGGAATACATGTCGATGATCCACCGCATCCCGTCCTCGGAAACCGTGGGGTTGAAGGACGATTACAACGGCCCGATCTGCTATACGCCGGACGGCAACCCGCTGGTCGGCCCGGCGCCCGGGCTACGCAACATGTGGCTGGCCGAAGGTTTCTCGTTCGGCATCACCGCGGCCGGTGGCACGGGCCACTACCTGGCGCAGATGATGGTCGACGGCGAGGCAGAGATCGACATGGCCTCGCTCGATCCGCGCCGGTTCGGCAGCTGGATGACCACCGAATACGCCGCCCGCAAGAATGAGGAGGCGTATGAGAATGTCTTTGTGCTGCACCACCCCGACGAGGAGCGGCCGGCCTGCCGCCCGCTGAGGACCGCCCCCGCCTATGACCGCCAGATTGCGGCCGGCGCACAGATGGGACAGGTCAATGGATGGGAGCGCCCGAACTACTATGCCCCCGCCGGCTTCGACGACCACGATTCGCGCTCGTTCCGGCGCGGCGGCTGGTGGCAATACGCGGCCGCCGAGGCGCAAGCTCTGCGCGAGACGGCCGGCCTGATCGACGCCAGCGCCTTTACCAAGCATATCCTCAAGGGGCCTGGCGCGACCGCCTTTCTGGACTGGTTCACGACCAACAAGCTGCCCAAGGTCGGCCGTATCAACCTGACCTATGCCCTGACCGACGCCGGCACGACGCGGACCGAATACACCATCGTGCGCACCGCCGAGGACGCCTACTACCTCGTCTCGGCCGGCGCCTGGACCGCCTATGACCAGGATTTCCTGGCGAGGGCCGTGGCCGACAATATCGAGCGTTTCGGGCCGATGTATCTGGCCGACGTCACGACCCAATACGGGGTCTTTGCCCTGGCCGGCCCAAACAGTCGCGCCATCCTGAACGAGTTGGTGCGGGACGCCGACCCGGCCACCGTGCTCTCGAACAAGCGCTTTCCGTGGCTCTCGATGCGTAACATCGAGCTGGGGATGGTGCCGGTCAGCACCATCCGCGTCGCCTATACCGGCGAGCTGGGCTGGGAGTTGCACCACCCGGTCGAGATGGGCCGCCACCTGTGGGACCGCCTGATCGAGGCCGGCGAACGACATGGACTGCGGCTGGTGGGCGGACGGGCGCAGAACTGGCTGAGGCAGGAAAAATCCTACCGCGCCTTCGGTACCGAACTCGGCCGCGACGCGACGCCGCTGGAGGCCGGGCTCGACCGCTTTGTCGATCTGTCCAAGGACTTCCGCGGCAAGGAGGCGATGGAGGCCAAGGGGATCCGCTCGATGTGCGTAACCGTCCTGATCGACGGCCCCGCCGATGCAGACCCCTGGGGCCGCGAGGCATTGCTGCTGGACGGCACCAAGATCGGTCGCCTGACCTCCGGCGGTTATTCGACGGCGTTCGGCAAGTCGATCGGCATGGGCTATGTGCGGCCTGACCTCGCCGCGCCCGGCACCGCGCTGAAGGTGCGGATGCAGGGCCGGCTGTGGGATGCCGTCGTGACCGAAGACTCGCCCTATGACCCGCAGAACGCACGAATCCGGGTGGACGGATAGGCCGCCGCAGGGTGGGCCGCGGCCTTGAAGCCGCGTTCCCATCTGGCGTTGTCAGTCGCCGGCGCCATTCACCGGGCGGCTGTCCAGTGCGCGGGCGTCAACGCCATCGAGGCAGTTGACGTTGACGGCAATCATCTCGTTTCCATCTGGCGTCGTGCCACGGGCGTAGGCCTCGATCCCGCAGATCGGGCAAAACAGGTGGTGGATGGCATGAGTGTTGAACGCCAGTCCGTCGTCGGGCCGTCGGCGGTCAGCTGAAACTTGTCGGGCGTGGCGAAGGTCAGCACCGCGCCAAGCCGCCGGCAGCGCGAGCAGTTGCAGACGATCGTCTTGTCGAGGTCGGCCTCGACCTCATAGGCGATGCTGCCGCATTGGCAGCTGCCGGTATAGGTTTGGGTTGCCATGTCGTGTAACTCCTGCGCCCGGCCGGGATGGCGGAGCCTCGTGCCGGGAACAACGCGCGTCAGGCCGGATGGGCTGCATCGCCGCAGACCGGACAGTCCGGTCGCCGGGCGATGGTCATAGTCCGGGTCTCGCCCCACAGCCCGTCAAAGATCAGCATGCGCCCGCGCAGCGGCTGACCGGCCCCGGCGATCAGCTTGATCGCCTCAAGCGCCATCACGCTCCCGATCACACCCGGCAGGGCACCGACGACGCCGGCCTCGGCGCAGGATGGGGCGAGGCCTAAGGCAGGCGGTTCGGGAAAGATGCAGGCGAGGCAAGGGGCATCCCGCGCCGGGTCGTAGATGGTGACCTGCCCCTCCCACTGGGCGATGGCACCGGCGATCAGCGGCACGCCTGCGGCGGTGCACGCGCGGTTGATCGCCGCGCGCGCTGCGAAATTGTCGGTGCCGTCCAGCACCAGGTCATGCTCGGCGACCAGCGCGGCGTCCGCCTCGGTTATGCGGTGGGGATGCGGGACAACCGTCACATGGGGGTTCAGCGCCAGCATCGCCCCCGCTGCCGCTGCCGTCTTGGGCCGGCCCAGGTCGCTGTCACGGAACATCACTTGCCGCTGCAGGTTCGACAGGCTGACGTCGTCATCATCGGCAATGGTAATGCGCCCGACCCCCGCCGCCGCAAGATAAAGGCAGGCCGGCGCGCCGAGGCCCCCGGCGCCGACGATCAGGACCCGCGCGCGGCGCAATGCCTGCTGACCCGGGCCGCCGACTTCGCGCAGCACGATATGGCGGGCGTAGCGGTCCAGTTCGACGTCGGACAGCTTTCCCGGCGCCGACGCGCTTTCAACGGGGACGACGGGCGCGGCCCGGCGGCGAGCCATTCGCACCAGCGCGACATAGCCCAAGGCCAGGACAATGGCCCCGCCGGCGACCAGCCAGACCCGCAACGAAGTGCCAGTCAGCCGCACGCCTTGCGCCGGTGCGACCAACAGGGCTGCCGCACCCAGCGCCCAGATGCCGGCCAGAACGCCTGCCAGACGGGGGCCGGTCCAGTTGCGATAGAGACCCACGGCCACAGCGATCGCGGCGACGACCGCCAGCACCGCGCGTCAGCCCCGCCCGGTCGAGCCGAAACCCGCGGCGCCGCGTGTGCTGCCCGGCAGTGTCGCGGACAGCATGAACCGCGCCCGCGCGACCGGGGCGATCACGAGTTGCGCGATACGCTCGCCGTGCCGAATGATGAAGGGTTGAGAGCCGAGGTTGATGAGGATGACATGAACCTCGCCGCGATAATCGCTGTCCACGGTGCCCGGCGCATTGGCCACCGTCACCCCCTCTCGCAGCGCGAGGCCTGAGCGCGGGCGCACCTGCCCCTCGAACCCCTCCGGCAGGGCCAGGATCAAGCCAGTCGGCACCGCCGCGCGCGCGCCGGGGGCGAGCCGCAACTGCTCGCCGCGCAGATCCGCGCGCAGATCGGCTCCCGCAGCGCCATCGGTGGCATAAACGGGCAACGCCAGCGCGGTGTCGGCGCCCTCGGCATGCATGACGGAGACGGTGAGCGCGGGATCCTGATCCATAACCCCCTAGCTGCGACCGGCCACTGCCGAGGTCAAGACCGGGGGTCGCGCTGCGCAAGAAAAAGGGGCGGCGCCCGGCGGCCCGCCCCTGTCCTGGATGATCGTTGGGAAACTGTGCGACTCAGCGCGGCGAGATCATCATGACCATCTGCCGGCCTTCCAGCTTGGGCATCGATTCGACCTTGCCGGTCTCGGCTACGTCGTCGGCGACGCGGTTCAGCAACTCGACGCCCAGGTTCTGGTGCGCCATCTCGCGGCCGCGAAAGCGCAGGGTCACCTTGACCTTGTCGCCTTCCTCCAGAAACTTCATCACCGAACGCATCTTCACATCGTAGTCATGAGTGTCGGTTCCCGGACGGAACTTGATCTCTTTGATCTCGATGATCTTTTGCTTCTTGCGCGCTTCGGCCTCGCGCTTTTGCTGCTCGTACTTGAACTTGCCGAGGTCCATGATCTTGCAGACCGGCGGGACAGCGGTGGGCGAGATCTCGACCAGATCCAGCCCCGCTTCCTCGGCCATCGCCATGGCGCGCGCCGGGGTCACGACACCAACATTTTCGCCCTCAGCGCCAATCAGGCGGATCTCGGGGGCGCGGATGCGGTCGTTGACACGGGGGCCAGTATCACGGGTGGGCGGCGCATTATGCGGTCTACGGGCTATGGCTTTGCTCCTTGCATGGCCAGAAATATTGGCCGCAACCTAAGGCCGCAGGGCGGGATTTTCAACTGTGCCCGTACGACATCCGCGCAGGTTTCATGCGATTTTCGCAAGCTCTGGACGCGATTTCGGCAGGGTTCCCGCCGCGCGCCGGCTGTGGCATAGCTGCGTGCGCACTTGCCCCTGTCCCGGTACCCGTCATGTCGCGTCTTGTGTTGCCGCTCGTCCTGTTGATCGCCGTGCTGGGCGGGGCGCTGTGGTGGTCCGGCGGCAAGCCCGGGGCCCTGCTGCAGCGGCAGGCAGGCCCGGCCACCGAGCCGGCGATCACGCAGCCCACCGCGAGCGGTCCTGCTGCAGACGCCCTGCCCCCGTCTGCCGAGGCGACCGCGGCCGCGGCCAACACCGCCGCCAATGTCGCCAGCCAGACAGCGAGCGAGGCCGCCCGCGCCACCACCCCGACCATCGGCGCCCCGACCGAGGACCGCGCCATCGACGCCGAGGCGGCCGCCGACGCGGCTGCCGATGCCGCCGCCGTCGCCAGCGATGCCGCGGCCGAGGCGGTACAGACCGCAAAGGCTGCCGGCGCCGATGCCGCTGGCCAGGCCGCCGCCGCTGCCGAGGCCGCGGCCGAGGAGGCGATCACCGCAGCCGCGACAGCCGCCCGCGCCGCCGCGACTGCTACCGACAGCGCCGAGGCCGGCCGGCCCGCCGTCACCAACAGCGCCGCCACCGCGGCAGGCGATGCTGCGGCCGTGGCCGCCGCCGCGACCAGCCGTGCCGCCGAGGCGGCGGATCAGGTGGCCGAGGTCGATGCCTCGCTCAGCCCCGAGGGGTTCGATGCGGTGCGCGCGGCGCAATTGGTTGATGCAAGCACCCTGCCCGACGCCCGCAAGGCCGAACTGAAGGCGTTGATCCAGCGGGCCGCTACCAACCCGGGTCAACGCGCCTCTGCCCTCGACCAGGTCCGGGCGGCCCTGAGGTGAGCGTTCCCGGCCTGCACGACTGGCTGGCCAGCCGTCCTGCGGGCGCCCTCGCCCGTGGGCCCATCGCTATCATTCTGATCGAGGATGACACCGAAGTCACCTCGACCTTGCGCCATCACCTCGACCTCGGCTTTGCGCGAATCCTGGCGTTGTCGCCCGAGCCGCTCTCGCTCGACCTTGCTCCCGCCGACGCCGCGCGGGTGACCAACCTGATCTGGGACACGCGGACCAGCGGCGCGCATGTCGGGGCGGTCAATGCCATCATCGCTGCGGTCCCGACCGGGACCTGGCTTTATTACGGCTGGAACGCCGAATACCTGTTCTACCCCTTCAGCGAGACCCGCCGGATCGGCGAGATGCTCGCCTTTCATGCCGAAGAGCGGCGCGATGCGATGCTGGGCTTCGTGACCGACCTCTACCCCGCCAAGAACGACGGCTTTGGCCCGGCGATCGACCGCGAGGCGGTGATGTTCGACCGAGCCGGCTACTACGCGCTGCAACGCACCGATCAGAACGGCGCCCCAGCCTCGCGGCAGATGAATTTCCACGGCGGCCTCCACTGGCGCTACGAGGAGTTCCTGCCGCCCGACCGCCTGCGGATCGATCGCGTCGCGCTGTTTCGCGCGGCCCCTGGGCTGACCCTTCTGCCTGATCACCGCTTCTCGGACGAGGAGTATAATACCTATGCCTGCCAGTGGCATAACAACCTGACCTGCGCCATCGCCTCGTTCCGGGTGGCCAAGGCCCTATTGCGCAATCCCCGCTCGCGCGATGCGGTGGACAGCTTCGTCTGGGCTGGCTCCGAGCGCTTTGACTGGTCCTCGCAGCAGTTGATGGAAGCCGGCCTGATGGAGCCGGGTCAGTGGTTCTAGGCCGCGCGGCCGGGCCTGCGACGCGCACACTGCTTAGCTTGCGGCCGCGCGCGGCGCGGTGGTAAACCCAGTGACAGCTTATGCCCGCCGACATGCGGGAGGCTGAGTTTCGCTTGCCAAAGGGACATATAAATCGCCCATGACCACGACCGACAGCCCAGCCCCGGCGCCGCAAATGGCGCGCACCAGCTTTGACCGAGATGATCTGCTGGCCTGCGCGCGGGGCGATCTTTTCGGGCCGGGCAACGCCCAACTGCCCGAGCCGCCGATGCTGATGATGGACCGGATCACCGACATCTCTGCCGACGGCGGGCTGCACGGCAAGGGCCATGTGGTGGCCGAATTCGACATCACCCCGGACCTGTGGTTCTTTGCCTGCCACTTCCCCGGCAACCCGATCATGCCCGGCTGCCTTGGCCTTGACGGGCTGTGGCAATTGACCGGCTTCAACCTCGGCTGGCGCGGCTGGCAGGGGCGCGGCTATGCCTTGGGCGTGGGCGAGGTCAAGCTGACCGGCATGGTCCGCCCCGACCGCAAAATGCTGACCTACAAGGTGGATTTCACCAAGGCCATCCAGACCCGGCGGCTGACGATGGGTGTCGCCGACGGCATCGTCGAGGCCGACGGCGAGGTCATCTACCAGGTCCGCGACATGAAGGTCGCTTTGTCCGCCGGCTGAGCGCGGCCCACAACAACAAGGGAGGCGCCGATGCGTCGCGTCGTCATCACCGGCCTCGGGGTCGTCTCGCCCATCGGCAATAACGCCGAAGAGGTCACGCAATCGCTACGCGACAGCCGTAGTGGCATCGTCTTCTCGCCGGAATATGCCGAGCATGGCTTTCGCAGCCAGGTCCACGGCATGCCCACCATCGACATCGCCGCCCATGTCGACAAGCGCGACCTGCGTTTCATGGGCGAAGGCGCGGCCTGGAACTTCATCGCCATGAAGCAGGCCATCGCCGATTCCGGACTGACCGAGGCCGAGATCAGCAACGAGCGCACCGGCCTGATCATGGGTTCGGGCGGCCCATCCACGGCCAATTTTTTCCAGGCCCACCAGACGGTGATCGAAAAGGGCAGCCCCAAGCGCATGGGGCCGTTCATGGTCACGCGCTGCATGTCCTCGACCAACTCGGCGACGCTGGCTACCCCGTTCAAGATCAAGGGCGTGAACTATTCGATCACCTCGGCCTGCAGCACCTCTGCGCATTGCATCGGCAACGGCACCGAGTTGATCCAGATGGGCAAGCAGGACATCGTCTTTGCCGGCGGCGGCGAAGAACTGGACTGGACGCTGTCGTGCCTGTTCGACGCCATGGGCGCAATGTCGTCAAAATATAACGATACGCCGCAGACCGCCTCACGCCCCTTCGATGCGACCCGCGACGGCTTTGTAATCGCCGGCGGCGGCGGCGTGGTGGTGCTGGAAGAGCTGGAGCATGCGAAGGCCCGCGGCGCCAAGATCTATGCCGAGGTCACGGGCTATGGCGCGACCTCTGACGGCTACGACATGGTGGCCCCGTCCGAGGACGGCGGCGAGCGTTCGATGCGTGTCGCGATGGCCACCCTGCCCGAGGACCGCTCCATCACCTATGTGAACGCGCATGGCACCTCGACCCCGGTCGGCGATGTCGGCGAGATCCGCAAGCTTCGGCGTATTTTCGGCGAGGGGAACGTGCCCCCGGTCGGCTCCACCAAGTCGCTGACGGGGCATTCGCTGGGCGCTACCGGTGTTCATGAGGCGATCTATTCCCTTTTGATGATGCAGTCGGGTTTCATCGCCGCCTCGGCCAACATCACCCAGCTGGACCCCGAGATCCGGCCGGACGAAATCGCCATGCAGCGCATCGACGGGGTCGATTTCGACAGCGTCCTGTCCAACAGCTTTGGTTTCGGCGGCACCAATGCCAGCCTGATCCTGTCCAAATACCGAGAATAATTTGAGAAAAGGTTAAGGCATGGCAGGATTGCTGGAGGGTAAGCGCGGCCTCATCATGGGTGTCGCGAACGAGCGCTCGATCGCCTGGGGCATCGCCCGCGCCGTCGCCGCCGAGGGGGCAGAGCTGGCCTTTACCTATCAGGGCGAAGCTTTCGGCAAGCGGGTCGAGCCACTCGCCGCCAGCGTCGGCGCGGACCTGCTGGTCGATGTCGACGTGACGGACGACGCCAGCCTCGACAACGCCTTCGGTGTACTCGCGGACCGTTGGGGCCAGCTCGACTTTCTGGTCCACGCCATCGCCTTCTCGTCCAAGGACGAGCTGACGGGGCGGTTCATCGACACCAGCCGCGGCAACTTCAAGACCTCGCTCGAGATCAGTTGCTTCAGCTTTATCGACATTGCCCGCCGCGCCCGGCCGATAATGCGCGAGGGCAGCACGCTGCTGACCCTGACCTATGGCGGCAGCAACCGGGTAACGCCCTTCTACAATGTCATGGGCGTCGCCAAGGCCGCGCTGGAAAGCAGCGTGCGCTACCTCGCCAACGACTTGGGACCGGAGGGTATCCGCGTCAACGCGATCTCGCCCGGTCCGATGAAAACCCTGGCCGGTGCGGCCATCGGCGGCGCGCGCAAGACCTATCGCCACACCGAGGCGAACGCGCCGCTGCGCGCGAACGCCACGCTGGAGGCGATCGGCGGGACGGCGGTCTGGCTGGTCAGCGACTGGGGCGCCTGCACCACCGGCGAGGTGGTCATGGTCGACGGCGGCTATCATGTCTTGGGCATGCCGCAATCCGAGAATATCTGAACGCTGGCGGCGGCCCCAGCCCGCCTGAACATCCAGGCCTGAAAAGGAAGTCCGTGATGACCCAGTTTTTCGAGGCGAAGGACGGCGCGCGGCTGGCCTATCGCGACGAAGGCACGGGCCTGCCCTTGCTGGCGCTCGCCGGGCTGACGCGCACCATGGGCGATTTCGACTATCTGGTGCCGCATCTGCCCTCGGGCGTGCGGCTGATCCGCATGGATTACCGCGGCCGCGGCGAAAGCGCCCATACCGGCTCGGACACCTATACCGTCGCACAGGAGGGCAAGGACGCGATCGACCTGCTTGACCATTTGGGGGTCGAGCGGGCGGCGGTCCTTGGCACCTCGCGCGGCGGGCTGATCGGCATGGTGCTGGGCGCGGTCGCGCGTCCGCGCATGCTGGGGCTGGCGTTGAACGATGTCGGCCCCGAACTGGAGCGCGCCGGGCTGGAGGCGATCTTTGACTATGTCGGTCGCAACCCGGCCGCGCCCGACCATGCCGAGGCCGCCGCGCGCATGGCCAAGGTCCTGACCCGGTTCGAGGGCGTGCCCCCCTCCCGCTGGCTCAGCGAGGCGCGCCTGCATTTCCGCGAGACGCCGGACGGTCTGCGCATCACCTATGACCCGGCCCTGCGCGAGGCGTTCCTCGCCGCGTTCGAGGGCGAGACGCCGGATCTGTGGCCGCTGTGGGGCCGGATGTCGGGCATGCCGCTCTGCCTGATTCGCGGCGCCAATTCCGACTTGCTGTCGGCGGCCAATGCCGCGCGGATGGTCGCCGCGCACCCCGGCATGATCTTTGCCGAGGTGCCCGGGCGGGGCCATATTCCCTTCCTGGACGAGCCCGAGGCGGTCGCGGCGATCCGCGAATGGCTGATCGCCTGCGGGCTTTGACGCCGGTCAGAAGTGGATGGCGCGGTTCCACGCATCCAGAACCGATTCGTGCATCATCTCGCTGAGGGTCGGGTGCGCGAACACCGTCTCCATCAGCTCGGCCTCGGTCGTCTCTAGGGTCTTGCCCACGACATAGCCCTGAATCAGTTCGGTCACTTCCGCGCCGATCATGTGTGCGCCCAGCAATTCACCCGTCTTGGCATCGAATACGGTTTTCACCATGCCCTCTGGCTCGCCCAGGGCAATGGCCTTGCCGTTGCCGACGAAGGGGAAGCGCCCGACGCGGACCTCGTGCCCGGCGGCCTTGGCCTTGTCCTCGGTCAGTCCGACGCTGGCAATCTGCGGCTGGCAATAGGTGCAGCCGGGGATGTTCTCGGCCCGGATCGGATGCGGGTGCTGGCCGGCGATCAGCTCGGCCACCATGACCCCCTCGTGGCTGGCCTTGTGCGCCAGCCAGGGTGCACCGGCGACATCGCCGATGGCGTAAAGGCCGGGCACGCCCGTGCCGCATCGCGCGTCCACCACGACATGGGTGCGGTCGATCTTGACCCCGAGCGCCTCAAGGCCCAGCCCCTCGACGTTGCCGACGATCCCCACCGCCGAGATGACGGCGTCGAAATCCCGAGTCTCGGTCTTGCCGCGGACCTCGATGGTCGCGGTAACCTTGTCCGCACTGCGGTCGAGCTTCTTGACCGTCGCGCCTTCGAGGATGGTCATGCCCTGCTTGACGAACTGCTTTTTAGCAAAGGCGCTGATCTCGGCATCCTCGACTGGCAGGATGCGGTCCATCACCTCGACCACTGTGGTCTTGGCGCCAAGGGTGTTGAAGAAGCTGGCGAATTCGATGCCGATGGCGCCCGAGCCGATGACCAGCAGGTCCTTGGGCATGTGCGGCGGAACGAGCGCATGGCGGTAGGACCAGACGCGCTTACCGTCGGCCTCGAGCCCGGGCAGATCCCGCGCGCGGGCGCCGGTCGCCAGCACGATGGCCTTGGCCTCGACCGCCTCGTCGCCCTTGGCTGTCTTGACGGTGATCTTGCCGGGTGCCGTCAATTTTGCCTCGCCGGCGATGACGGTGACCTTGTTCTTTTTCAGCAGATGCGCGACCCCGCCTGACAGCTGCTTGGCCACCCCGCGCGAGCGCTTGACGACCGCATCCAGATCATAGCCGATGCCGTCCGCCTTGAGGCCAAAGTCCTTGGCGCGCGCCATCAGGTGGAAGACCTCGGCCGAGCGCAGCAGTGCCTTGGTCGGGATGCAGCCCCAGTTGAGGCAGATGCCCCCCAGTTCAGCCCGCTCGATGATCGCGACCTTCAGGCCCAGTTGTGCGCCGCGAATGGCGCAGACATAGCCACCTGGGCCAGCGCCGATCACCACCATGTCGAATGTCTGCGCCATTTTGTCCCCCGCGCTTCTGTATCGGTTCAGGGTTACGCAGGCGCGGCGGCGGCATCAAGCGTGACCCGCCCCGAGACGAGCGCGCCGTAGCCGCCAGCGTCCAGCAGCGCTTGCTCTTCGGGCGTGCTCACGCGGCCCAGATCGGCGTTGCGCCAGGGGAACCGGCCGAAATGCGCGATGGCTGCGCGGTGCATTTTCGCGTGGTGCAGATTTTCGCCCGGCATGCGCTCGGTGAACAGAGCGACCGCACGGTCCTGGTCGGCCAGCTCCTCGCTATGCTCAAACGGCAGGTAAAAGAACTGGCGCTGCGGCTCGGGCGTGGCGAGGTCGTGGCCTGCCTCGATCGCGGCGCCTGCGATGCGCAGGGCCAGGGGGTCGGTGGAATAGGCCCGGGCATCATTGCGAAACATGTTGCGCGGAAACTGGTCGGTCAGGATCAGCGCGGCCAAGGCACCCTCGGGCGCGTCCCTCCAGCCGGCGGTCAGCTTCGGAGCATCGATCCAGGCCTTCATGAAACGATCGCGGACCTTGGCGTCGACGGCATCGGACCTTTCGTACCATCCCTTGGCGCCGACCTCATCGAGCCAGAACTGGTTGATCGCTTGCGGCTCGGTCATGGGCAATCCTCTCGCTGCGCGGTGCCTGCTGAACCCCAACGTGGCGCGGGCACGCTGCGGGCGCAACCGGCGTCAGGCCGCCTTGTCGAGCGGCCCCTCGGGATCGTCCGACGGGCCGCCGCTGTTAAGTCCGGCGGGTCCATCCTCCTGCGAGGCATCAAGCGCGGCCTCGACCGCGAAGGCCGATGCGGCGGGCGAGATGACCGTAAAGCTGCTGGAGGGTTGGGCCGTGCGCCGCGCCGACAGCCGTACGCCTGTATAGGCGGCAAGCGCCGCCAGTAGCAGGCCGATGTAGATCCAGAACCCGTTCAGCCCGATCGCGGCCATCAGCCAGCCGGTCACCAGCGGGCCGGCGAACGAGCCGATGCCGTTGATGAACAGCAGCCCGGCCGATGCCGCGGCCATGTCCTGCGCGTCCAGCAGGTCGTTCGTATAGGCCAGCAGCAGCGAATAGACCGGGTTCGCCACCCCGCCGATCAGCGCAGCGGCGAACAGCAGGCCCCAGATGCCGGGCTGCACCAGGATGAGGCCGCCCACGACGACTGCACCGGTTGCAGCCAGGATCAGCACCAGCAGCCGGCGGTCCGTACGGTCGGACAGCTTGCCCACCGGATACTGGAACACGAGCCCGCCCAGATAGATGGCGGCGACAAAGGCCGAAATCTCGCGCGTGTTCATGCCTGAGGCCGAGCCCCAGACCGAGGCCATCCCGAACAGGGCTGAGAACACCCCGCCCATCATGAAGATGCCGACGCAGCCCAGCGGCGAGAGTTCGAAGAGCCGCTGAAAGGTCATGCGCTTGATGCTGTCGAAGCGCGGTGCGGGTTCGGTCGACAGAAGGATCGGCGTGAAGGCCAGCGAGACCAGAATCGAGGGGATGATGAACGGGACAAAACCGGCCGGATCGCCGACGTTCAGCAGGAACTGGCCGCCAACGATGCCCAGCATCTGCACGATCATGTAGGCTGACAGCGCCCTGCCCCGCGTCTCGTTGCTGGCGCCTGCGTTCAGCCAGCTTTCCGCGGTGATATAGACCCCGCAGAACGAGAACCCGATCACGAACCGCGCCAGTGCCCAGACCGGCCAGAAGGGCGCCGCTGGATAAAGGATGAGGATCGCCGAGATCAGCGAGCCGAGGGCGGCAAACACCCGCACATGCCCGACCTTGCCGATCAGGCGCGGCACCGTCAGCGAACCGGCAAGGAAGCCGCCAAAGTAGCTAGCCATGACCAGCGACATGTAGAACGTGCCGATCCCCTCGATCCCGCCGCGGATACCGAGCAGCGTTCCCTGCATGCCGTTGCCGACCATCAGCAGCATGATTCCCAGAAGAAGCGGCCAGGTGGTTCGCAGGACGGTGAGCATGGTGCCTCGGGCGGGTTCGGGACGGGACTAACAGCGGCAGGTTAAGATTTTGTTGGCCTTGGCGGAATCAGCAGCGACGCATCGCCGTAGCTGAAGAACCGATAGCCGCCGGCAACTGCATGATCATAGATCCGGCGGATCTGCGTTGTGCCCATCAGCGCCGATACCAGCATCAACAACGTCGATTGCGGCAGGTGGAAATTGGTCATCAGGGCATCCGTGACGCGAAAGCGATAACCCGGATAGATAAAGATTTCCGTCGTCCCTTCAAAGGGTTCGACGCGGCCCTCTGGGGTGGCCGCCGATTCGATCAGGCGAAGGGCGGTGGTGCCGACGGGGATGACACGGCGCCCGTCCGCCCTTGCGGCATTGATGGCATCGGCGGCCTGCAGCGTTACCTCGCCCCATTCGGCATGCATCTTGTGGGTGGTCACATCCTCGACCTTGACCGGCAGGAAGGTGCCGGCGCCGACATGCAGGGTCACGCGCGCGGTTTGCACCCCGCGCGCGGCCAGCCGGTACATCAGGTCAGTATCGAAATGGAGGCTGGCGGTGGGCGCCGCGACGGCGCCGGGGCGCGCCGCCCAAACGGTCTGGTAGTCGGTCCGGTCGGCCGCATCGGGCGCGCGCTTTGCGGCGATATAAGGCGGCAGCGGCATCGCTCCGACCCTGTCGATCGCAGCATCGAAAGCCTCGCCCGCCGCATCGAACCGCAGGGTCAGCGCGCCGTCGGCAATGACGGCAACCAAGGCTGACAGGGTGTCGCCAAAGCGGATCACCTCGCCCGCGCGCAGCTTGCGCAGGGGTTTGGCGAGGGCGCGCCAGGTGCCATCCGCGGCCGGCTCCAGCAGGGTAACCTCGATCCGGGCCTCGGCCGGGCCATCCGCGGTCTCGCGCCGCCGGGTTCCGGTCAGGCGGGCGGGAATGACTCGGGTGTCGTTCAACACCAGCAGATCGCCGGGCTGCAGAATTTCAGGCAGATCCGCGACATGGCGGTCGGCGATCCCGTCGCCGTCGGCCACCAGAAGGCGCGCGGCGCTGCGCGGGCGTGCGGGACGCGTCGCGATCAGGCCCTCGGGCAGGTGAAACTCAAAATCCGATAGCTGCATGGACGACCCCTACTCCGCCGCCGCGCCCGCGAACAGGGCGCGATCTTCACGGCACCGTCACCGGCGGCCAAGCAAAAGCCGGCGCTGCGGGGTGCAGGCGCCGGCCATCTTCATCCGCGCGCATCAACACGCGATCAGGACGATCAGGAGTCGAGCTTCTCGACCGCTTTCGTGCCACGCTCGATGGTGATCTTGCGCGGCTTCAGCGCCTCGGGGACCTCGCGCACCAGGTCGATATGCAGCATCCCGTCCTGGTGGCTGGCGCCACTGACGCGAATATGCTCGGCCAGGGTGAACTTGCGCTCGAAGGCGCGGGTCGCGATGCCGCGATGCAGGAAGGTGCGGCCTTCCTGGTCGCCCTCGGCCGATTTCGCGGCGGCAACGACAACCGCGCCGTCCTTGACCTCGACCGTCAATTCGTCAGCGGCAAAGCCCGCGACCGCAATCGAGATACGGTAGGTGTCATCCCCGGTCTTCTCGATGTTGTAGGGCGGATAGGTCGGCGCGGCCAGATCGGCGGTCAGCGCGCGGTCCATGACATCGGCCATCCGGTCAAAACCAACCGAGGCACGGTAGAGCGGGGTCAGATCGAAATTGCTACGCATCAGCATCCTCATAAAGCGATGTTGGATGCCCCCGGCAGGGCCGGCGGGCGGGAAGCCCGGGGCCGTTCGGCCCCCGGACAGGGCAGAGATGGGAAGCCCAAGAAGGGCCGTCAAGAGGATCGGCCTGTCAGGCGCGCGCGTTCTGTGGCAGGCACATCAGGCATGAAAACGCAGCGGCGGGATGGAATGGCGATCATTGTCGACAAATACAAACTAGCCTACCTGCCGGTGCCCAAGATCGCCTGCACCTCGCTGAAAGAAGTCTTTTACCGGATCGAAAACGACCATGACTTCGTGCCGGCGGTGCGCAACAGCGGTATGTTCCACATCCACCATTTCTATCCGACACCGCCCTTTCGCACAGTCCCGCGCTGGCGGATGAAGGAGCATTATCGCTTTTGCGTGGTGCGCGATCCGATCAAGCGGTTGCTATCGTGCTATTCCAACCGCGTGCGCCACCACCGCGAACTGGCCGCCCGGCACCTGTCGGCCGAGGCCGTTGCGGCCGGCGCCATCGCGGACCCGGACCTGGAAACCTTCGTCGAGCGGCTGGAGGTCTACCGCAAGCATTCCGGCCAGATCCTGCACCATTCGGACCCGCAGGTCGTCTTTCTGGGGCCTGACGTCGGCTATTTCAGCCGCGTCTTCCAGATGAACGAACTGGACCAGCTGACTGCCGAACTGCGCGAGCGCACCGGGCTGGCGCTGGAGTTGCCGCATTCGCAATCGGGCGGTCCCAAGCTGTCGCCGGGTGATCTGTCGGTTGCCGCCCGTGACAAGCTGCTGCGGTTCTATCGGGCCGATTACGACGCCTACAGCTTCTCCTGAAGCGCCTCGGGTATCGGGCCGCCGCTCGCCCAGTCGAGCAACTGCACGGTATGGACGACCGGCACGCCGGTCCCGCTGGCGATCTGGACCATGCAGCCAAGGTTGCCCGTCGCGATCACCTGCGGCCCCGTGGCCTCGATGGCGGCGACCTTCAGGTCGCGCAAGCCGGCGGACAGTTCGGGCTGCAGCAGGTTGTAGGTTCCGGCGCTGCCGCAGCACAGATGGGCGTCGGCCGGGGTTGCCACGGTAAATCCGGCGGCCGTCAGCAGGTCCTTGGGGACTGCGACAATGCGCTGGCCGTGCTGCAGTGAACAGGCGGCGTGATAAGCCACCCGCAGCGGCGGGACCCCGGTCAGGGGCGGCAGTCCCAGCGTGGCAAGCACCTCGGTCACGTCGCGCGCAAGGGCGGCGACCCGCGCGGCCTCAGCCTCCATCGGATCGCCGGCAAAGATCGAGGCGTAATCCTTGATGGTCGTGCCGCAGCCGGAGGTCGTCACGACGAAAGCGTCCAGCGGGCTGTCGGCCTCAGCGGACAGGACCGCGCGGATGGTGCAGCGTGCGCTGGCGCGCGCCTCGGCCTCGCGACCCATATGATGGGTCAGCGCGCCGCAGCAGCCCATGCCACGCGGCACGACCACCTCGGCGCCGGCACGGGTCAGCAGCCGGATCGCCGCCTCGTTGATCGCGGGGTCGAGGACCGATTGCGCACAGCCGGGCAGGATCGCAACGCGCATCCGCCGGGTACCGATCGCGGGATGCGTGCCGGCGTCGTTCACCGCGGCCGGCGGGTGCAAGGGCACGTTCGCCATCCGCAGCATCGCCCGCAGCCGGTGATCCGGCATCAGGGCCGCGAAAGGCCGGACCAGCTTGGCGGCCGCCATCGCCGCGCGGAACCGCCCCGGATAGGGCAGCACCCGCGCCAGCAGCCCGCGAAGTGCCCGGTCGCGCCAGGGTCGGCGATAGGTCTGCTCGACATGCATGCGGCCATGATCGACCAGATGCATGTAGTTCACGCCGGAAGGGCAGGTGGTCATGCAGGCCAGGCATCCAAGGCAGCGGTCAAGGTGAAGCGCCGTCTTTTCGTCCGCCGGCCGGCCGGATTCGAGCATGTCCTTGATAAGATAGATGCGCCCCCGGGGGCTATCGAGTTCATCTCCCAGCAGCTTGTAGGTTGGGCAGGTCGCCGTGCAGAATCCGCAATGCACGCAGGTCCGTAGCACCTTGTTGCTGCGCGCGGTCAGCGGGTCGGCGAGTTGCTCGGCGGTGAAGTTCGTTTGCATCAGGCGAGTATCCCGCGCGGGTCGAACTGCGCCTTCAACCCTGCCTCGAGCCGCGCTGTGACGGGATCAGGGGCAGGCAGGCGCACCACGCCGGGCGCGCCGGTCAGGCGGGTGGCGATGGCGCCGGGCGGCAAGACGGGCGGTTCGGTAAGTTGCGCAACGATCAGCGCGCCGCCCCAATCCAGAGCCAGCGGTTCAAGCGTCGCGAGAATCCGCGCCGCCTGCGAGGGACGGCAGAGGATGCGCCACAGATCGCCCTCAGCATCAGAGGTCGGCATGTCGCCAAGGCGCGGCCATGGATCGTCTGCGAGCTCGGTCACCATGCCGAATGGGGCCAGCACCCGCGCCAAGGCCTCCGCTCGCAAGGCCACCGATTGGGTCAGTCCCTCCAGCCGCAGAATCGCGCCCGCATCTGGCAACCAGCCCGCGCCGGTAATATCAAACGGGCCTGTCAGCGCGGCGGTCAGAGCAGGCACCGCGGCGGCAGCATCTAGGTCCAGCCGCAGCGTCCGGCGCGCCGGAGGAATCGGCGCGGTCTTCAGCGCGACCTCGGTCAGGATGCCGAGCCGCCCACGGCTGCCGGCCATCAACTTGACCAGATCATAGCCGGTGACGTTCTTCATCACCCGCCCGCCATTGGCAATTATCTCGCCGTTGCCATCGACCATGCGGATGCCCAGCATGGCATCGCGGCAGGCCCCCGCCTGCACCCGGCGCGGGCCGGAGGCGTTGGCCGCGCAGACCCCGCCGATAGTGCTGCCGGGCCGGGCCGGCGGCTCGAAGGCCAGCATCTGGCCCTCGGCCGCGAGCACCGCCTCGACGTCGGCCAGTGGGGTGCCGGCCCGGGCGATCAGGGTCAGCGCGGCGGGCTCGTAAAGTGTGATGCCGGTCAGGCCGGCGGTCGAGAGGCGCGGGCGATCCTCGCCCGGGAGCAGCCGCGTGCTGCCGCCAACCGGACGCAGCGGGACGGCTGCAGCGCGGACCAAGGCGGCAAGATCGGCCTCGCTCATCGGCGCAGCGGGATGCGCGCCGGCTGCGCCCCCGTCATGCGGCACGGGCAGGCTCGCGTCGGAGTGCCGAAATATGCAGCGGAAACACTTTGGCAGGGTTCAGCAGCCAGCCCGGATCGAACACGTCCTTGACGCGCATCTGCGCCTCGAGGTCGGGGCCGGTATATTGGGTGTCCATCAGGTCGCGCTTCTCGATGCCGACGCCATGCTCGCCGGTCAGGCAGCCGCCGACCTCGACGCACAGACGCAGGATGTCCGCGCCGAACGCCTCGGCCCGTTCCAGATCCCCCGGCGCGTTCGCGTCATAAAGGATCAGCGGGTGCATGTTGCCATCGCCGGCATGAAAGACGTTGGCGACCTCCAGCCCGTGCTGGGCCGATAGCTGGCCGATGCGGGCCAGGACCTGCGGCAGGGCGCTGACCGGGATCGTCCCGTCGAGGCACATGTAATCGTTGATCTGGCCCATGGCGCCAAATGCCGACTTGCGGCCCAGCCAGATGCGGCGGCTTTCGTCCTCGGACCTGCTCTCGCGGAACTCGACCGGAGAAAAACCCTCGGCGATCTCGCGGATCAGGGCCAGTGCCTCGTCGATCTCGGCCGCGGTGCCCTCGACCTCGATGATCAGCAGCGCCTCGCAATCGGGATAGCCGGGCCGGGCGAACGCCTCGGTCGCGCGGATGCAGGGACGGTCCATGAACTCGATCGCGACCGGCAGGACACCCGCGCGGATGATGGCGGCAACGCAGGCACCTGCGGCTTCGGCGCTGTCAAAGGCGACCAGCACGGGACGCGCACCCGCCGGCCGGGGAAGGATGCGCAGGGTCGCCTCGGTGACGACACCCAGCTGACCCTCGCTGCCGCAGAGCACCCCCATCAGGTCGAGGCCGCCACTTTCGCCCATAGGGCCGCCCATCTCGATCACGGTGCCGTCCATCAGCACCACGGTGAGGCCAAGCAAATTGTTGGTCGTGACGCCATATTTCAGGCAATGCGCCCCGCCGGAGTTCATCGCGATATTGCCGCCGATGGCGCAGGCGAGTTGCGAGGACGGGTCCGGCGCGTAGAAAAAGCCGTCAGCGGCAGCGGCATCCGTGACGGACAGGTTGGTGCGCCCGGTCTCGACCCGGATCAGGCGATCTTCGGGGCTGATTTCCAGCACGCGGGTCATGCGTGCAAGGCCAAGGACGACCGCATCGGCCGTCGGCATTGAGCCCCCGGCAAGGCTGGTGCCCGCGCCGCGCGGGACCACCGGCACGCCAAGGTCCGAACAGGCGCGCAGCACGGCCGCCACCTCTGCGGTCGAGCGCGGCAGCACCACCGCCAACGGGGCGCAGCGATAGGCGCTGAGGGCGTCGCATTCGTAAACCCGCGTCTCGGCCGGATCATGGATCACACAGCCCGGCGCCGCCGCCTCGAGCGCCGCGACGATTGCCGGACGCTGGGCCAGGATGCGCGGGTCGGGCGTGGGCATCTGCATTGCGGGGCCTTTGGCGGCGGGAGCTGGCAAGTAAACGATAGGCAGCCGGCACGGGGCTTGTCCACGGGCGGGGTGACGCAGGCCTGCGCGCAAGGGCGTCGCAAAGCCACTCAGCCAGGCCACGGGCGACCCGCCGAAGACGGGAACGCACCGTCGGACGGTGACAGCGACCGTGGCCTCGCGTATTCTTGCGCCATGATTAACCTGCCCGCCGGCCTCACTTTTCTCGACGTCGCCTCCGTCGCGCTGCACCTCGCGGCCTGGGGTCTGGTCAGCCATGCAATCGAGCATCCGCGGCCGGACAAGCCCTCGGTTTCCGCTGCAATGCGGGTCTATCGGCGAGGCTGGATGGAGCAATTTCTGGCCCGCGACACGCGCATTTTCGACGGGAACATCCTGTCGATCCTGCAGCACAGCACCTCGTTCTTTGCATCGGCCTGCATGATCGCCATCGGGGGCGGCCTGGCGCTGATCGGCAATGCCGACATGGTGGCGAGCATGGCCCAGGACGTGGATGTCGGACCCGCCTCGCCGCAGGCGCTGCGCATCAAGATCGTGCTGGCGCTGATCCTGGTCATCAACGCTTTCCTCAAGTTCGTCTGGGCGCTGCGGCTGTTCGGATATTGCGCGATCCTGATGGCATCGGTCCCCAACGATCCGGCCGCGCCCGGGGCGCGGGGCCTCGCCATGAAGGCGGCCGAGGTGAACATCAACGCGGCCCGCAACTTCAACGCCGGGATGCGCGCGATCTATTTCGCGATCAGCGCCCTCGCCTGGCTGATCGGACCCTGGGCGCTGACCTTGGCAACCATCGTCGTCACCTGGTCGGCCTGGCGGCGCGAATTCGCCTCGGGATCGCGACGCGCAATTCTGGCCGACGACGCGGCCCCGCCTACCAACTGAGCCAGCGCCGTCCGGCGAGCGCGCCAAGCCCGGCGGTGACAAGGACGCCGAGGCTGTACCAGACAAGAAAGAACAGCGGCGCATCCTCGATACAATGGAGGGAATAGACTGCGCCGGCGAGGCCACCGGCGGCAAGGCCCGCCAGTGCGCCGCTGACGGCGGGCGCGGTGCTGGCGCCGCCCCGGGCCAGCGCCCCAATCAGCGCCGCCAGCATTGGCAGCGACATCAGCGGAATGGCAACAAAGCAGAACAGCGCCGAATGACCCAGCGCCGTCTTTAGCCACGCAGCCGCCGGGATCACTGCCAGCGACAGGCCGAGGCCAATCGCCGCCGTAAGCCCGAGGGTCGCCAGCAGCCAGCGGGCCGGCCCCGGCACCGCAGCCTCAGGGCGCGCGCGGGCCACGGCGGCCGGCAGCGCCACCATCGCCACCAGCAGCGGCAGCAGCGCCTTGGTCATGGTGGGCGGATTGGTCATCGCCCAGCCAAGGCGCGGGCGCAGACCCATGGCCACCAGAGAAAGCGCCGCCACCGCCGCCAACGCCAGCAGCGTCCAGGCGAGCGCGGCGCGGCGCAGATCCGCTGCCTGCGGCACCTGCCTGTCCTGCGCCATCGCTGCGATCAGCATGTCGGTCTGCATCGAATCCCTCAGCCCCATGCTCAACCCTCGCCCCGCCAGGCGGCGAGGCGCCTGAGGGCGCGGTGCAGCGCCACGCGCACCGCGCCCTCGGTCATTCCCAAATCGGCCCCCGCCTCGGCCGCGGTGTGCCCCTCCAGCGCGGTGGCGCGCAGGATCGCCGCCTCGCGCGGTGGTAGCCGCGCCAGCAGGCGCTGGGCGTCGACGCGGTCCGCGGGATCGGTCGGCGCCGGCGCCGGCAGCACCTCGGCCAGATCGTCCAGCGGCAGCGTCAGGCGGCGTGCGCGCAGCGCATCGATCAGCTTGTGCCGCGCGATGGCGTAGAGCCACGGCCGCACCGGCGCATCGGGCCGCCAGCTTGCCCGCCGCAAGTGAATCGCCAACAACACGGTCTGAACCACATCCTCGCAATCGGCCGGGTCCATCCCGCCAGCACTCGTTCCCGCCCGAGACCGCACGATGCCCCGGATCGTCGGGGTCACGACGGTGAGGAATCGGGCGTAGGCCGCGCTATCGCCCGCATTGGCGGCACGAAGCAGCGCCTCCCAATTCTCGGTGTCGCGGGCGGTCATGTTCGCGATGTCCTTTCGCGGGTCAGGAACGCGGCGTTACAGCCCCGGTCACAAAAAGAGCGAGAGCACCCAGGGGGCGAGGATCGCGGTCATCACGGCGTTCAGGCCCATGCCGATGCCGGCAAAGGCGCCGGCGGTCTGGTTGACCTGCAAGGCGCGGGCCGTGCCGATGCCATGCGCGGCCACCCCGGTGGCAAAGCCGCGCGCGCGCCAGTCGCGCACCCGCAGGGCGTTCAGCAGGGGCGTTGCGATGATCGCCCCGAAAATCCCCGTGGCGAGGACCAGAACGGCGGTCAGGGTCGGCGCGCCGCCGATCCGCTCGGCGATGCCGATGGCCACGGGCGCGGTCGCGGATTTGGGGGCGAGCGCAGCGAGGGTGGCGGGCGGCAAACCGCAAAGCGCCGCAACCCCCAATGCCACGACCACGGCCGTCAGCGAGCCTGCGAGCAGCGCGGCCGCCATCGGCAGCGCGGCCTGCCGCACCCGTCCGAGATTGTCCCACAGCGGCAGCGCCAGCGCGACCGTCGCGGGGCCGAGCAGGAAATGGACGAACTGCGCGCCGTCGAAGTAATCGGCGTAGTCGGTGCCGCTCAGTTCCAGCACGGTGCCGATCAGAATCACCGCGATCAGCACCGGATTGGCCCATGGCTTTCGCCCGCTGCGCCGCGACAGCGCGTCGCCAACCAGATAGGCGGCCAACGTCAGCGTCAGCCACAGCAGTGGACCGCGGCTGAGATAGGACCAGATCAGCGCCGCCGTACCCGGCTCAGGATTCATCGTGGGCCTCGCCAGCTGAGGTAGCGGGCGAACCGGTAAGCCGGGCGACGGCGACGAACACCAGCGCGCCCACACCGATGGCCGCGGCGGTCGAGGTCGCCAGTGCGAGGACTAGCGCCGGCCCCTCGTCCCGCAGCAGCGGCAGGTGGGCGACGATGCCGACGCCGGCCGGTACGAACATCAGGGAGAGATTGGCGAGCAACGACTGGCCGACGGGCCGCACCAGCGCGACCAGCCCCGGCGCCAGCCAGAAGCCGACCAGCAATGCGGCCATGCCAAGCACCGGGCCGGGGACCGGCAGGCCAAGGCCGCGGCTGACCACCTCGCCCGCCAGTTGCAGGGCGAGGATGACGAGGCAGGCCAGCACCAGACGCGGTGGCCCGGCGGTGGGCGCGGCGGGGTCGGGGCTCGTAGCCATCAGATCAGTCCGTCGCGGATGCAATCGCGCCAACACATGGTGCAAAGCTGAGGGTTACCTGCGCCCTGCCCGCCTGGAGCGCGAGCAGATGGCCCACCAAATCGGAAGGCGAGCGATTGAGCGGGCCGGCCCATGGTCAATTTCACCGCGCCGCCGCTAGTGCGCTTCGGCCCAACTGCCGCCGGCCCCACCCTCGACCACCAGAGGGACGGACAGGCGGACCACAGGCTCGGCCGCGCCCTCCATCACCTTGCGGGCGCGGGCGATCAACTCGTCGACCTCCGCCTCGGGCGCCTCGAACACCAGTTCGTCATGGACCTGCAGCAGCATGCGCGCCTGCAACCCCTCCAATGCGTCGGGCATGCGGATCATGGCGCGGCGGATGATGTCGGCAGCGGCGCCCTGGATGGGCGCGTTGATCGCCTGCCGCCGTGCGCCCGCCTGGGCCGGCCCGTTCAGCGCGATGCCGGGTGTGTGGATGCGCCGGCCGAACATGGTGCTGACGTAGCCGTTGCGCTTTGCCTCTGCCACGGTGTTGTCCATGTAGGCGCGGATTTCGGGGAAGCGCTCGAAATAGGTGTCGATGAAGGCCTGCGCCTCGGCCCGCGGAATCTTGAGGTTTCGCGCGAGACCGAAGCCGGAAATGCCGTAGATAACGCCAAAGTTGATCGCCTTGGCGCGGTTGCGCGTCTCGCGGTCCATCTTGTCGATCGGCACGCCGAACATCTGGCTGGCGGTCATGGTGTGGATGTCGATCCCCTCGCGGAACGCCTGCTTCAGCGCCGGGATGTCGGCGACATGGGCCAGCAGCCGCAATTCGATCTGGCTGTAGTCGAGGCTGATCAGTCGTTTGCCGGGCGGTGCGACGAAGGCCTCGCGGATGCGGCGGCCCTCCTCGGTGCGGATCGGGATATTCTGCAGGTTTGGCTCGGTCGAGGCGAGGCGGCCAGTGGTCGCGCCGGCGATCTGATAGCTGGTGTGCACCCGGCCGCTGTCGGGGTTCACATAGGTCTGCAGCGCGTCGGTATAGGTCGCCTTCAGCTTGCTGATCAGCCGCCAGTCCAGCACCCGCTGCGGCAGCTCGTGCCCCTCGCCGGCCAGATCCTCAAGCACGTCCGCGCCGGTCGACAGCGCCCCGGTCTTGCCCGACTTGCGGCCCCCCGTCATGCCCATCTGGCTGAACAGGATCTCGCCCAGCTGCTTGGGCGAGCCGATGTTGAACCGCTGCCCGGCGAGGCGGAACACGTCATCCTCGATCCCCGCCAGCTTCTGGGCAAAGTCGCCGGACATGCGGTTCAGCCGCGCCGGATCAATGCTGACGCCCTCGCGCTCCATCGCGGCCAGCACCGGGATCAGCGGCCGCTCCAGTGTCTCGTAGACCGCGGTCACGCCGGCGGCGGGCAGGCGCGGGCGGAAATTCTGCCACAGCCGCCAGATCATCTCCGCCTCCTCGGCGGCCGGGCGCGTGGCGACGTCGGGGGCGAGGCGGGCGAAGGTCAGGGCATTGCGACCACTGCCCAGCACCTCTTTCAGAGGCGCGCGGCGATGGCCCAGGTTGCCCTCAGACAACTCGTCCAGCCCGTGGCCCTGCGCGCCGGCACTCATCGCGTAGCTCATCAGCATAACATCGGCGACCGGGGCGAGCGCGATCCCATGGCGGGCCAGGTATTTGGCATCGCGCTTGATATCGTGGCCGATCTTCACGATGGCCGGGTCCTCGAGCATCGGCCGCAGCGCATCGAGGGCAGCCTCGGGCGAAAGCTGGTCAGCGGCGCGGTCGGCGAACAGCCCGTCGCCGCCGCCCAGATGCCCCGTCGGGATATAGGCGCCGAGGCCGACACCGGGCGAGATGGCGACGCCGGTCAGGCCGGCCTGCAATTCGTCAAGCCGGTCAAGTTGCAGGTCCAGCGCCACAGCCCCTTCCTGCCCGATGGCCGCGAGCCATGGGGCGAGCGCGTCCAGATCGGTGATGGTGACATAGCTGGCCGGGTCGATGGGGGGCAGCACCGGCGGGGGCGCCGCCTCTGCGGCGGCGGGGGGCGCGGCGGGGGCGTCGATGATCGCCGGTGGTCCAAGGCGAAAGCGTTCCGCCACGCGGTTGGCCAGCGTGCGAAACTGCATCTCGGACAGAAAATCGAGCAACTGCTTATGGTCAGGCTCGGCAACCTCGAGGCTTTCCAGCGTCAGGTCGGGGGCGCTTTCGCAATCCAGCGTTACCAGTTGCTTCGAGACGCGGATGTTGTCGGCATGGTCGATCAGCGTCTGGCGGCGTTTCGGCTGCTTGATTTCGTCCGCACGGGCGAGCAGCGATTCCAGATCGCCGAACTCGTTGATCAGTTGCGCGGCGGTCTTGATCCCGATCCCTGGCGCACCCGGCACGTTGTCGACGGAATCGCCCGCAAGCGCCTGAACGTCGGTTACTTTTTCTGGATAGACGCCAAACTTCTCGAATACCTCGTCGCGGCCGATGCGCTTGTTCTTGATCGGGTCCAGCATTTCGACCCCGTCGCCGACTAGCTGCATCAGGTCCTTGTCGCTGCTGATGATGGTGACCTTGCCGCCGGCCTCGCGCGCCCGGCAGGCCAGCGCACCGATGATGTCATCGGCCTCGAAATCCTTGATCTCGAGGCATGCCACGTTGAAAGCACGGGTCGCGTCGCGGGTCAGCGGAAACTGCGGGCGCAGATCGTCCGGCGGGTCTGGCCGGTTCGCCTTGTAGTCGGCGTAGAGATCGTTGCGGAAGGTCTTGGCCGAGTGATCGAAGACCACAGCGGCATGGGTCGGGGCATCGTTGCCGCGCGAATCCTCGATATATTTCCAGAGCATGTTGCAGAACCCTGCGACCGCGCCGACAGGCAGGCCGTCGGTCTTGCGGGTCAACGGCGGCAGCGCGTGATAGGCCCGGAAGATGAAGGCCGAGCCGTCGATCAGGTGCAGGTGGTGGCCCTTGCCAAAGCTCATGGGGGTGGCCTTTCCGATTGCCGCGGTCGGGGTTGTCGCATGGAAGCGCGGCGCTTGCCAACTGCGGGCGCGGCCGGCTGCTGGACCATATCTAGGCGCGCGCGCGTCCCCTTGCCACCGGCCCCGTCCGGCGCTGGCGTTCCCGCCCTTGCCCCGCCATAACCCCGCCATGGCCCGAACCCCCTCGCCCGCCTTTGCCTGCACCGCCTGCGGCGCCGTCCATCGCAAATGGGCCGGCCGCTGCGACGCCTGCGGGGCGTGGAACACTATCGTCGAGGAGTCCCCGATCGGCACCGGCGCGCCCAAGGGCCTCGGGGTCGTCAAGGGCCGCGCGGTGCCGCTGACCTCGCTGGACACGACCGAGGCCCCGCCGCCCCGCCAGCCCTCCGGCATGGACGAGCTGGACCGCGTTCTGGGCGGCGGTCTGGTGCCGGGCAGCGCCATTCTGGTCGGCGGGGATCCCGGTATCGGCAAGTCCACGCTGCTGCTGCAGGCGATGGCGGCCTTTGCCCGCGCCGGCGCCAGCGCCATCTATATCTCGGGCGAGGAGGCGACGGCGCAGGTCCGGATGCGGGCCGCCCGCCTCGGGCTGGCCGATGCGCCGGTACGGCTGGGGGCGGAAACCGCCCTGCGGGACATTCTGACCACGCTGGAGACCGAGCGCCCGACGGTCGCCGTGATCGATTCGATCCAGACACTTTGGTCCGATATGGTCGAGGCAGCGCCCGGCAGCGTCGGCCAGGTCCGCGCCTCGGCCCATGAATTGGTCACCTTTGCCAAGTCGCGCGGCGTTGCGGTGATCCTGGTCGGTCATGTCACCAAGGACGGTCAGATCGCCGGCCCGCGCGTGGTCGAGCACATGGTCGACACCGTGCTTTATTTCGAGGGTGAGCGCGGCCACCAGTTCCGCATCCTGCGAAGCGTCAAGAACCGCTTTGGCCCGGCCGGAGAGATCGGGGTGTTCGAGATGACCGGGGGCGGCCTCGCCGAGGTGCCCAACCCCTCCGCCCTGTTCCTGTCGGAGCGCGGCCAGCAGGTCGCCGGCGCGGCCGTGTTCGCCGGCATCGAGGGCACCCGCCCCATGCTGACCGAGATCCAGGCCCTCGTGGCGCCCTCGACCCTCGCCTCGCCGCGGCGGACGGTCGTGGGCCTGGACGCGGGCCGGGTCAGCACCATCCTCGCCGTACTTGAGGCGCGCTGCGCCATCCCCTTCACCGGCCTAGACGTTTTTCTGAACGTCGCGGGGGGGATGCGGGTCACTGAACCCGCCGCGGACCTCGCCATCGCCGCTGCCCTGCTGAGCGCGCGCGAGGATCACGCCCTGCCCGCCAATGCCGTGCTGTTCGGCGAAATCAGCCTGTCAGGGGCCTTGCGGCCGGTGTCGCAAGCCGAAAACAGGTTGAAAGAGGCGCGCAAACTTGGTTTCACACAGGCCATCGTCCCCGAGGCGCAAAAGCTCGAGGCGGCCGAAGGGATGTCGCTGCTGCGCCAGCCCGATCTGACGCGCTTTGTCGGAGAGACCCTGGGCGCTGGCTGAGCCGCCGCCTGCACGCAAGAACCCGGCGCTGCCGGCCTAGGGAAGGCAAGGAATGAACGGCTTCACCCTGATTGACGGGATCGTTGCGGCGGTCATCATCCTGTCGGCGATCCTCGCCTATTCGCGCGGTTTCGTCCGCGAATCGCTCGCGATCCTCGGGTGGATCGGCGCAGCGGTTCTTGCATTCCTGTTCGCCGGGGCCGCCAGGCCGATGATCTCGCAGGTGCCGGGCCTCAACAAGTTCCTCGGTGACAGTTGCGAGTTGGGCACCATCGCGGGCTTTGCCGTCGTCTTTGCAATCGCGCTGGTGGTGTTTTCCATCGTCACGCCGCTGTTCTCATCGGTCGTACAGCGCAGCGCGTTGGGCGGGGTCGACCAGGGCATGGGTTTCCTCTTTGGCGTCGCACGCGGCATCCTTTTGGTGGCCGTCGCCTTCATCGTCTATGACCGCGTCATGGCCACCGAAAAGATCGCCATGGTCGAGCAGTCGCGCTCGTCGCAGGTGTTCGCCCGCATGCGCGGAACCGTGAACGAGCAGATCCCGCAGGACGCGCCGGGCTGGGTGGTCAACCGCTACGAGCAGCTGGTGCGCACCTGCACTGCCGCCGCCTCGGGCGCGGCGCCGACTGCCACCACACGGACCCCGACCAGCGCGACCCCGGAAGGCGCGGCCCCGGCCGAGACGACGACCACCACCACCACGACGACCACCGCGCCTGCGGAAACCGCCCCGGCCCCGACCACGCCAAGCAACTGATCCCAAGGGGGTGACGTCGCAGCGCCAAGCCCTTAGATAAGGGTACGCTCAACACGCGAGCGTTAACGGAGTCGCCGCCGATGCAGGCTTTCATCGCAGATCCATTCGACAGCGACTCGCTCCACGAGGAGTGCGGGGTGTTCGGCGTGATCGGCGTCGCCGAGGCCGCGAACTTTGTCGCCCTCGGCCTGCACGCGCTGCAGCATCGCGGCCAGGAGGCCGGCGGCATCGTCGCCCATGATCCCGAGACCGGGTTCAACAGCGCTCACCGCTTCGGCTATGTGCGCGACAATTTCACCAAAGCTTCGCTGATGGAGACGCTGCCCGGGCCGCTTGCCATCGGCCACGTGCGTTATTCCACTGCAGGCTCGAAAGGCGCAGTGATTCGCGACATCCAGCCCTTCTTTGGCGAATTCGCCATGGGCGGCTGCGCCATTGCCCATAACGGCAACCTGACCAACGCCGCCCAGTTGCGCCGCGAGTTGATCGAGCGGGGCAGCATCTTCCAGTCCGGCAGCGACAGCGAGTGCATCATCCACCTGATGGCGCGCTCGATTCAGAAGAACATCCCCGAGCGGATGAAGGACGCGCTGCGCCGCGTCGAGGGCGCCTTCAGCGTCATCGCCATGACACGCACCAAGCTGATCGGCGTGCGCGACCCGCTGGGCGTGCGCCCGCTGGTGCTTGGCACCCTGGGCGACGGCGCCCATGTGCTTGCGTCGGAGACTTGCGCGCTGGACATCATCGGCGCCAGCTTCGTGCGCGAGATCGATCCGGGCGAGATGGTCGTCATCTCGGCCGAGGGTATCCAGAGTTCGCGGCCCTTCGGCCCCTCGACCGGCCGGTTCTGCATCTTCGAGCATGTCTATTTCTCGCGCCCCGATTCGATGATCGGCGGCCGCTCGGTCTATGAGACGCGGCGCCAGATCGGGGTCGAACTGGCGCGCGAGGCGCCGGTCGAGGCAGACTTGGTATGCCCGGTGCCGGACAGCGGCACCCCTGCGGCCATCGGCTACAGCCAGGAAAGCGGCATCCCCTATGCCATGGGCATCATCCGCAACCAGTATATGGGCCGTACCTTCATCGAGCCAACAGACCAGATCCGCGACATGGGCGTGCGCCTGAAGCTGAACGTGAACCGCGCCCTGGTGCGCGGCAAAAGAGTCGTGCTGGTTGACGATTCCGTCGTGCGCGGCACCACCAGTCGCAAGATCAAGGACATGATCCTCGAGGCCGGCGCGGCCGAGGTTCACTTCCGTATCGCCTCGCCGCCGACCGCCTGGCCCTGTTTTTACGGCGTCGACACGCCCGAACGCAGCAAGCTGTTGGCGGCCCAGATGACGCCCGAGGAAATGCGCGAGTGGATTGGCGTCGACAGCCTCAAGTTCGTCTCGCTGGACGGCCTTTATCGTGCCGTGGGCGAGGCACAAGGCCGCAACCCCGAGCGTCCGCAGTATTGTGATGCCTGTTTCTCCGGCGAGTACCCCATCGTGCCCTCCGACCAGATGGAGCGCGGCTTTGAGATGAAGCCGATGCCGAGGATCGCCGCGGCCGAGTAATCCACCGCGCAATGTTCCATCCTGACCTCGCCTGATTTCCGCGTCGGTCTGCGATTATGCCCCGACCAGAGCCCGCGCGAAGTCATCGGCGTCGAAGGCATCCAGATCATCGATCTGCTCGCCCACACCAATGGCGTGGATCGGCAGGCCGAATTTGTCGGCCAGCGCAACCAGTACGCCGCCGCGCGCCGTGCCGTCCAGCTTGGTCATCACCAGTCCCGACACGTCGGCCAGCTTGCGGAAGGTCTCGACCTGGCTCACCGCGTTCTGGCCGGTCGTGGCATCCAGCACCAGCAGGGTGTTGTGCGGCGCCGAGGGGTCCCGCTTGCGGATGACGCGAACGATCTTGGCCAGCTCCTCCATCAGGTCGGCACGGTTCTGCAGCCGGCCCGCCGTGTCGATCATCAGCAGATCGGCACCCTCGGCCTCGGCACGGACCATGGCGTCAAAGGCCAGCGAGGCGGGGTCCGAGCCTTCGGGCGCGGTCATCACCGGCACCCCGGCGCGCTGGCCCCAGACCTGGAGCTGCTCGACGGCAGCGGCGCGAAAGGTGTCGCCGGCGGCGATGATCACCGTCTTGCCGGCCGCGCGGAACTGGCTGGCGAGCTTGCCGATGGTTGTAGTCTTGCCGCTGCCGTTCACACCGACGACCAGCACCAC
The DNA here is from genome assembly GCF_003324675.1 of Paracoccus suum. NCBI lineage: Bacteria > Pseudomonadati > Pseudomonadota > Alphaproteobacteria > Rhodobacterales > Paracoccaceae > Paracoccus > Paracoccus suum. Next base: position 3,223,179 of record NZ_CP030918.1, read on the forward strand.
CTGCGGCTTTTTCGCATAAAGCGGCAGCGGCCGGGCAACCGGCGTCATGATCCGCGCCACCTCGGCCGCCAGCCATCCGCGCAACTCGCTGGCCGAGACGCGGCGGCCCATGCGCCCGGCGGCGATATTGGCGGTGACGCGCAGCGCCGTGTCGACGCCCATGTCGGCCGCGATCAGCGTTTCCTCCAGATCCTCGAGCATGGCATCGTCAAGCTCGCGCCGCGGCTCGGGCGGGGCGGCGGGCCGGGCCGGGGCTGGCGCCTCGCGGCCAAGGATGCGGTTCAGCAGGCCGGGCTGCGGCGCGGGTTGCGGGGCCGGGGCCTGCGGCTCGGCAGCCCCGGGCCGCGCGGCGCCGGGCGCCGGCTCGTCCGCGCCCACAAGCGCGTCGAGACCGGCCCCGATTTTGGAGGATGAGCCGGCGAGGCGGTCTTTCAGCTTGGTGAAGAACGACATCGCGGCCCCCTTGAATACGGCCCGCGACCTTACCTTGCGGCCGGACCGAGTTAAAGCCTCCGCCCCTGTCCCGGATGGCGCTCCGCGTCAGTTGGGGCGACGCAACCCGCGCCCCAGCAAGCCTCTAGAACAGGCTGCCCTGCCCCGCCCCTCCCTTGGGTTTGCGCGGTGCGGCTTTGGCGGTCGGGGTCGCCATCGGGGCATCGACCGGCGCGACCGTGACGCTGCCGTCGCTAAACTCGACTCGCATCTTGGGCGTCGCGGCAGCGCGGGCCGCGGTCGCGATCAATCCCTCGGGGCCATGAACCACCGCAAAGCCCCGGCGCAGCGTCTCGCGATAGCCGAGAGACTGGCGCAGCCGGTCCATCCGTTCCACCCGCTCGCGCCGAGCGCTGAGCTGGCGCGGGCCGGCGACGGCAAGGCGGCGGGTCAGCGCCTCCAGCGATTCGCGGGCATCGGCGTTGCGCCGCAACCCCAGCACACGGGCGCGGGCGATGCCGCCGGCCAGCCGCCCGGCGCGGTCGGCCAGCAGGCGCGCCGCCTCGCGCTGCCGACGCAACAGCGCCGGCGCCATTCGCTCGGCCAGCGCCATCCGTCCCCGCGCCTGTGACGCTGCACGGCCCAGCGCATTTTCAAGCCGGCGCGCCTCGTCCAGCCGGCGGCGGGCCGCGCGCGTGCCCTGCCACAGCAGCGCCGGCGGCAGCGGCAGCGCACCCAGCCGGTCGCGGCGCTGCCGCACGAACCCGCGCAACCCCGGCTCCAGCCGGCCGGCGCCCAGATCGAGGCGCTGGCGGGCCGCATCGGTCAGCGCCTGCGGCCGGCCGAGGCCGCGCGCCAGATCGCGCAGCCGTTGCCGCGGCTGGGAAACCCGCGCCTGCGCACCGCGCAGCTTGCGCCCGTGCAGATCGACCATGCGGGCCAGCAGTTCGGCCCTGACCGGCACCGCGAACTCTGCCGCCGCGGTCGGCGTGGGCGCGCGCAGGTCGGCGACATGATCGATCAGCGTCGTGTCCGTCTCGTGCCCCACGGCCGAGATCAGCGGGATCGTCCCGGCCGCGACGGTGCGGACCACCAGTTCCTCGTTGAAGCCCCACAGATCCTCGATCGAGCCACCACCGCGTGCGACGATGATCAGGTCCGGGCGCATCCCGCCGGTCGCCGCGTTGAAACCGGCGATAGCCGCCGCGACCTCGGGCGCGCAGGCATTGCCCTGCACGGCCACCGGCCAGATCAGCACGCGGCTGGGAAAACGCTCGCGCAGGCGGTGCAGAATATCGCGGATCACCGCGCCAGAGGGCGAGGTCACCACGCCGATGGTGCCCGGCAGATAGGGGATCGGCCGCTTGCGCGCGGCATCGAACAGCCCCTCGGCCGCCAGCAGCTTGCGCCGCTGCTCCAGCATCGCCATCAGCGCGCCAAGGCCGGCGGGGGCGACACTGTCCACCAGCAGCTGATATTTGGACGCGCCGGGAAATGTCGTCAGCCGGCCGGTGACGATCACCTCCATCCCCTCCTCGGGCCGGTGCGGCAGGCGGCAGGCATTGGCCTTCCAGCAGACCGCGCCCAGCACGGCCCGGTCGTCCTTGAGGTCAAAATAAAGATGGCCGGAGGCCGGACGCGAAACGCGCCCCACCTCGCCCCGCACGCGAACATGGGAAAACTCGCCCTCGATCACGCGCTTGACCGCGCCCGACACCTCGGACACGGACAGCGGCGGCGCGTTCGATGCGGCATCGGGGCCGGCGGCATCTTCGAAAAGGTCCATGGCCGGTTTTCGCAAGGCCGCACCGGCAGCGCAAGCGCAGCCGCGTGGGCGCCCATGTTGCGGGTCGCCGGGGACTGGCCTATCCCACGACCCAGATTGCGAGGGAGAGCGCGCGCATGAACATCCTCATCCTCGGCGGCGGCGGGCGCGAGCATGCGCTGGCCTGGGCCTTTCGGCAGAACCCGAAATGCGACCGGCTGATTGTCGCGCCCGGCAATGCTGGCATCGCCGCGGTGGCCGAATGTGCCGCGCTCGACATCCTCTCGCGCAGCGCAGTGGTCGAGTTTGCCGGCCAGAACGCGGTCGATCTGGTCGTGATCGGCCCCGAGGCGCCGCTGGCGGCGGGCGTCTCCGACGCCCTGCGCGAGGCAGGGTTTGCGGTCTTTGGTCCCAGCAAGGCCGCGGCCCAACTGGAATCGTCCAAGGCCTTCACCAAGGCTGTCTGCGATGCCTGCGGCGCCCCCACAGCCGCCTGGGCGCGATTCACGGATGCCGAATCCGCCCGCGCCCATGTCGCGGCGCAGGGCGCGCCGATCGTCGTCAAGGCGGACGGCCTCGCCGCCGGCAAGGGCGTCACCGTCGCCATGACCGAGGCCGAGGCGCTGGGGGCGATCGACGCCGCCTTTTCCGGGGCCTTTGGCGAGGCCGGGGCCGAACTGGTGATCGAGTCCTTCATGGCCGGCGAGGAGGCCAGCTTCTTTGTCCTCTGCGACGGCGAGGCCGCGCTGCCGATCGGCAGCGCGCAGGACCACAAACGCGCTTTCGACGGCGATACCGGCCCCAACACTGGCGGAATGGGCGCCTATTCCCCCGCCCCGATCCTGACCCCAGCCCTCGAGGCGCAGGTGATGGAGCAGATCATTCGCCCCACCCTGGCCGAGATGACCCGCCGCGGCGCACCGTTCCAGGGCGTGCTTTATGCTGGGCTGATGATCGAGGACGACGCGGCGCGGCTGGTCGAATACAACACCCGCTTCGGCGATCCCGAATGCCAGGTGCTGATGATGCGGCTGGGCGCGCAGGCGCTCGACCTGATCCAGGCGGCGGCCGAGGGCCGGCTGGCCGGGGTCGCGGTCAATTGGGCCGGCGATCATGCCCTCAGCGTCGTTCTGGCCGCCAACGGCTACCCCGGCCCTGTCAAGAAGGGCAGCGAGATCAAAGGGCTGGAAGCGCTGCCTGAGACTTCTACGCAGATGATGTTCCACGCCGGCACCCGTGCCGCCGACGGGCGCACGGTGGCTGACGGCGGGCGGGTCCTCGCCGCAACCGGTCGCGGCGCGTCCCTGGCCGAGGCGCGCGCGCGGGCCTATACCCTGGCCGAGGCGGTGGACTGGCCCGAGGGGTTCTACCGCCGCGACATCGGCTGGCGGGCGCTGCCCCTGGCATGAGCGGATATTTCTCAGGCTTTTCGCTGCACAGCATCGATGCCGGCGATGGCCCAATCCGCCTGCGCGTCGGCGGCAGCGGCCCGGCCGTGATGTTGCTGCATGGCCATCCGCGTACCCACGCCACCTGGGACCGGGTGGCGGTCGACCTGGCGAGAGACTTTACCGTCATATGCCCGGACCTGCCCGGCTTTGGCGGCTCGTTCCAGCCGATCGACATGCCAGACCATGCCGGCTCGTCCAAGCGCGCCAAGGCGGCCGCTCTGGCACGCCTGATGACCCGGTTGGGGCACGAGCGGTTCTTCCTCGCCGGTCACGACCGGGGCGCGCCGACCGCGTTCCGGCTGGCGATGGATCATCCGCATCGCGTCTCAGCCTTGGCGCAACTGGACGGAATCCCAATCATCGAGCATCTGGAGCGCGCCGACTGGCGCTTTGCCCGCGACTGGTGGCACTGGTTCTTTTACGCCCAGCCGGCCAAGCCCGAGGGGGCGATCGCCGCCGACCCAGAGGCTTGGTATGCCCCTGGCCCCAGACCCCACGTGGCCCCAGAGGCGCAGGCAGAATGGCTGGCGGCGATCCGCGATCCGGCCGTGGTACATGGCATGATCGAGGATTACCGCGCCGGGCTCACGGTGGACCACATCCACGACCGGGCCGACCGCGACGCGCGCCGGCGGCTCGGCTGCCTGGTGACAGTCCTCTGGTCGCTACGCGACGATCTGGCCGCCATATATGGCGATCCGCTGGCAATCTGGCGCGCCTGGGCCGACGAAGTCAGCGGCCACGGCATCGACAGCACCCATCACATGGCCGAGGAGGCGCCCGAGGCGGTGGCCGACGCGCTGCGCCGCGCCTTTCAGGCGCGCGAGTACATGCCCTCATAGATCGGCTGCAATGTCTCGACCTCGAACAGGCTGCTGACCGAGGTGCCGTTCCAGATGTTCATGATCGCCTGCGCAAACATCGGCGCCGTCGGCACGATGCGGATGTTCTTGGCGGCGCGGACCTCGGGCGAGGGCTCTATCGAGTCCGTGATGACCAGCGATTTCATGATCGAGCCTTCGACCCGCTCGACCGCCGGTCCGGACAGAACGCCATGAGTGATGTAGGCGTGAACCTCGGACGCGCCGTGGTCCACCAGCTTTTGCGCGGCCTTCACCAGCGTGCCGGCGGTGTCGCAGATATCGTCGACGATGATGCAGGTCTTGCCATCGACGTCACCGATGACGGTCATTTCCGCGACTTCGCCCGCCTTTTCGCGGCGCTTGTCGACGATGGCGAGGGGTGCGCCGATGCGCTGCGCCAGCTCGCGTGCGCGGCCGACACCGCCGACGTCGGGCGAGACGACCATCAGTTCTGACAGGCGACCTTCGAACTGGTGCAGGATGTCGAGCGCGAAGATCGGCGCGGCATAGAGGTTGTCGACCGGAATGTCGAAAAACCCCTGGATCTGGGTCGCGTGCAGGTCCAGCGTCAGCACGCGCTGGACGCCCGCCTCGACCAACAGGTTGGCCACCAGCTTGGCGCTGATCGGGGTGCGCGCCTTGGCGCGACGGTCCTGCCGGGCATAGCCGAAATAGGGGATCACCGCGGTGATGCGCGCGGCCGAGGACCGGCGCAGCGCGTCGGTCATGATGAGCAATTCCATCAGGTTGTCGTTCGCCGGGTTCGACGTCGACTGGATGATGTACATGTCCTCGCCGCGAACGTTTTCGAACACCTCGACGAAGATTTCCTGGTCGTTGAACCGTTCGACCCGCGCATCGACCAACGAAACGTTCATCCCGCGGTGCAGCGACATGCGCCTGGCGATGGCCTTGGCCAGCGGCTGGTTGGCGTTGCCGGCGATCAGCTTGGGTTCGGTCATGGCGGGCATAGGGTACCTGTTGCGGGATGCGGGGGCGCGGCCGGCAGGCAGCGGCGGATTCGGTTGCCGGCGCGGCCCGCTTAGCACCACGGGGGGATGCCGGCAAACCTTGCCGATGCAGCGGTTGCCCGTCGCACCCGGTGCCAACCGCATGGATCATCGGCGAAATTCCGCCGATTGCTCGACCCACGGAAAGGTTGGGGAACGAACTCACCATGCTGCCACGTTTCCCTCTCGCAGCGGCCGGGCAACCGGACGCGACGATCCTTGATCAATATCGGAGACGCTTCATGCAAAAGTTCCTGCTGACGACGGCCCTCGTGCTGCCCCTGACCGCTGGCTTCGGCTTTGCCCAGACCAGCACCACCAGCACGACAACCACCACCGAGCCGGCTGTGACTGCGCCGACCGCTGGGGATGCGGCAGCTGCTGCCGCTGATAATGCGGCCACCGAGGCGGGCAAGGCTGCCGATGCCGCGGTCGACGCTGCCGGCAAGGCCGCGGACGCCGCGGGCGAAGCTGCCAGCGATGCGGTCGATGCCGCGGGCGACGCCGCGAAGGCCGCCGGTGACACGGCCGAAGAGGCTGCCGACAAGGCCGCCGACGCGATGAAGCCGGATGCCGCCACCCCCACCACGACTGAGACCCCGGCGGCGGGCGAGACGACCACCACCCCGGTGGCTGGCGAGACCACCACCACCGTTGCCCCCGCCTCGGGCGAGACGACCACGACGACCACCACGGCGCCGGTTGATGGCAGCGTGTCGACCACCGACACCACCAGCACCGAAGTGGCGGCGCCGGTCGCTGTTCCGGATGACGTCGTGCGTGAGCAGGCCCCTGACGAGCTGCGTGCGGCCTGGATTAACGGCAGCACTGTCACCTCGACCGATGGAGAGAACGTCGGCACGATCAAGGACATCATCCTGGACGACAAGGGCGCGATGAAGGCGGCGATCGTGGGCGTTGGTGGTTTCCTCGGGATCGGCGAAAAGCAGATCGCGATCGACTGGTCGAAACTGACCATCGACTACGATGCCAACAAGATCACTACCGCGATCACTCGCGAGGAAGCCAAGGCTGCGCCCGGCTATGTCTTCCGCGACCGCGAAGCTGCTCCGGCGCCGGTCGCTGATACCGCAGCCGCGCCCGCCGCGACTACCGCGCCTGCGGATACCCCGGCTGCACCGGCAGATCCCGCCGCGCCCGCTGGCACGACCACGACCCCGCCGGCAAACTGATCGCCACCAAGGCATAATCTGGAAGGGGGGCGGGCAAACCCGCCCCCCTTTTCACATCACTGTCATACAGGTAGCTTGGTCTGGACCGCCGGAGACGCCCATGCTGCAACATTTGGACTACTACTTCGGCACCATCAGCCCTTACGCCTATCTTGCGGGTGACAGGCTGGAGCGGATCGCTGCCGACCGTGGCGCAGAAATCACCTACAAGCCATTGGACATCATGCAGTTATTCGATCGAACCGGCGGCGTTCGTCCGCAGGTCCGGCACGAAAGCCGTATGGCCTATCGCGCGCAAGAGCTTGCGCGCTGGGCGGAACACCTGGGCATGCCGCTGAACCTCAAGCCAGCCGCGGGCATGGTGAATGCCGTCCCCTCCTCCTACGCGATCATCGCGGCGCAGGCTGCGGGCGGCGGAAATCTGCCGATGCTGGTCCAGTCGATCCTGCGCGCGCATTGGGCCGAGGACCGCGACATTTCTTCCGACACCGTCCTGCGGGAGTTGCTGCAAGACGCCGGCTTCGATCCCGACCTTGTCGAAAGCGGCCTTTTCATCGGTGCCGAGACCTGCGGCCGAAATCTTGACGAGGCGGTCCTGGCGGGCGTTTTCGGGTCCCCCTTCTACATCTTGCGCGAAACCGACCAGCGGTTCTGGGGACAGGACAGGCTCGAATTCCTCGACCGCGCCTTGGCAAATCAATGACGATCGCCGAACGCACCTGGCCAGGTGATCCAAATCGGCCGGCCTTGGCGCTGCACTGCTCGATGGGCTCGTCCAGCTACTGGGGGCCGATTGCCGACCGGCTGGAAGGTGTTGTCTCGCTGTCGGCATTCGACGCGCCGGGCCACGGCCGCAGCCCCGACTGGCGGCGCGCCAGCAGCGGCGGCGTCGACTACCACACCGCGGTCACTCGTCTGGCGGCGGCGCGGATCGGCCAGCCGATGGACCTGATCGGCCACTCGCTCGGTGCGACGGTCGCGCTGCGGATCGCCGTCTCTGCCCCCCAGTCGGTGCGCAGTCTTACGCTGATCGAGCCGGTCCTGTTCGCCGCGGCGCCGGGTGCCGAGGCTGACCCGCTGCATCAGCGCATGACCCGCCTGCTGGAAGCAGGACAGGACGAGGAGGCGACCCGCGCCTTCCTCTCTGTCTGGGGGGATGGCCATTTTGACGATCTGCCGGCGCTCACCCAGACCCGCATGATCCAGCAGATTCGGCTGGTCGCCGAGGCGAATGACACGCTGATCTTTGACCGTGCCGATATCCTACGCGATGGCGGCCTGGAGGCGATCGGCGTTCCGGTGATGCTCATCCGCGGAAGCAACTCGCCACCCGTGATCGCACAGATCGCGGATGCCCTGGCAGCCCGCCTGCCCGATGTGGCCCGCGCCGAGGTGCCGGGCGCCGGGCACATGCTGCCGATCACGCATCCGTACAAGGTCGCGGACCTGATCCGGGTCAATCTGGAACGCTCCTGACCGCGCCGGATTTGACCGGCGCGGGGCCCGTCGGTCTAGCCGCGCAGGACCTCGACCAGGCCATCGACCTCGGCCTCGGACGTGGACCAACCGCAGACCAGCCGCACCGAGACATCGCCCTCTTCCGACTGGACCTGGGGCCAAAGATGATAGCGCGCGCCGGCCGCCCGCGCACGTGCGTGGGCAGCAGCAGTCAGGGTGGGAAACAGCTGGTTCGCCTCGACTGGGTGATGCAGGGTAACCTCCGCTTCCCGCAACCCGGCCGCCAGTCGCGCCGCCATCGCGTTCGCGTGCCCGGCGAGTTCCAGCCACAGCCCGTCCTGCAGCAGGGCCAGCATCTGCGCCGCGAGATAGCGGTGCTTGCTCATCAGGTGTCCGGCACGCATCCGGCGCATGTCCAGCCCGCGCGCGCGGGCGGGATCGAACACCACCACCGCCTCCAGCATCATCGCGCCGTTTTTGGTCCCGCCAAAACTGAGGACATCGACTCCGGCCCGGTGCGTCAACTCGGCGGGGGTGCAACCGAGGGCCGCGACCGCGTTGGCAAAACGCGCGCCGTCCATATGCACCGCCATGCCGGCCGCCCGCGCCTTGGCTGACAGGGCGGCCACAGCGTCGGGCGTGTAGATCGTGCCGAGTTCGGTCGAATTGGTTAGCGTCAGGGCCGTGCGCTCGCCCGCGTGGACGTCCTTGCGGCTCATGTCGTGCAGGCGGCGGCCGAGGGCCTCGGGCGTGATCCGCCCGTCCGTCGTCGAGATCGGCACCAGCGTCGCGCCGCCCGTATAGAACGGAATCGCGCCACATTCGCTGGTCAGGACATGGGCGGTATTGGCGCAGAAAATCTTGCCCCAGGACAGGCTGATGGCCGACAGCGACAGCGCATTGGCCGCGGTGCCGCCGGCGACCAGCCAGACCTCTGCCTCCGGCGACTCGAACAATTCCCGCACCGCCGCCGTCGCCTGCGCGGTCAACTCGTCCGTGCCGTAGGCGGGGGAATGGCCGGCGCTTGCCTCGGCCAGGGCAGCCATGATGCGCGGGTGAACGCCAGACGTGTTGTCCGAGGCGAAATTCATGTCACAGATCCTCGATGATGTATTCGTCCCAATCGTCCTCGGTGACGGTCAACTCGCTGACCGTCCAGCCCTGGACCGAGGCACCGGCGCGATGGACCGCCTGCCGGTCGCCGCAAATCAGATGGTGCCAGTCATAGAGCGGCTTGCCCTTTGCCCGCAGCCGGTAGGCGCAGGTGGAGGGCAGCCACCAGTCGATCTCGGCCAGCTTTTCCGAGGTCAGCACGACGCAATCGGGCACGTAGTCATGCCGGTTGGGATAGCTGCTGCAGGCGCAGGTGTGACCGTCCAACAGGCGGCAGGCGACACGGGTGAAGGCGACCTCGCCGGTATCCTCGTATTCGATCTTGTTCAGGCAGCACTTGCCGCAACCGTCACAGAGCGCCTCCCACTCGGGGCGGGTCAGATCGGCCAAGGGCAGCTCCCAGAACCTTTCCCGCATCATGTCGCCGCGAGGACGCGCCGGGCGTCGATGACGTCCTGCTCCATCTGGATGATCAGTTGCTGGGCGCAATTGAAGGCCATCTCGGGGCGCAGAAAGGCGATCAGCGCGACCGACAGGTGCTCGCCATACAGATCGCCGTTGAAATCCAGCAAGAAGGTTTCAAGGTTCGGGGCATTGACGCCGAAGGTTGGGCGCACACCAAGGCTGGCAGCGCCGCCATGGGTTTCGCCGGCGCGCGGGCCGGTCAGGATGTCGGCGCGGACCGCGTACACCCCGAAACGCGGAAGGTGCAGCCCGTCCATGGCCATGTTCGCCGTCGGATAGCCCAGCGTCCGCCCGCGTTTTTCGCCGTGCAGCACCTCGCCTTCGATCCGGTGCCAATGGCCGAGCATGCGCTCTGCCTCGTCGGGGCGGCCCTCGCTCAGCGCCTTGCGGATGCGGGTCGAGCTGAAATCGGTGCCTGCCTCGCCGACCAGCGGCTGCGCGCTGACGGAAAAGCCGTTGGCCGGGCCGAGATCGACCAGCATCGCCGCGTCGCCCTGACGGCCGCGGCCAAAGCGGAAATCGGCGCCGACCGCGACATGACTGACGCCAAGGCCGCGCGCCAGCACGTCGGCAGCGAAAGCTTCAGCCGATTGCGAGGCAATGCGCTCATCGAACGGCAGTTGGAACAGGTGCTGGACGCCGAGGCGCTGCAGACGATGGGCGCGGGCCTCGGCGTTCATCAGCCGGAAAGGTGGCGCGTCGGGGGCAAAATACTGGCGCGGATGCGGCTCGAAGGTGACGACGCCGAGGGGGCGACCCCGCTCGTCCGCGACGGCGCGGGCGGCGTCGATGACGGCACGATGCCCCCGATGGATCCCGTCGAAATTGCCCAAGGCCACCGCTGCGCCGCGCGCGTCTTCGGGCAGGCCGTTCCAGTCGGTATGGATGTGCAAACGAACGCCCCCGAAGGCTGGGTTAGGACCGCCGGCCGTCTGCGGCAGCAATCCCGGCCTGCCAGCGGTATCGCCGAGGCCGGAAGTGGTTGCAAGGCGGCTTGCCCGCGCCGGCTGCCCGGCGCCACACGCATGTGGCGATGGCGGGGGCGGGCATCAACCCGCGCCGCACCTCGCCGAGGCCTCAGCGAAGGCGGCCGATGCTGTAGGTCGGGGCCAGCCCACGCCCGGCGAGCCACTCGTCAAGCATCTGGGCCAGCGGTGCTTCCGGGTCGGGGCCGAACTGGTCGAAGGCGAGGCCGCCGCTGATGAACAGCGCGTCCAGCCCCTCGTTGATCGCGCCAAGGACATCAGTGGTGATGCCGTCGCCGGCGGCGACAATCCGGGCACTGGCATCTAGACGCAGACTCCGTGCCGCAAGCTGGTAGATCGGCGGATGGGGCTTGCCGACATAAATCGCCTCGCCGCCCAGCTGCTGGTAAAGCTCGGCCAAGGCACCCGCGCAATAGATGCGCTTGTCACCGAAATCGACGACGATATCGGGGTTGGCGCACAGCATCGGCAGGCCGCGCGCCGCGGCCTCGGTCAGGACGGTCAGGTAGTCCTGCGGGCCCTCGGTCATGTCGTCGAAAAGGCCGGTGCAGACGATGCCCTCGGCCTCGTCCATCGGCACGCGGGTGATGGGGAGGCGCGGGCTGTCGTCGGGCAGATCGGGCGGTAGGTCGGTGAAGAAGCTATCATCCTTATCCGGGCCCAGGTGCCAGACCCGCTGTCCGACCACGCCGCGCAGCATCGCATCCTGCGCCGCGTCGCCGGAGGTCACGATCACGTCCCAGGCCGCGCGGGGAATGCCCATGCGATCCAGTTGCGCCTCGATCATCACTGCCGGGCGCGGGGCGTTGGTCAGCAGCGCCACGCGGCGCGCACCGCCATCGCGAAACGCTAGTAGAGCCTCAACCGCGGACGGGAAGGCGCGCTGTCCATCATGGACCGCGCCCCACAGGTCGCAAAAGATCGTGTCGTATTCGCCGGCGATTTCCGCCAGCGACTGAATGATGCGGGTCACTGGAATCAGACCTTCAGGACCGGAATGATCTGCTTTTTGCGGCTGACAACACCCGGCAGCAGGACCGTATCGCCGGTCACCGGGACGCCAAAGCTGCGCGTGGCAACGCCGGCGACCCAGGGGTTCGGGACCAGCAAGGTCGCCTCTTCGCGCAGGATGTCGACGACGAACAGCAGCACCTCATCAGCGCCGTCCTCGGCCGCGACGCCGGGCATGGCCGCCATCAACGCGTCCTTGCGGGCCAGCAGCACCTCGGGGGCGGTGGTCTCGAGGACCGACACGCGCAGGCGCTTGTCGCCCAGATCGTATTCCTTGCTGTCGATGCGCAGCAGCGCCTCGTCGGCGAAGGCCGAGACGTTCGACTTGGCACGGAACATTTCGGTCGCATAGGCCGGGATCGACAGGTCCAGGTCGCGGGCCAGCTTTTCGGCGACCCAGCGATCATGCGGGGTGGTGGTCGGGCTGCGGAACTCCAGCGTGTCGGACAGGATGCAGGTCAGCATCAGGCCCTTGATGGCACGGGGCGCGCGATCAAGGTCGTCGCCGATCAGGTCGAACATGATCGTCGCCGTGCAGGCGAGCGGGCGCAGCGTCATGTTGATCGGCAGGCGGGTGGTGATGTTGCCGGCCAGCAGGTGGTGGTCGATGATCTCGATCACCTCGGCCTCGGCCAGCGAGGCGGGCAGCTCGACCGCGTTGTTGGTGTCGACGATGACCAGCTGCTCGCCGGCGGCAACGTCCGTGATGATCTCGGGCATCTGGACGTTCCAGTGCTCGAGCATCCACACCGCCTCGGTGTTCGGCTGACCTTGCAGCACGGCCTTGGCCGGCTGCTTGCGCACGTCGTTCAGATACCAGGCCCAGATGATGGGCGAGCCGGTCGAATCGGTATCAGGGGATTTGTGGCCGAGAACCTGGATCATCGGAAAGCCTTGCTGCGAGGGATAAAAGTTGCCGCGTCTATAGGCGCGCGGCGGCGGGATGTCACGCCCGCGCGGTGCCGTGGGCGCGGCCCGGTTGACCTGCGCGTCCGACCTGCCCTAGCATGCGCGCCTTAGCGATGGGAGTAATCCAGCCATGCGCCAGCACGCCTGAACCCCGCCCGCGCCGCGACCTTTAGCGTTGTGGCAATCGCCCCGCGCCTTGGCCCGGGGTCAGATGCTCAAGGGGAGTATCCTGAAATGGACCACAAGGGCTGACGCCGACCGCAGGCCGCGGGCCAAACGCCCTGTCGCGGCCAGAGAGCTTCACCCGAACGCCGGGATTACATCATGCCGAAATCGACCAAGCCGCCCGTTTTCGCGGGCTTTAACGATGCGCCAGCCAAGGATGCCAAGGCGCCTGCGGGCATCGCCGGACTGCCGGCGGGCCTGACCGCACCGCCCAAGCATCCACCTGCCAGCAAGGCGCCGCAGGTCAAGCAGATGGCGGTCAAGCCACCGCCCCTGCCACGCCGCACCACCGGTTGAGCTAAGCCGAGCGTCGCCCGAAGGCCGGTCCCGCGCCCGCCTTCGGGCCCTTAACCGCCGCCGCTCATCGCGGCATTCACTGCCAGCGCGATCAGCACGGTGTTATAGAGGAACGAAAGCACCGCCTGCATCAGCGTCAGGCGGCGCATGTCCGCACTGGTCACCGCGACGTCGGATGTCTGGGCGGTCATGGCGACTGTAAAGCTGTAGTAAAAGAACTCGATCAGGCCCGGACGCGGGCAATTCTCTCCGAAATCGAGGCCGCCACCGCTGCCCTCGGCATTCTCGTCCGGATCGTCACCGGGCGCGTACCAGAGGTGAGAGTAGCGAAAGGTGAACAGGGTGTGGACCGCCACCCATCCCAGCGGGACCGAGATCAGCGGCGCGAAACGCGCCCAATTACTCGCGTCCGAGGAGGCGAGCGCCTCGAAGATCGCGACCAGGCTGATGGCGACCGCGCAGAGGGCGATCACCATGATGATGCCGATACCCTCGTCCTCGGCGCGGGCGTGCTCGGCCAGGTCATCCGGGGTCAAGTGCCGCGCCATCAGCCAGGTGGTCAAAAGGTAAAAGGCGAACAGAACATCCGCGCCGATCATCAGCCGGTGGATCAGCGTTCCCGGGATCGCCAGCGCCGCCACCGCGCCGAGCAGGAGCCCGACCAGAAACCGCCCGTGCCGCTTGAAATTCACTGTCGCCTGCCTTCTCGCCCTGCTCGCATCACGACGCGGTTGTCTTGAGGGGTGTGATGGTCCAGCCGTCCGCCTGCAGCAGGTTGAGCAGTCCGGCCTCCCCCGGCAGATGCAAAGCGCCAAATCCGGCAACCACCGCCTTGCCCTGGTGAGCGGCCTTTTCCGCTGCCGCGGTCAGGGGCACCAGCCAGGCGTGATTGCGCCGGTCCATCAGTTGTCGACGCGAAAGTTCAGTCATCTTGTCGACCTCGGCCCGGGTCAGTCCGGAGTTGGCATAGGCATCGGTCCGCCCAAACTCCCACAACTGCCAAACGTTTCCGGAAAAATAGGCCTCGGTCAGGGTGGTGGCGTAGTCGTCTGCCATCTCGGCCTGTGGCAGGGCGGCGCGCAGCATGTCCAGTTCCTCTTCCGGGGCCATGCCGGCAAAGACAGAAAACAGCGTGTCCCACGGCTCGATGGCGCGCACGGGCGTTCCTGCTTTCCGTGCCAGAGCAATCAGTTGGTGGTCGAGGCCATCTGTCTCGCCCTTGTTCGTGGCTGTCTGACGCAGCATGCAGGGCGAGAGGCCGAGCATGGTTGCAAGATACCACGGCCGCAGGTGGTCTGTCGTGCTGGGCGGGACGCCCCGCGCGGTCATAGCGGCGGACAGCCGTGACCAGTCGGCGGGCCCCAGCCGCTGGGACAGAGGCGGGCCGTCCGGGTCGGCCATGAGGGTCGGATCGCCGCGCAGGGCTTTTGCCAGCGCGGCCTCCTCGGCCGGGCCGGCCTCGACCAGCAGCACGGCGGCTTTGGCGATGTCGGGGGAAAACCGGGCCAAGGTGCGCTGATGGCGCTGGTCGGCGAAATGATAGGTCCCGATCAGGATGATGCGGGCGTCACCCTTTTGCGCCTGCCAGAACAGACCCTTGGCGAAGGGCACGTCGGCCACCCGAGCCTGCATCGCCGCCAGGTCGGCGGCCGGCAACGCGGCCATCAGATCCCGGCCCCGGCAGGCCTCGGCCGCGGCATGGGCGGTCGGGGCCAGCGACAGGATGGAGAGGGACAACGCCAGCGTTCGGACAATCTTATGCAGCATCCAGCGCCTCCGTTGATGACCCGCGGACCCTGCCATGGGCGCGCGCCGGCCCCAACCCCCTGATGCGCCAAATGCCGCGCGCAATCGCGCACCACGACGTTGACAGGCACCCGGTCCGCGCCTAGATGACCGGCATTGGCACTCGCCCCCCGTGAGTGCCAAGCAGCAGACACTGCAACCATTCACACGGAGTGTTCCGCAATGGCGTTCAAACCCCTGCATGATCGAGTCCTGGTCCGTCGCGTCCAGTCCGAGGAAAAGACCAAGGGCGGGCTGATCATCCCCGACACCGCAAAAGAAAAGCCCGCCGAGGGCGAGATCGTTGCCGTCGGCGAGGGCGCGCGCAAGGATTCGGGCGAGCTGATCGCACCGTCGGTGAAGGCTGGCGACCGCATCCTGTTCGGCAAGTGGTCGGGCACCGAAGTGACGCTCGACGGCGAAGAGCTGATCATCATGAAGGAAAGCGACATCCTCGGGATCACCGGCTGATCCCTCGCAGGTTTCGCAACAACCCTTTGACAAGGAAAAGATAAATGGCTGGTAAAGAAGTCAAGTTCAGCACCGACGCCCGTGATCGCATGCTCAAGGGCGTGAACATCCTGGCCGATGCGGTGAAAGTCACGCTGGGTCCCAAGGGCCGCAACGTTGTCATCGACAAGTCGTTCGGCGCCCCGCGCATCACCAAGGACGGCGTCACCGTCGCCAAGGAAGTCGAACTGACCGACAAGTTCGAGAACATGGGCGCGCAGATGGTCCGCGAAGTCGCGTCGCGCACCAATGACGAGGCCGGCGACGGCACCACCACCGCCACCGTCCTGGCCCAGGCGATCGTCCGCGAGGGCATGAAGGCGGTTGCCGCCGGCATGAACCCGATGGACCTCAAGCGCGGCATCGACATGGCCACCGCCAAGGTCGTCGAGTCGATCAAGGCTGCCTCGCGCCCGGTCAACGACAGCGCCGAAGTCGCGCAGGTCGGAACCATCTCGGCCAACGGCGAGAAGTTCATCGGCGAGCAGATCGCCGAGGCCATGCAGAAGGTCGGCAACGAGGGTGTCATCACCGTCGAAGAGAACAAGGGGATGGAGACCGAGGTCGAAGTCGTCGAAGGGATGCAGTTCGACCGCGGCTACCTGTCGCCCTACTTCGTGACCAACCCGGACAAGATGATCGCCGATCTCGAGGATGCCTACATCCTGCTGCACGAGAAAAAGCTGTCCTCGCTGCAGCCGATGGTCCCGCTGCTGGAGGCCGTGATCCAGTCGGGCAAGCCGCTGCTGATCGTCGCCGAGGATGTTGAGGGCGAAGCCCTGGCCACCCTGGTCGTGAACAAGCTGCGCGGCGGCCTGAAGATTGCAGCCGTCAAGGCCCCGGGCTTTGGTGATCGCCGCAAGGCCATGCTGCAGGACATCGCCATCCTGACCGGCGGTCAGGTCATCAGCGACGATCTGGGCATGAAGCTGGAGAACGTCGGAATCGACATGCTCGGCCGCGCTAAGAAGGTCACGATCAACAAGGACACCACGACCGTCATCGACGGCGCCGGTGAAAAGCCCGAGATCGAAGCCCGTGTCAGCCAGATCCGTCAGCAGATCGAGGAAACCACCTCGGACTACGACAAGGAAAAGCTGCAGGAGCGTGTTGCCAAGCTGGCCGGCGGCGTCGCCGTAATCCGCGTCGGCGGCATGACCGAAATCGAGGTGAAAGAGCGTAAGGACCGCGTCGACGACGCGCTGAACGCGACCCGTGCCGCGGTCCAGGAAGGCGTTGTCGTCGGTGGCGGCGTTGCGCTCGTCCAGGGCGGCAAGGCGCTCGAAGGCCTCGAGGGTGCCAACAGCGACCAGAACGCCGGTATCGCCATCGTGCGCCGCGCACTGGAAGCCCCGATGCGCCAGATCGCCGAAAACGCCGGCGTCGACGGCGCCGTGGTTGCCGGCAAGATCCGCGAATCGAACGACAAGTCGTTCGGCTTCAACGCCCAGACCGAAGAATATGGCGACATGTTCAAGTTCGGCGTCATCGACCCGGCCAAAGTCGTGCGCACCGCGCTGGAAGACGCGGCCTCGGTCGCCGGCCTGTTGATCACCACCGAAGCCATGATCGCCGAGAAGCCCGAGCCGAAGGGCGCGGGCGGCGCTGGCGGCATGGGCGGCGGCATGGGCGGAATGGGCGGCATGGACATGATGTGATCTGCCCAGAGCAGGTCACGGTCCATCCGTTTCCCCCGACAACGAAGGGCGCCCCGCGGGGCGCCCTTTTTGTTTGGCGAGGGGAAGTTTCAGGAGGTGAGTCCCATGTCCTGGATAGATGCAGCTTCAAAAGTGAGCGCGTGACGCAGCGTCAGGCGCGCTCGGAGTATTCGAACGTCTCGGTGTTCACGACGATGCGCTCCTCAGCGCCGACGAAGGGCGGGATCATGACCCGCAGGCCGTTGTCGAGGATCGCCGGCTTGTAGCTTTTGGATGCGGTCTGGCCGTTCACCACCGGCTCGGTCTCGGCCACCTTGCAGGTCACCTTTTGCGGGATGGTCACCGCCAGCGGCTCCTCGCCGTAATAACGCACCGCTGCCGTCATGCCGTCCTGCAGGAAGGGGCGGCGATCGCCCAACAGATCGGCGTCCAGTTCGATCTGCTCGAAGCTTTCGCTGTCCATGAACACCAGCTTGCCGTCACTCTCATACAGGAACTGCTGGTCCTTCATCTCGAGATAGACCTCGTCGACCTTGTCCTCGCTGCGAAAACGCTCGTTCAGCTTGCGACCGTCCCGCAGGTTTTTCAGTTCGACCTGGGCAAAGGCGCCCCCCTTGCCGGGTTTGACGTGGTTTACCTTCACGGCAGCCCACAAACCGCCGTCGTGGTCGATAATGCTGCCGGGACGGATCTCGTTGCCATTGATCTTGGCCATCTCAATACCTTGATAGAGGGGTGTGAGCCGCGGTGGCGGCATGTGTTGCGAGGGGGCGTTAGCCGTCCCGGTGCGCCCTGGCAAGCGCAGCTTGCGGCGAAATGTCAAGGTGGCCATTGGGGAACCGGAGGTGTCGCCCACCGTTCACAATAGGCCGTTAGGCCTATGAAATGACTGCAACGCGTTAGCAATGCACAGGGCGCATGGCGGACATGAGCCGCAGACCATACCGAATCGCGGCTGTGCGGCGTATCCGTCCAGCACCCCCCGCGCTGAGGGTATTTGATCGGGGAGGTGACCCCGCACCCGGACGATCCCGGGTGAGTGAGCAGGAAGATGTTTATGCGTGATTTCGTGGATGGTTCGGCGTTCAATTTCGAACAGGGTCAGCGCGCCCGCAAGCTGTTTGCCGCCGTCGTCCTTGCGGCGCTGGACGACGCGATTGCGGATGACAAGAAATACGGCAACGGCCCCGAGCAGATCGCCCGCTGGGCGCGCTCGCGCGACGGCCGCGAAGTGCTGTCCTGCGCTGGCATCGACCCCAACGAACGCGTTGTCAAAGGCCTGATGGAATTTGTGTCCAAGGGCGTGCGCACCTCGGTCGCGCTCTCGCGCGAGGAGAGCGAGCGCCGCATGGCCGCCGAGGCCGAGGAAGCCGAAGCCGCCTGATCAATTCACGACAGAGCGCAAAAGGCCGCCCGTCGGGCGGCCTTTGTCGTTTGCGGGCATGGCTTAAGCAAGGCCCTGCGCCGCGGCCTCGATGCCGGCCATCGCGGTGCGGTATGGGGCCGGGCCAAAGCTGATGCGGCCGACCCCGAGGCGCGCGACCGCGCCGACGTCGGCCGGGTCGGAAAGCATGATGTTCACCGGCAGTGCGACCCGCTTGCAGAGCTCGGTGACCAGACCGGGCTCACGCAGACCCGGCGCAAAGAAGCCGTCGGCACCGGCTGCGGCATAGACGGCTGCCCGCTGCACAGCCTCATCCAGCAGGGCGGGATGTTCCTCGGCACTGGCCTTCAGGAAAAGGTCGGTGCGGGCGTTGATGAAGGTAGGCACGCCAAGGGCTTCGGCGGCGCTGCGCACGGCGGCCACCCGTTCCGCCTGTTCAGCAATGGGATGCAGACCCTCGCCGCCGACCACCTGATCCTCGAAGTTGAGTCCGATGGCTCCGACCTCGAGCAGCAGGCGCACATTGTCGGCGACAGCATCGGGCGCCGCGGCATAGCCGCCTTCGAAATCGATGCTCACGGGCAGGTCGACCGACTGGACGATGCGGCGCGCGGCGGCCAGCACCTCGGACATGGGCATGGCCTGCCCGTCGTCATAGCCGTTCGCCGCTGCGACAGACCAACTGCCGGTTGCGATGGCCTTGGCGCCGGCGCGTTGGACGGCGCGGGCGCTGCCCGCGTCCCAGATATTGTAGAGCACAACGGGCTTGCCCGGCACATGCAGGGCGCGAAACGCGCGGGCCTTGGCGATCTGATCTTCCATGCGATCCTCTCCTCCGATGATGCCCTACAGGCAGGCGTCCGGGTAATGCAGGCCCGCGGCGGGTGGGAACGCCGATCGGGCGTCAATGTCCCGCGGGACGCTAGGCCATGCGCGTGACGCTGCCGGCGGCGTGCAGGGCGATCACATCCTCCAGCCGGCACAGCTCGGTTGCGGGAGACATGCAGGTGGCCGAGGCGCATGCGGCGGCCCAGGCCAGTGCCTGCGGCAACCCTTCGCCCCTCGCCCGGGCGAGGGTGTAGCCGGCGACAAAGCTGTCACCAGCGCCGACGCGGCTGACGATCTGCACCCGCAGCGCCTCGGCATGCCAGACGCCTTCGGCCGAGGCGAGGATGTTGCCGTCCCCGCCGCGCGCCACCATCACCACTTCGGCCGCGCCATCCGCGACCAGCTGGGCGGCAAAACCTGCGCTCGCTTCGCGTGACAGCAAAGGCCGCCCGGCCAACGCCTCCGCCTCTTCGCCGTCCATACGCAGGACGGCGAGGCGGGTGCGGGCGGCAGCCACATCGGCCAGCGCCGCGCCCGAGGTGTCCACCGTCAGCCCTGCACCTGCGGGTAGCGCCCGGGCGAGCCGGGCGGCGATGTCGGCGCCAATTCCCGGCGGGGTGGAGCCCGACAGCACGACCATGCCGCCATGCCCAGCGACCGCCACCACAGCCGCGATGGCGGCCTCGGCGTCCGGTTGGGTCCAGTCCGGGCCGGGCAGCATGAAGCGGAACTGCTGGCCGGTCAGCTCCTCGGTCACGGCCAGTGACAGGCGCGTCTCGCCGGGAGCGGGCAGCGTCACGGTGGCGATGCCACCTTCGGCCAGCAGCGCGGACATGCGCGCGCCCGTCGGGCCGCCCAGCGAGACCGCCGCGCGGCTGTCACCCCCAAGGCGGGCGATAGCGCGGCTGACATTGATTCCGCCACCGCCGGGATCGGCCAGCGGGGCGGCGCAGCGCAGCTTGATGTCGGGGATCACCCGGTCGATGCGGGTCGCGAGGTCAAAGGCCGGGTTCAAAGTGACCGTCAGGATCGGCGTCTGCGGCCCGCCCTGCCCCGGCCCCCCCAACCCGCCGATGGTCATTCCCACCACCGGTCGATCCGGGCGATGTCGTCATCGGACCAGCCGAAATGGTGCGCCAGCTCGTGAATCACGACGTTGCGCACGAGATCGCCCAGCGCGACATTCCCGCGCGCGGCCCACTCGTCAAGGATCGCGCGGCGGTAAAGCCGGACCACATCCGGGAAATGCTGCGGCTCTGACGCCATCTTCTCGGTCAATGGGATGCCGTCATACAGCCCCGTCAGCTCCAGCGGATCGTCAATCTCCAACTCGTCGAGAGTGTCGTGGTCGGCCATTTCCTCGACCCGCAGATGCACGTCATGGGCGTGGCCGGCAAACTCGGCCGGCAGCCCGGCGATGACCTCGCGCGCCAGCGCCTCCAGCGCGGCGGCGTCGGGCGCCATGGTTTCGGTCCAATCCATCTCGCTGTCCCCCCTCGTGCCCCGGTCCGGCCCCGATATGGACAACAAACGCCCCCTGTGAAAGAGGACTCGCTGCCAAGGAGGTGCGCCATGACCGCCACGACCACACGTTTTGCACCCTCGCCGACCGGACATATCCACATCGGCAACCTGCGTAGCGCGCTGATGAACTACCTGATCGCGCGCAAGGCGGGGGGCACGTTCATCCTGCGGCTGGACGACACCGACCGCGAGCGCAGCAAACAGGAATATGCCGACGGGATCATGCGTGATCTGGAATGGCTGGGCCTGACCTGGGACCGGGTCGAGCGGCAGTCGGACCGGCTGGGCCGCTATGCCGAGGCGGCGGACGACCTGCGCGCGTCGGGCCGCCTCTACGAGGTGTTCGAGACGCCGACCGAACTGGACCTGAAGCGCAAAAAGCAGCTGAACATGGGCCGCCCGCCCGTCTATGACCGCGCCGGACACGGGTTGAGCGAAGACCAAAAGGCCGCGCTGCGGGCCGAGGGTCGGCAGGGTTACTGGCGCTTTCTGCTGAACCAAAACCGGATCGAATGGAACGACGGGATCATCGGTCCGGTCAGCATCGACGCTGCCAGCGTCAGCGACCCGGTCCTGATCCGCGCTGACGGGCAGGTGCTTTATACCTTTGCCAGTTCGGTCGACGACATCGACATGGGCGTGACCAACATCGTGCGCGGCGCCGACCATGTGACCAACACCGCGACGCAGATCCAGATCATGCAGGCGATGGGCGGCACCCCGCCGCAATTCGCGCATCACAGTCTGCTGACCGGCCCCGGCGGGGAGGAGTTGTCCAAGCGCCTCGGCACCCTCTCGCTGCGCGATCTGCGCGAGCAGGGCGTGGCGCCCGAGGCGCTGCTGTCGCTGATGGCCCGCCTCGGCTCCAGCCAGCCGGTCGCGGTGCGCATGTCGCTGGACGAGATCGCCAACGGGTTCGAGGTCGGCCAGTTCGGCACCGCCCCGACCCGCTTTGACGCCGAGGACCTGTGGCCCCTGACCCGCGAGGCGAACCAGGCACGCCCCTTTGCCGAGGTCCGCGAGCGTATCGCCGCCCTGGGCGTGCCGGACGACCTGGCCGAGCGGTTCTGGCGCGTCGCCTCGCAGAACATCACACGGCTGGACGACCTTGCCGGATGGTGGACGATCTTCTCGGAGGGCGCCCGCCCCGAGATCGCGCCCGAGGACCGCGCCTTCGTCACAGAGGCCCTCAGCCTGCTGCCGCCGCCGCCCTACTCCGAGGCGTCGTGGTCGGAATGGACCGCAGCCGTAAAGGCCGCGACCGGGCGCAAGGGCAAGTCGCTGTTCATGCCGTTGCGCAAGGCGCTGACTGGGCAGGACCACGGGCCGGAAATGGCCGAGGTGATGCCGCTGCTGCAAAAGGCGCCGCAGTCGGCGTGATGGCCGCGCAGGATTTCGGGCGCCTGCAGGCAGCGGTCTGCCGGCGCCGCCGTCCTGCGGATTATTCCCCGCAACCGCACCCGGTTTCGCGCGATATCACGGTTGACGCGCCGCCCCGCCTCGCCTAAATCGCCCGCACCCGAACGGGCACGTTGGGGCGGAGTAGCTCAGCTGGTTAGAGCAGAGGAATCATAATCCTTGTGTCGGGGGTTCAAATCCCTCCTCCGCTACCATTTTCTTCTAGAATTGATTTCAGGACGCTAGGGCCGGTTCGCTCGGTTGGCGCTCAAATGCTCCGCCTATCAAGGCAGATGCTGCGGATGGGGCACAACCGCGCTTCAGTCTGGCTACCCATACGCGGTCCGGTCTCAGGGACAACAGACGTTCCCCCGCCCCTCGATCTAGAGGGGCAGAGAGCGAGCCCGCCGCGAAACCTCAGCGATAGATGAAAGTCTGCGGCTCTTCGCCTTGGCGCGCGGTGCCGCGATACATGCCCTCGCAATTGAAGGGCATGGCAATATTGCCGTAACGGTCCACGGCGATCAGGCCGCCCGAGCCGTCATTGGGCATCAGATCCTCCATCACCACCGCGGTTGCCGCTTGTTCCAGCGTCTGGCCGGCATGGCGCATGCGGGCGGCGATCTCGGCCGCGGCGGTCCAGCGGATGAAGACCTCGCCATGGCCGGTGGCAGAGATCGCGCAGGTCGCGTTGTCGGCGAATGTGCCCGCACCGATGATCGGCGCATCGCCGATGCGGCCCGGAGCTTTGGCCGTCATGCCGCCGGTCGAGGTCGCGGCGGCGAGGTTGCCCGACAGGTCCAGCGCAACCGCGCCGACCGTGCCATGGCGACGGGCCGGGTCGGTCTCGACCTCCCCCGACGCGCGCAGGGCGAGCGTTTCCTGCAGGGCGGTCCAGCGCGCCTCGGTAAAGAAATAATCGCGATCGCCAAACGGCAGGCCGGCCTCGCGCGCCAGTTCGATCGCGGGGGCGCCCGCCAGCATTACCTGCGGGCTGTCCATGACGAGACGCGCGACCCGGATCGGGTTCTTGGGGCCAAAGATGCCGGCCACCGCACCCGCCTGCCGGTCGCGGCCGTCCATGACGGCGGCGTCCATTTCCTGCTCACCTGCCGCGGTATAGACCGCGCCGCGCCCTGCGTTGAACAGCGGCTCATCCTCGAGCACGACCACCGCCGCCGTCACGGCATCAATAGCGCTACCGCCGTCCTGCAAAACGGCCTGTCCAGCCTCAAGCACGCGGTGCAGGGCAGCATGATAGGCGGCCTCCTTTTCCGGCGTCACTTTGCTGCGCAAGATCGTGCCCGCGCCGCCGTGAACCGCCAGTGCCCAGGTGGGTTTGTCCGAAGTCGTCATGCCCGTGTCTCCAATCCAGCCTCACGCGCGCAGTGGCGGGCGATATCGGCGTGCGTTGCGACCCAGCAATCACCCTTTTCCGCGATCCGCTTCAACAGCTCTTCGAGGATGAAGATGCGCGAGCGGTAGCCCGTCACATGCGGATGCATGGTCAGCAGGAACAATCCGCCCTCGGCATAGGCGCCCTCGAACTCGCGCAGAAAGATGTCCAGAACTGCGGAGGGCGGCGTATAGGGCCGTGCGCCCCCGAAACGATTCATTGACAGGTAAGGCGCATCGTCGCGAATCCACTCGACCGGCAGTTCGACAATGCCGGTTGGGCGGCCATTGTTCAGGATCTCATAGGGATCGTCGTCCGCGAAAAGCGAGCTGTCGTAGACCAGCCCCAATTCCTCGGCGATGCCCAGCGTGGCGGGGCTATAATCCCACGAGCAAGTGCGCATGCCCACCGGCCGAACTCCGGTGACACGCTCCAGCGTGTCGGCGGCGCGCAGCATCAACTCGCGCTCCTGCGCCGGGGGGACCTGTGTGTTGACCTCGTGGATCCAGCCGTGCAGCGCGACCTCGTGTCCGTCGTCCACCAGCGCCTTCTGCTCGTCGGGGTGCAGCTCGGCAGAGACACCGGGGACAAAGAAGCTGGCCTTGGCGCCAAACCGGTCCAGCACCGCGCGAAGCCGGGGAACGCCGCGCCGGGTGCCATATTCGCCCCATGACAGGCGCCCGATGGACTTGCCGCCGTCGCGCAATTCGTTGGTCTCGTGGTCGCTGTCAAAGCTGAGGGCCACGGCGCAGCGCGCGCCGTCCGGCCAACTGGTCGGCTTGAGCGAGCGGCCGGCGCGAATGAACTCGACCAACCCGCGCCAGGTTGGCTCGTCCCAGGAATAGGGTGGCGTATCGGGGGCAAGGCTCATCCGGGCTATCCTTCAGCGAAAGCTGCCGGCACGGGACCTTGTCCCGGCCGGCGTGGTTGCGATGCCCCGGCGCGATGTCCGCCCCGGGGTTATGGTTACTTAACGGGATGGACATCCATGGCCACGGTGTCCTCGTCCGCGCGCGGATCATAGGTCACCTTGTCGGCCTTCATGCCCCAAGCCGACACGTTGATCGCCAAGGGCAGGTCGGGACGCTCGGTCGCGACCAGCATGTTGGCTTCCTCCAGCAGGGACCGGCGCTTGGCCTCGTCCATCTCGGCGGCGGCAGCCTCGATCAGCTCGTCCATCTTGGGATTGGAATAGCCGCGCACGTTGAACGCGCCCTGCGATTTCTCCGGCTCGTTGGTGTGCATCAGGGCGGACAACGTGTAGTTCGCCTCGCCGGTCAGCGTCGCCCAGGACGCCATGTAGAGCGAGTATTCGCCGCGTGTCTTTGCCGGGTTGAACACCGTCGCGGGAACGCCCTGCACGTCCACCGTCACGTCGATGGCGGCCAGCAGCTGGGCGATGGTCGGCCCCAACTCGGTCGGCATGCGGTCGTTGGCGTAGGCCAGCGTGACCTTGAAGCCATCGGGATAGCCCGCTTCGGCCATCAGCGCGCGGGCACGGTCCACGTCAAAGACCGGCGCGGGGATGTCCTTGTTATAGCCAAAGACGGTGGGCGTCACGAGCTGTGTCGCCGGCACGCCCATGCCCTCCAGCGCGAACTCGATGATAGTCTCGCGGTCGAGCGCCAGGTCGAACGCCTCGCGCACGCGCGGGTCGAGGAAGGGGTTCTTGGCCATCTTCTTGCCGGCGTTGTCCCAGACCTGCGGCGTATCCTCGCGGAAGTCGAACTCGAGATAGGGGATGAAGGCCGAGGGGTTCTTGACCACCTTGAAGGCGCCGTTCTGCTCGACCTTGGCAAGGTCGGTCGCCGGGATTTTCGAGATCAGATCGACCTGCCCCGCGAGCAACTGCGCGACGCGTGCGGCGTCGTTCGGGATCTCCTTGCGGGTCACCTTGTCCCAGGGCTGGACGCCGCCCCAGTAGCCGTCGAACTTTTCCAGCACCAGGTCCTGGGTCGGGGCCCAGCTGACGAACTTGTAGGGGCCGGTGCCGATGGCCGCCTTGCCCGAGTTGAAGCCCTCGGCCGAGGTTTCCTTGGTCGAGAAATCCGCCGCCGCGGTGTGCGAGACGATGAACAGGCGCACGAAATCGTTCGGCAGCGTCGGCGCCGGGCCTTCGGTCTTGATGCGGATCGTGTGCGGATCCACGATCTCGACGCCCGCCACGCGGCGGACATAGACAGTCGTCGGGTTAGGACCGGTGACGTTTGGAATGCGCTCGATCGAGAACTTGACGTCCTCGGCGGTAAAGTCCGAGCCGTCGTGGAATTTCACGCCCTCGCGCAGCTTGAATTCCCAGGTGGTGTCGTCGACCGCCTTCCACTCGGTGGCCAGCATCGGCTCGACCTGCAGGTCGTTGCCGGACTTCAGCAGCGTGTCAAAGACCTGCTTGGTCGCCTCGGCATTGGCCGAGGTCGCGGTGAAATGGGGGTCCATCGAGGCCGGCCCCGACTTGGTCGCGATGACCAGATCGTCGGCCAGCACCGGCAGCGGCACCGCGAGCGCGGTGGCAAGTAGGATTGCACGAAGCGTTGGGGTCATTTTCATGGGTTCCCTCCCGGGTTAAGAATGCACTGCCGGCTCGGCGCCGGTCTTTTCCGTCTGTTGGGCCGCAGGCTCGTCCTCGCCGGCCGGCTCGTCGCCGAACGTTTGCGACCAGCCCCCCGAGGCCGAGACCAGTTTCGTCAGGATCTCGGACAGGATCAGCCGTTCGGCGGGGCTGAGGCAGTCCAGCATCTGGCGTTCCTGCGCCAGCATGTCGTCCTTGACTGACTCGACCGCCTGGCGCCCCTTTTCTGTCAGGTGCAGGGTGATGCGCCGCTGATCCTCGGCATCGTCCTTGCGCTCGATCAGGCCGAGGCGATGGACCTTGTTGGCGGCGCGGCTGAGCGTGTTCTTGGGAAAACCCGAGGCGCGCACGACATCGGTCTGTACCGAGGGGCCGCCCAGATAGAGCGACCACAGCACGACGAACTCGGGACGCAGCAGACCCAGACGGCTCTGGATCATGCCGTAGACCGGATTGTTGAAATGCAGCGCCAGGTAATTCAGCCGGTAGGAAAACCAGCAAGGGTTCCCCCATAGCCGCGGCCGCAGAGGACTGTCCTCGGGGATGCCATCGACGGTCTGCGGCACGTCACGGCCAGCCCGGCCTTCGTAGATGGACTGCCGTGTCACATCGTCTGCAAGCATGCCTGCGCTTTTCCCAAGCAGTTCCATATGGAACCGTAGGCGCAGGAAATCCCTTGCGTCAATCATATTTGTTGTTCCTTATGGAACCGTAATTAGACTGGCGGGAATATCCGGCCGGGCGGACCACCGCTGCCGTCAGGCCGGAATCGAAGGGGAAGTGATGCGAATTCAGGACATGAACTGGGGTCAGGTCGAGGCGCGTGTCGCGCAGGACGACCGCTGCGTAGTGCCCCTCGGCTCGATCGAGCAGCACGCCTACCTCAGCCTCGCCACGGACATGATCTTGGCCGAGCGCGTGTCGGTCGATGCGGCCCAGCCGACCGGCGTTCCTGTCTTTCCGTGCCTGCCTTATGGAATGGCCGCCGGCTTTGCGGCCTTTCCGGGCACGGTGACGCTGAGGCTGCGCACCTACCTGGCGGTGGTCGAGGACTTGCTGGACAGCGTTTATCGGGCCGGCTTTCGTCGAATCCTGCTCGTCAACGGGCATGGCGGCAACACGCCGGTGAACCCGCTGCTGGCCGAATGGATGAACGAACGCCGCGATGCCTCGGTCAAGCTGCACGACTGGTGGCGCGCGCCCAGGACCATGGCCAAGGTCGTGGCAACCGACCCCGCCGCCTCGCATGCGAGCTGGATGGAAAACTTCCCCTGGACCCGGCTGGAGGGCGCGACCGTCCCGAACTTCAGCAAGGAACGCATCGATTTTGCCGCTACCGCGCGAGTCGATGCCTGGCGCAAGCGCGAGCGCATCGCCGAGGGCAACTATCACGGCGTCTTCCAGCGCCCGGACGCGGACATGTTGGCGATCTGGCAGGTCGCCGTCGACGAGACGCGGCACGAAATCGAACACGGCTGGCACTGACAGCACAGTCCCGAGGGGGGGGCCGATGGCAGCTTTTATCATCCGCAGGATCGCCCAGGCGCTGGTCGTGCTGTTGATCATGTCGGTGCTGGTCTTTGCCGGCGT